>CAVTKD010000010.1:0-196738 GCA_963735235.1 uncultured Solirubrobacterales bacterium | reverse complement strand
GGGGCTTCATCAGCTTGCCGCCGTTGGCGACCGCTGCGGCGACCATCGCGATCTGCAGCGGCGAAGCCAGCAACCGCTCCTGGCCGATCGCGACCCGCGCCAGATCGACCGGGTCGTTCTTATCGAGCAGTCCGTCTTCGCCATAGACGCCGCTGGTCGCGACCTCGCTTTCGGCGCCTTCGTTCGGCAAGTCGATCGGCGGTGTCGAGTTGAAGCCAAACCTTTCCATCGTTTCGAACAGCGCGTCCTGGCCGACTTTCTGGCCGAGCTGGCCGAACCAGGTGTTGACCGAGTTGGTCAGCGCCGTGTCGAGGCTGATCGATCCCCAGTCCTGGTTGAAGTCGTTGGCGAGTTCGTGGCCTTCGTCGTCGAGCGAGCCCGGGGCGTCGATCGTCGTTTCCGGGGTGATCGTGCCGCTCTCCAACCCGGCAGCGGCGGTGACGACCTTGAAGGTCGAGCCTGGTGGGTAGATGCCCTGAGTGGCGCGGTTGAACAGCGGCGTTTCGATGTTGTTCTGAATCAGCTTTTCGAGTTCGTAGGGGACCCGGTTGGGGTCATAGGGCTTGTTGGAGGCCATCACCTTGACCTCGCCGGTGCTCGGTTCGATCGCGACGACGGCGCCGAAGCCGGCTTGTTCGAGGTCTTCGAGCGCGATCCGCTGGGCCGGTAGGTCGAGATTGGTGACGACGTCGTCGCCTTCCTGGTTGTGGCCGGTCAGCTGGTCGAGAATCGAGCCGAATTCGGATTCTTCGCCGACCAGTTCGCTGTTGTGGAACCGCTCGAACTCGGAGTCCCCCTGGCGCACGAAGCTGTAGCCGATCGGGTGTCCGAAGAGGGCCCCTTCGGGGTAGCGGCGGACGAAGCGCAGCCCGTCGCCGTGGCCCTTCGCGACCGACTTCGCGATCACCGTGCCGTCGGCGGCGAGGATGCGGCCACGGCGAATCTGCTGCTGCTCCAGCAGCGGCCGTTTGTTGGCTTCCTTTTCCTTCAGCGCCTTGGCGTCGAAGACCGACCAGTAGGACGTGAAGCCGACCAGGATCGCGAAGAGGACGACGATGAAGCCGAACAATTTGACGATCTGACGGTTCATGCGCCCCCCAGGGCGAGCGCTCGGCCACCGGGCTCGGCCGCCTCACGCCGGGCGCGGTCGGAGACCAGCAGCAGCAGCGCCAGCAGCACGAAGTTGGCGACGATAGAGCTGCCGCCGTAGCTGATGAAGGGCAGGGTGACGCCGGTCAGCGGGATCACTCGGGTGACGCCGCCGATGATCACGAAAGCCTGGATCGCGAAGACCGCGGTCAGCCCGGTGGCCAGCAGCTTCGAGAAGCCGTCGCTGGCGAGCAGGGCGATCTTGAAGCCGCGGGCGGCGATCAGCAGATAGATGAGGATCACCGCGCAGGCGCCGAAGAGGCCGAGCTCGTTGACGATCAACGAATAGATCGTGTCGGTCTGGGCCGCCGGCAGCAGCGCCTGGTGGGTGCCGGGGATCGTGATCAGCCCCTGGCCGAAGCCTTTGCCGAAGAGACCGCCGTCCGCCTGGGCGAAGATCGACTGCAGGATCTGGTACCCGGAGTTGAGCGGGTCGTGGTAGGGATGAAGCCAGATTTCCACCCGCTGGTGGACGTGGGGCACGGTCGTCGCGAAGAACCAGGCGCCGACGGTGAACATCGCCATGCCGATGACGACGAAGGAGAAGCGCCCGGTCGCCACATAGAGCAGGGCGAGGAAGGCGGCGAAGAACATCAGCGAGCTGCCGAGGTCGCGGATGAAGACGAGCATGAACATCGAGGCGCCCCAGACGACCAGCATCGGCCCGAAGTGCTTGAGCGGCGGCAGGGTGACGCCGAGCACGCGGCGGGCGCCGACGATCAGCACCTCGCGGTTCTCCCGCAGGTAGCTGGCGAGGAAGATGACGATCGCGATCTTCGAGAACTCGGCCGGCTGGAACTGCAACGGCCCGATCTTGACCCCGAGGTAGGCGCCGTTGACCTGCTGGCCGATCCCCGGCAGCCGTGGCGCCAGCAGGATCAGTAGTCCGATCGCGGCGATCGTGTACCGGTAGCGCTCAAGGATCTCGTAATCGCGCAGGAACTGGATCGTCAGCGCGAAGAGGACCAGGCCGAGGACGAACCAGTTCGCCTGGTCGCGGGCCAGCGATTCGTCGATCCGGTAGATCATCACCAGCCCGAAGGCGGTCAGCAGCGCCACCAGCGGGAAGAGGTAGGGGTCGGCGTCTGGAAGGCGGATCCGCAGGTAGATGTGGGTGGCGAGGCAGAGCCCGAAGAAGTAGGCGCCGTAGATCAGGCTGAGGTTGCCCAGGCGCGAGCCCTCCTGGGCAAAGACCGCGGCGAAGCCGGCTGTGAGCAGGAGCGCAACCGGAACCAGGGCGGTCAGCTCCCGGTTCCTGGCGGAGCTCAAGGAACCCCCTGGCTCTTCTGGATTTCTTCGAGCAGGGAGACCGCGTCCTCGCGCGAGCGCAGGTCGTGGCCGGTGACCGCGTCGCTGCGTCGCGGCGGCAGCGAGGAAGTCTGGATCGGGCTCGCGTAACGCTCGTCGTAGAGCTTGAGCCCGAAGGGCAGTTCGTAGGGGGCGCCGCGGTAGAGGGCGACGCGGCCGGCGGGGTCGGTGCCGAGGAACCAGATCTGGCGGTTGCCGTACCAGGCGCCGAAGGCGATCGCGGCGAGCACGATCGCGGCGAGCAGCACCTTGGCGACCGTGCGCAGGCGGCGACGCGGCTTGGCGCCGGCGAGCTCCTCACGGCGCTGGCGCGCGGCCTCGGCGGCGGCGCGGCGGCGGACCTCGGTCGCGGTCAGCCCTGCCTCCTCGGCTGACGACCCGACCAGTGTCGCCCCCTCGGGCGCCCGCACCGGAGCCGCGGCGTCCTCGAGGCGGAAGGCGATAACGGTGATGTTGTCGCGGCCGCCGGCCCGGTTGGCTTCGTCGACCAGGGCACGGACCGTCGACTGCATCGAGGTCGCGCGCGACAGCAGCCGGGCGATCTGCTCATCGCCGAGCATCGTCGTCAGGCCGTCGGAGCAGACCAGGAAGACGTCGCCGGCCTGGGCGGGGACGGTCTGCAGGTCGACCACGACCTCGGGCTCGGGGCCGAGTGCGCGGGTGATGATCGAGCGCTGCGGGTGGTCCTCGGCCTGGGCGTCGGTCAGCTGCCCCTTGCGCCGCATCTCCTCGACCAGCGAGTGGTCGCGGGTGAGCCGTTCGAGCTTGCCGGCGCGCAGGCGGTAGGCGCGGCTGTCGCCGACATGGCCGATCGCCACCTCCTCGGCCTCCGGGTCGACGATCGTCGCCGTGATCGTCGTTCCCATCCCCGCCAGGTCCGGATCGTTGCGGGCATGCTCGTGGATCGTCCGGTTGGCCGCCTCGATCGTCTCCTCCAGGACCCGCTCCGGCGGCCCCGCGGGCAGCTCGCGATCGAAGGAGTCGGCGGCGGCTTTGGAGGCGACCTCGCCGGCCTGGGCGCCGCCCATGCCGTCGGCGACGACGAAGACCGGCGCACGCACGAAGAGTGAGTCCTCGTTGGCGCTGCGCTGGCGCCCGGTGTCGGTGCGCGTGGCCTGGTCGTCGATCCGCAGCGTCACTGGGCCTCGAACCTGAAGACTGTGTCGCCGATCTGCACCGTGTCGCCGTCGATCAGCTCTGCCTCCCCCTTAAGCGTGGCCCCGTTCAGCAGGGTGCCGTTGGTCGAGCTCATGTCCTCGGCGTAGAAGTGGCCGCTGCGAGAGAAGACCCGGGCATGGAGGCTCGACGCGTAACGATCCTCGATCTGCACGTCGGACTCCTTCGAACGGCCGATCGAGAGGCCTCCGATCAGGTCGAAGCGCTCATCGCGTTCGAGGCCGCCGCCGCGCTCGACGACGAGCCAGCCATCGACGCCGCGGGGCGACTCGGCGTAGGCCGGGGCGGCGTGGAACCCGGTCGCGTCCGGAGCCGGTGAAACCGTCCGCCGCAGGTCCTTGATCGCGCTGCGGGCGATCACCAGCAGGAACAGGTAGAGGACGGCCAGGAAGCCGAACTTCAGAGCGACAGATATCGGGTCGTAGGCCACGTCCTCGGCACCTTACGGCCAGCGCCCGTCACTGCTCGATGTCGAAGCGGAAGGTGGTCGTGCCGACGGTCACCTGGTCCCCCGGCGAGAGCCTGGTCGAGGCGACGCGGCGGCCGTTGACCTTGATCCCGTTGGTCGATCCGAGGTCGGCGATCTGCCAGTCGCCCGACTCCGAGCGGCGCAGCTCGGCGTGGCGGCGGGAGACGTTGGGGTCGGAGAGCACGCACTCGACCGACTTCGAGCGGCCGATCGTCGCCCGCGGCCCATCGAGCACGTAGCGGCGGTCGTCCATGGAGACGACAGCGCGGGTGGAGACCAGGGCGCCGACCGCCTCCTCGGGCCGTTTGGGGCGGGCCCGGTCGCGCTCGCGCACGGCCGAGTAGACCATCGTGTGGCCCTCTTCGCCCTGTTTCGGGGCCTCACCCTCGTGGGCCGGTGGCTTGACCAGGCGGGCCTGGATCCCGAACTCGCCGAGGCGCAGGCGCTCGTCGGTGCTGAACTCGACCGCGGGCCGGGTCAGCAGGTCGTAGCCGCGGCGGCGAGCGTGCTCCAGCAGGTAGCCGGAGAGCTCCTGCTCGAGCGAGCGCTCGTAGCCCTCGAGCTTGGCCCGGTCCTTGGTCGAGAGGTAGACCATGTACTCGTTAGGGACGTAGACGCGCTGGACCGAGGCGGTCTTGTGCGCGTCCATTTCCTTGGCCAGTTTGCGGGCCAGTTCGACCGGCTGCACCTCGGAGCTGAAGGCACGGCTGAAGACCCCCTCGACGAGGCCTTCGATCCGGGACTCGAGGTTGCGCAGAAGGGCGATGTCGAAATCCTACGGAAGCAGGATCCCGTGGCCGAGCGCGAGCCAGGCCCCCACCGCGGTGGCGAGGACGAGGGCGCCGAGACGGGAGCCGAGGTGGTGGTTGGCGGACTGCGTGTGGTCCGGGAGCAGCTCGAGCGAGTCCTCGATCGCCGACCCCAGCTCCTCCAGCGAGAGCCGGTGGTTGGGCCGGGGCGAGAGGCAGCCGTCGATCGCGTCGGTCAACTCGCGCGGCAGGTCGGGTCGGAGGCGGTGCAGACGACGGGTACGGGCGCCGATCGCGCGCGCAGTCGCTGCCGGGCTCGAGCGCCGGTGCGGATTCTCGCCGCTCCAGCACTCGTAGAGGACCAGGGCCAGCGAGTAGACGTCGGCCTCGGGGCCGGTCGCCCGGCCTTCGGCCTGCTCGGGCGACATGTAGGCAAGGGTGCCGACGACATCGCCGGGTGCGGTCAGCGAAGCGCCGTCGGCGAGGTGGGCGATCCCGAAGTCCATCAGCTTCGCGCGCGGCTCCCCGTCGGTCTCGGTCACCTGGACGTTCTGGGGCTTGATGTCGCGGTGGACGACGCCGCGCGAGTGGGCGTGGTCGAGCGCCTCGCAGAGGTCGGCGCCGATCTCGCCGATCTCGCGGTCTGAGAGCTCGCCGGCTCTGTCGAGGCGGGCCAGGGTCGAGCCCTCGACCAGCTCGCTGACCAGCAGGGCGTTGCCGTCCTCCTCGCCCAGCTCATAGAGGGTGACGATGCCCGGGTGGTTGAGTCGCGCCGCCGCCTGCGCCTCGCGAATGACCCGCCGCCCGGCCTCGCCGTTCTGCTCGATCGCCTTGACCGCGACCGGTCGCTCGAGGCGTCCGTCCCAGGCCTCGTAGACAACGCCGAAGCCGCCGCTGCCGATGCGGCGCTCGATCAGGAAGCGGTTGAGAACGAGAGAACCGACCAAAGCTCCTTCCACTTCGGCGGCCGGCCTGGCTCTCCTGCGCCTGCGGCCCTGGGAAAAACGCACCGTTTGCTGCCGGTCTTGACGCGCCGACCCCGCCAGGCTTCATACTCTTCGCCCACCCAACCAGCTTGGAGAGCCGCTTCTTGGAGGATTCGCCAGTAACCGGGCCGCGACGTCGCGAGCGGCCGAAACGCCGTCCCGAACGCCAGCAGATCATGCTGCGGCGTGGGCTCGCGCTGGGCGGCGGCCTGATCCTCCTGATCCTGATCGTGCTCGGCGTCAAGGGCTGCCTCGACGCCCGTGCGAACCGGGCCCTCAGCGACTACGCCCGCAAGGTCACTGAGGTTGCGGAAGGGACCGAACAGACGAGCAAGGACTTCTTCGGCAAACTCGCCGATCCAGGCCCCCTCTCGGTGACCGAGTTCGTCGCTGCGGTCAACGCCGACCGCAGCGCGATGGACAACTACGCCTCGCAGGTCGACGGCTTTAGCGCCCCCGGCGACATGGGCCAGGCCCAGAACGCACTGGAGCTGAGCTACGAGCTGCGCAGCAGCGCGATGACCGAGATCGCCGACAAGATCAGCACCGCGCTCGGCGATGCCGGCGCGGCCAAGGCGACCACGGCGATCACCAACCAGATGCGGAAGCTGCTCGCCGGCGACGTCGTCTACGAAGAAGTCGCGCGACCCGAAATCAACGCTGTCCTCGCCTCCAACGGGATTCAGGGGAGCGACGTGCCGAAGAGCGAATTCCTGCCGGAAGGCACGATGTGGCTGGAAGAAAGCTCGGTCAGCAATGCCCTCAGCGCGATCAGCGGCTCCAGCGGCACCGCCGCCCCCGGAGTGCATGGCCTCGGCCTGGGCAGCGTCAGCGTCAATGGCACCGAACTGGGGGAAGAAGTTGCCGGCGTCTCCGCCGGAGAAACCCCGGAAGTCGAAGTGGAAGTCGAAAACCAGGGCGAATCGACCGAGAACGGCGTCGGCGTCACGGTCTCCGTCGAAGGCAACGAACTGCAGGGGACGATCGAAAGCATCGGCGCCGGAGAAACCGGCTCGGTGGCGATCCCGTTGACGCCGGCGCCGAGCGGCGAAGTGACGCTCGAAGTCGACGTCGAAACGGTGCCGGGCGAGCAGGTCTCCGAAAACAACGAAGCCAGCTACACCGTCGTCTTCGAATAGGTGCGCGTCCGGCCAGCAGGGCGGCAGTGATGCGAATCGCCTACCTCGGTCCCGCCGGCACCTTCACCGAGGACGCGCTCGGCGAAGCGACGAGCGCGTCAGACTTCGAGCCACTGCGGACCGCGACGATCCACGACGCGATCCTCGCCGTCGAGCAGGGCGACGCCGATCGCGCCTTGGTCCCCTTCGAGAACTCGATCGAGGGCTCGGTCCGCGGCACCCTCGACACGCTCGCCTTCGACGCCGACTCGGTGGCGATCGTCGGCGAGCACGACTACCGGGTCCGGGTCCACCTGATCGCCCGCGACCAGGTCGAGATCGAGGCGGTCGAGGCGGTCCTCTCCCACCAGCAGCCGCTCGCCCAATGCGCCCGCTTCCTGCGCGAGACCCTGCCCGAGATCGAACTGCGCAGCGTCAGCAGCACCGCCGCTGCGGTGCGGATGGTCAGCGAGTCCTCGCGGCCCTGGGCGGCCCTGGGCTCCCGCGCCGCCGCCCAGCTCTACGCCTGCGCGATCCTGCGCGAGGGGGTCGAGGACGAGGCCGGCAACGTCACCCGCTTCGTCTGGATCGCCCCCGAGGGCACCGAGCCGGAAGGCAACGGTCCCTGGAAGACCGCCCTCGTCTTCTCCGAGCTGGGCGAAGACCACCCGGGCGCTCTCGTCAACGCCCTCAACGAGTTCTCCAGCCGCGACATCAACCTCAGCCGCATCGAGTCCCGTCCCCTCCGCAGCGGCCTCGGCCGCTACATGTTCTTCTGCGATCTCGAGGGTGCGGCCGACGACGAGCCCGTGGCGGAGGCGATTTCCCAGCTTCGCTCGAAGGCCGACTCGGTGCGAATTCTGGGCTCCTACCCGCTGGGCTAGCGACATCGGGCGGTGACCTGCCTACAATTTGCGCAGCATGGCCAGGGTCCTGGTACTAAACGCGACGTATGAGCCGATCAACGTTTGCACGCTGAGACGCGCCGCTGTGCTGCTGCTGAAGGAGAAGGCCGAGCTGCTCGAGCAACGCGCCGGCGCCCTCCACTCCGAGCACATGACGATGGAGCGCCCTGACGTGATCCGCCTCGTCAACTACGTGCGCATCCCTCGCGAGGCCCACCGGCGCAAGATCACGCGGCGCGCCGTGCTCGCCCGTGACTCCTGGACCTGCCAGTACTGCGGCTCGACCAAATCCGGCCTCACCGTCGACCATGTCATTCCCAGAAGCCGCGGTGGCAAGTCCGTCTGGGAGAACATCGTCGCTGCCTGCGCCAACTGCAACCGCCGCAAGGGCAACCGCCTCCCCCGCGAGATCCACATGCACCCGAAGAACTCCCCGAAGGCACCGCCGGCCACGGTCTTCATCCAGGTGGCGAGCCCGAAGATCCCGACGGCTTGGCAGCAGTACCTGCCTCAAGCTGCGTAGCTGTCGGCGACGAAGCTGGTGGGGTGAGAGGTAGGCGTTTCCCCCTCCCACGGAGGCTCAGGTGACGACGCTTGAACCCTCTGGCGGACCAGCTGCGCGACGGCCTTCGTGGGAGGGGGAAACGCCTCCTCCAACGCTCGAGCTTCTAGCTGCCGTCCCCGTCGGAGCCGGCCTCGGCCACCGCGGGAAGTTCGTCCGCCTCAATCTCCGGAGGAGCCGCCGACTCTGGGGTGTCGGACTCGACCACCAGGGCGACGGCGCTGACCCGGTCGTCGTCCTTGATGTTCATCACCTTGACGCCCTGGGTCGAGCGGCCCATCTGGGAGATGCCGCTGACGGAGGTGCGCTGGACCATGCCGTTCTGGGAGATGAAGAGCAGCTCCTGGTGTTCGCCGACGATCAGGGCGCCGGCGAGGCCGCCCTTCTTCTCGGTCAGGCGCGCAGTGAGGACGCCTTTCGTGCCGCGACCCTTGACCGGGTACTCGGAGACCGGCGTGCGCTTGCCGTAGCCGTTCTCGGTGACGACGAACAGTTCGGTGTCGTTGCGGGCGATGTCCATCGCCAGGACCCGGTTGCCCTTGCCGGACACGTTCATGCCTTTGACGCCGCTGGTGTCGCGGCCCATCGGCCGCACCAGCTGCTCGGAGAACCGTGAGGCGTGGCCGGAGTGGGAGACGATCAGGATGTCGTCTTCGCCCGAGGTCAGCCGCACCTGGACCAGCTCATCGCCATCGCGGACCTTGATCGCGATGATCCCGTCGGCGCGGATCGGCGTGTTGTAGGCGAGGAACTCGGTTTTCTTGATCAGCCCCTTGGCGGTGGCGAAGGCGAGGTACCTGTCCTCCTTGAAGTCCCGGGTCGGGATCACCGCCATCACCTTCTCGCCTTCGCGCAGCGGCAGCAGGTTGTTCAGCGAGCTGCCTTTGGCGTTGCGCGAGCCCTCCGGCAGCTCGTAGACCTTGAGCCGGTAGATCTTGCCGCGGTTGGTGAAGAAGAGCAGGAAGTCGTGAGTCGAGCAAATATGGAGATGGGCGATGTAGTCGTCGTCTTTGAGGTTCATCCCCATCACGCCGACGCCGCCGCGATGCTGCTGGCGGTAGGTGGCCAGCGGCAGGCGCTTGACGTAGCCGGAGGCGGTCAGCGAGATCACCATCTGCTGGTCGGCGATCATGTCCTCGATCCCGACGTCACCCTCGAAGTGAGCCAGTTCGGTGCGCCGCTCGTCGCCGTAGGACTCGACGATTTCCGCCAGCTCCTCCTTGACGATCGCCATCACCTTGGCCTCGTCGCCGAGGATCGCGCGCAGCTCGCCGATCCGCTCCATCAGGTCCGCGTGCTCGGCCCGGACTTTGTCGGCCTCAAGCGCGGTCAGGCGCTGCAGGCGCATGTCGAGGATCGCCTGGGCCTGCTCTCGCGAGAGCTCGAACTGCGAGATCAGGCCATCGCGGGCGGCGTCGGGATCGGTCGAGGCGCGGATCAGTTTGATCACCGCGTCGAGGTTGTCGAGCGCGACCAGCAGTCCCTCGAGGATGTGGGCGCGGGCCTCGGCCCGGCGCAGTTCGTACTGGGTCCGGCGGGTGACGACCTCGCGCTGGTGGTCGACGTAGTGGTGGATCAGCTCGAGCAGGCTCAGCGTCCGCGGCACGCCGTCGACCAGTGCCACCATGTTGGCGCCGAAGGTCGTCTGCATCGAGGTTTTTTTGTAGAGGTTGTTGAGCACCACCTTGGCCGGTGGTCCGCCGCGTTTGAGCTCAATCACCAAGCGCATGCCCGAGCCATCGGACTCATCGCGCAGGTCGGAGATGCCCTCTAGTTTCTTGTCGCGGACGAGGTCGGCGATCTTGGTCACCAGGCCACCGTCGCCGAGCTTCTTCACCGTGAACGGCAGCTCGGTGACGATGATCGCCTCCTTGCCCCCGCGCAGTGGCTCGACGTGAGCGCGGGCGCGGACCTTGATACTTCCGCGACCGGTCCCGTAGGCGTCGCGGACCCCCTCGCGGCTCATGATCCCGCCGCCGGGGAAGTCGGGGCCCTTGACGTGCTCCATCAGGCCCGGCAGATCGATCTGCGGGTCGTCGATGTAGGCGGCCACCGCGGCCGAGACCTCGCGCAGGTTGTGCGGCGGGATGTTGGTCGCCATCCCGACCGCGATGCCGGAGCTGCCGTTGACCAGCAGGTTCGGGAAGCGCGCCGGCAGGACCAGCGGCTCCTGGGTCGTTTCGTCGTAGTTGGGGCCGAAGTCGACGGTGTCCGCGTCGATGTCGCGCAGCAGCTCGGTGGCGAGACGGGTCAGGCGCGCCTCGGTGTACCTCATCGCCGCCGCCGGGTCGTCGTCGATCGAGCCGAAGTTGCCCTGGCCGTCGACGAGCATGTAGCGCAGCGAGAACTCCTGCGCCATCCGCACCAGCGTGTCGTAGATCGCCGAGTCTCCGTGGGGGTGGTACTTACCCATCACCTCACCGACGATGAAGGCGCACTTGCGGTAGGCGCGGGTCGGCTGCAGGCCGACATCGTGCATCGCGTAAAGCACCCTGCGGTGGACCGGCTTGAGGCCGTCCCGGGCATCGGGCAGCGCCCGCCCGACGATCACGCTCATCGCATAGTCGAGGTACGACGAGCGCATCTCTTTCTCGAGACCGCGGTCTTCGATGTGTCCGGTCAGAGCGTCGAGCGCCATCAGCGGTTCTCCGTTCGGGTCAGATCAGACGTCAAGGAAACGGACCTCTTTGGCGTGTTTCTCGATGAACTCGCGCCGTGGGGCGACCTGATCGCCCATCAGCATCGAGAAGATCAGGTCGGCTGCGGTGGCGTCTTCGAGCGTTACCCGGGCCAGGGTGCGGCTGGCGGGATCCATCGTCGTCTCGCGCAACTGGTCGGCGTTCATCTCGCCGAGGCCCTTGAACCGGGTCAACGAGACGCCGTGGCGGGCGAGCTCGAGCACGGCGCCGCGTAGCGTCTGGAACGAGGTCGCGGCGTTACGGCGCTCGCCGAAGTTGATCGTGAACGGAGGCCGGCCGACCTGTTTCAGCAAGGCCTCGTGAACCTCGACGAACTTGCGGTAGTCGTGGCCGGCGAAGAGCGTCGCCGGCAGCCTGTGGGTCCGGGCCAGGCCGCTCCTGCGTTCGATCGCCTTGACGACGAGCAGATCCTCGGTGACCGAGAGCACCTCGGTGTCGAAGGGTGCCCCCTCGATCGCTTTGGCTGCCAGCAGCTTGGCGGCGGCGTCGACGCTGGCGACGCCCTCGTCGAGCAGGTTCGATTCCTCCAGGAAGCGGACGGTCTCGCTGCCGAACGCAGCCTGCAGCGACGAGCCCCAGCCCTCGTACTCTTTCGAGCGCCGCACGTAGGCCTGCCAGCGGCTCGTGGTCAGCTTCTTGGCGGCACCGTTGGCGTCGATCAGCTCGAAGTCCTCGAGCTTGCCGCGCAGCAGCAGCTCCTCGAGTTCGGACTCGCGCTCCAGATAGGTCTCCTGATTGCCCTGCTTGACCCGGTAGAGCGGCGGTTTGGCGATGTAGACGTAGCCGGCATCGATCAGCTCCGGCATCTGCCGGTAGAGGAAGGTGAGGACGAGGGTGCGGATGTGGGCACCGTCGACGTCGGCATCGGTCGCCATCACGATCTTGTGGTACCTGGCGCCCTCGATGTTGAACTCGTCGTGGACGCCGGTCCCAATTGCCGTGATCAGCGCCTGGATCTCGTTGTTGGCGAGGACCTTGTCGATCCGGCTCTTCTCGACGTTGATGATCTTGCCGCGCAGCGGCAGCACCGCCTGGGTGTTGCGGTCGCGTGCCTGCTTGGCGGAGCCACCGGCGGAATCTCCCTCGACCACGAAGATCTCGGCCAGGCTCGGATCCTTGACCGAGCAGTCGGCGAGCTTGCCCGGCAGGGTCGAGTTCTCCAGGGCCGACTTGCGGGTCAGGTCGCGGGCCTTGCGCGCCGCGGCGCGGGCGCGGGAGGCGTCGACCGCCTTCATGATCACCCGCCGTGCGTCGGTCGGGTTCTCCTCCAGGTACTCGCCGAGTTTGCGGTTGACGATCTCCTCAACCAGGCCGCGGATCGGCGGGTTGCCGAGTTTGGTCTTGGTCTGGCCCTCGAACTGGGGGTCGTGCAGCTTGACCGAGATCACCGCCGTGAGCCCCTCGCGAACGTCCTCGCCGGCGAGGTTGTCGTCTTTCTCTTTGAGCAGTCCTTTGTTGCGCGCGTAGGCGTTCAGGGTCCGCGTCAGTGCAGAGCGAAAGCCGGAGAGGTGGGAGCCGCCCTCGTGGGTGTTGATGTTGTTGGCGAAGCTGAAGATCGACTCCTGGTAGGAGCTGTTCCACTGCATCGCGATCTCGACCTGGCCCTCCTCTTTGCCACCCTCGAAGTAGATGACCTTTTTGTGGACCTCGTCCTTGTTGTCGTTGAGGTGGCGGACGAAGTCCTCGATGCCGCCGTCGTACTGGAACGTGACCCTGTCGCCCTCGGCGCGCTCGTCGACCAGCTCGATCCTCAGGCCGCGGGTCAGGAAGGCGGTCTCGCGCAGCCGCTCGACCAGGGTCTCGAAGTCAAAGCCGATCTCTTCGAAGATCTCCAGGTCGGGCAGGAAGGTGATGCTGGTGCCGTGCTCGCCGGTCGGCTCGCCCTTGGCGAGGTCGGTCATCGGTTTGCCACGCTCGTAGTCCTGGGACCAAACGAAGCCGTCGCGGCTGATCTCCAGATGCAGGCGCTCCGACAGCGCGTTGACGACCGAGACGCCGACGCCGTGCAGGCCGCCAGAGACCTTGTAGCCGCCGCCGTCGCCGAACTTGCCGCCGGCGTGGAGGACGGTCAGCACGACCTCCGCGGCGGGCCGCTGCTCTTTCGCCATCGTCTCGACCGGGATGCCGCGACCGTCGTCCTCGACCGTGCAGCTGTTGTCCGGGTGCAGGACGACGCGGACGCTGTCGCAGTGACCGGCCAGGGCCTCGTCGACCGAGTTGTCGACGACCTCGTAGACGAGATGGTGGAGACCACGCGGACCGGTCGAGCCGATGTACATGCCGGGACGCTTGCGGACCGCTTCCAGTCCCTCGAGGACGGTGATGTCCGCGGCGCCGTAGGAGGCGTCGGTCTTCGAGACACTGGGGTTGTTGTCAGGCAATGAGTCCCTTCCGGTTGACACAGAAAGCCCCGCCGCGTGGAACCTGGCTCCACACGAATCGGGGCGTAATGCGAGTTGCCATAAGAATACCAGTCGAGCACTTCGGAAGACGGGGATAGGTGAAACAAATTCCCTGCAAATCGTGCATAAACTGTGACTAGGAACGGTCGCGTTTGGTGCGGACCTTGAGGGCCGTGGGCGTTCGCTCCCCCAACTCCTCCCGCAGTCGCTCCAAAAGCTGTCCCTGCATCAGGTCGAGCTCCTGCGCCCAAACCGGGTCGGCGCACTCGATCGTCAGCGTGCCGGCGCGCTCGGAGACCGGCGTCGCGACCGCCGCGATCCGCTCGCCGACGGCGTCGCTCCAGGCGGCCTGCACGGCGGCCAGGCCGGTCCGAGGCGCGACGCGGTCGCGTGCCGCGCGAAACGCGGTGGAGGCTTCGCGGGGAGCCCGGCGCCTGCTCATGCCGCCACCGCGGCCGCCAGGGGCGGGGGCGGCAGTCGGACCACCGAGGCCAGAGCTGTTGCCGGCAACGACTCCTCGTCGGTGGCGGTGATCAGAGCCTGGCCGCCGTCGTCGAGGCGGGCGACGAGGCGATCGCGGCGACCCGGGTCAAGCTCGCTCATCACGTCGTCGAGCAGCAGCAACGGGGTCACCCGGCGGGCGTTAAGCAGCACCTCGCGCTCGGCAAAGAGCAGGGCCAGCAGGGCGGCGCGTTGCTGGCCCTGGGATCCGTAGCGGCGCAGCGAGCGGGCGGCAGTCTCGATCTTGAGCTCGTCGAGGTGCGGCCCCCAGGAGCTACGGCCCATGCGCAGGTCCTGCTCGCGGCGCTCCTCCAGACCGGCACGTATCTCCTCGACGGATCCGCCCGCCCGCGGTGCGTACTCGAGCCTCGCGCCGCCCTCCAGTCCCAGCTCGGCCGCGGCTGCGGCAAAGGGCCCGCTCAGCTCCGCGATCGCCTCCTCGCGGGCGGCCACGAGCGGCGCCGCGACCTCGGCCAGGCTGAAATCCCAGGCGCTCAGCTCTTCGCTGTCACCAAAGCCGGCGGCCAGGCGCGAGAGCAGCGCGTTGCGCTGGGCCAGGGCCTGGCCGTAGCGCTTGCGCAGCTCGGTCCGGGCCGGCCAGCGCGCCGCCGCGAAGCCGTCGAGGTGGGCGCGGCGCTCGCCGGGTGGGCCCTTGATCAGGGTCAGGCGGTCAGGCGCGAAGACCGCCACCGGCGGGCGGCTGCGGGCCAGGGTCGCGGGGTCGGCCGGGCCGCCGTCGAGCAGGTGGCGGCGGCCCTCGGTACGGCTGACGGACGCCAGCAGCCGGCGCTCCAACCCGTCCTCGTCGCGGACCGTCGCCTCCGCCCGCGCCAGCGAGGCACCGAAGGGGATCAGGTCGCGGCGGTCGGAGGTCCGGAACGAGCGGCCGGTGAGCGCGAAGTAGAGAGCCTCGACGAGGTTGGTCTTGCCGACCCCGTTGGGGCCGATGATGCTGGTTATGCCCGGTTCGAGCTCAACCCGGAACTGCTCGAGGCTGCGCAGCGGCCGCGCTTCGATCGCGGTGACGAGCACCGGCCACCGGCCTCACACGTTGAGGCGGATCGGCATCACCAGGTAGCGGAAGTCTTCGCCCTCGACCGGCTGCAGCAGCCCTGGCCGCAGCGGTGAGATCAGCCGCAGCAGGATCTCCTCGCCGGCGACACTCTCGATTCCCTCCTTGAGGAACTCGGGGTTGAAGCCGATCTCCAGCGGCTCGCCCTCAAAGGCCGCCGGCATCGTCTCCTCGGCATCGCCGACGTCAGGCGTCTCCGCCGCCACCGTCAGCTCGCCGGGCGCGAAGGAGAGGCGCAGCGGCGCGTTGCGCTGGGCCAGCTGGCTGACCCTGCGGGTGACGTCGAGGAAGTCGGATCGAGGCAGGCGCACATCGTGCTCGTAGGACTCCGGCAGCAGCTGTCGAAAGTTGGGGAACTGGCCCTCGATCAGCCGCGTGGTGAGGGTGATCGACCCTGCCTCGAAGATCGCCTGGTTGGTCTGCAGCGAGACCGAGGCCTCCTCGACGCCCTCCGAGGAGAGGATTCGCCCGAGCTCACGCAGGGCCCGCGCTGGAATGTTGGCGTCAATCTCGCCGCCGAGCTCGCTCTCCAGCTCGGTCCGTTTGACCGCCAGCCGGTAGGAGTCGGTGGCGACCATCGTCATCTCCGAGCCGCTGGCGGCGACGAAGACGCCGGTCAGGACGGGGCGCATGTCGTCGCGGGAGGCGGCGCGGGCGACGAGGTCGATACTGGCGCCCAGGGCCGCGGCTGGGATCTTCAGCCCCGGCTCACCGTCCACCGACGGCAGCTTCGGGAAGTCCTCGGCGGGCAGCGTCCGCAGGTGGAAGCTGGAACTGCCGCTGCGGATCTCGACATCGTGCTCGGCCTCCCGCGACTCGATCTCCACGGTCTGGTCGGCAAGCGAACGGGCCACCTCGGCCAGCAGCCGGCCCGGCAGCAGCACCGAGCCCTCGCCGGCGACGTTCGCGGGCAGGGTCGTTTCCAGGCCCATGTCGAGATCGGTGGCGGTCAGCGTCACGCCGTCCTCGCCGGCAGTGAGGAGGACGCCGGAGAGAGCCTGGGTGGCGGCGCGCGTCGAAACCGCCCTGGAGACGATCGAGAGCTTGGCGACGAGTTCTTCGCGTTTGGTCGTGAGCTTCAAGTGGTGAGTGCCTTCTTGAGTTGGATTAGTGGCTGTGGAAAGAGTGCCGGGCAGCGAGGATTTGGCCTCGGGGCGCGGTTCGAAGCCTGTGCAGGCGACTGTGGGAAAAGAATGATTCTTGCAGTGCCATCGGCCATCAGGCCTGACCGAGCGATGGATTGTGGATAGTGCCGCGCAACTCCTGGACACGGTCGGCGAGGACGGCGTCGTCGCCCATGCCCGCCTCGATGCGGCGCAGCGAGTTGAGCACGGTCGAGTGATCGCGGCCTCCGTAGAGGCGGCCGATCTGGAGCAGGGAGAGGTCGGTCATGTCGCGGGTGAGGAAGATCGCCACCTGGCGGGCGCGGAGCGGGGTCGCCGCCCGACTGGAGCCGATCAGCTCGGCACGCGAGATACCGAAGCTCTCGGCAACCTGCTGCTGGATCTCCTCGACCGAGGTGGCCTGGGCGGAGCGGGCGCGGGGAATCACTTCGGCGATCAGCTCGGAGCTGAGTGGCCGCGCCATCAACGAGGCGTGGGCGATGACCCGGGTCAGGGCGCCGTGGAGCTGGCGCACGTTGGCGTCGATCCGCTGGGCGAGCTCGGAGAGCGCATCGGCATCGGCGATCTCGACCCCGGCCTCCTGAACGAGTCGGCGCAGGACGGTCAGCCGCGTCGGCAGGTTGGGCGGCTCGACGGCGACGGTCAGCCCCCACTCGAAGCGGTCGCGCAGGCGCGAGGCGAGGGTCGAGAGCTCGCTGGGAATGCGGTCGGCGGAGAGGACCAGCTGGCTACCCGACTCGTAGAGGGCGTTGAAGGTATGGAAGAACTCCTCCTCGGTGTGGGGCTTGCCCTCGAGGAACTGGACGTCGTCGATCAGCAGCACGTCGATGTCCCGGTAGCGGGCCTTGAAGCCATCGGCGCCGGTCGAGCGCAGGGCGGCGACGAACTCGTTGGTGAAGGACTCGGCGGTGGTGTAGCGGACGCTCAGCCCCGGCGCGTTGGCTCGGAGGTAGTTGGCGATCGCCGCCAGCAGGTGGGTCTTGCCGAGTCCCGGGGGTCCGTGGAGAAAGAGCGGGTTGTAGGCCTCCGAGGGCGCCTCGGCCACCGCCAGGGCAGCGCCGTGGGCGAGCCGGTTGCCGCTGCCGATGACGAAGCGGTCGAAGGTGTAGTTGGGGTTGAGCTCGGCACCGTCGATAGCGAGGGCCGCGCCGCCGGGCCCCTCCCCCTCGGCGCTGAAGCTGACTCTGCGGATCTCGGTCCCGGAAGAAACAAGGGCTTCGCCGATCAGCGAGGCGTAGCGCCGCTCGGCCCAGGCGCGAATCCCCTCCGGAGCGGCTAGGTAGAGAGTGTCACCGGCCGCACCGATGGCCTGCAGCGGTTCCAGCCAGAGGCGGTAGGTCGAGTCCGGCACAGAGGCTCGCAGCCGGTCCTGGGTCGCCCGCCAAAGGGCGTCGAGTTCGTGTCTGGAGGAGTCATCTGGCACCTGGTCGGCGACCATAGCGGCGGGCCTGGGTGCAGCGTCCCTGCCCCCCGCAAATCCCGCAGAAAAGATTTCAGGGCGGCGTCCGTATACTTCCGCCGGCATGAAGAGGACCTATCAGCCTAAGAAGCGGAAGCGCGCAAAGACGCACGGCTTTCGAGCGCGGATGAGTACTCGCGGCGGCCGCGCGATTCTCAAACGACGCCGGCGCAAAGGGCGGAAGCGCCTCACCCCCTAGATGGCGCCGAAGCGCCGTCGCCTCTCGCGTAGCGGTGAGTTCGACCGCGTCTACCGCGACGGCTCATCACATGCGACTCGCTACCTCATCCTCTACACCTTCCCTCGCCGCGACGAGGAGCGCGAGGACGTGAGGCTGGGCGTTTCGGTCAGCCGCAAGGTCGGCGGGTCAGTCGACCGCAACAAGGTCAAGCGGGCACTCCGCGAGGCCTTCTGGAGCCTCTCCGACCGCCTGCCCGATCGCCACGACTTCGTCATCGTCGCCCGCTCGGAGATCGGCGACCTGATCGACCGCGAGGGAACCGCCGGAGTCACCAAGAGCCTTGAAGAGGCGTTGGCGGGCACTCCGGCCGGGGGGCGTTCCACGTGAAACGGATTGTCCTGGCGCCGATCGCCGCCTACCAGCGCTGGATCTCGCCCTCGCGACCGCGCCGTTGCCGCTACGAGCCGACCTGCTCCGCTTACGCGACCGAGTCGGTGGAGCGCTTCGGCATCCTCCGCGGCTTCCTGCTCGCCGCCTGGCGGGTGCTGCGCTGCAACCCCTTCAGTCATGGCGGCTTCGACCCGGTTCCCCGCGACTTCACGCTGCGGGTGGGACCGGTCGACCCGGCACAGCACCACGGAGAGGCGCACTCATGATCCTGCCGGCCGCGAACATCCTGCAGCCGCTGGTCGACGTTGCCAACTCCGTCCTCCAGTTCTTCCACGACAACGCCGGCCTCAGCTGGGGCATGTCGATCATCGCCCTCACGGTCACCGTGCGGGCGCTGCTGATCCCGCTGACCTACAAACAGCTCAAAGGCATGCGCGCGATGCAGGCGCTGCAGCCGCAGATCAAAGAACTGCAGGCCAAATACAAAAACGACAAACAGCGCATGCAGCAAGAGATGATGAATTTCTACAAAGAGAACAAAGTCAACCCCTTTGCCTCTTGCATCCCGCTCGTCGCCCAGCTGCCGGTCTTCATCACCCTCTTCTCCGTCCTTCGCCATGAGCTGCCCAGCGACATCGGCTGTGGTTCCGCGGGCTGCACCGAAGGCCAGGCGGCCTTCGGCTTCATCCCGGACCTGACCGCGAAGGCGACCGGCAGCGTCCTGATCGTGCTGCTGGTCCTCTACGTCGGCACCCAGCTGGCCTCGGGCTACTTCATGTCGGTCACCGCCGACAAAAGCCAGCGCACGATGATGTTCGTGCTGCCGCTGGTCTTCGTGCCCTTCGTGATCAGCTTCCCCGCCGGGTTGATCGTCTACTGGATCACGACCAATGTCTGGACGATCGGACAGCAGTACACGGTCCAGAAGATCATTCCGGCGCCGGTGGTCGCCACTCCCGCGCAGGTTGCTGCGGCTAAGCCACCTCCGCCGCCACCGAAAAAGAAGAAGAAGCGGCGATAGCCGAGGCCGAGCGCCTCGCCTCGCTGAGCGGCCTTGTTCGAGGAGACCCAGGCTGGCGGTCAGCCCTTGGGGCGCTTCTTGGCGATTCCAGGCTTACGAGGGAGGTTGGCCGGCGTGGGACCGACCTTCCTGATGACGTGGAGATGGCGGTGTTGGCTGCCGGCGCGGTCGCCGACGTTGAGGATCGACCCTGACGCCATGGCCAGCTCGTCTGACGCTTTCTTGAGTTGGAGCTCCTCGTCCTCGTCGCGTTTGCCCTTCCAGGCAATGAGGACGCCGTTTGGCTTCAGGAGTGGGGATGCGAGCTCGGCCAGGGTCGAGAGACGGCCCACGGCTCGGGCGGTGACGACGTCATAAGCCTCACCGCCGTCCGCGGATGCCCAGTCCTCGGAGCGGGTGTCGCGGACAGTTGCATTGGGAATTCCGGCCGCGGCGATGGCTCGGCCCATGAAGGCGCACTTGCGGCCGATCGACTCGATCAGGTCGATCTGGGCGTTGGGGAGGGCTGCTGCAAGAGCCAGGCCGGGGAAGCCGGCTCCGGCTCCAACGTCGGCGATGCGGGTTGCCCGCTGAAGCTCCGGAACCTCGAGGCCGGTGAGGCTGTCGGCTACGTGGACCCTCCAAGCGCGCTCGTCGACGACGGAGCTGACCGAGGCGCGCTCTTTGGCGAGCAACTCCAGGACCTTGCCCAGCGCCTCGCGGGCGGCGGGATCGAGCGACGCGGTGGGGTCCGGGGTCACTCCGCGACGAGGGGGGCGACCACTACGCAGCGACGAGGCTCGTCGCCCTCGCTGTAGGTCTCGACGCCGGCGCGCTCCTTGAGGCGCTCGTGGACGACGCGCCGCTCCTGGGCGCTCATCGGGTCCATCTCGACGACGTGGTTGGCGCTCAAGGCCTGCTCGGCGGCGCGGTCGGCGCGGCTCTCGAGCGTCTCGCGGCGGCGCTCGCGGTAGCCGGCGGCATCGACGACGACCCGTTTGCGCTCCCGCAGGCCGCGGAAGGCGGCCTGGTAGCAGAGCAGCTGCAGGGCGTCGATCGTCTGGCCCCGTTTGCCGATCAGCAGGCCGTAGTCGTCCTCGCCTTCGACGTTGACGGCGATCCGGTCGTCCTCCTCCTCGATTGCTACCTCACCGTCGAGATCGAGCTCGTCGAGAACGCCCTCGACCAGCTCGCGGACACGGTCGGCGGGGGTATCGGGCCAGTCGGCGGCATCGGGCACGGGGCGCAGGCTATCCGACCTCTCTCCGATACGCGCGGATAACTAAGGTGGCCCGGAGATGGGAACGGTCTACGCGGTGGCAAATCAGAAGGGCGGCGTCGGCAAGACGACCACGGCCGTCAACATCGCCTCGTGTGTGGCCGCGAGGGGCGAGCAGACGCTGCTGGTGGACCTGGATCCGCAGTGCAACGCGACGGTTGCCCTCGGTGGCGAAAAAGACGCGCACCCCTCTTCCTATGACTGCCTGACCGGTGAGGTCTCGGTGGCCGAGGCGGCCCGCCCCGCCGGGCCGGACAACCTCTGGTTGGTCCCCGCCAGCAAGGACCTCGCCGGCGCCGCGGTGGAGCTGCCGCGCATCGAGGGCTCCGAGACCCGGCTGCGGGAGCGCCTCGGCCCCGTGCGCGAGCGCTTCGCGGTGACCCTGATCGACTGCCCGCCGGCACTGGGCCCGGTCAGCGTCAATGCTCTGGTCGCCGCCGACCGCGTGATCGTGCCCGTCCAGGCCGAGTACCTGGCCCTGGAGGGCCTGGTCCAGTTCCTCGAGACGTTGGGCCTGATCCGCCGTGAGCTCAACCCCACCCTCGAGGTCTCGGGCCTGCTGGTGACCATGCACGATGAGCGCACCAGGCTCGCCCGCGACGTCGAGGCGGAACTGCGCCAGCACTTCCCCGGAATGGTCTTCGAGACGGTGATCCCGCGCAGCGTCCGAGTCGCCGAGTCGCCGAGTTATGGTCTGCCGGTGACCGAGCACGCACCTTCCTCCCGAGGCGCCGTCGCCTACCGCGCCCTTACCAAGGAGCTCTCCAGTCGTGGCTAGCGGCACCAAACGGGGCATCGGGCGTGGTCTCGCGGCAATCCTGCCGGAAGCGGCAAGCGGCGATGCGGGCGAGTTGCTCGAGCTCCCCGTCGGCCTGATCAAGCCGAATCCAGACCAGCCCCGAACCCAGTTCGACCCCGAGGCGCTGACCGCCCTCGCCGCCTCGATCGAGGCCAGCGGCGTCGTCCAGCCGCTGCTGGTCCGACCTCTCCCCGACGGCAGTTACGAGCTGGTCGCCGGCGAGCGGCGCTGGCGAGCCGCGCAGCAGGCCGGGCTCGAGAAGGTCCCCGCCGTGGTCCGCGACCAGGAGCAGGCTGAGCGCCTGCAGGCGGCGCTGATCGAGAACATGGTCCGCGAGGACCTCAACCCGATCGAGGAGGCACGGGCCTGCGCGGCCCTCGTCGAGGAGCTGGGACTGACCAAAGAGGAGCTCGCTCGCCGGGTCGGACGCAGCCGCCCCGCCGTCTCCAATCTGATCCGCCTGCTCGAGCTTCCCGACGAGATGCTGACCGCACTGGAGGCCGGCGAGCTCAGCGAGGGCCACGGCCGTGCTCTGCTCGGGGCCAGCGGCAACGACGTGCGTCGCCGCCTCGGACGTGACGCGATTCGCGCCGGCTGGTCGGTCCGCGAGACCGAGAACAGGGTTAAGCTGGCTGGCCAGCCAAAAGCGAGGCCGAGGCGAGTCGCAGTCGATCCGGAGCAGGCAGCTGCGCTGGAGTCCGCCGAGGATGCGCTGGAGGCGGCGCTGGGCCACGAGGTGCGGGTTCGCGCCAAGGGCGAGGCGATCGTCGCCGAGCTTCGCTTCGACGACATCGCCGAAGCGAACGCGCTCGCCCGCGCGCTGCGCCGCAACGCCGGCTGACACGCGGCTGAAGCGGCCGCCGCGACGCCGCTATCATCGCCGGCTCGCGGGCGATTAGCTCAGTTGGTTAGAGCGCGTCTCTGATAAGGACGAGGTCCCTGGTTCGAATCCAGGATCGCCCATTTCGCCGACCTATAATGGCTCTCCACCACGGCTGGGAGCGTTTCTCGTGCAGCAGATGCAGATCTACGGCGTCAGCTTCGACATGGTCGGCAAGCAGCCGATCGTGCTGCTGAAGACCGTTGACGGCAACCGCTTCCTGCCGATCTGGATCGGCCACCCCGAGGCGGCTGCGATCCTGATGAAGCTGCAGGGAGCCGCGACGCCGCGGCCGATGACCCACGACCTGCTCTCCGACGTGCTCGACCAGCTCGACGCCAAATGCGAGCGGGTCTCCGTCACCGAGCTGCGCGACAACACCTTCTTCGCCTCGATCACGGTCTCGGTCAACGGCACCGAGGTCGAGATCGACTCGCGCCCATCCGACGCCCTCGCCCTCGCCGTTCGCGTCTCCGCCCCGATCTTCGCGGCGGAGGAGGTGATCGAGGAGTCGGCGATCGAGTTCGAGCACGAGGTCGAGGACACCGAGGAGGTCGTCGACAAGTTCAAAGAGTTCCTCGATGAGGTCACGCCGGAAGACTTCGCCCGCGGCGAGGACTCCTAGGCGGCAGCCGGTTTCAGCGCCAGGTCGACGATCCGCTCGACCAGCCGCTCGAAGCCCATCCCCGCCACCTCGGCCGCCTGCGGCAGCAGGCTGGTGTCGGTGAGACCGGGGATCGCGTTGGCCTCCAGCACCTGCGGCCCAGCGCCGCCGAGGATCAGGTCGACCCTGGCGAAGCCGGAGCAGCCGAGCGCGCTGTAGGTGCCGAGCGCGACCTCGGTGACCCCGGCCTGCTCCTCCTCGGTCAGCTCGGCCGGGCAGACGAAACGGGTGCGGCCGATCGCGTAGCGGGCCTCGAAGTCATAGCGGTCGCCCTCCGCCGGCAGCGCCTCGACCACCGGCAGCGCCTCCCCGTCGAGCACGCTGACCGCCAGCTCGCGGCCCTCGACGAAGCGCTCGAGCAGGACCCGGCTGTCGTAGCTGAAGGCCGAGACCAGCGCCTGCGGCACCTCCGCCGCGGAGGCGGCGAACTTGACCCCCAGCGAGGAGCCGCCGCGGCTCGGCTTGACGACCAGCGGGAAGCCGAGGCTCTGCTCGAGCCCGCCCAGGGCGTCGGCGGCGCCAAGCTCGCGGAAGGCCGTCTCGTTGAAGGCGAACCAGTCAGGCGTCGCCAGCCCGGCCTCGCGGATCGCGTGCTTGGCCAGGACCTTGTCCATGCAGCGGGCACAGGCGGCGGCCCCGGGGCCGGTGAAGGGGATGCCGAGAATCTCCAGCAGCTCCTGCGCGGTGCCGTCCTCACCTCCGACTCCGTGCATGGCGACGAAGGCAACGTCGGGAGCCTCGGCGCTGAGGCGAGCGACCAGGTCGGCGCCGACGTCGAGCGCCAGAACGTCATGGCCGAGGCGCCCCAGCGCATCCTCGACGCGGGCGCCGGAGCGCAGCGAGACACCACGCTCCAGCGAGCGGCCGCCCTTGAGGACCGCGACCTTCACCCGCCGGCCTCGCCCGTCTTGCGAAAGGGAAGGACGTCGGCGCCGCCCGCTTCGGCCGCCCGAGCCTGCGCCGGTGGCTCGCCGGTGAGGGCGCCGTAGAGCTCGACCTGCTCGGCGATGACCTTGCCGATGCGGCGGATGCCCTCGCGGATCTCACCCGCGTCGACCCCGGAGAAGTTGAGGCGCATCGAGTTGCGGCCGCGTTCGTCGATGTAGGCAGCCTGGCCGGGGACGAAGGCGACGTCGGCGCGCAGCGCCTTGGCCAGCAGATCACCGGTGTCGATGTACTCGGGCAGGGTCGCCCAGATGAAGAGGCCGCCCTCGGGCTCGGTCCAGCTCGCCTCCGCCGGGAAGTGCTCGCGCAGCGCTTCCAGCATCACGTCGCGACGGCCGCGATAGAGCTCGACCAGGTCGCCGATGTACTGGCGCCAGTGGCCTTCGGCGAAGTACTCGCGGACGAAGTACTGGGTCAGGGTGGAGGTGCAGAGATCGGCCGCCTGCTTGCCGAGCACGATCTTCTCCATCACCGGCGGCGGCGCCACCGCCCAGCCCAGCCGGATCCCCGGCGAGAGGATCTTCGAGAAGGTGCCGATGTAGATGACGAAGTCGCCACCATCGAGCTGGTAGAGCGGCGGCAGCGCCTCACCGCCGTAGCGGAGCAGCCCGTAGGGGTTGTCCTCGATGACCAGCAGCTCGTGCAGCCGCGCCAGCTCGACCAGCCGCCGCCGCCGCTCCAGCGACATCGTCACTCCGGCCGGATTCTGGAAGCTCGGCACCGTGTAGATGAACTTCGGTCGCCTGCCCGCCGTCCGCAGCTCGCCGAGCAGTTGCTCGAGGTCGCCGATCCGCATCCCCTCCTCATCGCACTCGACCTGGACCACCTCGGCCTGGTAGCTGCAGAAGACCGGCACCGCGCCGGGGTAGGTCGGCGCCTCGCAGATCACCACGTCGCCGGGATCGACCAGCGTCTTGCAGACGAGGTCGATCGCCTGCTGTCCGCCGGTGGTGACGATGACGTCGTGGGGGTCGACCAGCATCCCCTCCGCGCCCATCACCTCGACGATGCAGTCCTTGGTCTCTTCGAAGCCCTCGGTCGGCCCGTACTGGAGCGCCTCGGCGGCGGACTCTTGGGCGATCCGGGTCATCTGCGCGGCGAAGCTCTTGGGCGGGAAGGTCGAGGTGTCCGGCAGGCCACCGGCCAGCGAGATGACTTCCGGCCGGGCGGTGATCGCCATCAGGTCGCGCATCGCCGAGGAGCGCATCACCCTGGTCCGCTCGGCGAAGAGGCCGGCGTAGCGCTCGAGGTCGCGCGTGCTCGTGTGGGCACGACGGCGATGCGGGGGCGGAGGCACCTCACTCATGCACGGAAGTGTGGCGGATCGACACGCCCGCGCCGGGGCGGTTAGGTTTTCGCACGTGGACTTTCTCTCCGACCTCGGCAGCGGCATCGCGATCGGGATGCTCGCCGGCACGACCGGCACCCACGGCTCGGCCCGCGGCCGGATGACCCTGCTGGCCGTGGTGATCGGCCTCGTCGTCGGTTTCCTGATCGACGGCGCCCTCGGCGCCTTGCTCGCGGCAGTCGCCGCCGGCAGCGCCTGCCTCGTCATCAGCGACCTCGTCTACGGGGCCAGTCGCCGCGAGGGCAGCGGCGCGGGTGCCCTCGGCTTCATCGTCGCCCTCGCGGCGCTGGTCGTTCTCGCCCTGGCCCTGCTGCTGCCGATCCTGGTCGTCCTCGTGGTGATCGCCCTGGCCTGGCTCGGCATCAGCCGCCGCCGCCGCGCGCAGCGCAAGCACGCCGGGCTCCGGGTCCTGCGCTAGCCGACCGCCCCGGTCGACCATCATTCGGCCCATGCCGGTGGCCAAGAAGCTGGTCCTGACCTACGTCGACTCGCTGCGCACGGACATGCTGCTGCGCGCGGTGGAGGAGGAGCGTGCCCCGACCTTCGCGGCGCTGCTCGAGCGCGGCGTGCTGATCCCCGACTGCGTCTCCAGCTTCCCCTCGGTGACGCCGGTCGCCTGCTCGGAGATGGTCACCGGCGTCGGCTCGGACCGACACTGGATCAGCGGCATGAACTGGTACCACCGGCTGGAGCGGCGCTACGTCGAGTACGGCTCCTCGCTGGAGGCGACCCGCGCGGTCGGCGTCTTCCGGGCGCTCTACGACCTCGTCTACAACATGAACCTGGCTCACCTCAGCCCGGAGGTCGAGACCCTCTTCGAGCAGCTCGACGACGCCGGTGTCCGCACGGCCTGCACGCCGTTCCTGATCTACCGTGGCCGTCACCGCCACGAGGTCTCGCTCGACGGGTTGCTGCGCCGCGCCGTCGACGCGACCAGGCTGAAGTTCCGCCACCACACCTGGGGCCCGACCGAGCTCTTCTACGGCGACCTCTACGCCAGCCGTGAGGTGCCCTGCAAGTCGACCTCGATCCCCGGCAACCGCGACGGCTACGCAGCCTGCTGCGCGGCGGAGCTGGCAGAGGAGGACGGCTTCGACTTCCTGCTGCTCTCCCTGCCTGACAACGACAATTACTCGCACCGCCACGGGCCGGAGGCGAGCGTCGAGTCGATCGCCAAGGCGGACCATTGCTTCGCCAAGTTCGTCGAGGCCTGCGGTGGGCTCGACGTCTTCCTCGAGGATCACGCGCTGATCCTCGTCGCCGACCACGCCCAGACGCCGGTCCACCGCGGCCTGCCCCTGGCCGAGCTGCTGGGCCACGACTGGTCGGTGCTGCAGCCCTCCGACGATCGGCCCGAGCTGGCGCAGCTGGCGGTCAGCCCGACCGGCCGGGCCGCCCACATCTACCTGCTGTCGGGGGAGGGAGAGCAGGCCGACCCCGTCGCGGTCGGGACCCGGCTGGGGGAGATCGAGGGGGTCGACCTGGTCTGCCGCCTCGAGGATTCCGGTGGCCGGCCGCTGCGCCGCGAGGAGCCCGGCATGCCGCCGACGGGAGGCGAGTGGGCGGCCGTCCAGCGGATGGGGGAGTGCTTCCGCTTCCGCCCCGGCGAAGTCGTCGCCGACCTGCGGGGTGGGCGCTGGGAGATCGAGGGCGAGGAGGCGGTGCTGGCCGCGACGATCGAGGACAGCCGGCTGCGCAGCGAGGACTACCCGGACCCGCTGGCCCGCGTCTGGTCGGCCCTGACCGCGCCGCACTCAGGTGACTTCATCGTCTCCCTGGAGCCCGGCTTCGAGGCGGTCGACTGGGGCGGGGTCACCCACGCCGGCGGCGGCAGCCACGGTGCCCTGCACGCCGGCGACTCGCTCGGTCCGCTGCTCTTCGTCGGCTGCGGCCCGGCCTCCGCCAACGAGCGCGACCAGTGGACCCTGCGCGACGTTGCCCCGGCGGTGCTCGAGCATTTCGGGCTCGCGCAGAAGGGATGACCATGGGTCGCCTCCCTCACGCGGTCCTGGCCTTCCTTCTCGTGCTGGTGTCCGCAGCGGCACTGGCTCCGATGGGGACGGCTGACGCTTCTGGCGTCAGGGAGATCTCGGAAACGAAGGCGATCGAAGTTGCCGCCCACGACCCGAAGACGATCGAGGAGCGGGAGAAGAACCCCGGGCTGGCCCCGAGCGCGAGCATGGTCGAAGGGCACTGGGAGGTCGCCTACTTCGCCGCCGGCAAGGAGGTGGCGCTGGTCTTGGTCGATCCGCACAGCGGCGAGGTCACGGAGTCGTGGACCGGCTACCAGGTCGCCTGGAAGATGGCCCGCGGATACTCCGGCGCCTTCGGCCACAAGCTCGACGCCCCCTATGTCTTCCTGCCGCTCTGCGCACTCTTCCTGCTCGGCCTCGTCGATTGGCGCCGGCTATGGCGGGTCGCCAATCTCGACCTCGCCGTCCTGCTCGGCTTCGGCATCTCGCACTTCTTCTTCAACCGCGCCGAAATCGGCGTCTCGGTGCCGCTCCAGTACCCGGTACTCCTCTACCTGCTGGGGCGGGCGCTGTGGATCGGCTTCCGCGGCCGTGGCGAGGGGCTGCGACCGGTCTGGCCGGTCGCCTGGATGCTGATCGCCGCCCTCTTTCTGATGGGGCTCCGGGTCGGCCTCAACGTCGCCGACTCCGGCGCGATCGACGTCGGCTACGCCAGCGTCGTCGGCGCCGACCGGCTCGCCCACGGCGAAGCTATCTACGACAACTTCCCCGAAGACGTCTCCGAGGGCGACACCTACGGCCCGGTCAACTACTACGCATACGTCCCCTTCGAGCGAATCTGGCCCTGGTCGGGAAGCTGGGATGACCTGCCGGCCGCCCACGGCGCCGCGGTCTTCTTCGACCTCGCCACCTTCGCCTTCCTGATCCTGCTCGGGATCCGCATCCGTCCCGGACCCGCCGGGCGTCGCCTCGCCGCGATCCTCGCCTTCGGCTGGGCCGCGTACCCCTACACCGCCTTCACCCTGGAGTCGAACTCCAACGACGCCCTGGTCGCGATGCTGCTCGTCGCGACCTTGCTGGTGCTGGCCAGACCCATGGCCCGTGGCGCGATGGCGGCGCTGGCGACCTTCGCCAAGTTCGCTCCCGTGCTCTTGGTGCCGATGCTCCTCACCTACGAGGCGAGCGGGCCATCCGGTGAGGGGCGCCTGCGGGCGAGGTATTCGTTCTCGGCACCCCTCACCGGATGGCCCGGGCGTCTCGTGTTCTTCGCCAGCTTCCTGACCGTTTCGGTGGTCGTGATGCTGTGGCCCGCGATCAATCCGGGCCTCCACACGTTTTATGAACGCACCATCGCCTACCAGGCCGGACGGGAGTCCCCCTTCAGCATCTGGGGTCAGGTTCCGTCGCTGGAACCCCTCCGCATCGCGACCCTCGCCGCCACCGCGGGCCTGTCCCTGCTCCTCGCGTTCGTCCCGAAACGCAAGTCCCTGGTGCAGGTGGCCGCCCTGGGCGCTGCCCTCCTGATCGCCCTGCAGCTGACGATGCATCACTGGTTCTACCTCTACATCGTCTGGTTCTACCCGCTGCTGCTGGTCGCGATCGCGGCGGTCAGGACTGAGACGGCGGCGGAGCCGGAACCATCACCTGCTGGAAAGAGTCAGCCAGTCCCCTCGAGTTGACCTCGACGAGAGCGCCCATCACCCAGACGTCCTCTTCCGCCGTCTCGAACCGGGTCGGCATCTGCGTGATCAGCGAGGCCAGTGCCTGCTCCGGCTTGACCCCGAGCACGCTGGTCCGCGAGCCGGTCATGCCGACGTCGCAGATGAAAGCGGTGCCACCGGGCAGCACCCGGCCGTCGGCCGTCGGCACATGGGTGTGGGTGCCGAACACCGCCGCCACCCGGCCGTCGAGGTGCCAGCCCATCGCCACCTTCTCGCTGGTCACCTCGGCATGGAAGTCGACGATGATCGCGTCGGCCTCGAGGCGGTCGAGGATGCCGTCGACCGTGTCGAACGGAGAACGGGCGACCTGCAGGCCGACGGCGCCGCTGAGGTTGATCACGGCGACCCGCATCCCACCCACCTCGACCAGCGTGTGGCCGCGGCCGGGGTTTCCCGCGGGGTAGTTGGCCGGCCGCACCAGGCGCTCCTCGCTGTCGATGAAGCCGTAGGCCTCGCGGTGGCGGTAGACGTGGTTGCCGCTGGTGATCACCCCGGCGCCGGCGCCGAAGAGGTCGTTGGCGGTGCGCTCGGTGATGCCGATGCCGCCGGCCGAGTTCTCGCCGTTGACGATGACCAGGTCCGGCACGTGCTGCTCGCGCAGCCGCGGCATCGTCTCGCGCAGCCCGCGCCGACCGGGGCTGCCGACGACGTCGCCGATGAAGAGAACGCGCATGGCCCGACCCTATCCGCAAGCCTGAAGAGTTGAAGGGCCTATAGGCACGACGGTAGGCCTTCGCGCTTCCCGGCTCAGACCGCGGCGAAGCGCCGCAGGGCGAAGCGGGCGAGCAGCCCGTAGGCGGCGATCAGGATCGCCAGGTGGAGCAGCGGCACGCCGATGCCGCCACCGGCGGAGTCGAGCGCGGCCGTCATCGCCTGCAGCGCCGGCTTGAAAGGGAAGGCCGCGGTTACCACCTTGATCGCGCCATAGATCCCGGAGCCGACCGCCCCGGAGGGAACCAATGAGAGGAAGGCGATCGGCAGGGTGACCATGAAGGCCAGCAGGGAGACGGCGCGGACCTCGCGCGCCGCCGCCCCGAGCGCCGCCCCGGCCGCGGCCAGCGCCCCACCTCCGGCCAGGATCGCCAGCAGCCAGAGCCCGAAGCGGCTCCATTGCAGCGGCACGAAGATCTGCAGGCCGAGCAGCATCAGCAGCGTCACCACCAGCCCGACGGCGATCCCCAGCACCACCTTCTCAGCGAGCAGCCCGACCGGTGAGATCAGGCCCCGGGTCAGGCGTGGGAAGGCGTTCTCCTCACGCTCGAGGGCCAGTGAGCCGGCAACGAGCAGGACGGTCACGAAGGCCAGGGTCAGGGTCGCCGCGACGGCGATCGCAAAGATTTCCAGCGGCGGCGAAGAGCCGTTGACGGCGACCTTGTGCACGGCGATCGGCTGCGCGATGCGAGCGATCAGCGGGCCGGCGACGTCGAGGTTGTCACGCGCCTGAGCGGCGAATTCGGCGACCTGCTCGAGCGAGTTGCGCAGCGGTCCGGGCGGCAATGCCGGCCCCAGCGCCGTGAGGATCTGGGCGCTGGCGCGCAGGCCGAGGATGTGGATCCCCTGACCGAGCACGGGGAGAGTGCCGCCGTCGATCAGGAGGTTGAGGTAGTGCCCGCCTTCGGTCGCGACCCGCCGCGCGATCGCCAGGTTCGCCTGGGTCAGCAGGGTCGAGATCCGTTCGTCGACGAGCTGTGCCTTGACCGGGTCCTCCTCGTTGACGAGCACTTCGACCTTGGGCGTGCCCGGAGTCAGGGTCGAGAGCGAGTTGATCTTGTCGACGAGGTCGGCGGGCAGGATCAGCGCCGCCAGCACGTCGCCGGAGCTGACCTCGTCGAGGGCTTCGGCGCGACTCCTCACGTGGACGCACTCGACCCGCGAGCAGATCCGGTTGCTGACTCCCGCGGCCGGCAGCTGGTGCCCACCGACGCTGACCCGCGTTCCGGCGGGGACTTCGTTGAGGAAGGCGACCCGTGGCGTCTGCGGTCCGCCACTGATCGCGAAGCCGACCAGGACCGCGATCAGCACCGGGTAGGCGACCAGCAGGAAAGCCTGCAGCGGAGAGCGGCGCAGGATCTGCAGGTCCTTGAGCAGCAGCCAGCGCACCGGTCAGTGCCCCCGGTGCTGGAGGTAGGCGACGAAGGCGGTCTCGAAGTCGCGGTCCGCCGCCTCGGGCGCCTCGCTGCGCACCGCCTCGCGCAGCTCCTCGGCGGGCCCGTCGAAGAGCGACTCGCCGTCGGCCAGGACCAGCAGCCGCCGTCCATAGCGCTCCGCCTCCTGGATGTCGTGGGTGGAGAAGATCACCGTCGTCCCGCGCCTGGCGAGCCCCGAGACGAACTCCCACAGCCGCGCCCGCTGGCGCGGATCGAGCCCGACGCTCGGCTCGTCGAGCAGCAACACCGCCGGCCGCGACAGCAGCCCGATCGCGATGTTGATCCGCTGCTGATTCCCCCCCGAGAGCCGCGCGACGATCTCCCCCCGTCGCTCGCCCAGCCCGGCCAGCTCGAGCATCTCCTCGGTCGAAGCCCGCGGATCTTCGTGCTTCTCCAGCCGCGCAAACAGCAACAGGTTCTCCTCCACGGTCAGCTGCCTGTAGAGCGCCGCCTGCTGAGGCACCCAGCCGACCCCCCCGCTCGGAACCACCACCTCGCCTCCGTCCGGCTTGAGGATCCCGGCGAGGATCGAGAGCAGCGTCGTCTTCCCGGCCCCGTTCGGCCCGATGATCGCCACCAGCTCCCCGGTTCCGGCCTCGAAGGTCACGCCCTTGAGTGCCTCTCGGTCCCCATAGCGCTTGGCCAGTCCCTGAGCTTTCAACGCCGCGGCGGTTGCCCCCTCCATCGGCGAGAAAGCTACTTGGAAGAGGCCTCGTGACCTCCCCCACCTAGAATTCCCTCGATGCCGTTCCCCGCCACCCGCCTCCGCCGCCTCCGCCGCACCGAGACCCTGCGCGCCCTCGTGCGTGAAACGGAGCTGTCCCCGGCCCACCTGATCCAGCCCGCCTTCGTCGTCGCCGGCGAGGGAATCCGCGAGCCGGTCGAGTCGATGCCGGGCATCGAGCGCTTCTCGATCTCCGGCCTGGTCGACGAGGCCGGCGCGATCGCCGCCGCCGGAGTCGGGTCGCTGCTGCTCTTCGGTGTGCCCGCCGCCAAGGACGAATCGGGATCGGGCGCTTATGACGACGAGGGCGTCGTGCAGATGGCGGTCCGGGCGCTGAAGGAGGCCCACCCGGACCTGTCGGTGATCACCGACGTCTGCCTCTGCGAGTACACGTCGCACGGCCACTGCGGCTTCGTCCGCGACGGCGAGGTCGACAACGACATCACCGTCGAGCTGCTGGCAAAAGTCGCGATCTCCCACGCCGAGGCCGGCGCCGACGCGATCGCCCCCAGCGACATGATGGATGGCCGGATCGGCTCGATCCGCTTCCAGCTCGACGAGGAGGGGCACTCGGGCGTGCCGATAATCGCCTACAGCGCCAAGTACGCCTCCGCCTTCTACGGTCCCTTTCGCGATGCCGCCGGCTCGACTCCCGACTTCGGCGATCGCCGCGGCTACCAGATGGATCCCGCCAACGCCGCCGAGGCGGTGCGCGAGGCCGAGCTCGATCTCGACGAGGGCGCCGACATGCTGATGGTGAAGCCGGCGACCCCCTACCTCGACGTCGTCCGCCGGGTCAAGGACGCGACCGGCGCGCCGGTCGCCGCCTACCACGTCTCCGGCGAGTACTCGATGCTGAAGGCCGCCGCTGCCAACGGCTGGATCGACGAGCGTCAGGCGGTCCTCGAGACCTTAACCTCGATCCGCCGAGCTGGGGCCGACGCGATCGTCACCTACTACGCAAAGGAGGCCGCTCCGTGGCTTCGGTGAAGACGCCCCAATCGAAGGCCCGCTCCCGCAAGGACGGTTCGGCGATCCCACTCGACGAGACCGACAAGCGGCTGATGAACATGCTGCAGTCGAACTTCCCGCTCGACCCGGAGCCGTTTGCGCTGATCGCCGCCGCGACGGAGCTCGACCTCGACGACGTGCTCACCCGCACCCAGCGCCTGCTCGACGGTCGCATCATCCGCGAGATCACGCCGATCTTCGACACCCGCGCGCTCGGCTACGAATCGATGCTGGTCGCCGCCAAAGTCGACGCCGACAACCCGCAGCGGGCCGCCCAGGCGGTCAACGCCCACCCCGGCGTCTCCCACAACTACCTGCGCACCCACGACTTCAACCTCTGGTTCACGATCGCCACCCCACCCGACTCCGAGCTCGGCCTCGACGGCACGCTCGAGGTGCTGATGCGAGAGACCGGCGCCACCTCGATGCGCGAGCTGCCGACCCTGACCCTGTTCAAGATCAACATGAACCTGGAGATGGAGAAGGGCACCGAGGCACTCGCCGCCGCGGTCGAGGCCGCGCCGCCGCGCGAGCTCGACGCCCAGCCCTACGGCGCCGACGACATCGCCCTGATCAAGGCGCTGCAGGGCCCGATGGCCGCGGTCGAGCGGCCCTACGACGAGGCCGCGACCGAGCTCGGCATCGACACCGGGGAGCTGCTCAACCGGCTTCGCGACCTGACCGACCGCAAGATCCTCCGCCGTGTCGCCGCGATCCTCTACCACCGTCGCGCCGGCTTCTCCGCCAACGGGATGGGCGTCTGGAAGGTCCCCAGCGGCGAGATCATGGACGTCGGCGCCCGCATGGCCTCCTTCCGCGGCGTCTCCCACTGCTACCAGCGGCCGACCTATGAGGACTGGCCCTACAGCGTCTTCACGATGGCCCACGGCCGCTCCAAGGAAGAGTGCGACGCGGTCCTCGACTCGATCGCCGACGACTGCGGGATCGGCCCCGACGGCCGCGCCACCCTCTACTCCTCGACCGAGTACAAGAAGATCCGCCTGCACTACTTCACCGACGACTACTCGCGCTGGGAGCGTGAGCATTCCTAGTTCCGGGGGGTTGTACGAGCGAGCCCTCCGCGTCATGCCGGGCGGGGTCAACTCTCCGGTCCGGGCGATGCGGCAGATCGGCCGCGAGCCGATCTTCGTCGAGCGCGGCGAAGGCTGCCGGCTGGTCGACGTCGATGGCAACCGCTACCTCGACTGGGTCGGGTCCTGGGGCCCGCTGATCCTCGGCCACGCCGACCCGGCTGTCGTCTCGGCGGTGATCGAGGCGGCCAAGAGGGGGACGAGCTATGGCGCCGCGACCGCGGCCGAGGTCGCGCTGGCGACGGAGGTGGCCGAGCGCGTGCCCTCGGTCGAGATGGTGCGGATGACCAGCTCCGGCACCGAGGCGGCGATGAGCGCGGTCCGCCTGGCCCGGGCGATCAGCGGCCGCGAGGTCGTCGTCAAGTTCGCCGGCGCCTACCACGGCCACTCCGACGGCCTGCTCGCCGAAGCCGGCTCCGGCCTGGCCACGCTCGGCGTTCCCGGCAGCCCCGGCGTCACCGCTGCCCAGGCTGCCGCGACCGTCGTCGTCGCCTGGAACGATCGCGAGGCGGTCTCGCGCGCCCTCGAAGAGCACCCGGTCGCCGCTCTCCTGGCCGAGCCGGTCGCCGCCAACATGGGCGTGGTGCCGCCCGAGGACGGCTTCCTCGACTTCCTTCGCACCGTCACCCGCGAGGCCGGAGCGCTGCTGATCTTCGACGAGGTCATCACCGGCTTTCGCGTCGCCCGCGGGGGCGCCCAGGAGCTCTACGGAGTCGAACCGGACCTGACGGTGCTGGGCAAGGTGATCGGCGGCGGGCTGCCCGCGGCGGCCTTCGCCGGGCCGCGCGAGCTCATGGAACGGATCGCCCCTGCCGGCGACGTCTACCAGGCCGGAACCCTCTCAGGGAACCCGCTGGCCACGGCCGCCGGCCTCGCCACCCTGCGCCAGCTCGACAACTCGGCCTACGAGCGGGTCGAGGCCCTCACCGACCGTCTGGCCGCCGGCCTCGCCACCCTCGCTGCCGGCAGGCCCCTCCAGGTTGCCTCGGCCCCCGGCCTGAGCACGCTCTTCTTCAGTCCCGACCCGGTCCGCGACTTTGCCGGCGCCCAGGCCTGCGACACGGAGGCCCATGCCCGCTTCTGCCGCGCCATGCTCGACCGCGGGGTCTATCCGCCGCCGTCCCAGTTCGAGGCCTGGTTCACCTCGCTCGCCCACGACGAGGCGACCGTCGATCGCACCCTCGAAGCCGCCGCCGAGTCGCTCGAGGAGGCGCTGGCGTGAGCGATCCCGCCGCCGCGCTTCGCGCCCTCGCCACCCGGCTCCGCGAAGAGGACACCCCGATCTCCCCGCACGTGGTCGACCCGGCCGCGGCGCCGGCCTTTGGCGAGCTCGCGGCCGCCGGTCCACGTACGGCCGCCGACCCCGGCGAGTACTCGCTGGTCGTCGAGGCTGTGCGCGAGGGCTATCTCCTCCACTACGGCGAGCCGCGCCTGCTCGCCGGCCACGACTCCGACCTGGCCCTGCTCGCCGGCGACTACCTCTACGCGCTGGGGCTCGACCGCCTCGCCGGCCTCGGCGACGACCTCGCGGTCGCCATCCTCAGCGACCTGATCAGCGATTGCGCCCAGTTTCACGCCGAGGGCCGGGAGGAGCAGGTCCCGGACCTCTGGCGCTCAGCCGCCCTCGCGATCGCCGGCCGGTAGCGGCTGCGGCTCAGCTGAACCGCGAAGAGTCGATCAGGCAGTAGTTGAATTCGAAGGCGAGCACGGCGTTGTTGGCGAGGTTGCCGTTGTGTTCGAGCTGGATCTTGAGTTTCACCGCCTGGCTCTTCTTGCCGCCCTTCAGCGCCTTGCCGATTTCGCCCAGCAGCTTCTGCTCGTCGCCGAGGTAGCCCAGCCACTTGGTCAGCTTCGCCTGGTCGGCCACCGGCTGCGGCACCGCGCGGAGCTGCTTCACGGCCTTGCCGAAGGCCGTGGCGGCCTGCGTGAACTGGCCCGCGGCGACCTTGAGCTTGCCTTCTTTGACTTTCTTTTCAGCCCCGGCGAGGATCCGTTCGTTGGCCTTGGTGTTCGCTTTGCAGATCGGTTCGACCTGGGCGGCGTAGGTTTCGCGGGTCTGTTCGGGCGCGGCGACGGCGAGCGCGGCAAGCGCCCCGACCGCGATCAGAATCACGATTGCAACGGCGAACATCCTGGAAATGCGAAGGTCGATCTGCATCTGGTGGCTCCCTATCTAGTTCGAGCACTGTCCCCTATCCTCCCCAACCGTTGGGGCGGCAGATGGTAGCGGTGACAGGCGGACCGGCTCCGACGTCGGCGGCGCGGCCAACGCAATAGACTGCCTGGCCGAGCGCGAACGACTGTGGCTGACGAGGCGGACAAGATGAACGGGGCCGACGAGGCTCCCCGGCAGCAGCGGGAGAAGCCCGACCCTCCCGGCTACTTCGAGGGCGAGTCGATGACCCGTCGCCGTGCCTTCACGATCGCCGCCCAGGGGCTCGGCGGGATCGCCGGCGCCGCCATCGTCCTGCCCGCCATCGGCTTCGCCGTGGCGCCGATCTTCCACCGCGGCAAGGAGCGTTGGGAGGCGGTCGGGCCGGTCAGCGACTTCGTCGAAGACACCTACCGCCAAGTTGTCTTCACCGAAACGGAGGGGATCGGCGACGCCGGCAAGACCACCGCCTACGTCCGCAAGAGCTCCAAGCAGCTCGAAGAAGAGCCCGGCAAGTACGTCGCGGTCTCCAACCGCTGCGCCCACCTCGGCTGCCCGGTCCGCTTCGTCGAGGCGGCAGGCAACTTCATCTGTCCCTGTCACGGCGGGGTCTACGACTTCCAGGGCAAACGGATCGGCGGCCCGCCGGTGCGCCCGCTCGACCAGTTCCAGACCCGGGTCCGCAACGGCCAGGTCGAGGTCGGGCCGCGCTACAGCGTCACCTCTCAGCTCGAACCGGTCCGCGCCCGCGACCCCGGCGAGTTCACCGGCGGGATCTGGGAATACCTCTACCCGCCGCGGCCCTCTACCTTCCCAGCCCCCTGATGCCGAAGATTCCCGACTCGATAGTCCCCGCACCGCTCCGCAAACCGGCCAAGCCGGGGGCCAACGGCGGCGCCAAGGGGCAGGCTCCGGCCGACCTCAAGACCTCGGCGCCGGAGCGCGAGACCCACGTCGAGCGCCTCACCGGCCAGGCCAAGGAGGCGCCCGTCGACGTGCTCGCCTGGGTCGACCAGCGCACCGGCGCCAGCGGCTTCCTCACCGGGATGCTCTACCGCAAGGTGCCGAAGGGGACCAACTGGTTCTACACGCTCGGCTCCGCCACCCTCTTCGCCTTCATCGTGCAGGCGGTCACCGGGGTCTTCCTGGCGATGTTCTACACGCCCTCGGCGACCCAGGCCTACTCCTCGATCGCCCACATCAACAACGACGTCCCGCTCGGGCAGTTCGTGCACGGGATGCACAAGTGGGGCGCCAGCGTGATGGTGATCCTCGTCTTCGTACACATGGGCCGCACCTTCTTCTTCGGCGCCTACAAGTACCCGCGGGAGCTCAACTGGGTGATCGGCGTGGTGCTGCTGATCCTGACGATGACGATGGCCTTCACCGGCTATCTGTTGCCGTTCGACCAGCGTTCCTACTGGGCCTCGATCGTCGGCATCAACATCAACGGCACCGGCCCGATCGTCGGCCCCTACCTGAGTGACTTCCTGCGCGCCGGCCCTGAGCTCGGGGCGACGACGCTGGCCCGCTTCTACTCGATCCACATGCTGCTCGTGCCAGGTGCGCTGATCGCGCTGATCGGCGCCCACATGTACCTGGTCGTAAAGCTCGGCACGACTGCGCCGCCGTGGGTCCGCGGCGACAAGCCGAAAATCGCCACCCCGACCGCGCAGCTCGATGCCGGCGTCGAGAGCAACGGCAGCGGCAACGGAGCCTCTCCCTCGTGAAGCCGCGGGACAAGCAGGACTACCTGGAGGAGTACGAGCTCCTCAAGAAGAAGGGGAAGCCGTTCTTCCCCTACGCGGTCCTGAAGGACTCGGCGATGGCGCTGATCGTGGTCGCCGTGATCATCGCGATGTCGCTGATCCTCGGCGCCGAGCAGGGGCCCAAGGCCGACCCGACCACGACCACCTATGTGCCGCGCCCGGAGTGGTACTTCTTCTTCCTCTTCGAGGTCCTGCGCGTGATCAAGCCGCCGGAGCTGGTCCCGATCGCGACGATCGGCATCCCGACCATCTGCATGGTCCTGCTGCTGCTGCTGCCCTTCTATGACCGCGGTCCCGAGCGCCGCCCGGAGCGCCGCCCGATCGCGATGATCGCCGGCCTGCTGACGATTCTGGCGATGGGCTACCTCACCTACGCCGGCGCGGTCGCCGGCTCCCCGACCGAAATCGACCTCAAGGTCGCGCCCCAGTACGAAGCCGGCAAGGAGGTCGTGGCCGGGTCGGGCTGCCTGGCCTGCCACAAAATCGGCGACAACGGCAACAACGGCCCCGGGCCGGAACTGACCCACATCGCGCAGCGGATCCCGCGCGCTGCGATCGTCCGCTCGGTGGAAATCGGGCCGGGTATCATGCCTTCCTTCCGCGACCTGCCGCCGAAGAAGCTCAACGAGCTCGCTGATTTCCTCTCCTCACTCGACTAAGCCCTCCAGGGACTCTGCCCAGTTCGCGGGGCAGGTCAACCGCATGTTCGATCGCGTCGCGAGCAACTACGACGCGCTCAACTCGGTGATGACGGCGGGGCTGCACCATCGCTGGCGGGAGCGGGCCGCGTCGCGGACCGAGCTGGGCCCCGGCGATCCAGCCCTCGACGTCTGCTGCGGCACCGGCGACCTGGCGCTCGAGCTGGCGGGCCGGGTAGCCCCCGGCGGCCACGTGGTCGGCTGTGACTTCTCGGAGCCGATGCTCGATTTGGCCAGGGAGAAGGCGGCTTCGCGGGAGGCGCAGGGGGTGCGGTTCGAGTGGGCCGACGCCCTTGAGCTGCCCTACGACGGCGAGCGCTTCGACGCGGTCACCGTCGCCTTCGGCGTCCGCAACCTCGCCGACCTCGACCGTGGCCTACGGGAGATGGGCCGGGTCCTGAGGCCGGGCGGGCGCCTGGTGATCCTCGAGATCACCCAGCCGACCCGACCGCCGCTCTCGACCTTCTACTCGCTCTGGTTCGACCGCATCGTCCCTCTGCTCGGTGCCTTCTCGGGCGATTCGGAGGCCTACTCCTACCTCCCCGAGTCAGTCCGCAGCTTTCCCAGCCCCCGGGCCCTGGCCGAGAAGATGGACCAGGCCGGCTTCGAGCGGATCCGGTACACGGTCCTGGCGGGCGGGATCATCGCGATCCACAGCGGCACCCGCGGGTGACCAGACGCTCGGCGGTGCCGCCGCCGGTGACGGCGGTCCTCGATGCGTCGAGCCGCTGGCTGCCCGCCCGTCTCGGCGAGGTTGAGGAGCGGCTGCGGGAGACGGTTGCCGGTCACGGCGACCCGCTCGGCAAGGATGCCGCGGCGACCCTGGCGGCCGGCGGCAAGCGCCTGCGCCCGATGCTGGTCCTGCTCTGCGCCGGCCAGGACGGTGGGGAGGCCTCGGTCCGCGCCGCCACTGCGATCGAGCTGATCCATATGGCGACCCTGGTCCACGACGACGTCCTCGACCAGGCGCCGCTGCGCCGCGGCCACCCGACCGTCGCCGCCAGCTCTGGCCGCGGCCGCGCCGTCGCCACCGGCGACCTGCTCTTCTCGCGTGCCTTCGGGCTGCTCGCCGACGCCGGCGACGGCCGCGCCGTGACGCTGCTGGCCGAAGCCTCCGTCGCCCTGGCCCGCGGCGAGCTGACCCAGCGCCAGGACGCCTTCGACCTCTCGATCTCCGAGCGGCGCTACCTCGATCGCTGCCGGTTGAAGACGGCAAAGCTGTTCGAGTGCGCCTGTCTGCTCGGTCACGACGACCCGCATCTGCGTGAATTCGGCGCCGAGGTCGGCCTGGCCTTCCAGCTGCTCGACGACGTCCTCGACGTCGCCGGCCCGCCGGAGCGGACCGGCAAGGCGCGGGGCACCGACCTGCTTGACGGCACGATCACGCTGCCGCTGATCGAGGCCGCGAAGGCCGACCCCGGCATCCGCGCGGTCGACCTGCACGGCCTCGACCCCGACTCGGCCGAGGTCCTCTGCGACCGGATCGCCGCGACCGGGGCGCTCGAGAAGGTCAGGGAGCGCGCCCTGGGGATGGTCGCCGCGGCGAAGCGGCGGCTCGACGCGGCCAGCTTCGAGCCGGAACAGCGGCAGCTGCTCGGCCTGGTCGCCGACGGCGTCGTCCAGCGCTACAGCTGACCGCCGGCTCGTCAGGCGAAGTCGTCGGCGCCGATCAGGTCCACGGCCAGCGCCGCGACGAAGGCACCGGCCATGTCGGCCATGTTCGAGTGCTCCAGCGCCCGCAGCTCGCCGGCCAGCTCGTGGGCGCCGCGGTCGAGCTGCTCGTCGAAGGCGTCGATCTCGAGCTCGTCGTGGACGCCGTCGCAGGACCACTCGCACTCCGGGCAGCGCCGCCATATCCGCCAGTGGGCACGGTCCCCGGCCTGCTCCCAGCAGGTCGGCTGAACCAGGGCGGAGCCGCAGCTGGGGCAGATGTGCAGCGCTGTGGCCGGCTTCGTGCGGTTGTGACCGGGCTCGGACATGCGTCATCTATCGAACCCAGACGGCGCGGACTTGATCCGCAGTTTTGGAAATATCCGCGAGAAAACCCAACTACCGAGTATCCGATTGCACAACTCGAACTGATCCGGCCGCCCCCAGACCCCGTTACCATGGGCAGATGCTCGGAAACATCGGCCCCCTCGAGATTATCGTCGTCCTCATCATCGCCCTGGTGGTGTTCGGACCGAAAAGGCTGCCGGAGCTGGGAAACAGCCTCGGCAAAGGCATCCGCGAGTTCCGCGACACCGTCACCGGCGACAAGCACGACGACGATGACGCCGACGTCAAAACGCTCAGCGCGACCCAGGCCACGACGACCCCCGTTCCGCCGGCCGCCGCCCCCACCGAGCCGGCTCCGGCTCCCGTGGAGCCGCCGGTCGAGCCCGAGGTCGTCAACGACAAACGCAGTTAAGGCGAGCCGGGGATGCCCCGTCGCGTCAAGGCGGTCTCCCATGAGGATCAGCTCAGCCTCGTAGAGCACCTCGACGAGCTGCGCAGCCGGATCGTCGTCTGCGCCGTCGTCTTCGGCGTCGCCCTGGCGCTCTGCTTCTGGCAGAACCACATCCTCTTGGAAATCGCCTCCGGGCCACTGCCGGGCGACCACAAGAAGCTGATCACCTTCGGGATCAGCGAGCCCTTCACGACCTCGATCACGGTCGCCGCCTACGGCGCGATCATCATCTCGCTGCCGATCATCCTCTACCAGATCTACGCCTATCTGCTGCCGGCCTTCAGCGATTCCGAGCGGCGGGTCGTGCTGCCGATCATGCTGATGGCGCCGTTCCTCTTCCTCGCCGGCCTCGCCTTCGGATACTTCGCGGTCCTGCCGGCCGCGGTCAAGTTCCTGCTCGGCTTCAACGACACCCAGTTCAACGTCCAGGTTCGCGCCCGCGACTACTACAGCTTCTTCTCGACCACGATGCTCGCCTGCGGCCTCATCTTCCAGCTGCCGCTGGCGATCCTCGCGGTCACCCGGCTCGGCATCGTCAAGATCGAGCAGCTGACCTCGAATCGCCGCTACGCCTACCTGATCATCGCCATCGTCGCCGCCGCTCTGCCGGGGGTCGACCCGGTCTCGATGATCATCGAGATGGTTCCACTGCTTGTTCTGTTTGAGTTGAGTATCTTGCTCGCCAAGGCCTTCCGGCCGGGAGAAGGAGGAGTGGCGGAGCCCTCAACCCAGGAGCAGTGAGAGCAGATGGCAGGTGACGGCGAGCGGAGGATGGTTTTCGACATCCGGGGGAAACGGCGCCACGTCGTCAAATTCGTCTACACGATCCTCGCCCTGCTGATGGGCGCCAGCCTCTTCCTCGTGGTCGGCCCGGTCAACATCGCCGGCCTCTTCGAAACCGGCAACAACGTCAGCTCCGCCACCAAGCAGTTCGAAGAACAGACGGCAACGATCCATCACAGGCTGAAGAAGGAACCGCAGGACGCCGACCTGCTGCTCGCCCTGACCAGGGCCCAGATCAACGCCGGCAACTCCCTGGTGACCGCCAACTCGGAAACCGGCGCGGTGGAATACACGCCCGAATCCCTCGCCCAGCTCGAAGAAGCCAGCGAATCGTGGGCGAAGTACCTGAAGGCGACCAAGGAACCGGCGGCGGGCGGCGCTCAGCTGATGGCGCCGGCGCTGTTCACCCTCGCCCAGAACTCCCGCACCGGCGCCGAAGCTGAGGCCAACATCAAGGCCGCTGCACAGGCCCAGGAGATCGTCGCCGGACAGCGCCCGAGCCTCGGCAGCCTCAGCACGCTGGCGATCTACCAGCTCTACTCGTTCGATTTCAAAGGCGCGGAAAAGACCCGCAAGGAAGCCGCGGCCTACGCGAACACCAAGTTCGAACGGGAAAACCTCGGCAACGAACTCGACTCGATCGAGAAACGCGCGCACGAATTCCAGAAACAGCTGGTCGAAATCGAAAAGGAAGCCAAGAAGGCTCAGGGCAACGGCAAACCGAGCATCGCCAACCCGCTCAGCGAAACCAACCCGCTGGCGCAGCCGTAGGGTCGTTCCGAGTGGGCCGCGAAGGACTCGAACCTTCAACCTTGAGCTTAAGAGGCTCCTGCTCTAACCAGTTGAGCTAGCGGCCCGGAGCCGGGAAGTATAGGAAGCCAGGGCCCCGGGGAGGCCCGTCGTCAGCGAGGCGTACAGGGCCTTTCGACGTTACCTTCGACGATCGTGCCGTCGGCGAAGCGGAAGCGGCCGTGGGTCCGGAGGATGCCGATCGAGCAGCGACCGGAGACGTAGCTGCGCGGCTGCCCCCCGGCGCTGAAGCGGCGGCCGATCTTGAACGCAACATGGGTGATGGAGCCGAGGCCGCCGGCGATCGGGGGCAGGTCGAGCGTGGCGCGGTAGCGGAAGGATCCCCGCCGGCGTTCGATCGGGACAACGATCGCGTAGGTCTGCGTGCCCGGCACGGTGGTGCGGGCGTGGAGGACGACGCTTGGGTTGCCCCCCACATGTGGGCCGTTGAAGATGGTCAGCGGCGAGCGGGCCGCAACCGCCCCGGCGCCGAGGCCGATCAACGCTTCGACCCGGCCGCTGCCGACGATCGCCCCGGCGCAGGCTCGGCGCGCTTCGGCCGTGCTGGCGTCGGCAATCCGTTCCGGCCGGCAGATCGGCAGGCCGCCGGAGCTGAGGCGACCGTCGCGGTCGAAGTCGATCACCACCTGTTCCAGGACCACCGGCCTGCCCCCGCCTTTGGCGGCGATGTCGAAGTGGCCCTCGAAGTGGATCGGAACGAATCGCTGCCGCGGCAGCGAGCTCGGCTGGAAGTCGCCGTCGGCACGGAGGACGATGTCGTTGACCTTGACCAGCGCCCCTCCGGCGAAGGCCGTCGCGGGCAGCAGTGCCAGGACGCAGCCGAGGGCGGCGACCCTGCTCAGCCGGCTACGTGACATGGCGAGGTCAGCGTTCCGGGGAAGAAGCTGCCGTCCGTAAAGGAGATCGCGCCGTGGACCTGCAGACGACCGCCGTCGCAATGCGCGTTCGTGTAGCCGACCGTCTTGCCCCCGACCTTCCAGGTTTTGCCGATGGTTGCCTTGGCGAGGGTTGCCGAACCGAAGCCACCGGCGATCTCCGGCACCTGGATCTTGACCTGAAAGCCGTAGCGCCCCTGGTGTATCCGTTCGATCGAGAACGGGACTAGCACGGCTTTCGGCACCGGGATGGTCTCGTAGGCATGGGCGATCAGGCTCGGCCTGCCGCCGACCGGCGGGGCGTTGAAGAACGTCAACGGCGAGCTGATATCGACCGCCGCCCGGCCCGGCATGTCGACCTCGGCGTGCCCGACCCCTTCGCCGACGATTGCCCCGGCACAGCGCTTCCTGGCGGCGGTGGGAGTCGTTTCGGCGAGCTTCGCCATCGAGCAGGTCGGCAGGCCCGTGGTGTTGACCGAGCCGTTCTTGTCGAAGATGAAGACGATTTCCCGCAGCGTCGGCGGCGGCGTGCCGTTGGTGGTCTTGATCCGCGTCACGCTCTGCACCTGTACCGGCGCGTTGGCGTGGGCGGGCAGGGCCCGGGGCGAGATGCCGGCGGTGGCGCTGACCACCGTGTCATCGATTTCGATCTTCACCGCGTAGGCGCTGGCGCAGCCGAGCAGAGCGACGAGGCCCACGAGCGCAGCGGCTTTGATCGACGTTCTCCTCATCCCATTTCTCCAACCAGGCTAACGCCCGGTCGGAGCGGCCCTAGTTCGTGCCTTTGCAGGGCTTGAGGAGGTTGCCCTGCAGGAAGGTGCCGTCTTTGAAGGTGAACTGCCCTTTGGCCTGCAGGCGCCCGTCGGGGCAGCTGGCGTTGATGTAGCTCAGCTTCCTGCCCTTGAACGTCCATTCCCTGCCGATCGCCAGCCGGCCGTAGATGGGGGTGCCATAGCCGCCGGCGATCCTCGGGATTTTGGCGACGACCTTGAAGCCGTAGCGCCCATCGTGGACCTTCTGGATCTCGATCGGGATCACGAAGGTGGTCGGGGCGGGCACGGTCAGGTGGGCGTGGGCCAGGACCGTGGGGTTGCCGTCTTTCTTCGGGCCGTTGAAGATGGTGATCGCGGAGGAGGCGGGGATCGGCCCCTGTTCCGGGAAATTGACCACCGCTTTGCCGAAGCCGGTGCCGACGATCGCGTCCGGACATAGCTTGCGGGCCTGCGGGGTGGTGGTCGCGGCGAGCTTGCCCTGGGTGCAGACCGGCAGCCCCCGGGTCTCGACCGCCCCATGCTTGTCGAACCAGAAGATGATCTGTTCGAGGATCGGCGGAATGCCGCCGTCCGCCGTTTCGAACTTGGAGAAGCCATGCGCCTTGATCGGCGCGAAGTGGTCCTTCGGCAGCGTCGTCGGCGCGAAGCCGCCGTCGGCGACGACGATGATGTTGCCGACCTGAATCCGAATTGCATAGGCCGTACCGGCGATCGTGAACGCCAGCACCAGAGCCACCGCAAGTGTTCTTAACACAGTCTTCCGCATACGTTCGCTCCCCTCGTTCCCCTGGATCGCCAAACTAGCAGTGTGCGAAGGAGGAGGAGCAGGGGTCGGCCGGATTCCGGGGGAACGGATTCGGGCCGTCGCCCACCGTTGACGCTGCGCCACCCACGGGCGGTGCTTGCCGTGGCCGCGTTGATCCTGATCGTCCTCGGGGCGATCGGGGCCGGCGTCGAGGGCCGGCTCGATCCGACCACCCTGAACATCCCCGGGACCGATTCCTCCCGCGCCAACCAACTGCTCGGCGAACACTTCGGCGACACGGCGCCGTTCGCGATCCTGCTGCGCGGCCCTGAAGCAGCCCTCGAACGCCAGGGGCCCGAACTGGTCCGCGCCCTGCGCCGCGATCCAAAGGTGACGACGCTTTCGCCCTGGGACCGGGGCAACGTCTCCCAGCTGCGGCCCAATCCCCGGCGGGCGCTGATCCTCGCCGACTTCCACGTCGACGTCAAAACGGCGGTCAACGACACCGTCGACCAGCTCAACCGCGTCCTCGAAGAACACGTCCACGCGCCGGTCCGCGCCACCCAGACTGGGTACGCGAGCCTCTCGCGAGCGATCCAGGACGAATCGATCTCCTCCAGCGAGCGCGGCGAGCTGATCGCCTTCCCCTTCCTGCTGATCGTGCTGCTGCTCGTCTTCCGATCGCCGATCGCCGCGGCGATCCCACTCGGCTTCGGAGTCATAACCGTGATCGCCTCACGCGGGATCCTCTACTTCTTCACTTCCTGGTTCAGCATCGACGCCTTCGCGCTGACGGTCTGCACGATGATGGGGCTGGCGCTGGGCGTGGACTATGCGCTGTTGATGGTCTCGCGCTTTCGCGAGGAGCTGGCGACAGGAAAGAGCCCTGCCGACGCCGCCCGGCTGACTCGCCGCACCGCCGGCCGCACCACGGTCTTCGCCGGCAGCACCCTGCTGCTCTCGATGCTGGTCTCGATCTTCGTCGTACCCGGCCCGCTGCTCGCCTCGCTGGCCGGAACGGTGGCGATGGTCGTCGTCCTCAGCGTCGCCGTCGCCACCCTGGTCGGGCCCGCCCTGCTGGTACTGATCGGGCCCAACATCGATCGCTGGCGGATCGGTGCGCCGGCGACCGGCGACTCGCGGTTGATGGTCCTGGTCGGCGCGGCGCTGAAGCGGCCGGCGCTTGCCGCCGCGCTGATCGGCGCCGTTGTGCTGGTGCTGGCGGCGCCGGCGATCGCGCTGAAGACGGGGCCGCCCAGCACCGAGCAGCTCCCTCAGGATGCCGCGGCCCGCAAGGACGCGGAACTGATCGGTCGCAGCATCGGGCCCGGATTCGAAGCTCCCTACCAGGTCGTCGCCGCCAGTAGAGAAGGACCGATCACCGATTCCAAGAGCCTCGCCGCCCTCGGTCGCTGGCAGAAGCGGATCGCGAAGATACCCGGCGTGCAGCTGGTGATCGGCCCGGCGCAGGTGGCCAAACGAGTCGAACCGCTGCAGAACCTCGGCAACGCGGCGCTCTCCTCCGACGGCAACATCGGCCCGGTCAAACAGCTCGGCCGGCTCGGCCGCAGCCTCGGTGTCGCCGCCGGCGGCGTCGGACAGCTTCGTGGCGGCATCTCGGAAGCGAGCGCCGGGGCGGGCTTGCTGGCGGAGGGGTCCGACCGGGCCGGCGAAGGAGCGCGGATGATCGCCACCGGCCTCGGTCGCGCGACCGCCGGCAGCGAACGGGCGGTCAAGGCCTTGGACAACTTCGCGAGCGGCGCCAAACGCCTCGCCCACGCTCAGGAACAAGCTGCGCTCGGGGGCCTGCAGCTGAAGCTGGCGGCGCGGGATCTCGGCGGCTCCAATCTGCGCATCAACGGACTGAATCGCACCACCAAGGTCGAAAAGGCGCTGAAGGAAGAAGCCAACGTGACGGTGCCGCGGCTGCTGGCGCCGGCGCAGGTAGCCGACGAACAGCTGAAGACGGCGCTCGCCCAGCTGCAGGGCATGACCGTCGGCAAAGGGGATCCGAATTACGCGGCGGCGCTGGAAGCCGTCCGCCGTGCCGCGGCTGCGGTCAGTGGCACGGACCCGGTCAGTGGCGTCCCCTATGCCCCTGAATACACGGGCCTTCCGGCCGAACTCGAAGCGCAGCAGGCCCGGCTGCTGGCCGACATCGAAGACCAGAAGAAGGCGACCAACTGGCTGCAGTCGGAGCTTGTCAACCTGAGGAAATTCGCCGGGCAGGCGCAACGGCTTTCCGACGGGCTTTACCGGATTCAGGCCGGTGGCAGGAAGCTCTCCGCCGGGGCCGAGCGTCTCGATGACGCGGCGCACAATCTCGGCGCCGGCCTGACCAAGCTGGCCGCCGGGGCCGTCGCCCTGGTCGGAGGCATCGATCGGCTTGGTGGCGGTGCCGAAGCGCTGGAAGCAGGCCTGTCCGAAGCCGTCGATCGCTCCGCCCCGCTGCAGAGCGGAATCAGGCGCGCCAGCGTCCGCGTCATCGCCGGCAAGGCCCGGATCAAGCACCAGGTGCGCCGGGTCAGGCAGGCCACGCCCGGGCTCTTCAACTCGGGTTACTTCGCCCTATCTCAGCTCGACGGGGCAACCCCGAAGGCGCGCGAGGCCGCCGGCAGCACGATCGATCTCAACAGCGGACAGGCAGCGTCGATCCTGGTCATCTCCAGGTACTCCTTCAACACCCCGGGCTCGATCGCGCTGAACAAGCGCCTCGACAAGGAAGCGGGCGAATTCGGCGAGGAATCGGGGCTCGAGACCGGCGTCGCCGGCGGCGTCGCCCAGCTCAACGAATTCAGCCACGTCACCCGTGACCGGATCCCCCTGATCATCCTGGTGATCACGCTGGTCACTTTCCTCGTCCTCGTCGCGGTGCTGCGCTCGATCCCGCTGGCGGCGATCGCCGTCGGGCTCAATCTCTGCACGGTAGGGGTCGCCTTCGGGATCCTGACGCTGCTCTTCAACGTGCCGGCGGACCTGCCGCTCGGCGGCAACTCGTACGTCGACGCGGTCACCGCGACGATGATCTTCGGTGTCGTCTTCGGCCTCTCGATCGACTACGCGGTCTTCCTGCTCAGCCGTATGCGCGAGCACTATGACCACCACGGCGACAATGCCGCCGCGATCCGGTTCGGGCTTGACAAGACCGCCCGGGTGATCACCGGCGCCGCCGCGATCATGATGGCGGTCTTCATCGCCTTCGGCACCGCCTCGATCGCCGGTCTCAGCCAGCTCGGGATCGGGCTGACCGTCGCGGTGATCATCGATGCCACTGTGGTTCGCATCGTCCTGCTGCCGGCGCTGATGCTGCTGATCGGCGACCGGGTCTGGTGGCTGCCGCGCAGCCTCGACCGGGTGCTGCCCCGCTTCAACGTCTGAATCCCACGTCAGCTCTCTATGTCAACCGCCCCGAGCCTCCGGGCAGCGCGTTGATTTCCAGTTAAGTCCCCGCTCGGCGCGCACTTGTCGGGGGGCGGCTCGGATACGATTCGGCCGCTCGTTCCACCGGGTCGGAGGGTCGGGGAACGAGAAGCGACGACCCGTGGCTGCCAATTCTTCAGGCGAGGAGAAAAGCTCGGCGCCCAGCCGGGGGGTCACCCCCGCCCGAATCGCCGTGATCGCCGCCCTTGGCATCGCCGTGATCGTGCTCGCGATCGTCTTCTTCGGCGGCAGCAGCGGCCACAAGTACACGCTGGTGTTCCAGAACGCCGGCCAGCTGGTCCCGGACAACCAGGTGCTGATCGGCGGCTCTCCGGTCGGCTCGGTCGAAAGCATCGACCTCAGCGACAACAACCTCGCCGAAGTCCACGTCGAAGTCAGCCAGGAGCTGCACGAAGGGACCACCGCGACGATCCGCGCCACCTCCCTCTCCGGCGTCGCCAACCACTACGTCTCGATCAGCCCTGGGCCGAACAGCAGCCCGGCACTCGACGAAGGCGCCGAACTCGGCCTCTCCTCGACCACCACCCCGGTCGATATCGACCAGTTCTTCAACACCTTCCCGCCCTCGGTTCGCAAGGGCCTCAGCAACTTCATCAAGGGCAACGCGGCGATCTACACCGGCGCCGCCCCCGAAGCCAACCAGTCCTACAAGTACTTCGGGCCGGCGCTGAACCGCGCCGACGCCTTCGTCAAGGAACTCAACGCCGACCAGAACCTCTTCTCCCGCTTCATCGTCAGCTCCAGCAAGCTGGCGACCACGGTCGCCGGCCGCGGCGAAGAGCTCTCCGGCGCGATCTCCAACGCCAACACGGCGTTCAGCGCGATCGCCACCCAGAACGTCGCCCTCGACCAGTCGCTGCGCCGCCTGCCGCCGGTGATGCGGCAGGCCAACACCACCTTCGTCAACCTCCGGGCCGCTCTCGACGACCTTGACCCGCTGGTCGAAACGGCGAAGCCGGCGACCAAGAACCTGGCGCCGTTCCTGGCCGAACTGCGGCCCGTCCTCTCCAAATTCGTCCCCTTCACGCGGGACCTGCGCCTCACCGTCAGCAGGCCCGGGAAGGCGAACGACCTCGGCGAACTGCTGACCGTGCTGCCGGTGGTGCAGGAACGGGCGGCGAAGGCCTTCCCCCACGCCGAAGACGCGATCGCCGCCTTCCAGCCCAACCTCAACTTCGCCCGTGCCTACACGCCGGACCTCTTCAACGGCCTCGGGAAGATCGGCCAAGTCGCCGGGTACTACGACGGCGACGGCCACTACGTGCGGGCCGCAACCGCCGCCCAGAACCTCTTCTCCTACAACGCCGGCAGCCTCGAACCGATCACCAAGGCCCAGCAGTTCAACGCCTTCGGCGAATCGGCGCCGGTCCACCGCCGTTGCCCGGGCGGCGCCACGCAGGCCGCTCCTGACGGCTCCAACCCCTTCGTCGACCCGCCCTCGAGCGGCAGCGTCAACTCCTCGGAATGCAACCCGGCCGACGCGCCTCCCGGACCATGAGCAGGCGGATCGCGATCGCACTGGCCCTGGTCGCCGCCGTCGTGGCGGTGGTGCTGGTCGTCTCGGGCGGCGGTCACTCCAGCGACGAATACGTCGTCCGGGCCGTCTTCGACAACGGCGCCTTCATGGTCAACGGCGAGCAGGTCCGCGTCGCCGGCGCCAACGTCGGCACGATCGAATCCGTCAACGTCTCGATGCCGGGCGAAACGGTCGCCTACAGCAAGAGCGGCAAGCCGCTCTCGGTCCCCGGCAAGGCGATCATCGTGATGAACATCTCCGACCCCGGCTTCCAGGACTTCCGCAGCGACGCCAGCTGCCTGATCCGCCCGCAGTCGCTGATCGGCGAGAAGTTCGTCGACTGCCGGCCGACGCTTCCGCGCGCCCCCGGCTCGAAGCCGCCTCCGGCGCTGAAACAGATCCCCTCCGGTCAGCGCGGTGCCGGCGAGTACCTGCTGCCGCTCGGCAGCAGCAGCACCAGCGTCGACCCGGACCTGATCAACGACATCCAGACCCTGCCCTACGCGCAGCGCTTCCGCCTGATCCTCAACGAACTCGGCGGCGGCCTGGCCGGGCGTGGCGAAGACATCAAGGTTCTGGTCAAGCGCGCCAACCCGGTCCTGCGCGACGTCGACCGCCTCTTCGGCATCCTCTCCGCCCAGCGCGACCGCCTGGCCCAGCTGGCCAGCGACTCGGAGACGATCCTGCGGCCGCTGGCGCGCGAGAAGACCCACTTCGCCGGCTTCCTCACCAACGCCGGCGCCGCCGCGCAGGCCAGCTCCGAACGCGGCCCGGCGCTCGAAGCCTCGCTGCGCAAGTTCCCCCACTTCCTGCGCGAACTGCGCCTGACGATGGGCAGCCTGCAGGATTTCTCCGACGCCGCGGCCCCGGTCTTCTCCGACTTCGGCAAGGCGGCACCCTCGCTCACCGACGCCACCCGCACCCTGACCCCATTCTCCGAAGCGACCACGGTGGCACTGAAGAGCCTCGGCGAGGCCGGCGAAGCATCGGGGCCGATCTTCCGTGAAGCCGACCCGGTTGTCCGCAAGGCACGGGACTTGGCAAAGAGCGGTGTCGCGCCGACGACCGAACTGGCCAAGCTCTTCACCAACATCAAGCAGACGGGCGGATGGAACGGCCTGGTCGAACTGATCTACAACACAACCGCCTCGATCAACGGCTTCGACCAGTACGGCCACTATGGCCGCACCCTGGTCACCCTCAGCAACTGCCTCGACTACATCGAGGAAGCCGCCGGCACCTCGGGCTGCTCGGCGCGGTTCAACGGGCCCAACCACAGCGAAGGGTCCTCGCCCAGCGCCAGCGCCGCCTCTCTCTACCGGCTCCTGCAGCGCGAGCTGTCCGCCAGGACCGGTGGCACCGTAGCCAGCGAAGGACCGGCGGCCGGCATCAACCAGGCCGGAGTTGCCGCCGGGGAAGCCGGAGTTGCCGGCGCGTCGAGCACCGGCGGCACCGCCCCGCTCCTCAACTACCTCCTGGGACCATGAGAAACCGCGGCGGAATACAGGGAGTGGCAAGCAGTCCGATCCTGGTCGGGGCGGTGACCGTCCTGGTCATCATCGTCGCCGTCTTCCTCGCCTACAACGCCAACAACGGGCTGCCCTTCGTCTCGACCTACAATCTCAAGGTCCAGGTGCCCAACGCCGACGCCCTGGTCAAAGGCAACGACATCCGGATCGGCGGCACCCTGGTCGGTACCGTCAAGTCGGTCGTCCCCGTGCAGCGCGGCGACGGCAAGATCGCTGCCGAGCTTTCGCTCAGCCTCGACAAGAACGCCGAACCGCTGCCGGTCGACTCGACGATCACGATCCGGCCCAAGTCCGCTCTCGGCCTCAAGTTCCTCCAGATCACCCCCGGCCACTCCGCCAAGGGGTTCCCTGCGGGAGCGACGATCCCGCTCGCCGCCTACACGCCCGAACCGGTCGACATCGACCAGTTCTTCAGCATGTTCGACAAACCGACCCGCGACGGGATCCGCCAGAACCTGGCGGGCTTCGGCAACGCCCTGGCCGGCCGCGGACCGCAGCTGAACGAAGCGATCGGCGCCCTGCGGCGGCTGGTCGTCAACGGGCAGCCGGTCCTGCGCACCATAGTCGCGCCGAGCACGGATTTCGCCGGCTTCTGGCGAGCGCTCGAGGATTTCTCGGCGACGGTCGCCCCGGTCGCCGAGGCGAACGCCAGCCTCTTCGTCGCCCTAGACCGCACCTTTGCCGCCTTTGCCCGGGTCTCCCGTCCCTACATCCAGGAAACGATCGAAAAAGGACCGGCGACCCTGGACGCGGTGAACGCCGACCTGCCGGCGGTGCGCCCCTTCTTTCGCGACTCCGCGAAGTTCTTCACCGCCCTCAAACCGGGCGCCCACGCTCTCGCCGAAACCTCGCCGACGATCGCCGCCGCTCTGCACGCCGGCGTTCCCGCGCTCAACGCCTCGCCGGTCCTCAATGCACAGCTGCAACCGACCGCGGAAGCGCTGGTCGCCTTCCAGGAATCGTCGGGCGTCTTCAACGGCCTCGACCTCTTGATAAACACCAACGAACTGCTCAAGCCGGCATTGCAGTTCATCGCCCCTGCTCAGACCGACTGCAACTACATCACCCTCGCCTTCAAAAATCTGGCCGCCGCGAACAGCCAGGGCAACGGTCAGGGGAACTGGCTCAACTTCATGACCTGGAGTTCTCCGGAAGGGCCCAACAACGAGGGCAGCCCGGCCTCCGCTCCCGCGAACGGGCCCAACCGGGATAACCACCTGCACTTCAATCCCTACCCCAACACGGGCGCACCCGGCCAGCCGAACGGCTGCGAAGCGGGCAACGAGAAGTATGCGACGGGTAAGACCGTGATCGGCAATGCCGCCGAAGTCTGGGGAACGACGACCCGCGGTCAGGTGGAAAAGTGAGCCGCCTTCCGGAGCGCGACAGCAGGGGGGGCGCGACCAAGCGCCGCTTCAAGTGGCGGCCGGGCAACGTCGCGATCGCGATCGTCTTCATCCTCGTCTTCACGGTCGGCCCCTACCTCGCCTTCACCGGCCACGTCCCCTTCACCAGCTACGGCTACGAACTGAACGCGACCTTCGCCAACTCGGCCAACGTGGCGCTCAACTCGCCGGTGCGGATCGCCGGCGTCGAAGTCGGCCGGGTCATCTCGACCTCCCGCGACGGCAACGCGACCAACGTCACCTTCACCGTCGACGAAGCCGGACGGCCGATCCACGCCGACGCCTTCGCCTCGATCCGCCCGCGGATCTTCCTCGAGGGCAACTTTTTCATCGAACTCGATCCCGGCAGCCCCAGCGCACCGGACATGGACAGCGGCGCCACGATCCCGGTCAGCCGCACCTCCACCGCGGTCCAGCTCGACGAAGTCCTCACGGCCCTGCAGTCGCCGGTGCGGGCTGACCTCAGCCAGCTGCTTGAGAGTTACGGCACCGCCCTGACCCACGAGCCGACCGCCGCCGAAGATGTCACTCAGCTGCCCGAGGTCCAGGGGAAGAGCGGCGCCGAAGCGCTCAACGGCGCCCTCAAATACGGCGGCCCCGCCGGTCGCTACAGCGCCCAGGTGACCAACGCCTTCCTCGGGACTCAGCAGCAGGACCTCTCGCGCCTGGTGGCGGGGGCCGGCCGCACCTTCGGCGCTTTCGCCAGCCGCGAGTCCGATCTGCAGGGGCTGATCGACAACTTCAACGTCTTCACCGGTGCGCTGGCCACCCAGTCCACCAGTCTCGCGAGCACCATCCATCTCCTTGCTCCCACTCTGAGCACCGCCCACACCTCGCTGGTCGCCCTCAATCGCACCCTGCCGCCGCTGCGCACCTACGCGATCGAGCTGACGCCGGCGGTGGCCGAGCTGCCTGGCCTGATCAGCGCCTCCAAACCGTGGCTGGCGCAGGTCCGCCCACTGCTGTCGGGCAAGGAGGGCGGCGGTGTCGCCAGGCTGCTCAGCGAATCGACCCCCGGCCTCGCCGGCGCCGCCCAGGCCGGCAAGGAACTGGCGCTGCCCCAGCTCAACCAGCTCAGCCTCTGCACGACCAAGGTCCTGGTCCCGACCGCCGATCAGACGATCAACGACCGCTTCAGCACCGGCGGCCCCAATTACCGCGAGTTCCTCTACAACCTCGTCAACTTCGCCGGCTTCGCCCAGAACTACGACGGCAACGGCCCCTATGCCCGCGCCAACGTCGGCGGCGGCCCGCTGCTGGTCGGCGAACCGAACCCATCCGGCAACGCAAGCACCTTCAGCGACGGCATCAACTACGCCCACACGATCGTGCCGCCGATCGGCAACCAGCCCCAGCTCGGCGGCATGCCGCCGCTGAAGCCCGACGTGCGCTGTGATACCAACCCGGCGCCGAACGTCAACGGGCCCCTCGGCCAGGTTGGTGCCCCCACCCCCTCGCCGGGAGGGGTGAACCCATGAGCGATCCGACCCCCAAAGCGAGCCGCTGGGTCCACTTCCGAGCCTGGCTCTCGCGGCAGTCGCGCGGCCATCGCAAAGATACGGTCGCGATCATCGTCCTCGCCGTGGCGGGTGTGGTGATGATGCTCGGCATCTTCACCCAGCAGAAGGCCTCGCTGCCGTCCTGGCTCCCCTTCGTCGGTGAAGAATTCGAACACATCTCGGCCGAGTTCTCGACCGCGCAGGCGGTCACCCCCGGCCAGGGTCAGTCGGTCGACATCGCCGGGATCCAGGTCGGCAAGGTCACCTCAGTCGACCTCGAAGACGGGCACGCCGTCGTCGGCATGGACATCACCCCCGAATACATGAAGCTGATCCACCCCAACGCGACCTTCCTACTGCGCCCGAAAACGGGCCTGAACGACATGGTGGTCGAGGTCGAACCCGGCAGCGGTAAGAAGCACATCGAAGCCGGCGCCAACTTCACCCTCGCCCAGACCGAACCGAACACCAACCTCGACGCCTTCCTCGGCACGCTCGACACCGACACCCGTCAGTACCTGCAGCTGCTTGTCGCCGGCGGCGCGGAGGGGATCGGCGGTCGTGGCACGCAGCTCTCCAACGCCCTGCGCCGCTTCCAGCCCTTCGTCCACTACACGGCGAAGCTGAACAAGGTCGTGGCCCAACGGCACGTCGAGTTGGCGCGGGTGATCCACGACTTCAGCAGCCTCACCACCGAACTGGGCCGCCACGACTCGGACATCAAGCGCTTCGTCACCTCCTCCGACGCCGCCCTCGGCAACTTCGCCAACCAGCAGCAGTCGATCCAGGACTCGCTGCGGGAGTTCCCCGCCACGCTGACGGCGACGAACGCGGCGCTGGCCAGCTCGACCCGTTTCTCGAAGGCGGCCTATCCCGCCCTCACCGGCCTGATTCCGCAGGCCCAGGCGTCAACGCCGGCTTTCAAGGCGACCGAGCGCCTCTTCAGCCAGACCACGGCTCCGATTCGCGACCAGATCCGCCCCTTCACCCGGCAGATCCGCCCGGTGCTGACCCACAGCAACGAAGCCTCGGGTCCGTTCAAGAAGACGGTCAGAGGCTTCGGCAACTCGCTCGGTGCCTTCAATACCTTCTTCAACGAGCTTGCCTACAAGCCCAAGGGCTCAAAGCAGAGCGCCCTCTTCTATCTGCCCTGGCTCAACCATGACTTCAATGCCGCCTTCAATCTTCAGGACGCCGGGGGCCCGATCCTGCGTGGCCTGACGCAGATCTCCTGCACCGGCGCCAGCCTCGGCTACGGGTTCGCCGAGGCCGAAGTCCTGAAGGGAAAGACCTTCCTCAAAACGATCTTGCAACTGACCAACGTTCCGCGAGCGGAAGAAATCCCCGTTTCGGCGAACCCGAGTGGAATCTGCGAATACAAACCGAAATGAGCAAGCGCGCCCCCAGCACAACGCAGCTCCTGGTCATCGCCGGCTTCGCGCTGTCGTGCTTCGGCATCCTGCTCTTCCTCTGGGTCACCTTCGGCGGGCCGACGCCGTTCAAGGCGAAGCCCTACGAGATCAAGGTCCCCTTCAACGAGGCGACTCAACTCGCCGAACAGTCCGATGTCCGTGTCTCCGGCGTCAACATCGGCAAAGTCCAGAACATCGCCCTCGCGCCCAACCAGAAACAGGCGCTGGCCACCGTCGACATTGACGACAAGTACGCGCCCTTGCCGGCGTCGACGCGGGCGATCCTGCGCACCAAGACGCTGCTCGGGGAGACCTATATCGAACTGACCCCCGGTTCACACGACGGTCCAAAGCTCGCCGACGGAGCCACTGTGCCCGAGGCCAACGTCGCCGAATCCGTCCAGCTCGATGAGATCTTCCGCACCTTCGACCCGGAAACTCGCGCGGCGTTCCAGAGCTGGATGCAGGAAGCCGCGGTGGCGATCAACGGCCAAGGGCAGAGTCTCTCCTACGCGATCGGCGAGTTCGAACCGACTTTCACCGATTTCGACAAGCTCTTCCGCATTCTCGACACCCAGCGGGTTGCCGTCGGCCAGCTCTTCCGCAACGGCGCCACCACCTTCAGGGCGCTGCGTGGCCGCGAAGGGGAGTTGGCCAGTCTGATCCAGAGCTCCAACGCCGTCTTCCAGACCACCGCTCAGCGCGATCGCGATATCGAAGCCCTCTTCCGTGCCTTCCCGACCTTCCAGGACGAGTCGCGATTGACGCTCAACCGCCTCAGGTCCTTTGCCGTCAACACCGACCCCCTGATGCGCCAGCTCGTCCCGGCGGCCGAACAGCTTTCCCCGACCCTGATCGCTTTCGCCAAGCTGGCGCCCGAAGCCAAGGGATTCTTCGAAGGCCTGACGACCGTGATAGCTCAGGCCCCGACCGGCTTCCCGGCGCTGCGCCAGCTCTTCCGCGACGATTTCCCGCCACTGCTGCGTGCGGTCGACCCGTTCCTGCGCAACCTCAACCCGCTCCTCACGGGCCTCAACCTCTACAAGCACGAGGTCACCTCCTTCTTCGCCAACGTCGCCGCGGTCACCAACGGGGAATTGACGACCGAAAACGCCGCCGGCGAAAAAGTGCACTTCCTGAGGGTTATGAGCCCGCTCAACCCCGAATCTCTATCGACCTTCCCCAGCCGTCTCACCACCAACCGCAACAGTGCCTACAGCCCGCCCCAGTGGGCCAAGAACCTGGCTTCCGGCCTGCCCGGCTTCGATACCCGCCAGTGCAGCACCGGCATCACCGCGACGCTCAACCCGGAAACGCCGAAAAACGAAGCCTTCATCAAAGAACGGACCAAAAAAGGCGACCCCAAAGAAGCCGAAGACTTCTTCAACCGCCTGAAGAAGTTTGCCTTCGCCGAACAGAGCAGCAGCAGCTCGGTTCCGGCCCCCGCCTGCACCCAGCAGGCTCCCTTCCAGCCAATCTACGGCAGCGGTCCGGCCACGGCCTACCAGCACACGTTCGAACAGACCGGCCAGCCTTAGAGGCTGCCGGCGAGGCGCAGCTCTCCTCGCGGCGCTCGTAGCGGGTGTGCGTAGTCGGCGCAGTTGTGAAGCCAGGCGAAGGTGCCCTCCACTCCACCACCCGGCGTTCCTGACCAAGGCCCCGAGCCGTGCTCGGTGCCGCGCGGGCGAGCATCGGCTTGACGCCTCGTTTCGATCTTGTCCTTGACGGGCCTAATCCCGTCGATCGGTGGCATAGCCGGGTGACGTCGTTACGGTCGCCGCCGATTAGCGATCGCAAGCCGGATATGACTGCTGTCAATCACCGAGGTCGACCAGCCGGGGTGCCCCGGCTCGCTTCTGCCCATGAAGAAGGGCGGCCTCTCGGCCGCCCTTCTCACAACCCAATGTCTGGGAACCGCTTGGCGAAGCGCTACCTCAGGGCTTCGAGGTGCAGGTTCGCAGGACGTCCGCCGACAGCTGGCTGTTGTCGAAGAACTTGGTGGTGACGTGGGCCTGGATCTTGCCGCCGACGCATTTCGCGCTGAGGACACTGACTTTCTTGCCCTTGTAGGTGTATTTTTTGTCGATCTTCAGCGAGAAGTCGGTCACGGAGCCGGCGCCGTTGGCGATTTTCGGGATCGTGGTGACGCTGGTGATTCCGCTACCGGCTTTCTTGATTTTCACCGTGGTGACGATCGCGGTCGTGATCGGCTGGGTCAGGTAGGCGTGGATGTAGAGGGTGGTCGTGCCGCCCGTGGTGCCGCCGTTGAAGACGAGCAGCTGGCTCGTGGCGGGAATCGGCGGCTGTTCCGGGAAGGCGACCGAGACGGTGGTCGTGCCTTTGCCGATGATCGAGTCCGGACACACTTTCTTGACCTCGGCGGTGTCCCGCGCCTGCAGCTGACCGCTGGTGCAGGTCGGGTAGCCCTTGGTGTTGACGGCGACGTTTTTTGCGTCGACCAAGACTTCTTTCACCGGCGGTACCTGGGTGCCGTCGGTGGTGCGAACCTTGCCCGCGGCGGTGAACGCGACCGGCGTGTACGTGGATTTCGAAAGCGCCGTCGGCGTGAGGCCACTGGAGCCGTCGATGGTGACCACGAGGTTGCCGGCACGGACAACGGTGTCCTGCGCCGCCATGGCGATGCCGGCGACGCTGACCGCGACCAAGGCCCCGAGGGCCATCGTAAGTACTAGGTATTTGCGCATGTTCGTATATCTCTCCTTTGCGGCCTGCCCGTCCAGAGCCGTAGCCGTCGTAAGCTTGCGTAAAACTATCCCTCCAGCGGCTCAAACTACCACCCTGGCTACTAGATAAACCCTAGGATTCAGGGAAAAGAGCGCCTTAACAAGTTTCAGAGCGCACTATTCCTCGAGCATCGAGAGCTGCACGCGCTCACGCTCGGCTGCCGCACCGTCCGCGCCGAGAAAGGGCAGCGCGATCCAGAACATCAGATCCGGCAGCCGGCTGGGGAGCTCGGTGCCGCCGCCGTGGAGGATCTCGCTGTAGAGCAACTCGTTGACGCCGCCCGCCAGCGACAGCGAGGTGATGCCCGGCAGCTCGACCGAGGTCTCGGCGCGACCGGACTCGAGGAAGCCGGTGAACTGGCGCAGGGCGGCGTCGCGGCGGGCAAGGGCTTTGGGCCCGGCGGCAAGAACCTCAACGATCGCGAAGCGGGCCTCGTCGGGATGCTCGGCGAGGTGGTTGAGGAGGGCACCCAGGGCACCCGCCACCCGCTCCGCCCAGGGGGCTCCCTGTTTCAGCTCGAAGCCTCCCGCGGTGTCGCTCAGGAGGTTGCCGAGCAGCACGTCGTAGGCGGCGAGGAAGCAGTCCTCCTTGCTTTCGAAGAGCTCGTAGAAGGTCTTGCGGGAGACGCCGGCGACGCCGATCACGTCGACCACGCGGGTCTCCGGGTAGCCGCGCTCGGAGACGACCTCGATCATCGCCTGATGGATGCGGTTGCATTGGGATTCGGTCACCGCCTCCCTCGGCAAACCATGTCTCCCCCGGGGCAGCCGCTCGTTCAGCTTGGCCACGCGCTTGTTGGAAGCCACTCCGAGACTGTAGAGGAGAATCGCGGCTTCGCCTCTATCACGCCCACGGCGCCCGGGCGAATCCCCTAGGACTCTGAGCCGAGCCAGATGACCTGGTCGCGGTCGGGGCCGACCCCGACCAGGCGAATCGGGACTCCGACGAAATCCGAGATGAAGCCGAGGTAGTCGCGCGCGGCCCGCGGCAGGTCCGCCTCCTCGCGGCACTGCTCCAGGTCCTCGTCGAAGCCGGGCAGCTCCTCGTACTCGGGAGTCGCCGAGTGGAGGATCGACTGGTGGTAGGGGAAGCTGTCGAGGATGGCGCCCTCCTTCGAGCGGTAGCGGACCGCCACCCGCAGCGGCCCGATGCCGCTCAGCACGTCGAGCTTGGTGATCGCCAGCGAGTCCATGCGGTTGAGCCGGACCGCGTAGCGCAGGGCGACCAGGTCGATCCAGCCGCAGCGCCGTCGCCGTCCGGTGGTGGTGCCGAACTCGTGGCCGCGCTCGACCATCCGCTCGCCCACCTCTTCGTGCAGCTCGGTTGGGAAGGGCCCGGCGCCGACCCGGGTCGCGTAGGCCTTGGCGATCCCCCAGACCTCGTCGATGTCGGTCGGCCCGACCCCGGCGCCGACGCAGGCGGCCCCGGCGATCGGGTTGGAGGAAGTGACGAAGGGATAGGTGCCGTGGTCGAGGTCGAGCAGGGTCGCCTGGGCGCCCTCGAAGATGACCGTGCGGCCGCTGTCGAGCGCGTCCCAGCAGAGCTTCGCGGTGTCGGCGATGTGCGGCTCCAGGCGGTGGCCGAAGTTGACGTGTTCTTCGACCATCGTGTGCAGGTCCAGGCGCGGGTCCGGAGCCACGGCCGCGCCCTCCGGCGGCGCCTTGGCCTCCTCGCCGGCTTCCTTGCGCGCCTTGCGCCGCTGCACCGAGAGCTCCCGCAGCGCCTGCTGCTTGGGCTCCAGCGCGGCGCGGATCTTGGTCCGCAGGATCTTCTCGTCGAGCAGGTCCTGGACGCGGATGCCCAGCCGCAGCGCCTTGTCGGCGTAACAGGGGCCGATGCCGCGCCGGGTGGTGCCGATCGAGAGCTTGCCGAGCTTGGTCTCCCCGGCCGTGTCCAGCAGCACGTGGTAGGGCATGATCAGGTGCGCGTTGGCGGAGATGCGCAGGTTGCCGACCGAGATGCTCTGGCGTTTGAGCCCGTCGATCTCCCCCAGCAGCACCCCTGGGTCCAGAACCACGCCGTTGCCGATAACGCAGGTCTTCTCCGAGTGGAGGATGCCGGAGGGGATCAGGTGGAACTTGAACTCCTTGCCCTCGCGGACGATCGTGTGGCCGGCGTTGTTGCCGCCCTGGAAGCGCACGATCACCTCGGCCCGCTTCGCGAGCAGGTCGGTGATCTTCCCCTTCCCCTCATCGCCCCACTGGGCGCCGACTATGACCACGCCAGGCATAGGCGCTGGATTGTGACTGGTTCTACTCGCCGACCGCGCGCGCCCGGGCCTGGACGCGGTGGTCCGGCCCGAAGAGCGGCAGCGGGTCGCCGCAGATCTCGACCAGGCGGGAGACCGTGCGCGAGCCGATCTGCTCCTCAAGCTGCTGCTGGTCGAGGTTGGTGGTGACCAGCATCGAGCGCTGTGCCTCGTAGCGCTCGTTGACGAGGGCGTAGAGCTGCTCGAGAACCCAGTCGGAGCGCTTCTCGGCACCGAGATCGTCGATGTGGAGCAGGTCGACGGAGGTGAGGCGCTCGAAGAAGGAGAGGTAGGAGTCGCCGCCTGGTTCGGAGTCGTAGGTGCGGCGGATCCGCGCCAGCAGCTTCGGTAGCGAGTAGATCGCCACCGAGCGGCTGTCCTCGAGGGCCGCCTTGGAGACCAGCATGGCCAGCGTCGTCTTGCCGGTGCCAGTGTCACCCATCAGCCAGAGGCCGCGCCCCGCCTCGAGGTTGGCCTCCATGTCATCGACCCAGCTGCGCACGTAGCTCACCACCATCGGCTCGATTTCGGTGCTAACCGGCGGGCGGTCGAAGGAGACGCCCTGAAACTTGCGGGGGATCACCGAGGCGACGCCGCGGTTGCGGCCGCGGCGCAGGCGGGCTTCGCGGCAGTCGCAGGGACGCACCACGTCCTCGTCGTCGCCGAGGATCCAGCCGGAGCCGTCGCAGACGCCGAGTGGGCATGGGCCCTGCCCGCGGAAGGGCTCGCTGCGGGCGATCGCGGGCATCAGAAGTCAGGCCCCGTGGCGCCGGCCTCAGCATACGGCGGGCTCTCGCCGGCCGGCTGGTCGATCGGCGCTTCCTGGCCGGAGAGGTCGGCGAATTTGGGGAAGCGGTCGAGGAAGACCAGCTTCCTGGTCCCGATCGGGCCGTTCCTGTGCTTGGCGATGATCAGGTCGGCAAGGCCGTCGGGCTCATCGTCGGGGTCGCGGTAGTAGTCCTCGCGGAAGAGGAAGGCGACGACGTCGGCGTCCTGCTCGATCTGGCCGGACTCGCGCAGGTCCGAGAGCTGCGGCTTCGGCGGCGTCCGCTGCTCGGGCGCACGCGAGAGCTGGGAGATGGCGACGACCGGAACCTCGAGCTCGCGGGCGAGGATCTTCAGCCCGCGGCTGATCTGGCCGACCTGCTCGACCCGGTTGGCGCGGTGGTCGTCGGAGCGCATCAGCTGCATGTAGTCGAGGATGATCAGGCCGAGGCCGCCGCGATCCTGTTCCTGGGCGTGCAGCCGCCGCGCCTTCGCCCGCAGGTCGAGGATGCCGAGGTCGGAGGAGTCGTCGAACCACAGCGGCGCCTCCTCGAGTTCGTTGCAGGCCCGCACCACCTTCGGCCAGTCGCGCTGGGAGACCTGGCCCTTGCGCAGCTTGTCGCCGGAGATCCGCGCTCGGCAGGCGATGAACCTCTGTGCCAGCTCCACCTCGGACATCTCCAACGAGAAGAAGGCGACCGGCATCCCTTTCTTCACCGCGACGTTTTCGGCGATGTTGGCCACCAGGGCGCTCTTGCCCATGGCGGGTCGTGCGGCGACGATGATCAGGTTGCCGGGCTGGAAGCCGCCGGTGATCGCGTCGATGTCGCGGAAGCCAGCGGGCGTTCCGGTCATTTCGATCTCGCCGGTCGAGAGCTTCTCGAGCCGGTCGACCTCGTCGTGGAGGATGTCGCCGAGAGCATGCGGAAGTCGCTCGCCTGCTCTTTGTGGGCGACTTCGAAGAGCAGCTTCTCGGCCCGCTCGGAGAGCTCGCGTGGTTCGCCGGCCCGCTCGTTCACCCAGCCCTGGATCTCCTGCCCGGCGCCGAGCAGGCGGCGCAGCAGCGAATTCTGCTGGACGATCTCGGCGTAGTGCTTGGCGTTTCCGGCGGCCGGCACTTTCGCCGCCAGCTCGGAAACGTAGTGCTTGCCCCCCGCCTGGTCGATCATGTTGCGCTGCGTCAGCGCCTCGCTGACGCTCAGCTCGTCGACCGGCTTGGAGTCCGCGTAGAGGTCGTGGGCGCACTCGAAGATCGCCCGGTGGCGGTCGAGGTAGAAGTCCGCCGCGTTCAGCTTCACCTCGTCGATCACCCGCGTCAGCGCCGGCTCGGCAACCAGCATCGCCCCGAGGACCGACTCCTCCGCCTCGATGTTCTGCGGCGGGACGTGGGTGGTTGGCGGTTGTGGCATAGCTGTCTAGTTAAGGCCCTCGGTCGGCGGACACGCCCCCCGGGGTCTCTGACTCAAGCAAACCAGAGGTGAGACGTGGGGACGGCCTATCTATCTGCATCTAGGGAGAAAAGATCCTGCTCGCCGCGGCGCAGCATGCGCTGAGTGAGGATGGCGATGCTGAGGATCGCCGTGGCGCCGAGGCTGAGCTGGACGCTGAGCAGGCCCTCGCGGGTCCAGTAGACGTCGCGGAGGTCGAGCAGCAGGGCCGCCTCGTCGAAGGTGAGTCCGATGCCGGCGCCCATCGGCAACGCCAGGCGCTGCTCGAGCTTGTCGTCGTCGGTCAGCAGCGCCACGGTCCCGGAGCCGAAGGCGATGAGGATGCCCGGGACGAAGTGGTGGATGTGGCGGCCGCCGATGCTGACGTTGCGGAACGGGCCCCAGCGGTCCCTGATCCCCCAGGTCGAGAGGCGGACGAGGGCGAAGGAGCCGAGGAAGCCGGCAAGGAGGTTGAAGAGGACGGTCTCACTCCTGGGAGCGGCGCTGTAGCCGCGCACGGCCACGCCGACCGTGTCGATCGCCGCGGCCGGCGCCGCCTCGATCAGGGGCTCGGCGTCACGACGCTCGTGCGCGCGCCGTGCCAGCAGGCGGCCGAACTGGTCGGCAAGGACCGCGCCGGCGCCACCCAGAGCCACCACCGCGAGCCCAACCGTCGCCCGCTCCGAACGCGCCCAGCCAAACCGCGTCCGCGCCCTGGCGCGACGCTTGATCCGGGTAGGCAGTCGCAATGAAGCCACTTACCTGAGCCTACCCAGACGCTTGGGGAGTGCCCCGGGGCACCCGCAATCCCTGATGGAGGCTTACTTCTCCTCGCTGATGATCGTCTTGACCGAGGCGACGGTGCCGTCGGCCAACTCGATCTCGACCATAAAGGTGCCGACTTCGCGCAGCGGCTGCTCGAGCCTGACTTTGCGTTTGTCGATACGCAGGTCGCGGGCGTCGCGGAGCGCATCGACGATCTCTTTGGCGCCGACCGAGCCGAACAGCTTGCCGTCCTCTCCGGCGCGCTGGTGGATCGTCAGCACGGTCTTGGTGAGCAGACTGGCGGCTTGTGCTTCGCGCTCGGCGCGGGCCTTCTCGGCCTTTTCAGCGGCCTCGCGGCGGCGCTGAGCTTCCTCCAGGGCTCCCGCGGTCGCCGGCTGGGCCAGCTTGCGAGGAATCAGGTAGTTGCGGAGGTAGCCGGGGGCGACGTCGATCGCCTGGCCGCGCTCGCCGAGTGCCTCGACGTCCTCCAGCAGGATGGCCTGGGCCATCAGCGCTCTCCGACGTAGGGCAGCAGGCCGATCTCCCGTGCCCGCTTCACCGCCACCGAGAGCTGACGCTGGTGAAGGCGTGAAAGTCCGGTGACGCGGCGGCCGCGCGTCTTCCCCTTGTCGGAGAGGAAGCGGCGCAGGAGATTGAGGTCCTTGTAGTCGACCGTCTCCGAAGTGATGCGGGTGTACTTGCGCGGGCGGGACCGATCCGCGCCGCGCCGACCGCGCTTGTTGTCTGAGGAAGTCTCTCGTGCTCTAGCCATTGGGCGCGAGATGCTACAGACCTAGGCCGGGGCGCCGCTTGGCGACGCCCCGGGCAGCCTAGAAGGGGATGTCGTCTTCGCCGCCACCGCCAGCGCCGCCAGCGCCCGCCGCGGCGCCCTCGAAGTCGGAGGTGTCGGCGGGGACGTCACTGGTCGGAGTGAAGCCACCACCACCGTTGCCGTTGCCCCCGCTGGAGCCGTCGCGCGAGCCGAGGAACTGGACCGAGTTGGCGATGATCTCGACGTTCTGTCTTTTGTTGCCCTCTTTGTCCTCCCACTCGTGCCAGTCGAGCCGGCCCTCGATCGCGACCGGCCGGCCCTTCGCCAGGTAGTTGGCGCAGTTCTCGCCCTGCGCGCCCCAGACGGTGACGTCGAAGTAGTTGGGCTTGTCGACCCACTGGCCGGACTGACCATCTTTACGGCGGCTGTTGACGGCCACCCGCAGCTTGCAGATCGAGGTACCGCCCGGGGTGCTGCGCAGCTCCGGATCACGGGTCAGGTTGCCCGTCACGACCACTACGTTCATGTTCGAAGCTGCCAAGTTGCTCACTCCTCTGAAGTTCTCTGAAGTTGCTTGTCTAGTTCCAGTCTAAGAGCGCGGGCGGCGCAACTTCTCCCCCTCGGAGAAGAGATTCCTCGCAAAGAGCGGCGGAGCGGGCGCTACTCGTCGTCGCTGGAGTCGCCGCGATCGTCGCGGGCTCCATGGGCGCTGCGCTCGCGCGGCCCGGGGGCGGCGCTCGTGACGGGGGGGATGATCACGGGGGCGCTGGGATCGACCTTGAAGATGCGGAAGCGCAGGACGCCGTCGGCGATCTTCAGGTTGTGGTCGAGCGAGTCGAGCAGCTCACTCGGCGCCTCGAAGCGGAGCCAGCGGTAGTCCGCCTCGGTCCGCTTGTTGATTTCGAAGGACATCTTGCGCAGGCCCCAGCTGTTCTCGTGCTTGAGGTTCCCGGCCGCCTCGATCTGCCCGCGTGCATCTGCCACCAGCCCGTCGCGGGCGGGGGTGTCAAGTTGGGGGTCCAGCAGGAGGACCAGCTCGTATTCGCGCGGGGCTGCCAAAACGGCGAGGGACTATAGCGGTGGAATTCGCGCGGGTCGTGGTGGGGGGTATCCCCTCCCCCCATTCAGTGCGGCGCGAACTCCGCCGAGCCATCGTTTGCTGGTGGGGAGGGTTCCGGCGGTGCGGCTGGCGACGGTGCTGGGAATGGAGCCGGTGGCGGTTCGGGCGCTGGGGGTGGGGACGGAACCGGTGGAGGGCTCGGTGGAGCCGGAGCCGAGGCCGCTGGGGAAGGTTCAGGTGTCGGAACTGGCTTCGGTTTCGACTTCTTCTTCCCAGGGTGGCGACGCGAGGCTGGCTTGGATCTGGCCTTGCCACCTCCCAGGCCGGGGTGGCCTGGGAGTTTGGAGGGGTGCCGGGGCTTGGGCGACGCCGGGTGCGATGTCTCGGCCTTGGGAGTGACCTTTATGGATGCTTGCTCGATCTTGACCCGCGGCAACCCAACGTCTCCTGCAAGCGGCGGCGGCTCGGGTGGCCTCAGCAACGGGGGGACCACCTGCAACGCCAGCAGGCCAACAGCGGCAAGGGCCACCCCCTTGCCCAGAGTCACCCAGCGAATCCGAAGTCCACCCACCTAGGTCCAAGTCGCCGGCTCCGGGTAACTCTCCCCCAACCTTCCCCTACCCCGCTGCCCGCAACTCCTCAATGTCCCGCAGTTGGTCATCCACCCAATCCCCCGGATTCCGCGAGTAGATGATCTCCTTGAGCCCCTCCGACCACTGCTTCCGTTGCTCGGGCGCCATCGTCAGCGCCCGGTAGATCGCGTCCGCCTGCTCCTGGATGACGAAGGGGTTGACGGTGATGACGTAGTCGTAGAGCTCCTCATGGGAGCCGGTGTTCTCGGAGAGCATGAGGACGCCGTCGCGAGTATTGACCGCCGGCGCCTCCTTGGCGACCAGGTTCATGCCGTCGAAAAGCGAGTTGACCATCAGCAGGTCGAAGTGCTTGTAGCGGGCGACGGCGTCGGAGAAGTTCTCGTAGATCTTCAGGTCGATCGGCATCCAGTCGGTCGTCCCGTGACGGTGGTTGACGACCGCGACCAGGGCCTCGATCCGCTCCAGGTACTCGGCGTACTCGGGCACGTCCTGGCGCGAGGGCTGCAGGTGGGCGATGAAGGTCACCTCTTCGCGGAACTCCGGGTGCTGGGTGAGGAAGGTGTCGAAGGCGGTGAAGCCGCGCAGCACGTTCTTGGAGAGGTCGGCGCGGTCGACGCGGATGATCAGGTGCTTGCGGCGGCGCTCCAGCACCTCGCGCTCGGCCTCGGCCACCTGCGGTGACTCCGCCGCCCGCTCCAGGCGCTGGGCGTCGATCGAGAGCGGGTAGGCGCGGGCCAGCGTCCTGCGGCCGTTGTGGACGACCTCCGCCTTCACGTAGTCGACATCGGCCCCCTCCAGCAGTTCGTCGCAGCAGCGCAGGAAGTTGATGCAGTAGGCGTGGGTGTGGAAGCCGATGATGTCGTTGGCCAGCATGCCCTCGAAGATCGCCTGGCGGATGCGGGCGGGGAGGATGCGCCAGCTGTCGGGCTGGGACCAGGGGATGTGGACGAAGTGGTGGAGGAAGACGTCGGGGCGGCCCTCGCGGATCATCCCCGGGGCGGTGTAGAGGTGGTAGTCGTGGAGCATCACCAGCGGCCGCTCCTGGTCCTCGATCTGCCCCAGCACCGCGGTGGCGATGTCGCGGTTGACCGCCTGGTAGCCGGAGTCCCAGGCGTCGAGCTCCTCCTGGCGGATGTCCGGCGCGTTGGAGAGGTCCCAGAGGTAGTGCTGGATGAACCAGAGGATCGGGTTGGCGATGACGTTGTAGAAGCGGTCGTAGGCTTCGGCGTCGCTGCCGACCAGCAGCACCCGGTAGTCGATGCCGTCGATCGAGAGCTCGACCGGGCCGCCGCGCTCCTCGGAGACGGCGACGTCCTCGTCGGTCATCGCCGAGGCGATCCAGAGCGCTTCGCGGTGGGAGACGAGGCCGGAGAGCGCCGTGACCAGGCCGCCGCCGCCGCGTCGCAGGGTCCGCTCGCCACTCTCGTCGCGCTCGAACTGGAGTGGCCCCCGATTCGAGACGATGATCAGCGGCGACTGGTCCACGCCGCAGAGGTTACGGGGTCAGGTATCTAGGTCCGTGAGCAGCCCGAGCCAGTCGCGCAGCAGCCGCGGCGAGAGGAACTCGCGGCGGGCGTGCTCCTTGCCGGCCCGTCCCAGGCGCTTGCCCAGCTCCGGGTCGGCGAGGATCTCGAGGCTGCGCTGGGCGCACTCCGAGGGTGAGCTGACCAGGAAGCCGGTCTCGCCGTCTGTGATCTGCAGCGGGATGCCGCCGACGTCGCCGCCGATCGTCGGGCGCCCCTTCCAGAGCGCCTCGGTGACGGTCAGGCCGAAGCCCTCGCGGATCGACTTCTGCAGGCAGACGTCGGACTGCGACTGGAAGGCGTTGACCTCGATCGCGCCGACGTTGTTGAGGTTGCTGAGGATCTTGATGTCGGGGTCGTTGTCCGCGTATTCGTAGGTCTTCTGGAAGTACTCGCGGCCCTCGGGGTCGTCGCTGGCCATCGAGCCGACCATCGCCAGCTGCGCCTCCGGGACCTGCTCGGTGACCTCGCGGTAGGCGTCGATGACGCCGATCGGATCCTTCCAGGGGTCGAAGCGCGAGACCTGGGTGATCAGCGGCCGGTCGGGGTCGATCCCGAACTGGCGCGAGACGAAGGCCGCGTCCTCGGGCGAGAAGGCCATGTTCTTCGGTGAGAGCGGGTCGATCGCCGGCGGGATGATGTTGACGCCGTTGCGGCCCTTGGCGTCCATCCCGGCCGGGACGTAGGTCGGCAGGTGCCAGACGCTGGCGTCGTATTCCTCGATCATCGGCAGCAGCCGCTCGATCGGAGCCGGGTTCGGCGTCGAGAGGTCGATGTGGCAGCGCCAGATCCAGCGCTTGCCCTTGGCGAGGGCGCCGCGGCGCAGGCCGATCGGCTGCGGGTCGTGGACGATCACCGCGTCCCATTCGCCTTCCAGGCCCTCGGCGTTCATCGCGTTGATCTCGTCGAAGAGTTTCCACTGCTCGTCGCTGAGCGACTCCTCGGCGCCCTGCAGCGAGTTGTGGAGGAGCTTGGTCGCGTTGAAGAACTCCTCTTTGCCGAAGATCACGTGCCAGTGCGCGTCGAGCCCGATGTCCCGCATCAGCGGCACGATCGTGTAGAGGATCTCCGAGACGCCGCCCCCGAAGGCGGTCGCGCTGACGTGGAGGATGCGCTTGCCTTTCAGCGGCCCGGCGAGCTCGCGGATGCGCTCCGTCGTCTCCTTCCCGACGATGTGGGTGTAGTCGGTGAGGGACTTCTGGCCGAGTGCGACTTCCTGAAGCAAGTCCGGAGTTCTACACGGCTTGGCGGCGAATGGGCGTCTAGCCGCCGCCGACGCTGTCCGGGCGCTTGCCCAGGGTGACCTCGACCTGCTTCTTCTCGCCATCGTGGAGGACGGTCAGCGCGACCTTTTCCCCCGGCTTCTTGGCAGCGATGAAGCGGGCGAGATCGTCGGGGAGGACCACGTCGTGGCCTTCCACCTGGAGGATCACGTCCCCGCCGGTGCGGTATTCGCCGGCCTGGAAGCGCAGCTTCTTGTCGCCGCCTTCAAGCCCGGCCTTCTCGGCCGGTCCGCCGGAGACGACTTCGGCCAGGAGGCCGCCGAAGGTGGTGTCGAGGCCGAGCTTTTCCGCCAGCTGTGGGTAGAGCGCCTGGCTGGAGACGCCGATGTAGGCGTATTCGGCGCTGCCGTTTTCCTGCAGCTGGGCGATCGAGCGCTTGATCGCCGAGATCGGTACCGCGAAGCCGACCCCCGAGTTGGACCCGGAGTCGGTCTCGATCTGCTCGTTGATGCCGAGGACCCGGGCGCCGGCGTCGAGCAGGGGGCCGCCCGAGTTGCCGGGGTTGATCGAGGCGTCGGTCTGGATCGCGCCCTCGATCTGGAACTGGGTCAGCGATTTCACCGAGCGGTCGGTGGCCGAGATGATCCCGCTGGAGAGCGACTGCTGCTCGCCGAAGGGACTGCCGATCGCCGCCACCGGTTGCCCGACCTGGAGGTCGGCGTCGCTGCCGAGCTTCAGTGGGTGCAGGGTGAAGCCATCGGGTTCGACCTTGAGCAGGGCGACGTCGGCGAAGGGATCGAAGCCGAGGATCTTGGCCGCGACGACGTTGCGGTCCGGGAATTCGACGAAGACCGCCTTGGCCTCCTTGCGCGGGCCGGTGGAGTCGTCGGTGACGACGTGCGCGTTGGTGACGATTTCGCCATCGGTGTTGAGCACGAAGCCCGAGCCCTCGGCCGCGCCGCCTTCGAAGACCGAGCGGATCGTGACCACGCCGGGGGAGGCCTCGCGGAAGACCTCGGCGGCGTCGAAGCCGCTGTCGGCGGTCTCGACGACGACCTGGGGCCGGGCCTTCCCGGCCGCCGCGGGCGCCTGCGCGGTGGAGTCGCCGCCACCGGAGCCGCAGCCGGCGAGCAGGGCGAGGCAGAGCAGCAGCGGCGCGAGCGGCGCCTTGAGCCTCACGCCGGAGCCTTGGCCAGCGCGCCGGTGGGCTCGAGCCCGGAGTCGATCGCGGCCGGCGGCAGGTCGAGGGTGAAGGCGGTGAAGCGGCGGCTGGAGCTGATCGTGATGCGCCCGTCCATGCGCTGGGCGAGCTCGGTGGCGATCGCCAGCCCGAGCCCGGACCCGCCGGCCTTGTCGGCGGTGTAGAAGCGCTCGAAGATCCGGCTCTGGACGCGCTGGGGGATGCCGGCCCCCTCGTCGGAGACGGTCAGCTCAGCTCTGTGATGGACGGAGTAGGTGGTCACGGTGACCTTGGTGCCCTCGGGGGTGTGGGTGAGGGCGTTGTCGAGCAGGATACGGATGATCTGGCGCACGCGATCGGGGTCACCGTGGGCGATCGGCGGTTGCGCCGGGGTCCGCAGCTCCAGGCGCGAGCCGCGCAGATCGGCACGCGCTCCGAACTCGCGGGTCACCTCGCGGGCGAGGGCGCCGAGGTCGACGCTGTGGGGCCGCATCTCTATCGCCCCGGCGTCGAGCTGGGAGAGGTCGAGCAGGTCGACGGTCAGCTTCGTCAGGCGCTTGATCTGCTGCCGCATCGTGCGCACGAATTCCGCCCGCTCCTCGGGGCTCGGATCCTCCTCTTCGAGCAGCTCGACGAAGCCGCCGAGGCTGAAGATCGGTGTCCGTAGCTCGTGGGAGGCGTTGGCGATGAACTGCTTGCGGGCGCTGTCGAGCTCGGCCAGGCGGCGCTGCATCTCGTTGAAGGTGCGGGCGAGCTGGCCAAGCTGCCCCGCCGAGGCGATCGGGATCGTCGTCTCGAAGTTGCCGTCGGCCACTTTGCGGGCGGCGTCCTGGAGCCGGCTGATGTTGCTTGCCGCCATCTGGGCGTAGTAGAGGCCGAGGATCAGGGCGAGGGCCACGGCGATCAGGCCGCCGATCAGGATCTGGCCCTTGACCGCGCCGAGACCGCTCGCGGCTCCCCCGATCGTGACCGTGAAGAGGTAGATGACCAGCACGGTGCCGACGCAGATCGCCACCGCCGTGACCGTGATCCGGCTGCCCAGGTTGGTGAGCCTGACCCGGCGCATCTACTCCTTGAACCGGTAGCCGACGCCGCGCACGGTGAAGAGGAACTCCGGCTGCTTGGGGTCGCTCTCGAGCTTCTCCCGCAGGTGGCGGATGTGGACGTCGACGGTGCGCGGGTCGCGGTACTCGGAGTCCCCCCAGACGTGCTCGAGCAGGGTCTCGCGGCTGAGCACCCGGCCCGGAGAGCGGGCGAGGGCGCCGAGGATCTCGAACTCGACGTAGGTGACCTGGATCTCCCGCTCCCCCAGGGTGACCATGCGCCGCCCGAAGTCGATCGTCAGATCGCCGCTCTCGATCGACTCCTCGTCAGGCGCCTCACCGCCCATCCGCGAGCGCCGCAGCGCCGCTTTGACCCGGCTGCGGAACTCGCGCATCGAGAACGGCTTGGTGATGTAGTCGTCGGCGCCGACCTCGAGGCCGGCGACCTTGTCGGTCTCGCTGCCTTTCGCGGTCAGCATGATGATCGGAACCTGGCTGTTCGAGCGCAGCTGCCGGCAGACCTCGACCCCGTCGAGGCGCGGCAGCATCAGGTCGAGGATGACCAGGTCGAAGCGGCCCTCTTCGAACCTCTGCAGGGCCTCGCTACCGTCGAGAGCCGACGTGACGTGGTACCCGTCCTTCCGCAACGGATAGCTCAAAAGCGTCTGAATCGACTGCTCGTCGTCGACGAGGAGGATGCGGGCCGTCCCGTTAGCCACGACTGAAGGGTAGTGCGAGGAGGGGTTTGGACGCATGTGCGAGTACTCAGAACTAAGGATCTCCGGCCTCAGGCCGATAAAGAGGGCGATGCAAGCAGAGCAACTGAAAAGCCTTGTCGAGGCCGGTCATTACAAGCCGGATCCCTCCCGAGTCGCCGCCGCGATGCTGCGCCGCCGTGGTGTCAGGGAGCTGCTGATTTTCGGGAATCCGGGCATCGGCGGAGCTGGTCGAACCCCGCCGGGGGCAGCAACCCCCCGCCACGCAGCCTGATCTCGACTCCACTGCCGGCGACGACTTCGCCGACCCGAGTGAGCGCCACTCCCGCCTCCTCGACTTTCGCCGTCGCCTCGTCCAGGCGTTGCGGCGGTAGCGCCGCGAGCAGCTCGTAGTCCTCTCCGCCCGAGGCCGCCAACTGCAGCGGGTCCAGTCCGGCTGCTGAGGCGACCGCGGCGACGCCCTCCTGCAGTGGCAGGGCGGTGGCGTCGATCCGGACTCCGCCGCCGGCTGCCGCGGCGAGGTGGGCCGCATCGCCACCGAGCCCGTCGCTGAGGTCGATCATCGAGCGGGCGCCGGTGGCGGCGAGGACCCGGCCCTCCGCCAGTCTCGGCAGCGGTTCGAGTTGGCGCGCCCGCAGGCACTCGGCGCCCGGCGCGGAGAGCGTCTTCGCCAGCTCGGGCCGTTCGAGCAGCAGCAGTCCCGCCGCCGCGCCACCGATCTCCCCGGTCAGGACCAGCGCGTCTCCCGGCCGGGCACCGCCGCGGCGGACCAGCTGCTCCGGCGTCCCGGCGTGGCCGACGACGGTGACGGCCAGGGTCAGCGCCGGCGCCCGGGTGACGTCGCCGCCGGCCAGGGTCGTGCCGGTCTCGGCGGCGAGGGCGAGGATCCCGTCGACGAGCTCCAGGCACTCTGCCTCGCTGAGATCCGCCGGCGCGCCGAGGACGACGTAGGCCTCGCCGGACTCGGCGCCCATCGCGGCCAGGTCCGAGAGCGCGGTGGCGAGGGCCTTGCGGCCGATCTGGGCGGGGGTCGCCCACTCGCGGCGGAAGTGGACGCCATCGACAAGGGCGTCGACCGAGGTCGCGGTCGCACCCTCCGGAAGCGTCACCGCGGCGTCGTCGCCGCTGCCGACCGACACTCTTGGTCCGGGGGGCGGCAGACGCTCTCTCACTTTCGCCAGCAGATCGAACTCGCCCATTGGCTGACTATCCCAAACCGGCGACGCCATTAAGGTGCGACGCCGTGGATCGGAGCCAACCACTTCTGCACCGGCTCGGCGAGGCGGGGGCGAAGTTCGGGACCAAGCCGCCGAAGAGCCGCCGGGTTCGCCTCGCCCTTCAGGTCGGCCTTGCCGTGCTCATCTTCGGCTTCCTGGTTCTCACCGTCATCGAGCAGTGGTCGGAGATCCAGAGCGAAGGCGTCCATTTCCACGTCGTCTGGCTGATCCCGGCAATTATCATCCTGCCGCTCTTCTATGTGCTCAGCGCGCTCGGCTGGGACTTCACGCTGCGCTTCCTCGGCCACCCGATCGGGTTCGGCCGCGCCCAGGTCGCCTGGGGCCAGCCGCTGCTCGCCCGCTACGTGCCGGGCAGCGTCCTCTACGTGCTCGGCCGGGTCCTGCTCTCCGAGCGGGCGGGGGTGCCGCGCCGGACCACGATCGCCAGCATCGTCTACGAACAGGCGGTCTCGGCGACGTCGGCGGTCGTCGTCGCCGCCTATTTCATCATCAACCACCCCGATCTCCAGGGTCAGCCATTGCGCTGGGCGGTGCTGCTCTTGATCCCGGCGGCGATCCTGGTGCTGCATCCGCGCGTCTTCGGGCCGCTCTCCACCCGGGTGCTGGAAGCGTTCGGGCGGGACCCGCTGCCGGCGGTGATCCCGCTGCGCGGCATCCTCGCGCTGCTCGTCTTCTACTCGCTGAACTGGGTCGTCGTCGCCTTCGGCATCTACTGCGTCGCCCGCTCCGTCACCCACATCCCCTTCGACGACCTCCTCCTGGTCGGCTCCGCCCAGGCGATCGGCTACTTCGCGGCCCTGGTAACCCTGGTCGCCCCGGCCGGGCTCGGTGTCCGCGACGCCGCCTTCGCCTGGGCCGTCAAGGCGGCGGTGCCCGGGGGGAGCTTCGCGGTCGGGTCGCTGATCGCGATCGCTGTCCGCGGCGTGATGACAGTCGGCGAACTTCTCTACGTGGGGGCGGTGACGATCCTGGGCCGGCGCGAAGGGTGGGGCATCGCCACCGGGGTGCTGCATCCATCTCCGGAGGAGGAAGAGGCCGGGCCGGAGGCCGGAGGGCACTCGCCGGAGATTCTGTAGGGAGAGGAGGAACGGGTACCCCTCCTCACTCAACCGGGGATCGCTAGAGCGGAATCCTCACTCCCAATTGGTATGCGGTCAGAGCGAGGGTGAGGAGCTGGAGGGTTCGGTCGCGGGAGATGGCTGCCAGGGGGAGGGGCCAGATCAGGTACCAGGGGAGGAGCCAGGAGGTGGCGAGGAGCAGGCCGAAAGCCGCCCAGGCGGCGGCGCGGAGCCAATCGTGGCCCTGCCAGGTCTTGACGAGGAGGTAGATGACCAGGGCCGCGTAGAGGGTCAGGGCAGCGGCGCGGACCGTCGTGGGGTCGAGGCCGGTGAGGCGGGCGAGGGTGATGGGGAGGCTGAGGTGGCTGGTGCGGCCCTGGTTTTCGCCGGCGAGGCCGAAGGCGTGCAGCCAGTCCCAGCCGAAGCCGAGGTAAGCCGCCCCGCAGACGGCAGCTGCCGCGAAGCCGGCTCCAGCCAAAAGCCTGCCGATGGGCCGATTTTCCTCTATATCGGGGTGTTTGAGGCCCGTCGGCTGAGGCTTTGCGGTGGCGACGAAGACGAAGGGGGCCAAGAAGAGGGCGGAGGCCTTGGTTGCCGCCGCGGCTACGAGCGCCACGCCGCCACTGACCTCGCGGGCGCTGAGCAGCGCCGCGACGGCGAGCATGACCAGGAGCATCATCAGGGCGTCGTTGTGGGCGCCGCCGACCACGTGGACCAGGACCAGTGGGTTGAGAGCGACGAAGGCGGCGGCGCGGAGCGGGTCGACGCCGCGCCAGGCGGCGAGGCGGGAGACGACGATGGCGAGGCCGAGGACGGAGAGCGCCGCGACCGCCTTGAGGACGGCGACCGCGAGCGAGACCGGCAGCCAGGCCAGCGGGTAGGTCGCGAGAGTGAAGAGGGGCCCGTAGGCGCTGGTCGCTTCGGTCCAGGTGACGTGGGCGAAGACCGGGTCGGCCGGCGCGGCGAGCGGCGGGTGGACGTAGGGGTCGAGGCCGTGGTGGACGCCGAGGCGGGCGTAGCCGACATAGCTGTAGACGTCGTGGGAGAGCAGTACCGGCGTCAGGGCGAAGCTGGCGACGAGCAGGACGATCCCTGCCCAGACGACCCGGCGGCCGAGCCTCGGCGCCGCCGCGAGGACGCCGAGGTAGGCCGCGAAGCCGGCCCAGATCAGGCCATAGGCGACTCCCGGGTCGATGCCGGGCTACCCGTTGCCGGCCGATTCGCCGCCACCGACGCCGCCCGCCGAGGGCGGCGGTGGCAGCGGCGGCGGAAGCGGCGCCGGTTCCTGCCCGGCGCCGGGCGCGTAGGCGTCGGGGTTGTAGCCGCCGACCGCGGCGCTGCCAGGCGGCGCCGGTTCGCCACCGGTCCCGCCCGCGGCTTCCGCGCTGCTGTCGCGCGGGCCGGACTGGGTGAACTGGCCGTAGAAGGGTGCCCAGCTGATCGCCTGCTTGGGCTGGCTGAATTCCTCGCAGGGCACGCCGCCGTTGGAGTAGACGGAGTTCCAGATTTCCGCCGGGAAGGTGCCGCCGAAGACGGTTATCCCGTGCACGCTCGACATCGAGATCTCGTTCGACTGTGGGTACCCGACCCAAACCGCCGTCGCCAGGTTGGGCTGGTAGCCGGAGAACCAGGCGTCGGTGTATTCGTCGGTGGTCCCGGTCTTGCCGGCCTGGCCGGCGCAGCCGGTGTAGGCGGCGGTTCCCGTGCCTTCGGTGATGTTGTCGTGCAGCAGGCGGGTCACCTGGTAGGCGACGGCTTCCGGCAGCACCCGTTCCGGGTCGGCCGGCTGCGGGCGGTCGATGTGGCCGTTGGGAAAGACCACCTTCTCGATCGAGACCGGGTTGTGGTGGATGCCACCGGAGGCAAGGGTCGCGTAGGCGTCGGTCAGCTCCAGCGGCGAGACGCCGAGCCGCAGGCCGCCGATCCCCTCGGCCGGGATCCCGTCCAGGTGCGTGGTGATCCCCATCGACTTCGCCGTCGCCGCCACCGCCGCGGGCCCGACGTCGAGGTCGAGCTGGGCGAAGACGGTGTTGTCGGAGGTGACCGTGGCCTGCTGGAGGTTGATCGTCCCCTGGTAGCCCTCGTCGGCGGTGTGGACTTCCCAATGGCCCCACTTCGGCAGGTTGAGGTCGAGCGGTTTCGACGTGTAGTAGGTCGTGTAGGGATCGATGCCCTGCTTGATCGCCGTCGTCAGCACGAAGGCCTTGAAGGTCGAGCCCGGCTGACGGTGGCCCTGGGCGGCGAGGTTGAACTGGCTCTGGGCGTAGTTGGAGCTCGAGACCATCGCCCGGATGTGGCCGTTGCGGGGGTCGATCGAGACCAGCGCCGAGGAGGGGTCGGTCGAGTAGGGGAGGGCGGAGCGCATCGCTTCGAGGCCGACTTCCTGCAGGCCCGGGTCGAGGGTCGTGTGGACCGCGAGGCCGCCGCGGCGCACCGTGTTGACCCCGTACTTTTCGATCAGCTCGTTCTCGACGTAATCGAAGAAGTAGGGCTGGCGGTGCTCGAAGTAGCCGTTGGAGACGTGCAGCCCGAGCCTGCTCGCCATCGCCGTCCGGGCCTGGTCGTGGGAGACGTAGCCAAGCTTGGCCATCTTCCCCAGCACCTCGTTGCGACGCGACAGCGCTTCGCCGGGATTGAGGATCGGGTTGTATTCCGAGGGCGCCTGCGGCAGCCCCGCCAGCAGTGCCGCCTGCGGCAGGGTCAGCTTCCAGACCGGCTTCGAGAAGAAGATCTTCGAGGCGGCCTGGACCCCGACTGCGGTGCTCCCCTCGACCGTCCCGTAGGAGGCGATGTTGAGGTACTGGCCGAGGATCTCCTGCCGCGAGTGGCGCTTGGAGTACTCCATCGCGAGCTTCGCCTCGACGATCTTGCGTTCGAGGTTCTGCTTCGGGTCGCTGATGCAGAGGTTGCGGACCAGCTGCTGGGTGATCGTCGAGCCGCCCTCGACCGGCTTGCCGGCTTCGAGGTCCTTGACCGCGGCGCGGAGGATGCCCTCCGGGTCGACCCCGCCGTGCTGGTAGAAGCGCTGGTCCTCGATCGAGACCGTCGCCAGCTGCAGGCTCTTCGGGATCTTCTCGATCGAGACCGGCGTCCTGGCTTCGTCGGAGGCGATCACCCCGAGCTTGCTGCCGTCGGCGGCGTAGAGGGTCGAGTTGCCGCCGCGGTCGATCGGCTTGCAGGTGGCGAGCGACGGCGCGTCGGCGGCGACGTCGAGCACCCAGGAGGAGATGGCGATCACCGCGATCACGACCAGGACGAAGACGCCGGCGAAGGCGATCAGCAGCTTGCTGCCGATGCCGCCGCGGCGTCGCTGGCGTCGCCGGTTGCGCTGCGTCATCGAGAAGAGGGTACTTCGCGGTGGGGGAAGCTCAGGCCTGCGTGTCGTCGGTCGAGTGGTTGTGGACGATGCCCTCGACCAGCAGCTGGTTGGGGATCACGACCTTGCTGCCGTCGCCCGGATCGACGTAGGTGTAGGAGAGGGTGATGTCGGTGACCCGGCCCTCGGTTTCTTCGAAGCCGATCCGGTCGCCGATCCGGAACGGCTGCGAAACCGCCAGCTGCACGCCGGCGACCATGTTGGCGATCGTGTGCTGGGCGGCGAAGCCGACGATCAGGCCGAGCACGGCGGTCGAGGCGAGGATGCCGGTCGCCAGCCGCTTCAGTTCGGTGAACTGGCTCAGCGCCAGCGCCGCGACGACCAGGAAGATCGCCAGCAGGAGCAGGCGGCGCAGGAACCGCAGTCGCGTCTTGGTGGAGCGGGAGACCTGGGAAACTGCCGGCTTCATGGAAGTCAACCTAGCCGGGGACCTGGAGCAGCGGCGGCCGACTCCCTTCCCGTACTCGAACTGGGGACCGTGGGTGGCGCTGCTCGGCGTCATCGCCGCGCTCGGGACGGGGGTCGTGATGGGGATCCCCGGGGCACTGCTCGGCCACAAGGCGAACGGCGACCTGACCACGTTCGGCAACGTCTTCGTCCAGGCAGCCACGGCGCTTGGCTTCCTGCTGGTGCCGATGGCGATCGCGGCCCGGGGCGGCGCCTCCACGATGAGCGAGATCCTGGCCCGGCTCGGGCTGCGACGGTTCAAGCCCTCGGCGCTGAAGTGGATGGCGGCGGCGATCGTCGTCTACCTGCTGTTCACGGCGATCTACGCCTCGCTGATCGTGCAGCCGCATCAGAAGGACATCGCCGAGGGGTTCGGCCGGCTGCCGGTGCAGATCCTGCTGATCGTGATCGCGGCGCCGCTCAGCGAGGAGGTCTGCTTCCGGGGGATGCTCTTCGGGGGGCTGAGGGAGAAGCTGCCGCGGCTCGGCGCGGCACTGATCTGCGGCCTGGTCTTCGGCGGCCTGCATGCCCTCACCGGCGTCACCGCGGTCCCACCGCTGATTGTCTTCGGCTTCCTGCTGGCCCTGCTCTACGAGAAGACCGGGTCGATCGTGCCGGGGATCCTCCTGCACATGCTGAACAATTCGGTCGCCCTGCTCGGCCAGTAGCATCCGGCCGGTGAGTCGCCGCTTCGCGTCCCTCTTCGCCGCCCTGGCGCTGCTGCTGGTCCCCGCCACCGCCTCCGCGGCACCGGCCGGGACAAAGGCCGCCGCGCCGCCCGTCCCCGACCCGGTCGTGAAGATCGCCGTCGGCCACCTGCACGGCGGCAGCGCCCCGATCTACGACACGGTCCCGGTCACCGGGACGATCGCGCCGTTCGCGCCCGGCCAGAAGGTCGAAGTCGCCTTCTACCTCAACGGCCACCGCCTGGTCAGCCACCAGGTCGCGGTCAGCAAGGGCGGCGGGGAAACCGGCACCTTCAGCTCCAGTGTCATCGTCCGCGGAGACGGCAAGTACGCGGTCAGCGCCCACCACGCGGCGACCGCGGCCCTTGGTGCCGACAGCACCCTCCGCAAGAGCTGGAGGGTCAGCTTCCCGTCGCTGCATCCGGGCGAATGCGGCAACGTCGTCAGGGGATTCAAGAAGGCGATGGGGAAGATGGGCTACGTCTCCGGCGGCGGCTCCTGCTTCAACGGCAGAACTGGCCGCGAGGTCCTCGCCTACCGCAAAGTCAACGGGATGAACCGCAGCCAGAAGGCCGGCGCGGGCCTGGTCAAAAGCGTCTTCGGTGGCAAGGGCGGCTACCACGTCAAGTACCCAAGCGCCGGCGAACACGCCGAGGTCCCGCTCGACAAGCAGGTCCTGGTCCTCAGCAAGGGCGACAAGCCGTTCGCGATCTACCCGATTTCCTCCGGCAAGCCCTCGACGCCGACGATCACCGGCCACTACAGCTTCTACCGCCAGGAACCGGGCTACAACGCCGAGGGCATGTACTACTCGTTCTACTGGCACAACGGCTACGCGGTGCACGGCTACCACGAAGTGCCCAACTACGCTGCCAGTCACGGCTGCGTGCGCACCTTCATCGCCGACCAGCCGCGCATCTACGAACAGTTGCACTACGGCGAGTCCATCTTCGTCTTCTGAGGGTGCGTGACGCGGCGCATATCTGCGTCCTCGGTCGCTTGTGTGCAGAGCACACGGCGCTCCCTGCGTCCTTGATCTGCTTGGTCACGCACCCTCAGGGGAAGGGATCTTGAGCTCTGCCAAGCAGATCCTGCTGGCCGAGCTGCGCGAGCACTCGCTGATCCTCGGCGAGGTGACGTTGGCCAGCGGGGCAACGGCGCAGTACTACGTCGACGCGCGGCGCACGCTGATGCGGCCGGCCGGGTTTCATGCGGCCGGCGAGCTGATCGCCGCCGTTGCCGCCGAGGTTGGGGCCGAGGCCGTTGGCGGCCCGGCAACCGCCGCCATTCCGCCAGCCTGCGCGGCGATCGCGGTCTCCTCCGGCGCGGAGCTGCTCGCCTTCTTCGTCCGCGGCGATCGCAAGGAGCACGGGCTGCAGCGCTGGGTGGAGGGCCCGGTGAGCCCGGGCCTGCGCTGCCTCGTCGTCGAGGACACCGTCACCACCGGCGGCTCCACCGCGACCGCGATCGGGCGGATCCGCGAGGAGGGGCTGGAGGTGGTCGGCGTGGTCGCCGTCGTCGACCGGCTCGCCGGTGGCGGCGAGAAGATCGAAGCTGCCGCCGAGGCCCCCTACCGATCCCTCCTCACCATCGACGAGATCTACCCGGACCGGCCGGACCGCGGCTGAGCCGGGATGGAGCCGGACGCAGCCGAGATCCGCGTCGTCGGCTGCCTGATCGAGAAGCAGCGGACCACTCCCGACGCCTACCCGCTCTCGCTCAACTCGCTACGGCTGGCCTGCAACCAGTCGACCAACCGCGACCCGGTGGTTGACTACGACGAGGCCACTGTCGCCGAGGCCCTGCGCCGGCTGGCCCTGCGCGGCTGGACCCGGCTCGCCAGCGGTGCCGGCAGCCGCGCCCGCAAATATCGCCAGCTGATGCCGGAGGCGCTCGGCGTCGATCCCGGGCAGCTGGCGCTGCTGGGCGTGCTGATGCTGCGCGGGGCGCAGACGCCCGGGGAGCTGAAGCAGCGCAGCGAGCGCCTGCACGAGTTCGCCGACCTCGCCGCTGTCCAGGCCGCGCTCGATGGCCTGGTCGAGCGCGGCTACGCGGCCCGGCACGAGCGCCGTCCCGGTCAGAAGGAGCTTCGCTACGAGCAGCTGTTCGGCGTCGTTGGCGAGGACGGGCCGCCGGTGGGCGGCGGCGAAGCCGGGATCGAGACCGACGCCGAGGTGGCGGCCGGCGGTCAGGGCGAAGGCGAGCCGCCCCGCGAGCCCGATCTGGTCCCGGCCGAGGATCGCCTCACCCGCCTGGAGCGGGAGATCACAGCCCTTCGCTCTGAACTGGCGAGCCTGCGCGACGCGCTTGGCGAGAGCGGCTAGCCGGCGCGGCGGCCGACGCCGAGGACGACGACGCGGCGTCCACCGGGAATCGCCGCGATCAACTGCGCCTTCAGCCTGCCGCGCTCCCTCAACAGCGCGCGGCCGGCGCCGGTGAAGGGAACCTGGAAGGCGTGGGCGCGCTCGCCGGTGAGCTGGAAGGCGCGACGGCCGAGCGAACGGGTGACGACGCGGATCCGCGGCGGCGTGCCGCGCCGGTGTGGAAGCGCGACCTTGATCCGGCTGCGGAGCACGAGCTGGCCCGGGCAGGCCGTCCCTTCCGGCCACTCGCAGGCGATCCAGACCCGCACCCCGGTGGCCGTCGGCTTGAGGTGGGACAGCGTGATCGCGACGGGGATGCCGACCGTCTTGCAGCCCAGTAGGTGGTCGGCGCCGGCGCCGGTGTTGAGCGCGTAGACGCAGACCGGCTGGGCCCCTGACTTTACGGTCGGGAAGCTGACGTCGAACCCGTGCCTGGGCCCGGCCAGGGGGTTCTTGGCGGCGACGTCGGCCCGCGAGCGGGAGGCGACCGCGCCGAGTTCGTATTCGAGTGCGCCCCGGGCGCCGGCCTGACCGCCGACATAGACGCGGATCGCCAGCGGCTGGGTCGGCGCGTCCGGGTCGTAGGCCCAGCCCTTGACCCGCACCTGCCCCGGTGTGGGGGAGCCGCCGAGGTCGAGGTAGCCGACCGGGTCGCCGCCGCCCACCGGCGCCGTCGCCACACCGACCGTCGCGCCGTCGACGTAGTCGTTGTCGATGTTGATCGACACGCCGCCGTAGCTCTCGTTGTGACCGCCGTGGTACTGGTGGATGCGCTGGTGCAGGGGCCAGGCGGTGGACGGGAGGTAGGAGGAGGCGCTGCTCTGCTGGTCGTTCCAGTCGGCGACCCAGATGTCGTCGGGCTCGGTGTAGCCGCTGCCGACCTGGTCGACCAGGTCGGCGACTCCGGAGGCGCCGCTGCTGTAGACGCCGGAGAGGTAGCCGAGCGAGTGCAGCTCGTTGGTCCAGGCCTCGAGGAAGGCGAGGGTCGCGCCGCTGGCGCTGGAGCTCGGCGAGTAGGACTCCATGTCGAAGTAGATCGGGCTGCCGGGGCCCATCGCCACGGCGGCGGCCTGACCGACCGCGTCGTCGGCCGCGGCCACCCCCTGGGCGGTCGCCTGGCTGGAGCTGAGCTTGGCGCAGCTGCTGCAGCTGCTCGTCGGCGCCTGCAGGCCGACGTAGGTCGGGATCAGGTGCCAGCCGGCGGCGGTCTGGGCGGTCACCCAGCCCGCGGTCAGGTTCGGCTGCGAGCAGGCCCGGTTGGCGCCGCCGATGTAGACGCCGATGCCCCGGTAGGGAGAGGAGGCCCAGGCGGCCATCGTCCGGGTCGAGGGCGTGCTGCAGGCGTCGAAGCCGAGCCCGGTGAAGACGCTGCCGCCGGCGGCCGAGGTGCCGGCGATTCGCCGGGACGGAGCCGGCAGTGCCGAAGCAGCCGCCGCGCGATCCGCCTGTCTGGCGCCGGGATCGACGACGATCGCCCGCCGGCGCCCGAGCGCGCCGGCCGGGCAGCGCTGGTCTGCCGCCGGCGTGCCGAGATAGACCGCGCGCCGGTCGAGCCGCACGCACATGCCCGGGTGCTCGCTCAGCCGGTAGGCGGGCCAGCCGCGGGGCACCTGGACCGCGCGGCCCTGGAAGTGCAGGACCCGTGCCGAGGCGGCGGCGGGCGCAAGCGCGCCCTGCCAGCCCGCGAGCAGGCCGAGTGCCGCGAGCGCGGCGGCGGCGAGCAGCGCCGGGATGCGCGCGAGTCGGTGAGGCGGACGGTTCACTGGCAGCACTCTCGGTACAACCGGCCCGGGACGGCGGAGTTGCACTCGCCGCGGGCGAAACCGTGCAGTAAATGCCCCGAGCAGGATTCGAACCTGCGGCCTGTCCCTTAGGAGGGGACCGCTCTATCCAGCTGAGCTATCGGGGCCGGCAGGAGGGGATTTTCTCTCAGATGCGTGTTTCCGTGTGCGGGCAGAGATCGAGCTGGTTCAGGCGGCGTAGAGGCTCTCGGAGGCGAGCTCGAGGGCGCGGGCGCTCCAGAGCTTGACTTCGAGGAAGGCCTCGTCGCCGTAGCCCTCGAGGGCGTCGAGGGCGAGCAGGGTGAAGCGCTCCTGGGAGATCTCTTCCTGGTCGACGGTCTCGGCGTCGAGCTCAGCGGTGGCGGCGACCGCGCCGCGAACCAGGGGGCGGCCCCAGACCAGGGTGACGGCGCCGGCGCGACCGTTCTCGCCGCGCCAGCGGCCGATCACGTCGTCATTGAGGTCGATGCGCCAGTCCTGGTTGTTCTCGGCGAGGACGTCGGTGAAGTCGGCTTTGGCCTGGAAGTCGGTGGGCTCCCCTCCGGGGGGGAGCACGTAGGAGACAAGGCCGAACAGCTCCAGTTTCCCCTCAGTGCTGTCGGTGTGGGCCGAGCAGGGGACCCAGACCCGCCCACCCCAGGCGCGCTCCGGGAACCAGTCGACCTCGGCCGGCAGCGCCGCTCCGTCGGGCAGGTCCTCGACCCCGTCACAGGCGCCGCTGAAGGCCTCGCGCAGCCGCTCGGCGAAGCGGCCGTGCGGGATTCCCTCCTGGGTGGTGTCAGCGATGAAGCGCGGGATCGGCTTTGGGTTCGGAGCCATGCCGCTCAGTCTTCCAGGGCTTCGCGCAGGTCGCCGGCTGCCCGCTCCGGCGGGTAGATGTTGATGTCGACGCCGGTGCCGAGCTCGAAGCCGGCCTTGATCGTCAACCGCGGCGCGATGTCGACGTGCCAGTGGAACTGATCGGCGCCGCGCGGGGCGGTGCGGACCCAGAGGTTCAGCTCCGGCGGCCCGTCGAAGCGGTTGGCGAGGACGCGCATCGCGGTGCGGAGCATCGCCGCGCCTCCCTCGTCCTCCTCGAAGCGCCCGCTCTCGCGCCGGGGGATCACCCGCAGCTCGAAGGGGGATCGCGAGGCCCAGGGGCAGATCAGCGCCGCCTCGTCGTCGATCGCGACGAGGCGGTCGCGGCGGCGGACCTCCTCGACCAGGACATCGCTGAGCAGCCCGCCACCGGCGGTGCGTTCGCCGTAGGCGCCGGCCCGCTCGCGCTCGCGCGCCACCGCCGCCGGCACGAACGGCAGCGCGTAGAGCTGGGCGTGGCTGTGCTCGAGCGAGGCCCCGGCCCCGCCGCCCTCGTTGACGATCAGCTGCACGTAGGACGCGTCGGAGTGGGCTCGCATCCGCTCGCGCCAGGTGGCGACCGCAGCGGCGAACTGCTCCTCGTTGAGCTCGGCCATCGCGGTCACGTGCTCGGGCGAGTTGACGATGACCTCGTGGGCACCGGTCGCCGGGCGCGAGGAGAAGAGGTCTGGTTCGCCGGCCTTGCGCGAGGCCAGCAGTGGGTCGCCGCTGCTGGCGAAGGCGCCCGCTTCGGCACCGGGGCTGCCGGCGAGTTGCGGTTCCTTTTGCACGCCATCCGGGCCTGAGGAACCACCGGATGAGTCCCCGAGCGCCGGATAGAGGTTCGGCACCACCCGGGTCTTCCAGCCGGGGCTGTCGGCATCGCCGCCGCCCGGCCGCAGCGCGTAGAGCTCGGGCGGGGTGCGGTCCTCGTGCCCCTCGCAGAAGGGGCAGTTCGCCGGCCCCTTGGGCTCGCTCGCCCGCGCCGAGAAGTTATCCGGCCGGTCGGCCCGGCCGGGGGCGAGGATCGTCCTCAGCCCACTCAGCTGGTCGATGCGTATCTCGGGGGCGCTCAGGACCGGGAGGGGGGGAGGTCGTCGGGGAGCTCGGGAGCGGGCGCCGCCGGAGGTGCCTGTGGGGCTGGAGGCCGAGGGGCTTTGGCTTTGCTCCCGCCCGCTTTGTGGTCGGAGCGGCCGAGGAAGGGCTCGAGCATGTCCATCGGCAGCGGGAAGACCACGGTGGTGTTCTGATTACTGCCGATTTCCAGCAGGGTCTGCAGGTAGCGGAGCTGCAGCGAGGCGGGATTGGTGCTGATGATGTCCGCCGCGTCGGTGAGCTTCTGCGCCGCCTGGAACTCGCCCTCGGAGTTGATGATCTTGGCCCGCCGCTCGCGCTCGGCCTCGGCCTGACGGGCGATCGCCCGCTGCATCTGCTCGGGAATCTCGACGTCCTTGATCTCGACCGCGCTGACCTTCACGCCCCAGGGCTCGGTCGACTCATCAATGATCCCCTGCAGCTCTTCGTTGAGGCGCTCGCGCTCGGAGAGCAGCTGATCGAACTCAGCCTTGCCGAGCACCGAGCGCAGCGCCGTCTGCGAGATCTGCGAGGTGGCGAGGAGGTAATTTTCGACCTCGACGATCGCTTTGCGCGGGTCGATGACGCGGAAGTAGGCGACCGCGTTGACGCTGGCGGGGACGTTGTCGCGGGTGATCACCTCCTGCGGCGGGATGTTGAGGGTCACCGTCCGCAGGTCGACCTTGACGATCCGGTCGATCATCGGGATCAGCAGGATCAGGCCCGGTCCCTTCTGGGCGATCAGGCGGCCGAGACGGAAGATGACGCCGCGCTCGTACTCGCGCAGAACCCGCACCGACGAGCCGACGACGATCAGGGCGAAGAAGACCAGGACGACGATTACTCCGGCGGCTACGGCCATCAGCTTGCTCCTTCTCGGGACTGCTCTGCGGCCGCGGGCTCCGCGCGAACCACCAGCGTCAGCCCGTCCACCGCCTCGACCGTGACTCTATCCCCCAGCCGCACCGGCGCTGCGGAGTTTGTCAGCCTCGCTCCCCAGACCGTCCCTTGCAGCCAGACCCTGCCCTCGGGGTCGATCGTCGAGCGCGCCTCGCCGCTGGCGCCGATCATCTCCTCGGTGCCGGTGCGGACCGGCTGGTCGCGGTGGGCCTCTACGACCTTGCGGGTGATGAAGTAGAAGGCGACGGCGGAGAGGATGCCGAGCGTGATCAGCGCCGGCCCGACGTAGTCGGCGACGCTGCTGTCGGAGTCGAGGGCGAGGACGCCGGCGGCGATCAGGCCGAGCACGCCCAGCCCCGCGAGCACCCCGCCGGTCGACAGCAGCAACTCGGCGACGAGCGCGGCGAAGCCGATCAGGGCGACGACGACGAAAGCTTCCATGGCTCGATTATCCGCTCTTCAGCGCATAACGCTGAACGTCTTCTTCGAGTTCGGAGTCGTGGGCGTACGGGCCCTGCTTCAGGTAGACGAGCTTGCCGGTGCTGTCGTAGAAGGCGGTGTCGGGGAGGCCGAGGGTGGCGCCGAGCGAGTCGGCGATCTTTTTGTCGGAGTCGGTGTAGCTGGGATAGGGGACCGGCGCCTCACCGAGGAAGGTCTTTGCCGAGTCGTCGGAGTCCTGCGAGTTGACGCCGAGGAAGGCAACGCGCTTGCCGTAGCGCGCCGAGAGCTTCTGCAGGACCGGGAACTCGAAGCGGCAGGGGCCGCACCAGGAAGCCCAGACGTTGGCGACGACCGGGTAGCCCCGCAGCGCCGCGATCCGCTCTTCGTAGGCGGCGGTCCCGCCGGAGAGCAGCTTGTCGGCCTGGGAGTGCAGCGCCGCCAGCGGTGCGGGCGAGCCGGCCAGGGCGGTGGCGTAGTCGGGGTGCTTGCCGCCATAGTCGCCGCCGGCGGAGGAGCCGCAACCGGTCGCCAGCAGGGCTGACAGGACCAGCAGGGAGAGCACTATGCGAAGAGTTCGTCGCGTGGTCATCCGTTCCGTGATTACAATACGTACGTTCGGTCCGCTGGTTATGCGGACAGCTTGAGATCGTCGGGGAGACGGATACGTATCTCCGGCACCCTCGTTCACTTGCCTCCAGCCGTATGTCTCGTGCTCTCGGTGGAGGCGGAACCCAGAAGCCTTCTATGGCCAAGACCAGCGACGTTGCCGCGGGAGCGGCAGTTCCTTCAAGCGCCGACATCGAGCGTGGGGCGGAGTTTGCCCGCGAGCCGTTCCTGCTCGACGGCGAGGGGCCCGAGGCGCTCGCGCCGGGGACGGCGCGCCGCCGCGCCCTCGACGCGGCGCTGAGCGAGATCGACGCCGGGGCCGAGTACCCCTCGATCGGGTGGCGCCGCGACTTCTCCCTGTTGCTCGGGCTGGAGCGCTTCTTGGTCGCCGAACCGCCAAAGCTGCGCGACGGCGCCGAGCTCAACCCGCATCAGGTCGATGCGCTCTCCGGAACCCTGGCCGAGCTGATGGCTCAACAGCAGGTCATCACCGACGACGAAAGCCGCAACGGCGACCTGCAGATCGACGGCGAGGACGAGGACGACGAGGAGAGCGAGTCCGAGGAGGCCGGCGACGAGGTGGAGGCCGCCGCTGGTCCGAGCGAGGACGGCGACGGCGAAGAGGACGAGGACGAGGAACTCGAGGAGGAGGAGGACGAGGAGCTCGCCGCCGATGAGGAGCCCCAGGACTGGGAGGAAGCCTCCTCCGAGGAGGACGAGGATGTGGTCGAGGATGCGCCGGAGGACCCCGGTGCCGCCCGCCGCTTCTGGTTCGAGCACGCCACCGGCGCCGGCAAGACGGTCGCCGCGGTCGGTTTCATCGAGGCGACCAAGACCGGCGGCGTCTTGATCCTCACCCATCGGCGCAATCTCGTCGACCAGTTCATCGGCGAGATCTCCGACCGCGGTTATAAGGAGCGGTTGCGCCCGCCGCTGCTCGACGGCCGCGACGATCCCGACGGCGCGATCACGGTCGAGACCTACCAGTGGTTCGTGCGCAACCACAAGAAGGTCTCCGACGCCTACGCGGTGGTCATCTGCGACGAGGCGCACACCGCGCTGGGCGAGAAAACCAGCGCCTGCATCCGCGCCTGGGACGGCCCCGTCTTCATCGGTATGACCGCGACCGGGGCGCTGATCGCCCGCCACGTCGCCGACCTCTTCCCGACCCAGACCTCGCGCTTCGACCTCGCCCAGGCCGCTCGCCGCGGCGTCATCTCGCCGCTGCGCTGCCTGCGCATCCCGCCCGGGCCAGGGGTGCGGACGATCGCCAAGGTGCCGCTGCGCAAAGGCGAGGTCGACCAGGACTTCGACCAGGAGGAGCTGGCGGCGCTGCTCGACCAGGAGCCCTTCAACGTCGCGATCGCCGACCTCTACCGCTCGCGCTTCCGCAAAGTCCCCGGCGTTCTCTACACGGCCGGCGTCCAGCACGCCAAGAACGTCGCCAAAGCCTTCCGCAACGCCGGGATCAACGCCCAGGCCGTCTCCGGCGAGACGCCGAAGCGCGAGCTGGCCGAGATCCTCGCCGGCTTCGAGCGCGGCGAGGTCGACGTGCTCTGCAACGCGATGCTGCTGGCCGAGGGCTGGAACTCGCCGCGGGCGACGATCTGCATGCATCTGGCGCCGACCGCCTCGCGGCGGATCTACCAGCAGCGGGTCGGCCGCGTCACCCGGCGGGCGCCGGGCAAGGAGGCGGGCATGGTCATCGACTTCGTCCACCCGGCGACCACCCACGACGAGACGATCATCACCCTGCACAGCCTGCTCGACCGCGACGTCTACCGCGGCGGCGCGATCGTCGTCGGGCCGGTGCGACCCAGGCGCGGGCGCAAGGTCCGGGTCGAGCGCCGGATCGTCCCGGTCTCCGACGTCGAGGAGAAGCGGATGGAGGTGCTGGAACGGGAGATCTGGCGGATCGCGGTGGAGAACCTCGACTACCCCGAGCAGCACGCGTGGGCGGCGCTGGCCGGGGCGCGGGTCAACACCCAGGGCTGGCGGCGGGCAAGGGCAATGCTGCAGAACGACACCACCAAGGAGCTGCGTCGCCGCTTCCTGCTGACCTGTGTGCAGCGCAACCGCAACGCCCAGCTGCGGCTGAAAGCGCTCGGCGAGATCGCCGACCTCGGCGACCCTGACGCCTTCGACGACGCGATCGACATCGTCGGTACCTGGAGCCGCGAGGACAAACGGGCCGGGACCAAGACCCTGCTGCAGGCGCTGGTCGACAAACGGATCGGCCGCCGCGACCAGGCGCAGGCTTGGGTCTGGCGCCTCGCCTCCTACACCCGCGACCTGCACGAGGAGTACGCGGTGCAGCGCTGGCCGGAGACCAAGCGCCTGCTTGGCCTGCTCGTCAACTCCTCCGGCCGGGCGCACGGGCGCAACGCGCGCCGGCTGGTCCACGCCGGGCGCAAACAGGACCGGCGGCTGGCCGTCTCGGTGCTCGCCGCCGCCGTCTCCCACACGCCCGAGGGCGAGGAGGTTCTGCGCGGAGCGCGGATGCGCCTGGCCCGGAAACCTTCGGCGGTCGCCCGTGAGCTGCTGCGCAACTTCCCCAAAGGCGGCAAGCGGCGGCGCAAACGCGGCAAGCGCAACGGCGGGCAGGGCGAGAACGGCGCCGGCCCCGAGGGCGAGGCCAGGCAGAGTCGCGACGGGGGCGAGAAATCGCGCGGCAAACGCTCCGGCAAACCGCGGAAGCGGCGCCGCTCGGGCGCCAAAGCTAAAGCGCAGTCAGGCGCGGGTGAGGTGGACCTCGCCGGCACCAACGGCGATGCGGTCGCCGGCGGGGGTGCGGACGAGCAGGTAGCCCCGGTCGTCGACGCCGTCGGCGACGCCTGAGCCGCCGTCCCAGGCGACCTCGCGCCCGCGCAGCGCGTCGCGCTCGCGCCAGGCGGCGAGGATGGCGTCCGGATACGCCTCGACCCAGTCTTCGAGCCGCTGGCTCAGAGTCACGGTAGCCGCGGCTGGCGGGACGCCTTTCAGCGAGATCGCGGTCTTGCGCAGCTCCGGCGGGAACTCGCGCGGCTCGATCGCCAGGTTGAGCCCGACCCCGACAACGGCCCAGCCGTCCTGCGGGCGGGCCTCGATCAGGACCCCGGCCAGCTTGCGCCCCTCGACCTGGACGTCGTTGGGCCACTTGACGCCGCACTCGATCCCCGGCTGCAGCTCCTCGGCCGCCTCGCAGACCGCGAGGGGCACGGCCAGCGGCAGCATCAGGTGGCGCTCTTCGAGCGGACGTACCACGGCCGAGTAGAGCAGCGCCTTGCCGGCCGGCGCGGTCCAGGTCCGGCCCTGGCGCCCACGCCCCTCGGTCTGCTCGGCGGCGGTGACGACGGTCCCATGGGGGGCACCGCCAGCCGCGAGCTCACGGGCACGGGTGTTGGTCGAGTCGGTCCGGGCGAAGTGGCGGTGCGGGGTGCCGAAGCTCACGTTGCCGCGTCGTCAAGCAGGGCGGCGAGCAGGCCGTCGACGTCGTGCTGCTCGGCTTCGACGTTGACGGTGAGCCCGGCGGCGCGGGCGGTGTCGCTGGTGACGGGGCCGATCGAGACGATGCGGGCGCCGGTGGGAAAGCGAGCGCCGAGCGCCTCGGTCAGGTTGGTGACGGTGGAGGAGGAGGTGAAGGTGACGTAGTCGGCGCTCTGCGCCGCCGCGACCGCCGCGTCGTCGGGCTGCTCGCGGACCGTCTCGTAGAGGGCGACGACGTCGACCTCGGCGCCGCGCTCGCGCAGGGCGTCGGGGAGGACGTCGCGGGCTTCGGCGGCGCGGGCGACGAGCACGCGCTTGCCCGTGACCTCGACACCAGCCAGGGCTTCGATCAGCGCCTCGGCGACGAAGCGCTCGGGGGTGACGTCGGCGGCGATTCCGTGCCTGGCGAGGGCGCGGCAGGTACCGGGCCCGATCGCGGCGACGGTGGCGCCGGCGAGAGCGCGGGCGTCAAGGCCGGCGGTCGTATCGGTCGCCCCGGGTCGCCCCGCCCCGCCGCCCGCAGCCAGGGCGTCGAAGAGCAGATGGGCACCGTTGGGGCTGGTGACGCAGATCAGCGCGTACTCGCCGATCGCCGCGACCGCGCGGCGGACCTCCTCGCTCTCGATCCGCGGCTCGATCCGGATCGCCGGCAGCTCGACCACCTCGGCGCCGAGGTTGCGGAGGATCGAGGCGAGGCCGCTGGCCTGGGCGCGTGCCCGGGTGACGACGACGCGGCGGCCGTGCAGGGGACGGCGCTCCAGCCAGGAGAGTTGCTCGCGGCGGGCGGCGACCGGGCCGATAACGATCAGCGCCGGGGCGCCGATGCCCTCGCGCTCGACCGCCGCGGCGATCGTCCCCAGGGTTGCGCCGACGGTGCGCTGCCCGTCCATCGTGCCGCGTTCGATCGCGGCTGCCGGTTGCTCGGGGTCGCGGCCCGCCTCGATCAGCGCCGCCGCGTTCTCGGCCAGCCGCTTGACGCCCATGTAGAAGACGAGTGTTCCGGGGAAATGGGCGAGGGCGTCCCAGTCGAGCGCTGTCTCCGTCTTCTCAGGGTCCTCGTGGCCGGTGACGAAGGCGACCGCGGAGGCATCGTCGCGGTGGGTGACGGGGATCCCGGCGTAGGCGGTCGCCGCGACTCCGGCGGTCACACCGGGCACGACCTCGAACTCGACCCCAGCCTCGCGCAGCGCTTCGCCCTCCTCGGCACCGCGACCGAAGACGAACGGGTCACCGCCCTTGAGGCGGACGACGCTCCTGCCGCCCTTCGCCGCCTCGATCAGCCGCTCGCCGATCTCCGCCTGCGGCACCGACGGCACCCCCGGCTGCTTGCCGACGTAGACCAGCTCCGCGTCCTCGCGGGCCCCGTCGAGCGCTCCGGGCGGGATCAGCCGGTCATAAAAGATCGCGTCGGCGGAGGCGATCAACGCCAGCGACCGCGCCGTCATCAACCCCGGATCCCCCGGCCCTGCACCGACCAGATACACGACCCCGCCCCGGGCGCTCACGACATCCCCTCGGCGCGCTGGAGAAGTTCGCGAGCGCCGGCGCTGAGCAGGCGCTCGGCGAGGAGGGTGCCGGCGGAGACGGGGTCGGCGGCCTCGCCCTCGACGCGGTCGCGCAGCCACTCGCTGCCGTCGGGGAGGCCGACGAAGGCTTCGATGCCGAGGCGCTCGCCCTCGACCCGGGCGTGGACGCCGATCGGGCTGGTGCAGTCGGCCTCGAGCAGGGCGACTGCGGCGCGCTCGGCGGTCAGCTCGCGGGCGGCGTCGAAGTCGAGGAGCCCGGCGACGGCCTCGATCGTGGCCGAGTCACCGGCGCGGACCTGGAGCGCCAGCGCGCCCTGGCCGGCGGCGGGGACCATCGCCTCGACCGGGATCGAGAAGCCGATCTCGCTCTCCCTGCCTAGGCGGCGCAGCCCGGCGGCGGCGAGGACGATCGCGTCGAGGTGGCCCTCGGCGAGCTTGCGCAGGCGGGTGTCGACGTTGCCGTGCAGCTCCTCGACCCGCAGGTCCGGGCGCGCGGCGAGCAGTTGGGCGCGGCGACGCAGGCTGGCGGTGCCGACGCGGGCACTCTCGGGGGCGTCGGCGAGCGAGGAGCCGGCGCCGATCCAAACGTCGGCCGGGTCCTCGCGCGGCGGCACGGCGGCGATCTCCAACTCCTCCGGCATCGCCCCGGGCAGGTCCTTGGCGGAGTGGACGCCGACCTCGGCCTCGCCGGCCAGCAGTGCCCGCTCGACCCCGTGCACGAAGCGCGACTTGTCTCCCGGCTCCCCATCCGAGGACGCCTCGACCAGCTCGGCTCCGCCCAACAGCTCGGCCACCTGCCCGGCCTGAGTCAGCGCCAGGGTGCTTCCCCGCGTCGCGAGTCGCAGCGCCATGGCCGCCCTCAGGCGGACTTGCCCTTGCGCAGCTCGGTCACGTTGGAGCCGGACTCGACCTCGGGCTCGGTGCCGCCGTCGAGCCCGAACAGCTCGCGCAGGGCGCTGACGTAGGAGTAGGCGTCGTCGCTGCCGGCGGCGCGGCGCATCCGCAGGGTCGGCTCGTGCAGGAGCCGCGAGGCGATCGCCCTCGCCATCGTCTCCAGGCGCTCGCGATCGGCCTCGCCGAGGCTCTCCCAGCGGCCCTCGTTCTCGGCCAGGACGCGGCGGACGATCTCGTCGCCGCGGCCGCGCAGGGCGGCGATCGTCGGCACCACCTCGAGCGAGGCGAGCCAGTGCTCGAAGCGGTCGAGCTCGGCCTCGATGATGTGCTCCGCCCGCTTCGCCTCGGACTCGCGGCCACTGGTGTTGCGTTCGACGATCTGCTGGACGTCGTCGATGTCGTGGACGCTGACGCCGGCGATCTCGCGGCAGGCGGGCTCGATGTCCCGCGGCACGGCGATGTCGATCGCCAGCAGCGGCCGCTCGGGGCGTGCCGCCATCACCTGGGCGAGGTCGTCGCGCTCGACGATGTGGTGCGGGGAGTTGGTCGCGGTGACGACGATGTCGGCCTCAGTCAGCTGCTCAGGCAGCTCCTCGAAGCGGACGGCGCTGCCGTCGAAGCGCTGGGCCAGGCCGATCGCGCGGTCGTAGTGGCGGTTGGCGACGAAGACGGTGCGGACGCCGCGGGCGACCAGGGCCCTGGCGACCAGCTCGGCGGTCTCGCCGGCGCCGACGACGAGCACGCGGCGGTCGGAGAGGTCGCCGAGGGCGCGCCGCGCCAGCTCGACCGCGACTGAGGGGATCGAGACCCCCTTCTCGCTGATCCCGGTCTCCTCGCGGGCGCGGCCGCCGGCGGCGAGGGCACCGCGGAAGAGGCGGTTGAGGATCGGCCCGGTGCCGCCCTCGACCAGAGCCAGCTCGTAGGCGCGTTTGACCTGGCCCTGGATCTCGGCCTCGCCGACGATCATCGAGTCGAGCCCGGCGGTCACCCGCAGCAGGTGGCGGGCGGCCTCGACCGAGCGCAGCGAGTAGAGGTGGCCGAGCAGCTCGGTCGGGCGGATCTCCGCCTGGCGGGTCAGCACTCCCAGGGCCGTGGACTCGGCCTCGACCGGGTCGGAGACGATCAGATAGAGCTCGGTCCGGTTGCAGGTCGAGATCGCCGCCGCCTCGTGGATCCCGTTGGCGGCGGTCAGCTCGCGCAGGGCGCTGACCGCGCGGCCCTCGGTCAGCGAGAGGCGCTCGCGCAGGTCGAGCGGCGCGGTCTTGTGGGAGACGCCGAGGGCGAGCAGCTCAGACATCGACGCCCGCCTCCTCCGCTTCGCGTCCGGGAGCGGCTTCCTCGCCCTTGGCGCGACTCTCGGCGAAGCCGGCCAGCTCACGCAGTTCCCTCTCGATCCGCTGCAGTTTCGCGGCCATGATCCCGACGTAGACGACGAGCAGGACCAGGAAGACGATGTAGGCGCCGGCGACGTACTTGCCGCCTTCGCCGAGCGGCAGGGCCGGGGCGCTCGCCAGCAGCGCGTGCACCTAGCTCACCTCCGGGGCGACCCGGGAGGACGGCGAGGTCGAGGGGGCGTCGAGGGCGCGGCGCAGCCGCTTGACCTGGCCGGAGGCGCTCTTCGCGGTCAGCTCGAACTTGACCAGGGTCACCCAGAGCAGGGCGATCGCGGCCAGGCAGCAGAGGAAGGTCAGCATCATCGAGCCGGGCAGGCCGCCGTTGGCGGTCGCGAAGACGCGCGGGTGGACGAGGCTCTGCGCCGCCCGCACGGCCATGAAGTTGAGCGGCACAAAGGCGCCGGCGGTGATCGCGAAGACCGAGGCGTAGCGGGCCTGGCGCTCGGGATCCTCGATCGCGTAGCGGAAGGGGTAGTAGGTCGCGTACATCAGGAAGACAATCAGGAAGCTGACCAGGGTCGGCTCGTCCCAGACCCACCAGTGCCCCCAGGAGGCCTTGGCCCAGATCGAGCCGGTCAGCAGCACGGCGACGCCGAAGATCACCGAGATGTGGATCGCGACGTACGAATAGGCGTCCCACTTGCGGTTGCCGGTGCGCAGGTGGGCGATCGCGAAGATGCCGCCGACCACGAACCCGACCAGGGCCACGATCGCCAGCGGCACGTGCAGGTAGAAGATCTTCTGGATGAAGCCCTGATCGGTTTCGATCGGCGCGTAGAAGGCGACCAGGGAAAGACCCACGGCAAGCATTGCCACGGTGGCGATCGAGAGGGTTCTCAGTCCTTTGCCGTACATGCTTCGCGGGGGTGAGGGGCCGGGCCGGCGGCTCAGTCCTCCAGGAGGAAGTCGAACACCGCATAGCCGACCAAGCCGAAGATCAGATCGTATAGCCCGAGCACCATCAGCCAGGTGCCGAAGCGGTGATAGCCGGGGCCGCCCAGCGCCAGCAGCGGCTCGGTGGCACCGGTGGCGGCGATCATCAGCGGCACCACCAGCGGCAGCAGGACCAGCGGCACCAGCAGGTCACGGGCGCGCGAGTTGACCGCCATCGAGGAGATCAGGGTGCCGGTCGCGGCGAGGCCGAGGTCGGCCAGCAGCAGGACCAGGACCAGCGGCGCCAGCCCGCCCAGGTCCCTGAGGAAGAAGAGGGCGAAGATCGGCACCGCGATCAGCTCCAGGGCCAGCAGGTAGATCAGCAGCGCCGCCGCCTTGGCGGCGAAGAGGGCGCTGCGGTCGATCGGGGCGAGGCGGATCGCGTCGAAGCCGCCCTCCTCGCGCTCGGCGACGAAGAGGCGGTTGATGCCGAGCACGGCGGCGAACAGCAGCGTCGCCCAGAGGACGCCGGCGGCGAGGCTGCCGGAGAGGCTGGTGCGGTCGAGGCCGAAGCGGAAGATGACGAAGGTGGTGACGGAGAACAGCGCCATCGCCGGCAGCGACTGCAGGGTGCGCAGCTCCGAGCGCAGGTCCTTGCCGAGGATCGCCGCGAAGGCGGCGCGGGAAAGGGTCACGAGACCGCCGCCGTCTCGCCGATGCCGAGCCGCAGCACCTGGTCGGCCTCGGGCAGGAAGCGCTCGGGGTCGTGGGTGACGACGACGCGGGTGTGGCCGGCGCCGGGCCCGATCAGGCCGCGGGCCAGCTCGCGCCCCTCGGCGTCAAGGTTGGAGTCGGGCTCGTCGAGCAGCAGCAGTTCGGGACGGTGGAGGACGCAGCGGCAGATCGCCAGCCGCTGCCGCATCCCGGCCGAGAGCTCGGCGACCCGCTCGTCGGCGCGGCGCTCCATCCCGGCGGCGGCGAGCAGCTCGGCGATGCGGGCCTCGGCCGCCTCGCCGGAGATCCCGTGCAGCTTGGCGTGGAAGCGCAGGTTCTCGCGGCCGCTGAGGTCGCGGTAGAGCAGCGGCTCGTGGCCGAGGTAGCCGATCCGCCCGCGCAGCACCCAGGCCTCACTGGGCAGTGTGCAGCCGAGCACGCGGACCTCGCCGCCGGTCGGGCGCAGGAGGGTCGCCAGAATCCGCAGCAGCGTCGTCTTGCCGGCCCCGTTCGGTCCCAGCACCACCAGCGAGTCGCCGGCGGCGAGCGTCAGCCCGACGCCGTCGAGCGCGGTCCGTTCGCCGTAGTCGCGGCGCAGGCCGGCGAGGTGGATCGCCGGCGTCGTGGCCGTGGCCGGCGCTTTCTCCTGCTCAGGGGGCATCGCGGAGGGATTGTGAAGCGTCGGGGATGATCTAGGCTGCCGCGGCGATTTCGGCAGGGTCGCGATCAATCTCGACAAGGAGGATGTGGATGAGCAAGAGGAAACGGGTCATAGGACTGTTCGCGGCCGCCATCGCGACGGCGGCGCTGGCGGTTCCGGTCGCCGCCTCGGCGGACCACCCGGGGCAGACGGTGACGATCAAGTCGACGATCACCATGAACCCCTATGGCAACGCCGGCAAGGTCTCGTCCTCGAACGCGAACTGCGTCGAAGGGCGTCAGGTCGTCATCAAGGAGAAGGGCAAGGGCAAGATCGGTTCCGCGACGACGAACGCCAACGGCGGCTGGAAGGCGGAACCCAAATACAAGGGCAATGTCCCCTTCAAGATCTACGCCGAAGTAAAGCCGCTCACCCAGGGAACTGCGGGGACGATCTACAAGTGCCTCGGCGCGACCTCGAAGGTCCGCACGATCAGCGGCGGCTGATCCGGCAGCGGCTGCCGGGTCGAGTTCCTCTCACATAGTGAGAGTAAGTCGACCCGGCGGTCAGCGCCGCTTCTTCAGCGTGCGCCGGCCGATCTTCAGCAGCGGCGCCGCGCCCTCGCGCAGGGCCCGGGTGCGGGTCTCGCCCTTGCCGTAGAGGATCCGCGCCGAGGCCTGCACGGCTTCGCCGAGGGTGCGGTCGTAGGGGTGCCACCAGAAGTCGCGGCTGAGCCCCGGCTCCCAGGCGTTCATCTTGATGTTGACGCACTCGTAGAAGCCGAATTTGGAGTGCGAGCGGCCGACGCCGGAGTCCTTGACGCCGCCCCAGGCGCACTGGCAGGCGCCGTGGCTGAAGGAGTGGTCGTTGATCCAGACCATTCCCGACTCGAGCCGGCGGGCGATCCGCTCGCCCTTCTGGCGGTCCTTGGTCCAGACCGAGGCGCCGAGGCCGAACTCGGAGTCGTTGGCGAGGTCGATCGCCTCCTGCTCGGAGTCGACGATGACGATCGGTAGGACCGGGCCGAAGATCTCCTCGCGCATGATCCGGGTCTGGTGGGTGACGCCGGTGAGGACGGTGGGAGCGATGTACTTGCCGGGCAGGCCGGGGACGTCGACGGGGCCGCCGCAGAGTTTGGTGGCGCCGCTGGCGATGGCGTCCTCGATCAGGTCGACGACGATCTCGTACTGGTCCTCGGAGGTCATCGGGCCGATCTCCGTCTCCCACTCGAGCGGGTCGCCGAGCCGCAGCTTCTCGGCCTCGCGGGCGACGCCGGCGACGAAGCGGTCGGCGATCTCGCGGACGACGTAGACCCGCTCGATCCCCGAGCAGGTCTGGCCGGCGTTGGCGAAGCCGCCCCAGACCGCGCCGGAGATGGCGTTGTCGAGGTCGGCGTCGGCGCAGACGATCATCGGGTCCTTGCCGCCGAGCTCCAGGACGGAGCCCTTGAGCAGGCCGGCGCAGACCTCGCCGACCTTGCGGCCGACCTCGACCGAGCCGGTGAAGAAGATCTTGCCGGCGTTGGAGCGGGCCAGCGCGTCGCCAACGCCGCCGCCGCCGTGGACGACCCGGATCAATCCCTCGGGCAGGCCGGCCTTCTCGAAGACGTCGCGGATCCGCTCCCCCAGCAGCGGCGTCAGGCTGGCCGGCTTGAGGACGACGCCGTTGCCGGCCATCAGCGCGATCGCAACCTCGCCGAAGGGGATCGACCAGGGGTAGTTCCAGGGGGCGATGACGCCGACCACGCCGATCGGCTCGTAGGAGAAGTGGCCGCTCTTGGAGAGCGTGAAGGCCTGGGTCATCCGCACCTTCTCGTCGGCGAGGATCTTCGGCCCGGCCTTGGCGCACCAGTGCAGCGCGTCCACCGTCGGCAGCAGCTCCATCGTGTAGGCCTCGGCGCGCGGCTTGCCCTGCTCGCGGACCAGCAGCTCGGCGACCTCGTCGATGTCGGCAAGGAGGGCGTCGGCGGCACGGCGCATGTAGGCGGCGCGGGCCTTGAGGGGAAGCTCGGCCCAGGCGGGCTGGATGCGGGCGACGTCGTCCACGACGGCTTGGACCTGGCCCGGGGTGATGGTCGGGACGGTGCCGACGAGCTCACCGGTGGCCGGGTTGAAGGACTCGAGGGTGGACAGGGCGGCGGGGGGTTTTGCCTCGGTGGTAGCCATCGGGCGATTCTACGGGGGGTAGAGGAGGCGGGGGAGGTCTCTCCGTCACGAACAGCAGGAGGTTCCGGAGAGACCTCCCCCGCCTCCCTCATACTCGGCCGTAGTGAACGACCAGTTGTTTGACACGGGCGAAGACCGGCCGGCTGAGGTCCTGGCTGCCGATGCCCCGCTGGCGGTGCGGATGCGCCCGCGGAATCTCGATGAGCTGGTGGGGCAGGAGCACATCCTGGGGGAGGGGTCGGCGCTGCGGACGGCGATCGAAGAAGGCAAGCCGCACAGCTCGATTCTCTACGGACCACCCGGGGCGGGGAAGACGACGCTGGCGCGGATCGCGGCGGCCGGGGCCGAGGGAGCGTTCGAGGAGGAGTCGGCGGTCAACGCCGGCAAAGCCGAGATCCGGGGAGTGATCGAGCGGGCTCGGGAGCGGAGGAAGGGCTCGGGGCGGCCTACGATTCTCTTCCTCGACGAGATCCACAGGTTCAACAAGGCGCAGCAGGACGCGCTGCTGCCGGCAGTGGAGGAAGGGCTGCTGACGCTGATCGGGGCGACGACGGAGAACCCTTACTTCGAGGTGAACTCGGCGCTGCTGTCGCGCTGCCAGGTGTACGAGCTGCGCTCGCTCGAGCCAGCCCAGACGGAAGCGCTGCTGCGAAGGGCACTCGACGATCCGGAGCGCGGGATCGCGGAGCCGCCGCCGATCGACGACGCGGCGCTGGCGATGCTGGCCGAGCGCAGCGGCGGCGACGCCCGGGTTGCCCTCTCGGGGCTGGAGCGGGCGGTCGAGCGGGCGCGGGGGAAGACGATCGACGTCGCCGCGATCGAGGATGCGCTGCAGCGCAAGGCGCTCGACTACGACCGCCAGGGGGACCGCCACTACGACTTCGTCTCCGCCTGGATCAAGGCGACCCGCGGCTCCGACGTCGACGCCTCTCTCTACTACCTGGCGGTGATGCTGGAGGGCGGCGAGGAGCCGCGCTTCATCGCCCGCCGCATGGTCATCCTCGCCTCCGAGGACATCGGCAACGCCGACCCGCAGGCGCTGCTCGTTGCCGACGCTGCTGCCCGCGCCGTCGACCGCGTCGGCCTCCCGGAGTGCGCGCTCAACCTCTCTCAGGCCTGCGTCTACCTCGCCCTGGCTCCCAAGTCCAACGCCTCCTACAAGGGGCTAGAGGCGGCCCGCGCCGAGGTTCGCGAGCACGGCGCCAAGACCCCGCCCGACTACCTGCGCGACTCCCACTACCCCGGCGCCGCCAAGCTCGGCCGCGGCAGCGGCTACCGCTACGCGCATGACGAGCCCGGCGGCGTCAGCGACCAGCAGCTGCTTCCGGAGGGTCTTGAGGGCCGCCGCTTCTACGCCCCCACCGACCGCGGCTTCGAGGCCGAGCTGGGACGGCGTCTCGCCGAGCTGAGGACGAGATTCGGCCAGTCGAAGTGACCGGCGCAACTTCCTAAAGAACGCCGGGTTTCAATGGGCGGCTTTCCAAGCTAGAGCCAGGGAGAGCCGACATACCGGCCGGAGGACTGGACTGGGGTTCTCCGGCCGGGTCTTACACAGGGGGGAGAGGGCGTCGAGTGGGACTGGACTCGACGCCCTCTTGTATTTCCGGAAGACGCCATCGCTTAAGGTGACGAGATGGCCTCGAAAGACGCTGAGCGGCTGCGACTCGGGGGGATGGCGCTCCGCAACGGGCTGCTGATCCACGGGCCGACCCACTGGGCCGCCGCGGTGCGGGATCGCGACGGTCAGATCCAGGTCGCCTCGGCGCCCAAACCGGAGCTGGCGCCGAAGCTGGTCGCACGCCTGCCGGGGCTGCGCGGCCCGATCAAACTGGCGGAGGCGATGGCGGTGCTGCCGCTGGCCCGGCGGCGCCTGCCGGCGGCGCGGCTTCCCTTCGAGAACTGGCAGGTCCTCGCCGCCACTGGTGCCACCCTGATCGCCACCGCGGCGCTGCGCAAGCGGGCCTCGGCCTCGCCACTGCGCGAGGGGCTGGTCCAGGCGATCGGCACCGTGCCCGCCGTGGTGGCGCTGATGGACCGCGACCTCGCCGCCTATCACGGGGTTGAGCACAAGGCGATCGCCGCCTACGAGCAGCACGTCGAGGACGTCGCCTCGGTTCCCAAGGAGCACGACCGCTGCGGCTCCAACCTGATCGTCCCGATGATGCTGCTCTCGGCCGGCGGCACGGTGCTGCTGGAGCGGCTGGTCGAGGAGCCGAACGCGGTGGCCCGCGCCGGGGTCGGCCTCGGCGGCGCCTCGATCGCGGTCGAGATGTTCGCCTGGAGCGACCGCCATCACGGCGATCCCCTGGCCGAGGCCTTCCATACGCCAGGGCGGGAAATCCAACGCCACCTGGCGACCAAGGAGCCGACGCCCGAGCAGCTCGAGGTCGGCCTGGCGGCGATGGCGGAGATCCTCCGGGTCGAGCACGGCAATGGCGGAGACGACCTGCCGCCGGCCGCATAGACTGGCCGCCGTGTTCGGAAGAATCGACCACATAGGAGTCGCGGTCGAGGACATCGACGCCGCCATCGCTCTCTATGAGAAGAGCTTCGAGATGACCCTGGCGCATCGCGAGACGGTCGAGTCGCAGGGCGTCGAGGCGGTTCTGCTGGACGTAGGCGACGGGCACGTCGAGCTGCTGGCGCCGCTGGGCCCCGACACCGCCGTCGGCAAGTTCCTCGCCCGCAAGGGCGAAGGCCTCCATCACGTCGCCTACGCGGTCGACGACATCGACGCCACCCTGGTGCGGATCGCCGCCACCGGGGTCGAGCTGATCGACTCCGAGCCGCGGGTCGGCATCCGTGACAGCCGCGTCGCCTTCCTTCACCCCCGCTCCACCGGTGGGGTACTGACCGAGATCGTCGAACCCGCGGGAGGGCACTGATGGCTGACGCACAACGAGTCGAGATCGGCTTCGAGGGCGGGCAGGTCGTCTCCGCCCGCCTCGCCGAAGACGACCTCAAGGACCTGCGCAAGCAGCTCGAGAAGGGCGGCTGGCACGACCTGCACACGGAGGACGGCGTCCTCTCCCTCTACCTGGGCAAGGTCGCCTTCATCCGCATCGAGTCCGGCGAGCACCGCGTCGGCTTCGGCTCCGGCGGCTGATGCGCCCTCGCCTGCTGCTCGGCGCCGCGGCCGGGGCGACGCTGGCGGCGGCCCTCTGGTGGCGCAAGAACCCCTCGGCCTGCCCCTACGGACAGCGCTTCTGGGTCGAAGCCCCGCACCCGGTCATCACCAGGGACCGCCTGCGTGGGGTGCTGCGGCCGGAGCCCGGCGAGCGGCTGCTGGAGATCGGCGTCGGTACCGGCTACTACTCGCTGGACCTGGCCGAGTGGGCCGGCCCGGAGGGCAAGATCGAGCTCTTCGACCTGCAGCAGAAGTTCCTCGACCACGTGATGCGCGCGGCGGGCGAGCGTGGCCTGACGAATCTGGTCCCGACCCAGGGAGACGCGACCGCGCTGCCGTTCGAGGACGACTCGGTCGATGCTGTCGTTCTCACCGCCGTGCTGGGGGAGATCCCCGACACCGCCGGCGCCCTGAGAGAGATCCGCCGCGTGCTCAAGCCGGACGGCCGCCTCGTCGTCGGCGAGCTCTTCGGCGATCCGCACTTCACGACCCTCGGCAGCCTCAAAGGCCAGGCCGGCGACGTGGGCCTCGACTACCGGGAGCACTCCGGCAACCGGCTCGCCTACTTCGCCCGGCTCGGGGCGGCGTAGCCGAAGACATCGCGGAGCGGCTTACCCGCCGATCAGCGATCCCCAGAGCCTCGCCTCGGCCATGGCGACGCGGTCCGCGGCGGTGTCGATCTCGCGCCAGAGGCTCGCGACCGGCTCGTCGTTCTCGCTTGCCGCGCGGAACGCCGATGCCAGCTCGGTCCAGTGCGCGGCGGCCTCGGCGGCCAGGGACGCCTCGGGGCGGCCCGCCTCCTCGAGGAAGCGCGAGTACATCAGCCGGAAGGCCCCGCCGCCGGTGCCCCGCCGCTCGATCACCTGGTAGGCGAAGCGGGCACACCACCGCCAGTCCTCGACCGCCTCGGGCCAGGAGCCGGCCTCGGCGGCGAGGCGGTCGATCGCCGCGAGGCCGGCGAACTCGCCCCAGGTCGGCTCGAGCATCTCCCGGGCCGCCTGCTCGATCGCCCGCGGGACGGCCGCTTCGAGCTGCGCCCGGTCGACCGTGTCGGAAACGGTGAACATGTGGCCTTCGAGCGGGTACGCTGGGTGGCCGCTGTGGCGGGCCTTGGCGAGGTTCTCCAGGCGCGTCGTCTGCAGCTCCTCGAAGGCTGTGTCGGAGAGCCGCGCCACCTCGTCGTCATACCCCGCCAGCACCACCGCGTGCCCGGGGAAGTGGGCCGAGTTGCCGTAATGGTCCAGGTGGTAGATGTCGGTCAGCAGCAGCGCCGGGTTGCCTCCATCGACCTCGGCCCGCACCGCCTCCCAGGCCTCCGCGTCGCCCTCGGCGAAGGTCCGCATCCGCAGCGCCGCGCCGGTCAGCTCGCGGAAGCTCTCCTCCAGCCGCGCGGTACGGCCGTTGAACCAGCGGCTCGGCGAGCTGTCGTCGAGGGCCAGGTAGTAGAAGCTGGCGCCGGCTCCGAGGCCGAAGGCCATCTCCTCGCTGATCTCGATGCCGTGGAAGCCGAGCAGGTTGCGCAGCGCGGTCGAGCCGCAGTGGTGGCCGGGCGTGTGGACGTAGCTGGGGACGGAGGGCATGAGCGGATACTGACTGAGCGGCGGCCCGTATCCTCCGCCGCCGATGAAGAACGCCGACCTCAGACTGCTGCGCCTGATGCGCACCCGCGGGCACTCGCCCGGCCTGGAGTCCGCCGCGCAGGCGCTGGGCAAGGCCGGCAACAACGGCGCCGTCTGGGTCGTGCTCGGGGTGGCGCTCGCCCTGCTCGACTCCGAAAGGCGCGAAGCCTGGCTGATCTGCGCCCTGCTCGGCCCGGCCGCGATCGTCCTCAACTACGGGCTCAAGCTGGCGGTCAAACGGCCGCGGCCGGTGCTCGAGGGCCTGCCGCCGCTCGGCGGCGCCCCCAGCTCGCTCAGCTTTCCCTCCGCCCACGCGCTCTCCTCGTTTGCGGTGGCGACGGCGATGTTCCGGGTCGACCCGGCCACCGCGGGCGCCCTGGTCGTCGCCCTGGCGATCTCGCTCGGCCGCCCCTACCTGGGGATGCACTACCCGTCCGACGTCCTGGCAGGTGCTCTGCTCGGCGTCCTCCTCGGCCTGATCGTGCCGCTCTCCATATGAGGACGGCGAAGCGATGAAGGTTGGGATCGTCGGGCTGCCCAACGCCGGCAAGTCGACCCTCTTCAACGCGCTGACCAAGGGCGGCGCCCAGACCGGCGACTACCCGTTCACGACGATCGAGCCCAACGTCGCGATCGCCCAGGTGCCGGACCAGCGGCTCGAAAAAATCGCGACGACGGTGCGCAGCTCCGAGCTGGAACCGGCGACGATCTCCTTCCACGACATCGCCGGCCTCGTCAAGGGCGCCTCCGAAGGGGAGGGTCTCGGCAACCAGTTCCTCGCCTCGATCCGCGAGACCGACGCGATCTGTCACGTCGTCCGCTGCCACGAGGACTCCGGCGTGCCCCATCCCGATGGCCGCGTCGACCCGCTCGCCGACATCGAGACGATCGAGACCGAGCTGGTGCTCTCCGACTACGACCAGGTCGAGCGGCGGCTGGGCCGGGTCGGCAAGCAGGCCAAGTCGGGCGACGCCGAAGCGATCGCCGAGCACGGCTGGCTGCAGGCGGTCTTCGAGGCGCTCGCCGCCGGCCGACCAGCGCGTTCGGTACCGGTCCCCGACGCCGCCCCTAACGCGATCGTCAACCTCCAAGCCCTGACCACGAAGCCGATCCTCTACGTCGCCAACGTCGACGAGGGCGACGCCGAGGTGCCGGAGGCGGTCGCCGCCCACGCCGCCGCGGTGGGCGCCGGCGCGGTCGCGGTCAGCGCCCGGATCGAGGGCGAGCTGGCCGAGCTCGACCCCGAGGAAGCCGCCGAGATGCGCGAGTCCTACGGGGTCGGGGGGTCCGGCCTGGCCCGCCTCGTCCGCGCCGCCTACGACCTGCTGGAGCTGATCACCTTCTTCACCGCCGGTGAGGGCAAGGAGGCCGTCGCCCGTCCCCTGCGCCGCGGCGCCACCGCGCTCGAGGCCGCCGGCACGATCCACACCGAGATCATGGAAGCGTTCATCAAAGCCGAGGTGGTCGGCTGGGAGCAGCTGGTCGAGTGCGGCGGCTACTCGCAGGCCCGCGACAAGGGGCAACTGCGTATCGAGGGCCGCGATTACGTCGTCCAGGACGGCGACGTGATCACGATCAAGGTCTAGGGTTTCGGGATGGATGAAGGGGCGCGGTTTCTGCAGGTGGCGGCGAAGGCCGGCCACTACGAGAGCTTCTATCTCAAGGCCTGCGAGCCGGGTGGGGGACGGGGTCTGTGGGTCCGCCACACGGTTCACAAGCGGCCGGGGGCCGGGCCCAACGCCTCGATCTGGTTCGTGCTCTTCGACCGCGCGGCCGACGGGCCGCGGGCGACCAAGGTGACGGTCCCCGCCGCGGAGCTGTCGGTGCCGGCGGGCTCGTGGATCCGGGTCGGCGACGCCGAGATCGGGCCGGGCCGGGCCGAGGGCTCGGTCGACACCGAGGCGGTCAGCGCCGCCTGGTCGCTGACCTTCTCTTCAGAGGCCGAGCCCTGCAGGTACCTGCCGGCCGACTGGCTCTACGAGGCGCCGCTGCCGAAGACCAAGTTCGTCGCGCCGGTCCCGCTCGCCCACTTCGACGGCCGCCTCGAAATCGACGACGAGACGATCGAGTTCAGCGGCTGGCCGGGGATGATCGGCCACAACTGGGGGACCGAGCACGCCGAGCGCTGGGTCTGGCTCGAGGGAACCGGCTTCGCCGAGTCGCCCCGGACCTACTTCGACGCCGGCGCCGCCCGGGTCAAGCTCGGCTCCCGGACCAGCCCATGGATCCCCTCGGGGATGCTGATGCTGGACGGCGAGCCGCACCGCCTTGGCGGCCTCGGCGCGATCCGCTCGGCCTCGATCGAGGAGGAGCCGGGCGTCTGCACCTTCGTCCTCCCCGGCAAGGACATCCTCGTCCGTGGCCGCGTCTCCGCTCCCGAGAAGGACTTCGTCGGCTGGGTCTACGCCGACTCCAAGGGCCCCGAGCACAACACCGTCAACTGCTCCGTCGCCGACCTCGAACTGACCGTCGAACGCCCCGGGCTGCCGCGGCGCGAGCTGGCCCTCGCGGCCGGCGCTGCCTACGAGCTGGGGATGCGCGAGACCGCCCACGGCATCCCGATCCAGCCGTTCCCGGACGGCTGAGCAGGTGGCGACCGCGGGTCTGGTCGGCGACTTCAACGCCACCCTCGACCAGGCCGCCCTGCGCGATGTCGTCGCCCGCGGCTACCGCGACGCCGCCGACGTCGCCGGCAAGGGCCTGGAGCCGACCTTCCCGCGTTAGGGCTAGCACGGCCTCGGCCCCTTCGTCACCATCGACCACGTCCTCGCCGACCAGCGGCTCGGCATCGTCGAATACTCGGTCGAGGACAGCCCGGCAGCGACCACCGGGCGATCCAGGCGTGCTGGCACTCCCCTAGCCGCTCAGCTGGAGGGCTTCTCCAGCGTCTCCTTGACGACGCCGATCCCCTTCTCCATCATCTCGCCGGTTACGGGAGCCGCCGCGTCGGGCAGGAGGTCGGCGGTCCAGACGAAGCGGCTGCCGTCTTCCCCCTCGGCGAAGACCTGCGCCGCCGCGTTGTGGTGGGTGTACGGGCCGTCGACAACCGACCAGACGAGCCGGCGGGCCTCCTCGTCGAGGTCGATGAGGATCTCGCGGAGCACCGCGCCGTTGAAGAAGGTGACGATCCGGTCCTCGCCATCGAGACGGGCATCGACGACGAACCCGGGCACGAGGCGCTCGTGGATCGCACCCCAATCGCGAAGCGCGTCCCAGACGTCCTCGGGGCGGGCGTCGATCAGGATCTCCTTGCGGATGGATGCCATGCGGAGCAGTTTGGCGGGTGTGCCGGCGCGGCGCTCAGCCGGAGAGCTTCTGGAAGCTCATCCAGGTGTCGTAGCCGCCGAGCGCGACCTCGAGCTGTTCGCCGCTTACCGTGGTGACGCCGCCGGTCCCGATCAGCTTGGCGCTGATGATCCGCGGGGAGATGCCGGTCTTGGTGATGACGATCTGTTTGAGGCGACCGTCGAGATAGGCGCTGAGCCTGTCGCTGATTTCGGGGCCGCTGAAGCGCAGTGTCCATTCGTGCAGCGGGCATTCGCCGTCGTAGGGGTCGGGGACGCCCTGGAGGTAGGGGATCGCGGCGCCGCCGAAGACGTTCTGGATGCTCTCGGTGTGGCCGCCGGAGCAGGCGGAGAAGAGGGTCTCGGCGATCTTGCCGCCGTATTCGACGACCTGGCCGCGGGTCGCTTCGGCGGCGGCGTTGCTGCTCGAGTACTCGCTTTCGAGGCCTTTGTAGACCTGGCTGCGGGTATCGGCGTAGAGGTCGAAGCCATTGCCGCCGACCCCGGCGGTGAGGGCGAAGGAGCGCGAGGCGACCGCCTGCGCCCTCAGCTCCGCCGCCGGCCAGGAGGGCGGCGACTCGTTCGGGATGACGCCTTTGACGTACTGGTCGACGGCGAGCGCGTTGACGACGTTGAGGGAGCCGGAGGCGCTTTCGGTCGGCACCGTCTCCAGGGCGCCGCGGTAGGCGCCGACGCCGGCGATGTCGATTGTCCCGGCCCCCGCGGCGCGCAGCTTCCTGCCGCAGTTGGCGAGCGGCTTGCCGCCGGAGCTGCGCAGCCTGACCGAGTCGCCGACCCGGTGGGCCTCGTAGCCGCGCCCGGGGTCGAGCGTCTGCCCGCAGGCGCTGGTCGCCTGGCTGAAGCCGACGTCGCCACCGGCGATGTCGAGCAGGACGCGGACCACCCGCGGCCCGGGCAGGGTCCCGATCGTGGTCCCCGAGTAGTAGTGGCCGAGGATGAAGCGGTAGTCCTTGCCGTGCAGGGCGTAGCCGTAGGCTCCGTAGGCGCTCATCCCGACCCCGTGGCCGAAGCCACGGCCGTGGACGACCCAGTTGACGCTGGCGTCGGCGCTGGGGGCAAAGCCGGCGAGGCTGACCAGGGCAGCAAGCGCCACGCCGACGCGGGCGAGCGGGGAGTGTCGGCGGAGTCGGCCCATCGTCTGGGAAACAGGTTCGCCGCCCGCGAGTCGCGGCCTGCGATGGAGAACGGAGCCGGCATTCGCGCGCCCGCCTGAAAGCTGACACACAATTGCCACACCCCCCGGTCCACAGACCGAAACTTGTTGTCTAAGGTGGCATCATGAACGCGATGAGGGAAGCGTGGACCGACGAGCGGCTCGACGACCTGACAGAGCGGATGGAGAAAGACTTCCGCCGAGTCGATCAGCGCTTCGATCGAGTCGATCAGCGTTTCGACCAGATCGACGCCCGTTTCGAACGGGTCGACGCCCGCTTTGACTCCCTCCAGCAGACCATCATCGCCGTCGGTGGTGGCCTGATCGGGACCCTCATCGTCGCTTCGGCCGGACTCATCGCCACGCAGCTCTAAGGCGGCGAAAGCCGGGCGCTAGGCTGGCCTGAAGCGACTGGAGGAGGTTCGAAGTGGCTGGTCAGACGGTGAAGGCGGTCGATCACAAGCTGCTCGCCGCGGGAGAGTGGGTCGAGACCGGCGAGTGGGGCGAGGTCAAGAGCCCCTACGACGGCAGCGTGGTCGGGCGGGTCGCGCTCGGCGACGAGGCGACGGTGGAGCGCGCGGTGGCCGCGGCCCACGAGGCCTTCCTCGCCGCCGACTTCCCTCAGCACGAGCGCGCGGCGACGCTGGACCGCGCCGCCGAGCTGGTCGGCGAACGGGTCGAGGAGCTGGCGCTGACGATCGCCGCCGAGGCGGGCAAGCCGCTGAAGACGGCCACGGTGGAGGCGCAGCGCTGCGTCGACACGCTCACCTTCTCCTCGGTCGAGGCGCGCAAGCTGACCGGCGGCACGGTGCCGATGGAGGCCTCGCCGGCCGGCGCCGGCAAGCTCGGCGTGATGCTGCGCGTGCCCTACGGAGTGGTCGGCGCGATCAGCCCCTTCAACTTCCCGCTCAACCTCGTCGCCCACAAGCTCGGCCCGGCGATCGCCGCCGGCAACGCGATCGTCCTCAAGCCCGCCGGTCAGACGCCGATGTCGGCGCTGAAGCTGGCGGCGATCCTCAACGAGGCGGGGCTGCCCGACGGCTGGCTCAGCGTCATCCCCGGCCCCGGCTCCAAGGTCGGCAACGCGATCGTCGAGCACGAGCTGACCAGGGCGCTCACCTTCACCGGCTCCTCACAGGTCGGCTGGGACATCCGCAGCCGCGTCCCCCACAAGAAGGTCAACCTGGAGCTGGGATCGAACGCGCCGCTGATCGTCCACTCCGACGGCGACTGGGAGGCGGCCGCCGACAAAGCGCAGATCCACGCTTTCTCTCACGCCGGCCAGAGCTGCATCTCGATCCAGCGGATCCTCGTCCAGGAGGACGTCGCTGAGGCCTTCACCGCGCGGCTCGTAGCCAACCTCGAGAACCTGACCGTGGGCGACCCGCTCGACTCCGGCACCGACGTCGGCCCGCTGATCACCTCCGACGACCGCGACCGGGTGAAGAAGTGGATCGACGAGGCGGTCGCCGCCGGCGCCAAGCTGCTGGCCGGGGGAGAGCTGGTTGACGACGGCCGCTGCCTCGCCCCGACCCTGCTCGGCTCTCCGCCCAAAGACGCCAAGGTCTGGTGCGAGGAGATCTTCGGGCCGGTCGCCACCATTGACACCTACGTGGAGTTCGGGGAAGCCCTGGAGCTGGCCAACGACTCCAAGTTCGGCCTCCAGGCCGGCGTCTTCACCCGCGACATCGGCCGCGGCCTCGAGGCCGGCCGCACGCTCGAGTTCGGCGGCGTCCTGATCAACGAGGTGCCCACCTTCCGCGCCGACCAGCAGCCCTACGGGGGCGTCAAGGACTCCGGCAACACCCGCGAGGGCCCGTCGTTCGCGGTGATGGAGCTGACCGAGGAGCGCTTCGTCACCCTGCAGGGCTGACCGCGCAGCTTCCCGGCATGGCACGGTCCAAACGGCCCGATCCCGCGGTGCTCGGCGCGACGCAGGCCCCGGAAGGTGACCTGGCCGAGTTGGGGGATCTCGACCCGGAGTCCGGCCGCATCGAGGAAGCGCGCCTGACGGCCCTGGACCTGGGCGAGAGGAAGCTGCGTGGCCTTCGCCTGATGGACGTGGAAGGCGAGGAAGTCAGTGCGGTCAACGGTGACTGGCGTGGCGCCGAGATGAGGCGGGTCAGCTTCCAGGGCGCCCGCCTGACCGGGCTCGACCTGGGTGAGGCCCGGGTCGAAGAGGCCCGCTTCGTGGGCTGCAAGCTCGACTATGCGAACTTCCGCCACAGCGTCATCGAGCACGCCACGTTCGAGGACTGCGTGCTGACCAGCGCTGATTTCCAGGGCGCCCGCCTGTACGCCGTTCGCTTCTCCGACTGTCAGCTGGGGAGTGCCGACTTCACCAAGGCCGAGCTCGCCCACGTCGACCTCCGCGGTTCGGAGCTGGCCCTGGCCGGCTCGGTGCTCGGCCTGCGCGGCGCGATCGTCGACCCGCTGCAGCTGATGGACCTCTCCCGGACCATCGCCCATGAGCTCGGCATCGTGGTCGACGAGAAGTAGCCGACCGACCCCGTCTTACTCGTGCGGCCGCGCCATGCGGCGGTGGTCCAGCGCCTCCTCGAGGACCGCCGGCTCGACGCCCTGCTCCAGCGCCACCTCGCGCAGCGAGCGACCCGACTCGGCCGCGGTCTTGACGATGTCGGCGGCGCGGTCGTAGCCGATGTGGGGGTTGAGCGCGGTCGCCGTCGCCAGGGTGGCCTCGGCGTGGCGCGTCGTCATCTCCTCGTTGGCCTCAAGGCCGCTGACGCATTTCTCGTCGAGCAGGCGCGAGGCGGAGGCCAGCAGCTTGATCGAGTCGAGCAGGTTGCGGGCGATCAGCGGGATCCGCACGTTGAGCTCGAACTGCCCCTGCATGCCGCCGATCGTGACCGCGGCGTCGTTGCCGATCACCTGGCCGGCGACCTGGATCACCACCTCCGGGATCACCGGGTTGACCTTGCCGGGCATGATCGAGGAGCCCTTCTGCAGCTCCGGCAGGCGCAGCTCGGCGAGGCCGGCGCGCGGCCCCGATCCCATCAACGCCAGGTCGTTGGCGATCTTGTTGAGCGAGACGGCGTAGACCTTCAGCGCTCCCGAGAGCTCAACCAGCGAGTCGCGGTTGGCCTGGGCCTCGAAGCGGTCGAGCGGCTCGGAGATGGCCAGGCCGGTGTCGGCGGCGAGCTTGGCCCGCACCTTCCCGGCGAACTCCGGGTGGGTGTTGAGCCCGGTCCCGGTGGCGGTGCCGCCGAGCGGGATCTGGCCGACCCGGCGCAGCGTCGCCTCGATCCGCTGGATCCCCAGCCGGACCTGCGCCGCGTAGCCGCCGAACTCCTGGCCGAGCGTCACCGGGACGGCGTCCATCAGGTGGGTGCGGCCGGCCTTGACGACGTCGGCGAACAGCTTCGCCTTCTCCCCCAGTGCCGACTCCAGCCCGCCCATCGCCGGCAGTAGGTCGTGGGTGACCTGGTCCAGCGCCGCCAGGTGCACGGCGGAGGGGAAGACATCGTTGGAGGACTGGCCCATGTTGACGTGGTCGTTGGGGTGGACCCCCTCGCCGGCGAGGTTGGCGAGCACCTCGTTGGCGTTCATGTTCGAGGAGGTCCCGGAGCCGGTCTGAAAGACGTCGACGGGGAACTGCTCGTCGTGCTCGCCGGCGCCGACCGAGGCGCCCGCCTCGGCGATGCGCTCGGCCACGTCGGCATCGAGCAGCCCCAGCTCGCCGTTGACCTCGGCCGCGGCGGCCTTGACCCGGCCCAGCCAGCGGACCACGGGAACCGGCACCGGCTCCCCGGAGACGGGGAAGTTGTCGACGGCTTTGGTGGTCTCGCCACCCCAGAGCTGCTCTGGCAATGTGTCTCCTTCTTGGCGGCCGCTGCTTGGTTTTCGCGGCCGTTCGCGGGTCGGAAATCTGTCAGCGGAGCGTATCCATTTCGATCAGCCTCGCCCGGCCCGTCAAGCCCAGCAGCGCCTGTGCGGTGGTCCAAACCGGGGTGGAGCTGGAGTCCGTGCTGTAGGCGATGGAGCCGTTCTGACGGGACAGGGTCGAGAGGAAGTCGAGAGGGGTCCTGTCGGCGGATGAGCGAATCTCCGGGCCGAGGCCGGTGACCCGTAGGGCGACGAGCGCGAGGCCGGTGCTCTGGGAGTTGGAAGCGCCGCCGGGGAGGGATGGGAAGCCGCCGTCGGCTGCCTGGGCGGCGCGGACGAAGTCGCTGCCGTGGCGCGCCGGCGCGGATCGGCCGGCGACCGCCAGCGCCCAGGTGGCCAGCCCAGTGGTGTCGACGTCGGGTGGGACGCCGGGCCGGAAGCCGAAGCCGCCGCTCGGGTCTTGGACCGAGCCGAGCCAGCTCGCCGCCCGCGCCGCCGCCCTCGGCCGCCCTCGCTCCAGCGCCAGCACCGCGGTCGCGGTCGCGTTGGTGTCTTCTTCGATGGAGCCGTCATGCAGCCGTCCGAGCCTGCCGCGGATCAGCGCTCGCGCCGCCTGGCCCAGACCGCGCCCCTCTCGCACGGCCAAGGCCAGTCGCCCCCATGTCGCCCCGACCCCGCCGCGATTGCGCCGCAGGTAGCGCGCTGCCTGGCCCGCCATCCGCCGCACCCTCCTGGCCGATGGGCCGATTTCCCCCGTATGGGGTGGGTTTTCGACCCGCGGGCCGGTGCCGCCGCCCGGCGCGCCCGGGCTGGGTGGCGGGGCTTCGCCGAAGGCGGGCCCGTAGGAGAAGTGGACGACGTCGCCGGTTTCGACCGTGGCGAGGCAGCCGCCGCTGGAGAAGTGGCCGTCGACCGTGAGCGACCAGTAGCTGTCGGGGGCTGCAGAAGCGTAGGGGCCGATGCTGTCGATGAAGAAGTCACGGAAGCTCGGGTCCCAGTTGCCGCGCCAGGGGATGCCCGCGCCGCGCATCGCGTCGTCGAGCGCGCCGGTGGCGGTCGCCGAGGCCGGCGCGCCGGAGGGCCCGGTGCAGGCGTGGGCACCGCTGCCGTCGCCGCCGTCCACGCTGTGGGGCAGCGTGGTGACGGGGCCGTCGAAGAGCGGCTCCGGGGCGCTCGAGCTGTCGACCCGGAGGCTGACCGTCGCCCCCCGGGCTGGAGCACCCGCCGCCACCACGGCCGCGACGGCGACCGTGGTGGCGATTGCGAGCAGTTGCCTCACCCGGCGACGGCCCGCTTCGCGTGGGTGAGCCGGACCGCGCCGTCTTCGCTGCGGGTCGCGGCGATCAGGCGCAGCCTCACGCGGCCGCGATCTTCCAGCCGCTCGCGGAGCGCCGCTGCAGCGGGCACCACGAGCCTGGCCCGGGAGCCCGAGCCGATCTCGTATGCGGTCGAGCCGCCGGAGATCAGCTCGCCGCCGCGGTGCTTTCGGAACTGCGCGGTCAGCAGCCCGCGGCAGCCGCCGTCGCCGAGGCCGCGCGGGCAGCGCAGCTCGATCTCGACGCCGCGCCCGCTCCATCCCGCCCTGCCGTGAATGGAGATCCGCGGCCCGCGGCCGGAGCGCCGCTTCGCCGCCACCACGGGCGGGACGGCAACCTTCGGCGCCGGGCCGGGATCGGCGACCGTCGCGCCGAACCTGAGGAAGACGAGGTCGCCGAACCCGATCGGCTCGTCCGTCTCCGCCTGCGGGGTCGAGCCGTCGACGCGGACGCGCCAGCCGTAGCTCGAGGTTGCGGCCACTCCGTCGAGGGAGGAGACGCCGGTGCCTCCCATGCCCGTCTCCGTGGCGAACTCGCTCACGCAGCCGGCCGGCATCGAGGCAGCCTTCGCGTCAGCGAGAACCTCGCCGAGGCCGGCGCCCGCTTCGACGTCGACCCGGCACATGCGCACGTCTTCGGCACCCGGCCCGTGATCGATCACCAGGGTTATCGGGATGGTGGTCCCGTCCGGCACCTCGGCGGCCGGCCGCACCGCCGGGCTGGACCCGTCGAGCCGCGCCGGCGGCGTGGTCGAGAAGGCGACCCCGCCCAGCGGCCGCACCGCGTCGAACGTCTCGAAGGCCCCACCGGCGTATTCGCCGGTCCAGTCGAAGTGGCCGTCGGGCCGCTGCATCGAGACCAGGTAGTCGAGCGGCGTCTTGCCCTGTGCCGTCGTCCATTCCGGTCCCTGCGGGTCGATCCCGCACTGGATCAGGCCGCTCACCACCCACGAGGTGGTGTCGGTGTTGACGCCGACGCCGAACGACGCCGGCGGGGCGATGAAGCCACCCGTCGCCGGGTCCTGGAGCGTGTGCAGCAGGTCCAGCGCCTCGTTCAGATCGGGATCGCCGGGGCTGACACCCGCCGCGCAGAAGGCGGCGACCACCGAGCCGGTCATGTCGGTGTCGGCGGTGGCGCCCGGCGATGCGTTCCAGCTCCAGCCGCCGTCGGGCAGCTGCTTGGTGCGCAGGTAGTCGACGAGCCGCCGCAGCAGCTCCGGCGGAGCTCCGGCCTGGCGCAAAGCCAGCACCCCGAAGATGTCGTCGTTGAGCAGTCCCGGTTCGCCGATCTGGGTGCCGTCGAACAGTTCCGCCACCCTGGCGACGAGGTTGCTCCTACTCGCGTCGGTCGCGGTCGAGAGCCGCGAGGTCTGGATGCCGCCTGCGTCGCCGGCGAGGATCCCTCGCTCGGCGTCCGTCCCGGCTCCGCCCGGCCCGCTGGCCTGCCATTCGTCCAGGTAGAAGTCCTGGGCGCTGGGATCGGCGATGCTGGTGCGGACATCCGCGGCGTTGATCCCGGCCGCGGCGAGGGCGGTCATCGCCCAGTCGCTGCCGAGTTCGCCGCTTTCCTGCTGACTGCTCTCGAACCAGTTGGCACCGCGCTCGGCCGCGTGTTCGGCTTGGGCGGGCGTCACGTAGGCAGCCGCGCTGCTCGCGCAGGCGGCCATTGCCGCGACGATCAGGACCCATGCGCAGAGTGCGCCCAGGGGTCGTTTGAGGGAATTGAGCTGTGGCGTCATATCGCCGTCTCCTTTTTCAGGGGCGGCGACGCACGCACACATGGCGAGTGAGCCGGCCGCCTAGTCGCGAGGCGAACCTCCTTGCGACTCTCGGCCGGATATTCGGGCTCGGGATCGTCCTTCCGACCACCCTTCCCGGACCCGATTCGAGCCCAGTGGGACTACTGGTCAGTCGTCACCCATACCGCTGCGCGTCAGCCCCGGATTCACACCGGAGTTCCCCACGCCGCGAGTCGCCGCCACCTTAACACCAGCCGCAGGACCTCTGGGTCGAGCGGCCTGTGACGTCCGCTATCCGCTATATGGACGTTTGGGGCCCGTCGGTGGGCTGTTCAGCCGCCGGCGCGGCCGGCGTCGAAGCCCTGGCGGTAGGTCACCAGGAGGGCTGGAGGGAGGGGGCGGTTGCCGGGGGAGTAGCGGGCGGCGACGGTGAGGCGGCGGACGAGGTCGGTGTGGATGCCTTCGGTCCTGTCCGCTCCCCGTTCGGCGGCGCCGAGCAGGTAGCCGAGCTGGAGGTTGGCGTCCCCGCCCGGTTCGGCGCGGGCTTCGGCGTTGAGCCTGGTCGCGGCCTCGATCATCGCTTCGCCGACGCTCGCCAGGTCGCCGCCGTTCTGGTTCTCGGCCAGGCAGTCGCTGATCGAGGTGTCGCCGGCGAGCGTGACCGCGCTCGGCGCGGCGGCGAGAGCGCTCGCGTAGGCGCTCGCCCCGTCGAGGCAGGCGGCCGGCGTTTCGTCGCTCTGGCTGCGGCCGCAGCCGGCGGCGAGGAGAGCGACAAGGGCGACGAGGATCGCTGCGATCGAGACGCGCATCGACATCCCATCCTATGGAGCATTGGATCAGTCGCCGACGCCGTGCACGCCGAGGCCGCCGGTCTGCACCCGCGAGATGCCGCCCGAGGGGCCGGGCGGGGCCTTTGGCGGTGGCGAGTGCTTGGTGCGCGGCTGGCCGGCCGGTTCGCCGGTCCCGACCGGGAAGACTTCGACCCATTCGGCGAGCTGGAACCGCGACGCCGGGGCGTGGTTCCAGGAGAGGTGCAGGTGGTTGCCGCAGCCGTGGCCGGCGTCGCCTTCGTAGCCGACCCAGCGGAAGGGGGCGATCGGCTCGTTCTGGACCGGCTCGACCCAGACGGCGAGGGAGGTGATCGGCGCCCAGGCGGCGTCGCATTTCGCGCCGGCACCCACCGGCACCACGTCGACGGCGACCCCGTTGTAATGGTCGGAGCCCCTGACGTGGCATTCGTCGCAGCCGACGTGTTCGCCGTCAGGGAGCGGCCCGGAGTAGCCGTCGGTGACGTAGATCGGGTAGCGCTGGGCGATCCAGCGCAGGTCCGGGAGGATCCGCCGGTCGACCATGTCGCCGGCTTCATGCGGGATCGAGGCCGGGATCGGGACGATCTTGCCGGCGGCGTAGACGAGGCGGGTCGGGCCAGGCGGGGCGGCGGAGGCGACGGCGACCAGGCAGAGCAGCGCCGCGCAGGCGAGCGCCACGGCCAGGCTGATGCGCTCGATGTCGTGCCGGAGTCTGAAGGGGCGGTCCCTCATCCCTGCGGTTATCGACAGGCCCTCTTCCCGGCCTTGAATCCTGCCGGATAGGGTTCTGAGCGATGCCGACGGTCCGCGACGCGACGTTCGACCTCTTCCGTGCCCACGGGATGACGACGATGTTCGGCAACCCGGGCTCGACCGAGCTGCCGATGCTCGCCGACTACCCGTCGGACTTCCGTTACGTGCTCGGCCTGCAGGAGGCGGTCGTGGTCGGGATGGCCGACGGCTTCGCCCAGGCCTCGGGCAAGACCACCGTCGTCAACCTCCACACGGCGCCCGGCGTCGGCAACGCGATGGGGGCGATCTTCAACGCCCAGGCCAACCACTCGCCGTTGCTCGTGACCGCCGGCCAGCAGACGCGGGCGCAGATCACCCTGCAGGCGAACCTGACCAACCGCGACGCGACCTGCATGCCGCATCCCCTGGTCAAGTGGTCCTACGAGCCGCCGCGGGCCGAGGACGTGCCGCTCGCGCTCGCCCACGGCGCCCACCTCGCCGGCCTGCCGCCGCGCGGCCCCGTCTTTGTCTCGCTGCCGATGGACGACTGGTACGCCGAGGTCGACGAGGGCGACGCGCGCGCCGCGATCGACCGCAAGGTCAGTGGCCGCGCGAGCGCCGACCCCGAGGCGATCCGCACCCTCGCCGCGGCGCTCGACGCCGCCGTCAACCCCGTCCTCGTCGCCGGTCCCGACATCGACGCCAGCGGCGCCTGGGAGCTGGGCATCGCCCTGGCCGAGCGTCAGCGGCTGCCGGTCTGGGCCTCGCCGGCAACCGGCGGCAACCGGCTCGGCTTCCCCGAGGGCCACCCCAACTTCCGCGGCGTCCTGCCGCCGGCGATCGGCCCGGCCGGGCAGACGCTCGAGGGCCATGACCTGATCCTCGTTGTCGGCAGCTCGGTCTTTCCCTACTACCCGCACATCCCCGGGCCGCTGCTGCCCGAGGGAGCGAAGCTGGTGGCGATAACCAGCGACCCCGACGAGGCCGTGCGGGCGCCGATGGGCGACGCGATCGTCGCCGACGTCAAGCTCAGTCTGGCGGCGCTGCTGGAGGCGGTCCCCGAGTCGGCCCGCCCGGCCCCGGAGCCGAACCAGGGCCCGGGGGAAATCCCGCCCAGCGACCCGCTCAACGCCTCGACCGTCCACACCGCCCTGGCCGAGGTGCTCCCCGACGACGCGATCGTCGTCCTCGAGTCGCCCTCCAGCACCCTGGCGCTGCGCAACCAGCTGCGGATCTCGCGCCCCGGCAGTTACTACTTCGCCGCCGGTGGCGGGCTCGGCTTCGGCCTCGCCGCCTCGGTCGGCGTCCAGCTGGCGCAGCCGAACCGCCCGGTCGTCTGCGTGCTCGGCGAGGGCTCGGCCCAGTACGCGATCACCGCCTTCTGGAGCGCCGTCGCCTACGACACCCCGGTCACCTTCCTGGTCCTGCGCAACGAGGAGTACGCGATCCTCAAGTGGTTCGCCGAAGTCGAGCAGGTGACCGGTGCGCCCGGGCTCGACCTGCCGAAGCTCGACGTCGCCGCGGTCGCCGAGGGCTACGGCGTCAAGGCCCACCGCGCCGGCGGCCGCGACGAGGTCAGCGCCGCCCTCGCTGCCGCCCTCGCCTCCTCCAAGCCGGAGTTGGTCGAAGTGCCGGTGGCGCCCGGGATGTCACTCTTCTAAGAGAGCGATGGCACTGCTCGAGCGCAAGCCGCAGTCGCTTGCCCCGCGGGTGGACGAGCCGGCGCCCGACCGCGCCCCGGACGAGATCGCCAAGGGAGTGGCGCAGCCGCTGCGCGGCGAGCTCGAGGCGCTGCTCGGCGCCGACCGCGTCCTCTCCAGCGCCGGCGACATCGTCCGCTACGCCTCCGACGCCAGCCCCTACCGGCTCTTCCCCAGGGCGGTGGTGATGGCCCGCGAGGCCGGAGACGTCGCCAAGGTCCTCGCCTACGGCCGCGAGAAGAAGATCCCGGTCACCTTCCGTGCCGGCGGCACCAGCCTCAACGGCCAGGGCCAGAGCGACGGCATCCTCGTCGATGTGCGCCGCCACTTCGGCGGCGTCGCGGTCGAGGAGGATGGCGCCCTCGCCCGGGTCAAGCCCGGCACCGTCCTCGGCCACGCGAACCGCGTCCTCGCCCCGCACGGCCGCAAGCTCGGCCCCGACCCGGCCAGCACCGACATCGCCACCGTCGGCGGCGTCGTCGCCAACAACTCCGGCGGGATGCGCTGCGGCGTCACTCACGACTCCTACTCGACGGTGCGTTCGCTGACCTTCGTGCTGCCCTCGGGAACCACGATCGACACAGCCGCCCCCGGCGCTGCCGAGAAGTTCGCCGCGGCCGAGCCGGAGCTGGCCGCCGGCCTGGCCGAGATCCGCGACGAGATCCGCGCCGACGAGGAGCTCAGCGAGCGGATCCGCCGCAAGTTCGCGATCAAGAACACGACCGGCTACCGGCTCTGCGCCTTCCTCGACGCCGAGGAGCCCCTGGAGATCTTCCGCCGCCTCCTGGTCGGCTCCGAGGGCACCCTCGCCTTCCTCGCCGAGGCCGTCTTCGAGACCGTGCCGCTGCCGACCCGCACCACCACCGCCTGGATCCACTTCCCCGACATCAACCAGGCGATCGCCCCGGTCCGCGACCTCGTCGACGCCGGCGCCAGCGCGGTCGAGCTGATGGTCGCCCCCGCTCTGATCACCGCCGCCTGGAACATGGTCGGCGCCCCCGAGGAGTGGAAAGAGCTGCCGCCAGAGTCGGCGGTGCTGCTGGTCGAGTTCGGCGCCGCGACGGACGCGGAGCTCGACGAGTACGTCGCCAGGGCCGGCGAGATCGTCGCCGCGCACGAGACGATTCGCCCGATCGACTTCCGCCGCGACCCCGAGGGGATCGAGCTGAGCTGGCGGGTGCGGGAGGGGCTGCACGGGCTGATCGGGCGGCTGCGGCTGCCGGGGACAGCGCTGATCGTCGAGGACGTCTGCGTGCCGCCGGAGCGGATCGCCGAGGGGGCCCGCGACCTGCAGGCGCTGCTCGCCGAGCACGGCTTCCTGGCCGGCGTCGCCGGCCACGCCTCCGCCGGCAACCTCCACTTCATGCTGACTCCGGACTTCGCCAAGCAGGAGGACCTCGACCGCTACGAGGCCTTCATGGCCGGCCTGGTCGAGCTGATCGTCGACAAGTACGACGGCTCGCTCAAGGCCGAGCATGGGACCGGGATCAACATGGCCCCGTATGTAGAGCGCGAGTGGGGGGAGGTGGCGACCGAGCTGATGTGGCGGGTCAAGAAGCTGGCCGACCCCGACGGCGTGCTCTCGCCCGGCGTCATCCTCAACCGCGACAGCGGAGCCCACCTGCGTAACCTCAAAACGACGCCGCAGATCGAGGAGTCGGCCACGACCTGCGTCGAGTGTGGCTTCTGCGAGCCCGCCTGCCCCAGCCGCAACCTGACGACGACGCCGCGCCAGCGGATCGTCCTGCGGCGGGAGATGGCCCGCCAGGTCACCGGCTCGCCGGTGCAGCGGGCGCTGCTGGAGGAGTTCTGAGTACGACGCGCTGGAGACCTGCGCCGCCGACGGCTCTTGCCAGCTTGCCTGCCCGGTCGGGATCGACACTGGCCTTTTCGTCAAGGAAATGCGGCAGAGGCGACATACGGAGCGCGCCGAAAGCGCGGCGCTGGCGACCGCCAGGCGCTGGGAGACCGTCGAGGGCGCCTCCCGCGCCGGCCTCCGCCTCACCGGTCCGCTCGCCCGCGCCACCAAGCGGGGCGCCTCCCTGCCCCGCCCGGCCCCCGGCAAGCTGCCGGCCACCCTGCACGAAGGCGCCGCCGCCGTCTACGTCCCCTCCTGCACCAACCGCATCTTCGGCATCTCCGCCGACAGGCCTCAAACACCCCCATATGGAGGAAAATCGGCCCATCGACCGTGGATCGTCGAGGCGCTGGTCGAGGTCTCGGCACGGGCCGGCAGGCCAGTCTGGATCCCGGAGGACGTGGGCGGCAGTTGCTGTGGGCTGCCCTGGAGCTCGAAAGGATTCGGGGACGCCCATCGTTATAAGGCGAACGAGATGGTCGAGCGGCTGTGGAAGTGGAGCGGGGAGGGAGCGCTGCCGATCGTCATCGACGCCGCCTCCTGTACCAGCGCCGTCGCCGACCCCGGCGACGGCGTGCTCAGCGAGGAGAACGCCGAGCGGCTCGGCAAGCTGGAGATCCTCGACTCGGTCGCCTGGGCCCACGACCGCCTGCTCCCCTGGCTCGAGGTCTCCGAGAAGGTCGGCTCCGCCACCGTCCACCCGACCTGCGCGACCCGCCACCTGGGTCTCACCCGCCAGCTCGGTTCCCTAGCCGACGCCCTCGCCGATGACGTCTACGTCGCCCCCTCGGCCACCTGCTGCGGCTTCGCCGGCGACCGTGGCATCTCCCACCCCGAGCTGACCGCGGCCGCCACCGCGCCGCAGGCCGCCGAGCTCTCCGGCCGCCGCTTCGACGCCCATCTCTCCAGCAACCGCACCTGCGAGATCGGCATGGAGCGCGCCACCGGTGAGCCATACGAGTCCGTCCTGATCCTCCTGGAGCGGTTAACCCGGGCGCCCGGCACACAGTCTTGATGGTTCTGTAGCGCAGTCTCCACAGTCTCGTCTAGTCGTTTCCACGGCATCACGATCAGGATGTTCTTCAACGAGGACTTCCATCCCGGCAACCCGCACATCCACGCAGTGCACGCGGGGGCGAAAGCTTCATTCGAGAGGCCTCAGGCAGTTCGCTGACCAACCGTCGCCTCGACCTCGGAGACCACCGCGGCGATCTTGGCGTCGTGGTCCATACGGCGGTCGAGCAGGGGATTCATCAACCCGCGCAGGGCCGATAGGTAGCGCCACACGGCGGGAGTGAAGGACCGTGGCGCCCGCTCTTCCAGGGCCCGCACGATCGCGGCGCCCGCCTCCTCGGGTGTGATCCGCTTCAGCAGGAAGGCCGGCAGGATCTCCCCGAGGATGCGGGCGCCACGCCCGCCGTCCTTGTGGTCGAGTGAGTTCCGGACCAAGTCGGTTTCGACCCAGCCGAAATAAACGACGCTCGCGCTCGCGCCCAGCGGCGCCAGCTCCGCCCGCAGTGCCCGCCCAAGCGCCTCGACGCCCGCCTTGGAGACCGCATAGGGGCTGGCGAGCAGGCCGTTGGCGAAGCTGTAGATGGAGCCGATGAAGACGAGCTGGCCGCCGCGCTCGGAGATCTGCGGCAGGGCCGCCCGTGCCGTGTGCCAGGCGCCGATCAGATTGACGTCGACGACCGCCTCCACTGCTCGGCCGGCATCGTCCGCGCCGTCGTCACCGTCGGTGGCGCGATCCCGGCGTTGGCGACGGCGACGTCGAGTCTGCCGAACCGCTCCACGACCGCGGCGACCGCCGCCAGCATCGCCCCCTCGTCAGTGACGTCGGCACCAAGCCCGATCGCCCGCGGCCCGATCCGCTCGGCCGCCTCGCGCGCCTGCTCGGCATCGAGATCCAGCACCGCCACCGAAGCCCCGCATAGGTGCAGCTGCCGCGCTGCCTCGAAGCCGATCCCGCGGGCCGCACCGGTGACCAGCGCCACCTTGCCGCTGAGGTCGTAGGAGGGCATCGACCGCTGAGCGTACCTCCAGACCTGGAGCTAGGCTCGGGGCATCGTGGCCGACCCCGCCTACGCGAATCCGCAGGACCCGTCCGACTTCGTGCCCGTCTGATGAGCCCGCGCCCCTAGGAGGCCTGGCCCCTCCTAGAATCGCCCCTTCGTGCCCGGATTCAGCCCAGTCGACCCCAAGCAGTCCTTTCCCGAGCTGGAGGAGCGGGCGCTGGCGCGCTGGCGCGACACCGACGTCTTCGCTCGCTCGCTCGCCAACCGCGCGGACGCCGAGGTCTGGAGCTTCTACGAGGGCCCGCCGACCGCCAACGGCCGCCCCGGCTCCCACCACGTTCTCGCCCGCGTCTTCAAGGATGTCTACCCGCGCTACAAGACGATGTGCGGCTACCGGGTGCCGCGCAAGGCCGGCTGGGACTGCCACGGCCTGCCGGTCGAGCTCGAGGTCGAAAAGCAGCTCGGCATCGCCTCCAAGCAGGAGATCGAGGAGTTTGGCATCGCCGAGTTCAACCAGCGCTGCCGCGAGTCCGTCTTCGAGTACGTCGAGGAGTGGAACCGGCTGACCGAGCGGATCGGCTTCTGGATCGATCTCGACGACCCATACGTGACGCTCGAGGACAACTACATCGAGTCGGTCTGGTGGTCGCTGCGCAAGCTCTGGGACGACGGCCGCCTCTACGAGGGCCACAAGGTCGTCCCCTACTGCCCGCGCGACGGCACGCCGCTCTCCTCGCACGAGGTCGCGCAGGGATACAGGGACGTCGAGGACCCCTCCATATACGTGCGCTTTCCGCTGCTCGACGGCGCCGGCGCCCGATCGGGCGAGTCGCTGCTGGTCTGGACGACGACGCCCTGGACCCTGCCCGGCAACGTCGCCGTCGCGGTCGCCCCCGAGGTCACCTACGTGCGCGCCGCGGTGGACGGCGAGACGCTGATCCTGGCCGAGCCGCTGGTCGCGAAGGTGCTGGGGGAGGGCGCCGAGGTTGCCGCCCGCTTCTCCGGCGCGGACCTGATCGGCCGCCGCTACGACGGGCCGGTCTTCGAGCTCGCGGACGGCGGTCCCGCGGACAACGGTGGGGCGAAGCCTTTCCAGGTGATCGCCGGGGACTTCGTCACCACCGAGGACGGCACCGGCCTCGTCCACATCGCCCCGGCCTTCGGCGAGGACGACTACGCGGTCGCCGCGTCGAACGGGCTCTTCGACCGGACGCAGCCGGGAACCCTCTACAACCCGGTCAAGCCCGACGGCCACTTCGACAATCGCGTCGCCGGCTTCGAGGATCGCTTCGTCAAGGACCCCGAGGTCACCCGCGAGCTAATTGCCGGCCTCGAGCGCCGCGGCCTGCTCTTCCGCGAGCAGGTCTACGAGCACTCCTACCCGCACTGCTGGCGCTGCGGCACGCCGCTGCTCTACTACGCGACGTCGAGCTGGTACATCGCCACCTCCCAGGTGAAGGACCAGATGCTCGCCAACAACGAGACGATCGGCTGGCACCCCGAGCACGTCAAGCACGGCCGCTTCGGCAAATGGCTGGAGAACAACGTCGACTGGGCGCTCTCGCGCGACCGCTACTGGGGCACGCCGCTGCCGGTCTGGCGTTGCGCCGACCAGGGCTGCGGCGAGCTCTTCTGCGCCGGCTCGGTCGCTGAGCTGGCGGAGCGCTCCAAGGGCCCGGTTCCCGACGACCTCCACCGCCCCTACATCGACGAGGTCACCGTCGAGTGCGAGAAGTGCGGCGGCGAGATGCGCCGGATCGAGTCGGTCATCGACACCTGGTACGACAGCGGCGCGATGCCCTTCGCGCAGTTCCACTATCCGTTCGAGAACGAGGCGGAGTTCAAGGAGCGCTTCCCGGCCGACTACATCTGCGAGGCCCAGGACCAGACCCGTGGCTGGTTCTACACGCTGCTGGCCGAGTCGACGCTGCTTTTCGGCGAGTCGAGCTACCGCAACTGCGTCTGCCTCGGCCTGATCCTCGACCCCGAGGGCCAGAAGATGTCGAAGAGCCGCGGCAACGTCGTCGACCCCTGGGAGGTGATCTCCGCCCACGGCGCCGACGCCTTCCGCTGGTACTACCTGACCGCCCAGCAGCCCTGGTCGGGCTACCGCTTCTCGGTCGACACGGTGGGGGAGTCGGTGCGCCAGTTCCTGCTCACCCTCTGGAACACCTACTCCTTCTGGGCCCTCTACGCGAACGCCGAGGACCTCGGCCCACTCGACTTCGCCGCCACGCCCGAGCCCGCCGACGACCTCGATCGCTGGGCCCTATCGCGGTTGCAGGCGACCGTTGCGACCGTGCGCGAGCGCATGGACGAGTTCGACTGCACCGCCGCAGGGCGGGCTATCTCCGAATACGTCGAGGAGCTCTCCAACTGGTATGTGCGGCTCTCGCGACGGCGTTTCTGGGACGGCGACCGGGCCGCCTTCGCGACCCTGCGCCACTGCCTGCTGGAGACCGCCGCGCTGCTCGCCCCCTTCATCCCCTTCCTCGCCGACGAGATCCACCGCAACCTCGTCGGCGGAGTTCTCGAGCAGGCCGGCGAGCTCCCCGACTCGGTCCACCTTCGCGACTTCCCCGCGGTCGATCCGGCGCTCACCGACCCCGCCCTGGAAACGGGGATGGAGGCGGTGCGCCTGACCGTCGAACTCGGCCGCGCCGCCCGTGCCCAGGCCAAGGCCAAGGTGCGCCAGCCGCTGCGCCGCGCCGTGATCGTCGCCAACGACGCCGAGCGCGAGGCGATCGAAGCCCGCGCCGGCCTCGTCACCGCCGAGCTCAACGTCAAGGAGCTGGACTTCGTCACCGACGAGGGCGAGCTGGTCAGCTACACGGCAAAGCTCAACTACCGCACTCTCGGCCCTCGCTTCGGCAAGAACATGCCCCAGGTCGCTGCCGCCGTGGAGGCGCTCGACGCCGCCCGTGTCGCCTCGGTCCTGGCCGACGGCGGCGAGATCGGGATCGCGATCGACGGCGCCGACCACAGCCTCGGCCCCGACGACGTCACCCTCGCCCTGCAGCCGCTCGACGGCTACGAGGTCGAGGCCGAGGCCGGCCATGCCGTCGCCCTCCAGCTCGAGCTCGACGACGAGTTGCGCCGCGAGGGTCTCGCCCGCGAGATCGTCCACGCTGTCCAGATCGCCCGCAAAGAGGCCGGCCTGGAGATCACCGACCGCATCGCCCTCGGGCTCGATGGCGAGGAGCAGCTGCTTGCCGCGGCCCGCGCCCACGAGCGATACCTGGCCGACGAGGTCCTCGCCACCTCGGTCGCATACGGAGCGACCCCCGGCGGCGTCGCCAAGATCGACGGCCGCGAGCTGACGATCTCCGTCACCCGCTCTTAGCGCGGGAGGGTCGGGAAGCCTCGACCGAACTCCCGCTGTTCGTGAGGGCGAGGCTTCCACCCTCACCTCGGCGGGCTCGCCGATGATGAAGTCGGTCTTCGGCGAGTCGGAGAACTTCACCCAGCAGTGCTCGGGAGCGGCGCCGGCCACCTCGACCAGCGCCGTCTCGATGCGCTTGGCGATCTCCGCCTTCTGCGCGTCGGTCCGACCCTCGAACCAGTGGACCTGCACGAACGGCATCGCTGTGAAGGGAGTGGCGCCGCGCTAGGCGAGCGCCGGCTCCAGCTCGGCCTCGAGGCGGCGCTTGGGCATCGCTCCGACGACTTTCTTGGCGATCGCTCCGTCCTTGAAGAGGATCATCGTCGGGATCGAGAGCACCTCGTACTGGGCCGCCGTCTGCTGGTTCTCGTCGACGTTGATGCTGACGATCTTGAGGTCCTCGCGCTCGCCGTCGATCTCCTCGAGGACTGGGTGAACGACGCGGCACGGGCCGCACCAGGGAGCCCAGAAATCGACGAGCACGGGTCCCTCGGCGTCGAGGACATCGGCTTTGAAGGTGGCGTCGCTTACGTCAGTCAGTTTGCCAGTCACTGGATATCGCTCTCCCGAGATCGAGGTTCGTAGCTCAATACTTCAAAAAGTATAGCGACCGTGTCCAGACTGTCCAGACGCGGTTTTGGAGTCGTCGGCGCGCCCACGGCCGAAGCGCAGCTGCGGCGGTTCCTGTCTCGGGCTCGGGCATGGCGGGCGATGCTATTGGCGATGCGAAAGACCAGCTAAAGACCCAGTCGTCGCGGGCAGTTAAGTTCCAGCCGTGACCAACGCCGAGATCGCCGCCGCGCTGGAGGAGCTGGGAGTTCTCTACGAGCTCGACGGCGCGGTCAAATACCGGGTGCTCGCCTACGGCAACGCGGCGACCGCGATCCGCGAGAGTCCGGTCTCGGTCGCCGAGCTGGCCGCCGCCGGCCGCGCCACCGAGATCCCGGGCGTCGGCAAGACGCTGGCGGAAAAGATCGACGCTCTGCTGGAGACCGGCGAGATCCCCGCCGCGGTGAAGCTGAAGGCGAAGTTCCCGACGACGCTGATCGAGGTGACCCGGGTCCCGGGGCTGGGGACGAAAACCGCCCGCCGCCTCTACGACGAGCTCGAAATCGCCACCGTCGAGGACCTCAGGGAGGCCGCTGAGGCGCACAAGATCCGCGCCCTGAAAGGCCTCGGCCCGAAGGCGGAGGAAAACGTGCTCGCCTCGCTCGAACGTCTCGGTGAGCCCGGTGAGGGCCCGGGCCGGCTGCTGCTCTCCAAGGTGCGCCCGATCGCCGAGGAGCTGGCCGCGGCGCTGCGCGAGCATCCCGTCGCCAACCGGGTCGAAGTCGCCGGCTCGGCTCGGCGCTGGGCCGAGACCTGCAAGGACATCGACATCATCGCCACCGCCGACGAGCCCATCGCCCTCGCCGAGCACCTGGCCTCGCACACGCTGATCGCCGCCGCCGGCAAGCCCGGCCCCAACGGCGTCCGCGCGCAGACCCACAACGGCGTCTCGGTCGACCTGCGGATCGTCGCCCCGGCCGCCTTCGGCAACCTGCTCCAGCACTTCACCGGCTCCAAGGCCCACAACGTGCAGCTGCGCGAAGAAGCCGTCGCCCGCGGTCTCTCGGTCTCTGAGCACGGCATCACCGAGACAGAGAGCGGGGTGGTCGACCTCTACGAGACCGAGGCGGGCGTCTACGAGCGGCTCGGCTACGCCTACATCGAGCCGGAGCTGCGCGAGGGCCGCGGCGAGCTCAAGGCCGCCCGCGAAGGCGGGCTGCCGGACCTGATCTCGCTCGAGGACATCCGCGGCGACCTCCACTCCCACACCACCCTCTCCGACGGCCGCAACACCCTCGACGAGATGGCCGAGGCCGGCCGCGACCGCGGCTACGCCTACATGGCGATCACCGACCACTCGGCCAGCCACGGCTTCGGCGACCACGTCACCCCCGAGCGGCTCTGGGAGCGGATCGAGGAGATCCGCGAGTGGAACAAAGGCGTGCGTGGCTTCCGCCTGCTCTGCGGCTCGGAGATCAACATCGGCCTCGACGGCACCCTCGACTATCCCGACGACCTGGTCGAGGCGCTCGACTGGGTCGTCGCCAGCGTCCACACCTCCTTCTCGATCTCCGAAAAGGAGATGACCGAGCGTGTCATCGCCGCGATCGAGAACCCGCAGGTCGACTGCATCGGCCACCTCACCGGCCGTCTGATCGGCCGCCGCGAGCCCTACGGGATCGACGTCGAGGCGGTCGCCGAGGCGGCGGCGCGAACCGGCACGATGATCGAGATCAACGGCAACCCCAACCGCCGCGACCTCTCCGATCGCCACGCCCGCCTTGTCGTCGACGCCGGCGTCACGATCGTCCTCAACACCGATTCCCACGGCGTCGACACCCTCGACTACATGGCCTACGCCGTCGCCACCGCCCGCCGCGCCTGGCTGACCGCCGCCGACGTCGCCAACACCCGCGACTGGCGCGGGTTCAAGCAGCTCCTGGCGCATCTTGCGCGAGCACTTACTTCGCCATAGCCGCGTCAAGCTCCTCGAGCTCAGGCCGCGCCTGAGCCGGTCGCTGCGCAGCCCTGGCGTCCGCACCAGCTCGACCGGTTTCAGGGCCGAGTTGGGGACGACGTAGAACTTGACGCCGTCGCGGTCCTCGATGCCGAGCACGGCGGCCTCACGGGTGTGCCAGGCGAGCGAGACGATCAGGGCGTAGCCGGCGCCGATCACGGCGACGCCGGGGAAGAAGAGGCCGAGGCCACCGGCGACGACCGCGGTCAGCGCGATCGGCCAGAGCCGGCCGACGGCGACCCGGGCAGGGGTCTCGGAGGGGAGCGAGGTGGCGGTGCGAGCACGCGAGAGCGCGTCGCGGACGTCGTCGGTGGCGCGGGCCGGGCGGCCGAGCCAGAAGCCGATCGCCAAGGACGCCACCCACCAGATCGCCGCGACCAGGATCGTCGTCGTGCTCCCTTCGCGGTTTGCTCCCAGCGCGGTGATCGCCCCGAGCGCGGTCGCCTCGGCGCCGGTGACGAAGACGGTGACGCGGAGCAGGTCGGTGTAGGGCACGGCTAGGCCGCCAGCCACTCGAGGATCGCCAGCCAGCCGGCGGGACCGTCGACGATCAGGTCGGACTCCTCGGGCAGCTCCGGCGGCGCCTCCGGCGAGACGATGCCGACGCAGACACCGGTCACCAGCTCCCCCTCCTCGCGCAGCTCGCGCAGGCGGCGGAAGGCGTCGAGGTCGGTGCGGTCGTCGCCGGCGTAGGCGGCGCGGTCGAGCTCGCCGCCGGCGAGCAGGGAGGCGACCGCGGCGTCCTTGCCGCCGCCTCCGACCGGCCGCAGCTCCAGCACCTTGCGGCCCCAGCGCGGTTCCAGGCCGGCGTGGCCGGCCTCGATCGCGATCCCGTGGGCACGGGACTCCGCCGCGGTCTCGTCCTCGGCGCCGCGCCAGTGCAGCGCCTGGATCGGCCCCTTGTCCTCGTGCCGCAGCCCGGCCGCCGCCAGCCCGGCGACGTCGAGCCCGGCCATGAAGTCGGCGGCCTCGGTCTCCCGCCCCGCCAGTGAGGGGTCGGGCCGCACCTGCTCATCGCCCGGCAGCAGCAGCTCCAACCGTGGTTGCCCGCGTAGGCGATCCCGTCCAGTCCGACCAGCCGCCGCGCCTCCTCGGCCTGGCGCCCGGAGACGCAGCCGACCAGCCCGAAGCGCTCGCTCAGCGCCGCCAGCGCCTCCCGCGCCGCCGCCGGGACCGCGGCGTCCTCGGCCCGCGCCGCGATCGGGGCAAGGGTGCCGTCGACGTCGGTGAGGATCGCCGTCCGGGAGGGGTTGTCTCTCAGCGGCTCGAGCAGCGCCCGCCAAGCGCCATCCCCCGTCTCGAAATTCGCGAGGCACGGCATCTAGTATCGCCGCATGTCGCCTCGCTCCGGCGCGATGCCCTCGCAGCAGACGCTGAAGCTGGCGGCGATCGGCACCCTCGCGGGCGCCTTCAGCGGCCTCTTCGGGGTCGGCGGCGGCACCGTGATCGTGCCGCTGCTGATCTTCTGGTTCGGCTACGGCGAGCGGCTGGCGACCGGCACCAGCCTCGCCGCCATCGTCCTCATCGGCGCCTTCGGCGCGATCGCCCAGGGCGGGATCTACGGCAACGTCCACGTCGCCACCGGCCTGCTGCTGGCGATCCCCGCGGTGGTCGGCGTGGTGATGGGGACGGCGATCCAGCAGCGGATACCCCAGCGCGCCGTCTCCTACCTCTTCGCCGTCCTGCTGGTCGGCATCGCGATCGAGCTGATCTTCAAATGAACGAGCTGCTGGCAGTCCTGATCGCCGTTGCCGGCGGCCTCGCCGGGGGGCTGGTCGGGGTCGGCGGCGGCGTCCTCTTCGTGCCGGCGCTGACGATCTTCCTCGGCCTCAGTCAGGTCGAGGGCGAGTCGACCTCGCTGCTGATGATCGTCGTCGTCGCCCTGGTCGGCGCCTACCGCCAGAACGGCTACGGCAACGTGCGGATCCGCGAGGCGCTGATCATCGGCGCCCTCTCTCCGTTCGGCGTCCTGATCGGCGTCGGCGTCGCCAACCATGTCTCCGAACGGGCTGCTGCAGCTGTCCTTCGCCGCCCTGGCCCTGTTCGTGGCGCTGCAGCTGGTCCGCCGTGCCCGCTCGGCGCCCTGACGACGACGAGCCTGCGCAGCACCGCGCCTTCGATGAAGAAGAACCAGCCCTGCATCGCGGTTTCCAGGATCGGAGTGCGCTCAACGCTGGCCGGCGCCGTCCTCCCAGGTGGCCAGCGATTCGATCACCGCATCCATCCGCTGCCGCCGCCCGGCCTCCAGCGCCGCCTGGATCTCGGCATCGCCGCCACCGCGACTGCGGAAGATCGCCGAGTAGGCCGCCTCGTGTTCCTCGACGAAGTCGAGGAAGCGATCGAGGCTGGCGCCGAGTTGCTCGGCGGGAGGGAGGTCCGGGTCCGGGGCGGTCAGCTCCGCCAGCTCCTCCTGCCCGCGCTCGATCGCCGCGATTAGGAACTCCCTCTTGGTCGGGAAGTAGTGGTAGAGCAGGCCCTTGGAGACTCCCGCCGCCCGGGCGATCTCCTCGATCGAGACCTCGTCATAGGGGCGCTGGGCGAGCAGGCGGGCGCCGGAGGCGAGCAGTTGCTTGCGGCGGGCATCGGTGCTCAGCCGGCGTTTCGCGATCATCTCCACCGCTCGCAGGCTAATCGCTATTGACCGCAAGTTCAATAGCTGCTAGAAACCCCGACACTATTGAACTGACGGTCAACAAAAGCCCCGGTGAGCTCACGCCGACAAGCTCCGCGAGCCCTGCCCTGCCGCCTGGCCCCTCGCTGCCGCGTCCCCTCCTGCTCGGTCGCTTCGTCATGCAGCCGACCTCCTTCCTCGAGGACTGCGAGCGGCGCTACGGGGAATACTTCACCCTCCGCCTTTCCGCCGACCGCACGATGGTCATCACCTCCGACCCGGAGGCGGTGAAAACGGTCTTTACCGGCGACCCCGCGCAGATGCTCGCCGGCAAGAACAACGAGGTTCTGCGGCCGCTGCTCGGTGACCGCTCGGTGCTCCTGCTCGACGGCGCCGCGCACATGCGCCAGCGTCGGCTGATGCTCCCGCCATTCCACGGTGAGCGGATGAAGGCCTACGGCGAGACGATGCGCACGGTCGCCGAGCGCCACGTCGCCGCCTGGCCCCGTGGCACCACCTTCCCCGCCGCGCCCTCGATGCAGGCGATCACCCTCGAGATCATCCTCCGCACCGTCTTCGGTCTCGATGACGAAGAGCAAATCGAGCGGGTCGGCGCTCCGCTGCGGCGCCTGCTCGACGCCACCGCCAGCCAGCTGCGCCTGCTCGCGCTGCAGGTCACCAGCTCGGAAAACCCGCGCCCGCGCAGCCCCTGGGGCCGCTTCAACAAGCTGGTCGCCGCGGCCGATCGCGTCGTCTACGCCGAGCTGCACGAGCGCCGCGCCCAGTCCGACGGGGCTGGCCACGACGACATCCTCTCGATGCTGCTGGAGGCCCGCGACGAAGAGGGGCGGGCACTCACCGACCGCGAGCTGCGCGACGAGCTGATGACGCTGTTGCTGGCCGGCCACGAGACGACCGCGACGGCGCTGAGCTGGACCCTGGAGCGCATCGTTCGCCACCCGGCCGTTGTCGAGCGCCTGCTCGCCGAGCGCCGCGGCGGGGAGGGAGCCGATCCGGCGGCGTCTCCCTATCTCGACGCGACGATCAAGGAGGCACTGCGGCTGCGGCCGGTCGTCACCGCCGTCGGCCGCCACCTGACCGCCCCGCTGGAGATCGGCGGTCACCTGCTCCCGGCCGGCGTCAGCATCAACCCCTCGATCTACCTGCTCCACCGCCGTCCCGACCTTTACCCGGAGCCCGATGCCTTTCGCCCCGAGCGCTTCCTCGACAACCCGCCCGGCACCTACCAGTGGATCCCCTTCGGCGGTGGCGTCCGCCGCTGTCTCGGCGCCAGCTTCGCCCTCTACGAGATGAAGATCGTCCTCCAGACCATCCTCGACCGGGTCGCCCTAGTCCCCCAGCACGGGCCCGACGAGCAGATCGTCCGCCGCGCCGTCACCTTCGCCCCCAACCGCGGCGCCCGCATCGCCGTGGAGGCCGCGTGACCGCCGCCAAAAGCCCGCCGATGGGCGCGAATGTCGAGCCTGACGCGACATTCGGGCCCATCGACCCCTTGGACGGTCTGGTCGGGCAGGCGGCGGCGCTTGCCGCGGGGGAGGTCAGCTCGCGCGAGCTGACCGAGCGCTCGCTACAGCGGATCGATGCGACCCGGACGACGCTGAACGCCTTCCGGATCGTCTGCGACGAGCAGGCTCTCGCCGACGCCGACGCGGCGGATCGTCGCTTGGCCGCCGGCGAGCGGGCGCCGCTGCTCGGCGTCCCCTTCGCGATCAAGGACGACGTCGACCTCGCCGGCCACTCGACCCCGTTCGGCTGCGCCGGCGAGCACCGGCCGGCCGAGCGCGACGCCGAGCCGGTGCGGCGCCTGCGCGAAGCCGGCGCGATCGTCGTCGGCAAGACCAACGCGCCCGAGGTCGGCCAGTGGCACTTCTCCGAGACCGAGGCCCACGGCGCCACCCGCAACCCGTGGCACCTCGAGCACACGCCGGGCGGTTCCAGCGGCGGCGCGGCCGCCGCGGTCGCGGCCGGGATCGTCGCCGGCGCGATGGGCTCCGACGGCGCCGGCTCGATCCGCATCCCGGCCGCCTGGACCAACCTGGTCGGCCTCAAGCCCCAGCGCGGCCGGGTCTCCACCTGGCCCGACGCCGAGGCCTTCAACGGCCTCAGCTGTTACGGGCCGCTGACCCGCGACGTCGCCGACGCGGCGCTGGCGCTCGACGTCCTCTCCGGCAACGTGCCCGCCGATCGCCACCACGTGGCGCCGCCCGCCGAGCCCTTCGCGATCGTCGCGGCGAGCCCGCCGCGGCCGCTGCGCATCGCCCTTTCCTTCGCCACGCCCGTCGGTGCCCCCGGCAAGCTCGACCCCGAGCAGCGGTCGGCGATCGAGGGCCTTGCCACCACCCTCTCCGAGCTCGGCCACGAGGTCGAGCAGCTCGACCCCGACTACGGGTTGGTCGGCGCGGCGTTGATCCCACGCGGGATGTCGGCGGTCGAGGCCTGGCTGAGCGAGCACGAGGTCGATCGCGCCCAGCTCGAACCGCGCACCCGGGTCCACGCGCGGATGGGCCGTCTGCTCCGCGGCGCCCCGCTGCGCGCCGCCCGCGCCGCCGAGTTGCCGCTGCGCCGGCGCATGGGCGCGATCTTCGACCGTGCCGACCTCGTCCTCACCCCGACCACGGCCGAGCCGCCGCCACGCATCGACCATCTCAAGGGCCGCGGCTACTGGGCGACGAGCACGGCCGCCAGCGCAGCCTGTCCCTTCGCCTGGCCCTGGAACGTCGTCGGCTGGCCGGCGATCAGCGTCCCCGCCGGGTTCACCGCCACCGGCCTGCCGATCGGCGCCCAGTTCGTCGCCCCGGCCGAGGGCGAGGGGCGCCTGCTCTCCCTCGCCGCCCAGCTCGAGACTGCCCGGCGCTGGCATGAGCAGCACCCGCCTCGCTCGCTCTGAGCGCTGCGGGAGGCACGGCCGGCCCGCCGCTCAGAGACTGCGCGAGATGAAGGTCTCCGCCACCCCGACCGAGAGCGCCGCGGCGAGGCCGAGGTAGACGGCGGCGACCAGGGCCCTGGTCCGGGTCGCGACCGCGTAGTAGGCCTGGCTCTCCGGCGTCTTCCGTGCCTTCCAGCGCCGCCAGCTCTCCATCGCCCCGAAGACGAGGACGAGGATCAGGATCGGGCTGGGATAGAGGAACGCCAGGACGAGCAGCCCCGCCAGGCCCGCCATCCAGACCAGCGGACTCAGCGCCGCCATCGCCCGGCCGCCGTCGAGCGGCACCACCGGCAGCAGGTTGAAGAGGTTGAGCAGGAAGCCGAGGTAGGCGAGTGCCCGCCAGAATTCATCGCCGGTCGCGAGCCAGAGCCCGAGCGGGACCAGCGTCGCGATCGTCCCCGCCACCGGGCCGGCGAGCCCGACCCGCGCCTCCGCCGCCGCGTCCTCACCCAGTGACCTGGCGGCGATCACGGCGCCGAGGAAGGGGATGAAGATCGGTGCCGAGGCCTTGATCCCCTCCCGCCGCATCTGGAACACGTGGCCCAGCTCGTGCAGGAGCAGGAGCAGGACGAAGCCGACCGCGAAGGGGAGGCCGAAGAGCAGGCTGTAGGCGGCGATCGATACCGCCATCGAGCCGAAGGTCGCCAGCAGCTTCAGGTTCGGGAGCAGGAAGAGCAGCGATTTCGCTTTCGCGGCGAGGATCGCCAGCGGCGCCAGCAGGCGGCCGAGGCGCTTGCGCAACGGCGGGCGCCCGGAGCCCGGATGGATCGGCTCGTAGCGCTCCGGGGGCTCGGTCGCCGGGGGCAGCCCGAGCGGCGATCGCTCTCTGAGGCTCTCGGACATGCCCCAATTGTCCCCCACGGGGGTAAAGGCCGCCTGTGGTGCGCCCGCCGGGCAGCCCCGGGCACCTGCGGCCATGGGGAGCGGTTGCGGCCATCGACTACGCTCAGAGCGTGGATTCGCTCACCTGGGAAGGCGACCTGCCGCATTTGCGATCTCCGGTGTTGGTCTGCGCTTTTCGGGGCTGGAACGATGCCGCCGCCGCGGCATCGACCGCCCTCAACGCCGTCGCCGCCTCGCTCGACTCCGAGCTGATCGCCCGGGTCGACCCCGAGGACTACTTCGACTTCCAGTCGACCCGCCCGACGATCATCCTGGAGGAGGGGCAGACGCGACGGATCGAGTGGCCGGAGAACAACCTGATCGCGGTCCGGGTGCCGACCGCCGACCGCGACCTGGTCCTGCTCGACGGCACCGAGCCGAACCTGCGCTGGCGCACCTTCTCGGAGACGATCGCCACCGCCGCCGACGCGCTCGGGGTCGAGCTGGTGATCACGCTCGGGGCGCTGATCGCCGAGGTCTCCCACACCCTGCCGGTGCCGATCACCGGCCTCGCCTCCGACGAGGCCCTGGTCGCCGAGCTCGAACTAGAGCGCTCCAGCTACGAGGGCCCGACCGGGATCGTCGGTGTCGTCCACGACCTCTGCCGCCAGGCCGGGATCAACTCCGCCTCGCTCTGGGCAGCCGTGCCCCACTACGTCGCCGCGGTCCCCAACCCGAAGGCCGCGCTGGCGCTGCTGCGCCGGCTCGAGGGCCTGACCGGGATCGCCGTCGAGGCCTCCGAGCTGGAGGAGGAAACGAGCGACTACGAGGAGCAGATCGGCCGCGCCGTCGCCGCCAACCCGGAGATCGAGGAGCTGGTCACGCGGATCGAGGCCGAACAGGTCGACCTGCTGACCGCCGAGGGCGAGGAGCTGCCCTCAGCCGACTCGATCGCCCGCGAGTTCCAGCGCTTCCTGCGCCAGCGCGGCGACCAGCACTGAGGAGGCCCCTCTACGCTTCGGCGGCCGGGCAGATCAGCCGGTAGTCGCACCAGCTGCAGACGGCCGGGGAGGGGCGGGGCTCGAAGTCCTGCCCGAGGATGCCCTCGCCGACCTGGAGCACCGTGCGCTCGACCCGCTCGGCGTCGTCGGGCTTGGTCGGGGCCGCCACCTTGTCGGCGTCCAGCACGTAGTAATAGCTGCCGGTGCTCGCCTCGATCTCCCAGGCTTCGCGGGCGGCGAGGCGGTAGAGGGCCAGCTGCAGATCGTCGTCCAGCTGGGCTTCGGTCCGGCGCTCGCCGGTCTTGTAGTCGATCAGCTCGTAGTCGCCGTCGGGCAGGCGGTCGACCCGGTCGACCCGACCGCGGACGTGGTGCTCGCCGACCTTGAAGTCGAACTTCCTCTCCAGCCAGACCGGTTCGCCCTCGCTCGCTCGCTCGCGCTCCCAGTACAGCCGCAGCGCCTCGCGGGCGCGGTCGCGGAACTGCAGCTCGTCGTCGGTCGAGCCGAAGCCGGTGCGCCGCCAGCCGGTCTCGAAGAGGTTGGTGAGGACGCGCAGGCCGTCCTCCTCGTCCTCCGGGGGCTCTTTGTGGAAGCGCTCGAGGACGTTGTGGATGAGGATGCCGAAGCGCTGGTTGATCGTCGGCTCCTGCGGGATCCCGAAGACGCGCGCGAACTTGTACTTGAGCGGGCAGGTCAGGTAGAGGCTGAGGTCGGAGGCCGAGAGGCTGAGCATGCCGTCTCCGCGGCGCGGTAGGAAGGCCTCCAGCGAGGGCTCCTCGCGGGCCGCGATCAGCTCGCGGCGCTGGCCCCGCTCCTGCTCGGAGTCGAGCAGGTAGGAGTCGAGCGAGGAGGCGTCGAGCTCGGCCTGCTGCTCCGGGGTCGCGACCTGCCTCAGCAGGCCGTTGACCGCCGCGATCGCCTCTGCCGTCGGCTCGTCGCCGGGGCGCTGGGCCAGCGCCGCCAGCTTCAGCAGCTCCAGGTAGCGGGCGATCGCCCGGTTGACGTCGATCGCCGTGTCCAGGCGCGGCTCCGAGAGCTCGCGGCCGGCCCGCCAGGAGGCCTCGAGCACCTGCTCGCGCAGGGTGCGGTAGGTCGCATGCAGGCCCTCGGCCGGCCCGAACAGCTCCTCGCCGTGCTCCTCCTCGCTCCCCTCGGCGGCCGCCAGCGCCTCCTCGTAGAAGCGGGAGGGGCCGGCCTCGCCCTCCTCGCCGCGCTCGACCCGGGAGAGCACCAGCCCGGTCCGCGCCGGCCAGCCGATCCGCGCCCAGTCGGCCTCGCCCTCGAGTCCGAGCACGAAGACATGGTCAAAGCCGATCCCCTTGACGGCGTCCATCGCCATGCCCTGGACGGAGCCGGGGGAGGGTGGCTCCTCGCCGCCCGCCGGCTCGACCCCGGCCTCGGCGACGGCGCTGAGGTAGGCGACGAAGCCGCGGGTCGAGGCGTGCGGCTCGCGCCGCGCCCAGGCGGTCGCCAGCTCGGCCAGCCGCGAGAGCCCGAGCAGCCGCTCCGCCACCTCCGGCTGAGCGGCGAAGAGCCGCTGGCGCCGCAGGCCGACCCGCTCGATCAGCCGCCGCACGAAGACGTCGGCGCGGCGCTCCTCCATCGCCGCCGAAGCGGCGTTGTAGAGCTTGATGAAGGCCTGGATCCGCTCGCGCGCCTCGGGCTGGAACTGCGGGCTATCGAGGGCCGCCTCGCAGGCGGCGACCATGTCCTGCTTGCGCCGCCGCGCGATCGTGGTCAGCCGCGCGAGGTCGCCGGGGCGCAGTTCGATCGGCGGCCGGGTCAGCGCCCGCGCCACCGCCGGCGAGTCGCCGGGGTCGGCGAGCGCCCGCAGCCAGGCGATCGCGTCGCGCACCTCGGGCCGCTGGAAGAGGGCGGTGGGGCCGGAGAGGTGGAAGGGGATGCCGCGCTCCTCCATCGCCGCCGCGACCGGCCCGCCCTGGCGGGCCGGCTCGGCGACGAGGACGCAGATCGCCTCCGGGACGGCCCCGCCGGCGACCAGGTGCTCGACCTCGCGCGCCACCGCCTGGGCCTGGGCGCGCTCATTGGTGCAGCGCCAGAAGCGGACGGTGGGCTCGCGGAAGCGGTGCTCGAGAACCACGACATCGCCCTGGGGGAAAAGGTCTCCGAACCATGCGCTCGGCCGCGGAGCAGTGCCTGCATCCACTTCCTCCAGGACGTAGAGATGGTTCGGGTTGTCGCTCGAGAGGGCTTTGAGGATGGCTCGTTGGGCTGGGGTGGCCTCCTCGAGCTCGTCGACCATCAGGTGCTCGAAACGGTTGGCGATCTGGAGGCGGACATCGGGGCGCTCGGCGAGCATGCAGTCGATCGCGAGGAAGACATCGCCGCGGTCGAGGCTGCCCGCCTCGGCGAGGATCCGGTCGTGGGTCGTGTAGAGCTCGGCGAACTCGAGCTCACGCCTCGCGGCCTCTCTGGCGGCCTCGCCCGCCGCCTGCTCCGCCTCCCGGGCCCGCAGCTCCAGCCGCGTCGGGCCGACGCGTTCGGCCTTCAGCGTGTCGATCCGCGAGAGCAGCCGGGCCAGCAGGGCGGCGGGGTTGCCGCGGATCTCGTGGCGGCGCAGCGGCAGCTGGTCGAGCCGGTCGAGCAGCATCGCCAGGCGCTCCGCGGGGCCCAGCACGTCGAAGAACGGGTCGAGGCCGGCGGCCTCCGCGTGCTCGCGCAGGAGCCGCTCGCCGATCGTTCCCCAGCTGCCGATCCAGAGCTCCTCGAACGGGCCGTCCAGCAGCGCCTCTGAGCGTTCGCGAAGTCGCCGCGCCGTGGCGCGGGTCGAGCCGATCACCAGCACCCGCCCAGGTGCGGTCCCCGCCGCGGCGAGTCTTGCCAGTCGCCGCGCCAGCAACTCGGTCTTGCCGGTCCCGGCGGAGCCGATCACCAGCAGCGGCCCCCCTTCGTGGGCGACCGCGCGATCCCGCTCGTCGGCTTCGATCTCGGCCGTGGGCTGTTCCTGGCGCATCGTCCAACGCTAGCGCGACATAGCATCCGGTCGATGGACGTTTTCTCCGCAGACTGGCTGGGAATCTGCCGCCGCATCGTGGCGGCGCAGCGGGCGATCTTCGTGGCGACCGCGAGCAGCGAGGAACGCACCGTCTACGAGGGCGTCGGCGAGGGCGGCGATCACACCCTGGCGATCGACCGCCGCTGCGAGGACGCCGTCTTCGCCGAGCTCGACTCGCTCGCCGCGGAAGGCGCCTCCTTCGTCGCCGTCTCCGAGGAGCGCGGCGAGGTCTCCTTCGGCTCCGGCGGCGCGGCGCGGGTGGTGATCGACCCGATCGACGGCTCGCTCAACGCCCGCCGCACAATCCCCTCGCACAGCCTCAGCATCGCCGTCGCCTCCGGCTCCTCAATGGCCGACGTCGAGTTCGGCTTCGTCCATGACTTCGGTGCCGGCGAGGAGTTCGTCGCTCGCCGCGGCGGCGGCGCCGCGCTCGCCGGCGATGCCGCCCGCGTCTCCGTCGAGGAGGAGAAGCTGGAGGTCGTCGGGCTCGAGTCGGCGGAGCCGGAGTGGTCGCTGCCGGCCCTCGAAGCGCTCGCGGGCAAGGCCTACCGGCTGCGGGTCGTCGGCTCGATCGCGATCACCGCCTCCTATGTCGCCAGTGGCCGCTTCGACGCGATGCTCAGCCTGCGGCCGTGCCGCTCCGTCGACGCCGCCGCCGCCCAGCTGATCGTCCGAGAGGCGGGGGGCGCGGTCGCGTTCGGCGACCTCGCCCTCGGGGATGCGCCACTCGACCTCGATGCCCGCTACCCGATCGCCGCCGCCTGCGGCGAGACCGCGCTGGCGACGGTGCGCGCCGCGCAGAGTGCCACCGAGCGCGTGTAACCACTCCGCCGAAAGAGGTTAAGAACGTGTGTTCGCAAAAGAACATATGTTCGCTAGACTCGCGGACAGCCCAGGCAGGCAAACAAATTCGAAGGGATTCAACTTCATGGCAACGCAGACCAGCAGCAATGGCAAAGCTAAAACTCAGGCAAAGCGCGCCACCACCGAAGCGAAGAAATCCGCAGGCGCCACCGCGAAAGCGACCAAACGCGCCGCTACCAAGACCGCGGTAGCCGAGAAGAACCAGGTGCAGACCGTCGCCGAGGCCGCTGTCGACCTTCCGGTCGGCGTCGTCCTCTCCGTCAGCGACCGCATCTCCGACCTGGTCGAGCCGTGGACCGGCCGCAGCAGCGCCGAGAAGCAGATCAAGTCCTACCGCACGCAGGTCCGCAAATCGGTCAAGCGCACCGAGCGTCGCGGCACCAGCGCCCGCCGCAAGGCGACCACCGAGGCTCGCAAGACCCGCAACCGGGTCGAGCGCGAAGCCCGCAAGCACCAGCGCACGGTTGAGAGCACGTTGAAGCGCAACCGCAACGAGGTCGAGTCCCGCGTCCGCCGCGCGATCGACGAGCAGACCTCGCGCGCCCAGGGCCTGGTCGACCAGGTCACGGACCAGTTCGCTTCACTGCGCTAGTCGCACCCTGCATCTCCGCAGCACCGACCGCCCCGATCTCTCGGGGCGGTCGTCGTTGGAGGCATTGATCAGCGACCCGTTACCGCCACCGGCCGTGATGCTGCCGGCTCGTAGGGCCAGTCACCGCCGGAAGGCACATAGGCGCGGAACTGGAAGCGGGTGCCGCGGCTGTCGTCGTCGCTGAACACGTAGGGGTAGCGGAAGCGGCCGTGGGCGTCGGTCTGGACGGTGCGGAATTCGGCCCAGGTGCTTCCCGGCAGGCGGAACTGGAGTTCGACTGGCCGACCGCTGGCCGGCGTCGAGGTATCCAGACCGTCGACGCGACCGCTGAAGACAACCGGCCGGCCACCGACGTTCGCCGACGCCGTGGAGGCGTGTAGGCGCACGCCGGCGAGCACATCGAGCCGGACCGCGCCACCGGCGCTGCGGCCGAGAACCCGGTCGCCGGCGAACACGGCTTCGACATGGCGGCTTGGGCCGGCGGCCAGATGGGCGTCGAAGGTCCCGTCGGCCGCGGTCTCGACCGTTGTCGTTCGATTTCCCACCGCGGCGCCGGTGTCGAAGCTCTCGATCACCTGGACCGTCAACCCGACGAGCGGCACTCCCGCGATCGAGGTGAGCCGACCGCCAAACTGAACGCCGTGGCCGAAGGGCACCGCCCGGGTCGTCGGTCGCCCGTTGAACGACTCGAGCACCTGGCGCCGGCAGCGCCGCCGCCCGGCGGTCCGTGCACAGCGCTGCCAGACCAGGCGCCGGCCGCCGAATCCGGCTTGGAGGGTCGTCGGCATCTTCAGTGGGTTGGCCAGCACCATCCGAGCGCCGTTGGAACGGCGACCGCTGTCGCTCGAGTTGCCGGCGGCGTCGTATCCGGTTGCCCTGAATTCGTAGTCGCCGGCCGGGAAGGAATCCGAGTCCCAGCGGGCGACCAGCCTGCCGTCGCCGGACACTGCCGTCGGCAGCGGTTGGAATTGCTGCTGCGAGTTCGCCGGCCGCACCGCGATCGATCCCCGCGCCGGGTCGGGGCCGGAGAGCTGGTCGCTGACCGCAGCTTCGATTCGCTCGGGGTCGGCTGGATCCTGAAACCTGGCGAAGGCCAACGCCGGCTCCCTTTCGTCGATCTGGACCGTCTCGGTCGGCGCCGCCTGCCTGCCACCGTTGGCGGCGATATTGCCAGCAGCGTCGCGGGCGTAGAAGGCGACTTGGTGCGATCCATTGCCGCGGACCACCGCCGTCACCGAGGGCCCGCTCTCGGTCGTCGGCACTCCGTCGTCAATCGCAATCGCAGTGAACGGTCCGCTCGGGCCGCCTGCGGTCATTCCTGACAGGGCGTCCGTCGCGGTCGCAGTTAGTCGCACCGGCCCGTTCGCCCAGTCCCGCGGCACGCCACTCAGGGTGACTTTAGGCACCGTTGCATCGACCCGCAGGGTCGCGCTCGCCGCTTCCGGGGATCTCATCCCCGATCCGGAGACCGCGACGGCACGGACGGTGCTCATGCCCTCGGGCAGGATCCCGAGCGAGACCGTGTCGCCCTCGATTCCCTCTTGAATGTCGGTCTCCGCCACGCTGCACCGATCGGATCCCTCACACGGATACTCCCCTCCGCCGCGATCCAGCGATACCGCGTAACCGCGGATGCCCGAGATCGGCTGCGGTCCGCGGGGATGTTCGATTTTCAGGATCGCCGGTGCGTTCCCCGAGATCCAGCCCGCGGTCAGCGGTCGGGCCAGGTCCGGCTGAACATCGTCGAAGCGCAGCGTTGCACTTGCCTGCGGCCCGACTTCGTCGCCAGGGCTCTCGAGCCAGACATCCGCCGTGTAGACACCGGGGACGTTGGGGACCCCGACGGAGTTGATCGCGTTCGTTTCCAGGAGGGTCTGAGATTCGGAGACCACCACGTTGCCGGCTGCGTTGCGGACGCGGTAATGAGCAATGCCCGGCGGGGAGTCCCAGGCAATCCGGAAGGATCGGTCGGGGTGCCAGGCGCCTTCGTCACCCTCGACTCGCAGGTTGACCGGACGCAGCTGGGTGGCGTCGTTCGCGTCCGCGGTGTCGTCACCGCCGAGGATCCCACTGCAGATCGCGGCAGACCCCAGCATTGCGAGGAGACCGCGCCGAGCGCGCCTCACGGCCCGAACTCCCCGGCGGCGCTGCCGTTGGAAGAGCTACTCGCGCTCGACGGTTCGGGGGCCGGGGCAGGCGCCGGTTCTGGTGCGTATTCGGTGGCGCCGCTGCTGGTTTCGGGAACGGGAGTCGAGACCGGCTCGGCTACAGGGAGCGGTTCATGGTGAGGTGGGGTCGGGTCTGGAGCGGGCGCCGCGGGTGGTGCCGCCGTTTCGTAGTCGACACCGCTTTCTTCGTCCCACTCGGCCGCGAACACGGGATCGAGCTTGCGCTCCACGACCGCGGTCTTCGTCTGCTGGTGATCGATATCCAAGGGCACTGGCACCATGCCCGTGGCTACGCAGGCGGCCGCGCCGCCGGCGGTGCCGATGCAGATCGCCGCGACCTTTGCCAGGGCGGCCATCCCGGCTCCGCGAGCGCCGCCGGACGCCGCGACCTGTGAGAGCGCCGAGTCCGAGCCGGCCCCGCCGCCGCCGAAGCGAGCTGTCAGCCCGGCGAACGCATCGTGGACGCGGTCCAGCAACGAGCGGGTGAGCGGCAGGGTTGGCGCCAGTGCGGCCGCCGCCCCGGGCGCCGCCCGGTACGCGCGCAGGGTCGCTCGGCAGCTGGCGCAGGCGTGCAGGTGCTCCCGTAGCATCGCCGCGTCGTCGCTGCTCACCTCTCCATCGCAGAAGGCGGAGAGCAGTGGCTCCATCTCCTCGCAGCGCCGCCCGTCTTCGCTGCGCGATAGGAAGCTGCGGAAGCGGTCTCGTCCCTCGGCGAGGCAGCGGTTGATCTTGGTGTGGCTGAAGCTGGTGATCTCACCGATCTCCGCATAGGAGTAGCCCTCGGCCAGAAGGCTGAGGGCGCGCAGCTCCTGCGGCTTCAGGGCTTTCAGTGCCTCGCGACTGCGGGCAACGGCTTCGCGCCGCTCGGCTCGCTCGGGCGGCCCGTCGGCCTCGGTGGGGATCAGCGCCACCCAGTCCTCGCGGCCTTGGTCGCCCGCCGCCGCGGCCGGACCGCTGAGGATCCGCTCGCGGTCGCGGCGGACCGCCAGCGCCTCGTGCTTGACCACGGTTTGGGTCCAACGACCCAGCTCCCGGGGGTCGCTGGTAGGCGCTTTGGTGAGGAGGATCTCCAGCGCCCTCTGCAGCGCGTCATCGGCGTCATCGGCGCAGAGCGAGTAGCGCCGCGCGGTGCGGCGCAGGGTCTGCTCGTGACGGGCGAACATCTCCATCGCCGCCCGCTTTCGCGCTCCCTCGGTACCGCCCGCCGACACGGCGCGTCCTTTCCCCTGGTTACTCGGTTCCACTGGTCGGCTCCCCCTGCACGATTTGATCCTTCGGAGTAAACATTTGCAGTTATTTCGCTTCGCAGTCCCGGCAGAACCCTTTCTCTCCCCCCTTCTGGACAATTTTTGGGCTCGAATCTCCGGAAATTGCGTAAACCTCTCGCGCCGCGTCGTGCCCCTCGCCACCGGTAGCATCGGTTCGATGAGCACCTGCGTAGTCACCGGCGGCGCCGGCTTCCTTGGCTCCCACCTCTGCGAGCACCTGCTCGGCAAGGGGCACCGGGTGATCTGCCTGGACAACCTCGCGACCGGATCGTTGGAGAACATCGCCCACATCCGTGACGATGCGTTCGACTTCCGCAACCTCGACATCACCGAGCACGTCGACATCCCCGAGGACGTCGACTTCGTCTACCACCTCGCCTCGCCGGCCAGCCCGATCGACTACCTGCGGCTACCGCTGCACACGCTCAAAGTCGGCTCCCACGGCACCCACCACATGCTCGGCGTCGCCAAGTTCAAGCGCGCCCGCTTCCTGATCGCCTCGACCAGCGAGGTCTACGGCGACCCCCAGGTCCACCCGCAGAAGGAGGACTACTGGGGCCATGTCAACCCGATCGGCCCGCGCGGCGTCTACGACGAGGCGAAGCGCTACGCCGAGGCGCTGACCATGGCCTACCACCGCCAGCAGGGCGTCGACACCGCGATTGTCCGCATCTTCAACACCTACGGCCCGCGGATGCGGCCCCACGACGGACGGGCGATCCCGACCTTCCTGCGCCAGGCCCTCCAGGACCAGCCGCTGACCGTTTTCGGAGAGGGCAGCCAGACGCGCAGCTTCTGTTACGTCGACGACCTGATTCGCGGCATCGTTTCTCTCGCCGAGTCGGATCTGCACACGCCGGTCAATATCGGCAACCCGAACGAGTTCACCCTGCTGGAGCTGGCCGAGGCCGTGCTCAAGGTGACCGAGTCCCGCTCAGAGATCGTCCACGAGCCCCTGCCGACCGACGATCCCCAGCAGCGCCGCCCCGACATCGGCCGTGCCCGCGAGTTGCTCGAGTGGGAACCGACGATTGAGCTCGACGATGGCCTGCGCCGGACGATCGACCAGACCGGCGTCGAGCGCCTCATCGGCGCCACCCACTAGCCGGCAACTTCTTCCGGACAAAGATCGGCGAAGCAGGCGCATGAGCGAGTCGCGGACGATGCTTTTGCTCGGGGCCGGCGGGTTCCTCGGCGCCCACCTGCTTGAGGCCGCTGAGGCCGCCGGGTTCGACGTCGTGCCCGCGGGTCGGGCGGCCGGCACGAAGGCCCCCGCCTGCGACCTGCTCGATCCAAACGCCCTCTCCGCCTGCCTGGACGCGGTGCGGCCGGCCCTGATCGTCAACGCGACCGGCGCGGCTTCGGTCGGGCGCAGCTGGGAGCAGCCGGCCGAGACCTTCGCCGTCAACGCGACCGGGGTGCTCAACCTGCTCGATGCCGTCGTCCGGCGGACTCCGACGGCGCATGTCCTCTGCCTCTCCTCGGCGGATGTCTATGGCGCGCCCGGGGCCGATGCCCTTCCCCTGAAGGAGGAGCTGGTGCCGTCGCCGGTCACCCCATACGGGGCCAGCAAGGTGGCGATGGAGGTGCTCTGCGGGCAGTACGCGCGCGGCCGCGGCCTCCACGTCGGAGTCGCCCGCGCCTTCAACCTGATCGGCCCCGGCCAGTCGCCGAGTTTCGCCATCCCGGGCTTTGTCCGCCGCGTCGTCGAGGCCGAGCGGGCGGGCGCACCGAGTGTGGAGCTGGCGCTCGGGAACCCCGACGCCATCCGCGACTTCGTCGATGTCCGCGACGCGGCCGCGGCGCTGGTGGAGATCTCGGCTCTAGAGCTCCGCGGCACCTACAACCTCTGCTCCGGCAGGGGGACGGCGATCGCCGGGCTGGTCGAGTCGCTATCCGCGCTTTCGCCGCTGCGGATCGAGGCCCGCGAGGACCCCGCCCTGGCGCGGCCGGCCGATCCGCCGGCGCTCGTCGGCGATCCTCAGCGCCTGCGCGAGGCCACCGGCTTCGCGGCCAAGACCCCGCTCGCTCGCAGCCTCGCCGACCTGCTCGAGGGGCGCCGCGCCGCCCCCGACCGCGCCTAGAAGCGGCGCGTCAATATCCTGCTCGCGATGCCCAGCGAGAGCGACAACGCCTTCAAGGACGACCCGCACCGCACGATCGCGCCGGTGGTCGGCCCCGACGACGAGCGCATCTTCACCGACTCCGGGATCGAAATCGAGGGGCTCTACGACGAGGGCGACGTCGCCCCGGACCTCGGTGAGCGCCTCGGCGAGCCGGGCCAGCCACCCTTCACCCGCGGCATCCACGAGGGGATGTACCGCGACCGGCTTTGGACGATGCGCCAGTACGCCGGCTTCGCCTCGCCCGAGGACACCAACGAGCGCTACCGCTACCTGATCGAGCACGGCTCGACCGGGCTCTCAATGGCCTTCGACCTGCCGACCCAGCTCGGCCGCGACTCCGACGACCCGCTCTGCGAAGGCGAGGTCGGCCGCACCGGCGTCCCGATCGACACGATCGAGGACATGCGGATCTGCTTCGACCAGATCCCGCTCGACAGCGTCTCCACCTCGATGACGATCAACGCCCCGGCGGCGATCCTGCTGCTGCTCTACGAGCTGGTCGGCGAGGAACAGGGCGTCCCCTCCGAGAAGCTGCGCGGCACCGTCCAGAACGACGTGCTGAAGGAGTACATGGCGCGCGGCAACTACATCTACCCGCCGGTGCCGACCATGCGGCTGACCACGGACATCTTCGAGTACTGCCAGACGCATGTGCCGAAATGGAACACGATCTCGATCTCCGGGTACCACATCCGCGAGAAGGGCTGCTCGGCTGTGCAGGAGGTCGCGTTCACGCTCTCCAACGCAATCGCCTACGTCGAAGCCGCGCTCGAGCGCGGCCTGAAGATCGACGATTTCGCTCCCCGCCTCGCCTTCTTCTTCAACTGCCACAACAACGTCTTCCAGGAGATCGCCAAGTTCCGCGCGGTGCGCCGGATGTGGGCCAAAATCGTCAAGGAGCGCTTCGGGGCGGAGAACCCGAACTCGATGAAGATCCGCTTCCACACCCAGACCGGCGGCGTCACCCTGCAGGCCCAGCAGCCTGAGGTCAACATCATCCGCGTCGCCCTGCAGGGCTTCGCCGCGGTCAGCGGCGGCACCCAGTCACTGCACACCAACGGCTTTGACGAGGCCCTGGCGCTGCCGACCGAGCGCTCGGCCCGGATCGCCCTGCGGACCCAGCAGGTGCTCGCCTACGAGTCGGGCGTCGCCGACACCGTCGACCCCTTCGCCGGTTCCTACTTCGTCGAGTCGCTGACCGACGAGATCGAGCTGCGCTCCTGGGAGCTGATGGACAAGGTCGGCGAGATGGGTGGCTCGGTCGAGGCGCTGGAGTTCATGCAGCGTGAGATCGAGGAGTCGGCGCAGAGCTACCACGAGCGCTACAAGTCGGGCCAGGACATCATCGTGGGAGTGAACAAATTCGTCACCGACCAGGTCGACGACGTCGACATCCTCAAGGTCGACCCCGAGGCCGAGCAGCGCCAATTGGCCCGCCTCAGGGCCTTCAAGGAGAACCGCGACCAGGCTGAGGTGACGGCCAGGCTGGAGGCCCTGCGCGACGTCGCCCGCGGCGACGGCAACCTCCTGCATCCGATCCGTACCGCGCTCGCCGCCGACGCCTCGATCGGCGAGGTCTGCGGCGCCATGCGCGAAGTCTTCGGCGAATACAAGGGCGGCGCCTTCTTCTAGGCGACTGAACGGTCTCTCCCAGGCAGGAAGGGGGGCAGGAACCGCCGGCCACTGGTTGAAGCGGGCCTCAATGATCGAGGCATCGAGGACGCTGATGAAGTCCGAGCCGGAGCTGGCGGAGCTGATCGCGACCGCCGAGGGGCTCGAGGTGACGATGGCTGAGAAAGGCTTCGGCACCCGGGTCGAGGTCCGCGCCGCGGAGAGCAGCGGCTTCGACGAGGCTGCCCTGGAAGCCTTCCTCGATCACCTGGCGGAACCGCAGCGCCGGCCCTTCAGCTGAGCCCCGGGTATGAGCTTCCCCAATTCCCCCAAATCGCCGGCTGCGGCCGGCTCAGAAAGCGAGTCCTGAGAGTGAACACTCTGAAACGGCACCTCTCGGTTGCCAACGTCCTGTCCTGCATCGCCCTCTTCGTCGCCCTCGGTGGCGCCGCCTACGCGTCGGGCAAAATCGGCCCCGGCCAGGTGAAAGCCGTGAACATCGCCAGCCAGGCGGTGACGAACTCCAAGATCAAGACCCAGGCCGTCACCTCGGGCAAAATCAAGAACAGCGGCATCAACGCGGCCGACCTCGCGCCCGGCTCGGTGATCAACTCCAAGCTCGCCAAGAAAGCCGTGACCAACGCCAAACTCGGAACCGAATCGGTCGGCACGAGCAAACTCGCGAAGAAATCGGTCACCGCCAACGCCCTCGCTGCCGAAGCTGTCACGGCCGGCAAACTTGGCGGCGAATCGGTCAGCGCTGCGAAGCTCTCGGCGTCGTTCTACCTGCAGCTGATTAAGAACGTCAGCTACGTCAATACCACGAGCTTCACTAGCAATGAACCGAACAAGACGGCAACTGCGGAATGCCCGGTCGGCAAGCAGGCCATCGCTGGCGGCGTCCGCCTCGAAGGCGAACTCAAAGAAGTCGCCACGACCGCCTCATACCCGTTCTCAACTGGAGCCCTGCGCACTGGCTGGACCGGGATCGCCCACGAGAGCGGCGCCGGGCCCTACGGCGACTGGTCGATCGTCACCTTCGCGATCTGCGCCGAACTCTAAGGATTCACCGCGGCACCCTGGTTGTCCGGAGGGCCCGCTCGCACGGGCCCTCCGTGTGTCTGGGGACGCCGCGGACGCGCCGCAAATAGAATCCTGCGCCGCCCTTGATCCCCGAGTCCCCCCACCGCTGATGCGCGAGAAAAACCCGGTCACCCACGACGAGAAGCTCGCTTACCTGCGCGAGCTGCGCGAGGCCGCGGTCAACTCCGCCTCCGAGGAGGCGGTCTCCAAGCAGCACGCGAAGGGCAAGATGACCGCCCGCGAGCGGATCGAGAAGCTGCTCGACCCCGGCTCCTTCGAGGAGCTCGACACCTTCGTCCGCCACCGCACCTACGACTTCGAGATGCAGAAGAAACGGCCCTGGGGCGACGCGGTCGTCACCGGTCACGGCACCATAGATGGGAGAACTGTTTTTGTTTTCTCCCAGGACTTCACCGTCTTCGGCGGCAGCCTCGGCGAGGTGATGGCGGAGAAGATGTGCAAGGTGATGGACCTCGCCGCCCAGGTCGGGGCGCCCGTCGTCGGCATCAACGACTCGGGGGGAGCCCGGATCCAGGAGGGCGTCGTCTCGCTCGGCGCCTACGGCGACGTCTTCGCCCGCAACGTCAAATGCTCGGGCGTGATCCCGCAGATCAGCCTGATCATGGGTCCCTGCGCCGGCGGCGCCGTCTACTCGCCGGCGATGACCGACTTCATCTTCATGGTCAAAGAGACCTCGCACATGTTCATCACCGGCCCCGAAGTGATCAAGACCGTGACCGGCGAGGAGGTCGAGTTCGAGGAGCTGGGCGGGGCGATGAGCCACAACTCGAAGTCCGGCGTCGCCCACTTCGCCTCCGAGGACGAGGAGAGCTGCCTCGAGGACGCTCGCTACCTGCTCGGCTTCCTGCCCTCGAACAACCTCGAGGCGCCGCCCCGCTTCGAGCCCTCCGACGACCCCGAGCGCGAAGACGAGGCGCTTGACTCGGTCGTCCCCGACGACCCTTCCAAGCCCTACGACATGCGCAAGGTGATCGCCCTCGTCGTCGACGACGAGGAGTTCTTCGAGGTCCACGAGCACTTCGCCAAGAACATCGTCTGCGGCTTCTCGCGGCTCGACGGCTTCCCGGTCGGCATCGTCGGCAACCAGCCCGCCTTCCTGGCCGGGGTGCTCAACATCGAGGCCTCCGAGAAGGCGGCCCGTTTCGTCCGCACCTGCGACGCCTACAACGTCCCGATCCTCACCTTCACCGACGTCCCCGGCTTCCTCCCCGGCACCGACCAGGAGTGGAACGGGATCATCCGCCACGGCGCCAAGCTGCTCTACGCCTACACCGAGGCGACCGTGCCGAAGCTCACCGTGGTCACCCGCAAGGCCTACGGCGGCGCCTACGACGTGATGGCCTCCAAGCACATGCTGGCCGACTTCAACGTCGCCTGGCCGACCGCCGAGATCGCGGTGATGGGCCCCGAGGGCGCCGTCAACATCATCTACCGCAAAGACATCGCCACCTCGCCGACTCCGGACGAGCGCCGCCAGAAGCTGATCGACGACTACAAAGCGCACTTCGCGAACCCGTACTCCGCCGCCGAGCGCGGCTACATCGACGACGTGATCGAGCCGCGGCAGACGCGGCCGAAGCTGATCAAGGCGCTGCGGATGTTGCAGAGCAAGCGGGTGGCGCAGCCGAAGCGCAAGCACGGGAACATCCCGCTGTAGCTACGGAACCGCGGTCGCCTCGGCCTCGACCCTGCCGCCACCGCCTTTGCCGCCGATGCCGCCGCCCTCCTCGCGGCTGAGCCGGTGGGCGAGGTAGACGGGGATGATCGAGATCACGATCACGATCACGGCGACGGCATCGACGATCGGCAGCTCCTTGGGCCGGAAGAGGTTGCGGAAGATCCAGATCGGCAGGGTTTCTTCGCCGGCCCCGATCGTGAACGTGGTGACGATGATCTCGTCGAAGGAGAGGGCGAAGGCGAGCAGGGCGCCGGCGGCCAGGGCCGTTTTCATGCTCGGGAAGGTGACGAGGCGGAAGGTCTGCCAGGTGGTGGCGCCGAGATCGGCAGAGGCCTCCTCGAAGGAGCCTGAAGTGCGTCTGAGGCGGGCGACGACGTTGTTGTAGATAACGACGATGCAGAAGGTCGCGTGGCCGACGATCACGGTGAGCAGGCTGAGCGGGATGCCGAGGACCTGCGTGAAGGTGTTGCTGAGCGCGACGCCGGTGACGATGCCGGGCAGGGCGATCGGCAAGATGACCAGGAAGGAGACCGTCTCCCGACCGAAGAAGCGATGGCGGGCGACGGCGATCGCGGCGAGGGTGCCGAGCAGGAGCGCGATGGCGGTGGCGACGATGCCGGCCTCGATCGAGGTGAGCAGCGATTCGCGGGCCGATTCGCTTTCGAAGGCCTTGGTGAACCAGTCGAGGGTTAGCCCCGGCGGCGGCCACTTGAGGATCTTGCTCGAGTTGAAGGCGTAGATCCCGATCACGATCAGCGGGATGTAGATGAACGCCATCCCCAGCCCGACGACGAGTCGCAGCAACGCCTGGGCTTTGCGCGAGAGCCTCATCAGACGTGCTCGAAGGCGCCGAGCTTCCGGGCCACGGCGAGGTAGGCGATCATGACCACGATCGGGACCAGCGCCAGCGCCGCCGCGAAGGGCAGGTCGTTGGTGATCGAGGAGGCGATGACGGTGCCGATGAACTGGCTGTTGGAGACCAGCCTGACCGTGATGAAGTCACCCAGGGTCAGGGAGAAGGTGAAGATCGAGCCGGCGACCACGGCCGGGAAGGCGAGCGGCAGGATCACCCGCCTGAAGGTGGTGAACGGCGAGGCGCCGAGATCCTCGGAGGCGCTGATCAGGGAGTCAGGGATGCGTTCGAGGCCGGCGTAGATCGGCAGGATCATGTACGGCAGCCAGAGGTAGCTCATCACCAGCCAGACGGCGGTCAGGCCATAGCCGGGGCCATGCAGGCCGAAGGGTTCGAGGACCCAGTTGATCACCCCATCCTGGGAGAGCATCGTCCGCCAGGAGAGGACCTTGACCAGGTAGCTCGACCAGAGCGGCATCAACACCGCGACGAGCAGGATCGCCTTGCCCCGGCTGCTGGCGACCTTCGCCATGTAGAAGGCGATCGGGAAGGCGATCACGGCGTCGGTCAGAGTGACCAGGATCGCCGTCCGCACGGTTCGCCAGACGATGTCCCGGTAGACGGGTTCATTGACCAACGCTTCAAAGTTTTCGGCGCTGAGGCCCTTCACCACTTCCCCGCTGAGCGGGTCGACGGTCCAGAAGGCGGTGATCAGGAGGAGCGCGAGCGACCCCAGGTAGAGGACGACCAGCCAGGCGCCGGGGGCGGCCAGCAGCGCCCCTACCTGGAGGCGGGGGCGGCCATGGAAGAGGCCGGTGAGCCTGCGGCCCGCCGGCCTCTTCGAGACGACTGCTTCAGTCGTCATCGACCGCGATCGAAATAACTAGCCTTTGATCGAGGTCCAAGCTTTGACCCAATCGTTGTAGTCCATGCAGTCGTCTTCGCCGTTGCCGCATTCGGTGAGCGGGGTTTCCCAGTAGTAGACCCGCTTCCAGAATGCCGGATTGTCGGCGTGGTATTCGGTGCAGAAGTTCTTGTTCGCGGTCTTGTCGCAAGCAAGGCTCTGCGCCGGTGCCTCACCGAAGTATTCGGCCACCTCGGCGTTGGCTTTCGGCGAGACGATGTAATTCATCCACATGTACATGCAGTTGGGATGCTTCGCCTTGGAGCTGATCATCCAGGTGTCCGACCATCCCGTCGCGCCCTCCTTGGGCAGGAAGCCCTGGCTGGCGGGACTGGCGGCGACCGGCACGCCTTCTTCCTGCAGTGCGAAGTACTGGTACTGCCAGGTGGTGCCGACCTCGTTGTCGCCGCTGCCGAAGGCCTGGATCTGCTTCGCCGCGTCCGACCAGTATTCGCCGACGTTGGGCTGCTGTTCCTTGAGCAGGTTCACCGCCGCTTCGAACTGTTCTTCATTGAGCTCGTAGGGGTTTTCGATTTCCAGATCCGGCTGGTGGAATTTCAGGTAGACAGCCGCTTCGGCGATCGACATCGAGTCGTCGTACTGGCTGATCTGGCCCTTGTACTTCGCCGCCATCGTCGGGTCGAACATCACGTTCCAGGAGGTCGGAGCGGGCTTGACGTTGTTGGAGTTCCACATCAGCAGGTTGGCCCCACGCCCGTGCGGAATCCCGTAGTGGACGCCGTCGAACGTGTTGTAGGGCTGATCCTTGAGGTCGGAGAAAATCGTCTTGTAATTCGGGACCAGGCTGACGTTGACCGGGTCGACCTCGTTGGCTGCGACGAGTCGAGCCGTGGCGTTGCCCGAGGCGGAGACGCCGTCGTACTGGCCGGTTTTCATCAGGTCGACCATTTCGTCGGAGGTGCCGGCGACCTTGTCGTTGACCGTGCAGCCCGATTCCTGTTCGAAGGGCTTGGTCCATTCTTCTTCGACGTAGCCGGCCCACGAGATCAGGTTGAGTTCACCCTCGCCCTTGCCGAGCTTCTGCAGTTCGTTGTCGCTGCCCCCGGTGCTGCTGTCGCTGCTGGAGCCGCAACCGGCGAGAACGAGCATGAACACGACCAGGCCGGCCACGATCAGCCATGCCGTGCGGGCGGGATGAGCGTCCTTTCTCCTCATGATGCAACCTCCTCATTAGTTGACTTCCCCTGGACGGCGGCCGCGTGCTCCGGGCGCCATCCCACCAGGATCTCTTTCCCCTGATCGGGAGGGGCACCCGCGGATGCCTCCTCGACGTTTTGCTGAACGAGCTGAAGGGTTCCGCCGGCGTCGAGCGCCACGGTGTAGCGCGTGACCATCCCGGCGTAGGCGACCTCGACGACCTTGCCGCGCTCGCTATGCAGCCCACCGGCGTCGGCGGCGCCCGCGAGGATGCGGATCTTCTCCGGGCGCACCGTGAGCCGCCTGCCGTCGCGCTCGATCACGTTGGAGACGCCGACGAAGCCGGCGACGAACTCGTTGATCGGCTGCTCGTAGAGCTCGCGAGGCGGACTGACCTGCTCGATCCGGCCCTCGCTGAAGACGGCGATCCGGTCGCTCATCGTCAGCGCCTCATCCTGGTCGTGGGTGACGTAGACGAAGGTGATCCCGACCTCGCTCTGGATCGACTTCAGCTCGACCTGCATCTGCTCCCGCAGCTTCAGGTCCAGCGCCCCGAGCGGCTCGTCGAGCAGCAGCACCTTGGGCCGGTTGACGATCGCCCGTGCCAGCGCCACCCGCTGCCGCTGCCCACCGGAGAGCTCGCCCGGCCTGCGGTCGGCGTATTCGGGCATGCGGACCATCTCCAGCGCCTCGTCGCGGCGCTGGGCACGCTCGGACTTGTCCACTTTGGCCACCTTGAGCCCGTAGGCGACGTTCTCGCCGACGGTCATGTGGGGGAAGAGGGCGTAGTCCTGGAAGACGGTGTTGACGGCGCGGTCGTAGGGAGGCACCCCGCCCACCTCCTCGCCGGCCAGTTCGATCGTGCCGGCGCTGGGATCCTCAAAGCCGGCGATCATCCGCAGCGTCGTCGTCTTGCCCGAGCCCGACGGCCCCAACATCGTGAAGAACTCGCCGCGCTCGATCTCGAGGTCGATTCCCGCGACCGCGACCACCTCGCCGTAGTGCTTGGTGAGTCCGGTCAGACGGATGTCGGGTGGTGAGAGGGCTACAAGCGGGACGTTATCCGAGCGGGCGAGGAAAGCAAGGACAACTCAGGGAGTGTTGGTTGGACAGGTTGGCGTATGGGACTCCCTCCGCTCCGATCCCCCTACGACCCTGAGCTCGAGCGCGCTCGTCTTGCTCGAGAGCGAGAAACAGCCACGCACCGACTTCAGCTGCGGAAAAAGGAGCTCCGGTCCGGCTCGCAGGCCGCTCAGCTCCCTCCTCACCTAGCTGCAGTTAGTACCCCGCCGGGTGACGGGCGATGAAGCCTTCGTTGCTGAGCAGTTCTTCGTGCCAGCGCGGCCCCGTCCCACTCGAGTCGCCGGCGGTGTCCCAGCGGACTCCGGCGATTTCGGCGTAGGCGTGGCCGGCGTTGGCGTAGACGGTGATCCAGCGCCCGGCGCCCGGCAGGCCCCACTTCTCCATCGGGCCGGATGGCAGCGGGCTTTCAATGAATTCGCCGCCGTGCAGGGCGTAGCTGACCGAGCCGGAGCAGTCGTAGCCGGCGTCCCACCAGCGGGCATGGCCGCCGCCCCAGATGTAGGGCTTGGTGCGGATCTTGTTGGCGGCTTCGATCACCGCGTCCACGCGGGGCGGAGCGCTCTTCGGCGGGATCAGTTCGCCGGTGGTCAGAAGCTTTGCTTTCGCGGTAGGGGTGCAGATGTCTACCGCGGCGGGGGTGAGGCCACCGGTGGTGCAGCGGGCGGAAGCGCTTCCGGGTGCCGCGATGGCTACGAGAGCCAGTGCTGCGAATAAAGCTAGCCCTGCTTTGAACTTCAAGTTGTCAAGCGACAAACCGATCTCCTCTTGTCGGCCTACGGGGTTAGCTGTCGGGCTAGCGCTAAAAGGAGCCTGCGCTCCCGCCTGAACTAGGCGAGTTAGCCCCGAAAACGTGGTTCCCCCGTTCCCACAGCGCCTTGGAGCGCGCGGGACTCGGCGTTTCGGTTCTACGGACCGGCGGCAGTGTAGACGATCTGCCGGTTGCTTGCTCATAAAACGCAAACATTTAGTTGCCTTTCGCACTTTCATCCCAGAATCCTGTCGGCAGCACGGCTGCTAGCTTGGGCTTTGGGATGGAACTTGCCGGCCGCACAGCACTCCTCACTGGCGCCACTGGTGGCCTCGGCCGGGCGATCGCCACGGCATTGGCGGAGCGCGGGGTCAGCCTGGTTCTGAGCGGTCGTAAGACGGAGGCGCTGGAAGAGCTGGCGGCCGCGCTGCCCGGCGACGATCATCGAGTTCTCGCGGCCGACCTGGCCGAGCCCGGCGCTGCCGAGCAGCTCGCCGTCGCGGCGGAGGAGGTCGACGTCCTGGTTGCCAACGCCGGCCTGCCCGGCGCCGCCTGGCTTGGCGACTTCGGCCCCGAGGAGGTCGTGCGTGCTCTGCGCGTCAACCTCGAGTCCCCGATCCTGCTCGCGCAGGCGCTCTTCCCGGCGATGATCGAGCGCGGCAGCGGCCACCTGGTCTTCGTCGCCTCGCTTTCCGGCAAGTCGGCGAGCCCGCGGTCTTCGGTCTACAACGCGACCAAGTTCGGCCTGCGCGGCTTCGCCCTCGGCCTGCGCACGGATCTCGGCCCGCGCGGCATCGGCGTCTCGCTGGTCTCGCCCGGCTTCGTCCGCGGCGCCGGTATGTTCGCCGAGTCCGGCGCGAAGACGCCGCCTGGAATGGGCACCGCCCGCCCGGAGCAGGTCGGCAGCGCCGTCGTCAAGGCCATAGAGGCCAACCGCGTCGAGGTCGCAGTCGCACCGCTGCACCAACGCTTTATGGCTCACTTCGGCATGGTCAGCCCCAGCATTGCGGTCCGGGCTCAGAGCGGCTCGGCCGGGCAGAAAGCGGCCGAGGCGGTTGCCGACGGACACGCGAAGACGGGTAAGAGGTAGAGACGACGACTTTGGGAGGCAGACAATGAGCAGCAGCGATTCCTTCGGCGCCCGTTCGACCCTCACGGTGAGCGGGCGCGACTACGAGGTCTTCCGGCTCGACGCGCTGCAGGAGCGCCTCGACGTCGCCCGCCTTCCCTACTCGGTCAAGGTCCTGCTCGAGAACGTCCTGCGGCTCGAGGACGGCGTCTCGGTCAGCGCCGCCGACGTCGAGGCGATCGCCGGCTGGGACGCGGCGGCCGAGCCCAGCGTCGAGATTCCCTTCCAGCCGGCCCGGGTGCTGATGCAGGACTTCACCGGCGTGCCGGCCGTCGTCGACCTGGCGGCGATGCGCGACGCGATGGAGGAGATCGGCGGGGATCCGGCGGCGATCAACCCGCTGGTCGACGTCGACCTCGTCATCGACCACTCGGTCCAGGTCGACGCCTTCGGCAACGCCGGCGCCTTCGCGGTCAACGCCGAGCGCGACTTCGAGCGCAACCGCGAGCGTTACTCGTTCCTCAAGTGGGGCCAGCAATCCTTCGACAACTTCCGTGTCGTGCCGCCGGCGACCGGGATCTGCCACCAGGTCAACCTCGAGCACCTGGCCCAGGTCGTGTACAGTCGCGAGGCCGACGGGGTCCTGCGCGCCTACCCCGACACCCTGGTCGGCACCGACTCGCACACGACGATGGTCAACGGCCTCGGCGTGCTCGGCTGGGGCGTCGGCGGGATCGAGGCCGAGGCGGCGATGCTGGGGCAGCCGATCTCGATGCTGCTGCCGCAGGTCGTCGGCTTCAAGCTCGGCGGCAGGCTGCCAGAGGGCGCGACGGCGACCGACCTCGTCCTCACCGTCACCGAGATGCTGCGCGAGCGCGGCGTCGTCTCCAAGTTCGTCGAGTTCTTCGGGCCCGGACTCCCGACCCTCGGCCTGGCCGACCGGGCGACGCTGGGCAACATGTCGCCCGAGTTCGGCTCGACCTGCGCGATCTTCCCGGTCGACGCCGAGACCCTGCGCTACCTCGACCTCACCGGCCGCCCGACCGAGACGATCGAGCTGGTCGACGCCTACGCCCGCGAGCAGGGGATGTTCCACGATGAGTCCAGTCCCGACCCGGTCTTCTCCGACCTGCTGGAGCTCGACCTCGGCGACGTGGTGCCGAGCATCGCCGGTCCCAAACGCCCGCAGGACAGGGTGCCGCTCTCGCAGGCCAAGGAGTCCTTCCTCACGGTGATGGAGGAATTCGACCCGGAGGCGGCGGTGCAGATGGGCAACGGGCGCGACGAGGCGATCGAGGAGTCCTTCCCCGCCTCCGACCCGCCGGCCGAGGACCACGACGACGAGCGCGGTAAGCCGCGCCCGGCGGTGGGCAGCCTGACGGCGACGGCGGAGCACCGCAGCGACGACTCGATCGAGGTCACCCTCGAGGACGGCACCAGCATCGAGCTCGACCACGGCAGGGTCGTGATCGCGGCGATCACCAGCTGCACCAACACCTCCAACCCCAGCGTCATGGTCGGCGCCGGCCTACTCGCCCGCAACGCCGTCAAGCACGGCCTCGCCCGCAAGCCCTGGGTCAAGACCTCGCTGGCCCCGGGCTCGACCGTGGTCACCGATTACCTCGGGCGCGCCGGCCTGACCGAGTACCTCGACGCCCTCCAGTTCAACCTGGTCGGCTACGGCTGCACCACCTGCATCGGCAACTCCGGCCCGCTGGCGGAGGAGATCTCGGCGGCGATCGCCGAGAAGGACCTGGCGGTCTGCGCGGTGCTCTCGGGCAACCGCAACTTCGAGGGGCGGATCAACCAGGACGTCAAGGCCAACTACCTCGCCAGCCCGCCGCTGGTCGTCGCCTACGCCCTGGCGGGGCGGATGGACATCGACCTCGCCGAGGAGCCACTGGGCGAGGGCAGTGACGGCGAGCCGGTCTACCTGCGCGATATCTGGCCCGACGCCGAGGAGATCAAGGAGGTCGTCGGCGCCTCTGTCGCCTCGGAGATGTTCACCCGCAACTACGCCGAGGTGTTCTCCGGCGACGAGAGCTGGAACGCCGTCGACGTCCCGTCGGGCGACCGTTACACCTGGCCGGACTCGACCTACGTGCGGCAGCCGAGCTTCTTCCGGCAGATCCCCGCCGACCCCCCCGGAGTCGAGCCGATCGCCGCCGCCCGGGCGCTGGCGCTGCTGGGCGACTCGATCACCACTGACCACATCTCCCCGGCGGGAGCGATCAAAAAAGCGAGCCCGGCCGGGAGCTGGCTGATCGAGCAGGGTGTCGAACCGGGCGACTTCAACTCCTACGGTGCGCGCCGCGGCAACCACGAGGTGATGATCCGCGGCACCTTCGCCAACATCCGCCTTCGCAATCAGCTGGTCGAGCGGGCCGGCGGTTTCACCCGTCATTTTCCGGACGGCGAGGAGATGGCGATCTACGACGCCGCGTCGGCCTACGCCGGCGAAGGTGTGCCGCTGGTGGTGCTGGCGGGTAAGGAGTACGGCTCGGGCTCCTCGCGCGACTGGGCGGCAAAGGGCACGAAACTGCTCGGGGTGCGGGCGGTGATCGCCGAGAGCTTCGAGCGGATCCACCGTTCCAACCTGATCGGCATGGGTGTGCTGCCACTCCAGTTCGATGCCGGCGAGAGCGCCGGCTCGCTGGGGCTGACCGGGGAGGAGACCTTCGATTTCAGCGATCTCGAAAACGGTGATGCGAAGACCGTCACCGTCACCGCCCGGTCCGATGCCGGCGCGTCGACCGAGTTCGGGGCAAGGGTCCGGCTCGACACTCCCAACGAGGTCACCTACATCAAGAACGGCGGCATTCTTCAAACCGTCCTGCGCCACCTGAACAGGTAGGGGCACAGGAGGGCCGCGGGAGGCAGGGGGGTCCGCGCGACCCTCACTGCACCAGCGCGTCGGTAGCCAGGGAGGGATGCCGACGCGGCCGTTCCCCTGGACGGGACTGCCCAGAGAGAACAGTCAGCAACTAGCTATACCGCGTGAACAGCCTGTGGTCAAGCGCTATCGACCGGTTTACGGCAGATCCGCCGCGCTTTGGGCGCGGCCGGAGTCCTCGGGGCCTGGCTCGGCGACGCCCCACCCCTTGCGCTCGATCAGTTCGATCCCGATCACACTTCCAACCGGGCCGACAGGAGTAAGGGTCGCGGCCAGCAGGGTGTACGGCGCCTCGCGCCTGACCGCGGCGACCCAGATCACGATGCAGAGGCAGACGAACCCGATCCCGTGCGCCCACCCGAACACCATCGTCTCGGTTTCGAACCCCGGTACCAGCCAGAAGACGATCAGAGCGCTGAAGATCGCCAGCTCAACCCACGAGAACCGCTTCACCCAGACGAACAGGCGACCCGGCACGGGCTTCGCCAGTGGGGAGCGTGGCATCCGGGCTCAGGCGCCGGGTGTGAGCGCGGTCAGGACGATCCGTTCCTGCTCAAGCGCGTGGGCGCCGGAGTAACCCTCGCCCGGGCTGGCCCGGCCCTGGCGGCCGATGTAGGTGAGTTTCACACCCTCGGGCAGGAGCTCGGGCATGCGGCGTGACATCACCTTCCAGGCGCCCATGTTGCGCGGCTCCTCCTGGACCCAGGCGATCTCCTTCAGATTCGGGTAGGTGGCTATAAGGGCCTTCAGCTGTTCCTTCGCGAACGGGTAGAGCATCTCGACCCGGGCGATCGCGACGTTCTCCGCCGCCTCGCGACGCTCGCTGCCGTCGATGTCGAAGTACACCTTGCCCGTGCACAGCACCAGGCGCTCGATCTTCTCGTGCCGCTCCTTCGCCTTCGGGTCGTCGAGGATGAAGTGCAGCTCCCCCTCGGTCAGCTGCTCGAGGCTGGCGGATGCGCGGTCGAGGCGCAGCAGGCCCTTGGGGGTGAAGACGATCAGCGGCCGCGGCTTGCGGATCAGCGCCTGGCGGCGCAGCAGGTGGAAGTACTGGGCGGCGGTGGTCGGGTAGGCGATGCGGATGTTGCCCTCGGCGCCGAGGGCGAGGAAGCGCTCGATGCGGGCGCTGGAGTGCTCCGGCCCGGAGCCCTCGTACCCGTGCGGCAGGAGCATGGTGAGGCGGCTGGTCTGACCCCACTTCGACTCGCCGGAGACGATGAAGCTGTCGATGATCACCTGGGCGGCGTTGGCGAAGTCGCCGAACTGCGCCTCCCAGAGGACGAGCGAGCTCGGGCTCGCCGCCGAGTAGCCGTACTCGAAGCCGAGGCAGGCGATCTCCGAGAGCGGGCTGTTGTAGAGCTCGAATGGAGCCGAGGCGTCCTCGAGGTTCTGCATCGGCGTGTACTTGAGGCCGGTGTTCTCGTCGTGGAGGACGAGATGGCGGTGGGAGAAGGTGCCGCGCTCGGTGTCCTGGCCGGTGAGGCGGATGTGGACGCCATCGGTCAGCAGCGAGCCGAAGGCGAGCGCCTCGGCCTGGCCGAAGTCGATCCCGCCCTGCTCGATCGCCTCCACCCGCCTGGAGAGCGGGCGGCGCAGCTTGCGGTGGACGTTGAAGCCGTCAGGGGTCTTCAGCAGCTCCTGGTTGAGCTCGCGCAGCTTCTCGGCCGGGACGGCGGTGTCGACCGGCGGGCTGGCGGTGCGGTCGAGCAGTTCGCCGGTGCTGCTGGTGGTGTTCACGGTCGGGTCCTCGTACTCGCCGGCCTCCATCTTCTCGCGCAGCTGCTTCAGCGCCGTCGACATCTCCTCGCGGCGTTGCTCGGAGGCGTGGCCGACGTCCTCGGCCGAGATCGTCCCCTCGCCGATCAGCTTCTCGGCGTAGATCTCCGAGACCGGGGGGTGGGATTTGATCTCAGCCGCCATCGTCGGCTGCGTGTAGGCCGGCTCGTCGGTCTCGTTGTGGCCGAAGCGGCGGTAGCCGATCACGTCGATGACGACGTCGCGGCCCCAGCGCTCGCGGTAGGCCATCGCCAGCCGCACCGCCGCCGAGCAGGCTTCGACGTCGTCAGCATTGACGTGGACGATCGGCACGTTGAATCCCTTCGCCATGTCCGCGGCGTAGGGCGTCGAGCGCGCCTCCTCGGGGTCGGTGGTGAAGCCGACCTGGTTGTTCTGGATGATGTGGATCGTGCCGCCGGTGCTGTAGCCCTTCAGCGCCTGCAGGTTGAGCGTCTCGGCGACGACTCCCTGGGCGGGGAAGGCGGCGTCGCCGTGCAGCAGCACCGGCACGGCGCGTTTGGGGTCGTGGTGCAGCTCGGGCCCCTCGAAGTCGGACTGCAGGAACCGGGCGCCGCCGGTGACGACCGGGTCGACGAACTCGAGGTGGCTGGGGTTGGGGTAGAGGCGGACCGAGATCTTCTCGGCCTCGGATGTCTCGTAGACCCCGCGGTGGCCGTAGTGGTACTTGACGTCGCCGGTGCCGCCGTGGGGAATTGCCGCCACGGCTTTGACCGCGCCGAGGCGCTTGGACCCCTCGAACTCGGCCAGGATCGATTCGACCGGGCGGCCGAGGTTGTGGGCGAGGACGCTGAGCCGGCCGCGGTGGGCCATCCCGAAGACGACCTCCTCGGCACCGGCGCGGTGGGAGAGCGTGACCAGCTCGTCGAGCATCGGCACGACCACGTCGAGGCCCTCGATCGAGAACATCTTCTGGCCCAGGTAGGCCTTCTCGAGGAAGCGCTCGAACTGGAAGACATCGATCAGGCGCTCCAGCAGGCGGCGTTTCTCGTCGCCGCTCGGCGGCTGGCGGTGGGCACCGGTCTCGATCATCTCGCGCAGCCAGATCCGCTGCTGGTGCGAGGAGAGGTGCTCCACCTGGTAGGCGATCGTGCCGCAGTAGGTCTGGCGCATCCGCGGCAGCGCCTCCAGCAGGGTTTCACCGGGGACGCCGATGCGCAGGATCGAGGCCGGGATCCGCGCCATCAGCTCCGGGGTCAGGTTGACGTTCTCGGGCTGCAGCGCCGGGTCGCCCTTGGGCTCGGAGCCGAGCGGGTCGAGGTGCGCGGCGAGGTGGCCGTGGGTGCGGTAGGCCTTGAGCAGCGAGGTCGCCGCCTGGACCGCCTGCAGCAGCTCTTCGTCGACCTCGCCGGGAGCGGTGCTCGGTTCGGCGCTCGGCGCGGCGGCGACGGCGCCGCCCAGCGGCGGCGCCGAGGCGGCGACCGGGTGGGCGTTGGTGATGCCGGCGGCGTCGATCCCGAGGTCGGCGGCGACCGCCTCGTAGAAGCCGTCCTCACCCTGCAGCAACTGCTCGATCCGGCGCAGGAATTCACCCGACTCTGCCCCCTGGATGACCCGGTGGTCGTAGGTCGAGGTCAGCGTCATCACCTTCGAGACGCCGATCTGCTTCAGCCTTTCCGGGGAGGCGTGCAGCCACTCCGGCGGGTAGGCGATCGATCCAGTGGCGATGATCGCGCTCTGGCCGCTGAGCAGGCGCGGCACCGAGGCGACGGTGCCGATCCCTCCCGGGTTGGTGAGGGAGATGTTGGTGCCCTGGAAGTCGTCGGCGGTGAGCTTGTTCTCGCGCGTCTTCGCGATCAGGTCTTCGAAGCTGGAGTGGAAGCCGGCGAAGTCGAGCCCGTCGGATCCCTTGATCGCCGGCACGACCAGGCTGTGCGAGCCGTCCTTCTTCTCGACGTCGACCGCGATGCCGAGGTTGATCGGCCCGCCCTCGAGCGCGAACGGCTTCCCGTCCCGCTCCTCGAAGGTCCGCACCATCACCGGGAAGCCTTTCCCCGCCTCGACGATCGCCCAGGCGACCAGGTGCGTGAAGGAGACCTTCAGCCCCCGCCCCTTCAGCACAACGTTGATCGCCTTCCGCTTTGCATCCAGCGTGTCGACGGCAACCGTCCGGAAAGAGGTCGCGGTAGGGACGGCCCGACTCTCGTCCATCGCCCGCGCCAACATCGCCGCGGGCCCCCGCAGCTGCTTCGCCTCCCCGGTGGTCCCGGCAGCCGTGGTCCCGGTGCCATTTCCTGCGGCAAGCACGTCCTCTTTGGTCACCTTGGCGCCCGGTCCCGAACCGCTAACGGAAGCAATATCGACTCCGGTCGCTTCCGCTACGCGGCGCGCAACCGGCGTAGCGCGCACGTCCGCCCCCCCGTTGCTCCCCCCAGCGACCGTCCCTGCGCCGTTCCCGCCGCTCGACTGAGGGTGGGGAGGGGGAGAGTCCGAGAGCGAAGCCACGTCCTCGCCCGCAGGACCCTTCCCCTCCCCAGCCCCGGCAGCCGAGCCGCTGGAACCTTCGCCCGCTTCCATCTCAGCCAACGGGGCTCCCACCGGAACCTCGTCGTCGACCGCCGCCACAAGTTTCGTGATCACCCCGTCCATCGGCGCCGGGACCTCAGCGTCGACCTTGTCGGTCGAGACCTCGACGACCGTGTCTCCCTCGTTGACGAAGTCACCCTCCGCCACATGCCACTCGAGGACGATCCCCTCGGTCACCGACTCGCCCATCTCGGGCATCGCGATCTGCACAGTGGCCGTCTCTGCCATTCGCGTTCAGTCTATGAAAACGGACGAGCGAGCTTCCCTCTGGAGGTAGGCTGGTGGCGATGAGCTACTTCGTCACCGGTGCAACCGGGTTCATCGGCCGCCACCTGGTCGAGCGGCTGCTGCAGCGCGAGGGCACGATCTACGCGCTCGTGCGGGCCGGATCGCGCGGCCGGCTGGAGGAGCTGCGCACCGGTTGGGGAGCTGACGGCGCCCGCATCGTCCCGGTCGCGGGCGATCTCTCCCAGCCTGCTCTGGGCGTCTCTGAGGAGGACATGGTGGCGATGCGGGGCGAGGTCGACCACTTCTTCCACCTGGCGGCGATCTACGACATCACCGCCGACGCCGAGGCGCAGGAGATCGCCAACGTCGAGGGGACCAGGCACGCGGTCGAGCTGGCGGGGGCGATCGAGGCCGGCTGCTTCCATCAGGTCAGCTCGATCGCCGCGGCGGGGCTCTACCGCGGCGAGTGGCGCGAGGACATGTTCGACGAGGCCGAGCGCCTCGACACCAACCCTTACTTCCGCACCAAGCACGAGTCCGAGCGGCTGGTCCGCGAGGACTGCCCGCGCCCCTGGCGCGTCTACCGGCCGGGGATCGTGGTCGGCGACTCGCGCACGGGCGAGATCGACAAGATCGACGGCCCCTATTACTTCTTCAAGGCGCTGCAGCGGGCGCGCCGGGTAATGCCCTCCTGGCTGCCGCTGCTCGGCATCGAAGGCGGCGAGATCAACATCGTCCCGGTCGACTACGTCGCCGCGGCGATCGACCACATCGCCCACAAGCCGAAACTCGACGGCCGCACCTTCCACCTCACGGATCCCAACCCGAAGACCGCGGGCGAGGTGATCAACCTCTTCGCCAAGGCGGCCGACGCGCCGCAGATGACGGTGCGGCTCGGCACCGACGTGACCGAGCCGGCGACCGGCCTGGCGCGCACGGCGCTGAAGTTCTTCCCGCCGGGCAAGCGGATCCTGAAGCTGGCACTGGGAGAGCTCGACCTGCCCGCCGACGTCCTCACCTACGTCGACTACCCGACCAGCTTCGACTCCAGCGGCGCCCGGAAAGCGCTGAAAGGATCCGGCATCGAGGTGCCGCCGCTGGAGAGCTACGCGGCCAAGGTCTGGGACTACTGGGAGCGCAATCTCGACCCGAGCCTGTTCAAGGACCGCTCGCTGTCGGGCGCGGTGCGCGGGAAAATCGTCCTGATCACCGGTGCGTCTTCGGGGATCGGCAAAGCGACCGCGGTCAAGGTCGCCGATGCTGGCGCGACGGTGCTGCTGGTCGCCCGCTCGGTCGAGAAGCTGGAGGAGACCCGCGACGAGATCGCCGCCGCCGGGGGCTCCGCCCACATCCACCGCTGCGACATGGCCGACATCGAGGACATCGAGCGGATGGCCGAGGAGGTGCTGGCCTACCACGGCCACGTCGACATCCTCGTCAACAACGCCGGCCGCTCGATCCGCCGCTCGGTCGCCCTCTCCTACGACCGCTTCCACGACTACGAGCGGACGATCCAGCTCAACTACCTCGGTGCCCTGCGCCTGATCCTGGCGCTGCTGCCGGCGATGCGTTCCCGCAGGTCGGGGCACATCATCAACATCAGCTCGATCGGCACCCAGACCAACCCGCCGCGCTTCTCCGCCTACGTCGCCTCGAAGGCGGCGCTGGACGCCTTCAGCCGCGTGATCGCCTCCGAGATGGTCGAAGACAAGGTCCACATCACGACGATCAACATGCCGCTGGTGCGGACGCCGATGATCGCGCCGACGCGGATGTACGACATGTTCCCGGCGATCACCCCCGAGGAGGCCGCCGAGATGATCGCCAAGGCGATGGTCAACAAGCCGAAGAAGGTGGCGACCAGGCTCGGCAACTTCGGCGAGCTGCTCTACGCGGTCGCGCCCAAGGCCAACGACAAAATCCTCAATACCGCCTACAAGCTCTTCCCGGACTCGCAGGCGGCGAAGGGCAAGGGCGAGGAGGCGCGCGACAAGGCGCCTTCGACCGAGGCGGTCGCCTTTGCGCACCTGATGAAAGGCGTGCACTGGTAGTGGCCGCTCCCCGGTTCGTGGCTTGACCGCTGAGCGCCGCCTCAAGCACTGGGGCTGGGGGTATGAGGACCAGGCTCCGACCGCGACCCAGATGCGGGAGGCGGCGGCAGGGATCCGGGCCCGGTTCGGGTTCGGGGGAGAGGTCGAGAAGCCGGTCGCGCTGGAGGACATCGAGCTGCGCGGGGCGCGGCTGAAGGCGCCGGACCGGCTCGGCGATCTGTTCTCGGATGGGCACTATGAGCGGGTCTCGCACGCGCTCGGCAAGTCCTACCGCGACGTCGTGCGGGGGTTCCGGGGCGAGTTCGAGAACCCGCCGGACCTGGTCGCCTCGCCGCGCGACGAGTCGGAGATCGAGACGGTGCTGAGCTGGGCGGAGGCCGAGGGGGCGGCGGTGATTCCGTTCGGGGGTGGGACGAGCGTGGTCGGTGGGGTCGAGCCGCGGCTGGGGGAGCGGCCAGTGGTGACGATGGACCTGCGGCGGCTCGATCGCGTGCTCGAGGTCGACCCCGAGTCGCTGGCGGCGCGGATCCAGGGCGGCGCGACCGGGCCGCGGCTGGAGGAGCAGCTGCGCGAGCATGGGCTCACCCTGCGCCACTTCCCGCAGTCTTTCGAGTACGCGACCCTCGGCGGCTGGATCGCGACCAGGGCGGGGGGCCACTTCGCGACCCTGGAGACCCACATCGACGACCTGGTCGAGTCGGTGCGGGCGCTCACCCCGCGGGGGGCCTGGGAGAGCCGGCGGCTGCCTGGCTCGGGCGCGGGCCCCTCTCCGGACCGGATGCTGGTCGGCTCCGAGGGCATCCTCGGCGTCATCGCCGAGGCCTGGGTGCGGGTCCGCCCCCGCCCCGAGTTCAAGCTCTCGACCGGGGTCGAGTTCGGCGATTTCCTGGCGGCGGCGCGCGCCGTCCGCGAGATCTCCCAGTCCGGCCTGCACCCGTCCAACTGCCGCCTGCTCGACGCCTCCGAGGCGGAGCTGACCGGCGCCGGCGACGGCAGCGCCAACCTGCTGATCCTCGGCTTCGAGTCCGCCCACCACCCGGTTGACGCCTCGATGGAAGTCGGCCTCGAAATCGCAAGAGAGCACGGTGGCCTCGTCCGCGAGAGCGCTCGCTCAGCCAAGACGTCGGCGGTTGATTCTTGGCGGGGAGCGTTCCTGCTCGCCCCCTATCTGCGGGACACGTTTGTGGCCTGCGGGGTGCTTTCGGAGACCTTCGAGACGGCCGTCACCTGGGATCGCTTCGAGGAGTTCCACGCAAGCGTGATGGGGGCGGCGCGGGCGGCGGTGGCGAAGGTCAGCGGCGCACCGGCGGAGGGCCCCGGTGCCGCCCGGGTCAGCTGCCGCTTCACCCACGCTTACCCCGACGGCGTCGCGCCCTACTTCACGGTCCTGGCGCCGGCCGTGCGCGGCGGCGAGGTCGAGCAGTGGGATCAGATCAAGGCCGCCGTCTCCGAGGCGCTGATCGAGGGCGGCGGCACGATCACCCATCACCACGCCATCGGCCGCGACCACCGCCCCTGGTACGACCGCCAACGCCCCGCCCTCTTCGCCGCGGCCCTCCGCGCCGCCAAGTCGGAGCTCGACCCGGCCGGCATCTTGAACCCCGGTGTCCTGATCGACCCCTGAACACAGCGGCCGACGGGCCATCGGCGGGCTTTGCACGGGGCTGATCGGAGAGCGCCTGCGCCCGGCGGCGCGCGAGCCAGGGTGGAGGTGCGGGTCGAGGGCGGCCCGGCGCCTGCGATCGCGGACCATGGCCGCGCCCTCCAGGTCGTCACCAATCTGAGGCCGAGCTGTCCAAACGCCTTCAAGCGCTTCCACCTCCGCGCCCGCACCGGCAACGGCTCCCCCGAAGGTGCCGGCCTCGGCCTCGCCATTGTCCGCGAGCTGACCGAGGCGATGGGCGGCAGCGCCGGCGTCGAGAACCCTGGACGGGGGAGGTGCCTCGTTCACCGTCCGGCTGCCGTCCTGACGGCGCAGCCGGAATCTCTCAGCGACTCGACCGAAGAGGGAGATGACGCCGCCCAGCGCTACCCTGTCGCGACTTGATCTCGCTGGCCAGGCGACCCTGCGTTACGCCACCGGCCCTTCACGATGGAAACCATCACTTCGGAACAACCGACCGTGCCGGCCGACGCCGGTCAGGCCGCCGCCGCTGAGCCGGTCGTGCCGCAGCGAACGCCGCTACGCGCGGCGATCAAGACGGGGCGGCCGAAGGAGTGGATCAAAAACGTCTTCGTCTTCGCCGGGCTGCTCTTCTCCGGCAAGTTCAACCAGCCCCACGACGTCCTCGAGGCGTTCCTCACCTTCGTCGCCTTCTGCCTGATCTCCAGCGCCGGCTACTTCGTCAACGACCTGATCGACGTCGAGCTCGATCGCAAGCACCCGACCAAGCGCTTCCGCCCGCTCGCCGCCCGCCAGCTCTCCGAGAGCGTCGCCAAGACGATCGCGCCCGTCCTCGCTCTGATCGCCGTGGCGCTTGCCTTCGCGACGGTCAACTGGCAGGTCGGGCTGATGGTGGTCGGCTACGGCATCGCCCAGGTGGCCTACAGCCTCGGCCTCAAGCAGATCGTGATCATCGACGTGATGACCCTGGCGGGCCTCTTCATCCTCCGCGTCGCCGCCGGCGCCAGCGCCGTCGAAGCCCACGCCTCGGAGTGGCTGATCCTCTGCACCGGCATGCTCGCCGCCTTCCTCGGCTTCACCAAGCGCCGCCAGGAGGCGGTCTCCGAGCTGCATGAGGGGACCTCGACCAGGCCCGTCCTCGAGCACTACTCGCTCCCCTTCCTCGACCAGATGGTCTCCATGGTCACCACCGGCACCGTGATCAGCTACGCGATCTACACCGTCAACTCGCCGCTGATCGGCAGCCGCATGATGCTGACGATTCCCCCCGTGGTCTACGGGATCTTTCGCTACCTGTACCTGATCTACGACCGCTCCGACGACCGCTCGATGGCCGCGATCGTCGCCGAAGACCGCGGCATCCAGGCGGCCGGCGCCTCCTACGCGCTGATCGCCTTCCTGCTGCTCTACGTCTTCAAGTAGAGCCGGCTAGGCGATGCCCTCCTCGAGCGCGCCTTCCATCACGTAGAAGCGGGCGCGGCCGATCTCTTCGTCGTCGACCTGGACGACGGCGGCGTGGGGGCCCGCAGCCTCGAAGTTGGCGGTGGCGCCGATCGACATCACCAGCCGCTGCTCCTGGCCCGGCGGCATGCCGGGCGGCCGGCCGGTCTCGAAGTTGGCGGTCAGGCCGTCGCCGAGCTCGACCCCATCGGGGTCCTGGATGGTGACGACCATCTCGTGCGGGTCGTTGGTCTCGTGCCAGGCGACGTCGATGCCGAAGGAGATGTGGAAGGACCACTCGTGCGGCAGCTCCGGCAGCCGCAGCACGTTCCAGCCGCCGCCGGTCAGGTAGAGCTTCCCGTTGACGGCCTCGCTGTGGTCGGAGAGGAGGACGAAGCCGAGGTTCATGGCGAGTCTGGATAGGGGACGACGGGAAGGTCGGAGAGCAGCTGGACCTTGCCGTCGCGGCTGAACTGGAGGTCGATCGTCTCGTCCTTGCGGTAGGTGCCGAACAGCCCCAGGTACATCGCCAGCCAGCGGCCGGTGCCCATCTTCTCCTTGACGATCGGGCGGGTGAAGACGATCTCGCCGCCGCCGATCGAGTAGTCGGCGCCCTCGCTCTGCTCGATCCCGTTGATGAAGACGGTTAACGGCGCCGTGGCGCCGGCGGGCAGCTTGACCCGCTCGCCCGCCGCGTAGCTGCCCTTCGGGATCTCGGTGGCGGTCTCGCTCATCGACTCTCTTCCAGAGTCTCCCGCACCAGGTCGAACGGCGTCTCGTGGTGGGTCGGGTCGAGCTCCTCGCGCCCGACCCCGCCCCGGAAGGGCATGAAGGTGCCGTCGCCGCGCACGTCGACGCCCGCGACGGGCTTGCGCAGCAGGCCCTTCCCGGTCAGCTGCAGCCGCGCGTGCACCTGGTCACCGGGGCCGTAGTCGCGCAGCGATGAGACGCTCTTGACCGGCCCCTCGGAGCGGATCTCCAGGGCCCGCGCCCGCATCGCCGCCACCGCCTCACCGAGGTCGTCGAACACCGCGTGATCGACCTCCGAGCCGTGCCGCACGGTCAGCTTCCACTTCGAACGAGCCACGGCCCCAGATTAAGGGGCAGCTTCGTGCTCAGGCGCCGCGACGCGGGCGTTTGGGACGCCGTGCCGGCGGACCGGTGATTTTGTCCGGCCCGTCGCGGTCGTCCATCGCCACGTACTCGCGCTCGCGCTCGCCGGTGTAGATCTGCCGCGGCCGGGCGATTTTCTTCTCCGGGTCTTCCTGCATCTCCATCCACTGCGCGACCCAGCCGGCGGTGCGGGGAATCGTGAACAGCACCGTGAACATGTTGGCCGGGATCTCCAGCGCCTCGTAGATGATCCCCGAGTAGAAGTCGACGTTCGGGTAGAGCTTGCGCGAGGTGAAGTACTCATCGTCGAGCGCCTGCTTCTCCAGCTCCTGTGCAACCTCGACCAGCGGGTTGTACTCGGTCGCCTCGAAGACCTCGTCCATGTGCTGCTGGATGATCCGCGCCCGCGGGTCGTAGTTTTTGTAGACCCGGTGGCCGAAGCCCATCAGTTTCTCCTTGCGGTCCTTCACCCGGGCGAGGAAGTCGGGGATGTTGTCCGGCGACTCGATCCGCCGCAGCATCCGCAGCACCGCCTCGTTGGCGCCGCCGTGCAGCGGCCCATAGAGCGCGGCGACGCCCGCGGCCACCGCCGAGTAGGGGTCGACGTCGGAGGAGCCGACGCCGCGCACCGCGTTGGTCGAGCAGTTCTGTTCGTGGTCGGCATGGAGGATGAAGAGCACGTCGAGCGCCTTCGAGAGGCTCGGCTTCGGCACGTGCTTGTCTTCGGTCTTCTTGAACATCATCGAGAGGAAGTTCTCGGCGAAGTTGAGGTCGTTGTCCGGGTAGACGTAGGGCAGGCCCATGTTGTGCCGGTAGGAGAAAGCGGCCAGGGTCGGCACCTTGGCGATCAGGCGGACGGCGGCCATGTAGCGCTCTTCGGGGTCGTTGATCTGCTTCGCGTCCGGGTAGAAGGTTGAGAGCGCGCCGACGCCGGCCAGCACCATCCCCATCGGGTGGGCGTCATAGCGGAAGCCCTCGAAGAACTGCTTGAGATCCTCATGCACGTAGGTGTGGTGGGTGATGTCGAAGATCCAGCGGTCGAGCTGGGGACCGGTTGGCAGCTCGCCGAAGATCAGCAGGTAGGCGGTCTCGAGGAAGCTGGAGCGCTCGCAGAGCTGCTCGATCGAGTAGCCGCGGTGTTCGAGGATCCCGGCGGCACCGTCGATGTAGGTGACCGAGGAGCGGCAGGAGGCGGTGTTGGTGAAGGCCGGGTCGTAGGACATCAGCCCGAAGTCGTCCTCGGAGACTTTGATCTGCCGCAGGTCGAGGCCGCGCACGGTGCCGTCCTCGATCGGCAGCTCGTAGGTCTGGCCGGTGCGGTTGTCGGTGACTGAGAGCGACTCGGAGCTCATGCGGCGCTCATTCTGTCAGCTTGCGCTCGCCGGCCGTTAAGAGGCTGCGACGCCGTCGAACTGGGTCATCGACCGCAGCGCCTCGAAGCGCTCGTCGATCTCCTCGCGAGTGAGCCGCGAGACCCGCTCGGTGCCGAACTCCTCGACGTTGAAGGAGGCGAGCACGGTGCCGTAGCCCATCGCCCGTCGCAGGCTGGCGTCGTCGAGATCGCCGTCGAGCCCGTCGAGATAGCCGAAGAAGCCGCCGGCGAAGCTGTCGCCGGCCCCGGTCGGGTCGCGCACCTCCTCGAGCGGGAAGCCCGGCAGGGCGAAGAAGCCGCTCTCGGTGAACAGCGCCGCCCCGTACTCGCCCTGCTTGGCGATCACCGCACGCGGCCCCAGGTCCATCACGGCGCGGGCGGCGCGGGCCAGGTTCGACTCGCCGGTCAGCTGGCGGATCTCGGCGTCGTTGACGACCAGGCAGTCGACCTCGGCGACCGCCGCCAGCAACGAGTCCTTCGCCGTTTCGATCCAGAGGTTCATCGAGTCGAGGCCGCTGAAGCTGGCCGCGCCGCACTGGGCCCGCACCTGCCGCTGCAGGTCGGGCTGGATGTTGGCGAGGAAGATCGTGTCGGCCGCCTGCGCCCGCTCGGAGAGCTTCGGCTCGAACTCGCCGAAGACGCCGAGCTGGGTGTCCTCGGTGTGGGCGACGTTGAGGTCGAACTCGTAGCGGCCGCGCCAGAAGAAGGACCTGCCGCCGGCCACGCGCTCGATGTCGTCGGTGAGGACGCCGCGGTTCTCCAGCACCTCGAACTCGGCGGTCCCGAAGTCGTCGCCGACCGGCCCGACCGGCCGCACCTCGGTGAAGAAGCTGGCGGCGAGGGAGAAATGGACGGCGGCGCCGCCGAGCATGCGCTGGCGCTCCCCGAACGGGGTCTTGACTGCGTCAAAGGCGATCGATCCGACGACGGTGAGCGACATGCGGACGGCAGCCTAGCGCTTGCCCTGCGAGACTCAGCGGCCGATGAAGGCGATCCAGATACAGGAGTTCGGTGGTCCCGGCGTGCTCGAGCTCGTCGAGGTCGACGATCCGGTTGCCGGCGAGGGCCTGGTCGTCGTCGACGTCGCTCGCAGCGGCGTCAACTTCGCCGACACCCACGCCACCCGCAACGACTACCTCGCCGAGCAAACCCTGCCGTTGATCCCCGGCGCCGAGATCTCCGGCCGCACCCCCGACGGGCGCCGCGTCGCCGCGCTGGTCGGCAGTGGCGGCTACGCCGAGAAGGTCCTCGTCCCCGAGTCCCTGCTGATCCCGATCCCCGACGAGGTCAACGACGACCAGGCGGCGGGGATGCTGCTGCAGGGCCTGACCGCGATGGCGCTGGTGCGGCGCTGCGCGCGGATCGAGCCCGGCGAGACGATCGTCGTCGAGGCTGCCGCCGGCGGTACCGGCACGATCGCCGTCCAGGTCGCCAAGCGGGCCGGCGCCAAGGTCATCGGCATCGCCTCCAGCGAGGAGAAGCGCGCCCTGGTCGAACGGCTGGGCGCCGACGCCACGGTCGACTCCCACGCCGAGGACCTCGGCGAGGCGATCCGTGCGGCCAACGGCGGCGAGCGGGTCGACGCGGTCCTTCACATGAGCGGCGGCGACGCCTTCGACGCCGAGCTGGGCGTGCTGGCACCGCTGGGGCGGATGGTCGTCTTCGGCATCGCCTCGCGCGAACAGCGCGATATCTCCACCGCCGCCCTGCTGCGCGGCTCGAAGGCCGTAATCGGCTTCTGGTTGCTGCACCTGCTGGCTCGCCGCGAGCTGGCGGCGCCGATGATCGGCGAGCTGCTCGACGCCGTCGCGGCCGGCGACATCGAGGTGACCGTCGACGACGTCTACCCTCTCTCCGACGCGGCGCGGGCGCACGAAGCCCTGATCGCCCGCCGCACCAGCGGCAAGCTTCTTCTGGACCCCTCCAAGTGACCACCTTCAAAGACCTAGGCCTCTCGCCGCCGATCCAGCAGGCCCTCGACGAGCTCGGCTACCAGGACCCGACGCCGATCCAGGAGCAGGCGATCCCGGAGCTGCTCGGCGGCCACGACGTGATCGGCCAGGCCCAGACCGGGACCGGCAAGACCGCCGCCTTCGGCCTGCCGCTGCTGCAGTACCTCGACCCCGAGAACAACGAGGTGCAGGCGGTCGTCCTCACCCCGACGCGGGAGCTCTGCATCCAGGTGACCCAGGCGCTGCGGACCTACGCCGAGCACCTCGACATCGAGATCGTCGCCGTCTTCGGCGGCGCCCCGATCCGCTCCCAGCAGTCGCAGCTGCGGGCCGGCGCCCACGTCGTCGTCGCCACCGTCGGCCGCATGAAAGACCTGATGGCACGGCGCTCGCTGGTCCTCACCGCGGCCCGCTATGTCGTCCTCGACGAGGCCGACGAGATGCTCGACCTCGGCTTCATCGAGGACGTCGAGAAGATCCTGCGGATGTGCCCGAGCGGGCGTCAGACGGCGCTCTTCTCGGCGACGATGCCACCGCCGATCCAGAAGCTCGCCGAGGGCTACATGTACGACCCGACGACGATCTCGATCACGCCGAAGACGCTGACCGTCGACGCGATCGCGCAGGCCTTCGTCGAGGTCCCGGCCAAAGACAAGGCGGCGCGCCTGGTCGAGCTGCTGAAGACCGAAGAACCCGAGCAGGCGATCATCTTCACCCGCACCAAAATCGGCGCCTCGAAGCTGGAGAAGCTGCTCAAGGACAAAGGCCTGGACGTCAAGGCGCTGCACGGAGACCTCAGCCAGGGCGTTCGCGACGGCGTCATGATCGCCTTCAAGGACCACCGTGTGCGGCTGCTGGTCGCAACCGACATCGCCGCCCGCGGACTCGACATCGAGCACGTCACCCACGTCATCAACTTCGACGTCCCCAACTCCTCGGAGACCTACGTCCACCGCATTGGGCGGACCGGCCGAGTCGGGCGGACCGGCCGCGCGATCACCTTCGTCACCCCCGCCCAGCGCGACGAGATCACCCGCATCGAGCGCGACGTCAAGACCTCGATCGGCGAGTGGGAGAGCCCGGAGGAGCGGTTGGAGCATGCGCCGCGGCCACGCCGTCGTGAGCGCCCGGAGCGTTCGGAGAGCAGCCGGCCGAGCGACCGCGGCGAACGCAGCGAGAAGATCGGTCCGGGCGGTTCGAGCGAGAACGGCGCTGCCGACGAGTCGAAGCAGGCCGAGCCGCCGAAGGACGAGCCAAAGCGGGACGCGCCGGAGAAAGTGGAGGACGCCGACGAGCCGGAGCGCGACACGGTCAAGCTCTTCGTCAACCGCGGCGAGCGCAGCGGGATCAGCGAGGAGGACCTGCGCTGGGCCCTGCGCGAGGGCGCCGTGCTCCCCGAGGAGTCGATCCACGAGGTCCGCGTCCTGCACCGCTTCTCCTTCGTCGAGGTCGCCCCGGATCAAGCCGAGCGGGCCGTCGAGTTTCTCGACGGCACCAAGCTCAAAGGCAAAGAGATCCGCCTCGAGATCGCCAAGAGCTGAGCCGGGCTTCAGCCTCGGGTCAGCTCGGCGACTGTGCCGAGCAGCCGCTCGAAGTCGATCGGCTTGGTCACGTAGCCGCTGATCTCGAGGTCGGTCGGAGCGTCGGCGTCGGTCGGGTCCTGGTGGGCGCTGACGATCAGCGCCGGCGTCTCGACCCCGGCGGCACGCAGCTCGCGCAGGGCGTCGATGCCGGATTTGCGCGGCATCATCGCGTCGAGCAGCAGCAGGTCCGGCGGCTCGTTCCCGGCCTCCATGCGCTCGGTCACCTCCTGGCCGTCGGCGGCGGTCTCGACCGTGTGGCCGGCCAGCTCCAGGCGTGTCCGCATCAGCAGCAGGATCGTCTCCGAGTCGTCGGCGACCAGGACCTTGGCCATCAGCTCGCCTCCGTTGCGGCGGCGCTCGGGTCGGCGGCGGCGACCCCGGTGGCCGGCAGGCGGAAGCGGAAGCTGGAACCGACGCCGACGGTCGACTCGGCTTCGATCGTGCCGCCGTGCAGCTCGACCAGGGATTTCGAGATCGCCAGCCCGAGCCCGGTCCCGCCGACCCGCTGGGTCAGGCCCGCGTCGCCGCGGGTGAAGCGCTGGAAGATCAGGTCCAGCTGGCTCTCGGGTATCCCCGGCCCGTCGTCGGTCACGGCGATCTCCACTTCAGCACCTCTGGGTCGGGCGGTGACTTCGATGGACGCACCTTCGGGTGAGTAGTCATGGGCGTTGGTAAGAAGATTCACGAGTATTTGGCGAATCCGGTCGGCCTCGACGTCGACCAGCGGTAACCCTGGCTCTACCCGCTGAGCGAGGGTCTGATGCGCCGTCTCGGTTTGCGCCCGCATCGTCCGCACCGCGTCGTCGATCAGGGCCGCGACCGCGGTCGGCTTCGGCGTGATCGCCAGGCGCCCGGCGTCGCTGCGGGCCAGGTCGAGCAGGTCGTTGAGCAGGCGGGCGAGGTGGCGGCAGTTGTCGAGGATGATCTCGACCGTCTCCACCTGCTTGTCGGTGAGGGAGTCGCGCTCCAGCATCAGCAGCTCGGCGAAGCCCTGCACCGAGGTCAGCGGGCTGCGCAACTCGTGCGAGGCGGTGAGCACGAACTCGTCTTTGAGCCGGTCGAGCTGGTCGCGCTTGCTCGCCTCCAGCTCCAGCTCCCCGGCCATCTCGTTGAAGGCGGCGCCGAGGGTGGCCGTCTCCGAGAGCCCGCCGACCTTGACCCGGGCGCTGCGGTCGCCGCCGGCGAGCCGCCCGGCGGCGTCGACCAGCTCCTCCAGCGGCCGCCGCATCGAGGCGATCAGGCCGCTGAACAGCAGCAGGGCGCCGGTCAGGCCGGCGATCAGGCCGGCGGCGACGAGCAGGGTCGTGTCGCGGGTGTCGCCGGAGATCTGGTCGCGCAGTTCGGTGCGGCGGGCGGCCTGGGCGGCGACCGCGGCCCTGGCGGCGTGCGGGTTGTCCCCCTGCGCGATCTGGGTGCGCGCGTGGATCTCCACCTGGTAGGAGCGGGCGATCCCGTCCTCGAAGTCCTGGCGCTGCTGGATGAAGCGGCCGACGCCGATCACCGCCATCGCGGTCAGCACCGCGAAGCAGATCGCGAAGCCGATCCTCAGCCTGTTGGCAAGCGATGGGCTCAGGCGCGGTCCCCGTCCGGAATATGCTTGCGCGGCGATGGGCGACGAGGCTACAGGCAGCGGCTCCGGCCCCGCCCCGGCGCCGGACGGCATCGACCGCGCCGGGGTCGAAGCCTGGTTCGCGGAGAGGGTCCCGGCCACCGAGCTGCCGCTCGCCTTCGACCGCATCGCCGGCGGGCACTCGAACCTGACCTACCGGGTCAGCGACGCCGCCGGGCACAGCTGGGCGCTGCGGCGGCCGCCGCTCGGCAAGCGCCTCGGCTCCGCCCATGACATGGCCCGCGAGCATAAGGTCGTCTCCGCCCTCGGCACGACCGCCGTGCCCGTCGCCCCGGTCGTCGGCCTCTGCGAGGACGAGAGCGTCAACGGCGCCCCCTTCTACGCGATGGAGTTCGTCGAGGGACCGATCCTGCGCGGCCTCGCCGAGGCGGCGATCTTCCCCGACGAGGGCGATCGACAAGCGATCGGTGAGCGCGTCGCCGACACCCTGGTCGCGATCCACGCGGTCGACCCCGACGCCGCCGGGCTCGGCGACCTCGGCCGCAAGGAGGACTACGTCTCTCGGCAGCTGCGCCGCTGGCAGGGGCAGTGGGAGAAATCGAAGACGCGTGAGCTGGAGGCGATCGACCGCGTCCACGAGAAGCTCTCGGCGCGCATCCCCGCGCAGGGCCCGGCGACGATCGTCCACGGCGACTACCGCCTCGACAACATGATCCTCACCCCCGGCGGCGAGGTCGCCGCGGTGGTCGACTGGGAGCTCTGCACCCTCGGCGACCCGCTCGCCGACGTCGGCCTGCTGATGGCCTACTGGCCCGAGCGCGGCGAGGAGACCATCGCCCTCGGCCAGCCCGCCAATCTCGCCCCCGGCTTCCCGACCAGGGAGGAGCTGGCCGCTCGCTACGCCGAGCGCTCCGGCCGCGACCTCTCCGAGCTCGACTTCTTCCTCGCCCTCGGCTACTGGAAGCTGGCGATCATCCTCGAGGGCGTCTACGCCCGCTACGCTGCCGGCGGCTACGGCAATGTCGATCCCGGCATCGAGGCCTTCGCCCGCCTGGTCGAGCGCCTCGCCGAAGCGGCCGAGAGCGCCGAGCAGGGTTCCTAAAACGCGTCCATTTGGCTTGACAGCGTCCGAAAGGATTGCGAGGGTCGGGTAAGAATTGAGTAAATGGGCGTCCGGCACTGCTGTGCGCCCATGTCTCGTTCTCTCGTTCCCCCAATACAAGGAGACCCTTCGTGAAGCAGATTCGCAAGCGGCTCACGTACGCAAACGTGATGTCGTCGATCGCCGTATTCCTCGTGCTCGGCGGCGCTACCGCCTTCGCCGCCAGCAAGATCACCGCCAAGCAGCTGCAGTCCAACTCGGTGACGACGGCCAAGATCAAGAAGAACGCGGTGACCGCGTCGAAGATCAAGAACAACTCGATTACGACGTCGAAAGTCGCCAACGGTGCGATCATCGGGGCCAAGGTCAATCTGAGCACGCTCGGAACCGTCCCGAGCGCTACTAGCGCCACTACTGCCACTACTGCCACTACGGCGAATGCACTCAAGGGTCGAACTCCATTCACGTTCTTCATGCCCGCAGGCATCAGGAGCATCGTCGCCATCGGCCCCTTCACAGTCAAAGCTAACTGTGAAATCAATAACGGCAGTGGCGACGACAACGCGGAACTGCAGCTCTATACCTCGGTTGATGGCGCTTCGATGGACGACAACAGCGGGGACGAGTTCAGCGTCTTCAACATCGGAGACAATCCTGCCGACATGTTGTCTGAAAGCGAAACCAGCGGCGAACCTGAAATCGAGGCGGACGAGGGCCAATTGGTGGCTGTTGCTCCCAACGGAACCACAATTGCTACTGAGAATCAGGCGGTTGGGGCAAACATCGCCAACCACCCGGGCCAGTGCTTCTTCGCTGGCACGGTCGTACAGCTGGGCTAACGATTAGCGGCAATAATGATGAGGGCCAGGCGCAACGTGCCTGGCCCTCATCGCTGCGTAGAAGATGTGCTCGGATCGGGTTTGAGGACAACGGGTTCGGAGGTCGCCGTCGATCGAGTCCTTAAGCCGAAGAAGAGAATGGACAAGGGGCGGGGGACGCCGAGCATTCCCAGCTCGCCCTCATAGCAGTGCTGATGCGCTGCTGTCCTGGCCTGGTGAATCCTGCGCGCTCCGGCCGCGACCTCTTCGAGCTCGACTTCTTCCTCGCCCTCGGCTACTGGAAGCTGGCGATCATCCTCGAGGGCGTCTACGCCCGCTACGTTGCCCGCCGGCTACGGCAAGGTCGACCCCGGCATCGAAGCCTTCTCGCCCGCCTGGCCGAAGCGGCCGAGAGCGCCGACTGAAGCCCCGTCCAGAGCTGGTTGACAGCGTCCGAAGGGGCTGAGAGGCTCCGCCGAGAACTGAGTAAACGCACGACCCCCCGCAGTTGGACGAGTCACCCTGGCTCGTTCCTCGTCCCTCGACTCCAAGGAGATCCTTCGTGAAACACGTCCGCAAGCGGCTCACGTACGCAAACGTGATGTCGTCAATCGCCGTCTTTCTCGTCCTCGGTGGCGCAACCGCCCTCGCCGCCGGGCAGCTCGGCAAAAACACTGTCGGCACCAAACAGCTGAAGAACAACGCGGTTACCGGGGCCAAGATCAAGAACGGTGCGGTTACCGGGGCCAAGATCAACCTTTCCTCGATTGGCACCGTGCCTACTGCGACCAATTCGACCAACGCCGCGCACGCCGACACCGCGACCCACGCCACCACCGCGGCGAACGCGGACACGGTCGGGGGTCAGGCGGCATCCTCCTTTGCTCCCGCTAAAGCAGAAGCCGTGCGCATCGTCGGTGCTCCCGGCCAGGTGGCGTTCGGCACCGGATGGGGAGTCGGCGGAGGCGAGATGGTACCTGGGTTCTGGAAAGACCCCTTCGGCACGGTTCACCTTGAGGGGCAAGCCGGTCGATCGAGTGGCACCAGCGTCACGATCTTCACTCTGCCCCCTGGGTTCCGGACGACCGACAACGAGTACTTCTCCGTTTACCCGGCCGGTGGCACCGGGGAAACGACGGTCCAGGTCCTGCCAAACGGACAGGTCAACCTTTTCAGCGGAGCCCAAGGCTTCGTCGGCCTCGGGAACATCTCGTTCAGGGCGGCCGGCTCGTAGCGCGAGAGAAGAGCCAAGCCGGGCGCGGCGGTCTTCGAGCCGCCGCGCTTTCGTTCTCCCCGAGCCCGGGGTTCAGCACTGGGTATTCCGCGATGGAGCATTTTGCAGAGGCAGCGGGTTCGAGGGCCGGGCGTAAGCCCGGCCCTCTGCCGTTCGAGCGGATGCCAGTAGACGAGATTGCGACGTTTGCGGACGCTCTCAGGACTGCGCGGGGACGACCAGGATCGGCCGCTCGGAGAGGTGAAGGAGCTTGTTCGGCGTCGAGCCGAGGATCATCCCCTTCAGCGGCGGGTCGCCGAAGCTGCCGACGACGATCATCCGCGCGTCGCGCTCCTCGGCGACCTCGATCAGCGCCTCGGCGGCTCGCTTGGCGACCAGCTGGGCATCGATCTCGACGCCCCTCGCCGCGGCCTGGCTCTTCGCCTTGGCCATGACTTTCTCGCCGAGCTCCTCGATCGCCTCCTCGTGTTCGGCGATCTCGCCGCCCCAGAGTCCCGGCGGCGCGTAGCCGAAGACGACGACGATTTTGTCGCCCAGCTCGCCGGCGATCCCGAGTGCGGAGTCGAGTGCCGCGTCGCCGCAGGCCGAGCCGTCGTATCCGACCACGATCTGGCCCATCAGTCCGCCACCCCAGTTGGGCCGGGCGCCGCCGCTTCGCCCTCGAGGAAGCCGGCCGGGACCACCTCGGGCTTGCGCCGGAAGAAGGCCGGGAAGGCGCGCCACTGGACGAACATGAGAACGAACCCGAGGATCAGAAAGAAGACCGCGATCACGAGCGGCGGCCCGATTCCGAACCAGGAGTTGCCCGATTCCGAGTTGGCCGGGTCGGAGAGTTCGATCCCGTTCTTGACCAGCAGGTAGAAGAGGATCGCGCCGCCGATCGACGGGCCGAGGCCGATGAAGAAGAAGTTCTTGACGCTGCGCAGGAGCTCGCGCCGGTAGTAGATCGTGCAGGCGAAGCCGGTGATGCCGATGTAGAAGGCGATCATCAGACCGAGGGCAGCGAGCGAGTCGAAGAGGATGTCTTCGCTGACCAGGGTCAGGCCGACGTACCAGATGATCGAGAGCGCCCCCATCAGAATCGTCGAGACGTGCGGGGTCAGGAAGCGCGGGTGGACCTTGCCGAGGCTCTTCGGCATCGCGTTGGCCCGGGCCATCGAGAGCGTGGTCCGGGCGGTGGGCAGGATCGTCGTCTGGGTCGATGCCGCCGCCGAGCTGAGCACGGCGATGATCAGGATCTTGTCCAGGGGTGAGCCGAAGACTTCGGTGCCGAGCGAGCTGAGCACGTCTTCCTGATTGGCGACGAGATTGTGGACGCCGGCGTAGGACTGCGCCGCGACGGCTACGACGATGTAGATCGCGAGCAGGATCAGGGTGCTGATCACGGTCGCCTTCCCAGGCGCCTCGCCGGGGTCCTCGGTCTCCTCGTTGACGGTCGCGGTCGTGTCCCAGCCCCAGTAGATGAACACGGCTAGGAGCATCCCCGCCGAGATCTCGCTGGGGCTGAGCGAGAAGGGGTTGATCCAGGAGAGGCTGGGGTGGATCGAGGTCGACGGCGCGCTGCCCGCATAGACCTTGATCAGGGCGACGACCGAGAACAGCGCCAGGGTGAAGATCTCCGCCGCCAGCAGGCCCACCTGGGTCTTCGCGGAGAGCTCGATCCCGATCACCACGATCGCGGTCATGATCAGGATCCAGATCACCCCCACCGTGGTCACGGCGAAGGTCGATTCGGCAAGCGAGTGGAGGTCGAAGAGCTCGAAGGTGTAGAGGCCGGCGATCTGGGCGAGGTTGGCCATCACGATGATGTCGGCGACGACGATCACCCAGCCGGCGATCCAGCCGAGCTGCGGTCCCATCGCCTTGGTCACCCAGGAAAAGCTGGTGCCGCAGTCCGGATCGGCTTTGTTCATGTAGTAGTAGCCGCCGGCGACCAGGAACATCGGGATGAAGCTGACCAGCAGGATCGCCGGGGACTGCAGGGCGACGGCGGCGGCGACGAAGCCGAGCGTGGCGGCGAGGCTGTAGCCCGGAGCGGTGGAGGCGACGCCGATGACGACGCTGGAGACGAACCCGATCGCGTTCTTCTTCAGACCCTTGTCTTCGACGCCGGTCACGGGAGCCTGGGTGGTGGAAGCCTCCATCGCAGCGACCGTACGCCCCGAGGGACCAAGACGCAAGTGGCGAATGTCCCAAAAGCACAGCCCCCGCTTGTACCTTATGTACAAGTGGGCAACCAGAGCTTGACCCAACGACCACTTGCACCTGTTCCATCCTGGAGCTAGCTTTGTCCATATCGTCGTAGCACGAGAGGAGAGCGGAATGGCCACGTCGCAGGCAGTAGACACCGGGCTTCAGCAGCTGGCGCAACGGCATCTGTGGATGCATTTCTCGCGGATGGGCGGCTACGGCGCCGGCCATGAGATCCCGATCATCACCCGCGCCGACGGCTGTTACGTCTACGACGAGCACGGCAACCGTTACCTCGACGGCCTCTCCGGCCTCTTCTGCGTCAACGCCGGCCACGGGCGCGCCGAGTTCGGCGAGGCGGCGGCCCGCCAGATCGAAGAGCTCGACTTCTACACGCTCTGGAGCTACGCCCACCCACGGGCGATCGAGCTGGCGGCGCGGATCGCCTCGCTCGCCCCCGGCGACCTCAACCGCGTCTTCTTCACCTCCGGCGGCTCGGAGGCGGTCGAGTCGGCGCTGAAGCTCTCCCGCAACTACCACCGCATGCACGGCAAAGGCCAGAAGCACAAGACGATCGCCCGCGAGGTCGCCTACCACGGCACCTCGCTGGGAGCACTCTCGGCCACCGGCATCACCGAGCTGCGCAGCCAGTTCGAGCCGCTGGCGCCGGGCGGCTGCCACGTGCCCAACACCAACGTCTACCGCTGGCCCGAGGACCGCGAGCCGCTCTGGGCCGCGGACGCGATCGAGGAGCGGATCGTCTTCGAGGGGCCGGAGACGGTCGCTGCGGTGATCCTCGAGCCGGTCCAGAACGCCGGCGGCTGCTTCGTCCCTCCCGACGGCTACTTCCAGCGGGTCCGCGAGATCTGTGACCGCCACGACGTGCTGATGATCTCCGACGAGGTGATCTGCGCCTGGGGCCGGCTCGGCCACTACTTCGGCTGCGAGCGCTTCGACTACGTGCCGGACATCATCACCGTCGCCAAGGGGCTGACCTCGGCCTACGCGCCGATGGGCGGGATGATCGTCTCCGACAAGGTCGCCGAGCCGTTCATGGAGGGCGACGCCTCCTTCGCCCACGGCTTCACCTTCGCCGGGCACCCGATCGCCTCCGCGATCGCGATGGCCAACCTCGACGTCTTCGAGCGCGAGGACCTCTGCGGCCACGTGCTCGCCAAGGAGGGCGAGTTCCGCCAGATGCTGGAGAGCCTGCGGGAGCTGCCGATCGTCGGCGACGTGCGCGGCGCCGGCTACTTCCAGGCGATCGAGCTGGTCAAAGACAAGGAGAGCAAGGAGAGCTTCGACGACGAGGAGTCCGAGCGGTTGCTGCGCGGCTTCCTCTCCGGCGAGCTTTACAAGCGCGGGCTGATCTGCCGCGCCGACGACCGCGGCGATCCCGTCGTGCAGCTGGCGCCGCCATTGATCGCCGACACCGAGCAGTTCGAAGAGATCCACGACGTGCTCAGTGGGGTCCTCGCCGAGGCCTGGGATCAGGTCGTCCGCTAGGAGCTGGATTGCTCACCGTCCAGAGCCTGCTCGATGAGCTCGACCTCGACCTTGCGGCCGGTGCCGAGGCCGCTGCCGCGCCGGTTCGCTGGGTCCACATCTCCGAGCTCGAGGACCCGACCCCCTGGCTCTCCGGCGGCGAGCTGATGCTGACCACCGGCATCCCGCTCGACAGCGCCGCCAAGCAACGCTCCTTCGTCCGCCTGCTTGCCGACCGTAACCTCGCCGGGCTCGGCTTCGGCACCGGCTTCAGTCACGCCAAGCTGCCGAAGGCGCTCATCGACGAGGCCGAGAAGCGGGACTTCCCGCTCTTCGAGGTGCCCTACTCGACGCCGTTCATCGCGATCACCGAGAAGGCCTTCGCCCGCCTCGTCAACGAGCAGTACGAGGTTCTGCAGCGCGGGATCGCCGTGCAGCGCCGGCTCGAGCGGCTGGTCTTGGAGGAACGCGGACTGGAGGAAATCGCCGCCACGATCGCCTCCGCCGTCGGTGGCACCGTCGCCGTTCTCGACGGCCGCGGCGAGCGCCTGGCCGGCCGCGGCTTCCGCCGCCAGCTCTCCGCCGACGCGATCAGCGGCATCCGCAAAGAGGCGCTCGGCCACGCCGGCGACGGCCACCCCTTCGTTCCCTCCCACGCTTCGGTCACGGGACGGGCGCTGGCCCATCCCGTGATCTCCCCCGGTGGTGGCCCGCCCCAGGCCTGGGTCGTGATCGTCCGCGACTCCGGCGGGCTCGGTGACTTCGAGCGGCTGATCCTGCAGCAGGCGGTCGCCGTCGTCGCGCTCGAGCTGATGCGCCGCCGGGTCGCCAAAGAGACCGAGCGCCGCCTCGCCGGCGATGTCCTCGCCGGCGCCCTCGGCGGGCGGATGGAGGCGACCGAGCTGCGCCGGCGGCTGGAGCCGTTCGGGATCGGCGACGAGGCGGCGGTGCTCGTCTTCTCCCTCGATCACCCTGCCGCTGCCGCCGGGGAGCTCGAACGCGCTCTTGCCGCCGATGCCTGCCCCGCGGTCGTCGCTCCCCACACCACCGGCGGGCGGGAGCTGCTCTGCGCCGTCGTCGACGCCGCCGACCGCGACCCGATCGACGTCGCCGCCGATGCCCGCAAGGCGCTCAGCCCCGAACGCGGCACCGTCCGCGCCGCCGCCAGCAGGCCGGCCTCGCCGGACCAGCTGCGCCACTCCTTCCACGAGGCCCGCTGTGCTCTCGAGGCGACCGCCTTCGACAACGGCAGCGCCCCCGAGGTCGCCTCCTGGCGCGACCTCGGCGCCTTCACCCTGCTGCTCTCGATCCAGGACGACGACGCGCTGGGGCTCTACTGCGACAGCGTCCTCGGGCCGATCGAACAGGGCGACGAGGAGTACGGCGGCGAGCTGCTGCGCTCGCTCGAGGCCTTCATCGAGCAGAACGGCCAGTGGGAGAAAGCCGCCCGCGCGGTCTACTGCCACCGCCACACGCTGCGCTACCGGATGCGCAAGGTGGAGGAGCTGACCGGACGCGACCTCTCCCGGGCGCACGACCGCATCGAGTTCTGGTTGGCACTTCGAGCGAGGGAGCTGGTCGGATGAAAATCGGCGTACCGACGGAGATCAAGCCGGACGAGTACCGGGTCGCGGTCACCCCCGCCGGGGTCCGTGAAATGACCGAGCATGGCCACGACGTCCTGATCGAGTCCGGCGCCGGCGCCGGCAGCGCGATCGCCGACGCGGACTTCGAGGCGCAGGGCGCCCGCATCGTCGCCGAGGCCTCGACCGTCTTCGAGCAGGCCGAGATGATCCTCCACGTCAAGGAGCTGCAGGCGCCGGAGATCGAGATGCTCCGTCCCGGCCAACTCCTCTTCACCTACCTGCATCTGGCCCCCGACCCCGAGCAGACCGCGGGCCTGCGGCGCTCCGGCGCCACCTGCATCGCCTACGAGACCGTCGAGGACTCCCACGGCCGCCTGCCGCTGCTGGCGCCGATGAGTGAGATCGCCGGCAAGATCGCCACCCAGGCCGGCGCCCACATCCTCGAGAAGCCGCACGGTGGCCGCGGCATCCTGCTCGGCGGCGTGCCTGGCGTCGCCGCCGCCAACGTGATGGTGATCGGCGGCGGCGTGGTCGGCATGAACGCCGCCTTCATCGCGATCGGGATGGAGGCCGACGTTTTCGTCTTCGATCGCTCGATCGACCGCCTGCGCGAGCTCGAGGTCGCCTTCGGCGGCCGCTGCTCGACCGTCTACTCGACCACGCTGGCGGTTGAGGAGATGCTGCCGCGGGCCGACCTCGTGATCGGCGCCGTGCTCGTCCACGGCGCCCGCGCCCCTTACGTCGTGCGCCGCGAGCAACTGGCGCTGATGAAGCCCGGCGCGGTCATGGTTGACGTCGCGATCGACCAGGGCGGCTGCTTTGAGACCTCGCGGCCGACCACCCACCACGAACCCACCTTCGAGGTCGACGGGATCGTCCACTACTGCGTCGCCAACATGCCCGGCGCGGTCCCGATCACCTCCACCAACGCCCTCACCAACGCGACGCTGCCCTACGCGATTGCCCTCGCCGACCACGGCGTCGGCGACGCGATCCGGCGCGACCCCGGCCTGCGGCCGGGCGTCAACGTCGCCGCCGGCGAGGTGACCTACCAGCCGGTGGCGGAGGCGGTCGGCGCGAGCTACGTACCGGTCGAGCAGGCCCTGGGCCTGGAGCGGCCCGAGCAGGCGGCGTCAATCGGGTAGGTGTTGTCTTTCGATGATCTTGATCCCATACAGAAACCCATAGGGGGAGCTGAATGAGCACTTACGCAGTAGTCAACCCGGCCACCGGCGAGACGATCAAGGAGTACCCGGAGATCGGTGACTCCGAGCTCCGCTCCGCGATCGACCGGGCCGATGAGGCATCCCGCACCTGGTCGCGCTCGTCGAGCGTGGCGGAGCGCGCCGCGGCTGTGCGCAAGGTCGGCGAACTTCACCACGAGCGGCGCCAGCAACTGGCCGAGATCATCGTCCGCGAGATGGGCAAGCCGATCGAGCAGGCGCTGATGGAGGTCGACTTCGCGGGAGCAATCTACGGCTACTACGCCGACAGCGCCGAGCGCCTGATGGCCGACGAGCCGATCGAGCTGCTCGGTGGCGAGGGCACGGCGGTGGTCCGCCGCAGCCCCTACGGCGTGCTGCTCGGGATCATGCCCTGGAACTTCCCCTACTACCAAGTGGCCCGCTTCGCCGGCCCGAACCTGGTGATCGGCAACCCGATCCTGCTCAAGCACGCCCCGCAGTGCCCGGAATCGGCCGAGGCGATGGCGCAGATGTTCGGCGATGCCGGCTTCCCCGAGGGCGCCTACGAGAACATCTACGCGAGCAACGAGCAGGTCGAGTGGGTGATCGCCGACCCGCGCGTGCACGGCGTCTCGGTCACCGGCTCGGAGCGTGCCGGCGCCGCCGTCGCCGAGATCGCCGGGCGCAACCTGAAGCGGGTCGTGCTCGAGCTCGGCGGCTCGGACCCGTTCATCCTGCTCGGCACCGATGACCTCGAGGCGACCGTGCAGGCGGCGGCCGAAGCGCGGCTCGACAACGCCGGTCAGTCCTGCAACGCCGCCAAGCGCTTCATCGTCGTCGACGACCTCTACGACGAGTTCCTCGAGAAGTTCACCGCGACGCTGTCCGCGTCGAAGACGGGCGACCCAACTGCCGAGGACACCGCGGTCGGGCCGCTCTCCTCGAAGACGGCGGCCGACCGACTCGAGGAGCAGGTCAAGAAGGCGATCGCCAACGGCGCCGAGGTCGTCGTCGGCGGCAAGCGCGACGGCAACTACTTCGAACCGACGATCCTGACCGGGATCAGACCCGGCGACGACGCGTCCCAGGAAGAGTTCTTCGGCCCCGTCGCCCAGGTCTACCGGGTCGGCTCCGAGGAGGAGGCGGTTGACCTCGCCAACCAGACCCCGTTCGGTCTAGGCTCCTACGTGATGACCACCGACAGGGAGCAGGGCGAGCGGGTCGCCGACAGGATCGAAGCGGGCATGGTCTACGTCAACCTGGTCGGAGCCGACAGCCCCGAGCTGCCCTTCGGTGGCTTCAAGCGCTCCGGCTTCGGCCGCGAGCTGGGCCGCTTCGGCGCCGACGAGTTCGTCAACAAGAAGCTGATCCGCAGCGCCTAGCGAGCTCCGATGAAGGCATTCGCGACGATCGCGGCGCTGACCGCGTTGCTAACGGTGGGTGGCGCCATCGACAGCATTGCCGGGGCCACTCCAACCGAGCGCGGGACCGAAATCGAAACGCCGATCTGTCACGGCCGGCAGGCGAAGATCGTCGGCACCGACGGCAACGACGTGATCCACGGCACCCCCGGGCGCGACGTCATCTGGGGCGGCAAGGGTGACGATGTCATCTATGGCAGCCTCGGTAATGACCTGATCTGCGGCGGCCCCGGGTCGGACACGATCCACGGCGGCCGCGGCAACGACGAGATCGACGGCGGCGCCGGCGACTACGACAAGGTCTACGGCGACCTCGGCGACGACAAGGCGATGGGCGGCGCCGGCAAGGGCGACGAAGTGGCCGGCGACCTCGGCATCGACATCGTCAACGGCGGCCCCGGCGACGAAGATCTGGTCCACGGCGACTACGGCTGGGACCGGATGTCCGGCGGTGCCGGCAAGGGCGACATCGCCTCCTTCGCGACCGCCGTCGCCGGCGGCAAGGGCGACGGCGTCTGGGCCTCCCTCAAGGACCACAGGGCTCGCGGCGACGGCCGCGACAAGCTCTTCGGATTCGAGAGCCTCGAAGGCTCGGCCTTCCGCGACACCCTGATCGGCAACGGCCAGGGCAACGTCATCGACGGCGGCCCCGGCGACGATCATCTCGTCGGTGGTGGCGGTCCCGACACGCTGGAGGGCGGCCAGGGCAGCGATGGCTGCAGCGGCGCCAAGGGGCGCAGCGTCTCCTGCGGCAAGGAAAAGGCCCCGCGGGGATCCGCCTACGTTCAGCTCGACCCGACCCCCGGCGGCGGTGCCGGCCTGCAGATCGTCGGCGCCGGCGGGCCGGACGACTTCACTGTCTCCTACGACGAAGCATCCGGGGCCTTCGGGGTGACCGCGGCCAAGGGCCTGGCAACCGGCCCCGGCTGCGTCCACCCACCGCACGTCGGCGACCAAGTCTCCTGCCCGACCGAGGGCAGCGGCCGCTGGCTGATGGCCGACCTCGGCCCCGGCAACGACCAGTTGCGGATCGAAGGCTCGATGCTGGCGGTCGGCAGCGTCCGCCTCGCCGGCGGCTACGGCGACGACACCATCCACGGCGGCCCCGAGGACGACCTGATCGAGGCCGGCCGCGGCGCCGACAAGCTCTACGGCGGCGACGGTGCCGACGGCTTGGTCGGCGGCCTGCCGGGCCCGACCTATCTCTACGGCGGCCCCAGCGGCGACCTGCTGGCGGCGGGCGGCGGCTGCGCCGGCGGCGCCCTGGTCGGCGGCCCCGGCCGCGACGACGCCTCCTTCGCCGAGACCCAGGCGCATCCCGGCCTGCTGTACATCTCCTTTCCCCGCCATGCCGCCTGGATCGACACGATCAAGAGCTGCGACAAAGTCCACCTCTCCCGCACCGACGAGGACATGGAGGGCTCTTTCGACAACGACGTCCTGATCGGCGACGGGCGCGCCAACAGCATGCTTGGCCAGCCCGGCGAAGACGTCTTCATCGGCAACGGTGGCGACGACGTGATCGACGCCCGCGACGGCGTCCGCGACGTCTCGATCCAGTGCGGCGCCGGCAAGCCGCCGAAACCGGGCAAGCCCGTCCACGGCAAGTCGACCGGTCGTGCCATCACCGACTCCTTCGACCCACTCCCGGTCAAGTGCGCCGTGGTCAAGCACGGCAGCCCGGTCCCCGGCCTCAACGGCTGAGCGCCGGGTCTCTTGAACTAGGCTTGTTACATGGGACGGAAGACCGCCAGTGGGGACGAGGCAGCCGCTGTCGCGGCGGCGATCGTCAGGTTCGAGTCGGAGGTCGGAGCGGCCCCCGGCGAGGCTCCCGCGGCGGTCGGCCCATGGCAGCGGGCGGCGCTGATCGAGGGCGTCGGAGCCAGGCAGACCGTGCAGGATTCAGAAGGAGGAGCGAGATGGCCGTCGTGAAAATCATCGAGCTGGTCGGAAGTTCGAAAACATCCACCGACGACGCGGCGAAACAGGCATTGGGCCAGGCGCAGGGCACCCTGCGCAACATCCGCGCCGTCGACATCGTCTCGACCGGAATCCGTGGCGAGAACCTCGATGAGTACCGCGCCCACGTGCGGGTCGCGTTCCTGATCGAGGGGACGGAGATCGACTGATGAGCGAGGCGGGGAGGGAGGTCGCGCGTGACGAGGCCCAGAAGCTGATCGACGACGGCGCCCAGGTGATCGACGTGCGCGCCGACCACGAGTGGGACGTGGGGCGGATCGCCGGAGCCACCCACCTGCCGCTGGACGAGCTGGCCCAGCGCGCCGGCGAGATCGACAAGGAGCGCCCGGTCCTCCTTTACTGCCGCGGCGGCAACCGCTCGACGATGGCGGCTGCGGCCTTGGCCGACGCCGGCTACGACGCGGCGAAGCTGAGCGAGGGGATCGTCGGCTGGTCCGAGGCCGACCTGCCGCTCGAGCCGGAGGGCGGCTATGTGGCCGAGTCCGGCGCAGCCGCGGCCGTCCTGCAGGCAAGGAAAAAGGCCACTCAGAGCTAAATACCTGAATCCCTGTCGGGTTTTGCTATTTTCTCTCAGGTGGAGCTTGCGGTAACCGAGAACAAGGAGCAGCGGGGCAAAGGCCGGGTCGGCACGATCGACAACCCGGAGACCTACGAGAACGTCCCGGGCCACATCATCCCGATCATCGAGCGCGAGTTCGACGACTTCGACAACGAAGCCGAGGAGTTCCTCGCCGAGCGCCTGCCGGAAAACGAGTTCATCGGCTTCCGGCTCAAGCAGGGCGTCTACGGCCAGCGCCAGCCCGACGTGCAGATGGTCCGCGTGAAGCTGCCCTTCGGCGGGGTCACTCCGGATCAGATGGACGCCTTCGCCAGTGTCGTCGAGAAATACGCGCCGCTGGACAAGGGGCACATCACCACCCGCCAGAACATCCAGATCCACCATGTGCCGCTGCGCGACATGGAGAAGCTGCTGCGCGAGATCGCCGAGGCCGACCTCTCCTCCCGCGAGGGCTGCGGCAACACGGTGCGCAACGTCACCGGCGACCCCTGGGCCGGCGTCGCCACCGACGAGGTCTTCGACCCGACGCCCTACGCCGGCGCCTACGTCCGCTACTTCGTCCGCCACCCGACGACGCAGCTGATGCCGCGCAAGATCAAGACCGCCTTCAGTGGCTCCGACGAGGATCGCGCGATCACCGGCATCCACGACATCGCCTTCCTCTCCCGCGAAAGGGACGGGGTCAAGGGCTTCGAGGTCAGGGTCGGCGGCGGCACCTCGATCATGGCTCGCGTTGCGCCGACGCTCTACGACTTCGTCGCGGCCGACAACGGCGACTACCTGCGGGTGACCGAGGCGGCGCTGCGGATCTTTGATCGCCAGGACTGGCTGCGCGTCAACCGCGCCCGCGCCCGGATCAAGGTCCTTGTCGACAAGATTGGGATCGAGGCCTTCCGTGAGCAGGTCGACGCCGAGCTCGAGGGCGACTGGGTCACCGAGCGCGACTTCGACGTCGAGCGCCTGCGTTACGACGACGACGAGGAGGCCAACGCCCCCGGCGTGCCGCCCGAGCCCGCCTCCCCCAACGGCGACCACTCCGAGTTCGAGCGCTTCGTCGAGGGCAACGTCCAGGCCCAGCGCCAGGCGGGCTTCTCCAGCGTCGAGGTGAAGATCACCCGCGGCGACCTCACCCCGGAGCAGTTCCGCGGCCTCGCCACGATCATGCGCGAGCACACCGGTGGCTACGCCCGCAGCACCGTGCAGCAGAACTTCGTCCTGCGCTGGGTCCGCGACGAGTCGCTCTATGAGGTCTGGCAGCGGCTGACCGAGTTGGGTCTCGGTGAGGCCGGCGCCCGCGAGATCACCGACGTCGTCAGCTGCCCCGGCACCGACAGCTGCAAACTCGGCATCACCAGCTCGATGGGCCTCAACCGGGCGATCAAGGAGCGGGTCGACTCGATGCAGATCGAGGATGAGCTGACCAAACGGATCCACATCAAAATGAGCGGCTGCCCGAACGGCTGCAGCCAGCACCACATCGCCAACATCGGCTTCTACGGCGCCTCGCTGAAAGTCGGCGGCCGCCAGATGCCGGCCTACATCCCGCACATCGGCGGCAACTTCGAGGGCGGCGAGGTGATCTTCGGCAAGCGGCTGAAATCACGGCTGCCCGCCAAGCGCGCGCCCGAGGCGGTCGAGCGCTGGATCCGCCTCTACGAGGCCGAGCGCAACGAGGGCGAGGAGTTCAACGACTTCGCCGAGCGCACCGGCACCGAGACCTTCGAAGCGGCGGTCAAGGAGCTGACCCTGCCGGCCGAGTTCAGCCTGGAGACGATGCAGCAGTTCATCGACTGGAACCGCTCCAGCCCCTACAAAGTCGAGCGCGGCGAGGGGGAGTGCGCGATCTAGCTCGCGCCACCCAGCCATGAAGCCACCCCCCACCACCCTCTCCGGCACCGTGCCGACAATCTCTGACATCGATCACGAGGCGGTCGCCGCCGAGCTCGAGGACCGCGACGCCCACGGGGCGATGGAGTGGATGTTCGAGAACTTCGGAGCCGAGCACTACATCGCCTGCTCGTTCCAGAAAACCAGCTCGGTGACGGCGCACATCGCCAGCCAGATCAACTCCGAGGCGCGCTTCTTCTACCTCGACACCGACGTCCTCTTCCCGGAGACCTACGCGACCCGTGATCAGCTGGCGGCCACGCTGGGTATCGAGTTCGACCGTTTTCACAACTTGACGCTCGAGGAGCAGGCCGCCGAGTACGGCGACGAGCTCTGGAAGAGCGACCCCGATTCCTGCTGCGGTTTGCGCAAGGTCGAGCCGATGCGGAGGGCGCTTTCTTCCGTAGACTGCTGGGTCGCTGGGGTCCGGCGCGGGGACTCGAGCAGCCGCGCCAAGACCCCCAAGTTCGGTTGGGACAAGAAATTCAATCTCTGGAAGCTGAACCCGATCGCCGACTGGTCCGAGCGCGACGTCTGGAACTACATCCGTGAGCACCACCTCCCTTACAACCCGCTCCACGATCAGGGCTACCCGTCGATCGGTTGCACCCACTGCACGCAGCCGGTCGGGCCTGGTGGCTCGCCGCGCGATGGCCGCTGGGCCGGCGTGGCAAAGACCGAGTGCGGGATCAACTAGCGCGCTGGGCTAATGGAGAAGACCGCCTCAGTGCGCCCGGCCGCCGTCGAGCTGTCGGACCTCGACACCCTCGAAGCCGAGTCGATCTTCATCATCCGCGAAGTCGCGGCCGAGTTCGAACACCCGGTGATGCTTTTCTCGGGTGGCAAGGACTCGGTCCTGATGCTGCACCTGGCCCGCAAGGCATTCCACCCGGCGCCGATCCCCTTCCCGATCATGCACATCGACACCGGGCACAACTTCCCCGAGGTGATCGAGTTCCGCGACCGTCAAATCGCTGAGTACGGGGTCCGGCTCGAGGTCGCCTCGGTCCAAGATCTGATCGACAGCGGCCAGATCAAAGTCGGCCACCCGCTGGAAAGCCGCAACCGCCACCAGACCGTCGCCCTGCTCAAAGGGATCCAGGAGGGCGGCTTCGACGCGGTCTTCGGTGGCGGCCGCCGCGACGAGGACAAGGCGCGGGCGAAGGAGCGGGTGCTCTCCTTCCGCGACCGCTTCGGCCAGTGGGACCCGAAGAACCAGCGCCCGGAGCTCTGGCGCCTCTACAACAGCCGCCACCGCAAGGGCGAGCACATCCGCGTCTTCCCGATCTCCGACTGGACCGAGCTCGACGTCTGGCGCTACCTGGCGCGGGAGCAGGTCGACCTGCCGCAGATCTACTTCGCCCACGAGCGCGAGGTGGTCGAGGTCGAGGGGCTGCTGATGGCGGTCAACGAGTTCTTCCCGCTGCCGGAGGGCGCTGAGGCGAGCCGCGAGATGGTCCGCTACCGCACCGTCGGCGACGCCACCGCGACCGGGGCCGTTCCCTCTGACGCCACCGACTACGAGGCCGTGATCGCCGAGACCGCGGTCTCGCGGATCACCGAGCGCGGCGCCACCCGCGGCGACGACCGCTTCTCCGAAGCGGCGATGGAGGATCGCAAGAAGGAGGGGTACTTCTAGTGGGCGAGCTGCTGCGGATCGCCACCGCCGGCTCGGTCGACGACGGCAAGTCGACCCTTATCGGGCGGCTCCTGCACGACACCAAATCGATCTTCGAGGACCAGCTCTCCGCGATCGAGAAGACCTCGCACGCGCGCGGCGACGAGCAGACCGACCTGGCGTTGCTGACCGACGGCCTGCGGGCCGAGCGCGAGCAGGGGATCACGATCGACGTCGCCCACCGCTACTTCGCGACGCCGAAGCGCAAGTTCGTGATCGCCGACACCCCTGGCCACATCCAGTACACGCGCAACATGGTCACCGGGGCCTCGACCGCCAACCTGGCGCTGCTGCTGGTCGACGCCCGCAAAGGCGTGCTCGAACAGACCCGCCGCCACGCCCTGCTCTCCTCGCTGCTGCGGGTGCCCCACCTGGTCCTCTGCGTCAACAAAATGGACCTGGTCGACTACGACCAGGCGATCTACGACGAGATCCGCGAGGAGTTCACCGCCTTCGCCGCCAAGCTCGAGATCACCGACCTCGGCTTCGTGCCGATCTCGGCCCTGCAGGGCGACAACGTGGTCGAGCGCTCGGCCCACATGCCCTGGTTCGAAGGGCAGCCGCTGCTCGGCCAGCTCGAGGACGTCCACATCGCCTCCGACCGCAACCTGCTCGACAACCGCCTCGCGGTGCAGACCGTGATCCGGCCGATGTCCTCGGAGTACCCGGACTACCGTGGCTATGCCGGCTCGGTGGTCGGCGGCATCTTCAAGCAGGGGGACGAGGTGATGGTCCTGCCCTCGCGAAAGACCTCGACGATCGCCGGGATCGACACGCCCAACGGCGCCGTCGCCCAGGCCTTCCCGCCGATGGCGGTGACGATGCTGCTCGACGACGAGCTCGACATCTCCCGCGGCGACATGATCTGCCGGCCCTCCAACCAGCCGAGCGCGAACCGCCGCTTCGAGGCGACGGTCTGCTGGTTCGACGAGACCTCCTCGCTGCGGACCGGGACGCCGTACCGGCTCAAGCACACGACCCGCTGGATCAGCGCCGAAGTCGAGGCGCTGCGCTACCGGCTCGACGTCGACACCCTGCACCGCGACCTCGACGTCGACACGCTCGACGTCAACGACATCGGGCGGGTCTCGATCCACGCCACCTCGCCGCTCTTCTTCGACGAGTACCGGATGAACCGGACCACCGGCAGCTTCATCCTCGTCGACCCCGCCACCGACCTCACTGTGGCCGCCGGGATGATCACCGGGGCCGGCAGCGAGCCGGTCGCCGACGACTCGGCTGTCGCCGAGAACATCACTCTCCATCCCAGCAGCCTCTCCCGCGAAGAGCGCTGGCAGGCGTTGAAGACGAGCGGCGCGACGATCTGGATGACCGGGCTCTCCGGCTCGGGCAAGTCGACGATCGCGACCGCGATCGAGCACACGCTGGTCAGCAGCGGCCGCGCCGCCTACATGCTCGATGGCGACAACCTCCGCCACGGGCTCAATGCCGGCCTCGGCTTCAGCGCCGAGGACCGGACCGAGAACGTGCGCCGGGTCGGCGAGGTCGCGCAGCTGCTGGCGGAGGCCGGGACCGTCTCGATCGTCTCCCTGGTAAGCCCCTACAAAGCCGATCGCGACAAGGTCCGGGCGGCCCACGAGCGGGCCGGCCTGCCCTTCTACGAGGTCCACGTCGACACGCCCCTGGAGGAGTGCGAACGGCGCGACCCCAAGGGCCTCTACGCGAAGGCCCGCGCCGGCGAGATCACCGACCTGACCGGGGTAGGCAGCCCCTACGAGGCGCCGACGGAGCCGGAGCTGAAGACGGACGCGGACCTTGAGACGGCTGTGCGGCAGGTCCTCGCGCTGCTCGGCTAGAGCTGCTTCGACTTAAGGCCGAGCGGGGACCTGCGGCTCGCCGAGGCCGTAGGTGTCATAGGCGCCGAACTTGGCGAAGGTCTTGTTGGTGGGCCCGTGGTAGTCGGAGGAGGCGGTGGGGACGAGGCTGAGCTCGTCGCAGAGGGCCAGCAGGTGTTCGGCTTGCTCCTTGCTGTGGGAGGGGTAGAAGGTCTCGACTCCGTCGGCGTCGAGCGAGCGAATCAGGTCCTCGACCTTGTCCGGCTCGGAGATGTCCCAGTAGGGGTGGGCGATGACGGCGACGCCGCCGGCCTCGTGGATCAGCTCGATCGCCTGCCCGGCGCTGGGCCAGCGCCGGGGCACGAAGGCCTTGGCACCGGGCACCAGGTACTCCTCGAAGAAGGGGCCGAGGTCGCCGGTCGCGCCGGCCGCCTTGGCGATGTGCGGGCGCCCGATCGAGTCGGCGGCGCCGGCCTCGCGGATCGCGTCGTCGAGGGTCAGGTCGAAGCCCTCGCGCCGCAGGTTCTCAACGATTTCCCCGGCCCTGGTTCGCCGCTCCTGCTGCGCCCGTTCGCAGGCCGGCGCCATCTTTTCCAGATCGATCCAGTAGCCGCAGACATGCAGGTCTTCCGCGTACTCGTGCACGCACGACATCTCGATCGCCGGCACCAGCTCGACCCCCAGTCCGCGCGCCGCCTCTTCGGCCTCGACGACCCCCGCGACCGCATCGTGATCCGTCAGCGCCAGCGTCGTGACGCCAGCCTCCGCGGCTTTCTCGACGACTCCAGCCGGCTCCAACTGACCGTCGGAGACGGTCGAATGACTCTGCAGCTCGATCAACATCAGGCCGGCAGCCTATTCGCCCACGCGTTCCTCCGCGCTCGTAAATAGACTGCGCCGCCGTGTTCCAGAAGGTGCTCATAGCCAACCGCGGCGAGATCGCGATCCGGGTCGCCCGGACCCTGAAGGAGATGGGGATCGTCTCGGTCGCCGTCTACTCGGAGATCGACCGCGAGGCGCCGCACGTGCGCGAGGCCGACGAGGCGTTTCTGATCGGGCCGGCCGTGCCGGCGGAGAGCTACCTGAACATCGAGAAGATCATCGCGACGGCGCAGGAGGCCGGGGCGGAGGCGATCCATCCCGGCTACGGGTTCCTCGCCGAGAACGCCGACTTCGCCAAGGCCTGCGCCGCCGCCGACATCGTCTTCATCGGCCCGCCCGCCGAGGCGATCGAAGAGATGGGCTCGAAGACCCGGGCGCGCGAGATCATGGCCGCGGCCGGAGTGCCGATCGTGCCCGGTGCGACTGAGCCCGCGAAGGACGTCGCCGCGGCCCGCGTGCAGGCCGACGAAGCCGGCTACCCGGTCGCCTGCAAGGCGGCGGGCGGCGGCGGCGGCAAGGGCTTCCGCGTGGCGATGACGCCCGACGACCTCGAGGAGGCCTTCGACGGCGCCGCCCGCGAAGGCGAGAAGTTCTTCTCCGACGACCGCGTCTACGTCGAGCGCTACCTGGAGGACCCGCGCCACGTCGAGGTCCAGGTGCTGGCCGACTCGCAGGGCAACGTGATCCACCTCGGCGAGCGCGACTGCTCGATCCAGCGCCGCCACCAGAAGGTCATCGAGGAGGCCCCCGGGCCACAGGTCGATGCCGAGATGCGGGCGCGGATCGGCAAGATCGCCACCGACGCGGCGGCGGCGGTCGGCTACCGCGGCGCCGGCACGGTCGAGGGGATGCAGGTCGGCGACGAGTACTTCTTCCTCGAGATGAACACCCGGGTCCAGGTCGAGCACTGCGTGACCGAGATGGTCAGCGGCGTCGACATCGTCCGCGAGCAGGTTCTGGTCGCCGCCGGCGAGCCGCTCTCGCTCGCCCAGGAGGACGTCGACCTGCGCGGGCACGCGATCGAGTGCCGGATCAACGCCGAGGCGGCGCACAAGAACTTCACCCCGGCCCCCGGTGCGATCACCACCTACCGTGAGCCCGCCGGCCCAGGCGTGCGCGTCGACTCAGGCGTCGAAGCCGGCTCCGAGGTGACGCCGATGTACGACCCGATGATCGCCAAGCTGATCGTCTGGGACGTCGACCGCGAGCAGGCGACGCAGCGGATGCTGCGGGCGCTGGGCGAATACGAGGTCGGTGGTCTGACCACCCTGATCCCCTTCCACGAGGCGATCCTCGCCACCGGGCAGTGGGCGCGCGGGGAGACCTGCCGCGACCTGATGGAGGACCGCGACTGGCTGAAGTCGACCGCCCCCGAGGAGGTCGCCGCCCCCGAGGCGGAGGAGGGCGCCGAGATGGTCGCCCGCGACTACAAGGTCGAGGTTTCCGGCAAGCTCTTCGACGTCAAGGTGATCGGCGAGGCCGGCGCCGGCGGAGCCGCGGGTGCCGCGGGCGGCAAGAAGCCCCCGAAGCGCGAGCGCAAAGCGGCTGGAGGCGGCGGCGCCTCCAGCGCCACCCTCCCCTCGCCCCTGCAGGGCACCGTCTTCAAAGTCGCCGTCGAGCAGGGCGCCGAGGTGGCCGAGGGAGATCTGATCTGCATCGTCGAGGCGATGAAGATGGAGAACGAGATAACCGCCCACCGCCCCGGTAAAGTCACCGCCCTCAACGTCAAAGTCGGCGACGCCGTCGGCAGCGGCGACCCCATCGCCACCATCGAGTA
>CAVTKD010000009.1:0-23279 GCA_963735235.1 uncultured Solirubrobacterales bacterium | reverse complement strand
TTAGAAGCACCCCTAGAAACAAAAGAAGCCGACTGACCAAGCAGTTCAAGGACGCAGGGAGCGTGGCGTGCTCCCACGCGAGCGACCGAGGACGCCGAAATGTGCCGGTCAGGCGTCGTCGGGCGGCAATACGAACTGAGTAACGATCAGATTTGCGGCGAGGCGGCTGTCGCCGGCGCGGATGCGCTCGATCCGGACCTCGATGACGACGGTGCTGCGGCCGACGTGGAGCGGCTCGGCGACGGCGACGATCTCGTCGCCCGGCAGGCCGGCAGCGAAGACGTTCAGCTTCAGCTCGATCGTCGTGAAGTCGCTGCCCGGCGGGATGTTGCGGAAGGTCGCCCAGGCGGCGACGGTGTCGCCGAGCGCGGTCCAGGCGCCGCCGTGGACGAAGCCGCCCGGGTGCAGGTGCCGCCGGTCGACGACGATCCTGCCCCGGGCGTGCGTGTCCTCGATCTCCAGCGGCTCGATCCCGAGATCACCGGGAAAGCTGTCGCCGATGAAAGCGCGAATGCTCTCCGGCGTCATCTTCGAGCGGTCGGTCATTGCTCCCTACCGTCGTTGAGGTCGTCTGGTCGAGCAGATCAAGGACGCAGGGAGCGCCGTGTGCTCCGCACACAAGCGACCGAGGACGCCGATATGCGCTGGCCAGCCGGCCTCAAACGCGCTCGACGATCATGGCCTCGCCCTGTCCTCCGGCGACGCACATCGTCTCGAGGCCGACCTGGTGGTCGTCGGTCTCCATTACGTTGAGCAGGGTGCCCATGATGCGGGCGCCGGTCATCCCGAAGGGGTGGCCGAGGGCAATCGCACCACCGTGGGTGTTGAGCTTGTCTTCGGCGATCCCGCATTCGTCCATGATCGGGATCACCTGGGCGGCGAAGGCCTCGTTGAGCTCGACCGCGCCGACGTCGTCGATCGTCATCCCGGCCCGGTCCAGCACCTTCTTGATCGCGCCGATCGGGGCCACGCCCATCAGCTCCGGCTCGTTGCCGTAGGTGGCGGCGGTGACGATGCGGGCGCGCGGGGTCAGGCCCAGCTCCTTGGCCTTGGTGTCGCTCATGATCAGCGCCACGGCGGCACCGTCGTTGAGCGGGCAGGAGTTGCCGGCGGTGACGCCGCCGCCGCCAAAGGCCTCAGGCAGCGAGGCGAGCTTCTCCAGCGTCGAAGAGGCGCGGGGGCCGTCGTCCTTGGCGACCACGGTGCCGTCGGGCAAGGTGACCGGGACGATCTCGCGGTCGAAGAAGCCGTCTTCCTGGGACTTTACGGCGAGTTCCTGGGAGCGCTGCGCGAACTTGTCCATGTCCTCGCGGCTGACGCCGTACTTGTTGGCGACGTTGACCGCGGTGATGCCCATGTCGATGTAGGCGTTGGGCTGGCCGTTCTCACCGATCAGGTTCTCGTTGCGGTCATCCACGCGGACCGGCTCAGCAGCTTCGTTGAAGCGGCTGACCCACTCGACTCCGGCGGCGAGGTAGACATCGCCCTCGCCGGCCTTGATCGCGTTGCCCGCGTGGCGGATCGCGTCGAGGCTGGAGGCGCAGTAGCGGGAGACGGTGACGCCGTTGACCGTCTGCGGCAGCTTCTCGGAAAGCAGGGAGATGATGCGGCCGATGTTGAAGGCCTCGAGGCCCTGCGGCATGCCGCAGCCGCAGATGACGTCCTCGATGAGCGCGGGGTCGACGTCGGGGTTGCGCTCGAGCAGCTGGTCGACGACGAAGGCGCCCATCTCCTCGGGGCGCAGCTGGGCGAGCGAGCCCTTGAAGGCACGGCCGATCGGCGTGCGGATGGTGTCGACGATGACTGCTTCAGGCATGCGTGGTCTCCTTGAGAGCGTGGTGGATCCTTGAAGTGCGGGGGGCAGGGTAGTTGACCCGGCGTCCCGGCCGTTTTGTGCGAAAAATCACGATACCCATGCGTCGTGTCCCCGACCTGCGTTACATTCGCCTCAATCCACCTCGCGTGGGAACGCGAGCTTTGCCGCGAAGCGGCAGCGAAAGGAGGGCCTTTTATGCCTGAGGGCTACTGCGTCAAAGAGCGCAAGAAGGTTGAGATCAAAGACGCCAAACAGGTGACCATGAAAAATGGCCGCCCGGCGATCCAGGGTTTCTGTCCCGATTGCGGGACGAAAATCTTCAAGATCGGAAAACTCTAAGCCGGTCCCCTGAAGCTGCCGCCTCCCGGTGCCGGCGAGTGCCGGTGCCGGGGGCGCCGTCCTCGCCGCGAGGCCCAGCGAGGCTGAACCCGCCGCTCTGCCTCTACGTAGTCCGTGCAGCCGTGATTCCTCGACTGCTTCAAGATCGGATGCGATGCCTGCCGGAGCGCTGAGCCGTGAGCGGGACGTGCGCGAGGCCTACGCCGCGCACTCCGGCGAGCTCTACGGCTTCGCGATGCGCTCGCTCGGCGACTCCGGCCTGGCCGAAGAGGCGGTGCAGGAGACCTTCGTGCGCGCCTGGCGCGCCGGCGAGCGCTTCGACCCGGAGATCGGCTCGCTGCGGACCTGGCTGTTCGCGATCCTGCGCAACGTCGTCATCGACCTCGGCCGCGCCCGCGCCGTCCGCCCCGGCGTCGCCCAGGGCGGCATCGAGCCTTCGGTCGAACCGCTCGAAGAGGCGCTGCTCTCCTGGCAGGTCGAGGAGGCGATGCGGCGAATCGGCGAGGACCATCGCCGTGTCCTCGTCGAGACCCATTACCGCGGCCGCCCCTACAACGAGGTCGCCGAGGAGCTCGGCGTGCCGGAGGGAACCGTGAAGAGCCGCGTCTACTACGGGCTGCGGGCACTGCGCGTCGTGCTGGAGGAGATGGGCTATGAAGACTGACAAATGCCGCGACTGGCGCCACTCGCTCGGCGCCTACGCGCTGGGCCAGCTGCCGGCGGACGAGCGGGCCGGGCTCGAGGCGCACATGGAGGGCTGCCCCGCATGCCGTGCCGAGGCCGACTCGCTGGCCCCGGTGGCGCGCCTGCTGCCGCTCGCCGACCCCGACCGCTTCAGCCGGCCGGCGCCGCAGCCCTCGGCGGAGCTGGGCGAGCGGATCGCGGCGACGATCGAGGACGAGCGCCGGGGGACACGCAAGCGGCAACAGCGACGGCGTTTCGCCTTCGGCCTCAGCGGCGCGACGGTGGCCGCGGCGGCGGCGGTGCTGGCGATCGCGGTCCTGCCCGGCGGCAGCGGCGGCAACCCCGAGCAGCACGTCGACTTCGCCTCGCTGCCGGCCGGGGTCAAGATCGACGCGACGCTGGAGCCGCACGCCTACGGCACCGAGATCCGCATGTACGTGAGCGGGATCCGCTCCGGCACCCTCTGCCGGGTCTTCCTGCGCGGGCCGCACGGCACCAGGGTCCCGGCGGGGACCTTCCGCTACCGCTGGGGAGACGACTCCGAGGCCGTGCTCAGCTCGGCGCTCGACCTCTCCCGGACCAGGGCGATCAGCGTCCGCGCCGGCAACCGAACCTTCACCGCCCCGGTCGACGTGACCGGGGCGACGGCAGACAATCAAACCCAGGAGGACGCCACGTGACCAGGACCACCTACGCATTCGCGCTGCTGGCAATCGCCGCGGCGCTGGCAATCGCCGGCTGCGGCAGCAGTAGCGACAGCACCGGCGGCGGCTCCGGCGGCGCTTACGGTGGAGGCGGCAGCACCAGCACCGCCGCCGAAAAGGCGCCCGCCGGCGCGGAAAGCGGCGTCGCCGTGCTGACCGTCGCCAATGCCCCCAAGGCCGGCCCGGTTCTGGTTGATGCCAAGGGCTTTACCGTCTACGACTTCCACAAGGACAAGGGCACCACCTCGTCCTGTTACGGCAACTGCGCCAAGGTCTGGCCGCCGGTGCTCACCGAAGGCGCCCCGACGGCCGGCGAAGGCGCGATGTCCTCCAAACTCGGCACGACCAAGCGCAGCGACGGCACCGTCCAGGCCACCTACGCCGGCCACCCGCTCTACACCTACGTGGCCGACAAAAAGCCGGGCGAAGCCAACGGCAACGACTTCTCCTCCTTCGGTGCCCAGTGGTACGCGCTGCACGCGAACGGCGAAGAGGCGGGCGACTAGCCCCGGGGGCATTCGTAGGAAAGGAGCCCTTGCGGCCCCGACCTACGACCCAGCGCCCCGCTTGCGGTAGGAGATCGACGGCTCGACCAGCGCGCGGATCTCGGCGAGGAGGCGGGCCGAGAGCTCGCCGGGGTCCTCGTCCGGGTGGGGCTGGCCGCCGGCGGGGTTGAAGAAGCGCAGGCGGATGCTGGGGCGGCGGGGGAAGCCGGTGAGGTCCGAGGTGCCCTCGATCGCGACCAGGGTGATGTGGGCCTCCGGCACCTCCTGGGCGAGCCGGCCGACGCCGCTGCGGGCGCGCAGCACCTTGCCGCGCGAGCGGGTGCCTTCGGGGAAGACGCCGATGCAGACACCGGCCCGCAGCGCCTCTATCGCCCGCGCCAGGGCCTGCTTGTCGCCCTTGCCGCGCTCGATCGGGATCTGGCCCATGCCGTTGAGGATCGGGGCCAGGCCGCGCACCTTCCAGAGGTCGGATTTCGCCAGGGCGCGGATCTGCCGGCGCTTGCGGGCGGCAATCCCGACCATGATCGGGTCCCAGTGGCTGTCGTGGTTGCCGAGGATCAGCAGCGGCCCGCTCTCGGGCACCGCCTCGAGGCCCTCGACCCGCAGGCGCCCCCAGAGAGCAACCGGCCGGTTGAGAGCCATCGCGACTCCGTAAGTGCGGGTGCGCTCGCGCATCGGCACGGAGTTCTACTCGAAACCCTGCAACGTGTGATCAAACTCACTCATCTGGGTAGCCGTGGCGAAGAGGCTGCCCATTCAGCTTTCCGCAGGGCAATCCCGGCCAATGCCTAGCTACCTTCCTTTCACAAACTAAAGTGTCATTTGTGACGCAGAGGCCCCTCGAGCTGATCCTCGCTCGCAACCTGATGTCGGCGCTCTCGACCCCTGCCTTTCTGGTCGACGAGGGCGGCGTCCTCGCCTTCTACAACGAGGCCGCCGGGATGATGCTCGGCAAACGCTTCGAGGAACTGGGCACGGTCGGCCCCGACGAGTGGGGCTCGATGTTCGGCCCCTTCGACGAGAACGGCGAGCCGATCCCCTACGACAAGCTGCCCCTGGTGACCGCGGTCCGCAGCGGCCGCCCCGCCCACGCCGAGTACGTGATCCACTCGACCGACGGCAGCAGCCACTCGGTCGAGGTCTCGGCCTTCCCGATCCTCACCGCGCACGGCTCCCAGGGCGGCATCGCGATCTTCTGGCCGACCGAGATGGACGCCAACGGGTCGGCGCCGGCGTGAAGGTCAAGCTCTGGGGGACGCGCGGGTCGATCCCGGCCCCCGGGCCGGAGACGATCCGCTACGGCGGCAACACCTCCTGCGTCGGGGTCACCCTCTCCGACGGCTCGCTGCTGGCGCTCGATGCCGGCAGCGGCATCCGCAGCCTCGGCATCGACCTCGGCGAGGCGCCGACGCGGCTGCACATCCTCCTCACCCACCTCCACCTCGACCACATCCAGGGCCTCGTCTTCTTCGCCCCCGCCTTCCGGCCGCAAACCGAGATCGTGATCTGGGGCCCGGCCTCGCCCGACGCCTCGCTGCGCGACCGCATCGCCCGCTACATCTCCGCCCCGCTCTCGCCGGTCGAGGTGCGCGAGCTGCCCTGCGACGTCTCCTTCCGCCACTGCCCGGAGACCGAGTGGGAGATCGGCCCGGCGCGGATCCGCGCCGCCTCCGTCTCGCATCGCGGGCCGACGCTCGGCTACCGGATCGACGACGGCGACTCCTCGCTCACCTACATCCCCGATCACGAGCCGGCGCTCGGGGCCGACCTCGAGCGGCTGGAGGAGGACTGGATCTCCGGCTTCGCGCTCGCCGAGGACACCTCGTTGCTGATCCACGATGGCCAGTACACCGACGCCGAGTACCCCGGCCACATCGGCTGGGGGCACTCGGCGCTCTCGCACTCGCTCGCCTTCGCCCGCCGCACCGCCGCCGAGCGCACCGTGCTCTTCCACCACGACCCGATGCACTCCGACGAGTTCCTCGACGCGATGAGCGCCGAAGCGCGGGCGCGCTGGAGCGAGCTGGGCGGGCTCGACGGCGCCGTCGAGCTGGGCGCCGAGGGGACCGAGTACGAGCTGCCGGCGCGGGCGCCGAGTCCGGCCGTCACCGCGGCCTGAGCGCTACTCTCGGTCCAGTGCCGTCGACCACCCGGATCGATGCAGTCGCCAAGCGCTCGCAGCTGGTTCGCGAGGCACTCGAGATGGCGCGCCAGGCCCACGCCGGTCAGCTCCGCAACGGCAGCGGCGGCATGCCCTACATCCAGCACCCGCTGACCGTCGCCGAGCTGCTCGCCGGCCAGGGCTGCTCCGAGACGGTGCTCGCGGCCGGGCTGCTGCACGACGTGGTCGAGGAGAGCGAGATCGAGGTCGAGGAGATTCGCCTGCGCTTCGGCGACGGCGTCGCCGAGCTGGTCGCCGCGCTGACCGATGCCGAAGAGATCGAGTCCTACCAGCGACGCAAGGACGTCCACCGCGCTGACGTCGAGGCGGCCGGAAGGGACGCATTGAAGATCTACGCCGCCGACAAGCTCGCCAACATCCGCGCCCTGCGACGCGTCTACGCCGACGAGGGCGAGGCGGTCGGAGCCGAACTGAAGGCACCGCTGGACGTCAAGGTGGTGGTCTGGGAAGCGGACCTGGACCTGCTCGCGCGGCAAGCCCCGGAGCTTCCCTTCCTCGCCGAGCTGGAGACCGAACTCAGGCTGATGAGGGCGGATCGTCGTGCGGCAGCCCCTGGGCGCGGTACTTGAACCGTTGCCGCAGTGGCAGTACGCCCCAGAGCAAGACGAACATCGTCAGTGCCAGCCCGGCCGTGACCGCGGTCGTGACCGTCCCGAAGAGGACGTCGGTGACCAGCATGATCGCCCCGGTCATCGCCAGGGCCAGGAAGCCGAGGCCGGCGATCGCGAAGCGGTTGGCGAGGAAGACCAGCTGGGACTTGTGCTGGTAGTGGAAGGTGAGTCGGTGGTACGCGGAGGGGGCGATGAACAGCGCCGCCGAGATCGCCGTGCAGAGCAGGGTTCCGAAGTAGACCCGCTCGTCGAAGCTGGTGATCTTGGTGAAGTTCTGGGTGAACGGCACCGCCAGCAGGAAGGCGAAGAGGACCTGGACGCCGGGCAGCGCCACCCGCAGCTCCTGCAGCAGCTCGCCGAGGTTGCGGTCGAGCCGCTCACCCTCGGTCTCGTCCCTGCCTGACGGGCGGTCGGCCATGGGGTCACCATAAGCGAAGTGAAGACCGCCCTCGTCCTCTTCAACCGCGACCTCCGCGTCCACGACAACCCGGCCCTGGCGGCGGCGGCGCGGGCCGAGCGGACGCTGCCGCTGTTCGTCCTCGACGAGGCGCTGCTCGGCTCGCGCCTCGCGGCGCCGAACCGGGTCGCCTTCATGCGCGAGGCGCTCTTGGACCTCGACGAGTCGCTGCGCGGCGCCGGCGGGCGGCTCTTCCTGCGGCGCGGCGACCCGGTCGCCGAGGCGATCGCGGTGGCGCGCGAGTGCGGCGCCGCGGAGCTGCATGTCAGCGCCGACTACAGCGCCTACGCGGTAGCGCGCGAGCGGCGGCTGGCCGAGGCCTGCGCGACGGAGCGGATCGCCTTCCACACCCACCCGGGGGTGGCGATCGTACCGCCGGGCGCGGTGACCCCGGCCGGGGGCGACCACTTCAAGGTCTTCACTCCTTACCACCGGGCCTGGAGCGAGCTGCCGCTGCGGCGGCGGTTCGGGCCGCCGCGCGAACTCGCCGTCCCCACCAAGCTCCGCGCTGGACGCGTGCCGGCCCTCGACAAGATGACCGACGGCACGCCTTCCCCCGGGCGGGCGCCCGGGGGCGAGACCGAGGGACGGCGGCTGACCCGGGCCTTCCTCCGCGACGGCCTCGGCGAATACGACGAGCGCCACGACGACCTGGCCGGCGACGCGACCTCGCGGCTCAGTGCCCACCTGCGCTTCGGCTGCGTCTCGCCGCTGGCGCTGGCACAGGAAGCGCGCGAGCGGCCCGGAGGCGCGCCCTTCGTGCGCCAGCTCTGCTGGCGCGACTTCCACCACCAGGTCCTCGCCGCCAACCCGTCCCTCCTCCGCCGCGACTACCGCCCGCGGGGCGATCGCTGGTCGCGCTCGCGGCGGGCGCTGGAGGCCTGGCAGCAGGGCCTGACCGGATACCCGCTCGTCGACGCGGCGATGCGACAGCTCGCCGCGGAGGGCTTCATGCACAACCGGGCGCGGATGACCGTCGCCTCCTTCCTGACCAAGGATCTATACATCGACTGGCGCCGGGGCGCCCGCCATTTCTGGGACCTGCTCAGCGACGGCGAGATCGCCAACAACGCCGGCAACTGGCAGTGGGTGGCCGGCACCGGCAACGACACCCGCCCCAACCGCGTCCTCAACCCGCTGCGCCAGGCGGAACGCTTCGACCCCGGCGGCGAGTACGTGCGGCGCTACCTGCCGGAGCTGGAGTCGGTGCGCGGCAAGGCGATCTTCCGCCCCTGGCTGATGGAAGGCTTCGGCAGGCTCAACTACCCCGAGCCGATCGTCGACCACGATGACGCGGCGGCGGCGTTCAAGGCCAGGCGCGAGAGCTGAACGGCGAGGGCGCGTAGGATCGGCCGATCGGACGGCTTGCGGTCATTCTCGGCAGCAACGCGCTCGGGCCCGGCGGCGCTGAGATCGCCGCGGCGGCGGCCGAGCACGGGGCGGCGATCGTCCAGCGCCACGGTGGACCCGACGCTCCTTACGTCCTCCCCGACGAGATCGACCACGCCGCCAACCTGCGGCCGCTGGCCGAACAGGGCTGCGACCGGGTGCTGGCGATCGGCTCGGTCGGCTCGCTCAGCGCCGCGCTGCCGGTCGGCAGCCTGATCTGCCCCGACGACTTCATCGCCTTCGACCAGGCGCCCTCGATCTTCGCCGACGCCCGCGCCCACACCGCGCCGGGCTTCGACCCGCGCTGGCGGCGCGAAGTGATCGAGGCCTGGGAGGCGGGCGGCCAGTCGCCGCGCGACGGCGGCGTCTACTGGCAGACGCTCGGGCCCCGCTTCGAGACCCCGGCCGAGATCCGGACGATCGCGGCCCACGCCGACGTGGTCGGGATGACGATCGCCTCCGAGTGCGTCGTCGCCGGTGAGCTGGAGCTCGACTACGCGGCCCTCTGCGTCGTCGACAACCTCGCCAACGGAGTCGGTGCCGGCTCGCTCAGCCTCGCCGAGCTCGACGCCGATCGCATCGCCAATGCGACCCTCCTGCGCGACGGCCTGGCGGCGGTGCTGCCGCGGCTGGGGGCGGTGGGCAGATGAGCCTGACCGTGACCGGCGCCGTGCTCGACGGCGAGACCGTGGGCGTGCGCTGCGAGGACGGGCGGATCGCGGCGATCGGGACCGAGGTCGTCGCCCGGCTCGGCGACGAGACGATCGACGCCGCCGGCGCCCCGCTGGTCCCGCCGCTGGTCAACGGCCACACCCACGCCGCGATGACGCTCTTCCGCGGCTCCGGTGGCGACCTGCCGTTGATGCCCTGGCTGCAGGAACGGATCTGGCCGGTCGAGGCGAAGCTCGAGGAGGAGGATGTCTACTGGGGCGCCCGCCTCGCCTGCATGGAGATGACCCGCACCGGCACGACCCGCTTCTGGGACATGTACTGGCATCCGGAGGCGACCGCGCGCGCCGTCGCCGACGCCGGGATCCGGGCCACGATCGGCGCCCCGCTCTTCGACCTCGACCGCGACGCCGCCGGCATGCGTGAGACGGCCCTGCGCAGCCTCGAGCGCCTCGGCCGGCTCGGGCCGGCGATCGAGCCGGCGCTGGCGCCGCACTCGATCTACACGGTCAGCGAGGAGTCGCTGCGCTGGATCGCCGAGCTGGGCGGCGAGCGCGGCGTGCCGATCCAGATCCACCTCTCCGAGACCGAGCACGAGGTCGAGGAGTGCGTCGCCAGCCACGGCCTCCGCCCCGCCGCCTACCTCGACCGGGTGGGGATGCTGAGCGAGCGCACCGTGCTCGCTCACGGCGTCTGGCTGGACCGTGAGGAGCTGGAGCTGATCGCCGCGCGCGGCTGCACCGTCGTCACCAACCCGGTCGCCAACATGAAGCTCGCGGTCGGCGGCGTCTTCCCGCACCCGGCGGCGCGGGCGGCCGGGGTCGCGGTCGGGCTCGGCACCGACGGCGCCGGCTCCAACGACTCGCTCGACCTCTTCGCCGACCTCAAGGCCTTCGCGCTGATCCAGAAGCACGCCGCCGCCGACCCGACCGCGATCGACGCCGCCGAGGCCTGGGCGGTCGCCAGCGGCGCCCGGGCGCCGCTGCTCGGCGCCGGCGAGCCGCTCACGGCCGGTGCCCCGGCCGACTTCCTGCTGCTGCGGCCGGGCTCACCCGAGCTCGGCATCGGCGACCTCACCGAGGGCCTCGTCTACGCCGCCTCGGGCTCCGTCGTCGACACCACCGTGGTCGCCGGTCGGGTGCTGATGCGCGCCGGCGCGGTCCCGGAGCAGGATGAGGTCGTCGCCCGCGCCGCCGAGCGCGCCTGCCACCTCGGCCTCTGATCTCATATACCCCCTAGGGGTATCTGTTACGGTCTTTGCATGGTCGGATACCAAGCGGACAAGGACAAGCTGCTGAAGCGCCTCTCCCGGATCGAGGGGCAGGTGCGAGGGGTCTCGCGGATGGTCGAGGAGGAGCGCTACTGCATCGACGTGCTGACCCAGATCGGCGCGATCGAGGCGGCGCTGGACAAGGTCGCGCTGGGCCTGATCGACGACCACACGCGTCACTGCATGATCGAGGCCGAGGGCGGTGAGCGGGTCGAGAAGGTCGACGAGCTGATGGCGGCCCTGGGTCGCTTCGTCGCCCGATGAGCGCGGTCCTCGAGAAGATCGGCGAGGGCTTCGAACAGTCGTTCCTGATGGCCTACGAGGTCTGGTGGGCGCTGGTGCTGGGCTTCGCGATCTCCGCGATCGTCCAGGCCTGGGTACCCCGCGAGCGGATCGAAGCCAACCTCTCCGGCCACGGCTTCGTCCCGGTGGCGAAGGCGACCGGGCTCGGCGCCGCCTCCTCCTCCTGCTCCTACGCGGCGATCGCGATCGCCAAGTCGCTGTTCCAGAAGGGCGCCTCAGCGGTCACCGCGCTCTCCTTCCAGTTCGCCTCGACCAACCTGGTCTGGGAGCTGGGGCTGGTCCTCTGGGTGCTGATCGGCTGGCAGTTCGCGCTGGCCGAGTACGTCGGCGGCATCGTCATGATCGCCCTGATGGCGCTGCTGCTGCGCCGCTTCGTCTCGCCGCGGCTGGAGGAGCAGGCCCGCCGCCACGCCCAGGAGGCGCAGAGCGGGCACGAGCACGAGGGCGGCGGCGAGGAGGCAATGGGCTGGCGAGCGCGGCTGACCTCCGCCGACGCCTGGGCCGACGTCGCCGGCAACTTCCGCGGCGACTGGCGGATGCTCTGGAAGGAGATCGCAATCGGCTTCCTACTCGCCGGCTTCATCGGCCTGCTCGGCGACGACTTCTTCAACGTCCTCTTCATAACCAGCGCGCCGCCGCTCGTGCAGACGCTCGAGAACGTCCTCGTCGCACCGGTGATCGCGATCCTCAGCTTCGTCTGCTCGGTCGGCAACGTGCCGCTGGCGGCGGTGCTGTGGTCGGGCGGGATCAGCTTCGCCGGGGTCGTCGCCTTCATCTTCGCCGACCTGATCGTGCTGCCGATCGTGCTCGCCTACCGCAAGTACTACGGCACCGCCTTCGCGCTGCGGATCAGCGCCCTGATGTTCGTCACGATCGTCATCGCGGCGCTGATCGTCGACGGTGTCTTCGGGCTCGCCGGGCTGATCCCGAGCGGCCCCCGCCCCACCCGCACCGACATCTTCGGGACGATCCAGCTCGACTACAAGCTGGTCCTCAACCTGGCCGGCACGGTGATTTTCGTGGCACTCTTCTGGCTGTCCAGAGGGCGCGAAAACTCACACCACTGCGAGCACCATTCGACGGCGCAGGGGACTGAAACCGGCGCCCAGGGGGTATAGGCTCGCCTCAAGTGTCCGCGGCGGAGGCCACTAGCGAAACCCAGTCCCAGCCCGGAGCCTCCTCCGTCAGCTACGAGGGCGCCACCAAGCGCTACGGCAGCTCCGGCGCCCCCGCGGTGGACCACCTCACCCTCGAAGTTCCCGCCGGTGAGATCTGTGTGCTGGTCGGCCCATCGGGGTGTGGAAAGACGACGGCGATGCGGATGGTCAACCGTACCGTCGAGATGACCGAGGGCGACATCCTCGTCGGCGGCGAGTCGGTGCGCGACCGGGACGCGGCCAGGCTGCGGCGGGAGATCGGCTACGTGATCCAGCAGATCGGCCTCTTCCCACACCGCACCATCACCGAGAACATCGGCGCCGTGCCGCAGCTGCTGGGCTGGAAGAAGGACCGGATCAAGGCGCGCAGCGCCGAGCTGCTGGAGCTGATCGGGCTCGACCCCGGCCTCGGCGACCGCTACCCGGCCCAGCTCTCCGGTGGCCAGCAGCAGCGCGTCGGGGTGGCCCGGGCGCTCGCCGCCGACCCGCTGGTGATGCTGATGGACGAGCCGTTCGGGGCGATCGACCCGATCAACCGCGAGCGCCTCCAGAACGAGTTCCTGCGCCTGCAGGCGCAGGTCCGCAAGACCGTCCTCTTCGTCACCCACGACATCGATGAGGCGATCAAGATGGGCGACCGGATCGCGATCATGAAGGAGGGCGGCAGGGTCGAGCAGTACTCGACCCCGGCCGAGATCCTGATGGCACCGGCGACCGAGTTCGTCGAGGACTTCGTCGGCGCCGACCGGGCGCTGAAGCGGCTGGCGCTGATGCGGGTCTCCGACATCGACCTCTGGGAGGCGCCGCTCGCCTACGTCGGCCAACCGACCGCCGAGGTGCGGGCGAAGCTGGCCGGGCCCGACGTCGAGGTCCCCTACCCGCTGCTGGTCGACAGCGAGCGCCGCCCGCTCGGCTGGCTGTCGGAGCGCGATCTGCGTGCCGACACGGTGCCCGCCAGGCCCGACTCCCCACTCGGCCCGCTGCTAGACCGCGACGACATCATGCGCGACGCGCTGGCGGATCTGCTCCAGGGCGAGGCCCAGTACGCGGCGGTGGCCGACCACCAGGGCCGGATCGCCGGCGTGCTCTCGGTCGAGATCATCTCCGAGTTCCTCAAATCCCCAGCGGCGAAGACCGAGGAGCACAGTGCCGTGGAGCGTCCGCATGGCTAGCCTCGGGGCGCTGCCGCTGGCTGCGGTGGGTGAAGTCGGCAAGGGGTTCATCCACGAACGGACGTCGGAAACGCTCCCCTGCCAGGCGACCAGCAAGTTCTTCTGCTGGGACTGGGCGAAGGAACATCTGATCAGCCGTTACGAGACCCCGACCTTCCAGCACCTGGAACTGGTCGTGATCTCGGTCGCGGTCGGCTTCGTGGTCGCCTTTGCCCTGGCGCTGCTGGCCCATCGCTACCGCTGGCTGCAACCGCCGCTGCTGGCCGGTACCGGCGTGCTCTTCACGATCCCGAGCGTCGCCTTCTTCTTCCTGCTGCTGCCCTTCACCGGCCGCGGGCGCGATACGGCGATCATCGCCCTGACCGCCTACACGCTGCAGATCATCTATCGCAACACGATCATCGGCCTCGCCAACGTCCCCTCGTCGGTCAAAGACGCGGCTCGTGGGATGGGCCTGACCGAACGGCAGACTCTCTGGAAAGTGGAGCTGCCACTGGCGCTGCCGGAGATTTTCGCCGGGCTGCAAATTGCGACGGTCAGCACGGTGGCGATAGCGACGCTGGCCGCATTCGCCCATGGCGGCGGTCTCGGCGAACCGATCCTTCGCGAAGGCATCAGCTTCAAGACCAATCTGATCATCGCCGGAGGCATCGCCTTCCTGATCGCGGTCTCGTGCGGCCTGCTGCTGTACGCGATCCAACGCTTCTTGACGCCCTGGCGGCGGGCGGCGGCATGACCGGGCCCGTCCTCTCCCACCCCGTGTTCGCGTCGATCCAGGGCGCGATCGAATTCATCTTCACGCCGCAGACCTCGAACGTGACCGGAGGCAAGACCGTCGGCGGCATCGACCAGGTGATCGAACTGGCGCTCACCCAGCTCGAGCTGACGGCGCTTGCGATGGCGGCGGCGCTGATCGTCGCCCTGCCGATCGGCCTTTACCTGGGCCACCGGGGAACGGGCGAGCTGTTCGCGATCGCGATGGGCAATCTCGGTCGCGCGATCCCCGAGCTGGCCCTGATCGCGTTCATGGCGGCCTTGATCGGCGTCGGGGTTCTAAATCTCACGATCGCCCTCGCCGTGCTCGGTGTGCCGCCGATCCTCGCCAACTCCTTCGTCGGCATCCACCAGGTGGACCGCGCCAGCGTCGACGCCGCCCGCGGCATCGGCATGTCCGAGTTCGAAATCCTCCGCAAGGTCGAGATCCCGCTGGCGATACCGACCATTTTTGCCGGCATCCGGGGAGCAGCGGTCGCGATCGTCGCGACGGCGACGATCGCGCCGATCGCCGGCGTTCTGACCCTGGGCGACTTCATCATCAACCAGAACGTCTACGGCGACAACGGCGTGCTGGCCGGGGCGATCCTGGTCGCCCTGCTGGCTCTGGTGATCGAGTTTTCACTTGCCGGGCTACAACGCCGGCTTACTTCCAAAGGCCTGAGACTGAAGGCCACGTGATCCGTCCGAAAACACACAAGGAGGCACCACAAGTGAGGTCCAACAAAACGAGGCTGCGCATGGCATTCGCGATGCTGGCCGCGCTCGCACTGGCGATCGGCGTCAGCGCCTGCGGCAGCAGCAGCGACAGCAGCTCGAGCACCTCGAGCGAAGGGGGAAGCGAAGGCGCAGGAACGATCGTCCCCAACCCCGCCAACGGCAAGGTGAGCCTCACGATCGGCTCGAAGAACTTTCCCGAACAGGAAATTCTCGGGGAAATCTACGCCCAGGGCCTGACCGCGGCGGGGTACAAGGTCAAGAGCGATCTAAGCCTCGGCTCGGAAACGGTGGCCCACCAGGCGGTCAAGTCCGGTGCGGTTTCCGGCTATCCGGAGTACGCCAGCACGGCGCTGACCTCGTTCTTCGGGCTCGAACCCGAAGAAGTGCCCTCCGACGCCAACGAAGCGTGGGAAAAAGCGAACGAAGAATTCGAAAAGGAAGGCCTGGAGGCGTTCCCGCCGACCCCGTTCGCCAGCGCCAACGCGGTCGGGCTGCTGAAGACGACCGCGGAAAAGTACGGGCTGAAGGACGTCTCCGACCTCAAGGGCGTCTCCGAAAAGCTCTCGCTCTACGGCTCGCCCGAGTGCCGCGAGCGGATCGACTGCCTGGCCGGGCTCGAAAAACTGTACGGGCTGAAGTTCAAGTCCTTCCACCCGGTCGAAATCGGCCTCCGCTACACCGTCCTCGAAAAGGGACAGGCCGACCTCTCGATCCTCTTCACCACCGACCCACAGCTGGCGGCGGAGAAGGACAAGTTCGTGATCCTCGAAGACGACAAGCACGTCTTCCCGGCCGGCAACGTCATTTTCGTCACCAAGTCCTCGACCGCGAAGGAAGCCGGCCCGGACTACGAAAAGACGATCGTCGAGGTCCAGAAGGGCCTGACGCTCCCGGTGATGCAGGAGCTCGACGCCCGGGTCGAACTCGAAAAGCAGACCCCGAAGGAGGCCGCCGCGGCCTACCTCAAGTCCGCCGGCTACACCGGCTAGGACGCGGAGGCGTGGAGCGGGTGGGCCTCTCGGCTCGCCCGCTCCCGCAGCCGGGCAAAGGAGACGTGGGCGGCCCAGGCGGCGGAGAGGCCGGTGATGCCGGCCAGCAGCAGGGCGACGCGGGGGTCGTAGGCCTCCGAGAGCCAGCCGACCAGGGGGCCGCCGATCGGAGTCGAGCCGAGAAAGACGACCGAGTAGAGGGCCATCACCCGGCCGCGCATCTTCGGGGCAACCGCCAGCTGCAGGGTGGAGTTGATCGTCGCCGCGAAGGTGACGGCGGCGGCACCGAGCAGCGCCAGCACCGGGATCTCCAGCGCCAGCGAGGGCATTGCGGCCGCGAGCAGGCCGGCGACACCAAAGGCGAGGGCGCCGCCGGCGATCAGGCGCGGCCCGGTGCGGCCGTGGGCGCCATTGACGAGGGCGCCGCCGATCGAGCCCACCGCCATCGCCGAGACCATCACCGCATAGGTCGTGGCGCCGCCGCCGAAGCTGAATTTGGCCAGCAGCGGCAGCACCACCTGGAAATTGAAGCCGAGCGTCCCGACCAGCGCCATCAGCGCCAGCGGCACCGCCAGCTCGGGGGTGGCGAGGACGTAGCGCAGGCCGGCGCGGATCGCGCCCGGCTCGCGCGGCGCGACCGGCTCGGTGTGCAGGCCGCGCGTGTCCATCCCCCAGAGGGCGACGATCATCGCCACGAAGGTGAGCGCGTTGAGGCCGAAGCAGGGAACGACGCCGAAGCCGGCGATAAGCAGCCCCGCGACCGCCGGCCCGACGATCCGCGCCATCTGCACGATCACGCTGTTGAGGCTGACCGCGTTGACGACCCGGTCGGGCCCGACCATCTCGATCACGAAGCTCTGCCGGGCCGGGTTGTCGACCGCGTTTACGGTCCCCATCGCGAAGACCGCCAGGTAGACCATCCAGGGGGTGACGACGCCGGTGGCCGCGACCGCGAAGAGGCCGACGGCAGGGATTGCCATCAGTGTCTGGGTCGTCATCAGCAGCTTCCGTTTCGGGAAGCGGTCGGCCAGCAACCCGCCCCAGGCGCCGACCAGGAGCATCGGCAGGAACTGCAGCGCCGTGGTCAGGCCGACGGCGAGGCCGCTGCCGGTGAGGCTGAGGATCAGCCAGATCGCCGCCACCGTCTGCATCCAGGTGCCGGATAGTGAGACCAGCTGGCCGCTGAAGTAGCGCCGGTAGTTGGGTACTTCGAGCGAGTTGAAGGAGCGGCGCAGGGCGGCGCTCACGGGCGGCCGCGCCGGGCCGGCGCATCTTCACTCTCCAGCATGCCCTCGAGGATCTCCGCGGCCCGCTCCAGCGTGGCGATGTCGGCCGCCGGCATCTCCTGCATTCGCTTCGCCAGAAAGGCGTTCTTGCGCCCGCGCAGGCGCCGCAGGCGCTCGCGCCCGGCGGCGTTGACGCTGACCAGGGCGCTGCGCCCGTCGGTCGGGTCCGGCGTGCGCTCGATCAGTCCCTCGCGGTCGAGGCAGCCCAGGGTGCGGGTCACGGTCGGCCGCTGCACCCGCTCCAGCTTCGCCAGCTCGCTCGGGGTGAGCGGGCCGTGGCGATCGATCGTCGCCAGTGCCGCGGTCGAGGTCGGGGTCAGGCCGGTCGCCTCCGCCGCCGCCTCCTGGCGCAACCGCCGCGCGGTCCGCACGATCCCGAGCCGCAACCGGGCGGCGGCGTCGGTGAGCGGAGTGTCTTTGGCTTTCGGAGTCATTGATTAGCGTTGGTAATTAGTTTAGCAAACTAGTTTCCCGGCTCAAGCGTTATTCGCGCCCGGTTACGAGGCGCGACTCTTGGGTAGCGTGGGCCCAGTGAGTGAGGTGGCGATAAGCGTCAGCGGGCTGCGCAAGTCCTACGGCGAGAACGAGGCCGTCCGCGGCCTCGATTTCGAGGTCGCAGCCGGCGAGGTCTTCGGCTTCCTCGGCCCCAACGGCGCCGGCAAGACGACCACGATCGAGATCCTCGAGGGCTACCGCGAGCGCAGCGGCGGCGAGGTCGCCGTCCTCGGCGTCGATCCCGCCGCGCCGACCCGCGCCTGGCGCAACCGCGTCGGCTTGGTCCTGCAGGAGTGCGAGCTCGACCCGCTCTGGACGGTGCGCGAGGCGGTCGCCCTCTTCGCCCGCTTCTACGAGGCGCCGCGCCCGGTCGAGGAGACGATCGAGTTGGTCGGCCTCGGCGGCAAGCGCGACGCCCGCATCGGCACCCTCTCCGGCGGCCAGAAACGCCGCGCCGACGTCGCGATCGGAATCGTCGGCGACCCCGACCTGATCTTCCTCGACGAGCCGACCACCGGCTTCGACCCGACCGCCCGCCGCGACGCCTGGAACATGATCGAGGGCCTGAAGGCGCTCGGCAAGACCGTCTTCCTCACCACCCACTACATGGACGAGGCCCAGCACCTGGCCGACCGAGTGGCGATCCTGCGCGACGGCCACATCGTCGCCCAGGGCCGCACCGAGGAGCTCGGAGAGAGCCTCGGCCGCCGCACCGTGATCGGCTTCACGCTCGACGGCGGGCTCGGCCTCGAGGAGATCAGCGGCCGCGTCTCCGCCCCGATCCAGGTCTCCGGCAACCGGGTCGAGATCGAGACCGAGCGGCCCCAGCAGGACCTCTATGCGCTGCTGGGCCTGGCCGCGGAACGCGGCGCCGCACTGGAAGAGCTCGAGGTACGCAAGCCCAACCTCGAGGACATCTTCCTCGAGCTGACCCGGGCGGAGAGCGAGTGAAGGACCGCGGCATCGTCCTCGCCCAGGCCCGGATGGCGATCCTGGTCGCCCTGCGGACGCCACGGGCGATCATCTTCACCGTCGCCTTCCCGCTGATCCTGCTGGTCCTCTTCAACTCGATCTTCATCAAGAGCGGCGACAACGGAACGACCCTCCCCAACGACGTCAGGATCAGCGCCCAGGCCTACTTCACGGCCGGGATCGTCGCCTACGCGGTGGCGCTCTCGACCTTCACCACGCTCGCCGTCTCGCTCACCACCCAGCGCGAGAACGGCCAGTTGAAGCGCTACCGGGGCACGCCGGTGCCGCCCTGGACCTTCATCGCCGCCCAGATCACGCGGGCGACCGCGCAGGCGCTGCTGATGACCGCGGTGCTGCTGTGGGTCGGCGCGGTCGGCTACGACGTCCCGATCCCGACCTCGACCTTCCCCGCCTTCGTCCTCTACGTCATGCTCGGGACCGCGACCTGCTGCTCGCTCGGCATCGCCCTCACCGCCTTCACCACCACCCCCGACTCGGCCTCGACGATCGGTCCCTTCACCGTCGTCATCCTCGCCTTCTTCTCCGGCATCTGGATCCCGGTCGACCAGCTGCCGCAGTGGCTGGAGACGATCGGCAAAATCTTCCCGCTCTACCACTTGGCGCTCGGCCTGCAGACCACCCTCTCCCCTGACGCCAGCGGCAGCGGCCTCGACGCCGGCAACCTCGCCGTGCTGGCGATCTGGGCGCTCGTGGGCGCCCGCATCGCCAGCAAGCGCTTCCACTGGGAGCCCCAGTCGGCGCGAGCCTAACTGTCAAAAGAGTGTGCCAACTGTGTGACACCACTTTTCAAGGGGCGATCTCCTGCTTAGCATCGCCGGCAGGAGGGTGAAGGAGACAGGCGTGCTCCACACGAATGACACTCGTTGTGCCCGATCCAACCGATCGGGTCCGGTTCGATTCCGGCGCCCTCCGCAGTTGTAAATTCGTCAGGAGCGGTCGAGTTCTGGTCCGAACTGCCGTGCTAGCCTCAGGCAGAGTGTCATTCGTGTGCGGGGTGGTTCCCCGCGTCACCAGACTCGACCCGCTCCGGCGGGTCTTGTCGTTTCTGGAGTCCCGCGTACGAGCCTAGGCTCAGGCAGCGAAGCGTTTTTCGGAACGGGCCTTGGCCTTGGCGGCCTCGACCTCACGATCCTTCGGCGGCGCCGTCGTGACCAGGCGGCCGAGCAGCTTCGCCGTCACCTCGGCGATTTCCTCGACCGCTTCGTCGAACGCCTCCTGGTTGGCCTGCGAGGGCTTGGTGGAGCCGCTGATCTTGCGCACGTACTGCAGCGCAGAAGCGTGGACCTCGTCCTCGGTCGCGGCTGGCTCGAAATTGTGGAGGGTGCGAATGTTTCTACACATGGCCACAGTTTAGGCCCGCCGCGCCGGCTTGGTTAGTCGCGCCGGTGGACCTCGGTGGCGCGCGCCTGGTCGCGCGGACGCACGACGATTTCGTCGATGTTTACGTGGGGCGGCTGGGCGACGGCCCAACGGATGCACTCGGCGACGTCCTCGGCGCGCAGCGGCTCCATCCCGGCGTAGACCTTGGCGGCGGCCTCCTCGTCGCCCTCGAAGCGGACCAGCGAGAACTCGGTCTCGACCATGCCCGGGGCAACGTCGGTGACGCTGACCGGCTCGCCCAGCAGCTCCAGCCTCAGGGTCCGCAGCGCCGCCCGCTGGGCATGCTTGGAGGCGGTGTAGCCGGCGCCGCCGCGGTAGGTCTCGAAGGCGGCGATGCTGGTCACCCCGACCACGTGGCCGTTCCCGGACTCGATCAGGTGCGGCAGCAGCGCCCGGGTCATCCGCATCGTCCCCAGCACGTTCGACTCGTACATCGTCCGCCACAGCTCTTCGTCGGCCTCGCCCAAGGCTTCCAGCCCAAGGGCGCCGCCGGCGTTGTTGACGAGCACGTCGCAGGCCGCCACTCGAGCAACGAACTCAGCCACCGACTCCGGGTCGGTCACGTCGAGCGCGATCGCCTCGCCGTCGAGCTCGTCCGCCAGCGCCTCGAGCCGATCGAGCCGGCGGGCGCCGAGGATCACCCGGTAGCCGTCGCCGGCCAGCGCCCGCGCCGTGGCAGCGCCGATCCCGCTCGATGCTCCGGTCACGACCGCGGTCCCCTCCATCGCCGCCACACTACGGAACTCACCCAGCCACGTCTATCTTGGCCCGATGGGCGTCGAGACCGGTTCCGATAACCCACTGGCGGCGATCGAAAAGGTGACGCTGAGCGGCCCCCGCGTCCGAGGGTCAACCGGGTCGAACTCCTGACCGACAAGCTGAACGAGCGCTCACGTGCCGCGATCGTCCGCCTCGGCGCCCAGCCGGAGGGCATCCTGCGCGCACACAAGGTGATGCCCGACGGCCGCATCCGCGACTCGGCGCTCTACAGCATCGTCCGGCCCGAGTGGCCAGGCGTGCAGGCGGCCCTGGCGGACCGCCTGCGGCGCTCCTGAGACGTTCCTAGTAGCGGTAGTGGTCCGGCTTGTACGGGCCCTCGACCGGAATACCGAGGTAGGAGGCCTGATCGGCGCTGAGCTCGGTCAGTTTCACGCCGAGCGCCTCGAGATGCAGTCGGGCGACCTTCTCGTCGAGGTGCTTGGGCAGCACGTAGACCTGCTTCGCTTCGTACTGGACGCTCTTGCCGAAGAGCTCGATCTGGGCGATCACCTGGTTGGTGAAGGAGTTCGACATCACGAAGCTCGGGTGCCCGGTCGCGTTGCCGAGGTTGAGCAGGCGGCCCTCGGAGAGCAGCACGATCGAGTGGCCGTCGGCGAAGCGCCACTCGTCGACCTGCGGCTTGATGTTGATCCGCTCGGCGGCGCCGCCTTCGAGCCCGGCGACGTCGATCTCGTTGTCGAAGTGGCCGATGTTGCCGACGATCGCGTTGTGCTTCATCCGCGCCATGTGACCGGCGGTAATGATGTCCTTGTTGCCGGTGGCGGTGACGAAGATGTCAGCCGTCTCGACCACGTCGTCGAGGGTTTTCACCTCGTAGCCCTCCATCGCCGCCTGCAGCGCGCAGATCGGGTCGATCTCGGTGACGATCACACGGGCGCCCTGGCCGCGCAGCGAGGAGGCGCAGCCCTTGCCGACGTCGCCGTAGCCGCAGATGGCCGCGACCTTGCCGCCGATCATCACGTCGGTGCCGCGGTTGATGCCGTCGACCAGCGAGTGGCGGCAGCCGTAGAGGTTGTCGAACTTCGACTTGGTGACCGAGTCGTTGACGTTGATCGCCGGGAACAGCAGCTCCCCGGCCTCGGCCAGCTGGTAGAGGCGGTGGACGCCGGTCGTCGTCTCCTCGGTGACGCCCTGGATCCCCTCCCCCACCTTGGTCCACCGTTGCGGGTCCTGCTCGAGCGAGCGCTGCAGCGTTTCGAGGATGATCTTGAACTCGCCCGAATCCGCCGTCTCGGGGTCCGGAACCGCGCCAGCCTGCTCGAACTCGGTGCCCTTGTGGACCAGCAGGGTGGCGTCGCCACCGTCGTCGAGGATCATGTTCGGGCCCTCGCCGTCGGGCCACAGCAGGGCCTGCTCGGTGCACCACCAGTACTCCTCCAGGGTCTCGCCTTTCCAGGCGTAGACCGGGATCCCGGTCTCCGCGATCGCCGCGGCGGCGTGGTCCTGGGTGGAGAAGATGTTGCAGCTGGCCCAGCGCACCTCGGCGCCGAGCGCGACCAGGGTCTCGATCAGAACCGCCGTCTGGATCGTCATGTGCAGCGAGCCGGTGATCCGCGCGCCTTTCAGCGGCTGCGCCGCGGCGAACTCCTCGCGGGTCTGCATCAGGCCGGGCATCTCGACCTCGGCGAGCGCGATCTCCTTGCGCCCGAAGTCGGCGAGGCCGATGTCGGCCACCTTGTAGTCCTGCGTGGCGGTGCTGACGGTCATCGAGTAGACATCTCCTGGGTTAGTTGATTGCCCGCTCATGGTACGCAAAGGGGGTCGCCCGGGCGGCGTCGAATCAGTCCCGGTGAGCGCTGAAGCCGCAGCCAAGCCCGTCCGCTACGGGCCGGGGATGGACGCCCGCAGCACCCGCGTGGCCGGATTCCTCAACACGCCGATGCTGATCGCGGCGGCGCTGACCCTGCCGACGGTGGCAATCTCCGAGTCGCACCCGGGCGGGGCGCTGGAGAAGGTCGCGATCGTCCTCAACTGGGTCACCTGGACCGCCTTCCTGATCGAGCTGGTGGTGATGCTCGCCGTCGTCCCCGACCGCCGGGCCTGGATCCGCCATCACCCGCTCGACGTGATCATCGTCGTGCTCACCCCGCCGGTGCTGCCGGCGGGCCTGCAGAGTCTGCGCGCCCTGCGCCTGCTGCGGCTGCTCCGCCTCCTGCGCCTGGCCCAGCTCTCGCGCGAGGTCTTCTCCTTGGAGGGACTGCGCTACGCGCTGCTGCTGGCGCTGTTGACCGTGGTCGGCGGCGGCGCCCTCTTCACCGCCTTCGAGAAGCATGACCAGCACCTCAGCTTCTGGGACGGGACCTACTGGGCGATCACGACGATGACCACGCTCGGCTCGAACATCTACCCCAGCACCACCGGCGGCGAGATCGTCTCGACGATCATCCTCGTCGTCGGCATCGGCTTCGTCGCCCTGCTCACCGGCGCCTTCGCCCAGCGCTTCCTCGCCCCCGAAATCGCCGCCGTCGAGGAAGAGCTGGAGGAAGAGAACCTGAGCGCCGAGGCCGTCGCCCTGCGCGAACTGCGCAGCGTCCAGGAACAGCTGCAGGCGCTCGAGATCGCCGTCGAGCGCATCGTCGACCAGCGCAGCTAGGCCTCTTTGC
>CAVTKD010000008.1:0-421222 GCA_963735235.1 uncultured Solirubrobacterales bacterium | reverse complement strand
CGGCAGCCTATATATCCCGACGACCCCTGGCTGTGCAGCAATAGTCGAGATGACTACCCCGACAAGGGGCCCTTTGGTGCCTTCGCCGCCACCCGCGGTGATGATTCGGCCTGGTCGACTCCGACTAGTCGTACTGAGCTGGTTCGATGTTGCAGTAGGTGAATTCGAAGGCGGTCACCAGGTTGTTGGTCTGGGTCGCGTGGTGCTGGAGCCTGATCGCGAGGGTGCTGGCCTTGGATTTGTCGCCCTGCTTGAGCTTGGTGGCAATTGTCCTCATCTGGGCAACCTCTTCCTTGATTCCAGCAAGCCACTTGGTGAGCTTGGCGGCGTCGGCAGGGGGCCGAGGGACGGCGGCGAGCTGCTTCTGGGCCTTTTCCAGGGCGAGGGCTGCCTTGGCGAAGTTCTGCCCCGCCTTCTCGAGCTTGTCGCTCTTAACCAGAGCCGCGACGCCCTTGAGGTAGCGATCAGAGGACTGCTTGTTCACCTTGCAGATCGGTTCGACCGCGGCGATGTAGCCCTCGCGGGTCTGTTCGGCAGCGAAGGCGGGCGCCGCAAGGAGCACCAGGGCGAGGAGGGCTGCGGTGGCAATCGATTTCATCGTGCGGCAGTTGCTCCTTGGGTCGGTCGTTGGTCTCGTCATTGGGTCTGGGCAGTGAAACTCAGGGTCCCGAGCCCCAAGAATGGCATGGGTTCCGAAACGCCTGCTGCTCTCTCGCGCCAGCGGCTATGACCAGCAATTCTTCGAAAGGCACATGGCGCGCTCAGGCGAGCCCGGGCTAATCGGTCGCGTGCCCGGAGCCGAGGGTGCGGCGCAGGCGCAGGGCGAGCTCGAGCTCGACGCGGCGGGCACCGACAGAGTGGCCGAGTTTCTCCTCGGCCGCGCGCAGGCGGTTGGCGACGGTCTGCTGATGGACGCCGAGGGTGGCAGCCGCGGAGGCGGCGTTATGTTCGGCAGCGAAGTAGGCGGCGATCGTCTCGCGTCGCTCGCGGGAGGCCTTGGTGTCGTCCTCGATGCCGCGCAGCTCCTGGGCGACGAAGGCCCGGGCGTCGGCGCGGTTCTCGGAGGCGAGGGCCTCGACGGCGACGTCGGCGTAGCGGACGACCTGGCGGTTGGTCTTGCGGGCGACCCAGCGGGCGCGCAGGGCCTGGCGGTTGGTGGCGGTGAAGCCGTTCTCGCCGAAGGATTCGAGACCGAGGGCGATACCCGCCTTCTCGGGAGCCTTGAAGTTGAGCAGTTCGCGCTCCTCGGCGGCCGACAGCGGATGGGAGCCGCTGAGCCAGCCCCACCAGCTCTGGTTGAGGACGCTGATGATCAGCAGCGGGCGGCCGACGGCGCTGGCCAGTTCGCGGGCGAGGTCGGCTCCGCCCGGGCCCCAGGCGACGAGCCCGAGGTGGTAGCGGTCGAGGTCGAGGTCGGGTGGGGAATCGACCAGCGGGGCGCCTTCGAGGAAGCTGCGAATCGCATGAAAGCGGCGATTCTCGCCACTGTGGACGGTACGTTCGAGCGCGTCCTGGTAGATGTCGGTGACGTAGTCGGAGATCAGGCCGTTGTAGCGAAAGAGGTACTCGGAGCCGTGGCGGAGGAGGTCGTTGCGGCGCTGGTTGTCGGCGTCGGTGTGATCGACGAGGTCGAGCCAGCTCTCCCAGAGAGTCATCTGGCAAATGCGATAGCCGTTGAGGAGTGCCTTCAGCTCACCAACCTTGGAGGCCCCCTGGGCGGCGGCGGCGTCGACCGCAGGACAGCTGTCGGGCAGGACGTCGTGGCGCAGGCCGCCGAGCTGGGTGCGGACGCTGATCCGGGCGAACTCTTCGATTTCCTCCCAGAGGAAGGCGTTCTCGAGCATCCAGGCGGGGCCGGTCTCGCGGACGCGATCAAGGATTGTGACTACAAGCCGATCGAGGTTCGCCTCCATCGAGGCGACGAGGCGGTCGAAGTCACTCATCTCCGCTGGAGCGCTCGGGCGCCGGGGTGGCGGCGAGGACGGCGAACCCGTGGGTGCGCTCGCCGACGACTTAGCCGGAATCCGTGTCACCGCGCTGCCTTCCAGGGACGGCGCGTTTTAGACTCATCGAGCCGCTTGGTCGACTGCGTCTTCGCATGACCTCCCATGTCGCCATCCTTCAGTCAGCCGACTTTGCAGCTGCCGCTGACGACCCGGGTCAGGGTGCTGCCGTCGGCGAGCTCGAAGACGCCCCGGGCCGCCTTGAAGGGCGCTTCGTCGATGCCGGCGGGCGCCGGACAGCTGGCGCTGATCACGCTCATCGAGCGCCCCCGGTAGCGGTAACGGCGTTTGAGGGTGAGATCGAAACCGTTGACGTAGCCCCATTCGTTGCCGATATCCGGCATCTCCACGGAGACGATCGGCCCGAAGCTCCCCTGCCCGCGCCGGGTGAAGGTCATCGGCAGCACTTCGACCGTCGGTACGGGGTCGGTGCCGTAGACGTGGACGGCCACTGCAGGCCTCCCGTCCAGTCGGCTTTTGAAGGCGAGCATGCGCCCCTCCGCAGGGAAGGGGGCCTGGTCGGGGATGTCGATGTGGCTGGAGAAGTGCCCGGTGCCGATCAGAGAGTCACGGCAGACCTCGAGCGCCTGATGGCTGGTCCTCGAGAGCAGCCGGTGCCAGGGACAGGTCGGCAGCCCGCGCGTGGTAGCGACGGCGTGGCGGTTGACCTCAACGGTGATCCTCTTCAAAGCCTCCGGGCGCTGCCCGTCGACCGGCGTGACCGTGCCCGCGACATGGAGGGCGATCGGCGCCGATTCTGAGCGCGGCAGCGTCTGCGGGCTGATCCATCCGCGGAAGGAGACCCGTACGTTGCCGCCAGTGATCACGTCGGCTTGCGCGACCCCTAACAGGGACAAAAGGGCGATTCCGATCAGCAGGCCGGTGCGACGCACGTACATAATTATATGCCGGGAACCAAACGTTGACGGATACCCCATCTGTATGCGCGAGGCAATAACCCTTCGCGCGGGTAACCAATTTGCTCGAAGCTTGGACAAGGACGAGGTCCCACGAACGGCAGCCCATATGTGCGCCTCGGGCTGGCCGTATGGGCGTCGCGAGGCTGGCTCAGCCAAAAGCCCGGAACGAGACTCGAACTCGTGACCCCTTCCTTACCATGGAAGTGCTCTACCAACTGAGCTATCCGGGCGGGTCGGCTCTACTGAGCCAAATCTATGTCAGCGACGCTGCGGCGGGTTGAGCGCAATGGGAGCGAGATGGGAGGGCAACGCGAAACCCGCCTCCCACTCGCATAGCTCGAGCTCACTTCGCAGTGGGCGTCACTGACGCGATCTTAGATGACGCGAGAGCCTCAGAGCGACGTCGACGCGATGTTGCCTTCCTCCACAGGCCCAGGCGCCAGAGCTAGGCGAAGCCAATCGGTGCGGGCGCTGCTGCGGTGCTTGCACCGCCGGCGAGGATCGCGTGCAGCTCGGCGATCGTCGCCGGCGACTCGAGCTTGCGCTCGAGCCCGTGCTCGGCGAGCCAGGCACTCGCCTCGGCGGCCTCCAGCGGCGCGAACTCCACCGTCGCCATCGCCCGTCCAGGCCGCAGCGCCGCAGGGTGCAGTTTGCCGAGCGGCTCATTGGTGGTGACCAAGATCAGCGCCCGGCTGCCCTGGCCGAGCAGACCATCGGCGATATTGAGCAGGCGGGCAAAGCCCCGGCCGACCTCGGCTGGGGCGGCGATGCCGAGCAGCTCACCGGCGTCCTCGAGGACCAGGAGGCGCCAGCGCTCGTCGGGCGCACGCTCGCTGTCCTCATCTTCATCGTCGGCGAGATCGGGGTCGGAGCGGCCCGCCAGGACCTTCAGCATGTAGGCAGTATCGCCGCCGAGCAGCCGCTCTGGGTCGGTGATGTAGTGCAAATCGCACCACTCGCTCCACTCGCGTCCCAGCGCCCGCAATGCCCAGGTCTTACCGGTGCCGGGTGCACCATGCCAGAGCGCCAGACGGCCGGGCAGGGAATCGCCTGAGGACTGAGAGAAGAGCTCGGCAAGGCGCTCGCGCACCGCGGCGGGATAGTTGGCCTCCACCTCGTCGAAGCGCGGCAGGGCGAGGCGCCGCCAGCGCGCTTCGGGCCCACCGAACATGCCATCGCCCGAGCCGCCCGACCAGAAGGCGAGCGCCACGCGCGTATCGCGCGGGCGCCGCTTGACGCGGATCTCCTCGGCGAGAGCCTCCGCCAACTCGTGGGCACGGGCGGACGGCACGGCGGCGACCGTGACTTCGAAAGCCCCTCCGAGGCGGCGCAACAGGACCGACTCCTCGTCGGCAGTGTGCAGCAGCGCCTCACGAACCCCGTGGCGATCGATGCTCATCTGCATCGGTTCGCCGAGGGCTTCCGCGTCCTCGACAGGCAGAGCATCGCCCTCGCGCTCGGCATGGGCGCTCGCAACTACCCGACAGTCCGCGTCCAACACCTCGCGAACGAACAGCGCTCTGGGCAACTCGGAAGCAGCTTCGAGGCCTTCGATCGACAACGACGCCTCGCGCAAGCGAACCCCGGGCACTACTTCTGTGTGGTTGTCCTCCATGTGATCCAACTCCAGTTCCTTTCCTCTTTACACAGCACGAATGCAGCCGCCGTCGACGGCTCGACCTGCTGTGAGCAATTTGGGCTGGGTTGAATCACGCTGAACACGTTAGCGCAGACAAGACATTTCGCGTCGGCTCGTCGACCCGACGCCTCGCCAGAAATGAGTTGTCTGCAATCATTAGGCCGGCATGAGGCTGAGGGACGAATGACCGAGAAGAACGACTCTGGCTCGAAGCTGGTGCTGGCGATCGTCTACGAGCAGGACCCCGGGAGTGACTGGGTCGTCGCCTCGATTCCCGCGGTTCCCGGCGTGCTCAGCCAAGGCAAAACCCGCGAGGAAGCGCGCGAGAACGTCCTCGACGCTCTGGCCCTCATGCTCTCCCCAGAGCCGGTCGAGGCCGGGATGAACGCGAGCGCGAGCTGTTGCGGCTCGCAATCGATGGGGCCCTGGCCGACGCTCGAAGCCCACGGGCGGACCTGAGCGGGCGCTACGCGCTGGCCGCAGAGCTGGAGGGGGAGGTGGTGGTGCTGGCCCCCGACCGGGCGGGCCCGATCTCGCTCGCCGACACGCGCCTCTCGGCAATGCAGGAGCGCAGCGGCTACCGAGACGCGACCCCGGAGGAGTTCGAGGAGTTCTGTCGCGAGTACGGGCCGTTCCTTCCCCCCGACGGCGAGGGATAAGTGGGCGCGGCGACACCCGAAGGGATGAGCGAGGGGGCGAAGGCCAAGGCGTGGCTTCACGAGCGGATCGAGGAACTCTCTGACCAACGCGCCGACGAAGTCTGGGAGATCTGCCAGACGCCGCAGGGCTCAGAGCCGCACACTCACTACGCGGACGGCGAGCCGGTCCCCGAGTGGGTGTTCGCGGTGCGCGAGGTGATCAACAAAGGGAGCTCGGCGCCGTAGCGAGTCTCCCCATTCGCGCGCTGGGTTTGGCCGGTCAGTAGTCGCCGTCAAGGTTCCAGGACATCGAGCAGGGCAGTACTGTCACCCATGTAGAGCGGCTCGTCCGGGAAGGGGACGCGGCCGTTTCGCCAGCAGGGAGCGAGGCCGCTGCAAGGCGGCCTCAGCATTTCCGCGCCAGCTGCGCACTACGCTGCCATCGGGTCAGTGGGCAGCTCGCCATGGACGTGTTCTAGCTTTTCGAGATCGACGCGGTCCTGGCCGCGGTCGGCGAGGCGCTTGAAAGCGACGATGCTGCGCAGGCTGGCGACGGGCGCCTTCTGGTTCCCGACGTCCACCTCGATCGCATCCCTGGAAACCGTGTCGTAGTCCAGTGGGGGAAGGCCGCCGCGAAGGATGTCGACGATGCCGTGGCGGCTGCGAACTCGCAGGTGGTCGGCGCCCTTCTCCTCGTGGCTCAATGCCCCGTCGTCTGCAAGGCGGGTCGCCTCGATGCGCTCGAGAAACCGGAGCATCCCCTCGTCGGCCTCGGCGCCACCCGGCACGAGCAGATCGGAGTCCTTTGTGGCTCGCAGAAAGCCATGAGCGATGACAGCGAAGGTGCCGATTACCACATATGGCAACCCGACCTCACTGGCGTCGGCGAGGACGCCAACGAGGTCAGGACCAGAAGGCTCGCGGTGAGACATTGCCGGCGCGGATCGAGGCCGCCAGGAAGGAAACCCCCTGCTGGGCGAGCTTCTGGCCGAACTCGAGGCGCTCGGCGATCGAGAGCTTGGCGGCGAACTCGGCTTCCTCGCGATCCTCTGCTTCGTTGATCCTGGCCCACTCGACCTCGTTGCCGGGAGCGAGGAGGGGCTTTCGTCGTGACCTGGCCATCTGGACGATGGTACGCAAGTAGAAGAGAAACGTCTTGTCTGCAGGTTTGCAATCATCGAGGCATGGACGAGCAGGAGAGCGCCAAGGAGCGGCTGAGGCTGATCGTCGTCTACGAGCCCGACGAGGAGTGGGTGATGGCGTCGATCCCCGCTGTGCCCGGAGTGCTCAGCCAGGGGCGCACCAGGGAGGAAGCGCGGATCAACGTCGCTGCGGATCGGGCTCGGCGAGAGGACGGCCGCAGACGAGGGCCAGGGCGCGAAACGCGATCCCTGGACGGACTCCGACCCGCAGCCCGGCGACTTCGACGCTGAGATCGACGCGATGGACCCCCGCGACATCCAGGTCCATCCCGGCAACCCCGACGACAAGGTGACGGTGCTGTCCGGGATGAACGACGAGGACACCAAGCGCCTGGTCGAGCTTGCCGTCGAACGCGGCAAGAGCGTCCGCGAGGTGCCGCCGAACTGGTCCGCAACGCCTGAGGGCGCCCTTCCCTCCCCCACGCCCCACGCACACCTTTTTGGTGGCTGTAAAACAACCACCCTGTGGCTTAAATACGGCTATGTACGGACTGGTCCACAAACCGTCGGCGCTGCGCCAGACCACCACAGCCGGCGGCGTGCAGAGCACGACAGGGGCGGAGCGCTATCGAGCCGAAGTGAGCATTTGCCTAGCGATGCTTGCTGCGGCGGGAGTGCTTCCCGCCGCAGCTCTGCTTGACCTTCGCGGCTCGCCCCTTGCGCTGCTTGCATGAGCTCTTCTTGCTCTTGCCGGGCTTGCCCTTCGGGCCACGCTGGCCCTTGGGGCCCGCAGGCCCGGTCGCGCCCGTGTCGCCCTTGGGGCCGACGGTGCCGGCGGCGCCCGCTGCTCCAGCCGCGCCCTGGGGACCTGCTTCGCCCGCAGGCCCCTGGGGGCCCGAGTTGGCGGGGGCGATAATCGCCGAAGGGGCCGAGGTGACCGTCTGAGTGCCGACCGCATTGGTGGCGGTGACTTTGCAGCTGATCGGAGCACCGGCTTCGGTCGGCACGTAGACCGACTGCGTCGCGCCGGAGACCGGCGTCGCACCGATCCATTCGTAGGACAGTTCGTCGCCTTCGTGGAAGCCTTTGGTCAAGCAGACGATCGGAATGCCGACCTGGGCCGCGCTGCTGAGTTCGACCGTCCCGTTCGGCGCGAACAGACCTTCGCCGCTCACCGATGAGGTCGTAACAGGGCCGGGCGTGTTGGTGATCACGAAGACCGAGGCGTTTCGTTCGCCGGCTTTGGTCGGCGTGAAGCCGACGATGATTTCACATTTGTCGCCCGGGGCGACTTCCTGGAGGCTGCAGTTGTCGTTGGTGACCGGAAAGTTCTGCGGGGTCCCCGAGAAGATCAGCAGCTGTTGAATCTGCAGCGGGAAGTCGCCGGCATTTTCGATCGCGACCTGTTTGGTCGGGGCGGCGCTACCGACTTTGACCGCGCCGAAGCTGAAATTGCCTGGAGTGATCACGGCGTCGGGCCCGGCGAGGGCTTCGACCGTGAGCGGAACGACGGTCGGACTGCCAATGCCGTCGCTGGGGATTTCCAGCTGGGCGGTGTAGGTGCGGGGGCCGCCAGGGTTGAACTGGACCGAGACGCTGCAGCCGTTGCCGGGCTGGAGGATGTTGCCACCGCAGTTGGAGTTGTTGATGCTGAAGTTGGCCGCATCGGGGCCGGAGATCGTCGGGTTGCCGCCAATGACCGTGAAGCTCGACGTGTTCGTGACGTTGACCTGCTGCTGCTGGCCGCCGAAGTAGTAGGGCTGGGCGCTGAAGCTCGGGGTGCCGGCTTCGATCCTCCCCACAGCCCCCGTGCCCGATACCCCGATGCCGAGTACACCAAGGCTTTCGTCGCTGCTGTAGTGAACATTGACGGTTTCGCTCGCCGGACCCACTGCGGAGGGAGAGAAGCGGATGACGAGATTGCAGAATTCGCCGGGTTCAAGGATCGGGTTGTCATCACAGCTGGAGTCTTCTGCGTCGACGGAGAAGGGCAGGCCGACGTTGACGCCTTCGAGGCTCGCTTTTTTGTCGCCAACGTTGGTGAGCTTCGTGCTCTGCGCGCTCGAGCCGTCGTGGATTCCGGTTTCAGGAAATTCAAGAGAAGGTATTTCGGGTTCGAGGAACCCGTCAGCCGATGCGAAGGCCGGTAGGGCGAGCATCAGGGAGGAGATTGCAAGGAGTGCGACTACGAGGGAACGGCGAACGGGAAGCATTACGGGAGATAGACCTTTCGGCAGGGGTCGACGATTGAGCGCTGTCATCGGCAGCCGACTGCCAGGGCTTTAACGAGCTCAGTCGCTCGCCCGCCAGGCCCGCCTACCACGTCGCGCAAAAAGCTCAGCGCCGGACGGTTCTGGTGGACCTGGCCGAGCCGTTGTGGCGGTGGTGGGGGTGGCGCTTGTGCTTGCCTCGACGTGGGTGCAAGACGGGCGGCGCCGGATTGATCGCAGGTGGGGAGGGTTGACCAGCCAAGCTGTCGAGCAGTTGGCCAGGAGGTGCTGCGTCAGGTGAGCCAGGTGAAGGCGTCGTGAAGGTCTGGTCAGAGCCGGCGACAATCTGCTCGCCGTTAGCGGCGATCGCACGGTAGTGGTAGGTCGTGCCTGGCTGGAGGGTGGCGCCGATCGTCGCCATGTTGACGGCGACCTGCTGGGGCTCGTCCGAGGCTGCGATCGTGTATTCGGGAGGCTGGACCAGACCCGGCGCGAGAGGATCGCCCGACACCACCTCGGTGGTGCAGCCGACCCCGGGGACGTTCAAGGGGCAGCCGCTGGTCTGGTAGAAGCGGAAGTTGCCGGTGGTATCGATCTGCAGCTCGTAGACCGTTTCGCGGCCGTGGGGGTTGATCACGGCCTCCAGGGTGGCATCGTGTTCGGTGATGGCGCTTGCCGTTTGGCTTTCGATAGAGGGTGGCTCAGGCCTCGTCGTGAAGATCTGATCGGGGCCCTTGACCGGCGGCCCGGCCGAACTGGTGGCTTCGACGGTGTAGCGGTACTTGGTGTCGGGATTCAGCGTCACGCCGGCGTCGTTGAGGCCGAGGCTGACGCTCTGAGCCTCGAAGGAGGCGGGAATGCTCCCGGCGGGCAGGGGATAGGTCGTGATTGCCATGCAGGCAAGCGGTGGTAGACAGCCGGATTCCAGTCGGAACTGGTAGCTCGTATCGAGGCCGTTCGGATTGATCTGCGCTTCCAGGGTCGCGTCGGCGGAGGTGATGTTCGACGCCGACTCGCTTTCGATCGAAGGCGGGTCTGGGACGGGTGGTGGTTGCGGTGGCGTCGTGAAGGTCTGGTCGGGGCCTTCGACTTCCGGCGCGCCGTTGGCTGCGATCGCGCGGTAGTGGTAGGTCGTGTTCGGTTCGATGGTGGCGCCAATGCTTGCCAGGTCGACGCTGACCTCTACCGCACCGTTACCCGCTGGAATGCTTCCTTCGGGCGGCTCGATCCGTTCATCGCCGGGGGTTACGTGCTGGCAGTAGGCAAGACCCGGGACATGCAGCACGCCGCAATCGGGCTGGTAGAAGTGGTAGGTGCCGGACTCGTCGAACTGCAGCTTGTACTGCGTCAGCGTCCCATTGGGGTTGACCGTGGCGTGAAGGACAGCGTTGTCTTCGGTCACGCCCGTGACCCACTCGCTTTCGATCGTCGGAGGAGCGGCAGCGGCGCTGGCTGGGCCGACGAGCAGCGCACATGCAGCAGCGGCCAAGACTGCCGGCCACATCGCATCGGTTCTCCTCACTTCAACTCCTCCCCGCTCAGAAGCTCTAGGACTAATTTAGAGCGTAACCGGTGGCCGAGTCCACGGTCAAACGAGGGTTTTGTCTGCGCTGACTCGAGGCCCAGGGTCGACGGTCGGCTGGGAGCCGCGGATTTCAGGGAAGCGTGACCGGGGTCGCCGGCGGGGCGCCGGTCTTGAGCAGCGTCGCGATGTAGATGATGACCGGGGACTTCCCAAAGTTGGCGGCTTCGTGGATGTCGGAGGGCTGCTCGACGATCCACTGTCCGCTGCGGATGGCGGCGGTCTGGCCGGCCTTGATCGTGCGGACGACTCGCGGGCCTTGGTCGGACTCCCCGCTGCGGACGACGGCTGAGCCGCGGCGGACCGTGTAGGTGAGCGTGCCGGCCTCGATGTGGGCGACCTGGGTGCCGAGGTGATGGTGGAGCGCCAGCTTCGCGCCGGGGTCCACCGTCACCCGGCTAAGGACCATCGTGCGGTCGGGCGCGCCCTGGACGTGACTCGTCTGCGCGAGGGCGTTGCGGACCGCGCCCGGCGCTGTCTTCGACTGGCCGAAGGCACCCGGCAGAACAACTCCGAGAGTGAAGGCGGCGACCAGGGCGAGGGCGATGAGGACCCGGGTCCGCAGACCCTTAGGCAAGCGCCTTGGCCTCGTTCCAGGTCAGCAGCCGGCCGCTCTTCGGGTCGATCAGCTTGAGCTGGATCGCGCGCAGGCCGTCGCGGACGGTCAGCACCGGGACGTCGCGGAAGATCTCATTCTGGTCGTGGGCGCGCTGCAGGTTGTAGTTGGGGACCTTGGCGCTGAGGTGGTGGACGTGGTGCAGGCCGATGTTGCCGGTGAAGAACTGCAGCAGCTTCGGCAGCTTCAGGTAGGAGCTGCCGCGCAGAGCCGCGTCGTCGTAGCTCCAGTCCTCGGTGTTCTCCCAGTAGACGTCCTCGAACTGGTGCTGGACGTAGAACATCCAGACGCCCATCGTCCCGGCGATGATCGCGGTCGGCATCTGCACCAACAGCCAGGCGACGGGGCCGACCAGCCAGAAGATCGTGCCGATCACGATCGCCAGCGCCAGGTTGGTCAGCCAGACACTGTGCCGCATGCGCGGGCGTTGCTTGCTCGACCAGATCCGCGGGCCGATCATCAGCGACCAGATCGGGCCGATGCCGAACATCACCGCGGGGCTGCGGAAGAGCCGGTAGCCCAGCCGCTGCTTCCAGTCGCGCGCGGCGTACTCCTCGACCGTCAGCGTCGGCACGTCGCCGGTGCCGCGGCGGTCGAGGTCGCCGGCGGTGCCGTGGTGGACGGCATGGTTGTGGCGCCAGTTCGCGAACGGCTGGAAGACGAGGAAGCCGGTGAAGCGGCCGAGCCAGAGGTTGCCCCGCTTGGTCGGCAGAAAGGAGCCGTGGGCGCAGTCGTGGAAGACGATGAAGGTCCGCAGCAGGAAGCCGGCTGCCGGGATCGAGAGGGCGAGAGTGATCCAGACCGAGACCTCGAGGCTGAGGTACATCGCCACCGTCAGCGCCAGGTAGGGCAGCACCGAGGTCGCCAGGTCGATCAGGCTGCGACCGAGCGACGAGCGCTCGTGGTGGGCGATCGAGGTCCGCCAGGCCTGCGGAGTCGGGTCCGAGTCCGGAATCAGGGGGGCGGTATCGAGCTCGGCGGCGGTTGACACGAGCGGCCAATCTACCCGGGTTTTCCTAAAGACCCCTAAGCGAGGCTTGCGTGAACCCCGGCAATCGGCGCCTCGTATGCTTCACCGTGCAGCTCGGGCCTCGTCCACCCAGCTCCATTCGGATGAACTCGCGAGCCACCCTCCTCCCCCGCCTGATCGCCCTGGCGGCGGCGATCGCGATCGCCGCCGCGGTCGCCGGCTGTGGCAGCAGCAGCGGGGGCGACACCACGACCCGACCGGGTGTGCCCAAGGGACAGGCGGAGACCAGGGCCGGCGACTACGTGGGCAGCGAAGCGACGCCGCCGAAGCCGGCGCCGGAGCTGGCCCTGCACAACTCCCTCGGCGAACCCGTCAACCTCGCGCAGTACAAGGGCAAGGCGGTCCTCCTCACCTTCATCTACACCCACTGCCCGGACGTCTGCCCGCTGATCGTCAGCCACCTGAAAACGGCGCAGGCCCAGCTCGGGGCGAAGGCCAAGGGGATGCAGATAGTCGCCGTCTCCACCGACCCGCGGGGCGATACGCCGAAGACCGTCGCCGCCTTCCTCGGGGCGCACGGGATGAGTGGCCGCATGCAGTACCTGATCGGCTCCCGCAGGGAACTCGGGCGCGTCTGGACCGACTGGAACATCGTCGTCAACCCCGCCAAGTCGGGCCGCGACCTAGTCGAGCACTCGGCGCTGATCTACGGGATCGCCGCCGACGGCAAGGTGACGACGCTTTACCCGGCCAACTTCAAGCCGTCGCAGATCGTCCACGACGTTCCCCTGCTGGAGCGGTAGCCGCCTTGCGGCGCGGTGTCGTCCCTATGGCCGTGGTCGCGGTGGTCGGCCTGATCGCCTTCGAGGTGCTTGCCGCCGGCTCCGACGGCAAGGCGAAGCCGGCGCCGGCGCTGCCGGCCGCCGTCCTGCAGGCGCCGCGGGCGACGCTCGCGGGGCTGCGCGGCAAGCCGGCGCTGATCAACTTCTGGGCCAGCTGGTGCGACCCCTGCCGCAAGGAGGCGCCGGAACTCGAGCGCTTCGAGCGCTCCCTGCACGGCACCGCTCGCCTGGTCGGCGTCGACTACACCGACCAGGCCGGCGCGGCGCGGGGCTTCATCCACCGGTACGGCTGGACCTTCCCCGTCCTCAGCGACCCCAACGGGACCTACGGAGCGCGCTATGAGTTCAGTGGCCTCCCGACCACCGTTGTCCTCGACCCCCGTGGCCGGATCGTGCAGACGCTGCGCGGGCCGCAGACGCTGGCGGACTTGCGCGGGGCGCTGGAGTCGGCCCGGACGAGTTGATCCGGTGCCCTGACCGGGGGACCGCAGGACGGCCCGGGGCGGCCATCCGTTACGGTCGGTGCATGGTCTTCGACTTCAGGCACAAAAACATCTCCGGCCAGTGGAAATCCAGCGGGCATCGCAAGGGCGACACCCGCGACGCCGCCTTCGCCGCCTTGGAGGCGAAGGTCGGGCCGCTGCCCTCCGGCAAGTACATGTCCCGGCCGCGTGATGGCCGGACCAAGAACTGGGATCTGTTTACGCGCCCTTGAGCGCCTGAGTTATCTCGGCGATCGCCGCTGCCTCGGCATCGCTGACCGGCTTGTCGTCGCTCTCGGTCTTGGCACCGGCGACGCGGTTCGCCAGTGAGATGACGAAGCGGCGGTAGTCCTCGAGCTCCGCCGGGCTCGCCTTCGCCGCGACCAGCGCGACCGCTTCGCTGATCCGCTGCAGCCCATGCTCCTTCAACTCCTCGGCCGAGTGGGCCTTGGCGTGATCCATGTCGGGCTTGTGGGAGACGATCTCGTCGAGCAACTCGGAGTCGCCGTGCTCCTTGCGGGCCTCGGTGTAGGCCTTCGCCATCGCGAAGGCCTCCCGGAAGCTGCCACCGCGCTGGGCCGTCGAGACGATCATCCCGGCGCTGGTCGGACCCTCGCGGACGACGTCCCACTCCTCCGGAGTGAAGCCGGCGCTTCCCGTCATTTGCCGGCTTTCGCTTTCGAACGGCCGGCGGCTTTTTTCGGCCGGCTGGCTTTTTTGGCGGCGGCAGATTTCGCTTTCGGGCGGCCGGCGACTTTCGCTTTGGCGCGTTTCGTGGTTTTCGCTTTGGAGCTCACCGCGGCTTTAGCTTTCGCCTTGCCGGTAGCTTTCGCTTTGGCGCGGCTCGCCGGTTTCGCTTTTGAACTTTTCGCGGCTTTCGAGCTGCGCTGCCTGGCCGGCACCTCGTCGATGGCCACGGCGTTCGACAGCTGCTTGATCTGACCCTCGAGGAACTTGGCCATGCGCTCCTCCTCGCGGCGGATCCCGCGGGCGAGCTGAGCCGTCGCCTTGTCGCCGACTTTGACGGCGAAGGTCTCGATCGCGAGGTAGGTGGCGATCTCCTCATGCTCGTTGAAGTACTCGGTCTTGGCGTTCTTCAGCATCTTCTCCTGCTCACCACTGCCGCGGACGGCGTGGAGCGGGCCCTTCGCGGCCGCCCTGACCTTGCCGACGACGGATTTGGCCGTCTGCGTGCCACCGCCCAGCTGCTTGATCCGGCGTTGCAGCTGCTTGGCGTGGCCTTTGGTCTCTTTGAGATGCTGCTTGAGGCGTTTCTTGTAGGCCGCCTTGGTGTTCATGGCGATGTGCGCCTCGAGCGCGGTCTCCAGCTCGCGCTCCTTGCCGAAGGCCTCGCTGAGGTACTGGACCAGCTTCGCGTCGCGCTCGTTCATGTCTGCCATTCGAAGTTTCGTCACTCTCTTTTGGGTTCGTAGGTCGGTTCCCATACCCGGCCCCCGGTTCGTGAACCCTACGAGACGGCGCGGCTACTGCCCGGCGACGGCCCGCGCGGCTTCGCTGACCTCGCCGAGCCCGAACTCTGCGGCGAGCAACTCATAGGAGCGGCGGCGGGCCTCGTGGTCGTGGGTGATCGTCACCACGATCGCCTCCTCGGCACCGTAGGCGGCGGCGATCTCCCTGATTTCGGCGGCGACCTTTGCGGGCGTCCCGGAGAGCCGGTCGGGATCGCTCGCCGGCCCTTCGAGCTCGTCGCCGTGGAGCTCGAGGTAGCGCTCGGCCTTCTCCGGTGGCGGTACAGGGATCAGGTGGCCGCGGCGCAGCAGGCCGAAGGCCATGCGCCAGCTGGCCGAGAGGAGGCGCGCCTCCTCATCGGTCTCGGCGACGACGGCGCGGACGGCGACCGCGAGCCGCGGCCCGGCGAGCCGCTTGCCGGCGACGAAGCCGCGGCGGTAGGTCTCCGCGATCGGCGCGCCGCGGGGATTGATGAAGTCGGCGAAGGCGTAGCGCAGCCCCAATTCCCCCGCCCAGAGCGCGCTCTGTTCGGAGGAGCCGAGTAGCCACGGCTCCGGGACCTCGGGCTCGCCGGGCAGGGTCTCGGCGAGGCGGGCGAGGTGGCCGCCGTCGAAGCCGCGCTCGAAGTAGGCGAGCAGCTCGGCCAGCTGCTCCGGGAAGTCGTCGGGCATCGCGTGGGAGCGGTCGCGCTGGAGCGCGCGCGTGGTCATCGGGTCGGTGCCGGCGGCACGCCCGATGCCGAGATCGATCCGCCCCGGGAAGAGGCCGGAGAGGACGCCGAAGCTCTCCGCCACCTTGAGAGCGCTGTAATGCGGCAGCATCACGCCACCGCTGCCGATCCGCATCCGGCTCGTGGCCGCGGCGAGCGGGCCGATCAGCACCTCCGGAGACGGGCCGGCGACCAGCCCTCCCCCATGGTGCTCGGCGACCCAGTAGCGGTGGTAGCCGAGTCCGTCGGCGAGGCGCGCCAGGTCGATCGAGTTGCGCAGCGCCTGCGCCCCGCTCGACCCCTCCGAGACCGGGGTCTGGTCAAGGACGCTGAGGCGCAGGTCAGAGGGCACCTCAGGACGGTAGCCGAGCGGCCCGCCGGGCCGGCCACTCGGCACGGAGCCTGGCCTCAGCCGAAGTCGATGACGCGGAAGCGAGCCGAGGTGAGGCTCGAGCCCTGGGTGCAGCCTCCGTTCGAGCCGACCATGGCGGTCAGGTGGTTGGTGAGCGGAGCGGTCGGATCGATCTCCGGCTGGGCGCCGACGCTCTGTTCGATTTGCTGGGGCGTGGTCGAGTCGTTCGACAGTCCGCCGCCCCCGACCTGCTGCCCATTCAGTTTGAGTTCGACGAATACCTGGCAGGAGCCGGCGCCTTTGCCGTTGTAGGCGAGCGTCGCGGTGGCGCTGCCGAAGACGACGTTGAGCTGGCCGGGCTTCTGGATCCAGGTGCTGTCGCTGAGTGGGTAGGCGACCGGTTCACCGGCGGAGAGCGAGGCGGGGCCGCCCAGTGGGCTGGCCGCGAAGAAGACCGGGAACTGGAGGTTGGAGGGAGCGACCGCGGCGGCGCCGATCTGGCTGGAGCCTATGGCCCCGGCGGCGATCTGGTTGGCGCTCACCGCGCCATCGGCGATCTGGTTGCTGCGCACCGCGCCCAGTGCCAGCTTGCCGCTGGTAACGGCCCGCTTGAAGATCCCGTTGGTGTGGATCTTGCTCGCCGCGAAGGCGACGCCGCCGCCGAGTGCGAGGAAAAGAGCCACGGTCGAGACGATGTTCGAGTAGGTGAGGCGGGATTTGTTTGTCATCCCTGCCCCTTCGCGCCAGGACCCAGCGTGCCCCCCACCATGAAAACTCTGGAGCGGAGCGCTTTTGCGCTACCTCTTGTCCAACCTGTCGATCAGCTGCCGCGGATCGCCTTGCCGGTGATGTTCTTGATCCGGCTGCGGTCGCGCTGGGAGAGGGCGCCGGGGCGGCCCTTCGACTTCTTCAGCAGGCTCCAGAATTCGCTCTGCTCCTTCTGGGTGAGGTTCTCGCTGACCCGCTCTTTGCCCTTGGAGCCGAGCCAGACGACGACGGTCCAGACCATTTTCCAGGGGATCCGCTTCCAGACGGCGGGGACGGCACGGCGGGTGATCCAGAGCGGCATGCGGCGACTCTACCCCCGGGCGGTAGCTGAAGCGCTTTGTCGAGGCGGGTCGGCCTAGCGCTTCAGGCCTCGACCGCGGCGCCGTTGGCAGTCAGGACGACGTCGATGTTGCCGCGGGTGGCGTTGGAGTAGGGGCAGACCCGATGGGCGGCACGGACCAGCTCGACGGCGTCGTCACCCGCGACCGAGGGCAGGCTCACGTGCAACTCGACGGAGATGCCGAAGCTGCGGTCCTCGGCGGTGATCAGGTTGACCCTGGAGTCGATCCCGACATCACCGACCTCGGCCTTCTGGCGCCGGGCGACTGCGGCCAGGGCGCCCTCGAAGCAGGCGGCGTAGCCGACCGCGAAGAGCTGCTCGGGGTTGGTGCCGCCGCCCTCGCCGCCCATCTCTGCCGGGGTGCGCAGGTCTACCTCGAGGGCTCCGTCCGAGGTGCGGCCATGGCCGGCGGCCCGGCCTCCGGTGACGTGTGCCTCGGCGGTATAGACGACCTTGCTCATCTCGCTCCCATCGCTAGTTCGCATCAACAGTAGCCAGCTAACGGCGCCGGACCTTGAAGGCGAACAGGGCCGGGGTGTGGTCGGCGTTACCGGCGGCGTCGGTGGCGACGATGCGGACGACGTGCCGGCCCAGCGCCACCGTGTAGGCGCGCGGCGAGGCACAGGGGCGGTAGGGCTTGCGGTCGAGCTTGCAGCGGAAGGTCGAGCCGCGCTCGCCGGAGGCGAAGCGGAAGACGACGCGGCGGCGCAGGCCGCGGACCTTGATCAGCTTGCGCGGGTGGGCGGTGATCCTGGTCTGCGGTGGCTTGATGTCGGCCTTCGGCGGCACCGGGGCGACCGGGCGCGGCAGCCTGGTCAGGTTGCGGAAGTTGTTGGGGTCGGCTTCGAAGACGTTCTCGCAGTCTGCGGCAGCGACGTCGCCGAACGGAGCGCGGTCGATGATCGCCGTGTCTTCTTCTTCGCCGCAGTCGATGACCGGATCGAAGTCACCCGAGTTGGCGAGAATCGTGTCTTCGCCGCCGCCGCTGAAGTAGGTGTCGGGGCCGAGGTGGCCGAGCAGTTGGTTGGCTTCGGCGTCGCCGTAGAAGACGTCCGCCGCGCCAGTGCCCTCGAGGTCCTCGATCCCGCTCAGCGAGTCCGGCGTGCCGCCCGCGCACTGCACTTCCCCGCCGGGCCCGGGACGGCCGGCGAGGCCCTGGTCGAGGCGGGCCTCGACGCCTTCGCCGAACTTCGCCCAGGAGGCGTTGTCGCGATCGAATTCGCCGCCGTCGATGTGGTCGCCTTCGCAGATCGCGTTGGAGAGGAAGAGGTCGCTGCCGGCTTCGCCGAAGAGGCCGTCGGAGCCTTCGTTGTTGAGCAAGGCGTCGTCGCCGCCGAGGCCGTGCAGGGTATCGTTGCCGGCGCCGTCGACAAGCGTGTCGTCGCTCGCCTCGCCTCCCGTCACAGTGTCGTCGCCGGCGCCGCCGGCGACCACCAGCGAGGTGGTCTCCGGCAGGCCTTCGCCGTTCAAGGTGTCGCCGCCGCCCATGCCGGCGATCAGCACCGAGTCGAGCTCGCCCTGCAGCGGGCACGTCGCTTCGCCGCCGGCGATTGCGCAGCCCGCGGCGTCCGCCGCATTGGTGTCGAAGGAGCCGCCGGAGAGATGGAAGGTGACCACCGCGGGCGCGTAGGAAACGCTGACGGAGTCGTCGCCGATGCCTCCGACCAGGTAGGCCTGACCTTCACCCGGTTCGCCCGGTGCCATCAGGCCGACGCTCACCTTCGAAGTGTCGCGCGGCGTCACCGGGCTGCCCACCGCAGTCGACTCGCATTCGTGTGGAGTGCCTTCGCCGGCGCAGTCGTCGCCGTCAGCGCCGCCGAAGAGCTGAGTCCCCGCGCCTTTGCTGATCAGGACGTCGGCCCCTCCCCCGCCGTAGATCTGCTGCCCGTCCTTGGAGCCGGCGATGTAGTCGGAGAAGGGCGAGCCGATGATGCGCTCGAAGTCCGAGCCTTCGATCTGGTCGACGCCGCCGCCGTTGGGAGCGACACCGTTGTCGGCGATGTTGCCCGAGAGGTCTAGGTAGACGCCGCGCTCGCCGCCTTTTGCCGGAAAGCCGGGGTTGGTGACGGGACGGGTGAAGCCGGGGGCGGTAGCGGTCGAGTAGCTGAGCGTGTCGAAGTCCGAAACCGGGCCGGTGTCGACGATTTCGTCCTGGGTGCCGTCGCCGCGAATGTAGTCGTTGCCGGCCCCGCCGTCGATCCCGTCGGCGCCGAAGCCGCCGGAGAGGACGTCGTTGCCGGGGCCGCCTTCGAGCAGATCGTCGCCGATGCCGCCGTAGAGGCGGTCGTTGCCTTCGCCGCCGCGGAGGATGTCGTTGCCACGGTCACCGAAGACGATGTCGTTACCGGGGCCGCCTTCGAAGGTCTGGCTGCCGACGCCGAGGTGGCAGCCTTCGGGGCACGGTTCGCCGGCGGCAATCGGCGCCGGGACGATCGTGTCGTTGCCGCCGCCGCCCTTCACGGTCTCGACCCCGGGTGAGACGACGATGACGTCGGCGCAGGGGGTGCCGAGGGTCGTGTCGCCGACCGTGGTCGGGCCTTCCGCGCAGCTGGGCGCGGGCACAGCGCCGACGGCGTCAGCCGTGGCGGCCCAGCAGCAGAGCGCGAGGAAGGCGACGACAAGGACTCCGGGGGCGAATCGCATCCCCCATTAGTACCCGCCACGGAGCAAATCGACTCGGTCTCCTGTCTCGGTCTCCTTAATAAGCAACGTTTAGCGGCCCCCTGTAGCTTGCCGCGGGTGAGAGGCGGCCGCCCCATCCTCGCCCTGAGTCTGGTGGCCTGTGCACTTGCCGCGCTTCTTGCCGGCTGCGGCAGCGCCGGCGACTCGAGCCGCCCGGCGCCGCCAGCGGCCGAGTTCCCCTCGGCAAAGGGCAAGACGATCTCGCAGCTCCTCCAGGACTCCGGAGCCAAGCAGACCAAGCTGGTGATCGCGCCGGCGGCCCAGGCCTTCGACCAAGGGGTGAACCGCTACCCCTTCGGGGTCTTCACGGTTGGCAACGAACAGGTCAGCGACGCCGACGCGGCCCTGTACTTCGCTAAGGACGGCCACAGCCCGGTGCAGGGGCCGCTGCCGGCGCAGGTGACCTCGCTGGAAACCAAGCCGGCCTACCGGGCCCAGACCAGCGAAGCGCCGGGAGAGGCGAAGACGGTCTACGTCGTCCCCAAGGTCGACTTCGACCGCAAGGGGGCCTGGCTGGGGATCGTGATGCTCAAGGAGCCGCACGGGCTGGAAGCGTCGCGGGTACCGAGCCCGACTGTCGGCCAGTACCCCCGGATCCCGCGAGTCGGCCAGAAGCCGCCGCACATCCACACGCTGACCGCGGCGGAGGTCGGCGGTGACCTGGCAAAAATCGACACCCGGGTCCCGCCCGACCAGATGCACAAGGTCGACTTCGCCGAAGTCGTCGGCAAGAAGCCGGTCGTGCTCGTGTTCGCGACGCCGGCGCTCTGCCAGAGCCGCGTCTGCGGGCCCGTCGTCGACGTCGCCCAACAGGTCGCCGACGAGTACGAAGGCAGGGCCGACTTCATCCACCAGGAGGTCTACGTCGAAAACGAACCAAGCAAGGGGATCCGCCCACAGCTGAAGGCGTTCGGCCTGCCGACCGAGCCCTGGACCTTCCTAGTCGGCAGGAACGGGGTCATCCGCGACCGTATTGAGGGCGCCTACGGCGTCTCTGAACTCGAAGAAGCGATGAAGACGATCGTCCCCGGCTGAGCGCCAAATCGGGTGCCCGCTCAGCGGCTACGGCGCTTGGAGCGCTTCGACTTTGCCGGCTTGGCGGCGTCGCGGAGGGTGCGCTCGGCAGCTTTTTCGGTCGCGTCGCCCATCGTGATCTGGAACATCGCCAGCAACGCGTCGGAGGCGAGCGGGCGCATCTTGTCGAGCGCCTCGCGAACCTTCGGCCAGTCCTCCTCGGGACGGCCGGCCTTGTCGAACGGCTCCCAGATCTCCTTGACGAAGAGGTCGACGAAGACGCGGGCGACTCCCTCGCCGTGATGGTGCAGCTTGTCGGCGGTGGCCATCACCGCATCGGGGCTGATGCCGAGCTCGACCAGGGCGCCCCCAGCACGCTGCAGGCGCGGGCTGATCGCCTCGATCTTGCCGTCGGGCAGCTCGCGCTGGATGCCGAGCTTCTCACCGCGGCGGATCAGCTTCTGGTCGAGCTCCTTCGCCCCCCAGATCTCGGCCAGCTCTGCCGGCTCGAAGATTTCCGGTGTCTCGTCCTCGAACGGGGCGCGCACAGCGCGAGCGAAGTCGACGATCTCCGCCGAGGAGCCCTCGGCGCTCTCGAGCACGCGGCGGATCGCCTCCAGGTTCAGCCCCTCCGCCTGCATTTCGCGGGTCAGCTCGATCCGGGCGACGTGCTCGTCGCCGTAGTAGCCGGTGCGGCCCTGGACCTCGGGCGGCGGCAGCAGGCCGCGCGTCTGGTGGGCGCGGATGTTGCGGACGGTCATGCCGGTGCGCCGCGCCAGCTCCCCGATCGTCATCTTGCCCCCGGGAGTTTTCGGGCGTTTGGGGCGCGGGCTCATCAAGCCATGGTAAGCGGGAGCCGCTGACCGTTCATCTTTTCTCCCGCATCGGAGCAGAGAAAAGCGATCGCCTCGGCGACGTGCTCGGCGGGGGTGAAGGTGGGGAAGTCCTGGCCAGGGCTCTCCTCCCGCATGCGGGGAGTGAGGAGGGCGTCGATGACGACGATGTTGGCGGTGGCGCCACCGGGCTCGAAGCCGTCGGCGAAGGCGAGGGTCCAGGCCTCGGCGGCCGCCTTCGCCGCGGCGTAGGCGGCGTTGGTGTTGGTCGGCGCCTGGGCCTGCTTGGCGGAGACGAGCACGAAGCGGCCGTGCTCGCTCGCCTCGAGCTGGTCGTGGAAGGCGCGGGTCGTGTGCTGGACGGTGCGGACGAGCAGGTCGTGGAGCAGGTCCCAGTCTGCGAGCGGCGCCTCGTGCAGCGGCTGCCCGCCGCGCCAGCCGCCGACCAGGTGGACCAGCCCATCGACCCGCCCAAAGCGCTCGACCAGCGCCGCGCACCAGGCGCGAGTGGCGTTCTCGTCGAGAAGATCAACCGGGCGCCCGTCCCAGCGCTCGCCGATGCCTAGGTCGGCGCCGATCGAGGTGAGCACCTCCGGGTTGCGATCCGTCCCCGCCACCGTGGCCCCGCCCTTGGCAAGCCGCGCCGCGACGAGCGGCCCCAGCCCGCCGCCGACACCGGCGACGGCGATCACACGGCCGTCGAGATCACTCATATGGGGGAGAGAGGATTCGAACCTCTGTAGACGTAAGTCAACTGGTTTACAGCCAGTCCCCTTTAACCACTCGGGCACTCCCCCGGAAACGCAGCGGCGATTCTAGAGACTCAGTGGCAGACGCCTATGCGACGCCGAGCCGCAACTTCATCTGCTCGTTGAAGGCGTTGATCGCCGAGAGCGGGCGCATGAAGACGGTCAGCTCGGCGACCTTGCCGTCGTCGTCGAGCTCGAGGAAGTCGATTCCCTCCAGCTCGCGGTCGCCGACCTTGGCTTTGAAGCGAAGGCAGACGGTGTTCTCGCCGGCGATCTCGTCGACGTAGGTGAGACCCTCGAGGGTGGCGGCGACGTGGGTGAGGACCTGGCTGACGACGTCGCGACCCTCGAAGCCGCGGAAGAGGATCGGGCTGTGGAGGACAGCATCCTCGCGCAGCGTCTCGGTCATCAGCTCGACGTCCTTCGCTTCGGCGGCGACGCGGAAGGGATGCGGATCGGCCATTGCGGCCACTCTAAGGGGTGGGATACTTGACTCGTGCCGAGCGACCATTTCTACTCGCGGATCTCGATGTCCCTCGGCGCCCGTGGGCTGCGCTGGACAGGGAAGCTGAACGTGCCGCTGTACCGGCTCAGCGGCGGCCGGATGGGCGGCAAGGTCGGGCGCGCGCCGGTCCTGCTGCTGACCACGACCGGGCGCAAGTCCGGCGAGCCGCGCACCGCCCCGGTCGTCTACCTCGCCGACGGCGACAACGTGGTCCTGATCAACACCAACGCCGGCAACGCCAAGATCCCGGCCTGGTCGCTGAACCTGAAGGCGAAGTCCGAGGCGGAGGTAGAGGTCGGCCGCAGGCGCTACCCCGTCCGGGCCCGGATCGCCGCCGGGGAGGAGCACGCCGACCTCTGGCGCAAGCACGTCGAGCAGTACGCCGGCTTCGACGACTACAAGCACCAGATGGAGCGCGAGCCCTCGGTCTTCGTGCTCGAGCCGCGCTGAAGCGCGGCTAACTCGCTTCGCGCAGCATCTGCGCCTCGGGCAGGCGCTGCAGCTTTTTCAGCGTGTTGTTCTCGATCTGGCGAATCCGCTCGCGGGTGACCCCGAAGGTCCGCCCTACTTCCTCCAGCGTCAGCGGCTCGGTGCCGGAGAGGCCGTAGCGAAGTTCGATCACCTGGCGCTCGCGGTCGGGCAGCACCTCCAGCGCCCGCTGCACTCCCTCTTTCTGCAGGTGCTCGCTGGCCTCCTCGAAGGGCTCGAGGACCGCGTCGTCGGCGACGAAGTCGCCGAGCTCGGATTCGTCCTCGTCGCCGATCGGCTTCTCCAGCGAGACCGGCTGCTGGGCGACGCGGAGGATGTCCCGCACGTCGGAGACGGCCCAGCGCAGCTCCTCGGCGATCTCCCCCGCCTCGGGCTCGCGGCCCAGCTTCTGGACCAGCTGGCGCTCGACATGGGCGACTCGGTTCAGCTTCTCGACCATGTGGACGGGGATGCGGATCGTCCGCGCCTTGTCGGCGATCGCCCGGGTCACCGCCTGGCGGATCCACCAAGTGGCGTAGGTCGAGAACTTGTAACCGCGGCGATAGTCGAACTTCTCGACCGCGCGAATCAGCCCCAGCGAGCCCTCCTGGATCAGGTCGAGGAAGCTGAGGCCCCGCCCCAAATAGCCTTTGGCGATCGAGACGACGAGACGCAGGTTGGCCTCGACCATCTGCCGCTTCGCCAGCATGTCGCCGCGCTCGATCCGCTTCGCCAGCTCGACCTCCTGGGCGGCAGTCAGCAGATCAACCCGGCCGATCGAGCGCAGGTAGAGGCGCAGCGAGTCGAGGCTCGGCTCCACCGTCAGGTCGAGCTCTTCCTTCTTCGGCTGTCCGTTGGACTCGGCGCCGCGCTGCTCTTTATAGGCGCTGACCCCGTCCTCGGCGATGACGTCGACACCGTGCTCGACGAGGTGCGCGTGCAGGCCGGAGACCTGCTCCTTAGTTATCTCGACCTCCTCGAGGGTGGAGGCGATCTGCTCGAAGGTCAGGTACCCACGCTCGCGACCGAGGGCGATCAGCCCGCGCAGCTCCTCGATCTCCAATATCGGGCTCTCACCCGCACCGCGATCGATGACGTCGGTCGCCGTCTCCAACGGTTCGATGGTCATTCCCTCCACTGCAACTGTCTCCCCCATTCCCATGGAGCCGGCGCTGTTGCTCCGGCCGGTCAAAGTATAGGCGGATAAATCTCCGCATTGGGGTAAGACGCCGGCCCCCGCCGTCGCTTACGCTTCATAAGCCGATGGCCAGCCAGCCCACCGCCAGCCCAGCCGTGCCCGACGTCCAGGCCTCCGTGCCGGCGACGCAGGTGAGCCTCTCGCGGGTCGGCGTCACCGGGGTCGAGAAGGTGATCCGGGTCAAGGCCGGCGGCGGCGAGAACCTCTTCTACGCCGAGTTCGAGTGCTTCGTCGACCTCGATCCCCAGCAGGCGGGTGTGCACATGTCACGCTTCGAGGAGATCGTCGGCGAGGCGATCGACGAGGTCGTGCTCGGCGAGGCCTTCAGGGCCGAGGTGCTAGCCGCCCACGTCGCCCAGCGGGTGCGCGAGCGCCAGGGCGGGCTGCGGGCCGAGGTCTCGGTCACGGCGCGCTACCCGGAGACGGTCTCGACCCCGGAGAGCGGCAAGAGCACCCAGGAGATCTACGTCCTCTTCGGCACCGCGGTCGCCTCCGAGCAGGGCACGCGGACGCTGACGGGCGTCCAGGCCCAGGGGATGACCGCCTGCCCCTGCGCTCAGGAGATGGTCGCCGGGCTGTCGCGCGAACGGCTGGCGACGGAGGGCTTCGGGCCGGAGGAGATCGAGCGGGTAATCGACGTGGTGCCGATCGCGACCCACAACCAGCGCGGGATCGGCACCCTCCACGTCGGCTGCCCCGAGGGCGGTCCCTCCTGGATCGACGCGCCGGAGCTGCTGCGGATCGTCGAGAGCTCGATGAGCTCGGAGATCTATGAGCTGATGAAGCGCCCCGACGAGATGTCGGTCGTCGTCAAAGCGCACGAAAACCCGCGCTTCGTCGAGGACTGCGTGCGCGAGATGGTGCGCCAGGTAGTCGAGGGCTACCCGGACCTCCCCGACGAGGCCTTCGTGATGGCCCGCCAGGAGAACCTCGAGACGATCCACCGCCACAACGTGGTGGCCGAGCGCTACGGGACGTTGGGCGAGCTTCGCGCCGAGCTCGCCAGCGGCGAACGTCAGGCGCGCCACGCCTCGATGCGCGACTGGCTCGAGCACCCCGCCAACTGACCGTCAGTTGGGGATGGCGCCGGCGCGTTCTTTCTGCTGCTGCTCGATGCGGCGGCGGAGGCCGAAGAAGTAGTCGGCGCCGCTGACGACGGTGACGATCAGGGCGGCGTAGACGAGCAGGTTGACGCCGAGTGGCGCGGGGTTGGCGACGATCAGAGCGATCACGGCGGCGATCTGCAGCACCGTCTTCAGCTTGCCGAGCCAGCTGGCGGCGATCACGAGGCCGCGCTCGGCGGCGATGGTGCGGAGGATGGTGACCGCGACCTCACGGGCGATGATCACCATCGCCACCCAGGCTTCGAGCCGGTTCAGCGAGACCAGCGAGACCAGGGCGCCGATGATCAGCAGCTTGTCGGCGAGCGGGTCCATCAGCTTGCCGAAGGTGGTGACGGAGTTGCGGGAGCGGGCGAAGTAGCCGTCGAGCCCGTCGGTCAGCGCCGCCAGGGCGAAGACCGCGGCGGCGAACTCGTCCCCGTTCGGCGACTCCCCCAGCAACGCGACCACTACCACCGGCACCGCCAGGATGCGCAGCAGAGTCAGCGCATTCGGCAGGTTGAGCGGGAACATCCCGGCTCAGTCTCTGCGTTCGGCGGCGAGCTTGGCGTCGCGGGCGGCGAAGTACTCCTCGCCCTCGATGCTGATGTGGGGGACGATCCGCTCCATCCAGCCCGGCAGCCACCAGGCGCGCTTGCCGAGCAGGACCATCACCGCGGGGACGAGCAGGCAGCGGACCAGGGTCGAGTCGATCGCGATCGCGATCGCCAGGCCGACTCCGAACTCCTTTACAACCGGGTCGCCGTTGAGGACGAAGCTGGTGAAGACGCAGACCATGATCGCCGCCGCCGAGGTGATCACGCGGCCGGTGTTGGCCAGCCCTTCGACCACGGCGCGGCGCTCGTCGCCGTACTCGGTGTAGTGCTCGCGCATCTGCGTCAGCAGGAAGACCTCGTAGTCCATCGAGAGCCCGAAGAGGATCGCGAACATCAATAAGGGCACGAAGCTGACGATCGGGATCGCGTGGTCGAGGCCGATCAGCGAGGAGCCCCAGCCGAGCTGGAAGACCGCCGTCACCACCCCGTACGCCGCCGCGACCGAGATCAGGTTCATCGCCGCGGCCTTGATCGGCACCAGCAGCGAGCGGAAGGCGATCAGGAGGACGAAGAAACTGAGCGCGACGACGATCGCGATCATCAGCGGCAGCTTGTCGGCGATCTGGCTGGCGAGGTCGATGTAGCCGGCAGTCTGGCCGCCGACGTAGGACTGCGTGCCGGTCCCCTTCAGCGTCTTCGGGATCACCGTGTCTCGGAGGTTTTCGACCAAGCTGACGGTCGCGTCCGCCCACGGCGTCGATTTCGAGATCACCGTGAATACGGCGACCGTGCCGGCTTCGTCGAAGCTCGGTTCGGTCACGGCGGCGACGTCGCCGGTGGTGCCGATCTCTTTCTGCAGGCTCGGCAGCACCGTTTTCGCTTCCTGCGGCGACTTGAATTCGGAGGCGATCAGCAGCGGCCCGTTGACACCTGGGCCGAATCCCTTGGTCAGGCCTTCGTAGGCTTGGCGCGAGGTCGTGTCCTTGGGCAGGGCGCTGATGTCGTTCTGGCCGAGCTCGAGCTGGAAGATCGGCAGGGCCAGCACGACCAGCACGACCAGCGCGGCGATCGCCGAGAGCCATGGCCGCGCGGCGACGCGTTCGGCCCAGCGCCGCCAGCCGTGCGGCTCGGCGTCCTCGGGGCTGCCCTTGCCGCGGCGGATGCTGAGCGAGTTGATGCGCGGCCCGAGTGCGCCGAGCATCGCCGGAAGCAGCGTCGCTGCGGCGCAGACGGCGATGACGACGGCGATCGCCGCGGTGAAGCCGAGCGTGCTGACCAGGGGGATCCCGGCGAAGGCGAGCGAGCAGAGGGCGATGACCACGGTGAAGCCGGCGAATACGACGGCGCCACCGGCGGTCGCGGTGGCGCGGGGGATCGACTCGTAGAGGTCCATCCCGTCGGCCAGCTGCAGTTTGTGGCGGGTGACGATGAAGAGCGCGTAGTCGATCCCGACCCCGAGACCGATCATCGTCGCCAGGGTCGAGGCGACCCCCGGCACCTGGATCACGTGCTCGAGCAGGCGGATGATCGAGAGCGCGCAGGCGAGCCCGATCACGGCGGAGACGATCGGCAGCATCATCGCCGTCGCGGTGCCGAAGGCGAAGAGCAGGATGATCACCGCGGCGGCGAGCCCGATCGCCTCGCTGACCTCGGTCGAGGGTTTGGAGAGCTGCTGGCCGACGTAGCTGCCGACCGAGGTGTGCAGGCCGGCGGCGCGGGCGGGCTGAGCCGCGTCGAGCACGCGCTGCGCCTTCGCTTCGTCGAGTTCACCCGGGCCTTCGCCGAGGACCACCGGGATGTAGCCGACCGTCCCGTCTTTGCTGAGGAAGTTGGCGCCGGCCGGGCTTAGCGGGCTGACCGCCGAGTTGACATCCGGCAGCGCTTCCAGGCGCTTGACGGTTTCGGCGACCGCGGTGGCGTACTTCGGTTCGCCCAGCTTCCCGTGCTTGGCTTCGAAGACCAGCGGGTTGCTGCCGTAGGCCTGTTCGGGCAGGTTTTCTTCCAGCAGTTCCGTCGCCACCGTGGAGTCGGTGCCGGGGAGGGTGAGGTTTTCGCTGGTCTTACTGCCGGCGGCGTTGCCGATCGTGACCAGGGCGATCGCGAGGACGACCCAGACCGCGATGACCGGCCAGTGATGCCGCGAGCAGAAGCGGCCGATCGCGTAGAGGGGGCCGGTCATTCGCGCATCTTCGCCGACGGCGCGGGGGCGGTGCCATCCTCGAACGCCCCTGGGATGGATTCCGCAGCATCGGCGCCAAGCGCCCGCCGCAGCAGCACCAGGTGCTGGGCCTGATCGGCGGCGACCGAGCCGAGCAGCGAACGCGGCCAGGGTGCGGTGAGATGGGAGATCGCGCGAAGGGCCCCGGCGATGGAGACGCTTTCGACTTCGTAGAGGAACTCGAGCGCGTCGGCCTGGGTCTCGAGGCCCTCGCTTTCGATCTCTTCTTCCTCGGGTTCGGCTTTTTCGCCAAGCCCGCGCAGGGCTTTGACGACGGCATCGACGTGTTCCTGTTCGGCCGCCCGGAATTCGCGGGCGCTTGCCAGCACCGGGCCGCGGAGCTTGGGGAGCACCGCGTCGTAGGCGCCGATCGCGGCCATCTCGCGGCTGAGAACATTGTCGAGGGTTTCGGCGTCGGCAGCCTTGTCGGGGACCGCGGTCGTCGTCCCTCCCCCACCGCCGCCGCAGGCCGCGAGGGCGAGCGCGGCGGCGGCGCTCGCCGTGGCGAGGAGCAGGGCGCGGCGCATGGCGCCGTCTCGCGTGATTCGGTTCGGGGTCATGGAGACCTGGCGAAGCCTATGAGCAATGGCCGCGGCGGCGCGCTCGCCGCCCTGGCAGCCGAGGTCCACGGCTGCCGCCGCTGCCCGCGGCTGGTCGAGTGGCGCGAGGCCCGCGCCGCCGACCCGCCCAGGCGCTACCGCGGCGAGGACTACTGGGCGAAGCCGCTCAGCGGCTTCGGCGACCCGGCGGCGCGGGTCGCGATCATCGGCCTCGCCCCGGCCGCGCACGGCGCCAACCGGACCGGACGGATGTTCACCGGCGACCGCTCCGGCGAGTGGCTCTATGCCGCGCTGCACCGAGCCGGCTACGCCAACCGGCCGCTCTCAGAGCGCCCCGGCGACGGCTTCCGGCTCGAAGACGCCTACGTCACCGCCGTCGTCCGCTGCGCTCCGCCGGCCAACAAGCCGACCATCAACGAGCGCGACAACTGCCTCCCTTACCTGGAGCGCGAGCTGGAGCTGCTCGACCGCTGCCGGGTCATCGTCGCCCTCGGCGCCTTCGGCTGGGACGGCTTCCTGCGCGCCGCCCGCTCGCTCGGGGTCGAGGTGCCGCGGCCCAAGCCGCGCTTCGGCCACGGCGCCGAGGCCGACCTCGGCCGCTGGAAACTGCTCGGCTGCTTTCACCCCAGCCAGCAGAACACCTTCACCGGCAGGCTGACCGTGCCGATGATCGATGCCGCCTTCGCGCGGGCCCGGGAGCTCGTGGCTTAGTCCTTCGCCGGTGCGACGTGCCGGTCCCCGCCCGCCGGGGCCTCGTAGGCCATCGAGGCGACCGAGACCTGGACGCCGGGCTCGCCCGCCGCGGCCAGGCGCTCGCCGCTCGCCGCCTGGATCTCGAGCACGCGCGCCAGCAGTGCCGCCAGCGCCTCGTTGATGCCCCCCCAGCCCTGCTCGTCGACGATCATCGGCGTCCAGGCGAGGTGGCGATCCTCGCGAGCATCGAAGGTGCCGGCGTCGAGGGCGCCCCCGGCGTCCTCGACCAGACCCTGCATCAGTGTCGCCGTCAGGCTCGGACGCACCGAGGCGGGCAGTCGGCGCCAGGCTTCGTCGTCGATGAAGACGCGCGAGGTCGCCCGGTAGTAGTGCTCGACCGCGCCGCGCCGGGGCGCGGTGTCGACCAGCTCGATGCACTCGCACTTCTTCAACACGTTGATGTGGTAGCTGAGGTGCCCGACGCTCTGCCCGAGCTCCTTGGCGATTTCGTTGGGGCTGGCGACGCGTTCGTTGAGGATCGCCAGGGCCCGGGCGCGAACCGGATGCGCGAGGGCTTTGATCACCTTCTGATCGACTATCTCGCGACTGCTATCGCCCGCCGCGGCGCTCTTGCTCTTTGGATCGGGGGGCATCACGAAACCTCCAGTTGTCGAGAACCTCTGATCGCTTGATGATATGGGCAGTACTAGGCGTTTTTACCGAAATTGCAGGGGATTTAGCGGAATCAACTTGACCATAGGAACCCTTTGAATCGATTTATCGGTCTAAAGCAGTAGTCGACCGGAGGCCCAGGTGCGTCCGGTCGAGAATCCGAACAAGGGGGATCTGCCGTGCTGCGGCCTCGGATCAAGCGGACGACGGAGCCGATCGGGTCTCCGGACGGTGACATCTATCTGATGCGGCCGAGCGCGGGCAATGACATCCGGATCGAGAGGCCGGACGAGAAGGAACGGCAGCTGCTCGAGGCACTCGACGGCGAGCACACGCTTGAGCAGCTGCACGGGGAGTTCGGCGAGGAGGCCGTCGCCGACACGATCTCCCAGCTGCAGGAGCTGGACGTCGTCGAGGACGCCGCTGACGACGACCTTCTCCCGGCGACGGAGCTGGCGCGTTTTGACCGCCAGCTCCGCTACTTCAGCGACATCGGTCCGCGCGGGCTGACTCCGTCCGAATGCCAGGGCCGGCTGCGGGAGGCGAAGGTGGCGGTGCTCGGCGTCGGCGGGCTCGGCGGCTCGGCCGCCCTCTGGCTGGCCAGCATCGGCATCGGCGAGATGTGGCTGATCGATGGCGACCGGGTCGAGGCCAGCAACCTCAACCGCCAGATCCTCTTCAGCGAGGCCGAGATCGGCCTGCTCAAGGTCGAGGCGGCGACGGCACGGCTGCGCGCCTTCAACTCGGCGATACGGATCACCTCGACGGCGCGACGGCTGGAGAGCCAGGACGAGATCGCCGACTTCATCGCCGGCGCCGACGTCGTCATCGACGCCGCAGACTGGCCCGCGCACGACATCGAGCGCTGGTGCAACTCGGCCTGCTTCGAGGCCGGCATCCCCTACATCACGATGAGCCACTTCCCGCCGATCGCCCGGATCGGGCCGCTCTACGTGCCCGGGACGACCGGCTGCTTCGCTTGCCAGGAGACCGCCTACCGGCGCCGGTACCCGCTCTTCGACATCGCGATCGAGCAGCGCCGCGCCAAGCCCTCGCCAGCGGCGACGCTGGGGCCGGCCTGCGGTCTGATCGGCGGCCAGGTGGCGCTTGACGTGATGCACCTGCTGACCGGCCTGGCAACGCCCTCGACGCTCGGCATCGCCCACATCTTCGACCTGCGGACGATGGAGGTCGAGCGCGAGCCGGTCGTGCCGGAGCCGGGCTGCCCGGTCTGCGGACACCTGCAGCCGGCCGAGCCGGTGGTGGAGGCGGCGGCGGGCGGATAGGTTTGGCGGGACCGATGAGGCTCGCCATCCCGATTGCGACTGCCGTCCTCGCTGCCCTGCTGCTGGCCGGCTGCGGGGGGTCGTCGTCACCCTCGGGAGACTCGACGGCCAGCACCTCCGGCGCCGCGCCGAAGCCTTCCGCCCCGATCGGCGCCTCGGCGCGGAGCTGTGACACCGGCGCCGTCGATGCCGCCGAGCTGCGCGTCGCCGGGATTCCTTGCGGGCGGGCGCGACAAGTGATGTACGGATGGCAGCGCGAGCCCTCCTGCGCGCCGCCGCCGGGCGCCTCCCGCAGCTCCTGCCTGACCCGCTCCTACCGCTGCCTCGGCGCCCGCACCGATCATGGCCTCGCCGTCAGCTGCGCCCGCCCCGGCGAATCGGTCGCCTTCGTGGTCAAGCGCGGCGACTGAAGACCCGGCCGGCCGGGTCGAAGAAGAGCGCGATCCAGAGCAGCGTGGTGATGCCCGGGACGACGAAGGCGACCGGAATCGAGATCAGGAAGATGCCGCCGATGTACATCGAGCGCAGTCTCGATTCGCGGTGGGCAGCGTCGTCGATCGAGGTGAGACCAGCGCGGCGGGCGTCCGCAGCCATGTACATGCCGATCAGGACCACCGCGGCCAGGTTGGTGGCGTAGAGCGCCACCGCCGGGGTCTGACCGCCGTACTCGCCCAGCACCTTGCTGCTGAAGGGGATTAGGACGATGAAACCGAGGTAGAGCAGGTTGAGCCCGATCAGTCTGCCGTCGAAGCCAATGACGTCGCTGAAGAAGCGGTGGTGGACCAGCCAGAAACGACCGATCACGGCGAAGCTGATCGCATAGGCGAGCAGGTTTTCCCGCTGGTCCCAGAGTTCACTGGCCAATTCGCTGCTGTCCAGATGCTTTTCGATGGTGAGGCCGAGCACCAGCAGGGTGATCGCGATCGAGAAGACACCGTCGCTGAAGGCGACGATCCGCGAGAACTCGATCTCATTCCCCTCCCGCGCTTTCGATATCCGCTCCCGGGCCATCGGCGGATCATCCTTCCCGGGCGCGACGGAACCGCGGGCCGATCCCTCCTAGAATGGGCCGCACCCGCCGGCGTAGCTCAGTTGGTAGAGCACTTCATTCGTAATGAAGGGGTCCTCGGTTCAAATCCGAGCGTCGGCTCTGGTCGCGTCTTCCCCCCAGGCTCGCCGGATCGCCGCGGCGTAGGCGCCGTGAAGGGTGCTTGGCAGTGGTGACACCACGACCCCGTAGGCCTCCTCCATCGCCCGCGCCAGGGTGGTCTTGAAGGTGCGGCCGTGCCAGGCGTGGGCTTCGGCGGCACGGCCGACATGGAGGTGGGCCAACTCGTGGAGCAGGGTCTCGAGGACGTCCCCCGGGCGGATGCCGGGGTAGGCGGTGACCGAGAGGCGGAACTCGCTCGGGACGGCGAAGCCGAGGCGGTTGGGCCGCTTGCCGGCCCGGCGCACCTTCAGCTCCGGAGCGCGCGTGGCGAGCGGGCCGGCGGCGAACACCGGCAGCGCTCGCAGCCTCTCCATCTCCCGGTCCAGCGGGATCCCGGCGACTAGGTAATAGGACGAGGCGCGGGCGAGACGAGGCGCGGGGCGGCCGCGGGCGCCGCGCCGGCGAAAAATTCTGGTTGCCATGACGACCACAAGTCTTCAACCGTGAGCGGACGACGGCTTCGCCGGCTCAGCTCTGGCAGTGGGGACACCAGTAGGTGGTGCGGTTGGCGTCGCCCTGGCCGCGCGCGGCAATGCCGCCGCCGCAGACCGGACAGGGGCGGCGAGCCCGGTAGACGGCATAGACGTGGCGGCCGCCGGAGATCGCCTGCTCCATCAGTTCGCGGGCGGCAAGAAGAACGCGCCCCAGCTCCTCGTCGGAGAGGTCGGCGAGCGGGCGCCAGGGATCGACGCGGGCGGCGAAGCAGGCCTCGCTCTTGAAGATGTTGCCGATGCCGGCGACGAGGGTCTGGTCGAGGAGCGCGTCGCCGATGCCACGGGTGGGATCGGTACGGAGGCTCGCTGAGACGGCGGTGAGATCGAGCTCCGGCGCGAGGATGTCGGGGCCGAGGCGGGCGAGCTGGGGGTCGCGGCGCAGGCGGGCCGCCGGGATCAGCCTCAGGGTCGGGCCGCCGAACTGGACCGCTTCCTGCATCTCCCCCACCAGCACCGCCCAGGCGGCGCGTCGTGGCTTGCGCCAGGGCCCGCCACGCGGGTAGACGTGCCAGGAGCCGTTCACCCCCATGTGGCTGTGGAGAACCAGGTCGCCGAAGTGGAGCAGCAGGTTCTTGCCATGGGACTCGACGGACTCGAGCGGCCTGCCGTCGAGGCGCTCGATCCGGGCCGCCCGCCCACGCGGGTTCGGTGCCGTGGCCTCGACGGTCTGCCCCGTCAGGGCGGCGTCGATTCGGCGCGCCGCCCGCAGGATCGTGTCTCCCTCGGCCATCGGTCCATGATGACCAGGCGGCGGCGCTTTCCGTGAACGCTTTGCGTACCTATGGGAACGCCAGGTCTGCGCGGAATGAGAGAGAGGCTAGATTGACGGAGTGCCCAGGCGACGGAGCGATCCGCGTGCCCGCCAGACAGTTCTGGCGCTCGCCGGCGCCCGGATCGCAATCGGGGTCGGCGCGGTGTTCGTGACCCGGCCGGCCCTGAGGCTGCTGGGGTTCGGGGACACCGATGCCGTGGGGACGGCCCTGGGCAGGATTGCCGGCGGCCGCGACGTCGCCCTCAGCGTGCTGGCCCTGGTCGCTCGCGACGATCGCAAGGCGCTGCGGATCGCCGCACTGGCCGGGGCGGCGGTCGACGCCTCCGACGCCATCACCTTCGGCGTCGCCGCCAAGGACCCCGTTGCCCGTCGCGCCGGTGTCCTCGGCGTCGTCTCGGGCAGCGCGGCGGCGCTCACCGGCGCCTGGGCCTGGCGACGGCTCGGCGGCAACAACTAGCCGAGAGCCGACGGCGCCCAGATATGCCTCAGCTGCCGCCGTTTGGGCTTCCCGCCAGCTCCGGCTGGAAGTCGTGCGACTCGATCACGCGGTCGATCAGGCCGTACTTGACGGCATCGGGCGGCTGGAAGAATTTGTCGCGTTCCATGTCTTCGTGGATCTGCTCGCTCGACTGGCCGGTGTGCTTGACGTAGATGCCGTCGAGGCGCGCGCGCAGCTCGAGGATCTCTTTGGCGTGGATCTCGATGTCCGTCGACTGGCCCTCGAAGCCGCCACTGGGCTGGTGGATGAGGATGCGGCTGTTGGGCAGTGCCATCCGTTTGCCCTTGGCGCCGCCGGTGAGGATCAGCGAGCCGGCCGACATCGCGATCCCGTAACAGATGGTCTGCACGTCGGGCTTGATGAACTGCATCGTGTCGTAGATCGCCAGACCCGCGTAGGCAGAGCCGCCCGGCGAGTTGATGTAGAGGCTGACGTCCTTCTCGGGATCCTCGGACTCGAGATGCAGCAGCTGGGCGATGATCAGGTTGGCGAGGTCCTCGGTCACCTGTTCCCCGAGGAAGACGATGCGCTGCGCCAGCAGACGGCTGTAGATGTCGAATGAGCGCTCGCCGCGAGCGGTCTGCTCGACGACCATCGGTACCAGTGGCATGGGGCCTCCAATTCGGGGATTGACTGCGCCTTGGACCTTATCCAGCGGACTCGGCCGGGGCTCAGTCCTTGCCCTGGCACGGAGTCAGGAAGGCCCCCTTCAGCTCGGTGCCGTCGAGGAAGCCGAACTGGCCGACCGCCTGGAGGTGGCCGTCGGGGCAGCCGGCGTTGACGTAGCTGTGCTTCCGGCCCTTGTAGGTCCACTTGCGGCCGATGTGGATCGAGCCCGAGATTGGGATGCCGGCGCCGTTGGCGATCTTCGGGATCGTGGCGTTTACCCGGTAGCCGTAGCGGCCGTTGTGGATGGTTTCGATCCGCACCGGGATGACGAAGGCGACCGAGGTCGGGACCGTCGTGTAGAAGTGCGCCAGGACACTCGGGTCGCCCTTGATGCGCGGCCCGTTGAAGATCGTTATCGGCGAGGAGACCGGGATCGGCGCCTGTTCGGGGAACTTGACGACGGCGTGGCCGAAGCCCTCGCCGACGATCGCGCCCGGGCAGAGCTTGCGCGCCTGCGGCACCGTCGTCGCCTGCAGCTTGGACGCCGTGCAGACCGCCAGGCCGACGGTTTCGATCGACCCGTGCTTGTCGAATTCGAACTCGATCGTTTTGAGGACCGGCGGCAGGGTGCCGTCGACGGTGGCGATCCGCCCCTGGCCGAAGATCGTGATCGGCGCGTAGGTGTGCTTCGGCAGCAGCGTCGGCGAGAAGCCCCCTTCGCCGATGACGAGGATGTTGCCGGCCCGAAGGTGGATCTTCGTGACCGAGCGGCTCCCCAGCGCACTCGCCGCCGCGACGAGCACGACCACGGCAGCAACCGCCACCGCGAGCCGGCAGATGGTGCTCCTACCCATACGGCCAGGGTACCTCTCACCCAGCCCGCCGAGCAAGCGCGAGTCGGGGGTCAGGGCCGGGCGACCGGGCCGTAGCGCTCAGGCGCCGTCGCCGTTGAACTTGTAGCCGACGCCGCGCACGGTCACGACCAGCTCCGGCTTCTGGGGGTCCCGCTCGACCTTCTGGCGCAGATTGGAGATGTGGACGTCGCAGGCGCGCTCGTCGCCGTCGAACTCGGTCTGCCAGAGCTCCTCCATGATCTTGGCGCGGGGAAAGACCTCGCCCGGGCGGCCGACCAGCAGGCGCAGGAGCTGGAACTCCGAGCGGGTCAGGTTGACGGGGATGCCGCGCACGGTGGCGACGTGGCGGACGAGGTCGATGGAGACCGCGCCAGCCTCGATTTTGACCGCCTGGGCGAGCGGCGAGCGGTCGAGTTCGCGGCGGCGCAGCTGGGCGCGGACCCGGCCGAGCAGCTCCCGCACCGAGAAGGGCTTGGTGACGTAGTCGTCGGCGCCGACCTCGAGGCCGACGACCTTGTCGACCTCGGCGTCCTTGGCGGTGAGGACGATGATCGGCACGGCACTGCGTGCGCGCACGTCACGGCAGATGTCGAGGCCGCTCGGCCCCGGCATCATGATGTCGAGGATCAGCAGGTCGTAGGGGATGCCGTCGCTGAGCATCTCCGCCGCCTGGTCGCCGTCCTCGGCGGGGCTGACTTCGAAGCCCTCCTGGGTCAGCGCGTAGCCGACCGAGTCGCGCACGGAGGGCTCGTCGTCGGCGATCAGGATGCGGCCGCTGCTCATGCTCGCTCTCTATACATGTTCAGGCCACCGGGGTCGGGCTCGGTTGGGCGATCGGCAGGCGGACCCAGAAGGTGCTGCCCTCGCCGAGCACGGAGTCGGCGCCGATCTCTCCGCCCATCACGTCGACCATCCGCCGCGCGATCGCCAGGCCGAGGCCGAAGCCCTCCTGCTTGCGTGACTCGCTGCGACGGTAGAAGCGCTCGAAGACGCGCTCGATCTCCGCCGTGGGAATTCCGGTTCCAGTGTCCATTACCTCCAAGATGACCTCTGCCTCTCCGTCGTGACGGCCTCGCACGGTAACGGTGCCCGGGGGTGGCGTGTTCTTGAACGCGTTGGTCAGCAGGCCGATCATCACCTGGCGCAGCAGCGTCGGGTCCCCAGTGGCGGCCAGATCAGCTTCGACCTCCACCTCCAGGGCGACGTGCGGGGGCGCCGCGACCGCGGCGACGACATCGCGGATCGCCACCGCGACGTCGACGATCTCGCTCTCCGCCGCCCCCCGCGACTCGACCCGGGCCAGGGTCAGCAGCGACTGGGTCAGCCGGCTCATCCGGTCGGCGTCGTCGGCGAGGCGGGAGAGGAAGTGGTCACGGTCGCGCGGCTCGTTCTTGGCGCCGCTCTGCAGGACCTCGATCGCGCCGGAGATCCCGGCCAACGGGTTGCGCAGCTCGTGGGCGGCGTTGGAGACGAAGTCGGCTTCGGCGAGCTCGCGGCGCAGCTCGTCGGTGCGATCGCGCAGCACGGCGAGCACGGCGCGCTCGTCGGGCAGCGAGCGCGAGGTCATCGCGTAGGCGCGGTCGCCGATCCGCAGCGCCGGGTGGGCAGAGAAGCCGACCTCCGAGGCGCGGTGCAGCTGCGGCAGCGCCACCTCCGGCGGGCGGCCGGTGGAATCGAGCAGGCGCGCGGCGGCGCTGTTGGAGAAGCGGACCGGGCCCTCGAAATCGACCACCATCACCGCGTCGGTGAGACCGTCGAAGATCGCCGCCAGCTTGTTGCGGTCGGCGGTGAGGACACCGAAGCTCTCCTTCAGAGAGGCGCGCATCGAGTCGAGGGCGCGGGCGAGGTCGCCGATCTCATCGGGGCCGGAGACATTGAGTGGAGCGTCGAAGGAGCCGCCCGCCATCTCGGCGGCGGCGCGGGCCAGGCGGACCACGCGGTGGGAGATGGCGACCGCGATCAGGAAGCCGGCGAGGACGCCGGTCAGCACCGAGGCGACCAGTGCCTTGCGATCGTCGCCGAAGAGGAAGACCGCGGCGGCGGTGATCAGGCTGACCGAACCGAAGGCGCCGGTCAGCCACAGGCGCATGCCGATTCGCGGTGCCGTGGGCTGCGGCTCGGCGAGCTTCTCGTCGCTTTCGCTCATGAAGGTTTACTAACACAATCCATTCGCCGCCGGAGAGCGGTGGGCGGCGGCGGACCTTCATGGGAGAATCGGCCCGTGCGGACCCTCGTCTTCATCCCCGCCTGGAACGAGCAGGCCTCGATCGCCGGCGTCGTCGCCGACGTCCGCGAGCACATCGCCGGCGCCGACATCCTCGTCGTCGACGACGGCTCCACCGACGCGACCACGGCGCGGGCGCGCGAGCTGGGCGTCCTCGTCGCCACCCTCCCCTTCAACCAGGGGCTGGGCGCGGCGCTGCAGACCGGCTACCTCTACGCGCTGCGCGAGGGCTACGACTTCTGCGCGCACCTCGACTCCGATGGCCAGCACCCGGCGGCGGACGTCGCGCGCCTGCTGGCGGAGGTCGAAGCCGACCGCGCCGACCTGGTGCTCGGCTCGCGCTACCGCGACCCCGACGCGGCGGAGGCCGAGAGCGACGACTACAAGCCGACCTTCTCGCGGCGGATCGGCAGCGGCCTCTTCCGCTTCTTCCTGACCCTGGCGACGCGCCAGCGCTTCACCGACACGACCAGCGGCATGCGGGCGGCGAACCGGCGGGTGATGAGGCTGTTCAGCGAGAACTACTCGCCCGACTTCGCCGAGATCGAGTCGTTGCAGCTGGCGGTGCGCGAGGGGCTGCGGGTCGAGGAGGTGCCGGTACGGATGCTGGAGCGGACCGGCGGCAGCTCCTTCCTGACCCCGCTGCGCTCGGCCTTCTTCATCTTCAAGAGCATCGTGGTGCTGCTGGTCGGCCAGTTCCGGCCGCGGCAGGCGGAGGCGGAGCGATGATCGCCGCGGCGCTGGCAGCCGAAAAGACGACCGTCCACCTGACCTCGCAGACGCGGATCCTGGCGGCGGTCCTCGCCGTCGCCTTCATGCTGCTGATCCTCGAGCTGATCCGCCGCGACCGCCTGCAGGAGCGTTACAGCGTGATCTGGTTCGTCGCCGGCCTCGGCATGCTCGCCGGCGCCGCCTTCCCCGGCCTGCTGAAGCTGGTCGCCGACGCGATGGGCGTGCGTGACACCAACGTCGCCCTCTTCTCGATCGTCCTGCTGCTGCTGCTGGGGCTGGCGCTCAACTTCAGCGTGATCATGTCGCGCCAGGCCGCCCAGATAACGAGGCTGGCGCAGGAGCGGGCGTTGGAGAAGGCGAAAGCGCAGGCGGCGGAAGAGGGCCGCAACGGATCCGCCAGCGGCAACGTCGAGCGCCGCCAATCGAACGCCTGAGGCACCAGCCGCCCTCTGCGGCATCGAGGGCTTCTACGCCAGCTCTCGCTCGAGCCTGAAGAAGAGCGCTTCCAGCGCCAACTCCTCCGAGACGTTGAGGTCGAGGCTGCGGCGGGTCTCCTGGACCGTCTCGGCGCCCTGACGGGCGCGGGCGGGGTCGAGAGCGGCAGCCTGGGCGCGGAGCTGGTCGAGACGGTCGCGGTTGAAGGCGACCTCCTCGGCGCCTGAGGCGATCGCGGCGAGGTCGCGCAGCCAGGCGGTGCAGAGCTCGAGGCCGAGGTCGAGGATCTCGGTGCGGAGGCGGCGGCCGGCGCGTTTGGACTCGTCGCCGATGTCGCGGACGGTGCGTTTGAAGCCGGCCTTGGACTCCTCTTCGAGCGCCTCCCGGGTCGCCGCTTCGGCGTCCTCGCCGGCTGCCTGGGAGCGGTCCAGCAGGCGCTTCCAGGGTGCCGAGGCGACCTCGCCCTTCAGCGCCGCCGTGACGCAGCGCTCGGCCTCGGCGCGGACCTCGCGCCCACGCGTGCTGAGCAGCAGCCGCGCCCGCTCCAGGTCCCCAGCCGCCAGCCGTGCCGCCGCCGCGATCTCCGCGGGCGAAGCCGGCGCGCCATCCTGGGGCCGATCGGCCGATTTTCCTCCATAAAGGGGTGCTTCAGGCCCATCGGCAGTCAGCTCCGCCTCGAGGACCTCGGGTGAGAGCGGGGCGAAGTCGACGGGTTGGCAGCGGGAGGCGATCGTCTCCAGCAAGGCCTCCGGCTCGGAGCTGAGCAGGATCAGGTGGACGAACTCAGGCGGCTCCTCGAGCGTCTTCAGCAGCGCGTTCTGACTCTCGTCGCGCAACGCCTCCGCTGCCTCGACGACGAAGACGCGCTTGGCGCCTTCGAAGGGTCGGTAGACGGCGGCGCGGATCACCCGCTCCCGGACCTCGTCGACCAGGTGCTGGGCGCCGCGCGGGAACAGCCAGACGAGGTCGGGATGAGGCGAGGGGTCGAGCAGGGCACGGCGGCGAGCGTCGTCGGGGTCCTCCGCACCGACGGCCAGGATCTCGGCCGCGAAGGCGCGGGCGGCGGCCCGCTTTCCGGCGCCGCGCGGCCCGCGGAAGAGGTAGGCATGCGAGGGGCTCGACGCCAGCGCCGCCCTCAGCGCGACCCGTGCCCGCACCTGGTGCTCGGTGGCGTCAAGCAGCGTCGAGGTGCTCACTCACTGCCTCCATCACCCGCGCGTGGACCTCGTCGACAGTCCCGGCGGCATCGATCACGACGACCCGGTCGCTGGCGATGATCGCGATCTCCTCGTAGGCCTCGGCGACGGCGCGCTGCAGGCCGAGGCCCTCGGACTCGAAGCGGTCCTCGCCCTCCGCGCGGCCGAGGCCGAGCTCGGGGTCGACCTTCAGCAGCAGGGTCAGGTCCGGCCAGAGACCGTCGGTGGCGGCATCGCAGAGGCCGATCACCTCCCCCACCCCGAGCCCGCGCGCCGCTCCCTGGTAGGCGACGCTGGAGTCGGAGAAGCGATCGGAGACGATGGTGCGGCCGGCCTCGAGGGCCGGGCGGATCACCCGCTCGGTGAGGTCGGCGCGGGCGGCGCAAAAGAGCATCAACTCGGCGAGCGGCTCCAGGGCCACCGCGGGGTCGGCGAGCAGGTCACGGATCCGCTCGGCCGCATCGGTCCCGCCCGGCTCGCGGATCGGGACCGTGTCCGGGCCCAGCGCCTCGACCAGCAGCCGGGCCTGGGTGCTCTTGCCCGAGCCGTCCACTCCCTCCAGGGAGATGAACAACGCCCGGAACCTCAGCCTTTGGCCGCGGCTTTGGCGCGTTTGCGCCCCCGCGTGGCGGTGTCCGCCTTGGACGCTTTCACTTTCGCTTTCTTGGGCTTGGCGGGAGCGTCCTCGTCGCCTACGACCGGCGGTTTTTTGCTCATCGCCGCTTTTGCGGCTTTGGCGGCCTCGCGCTCGGCGCGGCGTTTCTTCATCTCCTGCATCGACTCGCAGTCGTCGTTGAGGCAGAGGTTCCAGGAGCGGCCGCGGAAGGGGACGACTTTCAGCCGCGGCGTCTGGCCGCAGATCGAGCAGCGGTCTTCGAGCTTGAAGACGTCGCCGCGCTGGGGCAGCGGGAAGGTCTGGTCGCACGATTTCGGGTCGTCGAGGGTCCAGCCACTGCAGCCGACGAAGCGTTTGCCGGATTTTTTGGCGCGGATGATTCGCAACATGTGCGGCGAGCCGTCGTCCTTCTTGCGGCCGGCTTCCTCGCAGACCTTGCAGGGGCCGAGGATGCGGTCTTCGTCCATCCCTTTCCAGATGACCTTGGCCAGGTCCTCGCGGCTGCCGTCGATTTCGGTCCAGGTCTTGTGCAGGAGGTCGCGGCTCTCGCCGACGACGGCGCCCTTGGTCATCTCGCCGGCGGCGATCCGGTCCATCTCCGCCTCCAGCTGGGCGGTCATCTCCGGCGTCGCCATCGCCGGCACGAAGTTCTTGAAGGCCTCGTAGAGCGCGATCCCGGTCTCCGAGGGGACCGGCGGGTTGCCGAAGACGTAGCCGCGGTCGAAGAGCTTCTGGATGATGTCGGCGCGGGTCGCCTTGGTGCCGAGGCCGCGCTCCTCCATCATCTCGATCAGTTTGGCCTGGGAGATGCGCCCCGGCGGCTGGGTCTCCTTGTCGACGATCCAGGGGGCGCCGTCGAGGTCGAGGCTCTGGCCCTCCTTGAGGGCGGGGATCTCCTCGTCGGCGGATCGGGCGTAGGTATAGATGCCGGCGTAGCCCGGGTCGACGATGACCGAGCCGCGAACGAAGTAGGTCTCCGAGCCGGCCTCGATGTCGGCCCGGGTCGACTCGGTGATCATCGGCGGGCTGAAGGTGGCGAGGAAGCGGCGCACGACCAGTTCGTAGACACGTTTCTTGGAGCCGTCGAGAGCGCCCGGCTGGATCGCCTGGGTCGGGTAGATCGGCGGGTGGTCGGTGGTCTCTTTTTTGCCACGGGTCGCTTTCAGCTCGCCGTTCAACAGCCCGGCGGCGGCGGAGAACTCCCTGACCCTGACCAGCGAGGAGACCAGCTCACGGACCGGCAGCGAGGCCGGGTAGACCGTGTTGTCCGTACGCGGGTAGGAGATGAAGCCATCCATGTAGAGGTCCTCGGCGATCCGCATCGCGCTGGCGGGGGTGATGCCGAGGCGGCTGGAGGCGTCGGTGCTGAAGGCGGTCGTGTTGTACGGGGTCGGCGGCCTGCGCGTGTTCTTGCGCGCCGTGACCGATTTGACGATGCCCGGGGCCAAGGTGCCGGCAAGGGCTGTGTCGGCCTCGGCTTTGTCCCAGAACTTGTCGACGGTGTGGTGGGTCTCGAAGGTGCCGTCGGGGTGCTCGAACTTGGCGAAGAGCTCCCAGAAGGGTTTGGCGACGTGGGCGCGGCGCTCCATCTCGCGCTCGACGATCAGGCCCAGGGTCGGGCTCTGGACGCGGCCGACAGAGAGGAAGTTGGAGCCGAAGCGGCGGCTGGCGAGGGAGACCGCGCGGGTCAGGGTCGCACCCCAGAGCAGATCGATGTCCTGGCGGGCGGCGCCGGCGTTGGCGAGCGGGTAAGAGAGTGTGTCGAGGTTGCCGAAGGCGCGCTCGATCTCTTCCTTGGTCAGTGCCGAGTAGCGGGCGCGCTGGATCGTCAGGCTGCCGTCGGCGGTGCCCGCGCGGGACCCCAGCGCCGGGTTCGCGTCGAGCATCTCCTCCAGGGCCTCGAGCCCGATCAGCTCACCCTCGCGGTCGAAGTCGGTCGCGATCACCAGCTCGTCAGCCTCTTTGGCGACTTTTTTGATCGCTTTGACGACGTTTTTGTCGGTCGGCTCCTTGATCAGCTCGGCGTCGATCAAATCGTGGAGGTCCGTCTTCTGCCAGTTCGAGTAGCCCTCGGGGAAGGCGGGGCCGAGCACGTGGCCCTTGAGGCCGATCGTCATGTGATCACCGTCGGCGTCGGTCCACATGTAATAGGGGACTTTGAAGCTTTTGTCGCTGGTCGGGCCGCCCTGGGAGGCACCGAGGATCTCGGCGATCTTCTTGGCGCTGTTGTTCTTCTCGGTGACGATCAGTCTCATGGGGGCGGCAAAGGTAGCAGGGGCGTCCGGCCGCTCCGTTGCGCCTCTCCTCCGTCGATCCCCTTAGGATCGACGACCTCATGAAGACTCTGGTCACCGGCGGCGCGGGATTCATCGGCTCGAACCTGGTCGATTCCCTGGTCGCGCGCGGCGACGAGGTGGTCGTCGTCGACAACCTCACGACCGGCCGCCGCACCAACCTCGAGGAGGCCTTGGAGGCCGGCGCCGAGCTGGTCGAGCTCGACATCCGCGAGGCCGAGGGGCTGGCGGCGCTGTTCGCCGAGAAGCAGCCCGAGACGATCTTCCACCTGGCCGCGCAGATCGACGTCCGCAAGTCGCTGGAGGACCCGGCCTTCGACGCGGCGATCAACGTCGGCGGCACCGCCAACGTGATGGAGGCGGCGCGCGGCGCCGGCACCGGGCGGGTCGTCTTCGTCTCCACCGGCGGGGCGATCTACGGCGAGGGCGAGGGACAGCAGATGCCGCTCGACGAGTCGACGGCGATCGCGCCGTTCTCCGCCTACGGCCAGAGCAAGTTCGCCGCCGAGGGCTACCTGGCGCTCTACGAGCGGCTCTACGGGATCTCCAGCATCGCCCTGCGGCTCGGCAACGTCTACGGCCCGCGCCAGGACCCGCTCGGCGAGGCCGGCGTGATCGCGATCTTCTGCGGCCTGCTGCGCTCCGGCGGCCGCCCCACTGTCTACGGCGACGGCACCCAGACCCGCGACTACATATATGTGGGCGACGTGGTCGCCGCGGCGCTGGCCGCCGCCGGCTCGGCGGCGATCGGCCCGGTCAACATCGGCACCGGCCGCGAGACCAACGTGCTCGAGCTGGCCGGCGCGCTGGGCCGGCTCGGCGGGGTCGAGGGCTTCGAGCCCGAGTTCGCGCCGGCGCGGGCCGGCGAGGTGCAGCGGATCACCCTCGACGCCTCGCGGGCCGAACGCGAGCTCGGCTGGCGCCCGCTGACGACCCTCGAAGAGGGCCTCGCCACCACCCTCGAGTCGATCTAGCCCGCGGCCCACCGGCCGCGGATCGCTAGCCTTCCCCCCATGCCCGCTCAGGCCTACGCCGGCAAGGAGTGCGTCTGCCAGTTCCGCAAGGGGGTCTGCGACCAGTCCTGCGTGCGGGACATGCTCGAGACCCCCTTCTACATCGCCTGCCTGAAACTGAAAGGGCGGCGCTGCCTGGTCGTCGGCGGCGGCGACATCGGCCTCGAGAAGGTCGAGGGGCTGCTCGCCTGCGACGCCGACGTGACCCTGCTCGCCCCGGTCGCCCACCCCAAGCTGGAGGACATGGCGAAGGAGGGATCGATCGCGTGGGAGCGCCGCGAATACGCCGGCGGCGCCGACCTCGAGGGCGTCTTCATGGTGATCGCCTGCACCGACGACACCGACGTCAACATCGCCGTCTTCGATGACGCCGAGAAGCGGGCGATGCTGGTCAACATCGTCGACGTACCGCCGCTGTGCAACTTCATCCTGCCGGCGATCGTCCGCACCGGGCCGTTGGCGATCGCGATCTCCACCGCCGGGGCCTCCCCCGCCCTGGCGAAGCGGATGAAGCGGCAGGTCTCGGAGCTCTTCGGTGAGGAGTACGCGCGCCTGGCGATCATCCTCAATGACGCCCGCGGCTGGGCCAAGGGGACGCTGCCGACCTACCAGGACCGCAAGCAGTTCTTCGAGGGGATCGTCAACGGCGACCCCGATCCGATCGAGCTGCTGCGCGACGGGCAGGAGACGGCGGTGCTGGCGACCATCGAGTCCGCCAAAGAGCGGGCCGCCGCCACGCTGGCCTAGGAGCCGTCCCGGCTAGACGACGCCACTGCAGGCGGTAGTGCGGACACCGTCGAGCGTCTCGCGCAGTTCGTTCGCCTGGGCGACGCTGAGGTTGGCCGAGAAGGCGACCTCGAGCTCACCGACGATCACCGGGCGCATCTCCGCCAGCAGGGTGGCGCCGGCGGGTAGCAGGGTCGCGTAGCTGACGCGGCGATCGGTGTCGCAGAAGGTGCGCTCCAGGAGGCCCGCCTTGACCAGGCGGTCGACCAGCTTGGTGAGGCCGCCGCGGGTGATTACCAGCGCCTCGGCGAGGTCGCCCATCCGCATCCGCTGCTCGGGAGCCTCGGCGACCGCCGCGAGAACCTCGTACCAGGGCAGCGGTGGGTAGTCACCCTGCGCCAGCGCCTCCTGCAGCCGCTGGCTGACCGCGGCATGGGTGCGGGCCAGGGCGCCCCAGGCCTCGCCGTGGGGCGTATTGGCCGGGCAGGCGCCCTTGCCGGTGGCCGTCGGGGTCGCGGTTGCCTGGTCGCTCATCGCCAGGGATTATCGCAGATGACACTTGTCAAGACAATAGTTGTATCTGAAAGCTTTTCTGCTACGATTGTTTCTGCGTCAATCATTTATCTGACAACAGTCTTTGGAAAGGGATTTGAAATGAGCACGCAGACCATCGCCCAAAGTGTCCCAGCCGGCACCTACAGCGTCGACCCGATCCACTCCACGATCCACTTCGCCGTCATCCACAACGGCGTCTCGGCCTTCCGCAGCGGCTTTCTCGACTACGCCGCCACGCTCGAGGGCGGCGACGCACCGAAGCTCGAGGGCACCGTCGAGGTCGCCAGCATCGACATCGACGAGGAGGCGCTAAAGGGCCACCTCTCCTCGCCCGACTTCTTCGACACCGAGCGCTTCCCGCAGCTGAAGTTCAGCTCGACCGCGATCGAGCTCGGCGAGGGCAACGAGGTGACCGTACGCGGCAACCTCGAGATCCGCGGCAGCGTCCACGAGGTCGAGGCCAGCGGCCGGATCGGCCAGGTGGGAGCGGACCTCGGCGGAGACGCCCGCGTCGGCCTCTCGCTGGCGACCCGGGTCGATCGCCGCAGCTTCGGGCTCGAGTGGCAGGCCGACCTGCCCAGCGGCGGCCAGGCTCTCGACTACGAGGTCGACATCGCCGTCGAGCTCGAGTTCGTCGCGGAGGCCGAGTAGCCATGCGGGTCCTGGGCATATCCGGCAGCCTGCGCCGGGACTCGCTCAACAGTGCCCTGCTGCGGGTGGCCGCCGAGCGGCTGCCCGCGGGGGCGGAATGGTCCGAGTTCGAGCACCTGGGCGAGATCCCGCTCTACGACGCCGACCTCGAAGCAGAGACGACACCCGCTGCCGTGGCGGAGCTGCGCGAGGCGATCCGCGGCGCCGACGCCGTCCTGGTGGCGACACCCGAGTACAACCACTCGATCCCCGGGGGGCTGAAGAACGCGCTCGACTGGGCCTCGCGCCCGGCCGGCGAGAGCGCCCTCAACGGCAAGCCGGCGGCGGCCATCGGCGCCTCGACCGGGATGTTCGGCGCGGTCTGGGCCCAGGCGGAGACCCGCAAGGTCCTCGGCGCCCTCGGCGGCCGCGTGATCGAGACCGAGCTGCCGGTGGCGCGAGCCGACAAGCAGCTGGTCGACGGGCACCTGGAGCTGGAGCCTGCGCAGGCCGAGCGACTCGAGGAGCTCCTCGCCGAGCTGATCGCCTCCGCCGAGGAGGCCGAGGAAGCCCGCGTCGAGCCGGTCGCGGCCTGACGTCGCCGCAGGGACGCGGTCAGCCGCTATAGACCCAGACGATGTGGCGGGCGCTTTGTTCGTGCGCCCGCTCGCGCGCCCTGTGGAAGGCGACGCTCCTGCTCTCTCCCGCTCCCGCGACGAAGGCGCCGTCGTGCCGGCGGACCAGCGCCGCGTAGGCGTTGTGGACCCTGGCCGCGATCCGGCAGCCGACACCACATTCGCGGCGCGCTCGGCGCTTGGCGCCGTCGACGCTCGGATAGCCGTAGGAGACACCGGTGGCGCCGGTCGCCGGGTTGACCGCGATCGCGGCCCAGTGAGCCTGCGCGGCGACCGGCAGGGCGAAGAGCAGAGCGAGCGAGGCTGCTGTCGCGCAAACGCTCCGGCGGACCAGCTTGGACCTCAGTTCTAGGTAGGACACAGGCTTCTGGTCCCCCATCGCCGGAGCACGAAACCTCCATTTCCCATCTATGGCATGGAAAATGGGGGTCGCGTCGCGTCAGGCGTGTGGCAGGGCGAAGAAGGCGATCGCGGAGAAATGGGCGACCGCGGCGGCGATGACGAGCAGGTGGAAGACCTCGTGATAGCCGAAGATCGCCGGGTTCGGGTTGGGGCGCTGGGTCGCGTAGACGACGGCGCCCGCCGTGTAGAGGAGCCCGCCCGCGGCGACCAGCATCGTGCCGGCGACGCCCATCTGCGACCAGAGCTCCGGAAAGGCGGCGACGGCGACCCAGCCGAGCGCCAGGTAAATCAGCGCCCCCACCCATTTCGGGTGGTCGATCCAAATCATCTCGACCACGGCACCGGCGATCGCGCCGATCCAGACGACGACGAGGATCGCGCTGGCGAGGGCGCCGTGCAGGACCAGCAGGGCGAAGGGCGTGTAGGTGCCCGCGATGAGGAAGAAGATCATTGAGTGATCGAGCCGGCGCATCCACTGGCGCACGTTGGGCCGGGTCCAGTTGACCCGGTGGTAGAGGGCGCTGGTGCCGAGCAGCGCCGAGAGGCTAACCGCGTAGATGGCGACCGCGAGGGTCGCCTTCGGCGTCTTGGCGAGGATGATCAGCGCCGTCCCGAAGCCGAGCGAGAGGAAGAAGGCCCACTCGTGGGAGACGCCGCGCAGCTTTGGTTTGACCAGCGCGATCGCGTCGCTCGCTCGCTCTTCCATCGAGTCGCGGGCGGCACTCGCCCGCTCACCCATCCGCTCGGCTCCCCTGCGTAGGTCATCGACCATGTCCCCAGGGTACAGCGGTGGGTTAGATCGACCGAACCGCGGCGACAGCGGCAGCCGCTTTTGCCGACTTTGGCGAGTTGGCACAATATGAGGGGAGGATTCGTCTCTCCGAAACGCCTTATTTGCGTCCTTGATTACTTTTTCCGCCGGGCGGTCAGCAATCCTGCGGAGTGATCCCTAAAAGTCGCTGCGAGAGGAGAAGTTTGATGTCCAAGACCGCCACGAGGACCCCCGAGAACGGTCTGCAGGGCCTCTCCATAGAGCGGCGGTTTTCGACTGCCGGGATCCATCCCTTCGACGAGATCGAGTGGGAGCTGCGCGACGCGGTGATCGGCAATTCCGAGAGCCCGGCCTTCGAGCAGCGCGGGGTCGAGTTCCCCAAGAGCTGGTCCCAGAACGCGACCAACATCGTCGCCCAGAAGTACTTCCGCGGGCAGATCGGCAGCCCCGAGCGCGAGAGCTCGGTCAAACAGATGATCGGGCGGGTCGCCGGGACGATCTCCAACTGGGGGCGCGAGGGCGGCTACTTCGCCTCCGAGGAGGACGCCGACACGTTCGAGATGGAGCTGACCTCGATCCTGCTCAACCAGAAGGCGGCCTTCAACTCACCGGTCTGGTTCAACGTCGGCTTCGAGGAGACGCCGCAGTGCTCGGCCTGCTTCATCCTCAGCGTCGAGGACACGATGGAGTCGATCCTCGACTGGAACACGAAAGAGGGGCGGATCTTCCGCGGTGGCTCCGGCTCGGGGATCAACCTCTCCAACATCCGCGGCTCGATGGAGCCCTTGAAGAAGGGCGGCACCGCCAGCGGGCCGGTCAGCTTCATGCGCGGCGCCGACTCCTGGGCGGGGACGATCAAGTCCGGCGGCAAGACCCGGCGGGCGGCGAAGATGGTCGTGCTCGACATCGACCACCCGGACGTCGAGCACTTCATCTGGTGCAAGGCCAAGGAGGAGGAGAAGGCCGAAGCGCTGCGCGACGCCGGCTTCGACATGTCGATCGACGGCGACGGCTTCACCTCGATCCAGTACCAGAACGCCAACAACTCGGTCCGGGTCACGGACGAGTTCATGGAGGCGGTCGAGGCCGGCGAGGACTGGGGCCTCGTCGCCCGCAACGGCGGCGGCACGACGAAAACGCTGCCGGCCCGCGACCTGATGAACCAGATCGCCGACGCCGCCTGGCGCTGCGCCGACCCGGGCGTCCAGTACGACACGATCATCAACCGTTGGCACACCTGCCCGGAGTCGGGCCGGATCAACGCCTCCAACCCCTGCAGCGAGTACATGCACGTTGACGACTCGGCCTGCAACCTGGCCTCGCTGAACCTGATGAAGTTCCGCCGCGAGGACGGCAGCTTCGACGTCGAGCCCTTCGAGCACGCGGTCGACATCGTCTTCCTCGCCCAGGAGATCGTCGTCGGCTTCTCCAGCTACCCGACCGAGGAGATCACCGCCAACGCCAACTCCTTCCGCCAGCTGGGGCTCGGCTACGCCAACCTCGGCGCCCTGCTGATGTCGGACGGTCTTCCTTACGACTCCGAGGCAGGCCGCAACGTCGCCGCCGCGATCACGGCGCTGATGACCGGCCGCGCCTACCGCCAGTCGGCGCTGATCGCCGGTGGGGCGACCGGGACCTACGAGGCCTACGAGAAGAACCGCGAGCCCCACAACGGGGTCATGCGGATGCACCGAGACGCCTCCTACGACGTCGACCCGACCGGGATCAAAGGCGAGCTGCTCGAGGCCGCGCAGCGCTCCTGGGACGAGGCGGTCGAGCTCGGCGAGGAGCACGGCTACCGCAACGCGCAGGCGACGGTGCTGGCCCCGACCGGGACGATCAGCTTCCTGATGGACTGCGACACGACCGGGATCGAGCCCGACTTCTCGCTGGTCAAGTTCAAGGAGCTGGTCGGCGGCGGGTCGATGACGATCGTCAATAAATCGGTGCCGATGGCGCTGGACGCGATGGGCTACTCGGAGGCGGAGATCGACCAGATCAACGCCCACATCGCCGCCGAGAACACGATCGTCGGGGCGCCAGGCCTGAAGGACGAGCACCTGCCGGTCTTCGACGTCGCGGTCGGCGAGCGGGCGATCACCCACACCGGCCACATCGACATGATGGCGGCGACCCAGCCGTTCATCTCCGGGGCGATCTCGAAGACGGTCAACCTGCCGCAGACGGCAACGATCGACGACATCGCCGACGCCTACACGCGCGGCTGGAACGGCGGCCTCAAGGCACTGGCGATCTACCGCGACGGCTCGAAGACGGCGCAGGCGCTGCGCACCGACGCCCAGGACGAAAAGGGCGCCGAGGCCGAGGTCGTCGCGCTTCCGCCGGAGCGCAAGCGGATGCCACGCGAGCGTGAGTCGATCACCCACAAGTTCTGGATCGCCGGCCATGAGGGCTATATCACCGCCGGCAAGTACGAGGACGGCAACGTCGGCGAGATCTTCCTCACCGACATCGGCAAGGAGGGCTCGACGATGCGGGGGCTGATGAACGCCTTCGCCACGGCGATCTCGCTCGGCCTCCAGTACGGCGTCCCGCTCAAGGTCTTCGTGCGTAAGTTCAGCTACATGCGATTCGAGCCGGAGGGGATGACGCAGAATCCAGAGATCCCCTTCGCCAAATCGCTGCCCGACTACATCATGCGCTGGCTGGCGAGCCGCTTCATTGAGGACACCGAAACCCTCGAGGATCTCGGCATCCTCACCCAGGAGGTGCGGGCCAAGAAGGACGCGGAGACCTCCCAGCTCGGGCTGGGCATCGCGACCGACACCGCCGGCCCGGCCAATGGCCATGCCAAGGCCGGCAACGGCAATGGCGGCACCAAGGCGGGCGGCGGCGCAGCGGTCCCCGCGGCCGCGGCCCTGACCGAAACTCCTCCCGTCGTCCCGGCGAAGATGCAGGGTCTCGATCTCGGCCCAGCCTGCGAGCAGTGCGGAGGGATGATGCAGCGCACGGGGTCCTGCTACACGTGCAGTTCCTGCGGCAACAACACCGGCTGCGGCTGAGTCGTAAGACACGGCGCGTTGCCGCACCCGCGGCTGCGCGTCGGTCCTACGGCCTCAGTGCCGACCAACCGATAGCGTCCTCGAACGCGCAAATCGGATTGTCCTAGCCAGGGGAGGCAGGGATGGGTATGGAGCACGGCAGAGGTTGGGATATTCGCGATGCGGTGATCGCGGTCGGAGCGATCGTGGGGGTGGTCTTCGCCCTGGTCGAGCTGACCGGGTCCGACATCGACAAGACGGCTGGCCAAACGCTCGGCACCGCTCTGGTGGTAATCCTGTTCGCGGTCTTCGGGTCGGCCGGGGTCGCGCTCGCCCATTGGCAGCCGCGCTACGCCCTGCTCGGAGCCGTGACCGCGACGCTCTCGCTGCTTGCCTGCGGCGCGACCGTCGTCTCGGTATGGGGCGGTACCCCTTCCCTGCTCGGATTCGGATTCGGCGGCACCAGCGGGACGATCGGCGGCATCACCGACCTGCTCGCCATCGCCAGCTCCGCGACCTGCGTGCTGCTGGCGACGGTGCGTCCCGGCGAGGACGGTGGCACCCGGCTGGTCCGCCTCGTGACCGTCGGCTCCCTGGCGCTCTTCGTCGCCCTGGCGATACTCGCGATCGTCGACCGCAGCATCGACATCGGCCCCAGGGTCTACGCGATCCTCGCGACCGCCTACGTGGTCGGGACCGCCGTTGTCCTCATCCTCCGCCTCCTTCCCAGCAGGGAGGATCTGCCCGCACCTAGTTGAGGATCACCACCGCTGTGCCTCGGCGAAGCCCAGATAGGGGATCAGGGCGAAGAGGGTCAAGGTCGGTCCTGCAGCGGTCGCGGTTGGCGTAGCCTGGCAGCGCCGATGGCCTCTCTCCCCCGCCTCTCACCGCGCGCCGAGCACCGGATCGTCAAGCGAGTCTGCGGGCTCTCGCCGCGGGCGCAGCGGCGGCTGTTCGGGGCGCCGACGACGATCGACGGGCAGACGCTGGCGAGCGACACGCACGCACTGATCAAGCTGGCCGAGCTGGCCGGAAGCACCTCCTTCCTCAGTGGCATGAGCGTCGAGCAGGCGCGGGCGCGCACCCGGGTCGAGGCCGAAGTGACCGACGCCCAGCCGCCGATCCCGATGGCGCGGGTCGAGGCGCTGGAGGTGCCCGGCCAGGATGGGCCGATCCCGGCGCGGCTCTACGTTCCCGGCGGCCTGGCGCCCGGGGCGCCGATGCCGCTGACGATCTACTTGCACGGCGGCGGCTGGGTGGTCGGCGACCTCGAGACCCACGACGGCGTCTGCCGCTTCCTCGCCGCCGCGGCCGGCACGGCGGTGCTCGCGGTCGACTACCGGCTGGCACCCGAGCATCCCTTCCCCGCCGCCGTCGAAGACGCCTGGGCCGCCTTCGCCTGGGCGACCGTCAACGCCGCCGAGCTGGGCCTCGACCCGGCGCGGATCGGCATCGCCGGCGACAGCGCCGGCGCCAACCTCTCCGCCGTGGTCTGCCTGCTGGCGCGGGCCGGCGGCGGCACGATGCCGGCGATGCAGCTGCTGATCTACCCGCCGACCGACGCCGCCGGTGACTTTCCCTCGCGGCGACTCTTCGCGGAGGGCTTCCTGTTGACCAAAGGCGACAGCGATGCCTTCGAGCGGCACTACCTGCCACCGGGGGCCGACGCCACCGACCCGCGGGCATCGATCCTGCTGGCGCCGGACCTGAGCGGCCTGCCGCCCGCCTACGTCGCCACCGCCGGCTTCGACCCGCTGCGCGACGAGGCCGAGGCCTACGCGCTGCGGATGCGCGAGGCCGGCGTCCGGGTGGCGCTGCGCCGTCACCCCGGCCTGATCCACAGCTTCGCCAACCACACGGCGATCAGCCGCACCGCGCGGGGGGCGATGCTCGAGGCGGCGGGGGCGCTGAGGATGGGGCTGGCCCCGCGCTGATCAGACCGGCGCCGCGACCGTGAGCCGCCGCTCGTCGTCTGGATCGGGACGCAGGATCAGTACCTCGGCCGGTGCCTTTTGGAGCAACCAGACCAGGTCGTCGCCGGACAAGCCGGAGGCGCCGGAGGCACTCGCCGGCACGACGACGCGGTCAAAGGTCTCACTTTCCAACAGCCGCGCCAGGGCATGGCGATAGGAACGCCCACGTTCGATCCGAGCATCAACCGGCACGCCCTGGGCGGTCGCGCGCTGTTCGATCGCCTCGAGCATCGGCATCGCTTTGGTCGCCTCGTTGGGGATCGCGCACTCCAGGGGCAAGCTCTTTGGCACCAGTGCCAGATAGGCGGGCATCAGGGTCGCATCCTCGGCCCGAGCGAGGCGCAGAGCAGCATCGACGGCGCGGCGGGAGATCTCGGTGCCCGCGAAGGGCAGGAGGATCTGGTGGACCGCGTCGGGGCGCTCGGCGCGGCGGCCTGAACGGGCAATCAGGTAACCGCCGCCGAGACCGGCGACCAGAGCGACGCCGACGAGAACGTGCTCGATCATTGCTCACCCTCCTTGCCGCCGCGATGGGCGACGATCCTGACGTCAACCCCCGGTGGGGTCGCCGCCATCAGCCGCTGGGGCAGCGGCTCGCGCAGTCGCGCCAGGCCTTTGCGAGGAGTTCCCTCGCCGACCATGATGTAGGTGGAGCCGCGCTCGCGGACGACGCGGGCGACGGCGGCGACGACGTCGTCGTGCTCCTCGATCAGCAGGGTTGCGCCGAGCACCGAGGCAAGCTGCCGCAGGGCGGTGACCTGGCGCTCGACCTCCCCCTCGACAGCCTGGCCCGGCCGCTTCACCCAGAGCAGGTCGAGATCGGTGCCCAGGCGCTGGGCCGAGCGCCAGGCGCGGCGGACCAGGCGCTGGGAGCTGGGCTGGGGACGGATCAGGGCGAGTAGCCGCTCGCCGACCGCCTTGCGGGTGTCCGCGGACACCCGCTCTTCTCCGCGCGTGCCGACCGGCTCGGCCTGACTGAAGACGAGTCGCTTGGACTCGACGTCCTCGGCGACCTGGCGCAGGCTGACCTCGCGCAGCGCCGCCAGGTTCTCAATCTTGAAGAAATTGTTGAGGGCGGCGTCGATGTTCTCGCCCGGGTAGATCTTCCCCGCCCGCAGGCGGGCGATCAGCGCCTCCGGGGTAAGGTCGATGAGGACGACCTCGTCGGCTGAGCCGAGCACGGAGTCGGGCACCGTCTCGCGGACTCTGACACCGGTCAGCTCGGCGACCTGGTCGTTGAGGGACTCGAGGTGCTGAACGTTGACGGTGGAGAAGACGTCGATCCCGGCCTCGAGGACGTCGGTGATGGCTTCGTAGCGCTTCTCATGCTCGAGGCCCGCGGCATTGCTGTGGGCGAGCTCGTCGATCAAGGCCAGCTCCGGGGCGCGGGCGAGCAGTGCCGGCAAATCCATCTCTTCGACGGTGACATCACGAACAGGCACCTGACGTCGTGGCAACATCTCAAGCCCGCGCGCCTGGGCGCTGGTCTCCTCGCGTTTGTGAGGCTCGAGGTAGGCAACGACGACATCGCGGCCGGCGCCGGCCTCGGCGTGGCCCTCCTGCAGCATCCGGTAGGTCTTGCCGACGCCGGCGGCCATGCCGAGGAAGATCTTGTAGTGGCCGCTGGACATCCGGCCTCCCGGCTCAGGCCCCGAGCAGATTGTGGACGACGAGGTCGATCAGCTTGATGCCGACGAAAGGGACGATCAGCCCGCCGAGCCCGTAGATGAGGATGTTGCGGCGCAGCAGACCGGTGGCGCCGATCGGCCGGTAGCGGACGCCGCGCAGCGAGAGCGGGATCAGCAGCGGGATGATTAGGGCGTTGAAGATCACCGCCGAGAGGATCGCCGACTGCGGCGTTCCCAACGACATCACGTTGAGTGCCCCAAGTGGGCCTTCGTGGCCGGCGGCGGCGTAAGTGACGGCGAACATCGCCGGCAGGATCGCGAAGTACTTGGCGACGTCGTTGGCGATCGAGAAGGTGGTCAGGGCGCCGCGGGTGATCAGCAGCTGCTTGCCGACCTCGACGATCTCGATCAGCTTGGTCGGATTGGAGTCGAGGTCGACCATGTTGCCGGCCTCACGCGCGGCCTGGGTGCCGGTGTTCATCGCCACTCCGACGTCCGCCTGGGCCAGCGCCGGGGCATCGTTGGTGCCGTCGCCGGTCATCGCGATCAGCCGCCCGTCGGCCTGCTGTTCCTTGATCAGCTCCAGCTTTCGCTCCGGGGTCGCTTCGGAAAGGAAGTCATCGACGCCAGCCTCCTCGGCGATTTTCGCCGCGGTCAGTTTGTTGTCGCCGGTGACCATGATCGTGCGGATGCCCATCGCCCGCAACTGGTCGAAGCGGGCTTCCATGCCCTCCTTGACGATGTCTTTGAGGTAGATGACACCGAGCACACGCTCGTTACGGGCGACTGCGAGCGGGGTGCCGCCCTCGCGACCGATCCGGTCAAGTTGGGCTTTCAGCTCGGCGGGAGCGCGACCGCCCTCCTCGGTGACCCAGGCTTCGATTGAGTCGCCGGCGCCCTTGCGCAGCCGAGTGCCGTTGAAGTCGACACCGCTCATCCGCGTCTGCGCGGTGAAGGGGACGAAGGTCGGCTCGTGGCCGGCGAAGTCGTGCTCGCGGATGCCAAAGCCCTTGGCGAGGACGACGATCGAGCGACCCTCCGGAGTCTCGTCGGCCAGCGAGGACATCTGCGCCGCCTCGGCCAGCTCTGCCTCGCTCACGCCAGGCATCGGCACGAACTCGGTCGCCTCGCGGTTGCCGAGCGTGATCGTCCCGGTCTTGTCGAGCAGCAGCACGTCGCAGTCACCGGAGGCCTCGACCGCGCGGCCGGAGAGGGCGAGCACGTTGCGGCGAACCAGCCGGTCCATGCCGGCGATCCCGATCGCCGAGAGCAGCGCCCCGATCGTGGTCGGGATCAGCGCCACCAAGAGCGCGATCAAGGTCGTCTCGGAGAGTTCGGTGCCGGCGAAGAGGGCGAACGGGCGCAGCGAGACGACGACGATGATGAAGATCAGGGTCAGTGCCGAAAGCAGGATCCCGAGGGCGATCTCGTTCGGGGTCTTGCGCCGCGAGGCGCCCTCAACCAGGGCGATCATCCGGTCGAGGAAGGACTTGCCGGGCTCCTGGGTGATCTCGACGACGATCCGGTCGGAGAGCACCTTGGTACCGCCGGTGACGGCACTGCGGTCGCCGCCGGCCTCGCGGATCACCGGCGCCGACTCGCCCGTGATCGCCGACTCGTCGACCGAGGCGATCCCCTCGATCACGGTGCCGTCGCCGGGAATGCCCTCCCCAGCCTCGACAATGACGACGTCGCCGCGGACGAGCTCGGCGGCGGACTTCTCGCCGCCGTCGCGCATCCTGGCGGTCGCCTCGGTGCGCATCGCCCGCAGGCTCGCCGCCTGGGCCCGCCCTCGCCCCTCGGCGAGGGCCTCGGCGAGGTTGGCGAAGACGACCGTCAGCCAGAGCCAGACGGTGACGCTGAAGGTGAACCAGGAAGGCTCGTGGCCACCCCCGAGGGGGCTGCCGCCAAAGAGCTGGATCAGCCAGGCGACGGTCGTGATCAGGGCGCCGATCTCGACCACGAACATGACCGGGTTTCGCACCTGGACCCTGGGATCGAGCTTTCGCACCGACTCGAGCAGCGCCGGACGGAGGATCTCGGGGTCGAAAAGCGAACGGGCCTGCGTCTCGGTGGTCATTTGATCGGTGCTTCCTTGTCGAGGGCGATGTTGAGCTCGAGGACGTTGACGCCGGGCTCGCCGAGCAGGCCAAGGAAACGTCCGTCGGTGTGAGTGGAGATCAGGTCTTCGACCTGGGTCAGGGGGAGGTGGCGGGCCGCGGCGATGCGGTGCGCCTGGATCCGCGCATTGGCCTCGGAGATGTGGGGGTCGACTCCGGAGGCGGACTGGGTGACCGCATCGACCGGGACGTCTTCGCTGGTCAGCGACTTGTCGAAGGGCTTCTCGAGCTGCAGGTAGGCCTTCTTGTATTCACGGACTTCTTCGCGCGCTTCGACGCTGTTGGGAGCGGCATTGCCGAAGTAGGTGACGTTGCCCGAGTAGCCGGTCGCCGAGGGCCGCGGCTGGAAGTAGGCCGGGTTTGGGACCAGCACTTCTTCGCCTTCTTCGTCGAGCACCGGCTTGCCGCTCTTGCCGATCTCCGGTTCGGAGAAGGACTGGCCGATCAGGCTGGAGCCGACGACCTTGTCGTCGACCTTGACCAACGATCCGTCAGCCTTGCCCGGAAAGACGACCCGCGAGATGCCGGTTATAGCCAGCGGATAGAGCAGGCCAAGGACGACCGTCATCACGATGATGGCGATCAGCCCGGTAGTCAGGTCCTTGCGCATCTAGAACAACCTCGTGGTCAGGCTCTGGACGACCGGTCCGAGCAACAGCGCCGGAAAGAAGGTGAGGGCGCCGACCAGGATCACGATCCCGATCAGCAGGAAGACGAAGGTCGGGTTGTCGGTGCGCATCGTCCCCAGGCCGGCTGGCGAGACCTTCTTGCCGGCGAGGGCACCGGCGACGGCGAGGACGAAGAGGATCGGCAGGAAGCGGGCCCCGATCATCACCACGCCGCCGAGCAGATCGGCGAAGCTGATCCCGTAGGCGCCGGCGTTGCCGGGGGCGTTGGGCTGGATGAAGCCGGTATAGCCGGCGAGAGCAGAGCCGTTGTTGTTGGCCTGCGAGAGATAGGCGTAGAGGGTCTCCGAGAAGCCCTGGGGGTTGATGCCGGCATAGATCGAGCGTTTGCCGAGCTCCGTCGCCGAGGCGAGGCCCGAGGAGAGCAGTACCGCCAGCGGCGTCACCAAAACCCCGAGCGAGACCAGCTTGATCTCGCGCGCCTGGATCTTCTTGCCGAGGTACTCGGGGGTGCGGCCGACCATCAGGCCGCCGATGAAGACCGCCAGCAGGACATAGAGGAGCATCGAGTAGAGCCCGGTGCCGGCACCGCCGAAGACCACCTCGCTGAAACTGAGGTTGGCGAAGGGCACGGCCTGGCCGAGCCCGGTCAGCGACTCGAAGGCGCCATTGACCGCGCCGCACGAGGTCACGGTGGTTATCGCCGTCCAGAGCGAGGTGCCGGCGATCCCGAAGCGCTGCTCCTTGCCCTCCATGTTGCCGCCGGTGGAGCCATTGAAGGCGTGGGTGTGGAGGCCGGCTGCGTGCTGGGCGACGGTGCCGTGCTGCTCGGCCATGTAGACGACGGCGACGGCGACGCCGAAGAGGACGAACATCGCCGAGAAGATCGCCCAGCCCTGGCGCTGGCTGCCGACCATGCGTCCGTAGGTGTAGGTGAGACTGGCCGGGATGATCAGGATCAGCAGCATCTCGAAGAAGTTGGTCAGGCCGCTGGGGTTCTCGAACGGGAAGGCGGAGTTGACGTTGAAGAAGCCGCCGCCGTTGGTGCCCAGCTCCTTGATCACCTCCTGCGAGGCGACCGGGCCCTGGCCGAGGATCTGGGTGCCGCCAGTCAGGGTGTGAATCGCCGAAGAGTCGCTGAGGTTCTGGATCACGCCCTGGGAGACGAGGAAAAGGGCGCCGACGATCGAGATCGGTACCAGGATGTAGAGCAGGGTTCGGACCAGGTCCTGCCAGAAGTTGCCCAGCTCCCGCCCGGACCTGGCGACGATGCCGCGAATCAGGGCGATGACGACGACGATCCCGACTCCCGCCGAGACGAAGTTCTGAACCGTCAGCCCAGCCATCTGGGTGAAGTAGGTGAGCGTCGTTTCGCCGCCGTAGAACTGCCAGTTGGTGTTGGTGACGAACGAAGAGGCGGTGTTGAAGCTGAGGTCCCAGGGGCCCGAGTGGAAGCCTTCCGGGTTGAAGGGCTGGATCCCCTGGGTGCGCAGGATCAGGTAGAGCGCCAGCCAGGAGAAGAGCGAGAAGACGATCGCGCTGCGCGCGTAGGCCTTCCAGTCCTGGCCCTCCGCGTCGGGCCGCACGCGCAGCACCCGGTAGGTGAGGCGCTCGATTGGCCCGACGACGGGGCTCAGGAATACCCACTGGTTGGTGAAGACCCGCGCCATGTAAACGCCGACCGGTTTGATCAGGGCGACCAGGACGACGATGAAGACTGCGATCTGGACCCAGCCCTGGAACATCTAGAGCTTCTCTCCCCGCAGCAGCGCGTAGATCAGGTAGAGACAGACCAGCGCCGAGACGATCAGGCCGAAGACGTCGGCCCCGGTGATCGTTGCGAGCGTCAGGGTCATATCCGGTCGATCAGGTCGATCGCCCAGTAGAGGAGGGCGAAGAGGCCGACGGCGATCGCTATCGCGAAGACGTCGGCGACGGGGCTGCCGCCGCCAGGGACGATGTCTGCGAGAGCCGAGGGATCTGGAACCGAGAGCATGGATCGATCATGCGCCCGCGCCCGTCAAGGCCGCATGAACTTCGGCCTCGCCTATATACAGATCCTGTGAAGGCCAGCGCGGTCGTCATTTCAACCGCTATCCGGATGAAATGACGACCGCGCTAGAGAGAGAAGCGGTAGCCGACGCCGGGGTCGGTGAGGATGTACTTGGGGCCGTCCGCCGGCTCGATCTTGCGGCGCAGGTTGGCGATGTGGGCGCGCAGAACCTGGAAGTCGTCTTCGTACTCGACCCCCCAGACCTCGACCAGGAGGGCACGATGGGTCATCAGGCGGCCGCGGTTGCGGGCCAGGACCCGCAGCAGGCCGAACTCGGTCGGGGTCAGGTGGACTTCCTCGCCGTCGCGGCGGACGCTGCGGGCGGCGAGATCGATCTCGAGCCCCTCGGCAAGGATCTTCGGCTCGGCCTCCTCCGGCCGCGCCCGGCGCAGCACCGCCTCGAGCCGGGCGATGAGCTCGCGCGGGCCGAAGGGCTTGGTCACGTAGTCGTCGGCGCCGGCCGCCAGCGCCTCGACCTTGCGATCCTCCTCGCCGACGGCGGAGAGGACGACGATCGGCATCTCGCTCCACTCGCGCAGGCGCCGGGTCAGCTCGACGCCGTCGATGTCGGGCAGCATCAGGTCGAGGATCGCCGCCTCGGGCGGCCTGACCGCGGCGAGGTCGAGCGCCTCCTCGCCGTTGCCGGCGCCGACCGCCTCGTAGCCGGCGTCGCGGAGAATCACCTTCAGCGCCCGCAGGATCTGCGGCTCGTCGTCGCAGACGAGGATGCGGGGCAGGCCGCTCACGCCTCCCCCGCGCCGTTCCCGGCCACAGCACCGCCGTCGTGATCCGCCGGCACCGCGAAGCTGACCATGAAGCTGCTGCCCTGACCGGGCAGCGACTCGACCCCGATCTCGCCACCGTTGGCCTCGATGAAGCCCTTGGCGATCGCCAGACCCAGGCCCGACCCGTTGCCTCCGATGGCCGCGCCGGAGCGGTAGAAGGGCTCGAAGATCCGCTCGCGCTCGCGCTCGACAATCCCCGGCCCCCGATCGACGACGCGGACGACGACGCGCGCTCCGACCAGGCGCGAGCGGACCAGGACCGGCTGCCCCTCGCCGTGGACGACGGCGTTGTCGAGCAGGTTGGCGAAGGCGCGCTCGAGCTGGGTCGGGTCGGCGCTGAGCGCCGGCAGCTCGGCATCGAGGGCCAGCCGCACCGCCTCGCCGCGGGCGCCGATCGAGTGCCGGGCCGCCTCCAGCAGCCCCGCCAGCTCGACCGGCTCCCGGCGCGGCTCGGCGTGCCCCGTCTGCAGCCGCGAGACGTCGAGCAGGTTCTCGACCAGGCGCGAGAGCCGCTGCCCCTGCTCGACCACCGCCTCGCTCAGCTCATGGCGCTCCTCCGGGGTGACGCTGGGCGAGTCGAGCGCGGCGCCGGCGGCGATGATCGAGGTCAGCGGCGTGCGCAGGTCGTGGGAGACGGAGCGCAGCAGCGAGGTCTTGAGCTCGTCGCTGCGCCGCAGCGCCCCGGCCTCGATCGCCTCGGCCTGCATGCGGTCGCGCTCGCGAGCGAGCTCGGCCAGCTCGGCCAGCGCCCGGTCGGCCTCTTCGCGGCGGCGCTCGGACTCGGCGGCGCGGGCGCGGGCCAGCTCGGCCAGGGCGCCGCTGGCAAGCGCGACGATCGCGAAGACCACCAACGCGACGAGGTCGTGGTCGGCGGCGACGTCGAGTGCCCCCAGCGGCGGCAGGTGAAACCAGTTGAACGCGGCGGCGCTGAGCAGTGCCGCCAGCAGTCCCAGTCGCAATCCCCAGACCGTGGAGATCAGCAGCACGCCCGGGATGTAGACGACGCCCAGCGAGACCGCGGGCGCGACTTCCTTCAGCGGATAGACCAGCAACGTCGCCGCAACGACGACGGCCAGGGACGCGAGTAGTCCGATCCATGCAGCCGGGGGCGCACCGCTCAACCGGAGGTTCATCGCAATCAATCTACGCCGCTACTCGTACTGGAGGGACTCGAGAACGTCCAACCGCGAGGCCCGCCGCGCTGGCGGGATCGCCGCCAGCACGCCGGCCAGCGCCGCCAGGATCAGCAGCACGACCAGCGACCCGATCGGGTAGGAGAGGGTGAAGCCTTCGTCCTTGAGCGGCTGCGCGATCAGGGCGGCGAAGATGACGCCGAGCACCATCCCGAGGATCGCCCCGATCAGCGCCGTGATCACCGCCTCGTAGCGGATCATCGTCCGCACCTGCCGGCGCGACATCCCGATCGCCCGCAGCATCCCCAGCTCCCGGGTGCGTTCGTGGATCGAGAGCGCCAGCGTGTTGGCGATCCCGAACAGGGAGATGATCACCGCCATCGCCAGCAGGGCGAAGACCAGGTTGACCAGCGTGTCGACCTGCTTTTCGCGGCTTTCCTTCAGTTCCTGCTGGTTGAGGACTTCGGCGATCGGGAAGCCCGCTTCGACCACTTTCGTCAGCAGCGCCTGGACCCTGGCCGGGTCCGCCCCGGGCACCGGCTCGACGAAGTCGGTCGTGTCCTGGGTCTGGGCGAATTCGCGGGCCAGCGCGGCCTGGGTGATCAGCACGCTGCCGAAGACGCCGAGCTTGGAGGAAAACTCGCCGGCGACCTCGAAGCTCGGCCGCCTGCGGGTCTGGCTGAGCAGGCGGAAGCGGTCGCCGACTTCGAGGCCGTGTTCGGAGGCAAAGGAGTCGGAGAGGATCGCCTGCCCGTCGGTCAGCCGCCGCAGCGTGGCCGGGCCGCCCTGCTTCCATTCGACCTTGACCGTCTTTTCGATGTCCGGAGTCGGCGCCGAGAGCTGCGCGCCGGCACCGCTGCCGACCAGGTCCGCCTTGGCCGAGCGGATCGTCGCCACCACGCCCACCCCCGGCACCTTGCGGGCGGCTGCGGCGGTCCCATTCGGGATCGGCGAGAAGCCGTCGCTGTTCTGGATCACCAGGCCGCCGGCGAAGTTTTCGTCGACCACCTGCGCGACCGAGCTCTTCAACCCGGCGGAGAAGACGGTGACGAAGGTGACCAGCGCCAGGCCGATCATCAGCGCCGCCGCGGTGACGGCGGTGCGGCTGGGGTTGCGCTGGGCGTTCTCGCGCGCCAGCCTGCCGGTCAGCCGCCGCAGCCGCTCCAGCGGCCAGCCGGCAACGGTCGCCAGCGGCGGCACCAGGCGCGGGCTGAAGATCGAGACCGCGATCACGATCACGACCGCGCCGCCGCCCATCAGGCCGGCCGCGGCGCCGGCGTCGGCGTTGCCGAGCAGCCCGATCAGGACCATCGCCAGGCCGACCGCGCCAAGCAGGATCGAGAGCACCGCGTAGAGCAGCCGGCGGCGCCGGTCGGGGGCGGAAGTAAAGGCGCTCAGGGCGGCGATCGGCGGCACCCGGGTCGAGCGCAGCGCCGGGATCAGCGAGGAGACGAAGGTGACGACGACGCCGACCAGGAGCGAGACGACGATCGTCCGCGACTCCATCACCAGGCCGGTGGTCGGCAGGTCGATCCCGATCGCTTCGAAGAGGGCGTTGAGCAGGAGGGCGATCAGGAAGCCGCCACCGATCCCGACGATCGCCCCGAGCAGCCCGATCGCCACCGCCTCGACCAGGACCGAGCTGAGGATCTGCCGCCGCGAGGCGCCGAGCGTGCGCAGCATCCCGAACTCGGTGACCCGCTGGGCGACGGTGATCGAGAAGGTGTTGAAGATCAGGAAGGAGCCGACGAAGACGGCGATGAAGCCGAAGACGAGCAGGAAGGTCGGCAGGAAGCTGAGGTTTTCGCGGATTTCTTCGGAGCTGCGGTCGGCGCTTTCGGTGCCGGTCTCGACCTTCACACCGGCCGGCATCTCAGCTTTGATCCGCCGTTTCAGCAGCGCCGGCGAGACCCCCTTGGCGGCGGCGACCGAGATCTGGTCGAAGCGGCCGAGCTTGTGGGTCAGCGCCTGCGCGACCGGCAGGGTCACCTTGGCGATGCTGGCGCCGCCGAAGGAGGCGCTGCCGAGCTGCGTGAAGCCGACCAGGCGGAACTTCCTGGCGCTGCCCTGCCCGATCAGCTCGATCTTTTCGCCTAGCTCGAGGCCGGCGCTTTCAGCCGCCGCCTTGTCGATCGAGGTTTCGGTCGGGCCCCGCGGCGGGTGGCCTTCGAGGTAGGTGAGCGACTCCAGTTCCCCCGGCAGGTTCGAGGAGATGAACTTGGGGGCGAATTTGTTGCCGATCTTTTCGCCCTTGGAGTCGAAGAAGCCGCCGGGCGTGAAGATCGCCCCGGCGGCCAGCTTCACGCCGGCGGTCTTCTGTACCCGCGGCAGCAGGTCGGCGGTGATCGTCGGCACTTCGCCGTTGTCCTGCTTGACCGGGTTCTCGGCGGTGATGACGACGCTGGTCCCGCTCAGCGACTCGCTGAAGATTTCGTCGAAGGCGGCGAAGATCGTGTCGGTGAGGATGAAGCTGCCGGCGACGAAGGCGACGCCGATGACCACCGCGAAGGTCGTCCCCAGGGCCCGGACCTTGCGAGCCCAGAGGCTCTTGAGGGCGAGGCTAGTCAAGCTGCTTCATCAGCTCGATCACGTCGTCGGCGGAGCCCGGCCGGCCGTCCTGGACGAGCTTGCCGTCGCGCAGCGTGATCAGCCGGTCGGCGTGGGCGGCGGCGACCGGGTCGTGGGTGACCATGATCACCGTCTGCCCGAACTCGTCGACGGACCGGCGCAGCAGCTGGAGCACGTCGGCGCTGGCCTTCGAGTCGAGGTTGCCGGTCGGCTCGTCGGCGAAGACGACGGCCGGTTTGGAGACCAGGGCGCGGGCGACGGCGACGCGCTGCTGCTGGCCGCCGGAGAGCTCCGAGGGCCGGTGGGTGCGGCGGTCCTCGAGGCCGACGGTGCCGATCAGCTGGTCGACCCAGGCCTGGTCGGGCTTGCGGCCGGCGATCGAGAGCGGCAGGACGAGGTTCTCCTCGGCGGTGAGGACCGGCAGCAGGTTGAAGAACTGGAAGACGAAGCCGAGCTTGTCGCGGCGCAGCTTGGTCAGCTCGCCGTCGTCGAGGCCGGTGATCTCGACCCCGTCGAGCTGGACGCTGCCGCCGGTCGGCTTGTCGAGCCCGGCGAGGATGTGCATCAGCGTCGACTTACCCGAGCCCGAAGGGCCCATGATCGCCGTGAAGCGATCGCGCTCGAAAGCGGTGCTGACCCCCGCCAGTGCGTCGACCGCCGCGTCCCCCTCGCCGTAGCGGCGGGTCAGGTCGGTGGCGACCACAACCTGTCCGTTCGTACTCACTACTTGGCACGGTATCGAGATGGCCAATAGCCTGCTGCCCGTGGCCCTAGCCGACGACTTCGACGGACTTCTGATCGACCTCGACGGGGTCGTCTGGATCGGCCGCGAGGCGGTGCCGGGCTCGCCCGAGGCGCTGGCGGCACTGCTCGAGGCCGGCAAGCGGATCGTCTTCGTCACCAACAATCCCGCGCGCGCGCGCGCCGCCTACGCGGAGCGGCTGCGCTCGCTGGGGGTCGATGTCGGCGAGGACCGGATCGTCACCGCCGGGATGGTCGCGGCGCGCCTCGCCGGCGAGGCGGCGGGGCCCGGCGGCAGCGCCTTCGTGATCGGGGCCGGCGCGCTCAAGGAGATGGTCGCCGCGACCGGGACGGCGGTGCTGGAGGGCGAAGCCGGCCGCGGCGCCGGCGCGGTCGTCGTCTCCGGCCATCGCGGCTTCGACTACGACGAGCTGCTGACCGCGAAGCTGGCGCTGGACGGCGGCGCCGCCTTCTTCGCGACCAGCCACGACCCGACGATGCCGATGCCGGGCGGCGAGTGGCCCGGCACCGGCTCGATCTTGGCCGCCGTCGAGACTGCCTCCGGGCGCGTCGCCGAGATCGCCGGCAAGCCCGAGGGCCACCTCTTCGAGATCGCGCTGGAGGCGATCGGCGGCGGGCGGGTGGCAATGGTCGGCGACCGCATCTCCTCCGACATCGTGGGCGGCCGCCGCGCCGGGCTGGGGACGATCCTGGTCATGAGCGGCACCACCACCCGCGAGCAGGTCGAGGCGGCTGACCCGCCGCCCGATCACGTCGTCGAGAACCTCGCCGCCCTGCTGCGGTGAGCGGCGCCCCGCCGGCGCCGCGGCCGAGCGCCGACCGTCCCGGCCTCAGCTTCGCGGGAATCTTCGCGGTCACCTTCTGCGGGCTGGTGGCGGTCGGCTGCGTGCTCCCCGTGCTGCCCCGCTATGTCCGCGGCCCACTGCACGAGGGCGACCTCGCGGTCGGGATCGTGGTCGGCTGCTACGCGATCACGGGCCTGCTGCTGCGCCCGGTCGCGGGGCGCCTCGCCGACCGCCGCGGGCGCAAGCCGACGGTGCTGGTCGGCGCCCTGCTGGTCGGCGTCAGCGGCCTGCTCTACCTGCCCAGCCTCGGGCTCGCCGGCCTGATCGCCGCCCGGCTCGTGCTCGGCGCCGGCGAGGGCTCCCTCTACACGGCCGGGTCCGCCTGGATCGTCGACCTGGCACCGCCCGCCCGGCGCGGCCGGGTCCTCGGCCTCTACGGGCTCGCGGTCTGGGGCGGGCTCAGCGTCGGCCCTCTGGCCGGCGAGCTGCTCCTGGAAGCCGGCGGCTACCGGGCCGTCTGGATCTTCGCCGCCGCGATGCCGCTGGTCGGGGCGCTGATCGCGGCCCGCGTCCCCGATCCCTTCGAGCCGCTCGCCCACAGTGAGCCGCATCCCCTGATCGCCCCCGAGGCCGTCCGGCCCGGCCTCGCCGTCGCCCTCGCCTCGATCGGCTACGCGGCGGTCGCCGCCTTCATCGTGCTCCACCTCGAAGCGCGCGGCGTCGGCCACGGCGCCACCGTGTTCGCCGCGTTCGCGGCGATGATCGTCCTCACCAGGCTGATCGTCGGCGACCTCCCCGACCGGGTCGGTGCCGCGCCGGTGGCGATCGGAGCGACCCTGGGGGAGGCGGCGGGGCTTCTCGTCATCGCCGTCGCGCACAGCCTGCCGGTCGCCCTCATCGGCGGCCTCGCGATGGGCGCCGCGTTCTCCCTGCTCAACCCCTCGCTGATGCTGATCGCGGTGAACCGCGTCTCCGAAAGCGCCCGCGGAGCGGCGATGGGCACCTTCACCGCCTTCTTCGACGCCGGCGTCGGCATCGGCGCGCCGCTGGCCGGGCTGGCGGCGGCGCTGACCGATTACGAGGGAGCCTTCGTCCTCGCCGCGGCGATCGCGGTCGGCTCCGCGGCGCTGATCCTGGCGACCCTGCACCGGCCCGGAGGCCGCCCGGGCGGGCCCGCTAACGAGCGGCGATGAGCAGGGTCTGAAGGGCGCGGCCGATGCGGCCGCGCTCGTCGGAGAGGACGGACTCGGCGGTGCCGATGCCGCTGGGCTGAGGCAGCGTCACCGCGTCGACGCAGACCCACTCGCCCGCCGGCATCCGCTCGAGCTGGACGGTGAGGTCGACGTTGATGAAGAGGAAGCGGCGGTAGTCGAGGCTGGCGCTGACCCCGTTGCCGACGTCGGCGGCGACCAGCACCCGCTGCAGCGGCGAGGGCTCCTCGCCGGCGAGGAGCGGCTGGCGCATCCGCAGCCAGACCGTCGCCGGGCCCGCCTCGACGAAGCCACCGGCGATGAACCGGCACTCCATCGCCGTGTGGTACCCGTGCTCCTCCCCGGTCGGGAAGAACTCCATTTCGGATCCTTGGTCAGGACCCGGGGGCAGCGGCGGCGCAGCCATCGCCTCAGCCGGCAGCTCGACCGGCGCGACCCGGATCCGCCAGGCGCGGGCCCGCATCAGCACCTCCTCGCCGGCGCTCAGCTCGGCCTCGACCAGCTGCACGCGGCGGCCGGGACGGACGACGCGGGCGCTGACCGCGACCGTCGCGATCGGCACCGAGCGGAGGATCTCGAAAGTGACGCGGCCGACCTGGAACTCAGCGGCGTCCGGCAGCCGCTCGATCTCGCGGCCGAGCAGGGCGGCGGGCGGGCCGGCGTGCTGGGCGCCCGGGTCCCAGGGGCCGCGGGTCAGCTCGGTCGCCGCGTAGCGGTCGCCGTCGGGCTCGTAGAAGGCGCCGAACACGCGCCGATCCTATGGCAGCGGGGAGGCTCAGCCGGCGATGTGGGAGACGGCGAGCCCGATCACTCGCGGCGCCGGCGGCGGGGTCGCCGGCGATGGGCTCGCCGGGGCGCAGTGAGAGCCGAAATGCTGGGTCCAGACGCTGACGCCGGAGTGGCCGTCGAAGTCGCCGATTTGGAGGCCGACGCCGATCTGGCTGTAGGAGCCGAGGATGTTGGCGCGGTGATCGGGAGAGTGGATCCAGGCGCTGAAGATCGAGCGCACGTCACCGGCTTCGCCGGCTCCCCAGGCGATGTTCTCGCCGGCCCGCCAGCACTGGGCGGGGATGTAGCCGACCCTTTCCATCCAGTAGGTGAATTCGCGGCCGCAGGCCTCGTGGCTGAAGCTGTCGCAGTGGAGGATGTCGGCCGACTTGTCGCCGGCGGAGCGATCGAGGTCGACGGAGTCGTCGAAACCGCCCATCCCCGCCTGCTGGCGGGCGAAGTTGGTCATGCAGCGCATCGCCTCCTCCTGCACGGCGGCCGGCGCCTCGGATTCGGTCTGGCCGGCGCAGACCGTGGTCGGGGCAATCAGCTGCTCGAAGTCCCGGGCACCCGCGGACGGCGCCAGAAGCGCGGCGCAGAGCCCGATGAGAGCGATTGCGAGAGAGATCTTGCCTGCCACGCCGTCTTTTTCGTCAGCCGCAGGCGGACCTTTAACAGCCGCATTGCAAAACGGTACGCATGTACGAGTCCCAGCCCCACCTGTCATCGCCCTGTAATGAGCGGGGCGTACCCTGGATATAGAGCGAAAGGAGACAGATGACGACGAAAATCGACAAAACCGAGCAGGAGTGGCGCGAGCAGCTGACGCCGGAGCAGTTCGAGGTGACCCGCAAGGGCGGCACCGAGCGCGCCTTCACCGGTCCCTATGTGGACGAGAAGAGCGAGGGCATGTACCGCTGCGTCGGCTGCGGCACCGAGCTGTTCTCCTCCGACACCAAGTTCGACTCGGGCACCGGCTGGCCCAGCTTCACCGAGCCGGCCAACCTCGAGCACGTCGAGCTGCGCCCCGACAACAGCCTCTTCATGAAGCGCACCGAGGTCGTCTGCAAGCACTGCGACGCCCACCTCGGGCACGTCTTCGACGACGGGCCGGGGACGAACGGACAGCGCTACTGCATCAACGGCTGCGCCCTGACCCTGGACAAGAAGTAGGGGTCGGGAGGGCGGCGGCGCTCAGACGGCGCTGCCGCCGGCGCCGAGGTAGCTGAAGCGCACCGCCAGCGCCACCGCCTCGGTGCGGGTGTCGACCTCGAGCTTGGCGATCGCGTTGCGCACGTGGGTGTGGACGGTCGCCGGGCTGAGTTCAAGCCGTTCGGCGATCTCCTTTACCCGCAGCCCCTCGGCCAGCAGCTCGAGGATCTGGCGCTCGCGCGGTGAGAGCTCGAGCAGTTTTTCCACCTCGGCGGGCTTGCCGCCCGCGAAGTCGCCGCCGAGGAAGGTCCCTCCCCCGGTCACCGCCTTGACGGCGCGGGCGATGTCCTCAGCCGGGGCCGACTTCAGCACGTAGCCAGAGGCGCCTGCCCGCAGCGCCAGCGCCAGCAGGTCCGGCTGGGCGTGGGCGGTGAAGATGATGACCTTGGTCCGCGGCCGGGCCTTGAGGACCTCCTTGGTGGCCTCGATCCCGTCCCGCTTTGGCAGCTCGACGTCGATGATGAGGACGTCCGGTTCGAGCTCTTTGACGACGTCGACCACGTCGCGGCCGTCACCGGCCTCGCCGACGATTTCGACGACGTTGGAGTTCGCCATCCGCGCCTTCAGCGCCTCCCGGACAATCTCATGGTCGTCGCAGAGCACCACCCGCTTGGCCTCGCGCACGCTTGAGCTCATTGCGGCCCGATTCTCTCAGGAGAGCCGTACCGATGCAAAGTTTTAGGTAGCGAGAATCCGCCGTCCCGTTCCTGCCGGTTCTCGATCAGAGCGATCATCGTGCGTCCCACCGCCACCGCGGTGCCATTCAGCGTGTGCACTGCCTGGGGGGATTCGCCGTCGCCGGCCCGATACCTACAGCCCAGGCGGCGGGCCTGGTAATCGGTCGTGTTCGAGCAGGAGGTGAGCTCGCGGTAGCGCTCCTGGCTGGGGATCCAAGCCTCGCAGTCGTACTTCTTCGCCGCCGGGGCGCCGAGATCGCCGACGGCGACGTTGACCACGCGGTAGGGGATCTCCAGCTCGGTGAGGATCCGCTCCTCGATCGCCAGCAGCCGTTCGTGCTCGGCCGCCGACTGCGACGGCTCGACGAACGAGAACATCTCGACCTTGTCGAACTGGTGGACGCGGAAGATGCCGCGGGTGTCGCGGCCGGCGGCGCCGGCCTCGCGGCGGAAGCAGGTCGAGAAGCCGCAGTAGCGCAGCGGCAGCGAGTCGGCAGCGAGGATCTGGTCGGCGTGCAGCCCGGCCAGCGCCACCTCGGAGGTGCCGGTGAGGAAGAGCTCGTCCTTGGGAATCTCGTAGATCTGGTCACGGTCGCCGGGCAGGAAGCCGGTCCCCTCCAGCGCCTCCTCGCGGACTAGGACCGGCGGCACGACCGGTTCGTGGCCCTCGGCCCGGACCAGCTCGATCGCGAAGCGGACCAGGGCCAGCTCCAGCATCACCAGGTCGCCCTTCAGGTAGGCGAAGCGCGCGCCGGAGAGGCGCGCGCCCGCCTCCATGTCGATCAGGCCCAGCTCGGTGCCGATGTCGAGGTGGTCGCGGGGCGGGAAGTCGAACTCGGTGCGGGCGCCGACCTCGCGCAGCACCACCGCGTCGTCCTCGGTGAGCCCGTCCGGGGCGTCGGGGTCGGGCAGGTTGGGCAGGGAGACGACGACCTGCCCGAGCTCGCGCTCGACCCCCTCCAGCTCGGCCCTGCCGGACTCCATCCGCTCCTTCAGCCCCTGCACCGCCGCCATCAGCTCCTCGGCGCCCTCGCCCGCCTGCTTGGCCTCGCCGATCTGCTTGGAGAGCGCCTTGCGCTCGGACTGGGCCTTCTCGATCTCGGGCAGCAGCTCGCGGCGGCGGGCGTCGAGGGCGAGCAGCTCGTCGACCCGCCCGGCGGCGCCACGGCGCGCCAGCGCGGCCTTGACCCGCTCGGGATCGGAGCGGATCAGCTTCAGGTCAAGCATGGGAAAGCCCGTTAGGGCGAGGTCTCGCCGGGTCGCGGCGACGATTCCGCAGCTTCGCCGGCGTACTTGGCGACGAACCTGGCGACGGCTTCGGCCTCATGGCCGACGACGATGTTCTGGGGCATGATCGCCCCGGAGAAGCCGCCGTTCTGGACCGCGAACAGAGCATCTTCATAGGTCTCGGTTCGCTGGTTGAGGTTCGGGCCCTGCGTGCGCTCGCCGCGATTGCCGGTTCCCTGCGTGCCGGCGGCGCTGAGCGTGTGGCAGCCGGAGCAGTGGGTCGCGAAGAGAACGGCCCCGTTGTAGTCGGGGTCGCTCTTGGAGACCGAGATACCTTCTTCGCCGAAGCCGCAGGCGGAAAGCCCGAGGGCGGCGGCGACCACGGCGATGATCATTGCGGCGCGCATGCGGCGCGCATCATATTGTCTGGCGGCGATCTCGATCTTCTGACGATGCCACCGCCTGACCCATCCCGTTTCCGCGCCGCGATGGCGACCCTGCCCACGAGCGTCACGATCGTCACCGCCAGCGGCGACGACGGGCCCGCCGGAGCGACCGCCAACGCCGTCTGCTCCCTCTCCATCGAGCCGATGCTGATGCTCGCCTGCCTCGACCGCGGCTCCCGCACCCTGCTCGCCGTCCAGGCCGCCGACCGCTTCGGGATCAGCTTCCTGCACGCCGGCCAGGAGCCGGTCGCCCGCTCCTTCGCGACCAAGGCCCCGGTCGCCGAGAAGTGGGCCGGCGTCGCCTGGAGCGAGCGCTCCGGCGTCCCCGCGATCGATGACGCCCTCGTCTTCATCGCCTGCGACCTGCACGACGTGATCGCCGCGGGCGACCACGTGATCCTCACCGGCGAGGTCCGCGAGCTGGAGACCACCACGGGCGACCCGCTCGTCTACCAGGACGGCGAGTACCGGCCACAGCGCTGAGGCCGGCTGCTGCGACAATCGAGGCATGAACGCGAATCCTCCCCGCTTCCAGGAGCCCGGCTGGTTCACCAAGAACGTCTTCAACAAGCTTGTCGCCGGGCTGGCGAAGCTGGGGGTCAGCATCGCCGGCTCGCGGGTGCTGGAAGTGCAGGGGCGCAAGAGCGGCGAGTGGCGGCAGACGCCGGTCAACCCGCTGAAGTTCGAGGGCGGCCGTTACCTGGTCTCCCCGCGCGGCAACAGCCAGTGGGTGCGCAACATGCGGGTCAGCGGCGGCGGTCGCCTGGTCCGCGGGCGCAAGGTCGAGGAGTTCACCGCCACCGAGGTCCCCGAGGACGAGCGCCCTCCCCTCCTCCGCGCCTACCTGGAGAAGTGGAAGTGGGAGGTCGGCGCCTTCTTCGGCGGCGTCGGCCCCGACTCGTCCGACGAGGAGCTGCGCCGCATCGCCCCGGACCACCCGGCCTTTCGGATCAACTGACGGACGATCAGGCGCCGGTCGTCGCCGCGCGCAGTGCCAGGAAGAAGATCACCCAGCAGCTGACGACCATGATTCCCATCTCGCGGCGGACGATCGCGAGGGCGACGGACTGCTGGGTGTCGGCGTCGAGGGCCTCGAAGTCGGTCTCGCCGAGCTCGCGGCCGGCGGCGCCGGTGCGGGCGCCCTCGGCGAGGAAGGAGACGAAGAGCGGCGAGAGGCCGTAGAGGTAATGCAGGCTTTCCGCCGGCTTGTGGTTGGTGAAGACGAGCAGGCCGCCGAGGGCGACCTGGATGAAGACCGAGACCTGGGCGGCGCGGAGCAGGTACCAGAACGGGATCGAGGCGCGATCGCGGAACCAGGCGATGCCGCCGACGGTGCCGCCGGCGAAGTTGAGCGCGATCACGGAGCAGCCGACGACGAGGTGAACGGCGACCATCAGGCGGCGCTCCCGCTCGGGGCGCCAAACGGGGCCGATATCCGCCCAAAGGGGTCGGAATTCGGCTTGCTGATGCGGAAAGCCACTATGTAGCAAGTTGTCACAATGTGGGTGTATAACAGCGGCTACGGGCGTTCGGCGACGGCGAATGGCGCCAGGCGCCGCCCGGCATCGAAACACCAGACCCCCCAGTGCTCAAGAGCTACCTCCCGATCCTCGTCTTCGCGGTCCTCGGCCTGACCGTGGGCGGCGCCTTCGCGATGCTCAACCACCTGATCGGCCCGAAGAAGCCGGCCAGGTCGACCGCCGCCAGCCGCCGCCAAGGCGAGCCCTACGAGTCCGGGATCCCGGTCGAAGCGATGAAGGGCTTCAAATTCGGCGTCAGCTTTTACCTGGTGGCGATGCTGTTCATCCTCTTCGACATCGAGGTCGTCTTCCTCTACCCCGTCGGGGTCATCCTCAAGGGGGCCGACAGCGTCTTCGTCCTCGGCGAGCTGATCACCTTCGTGGTCCTGCTGATGCTCGCCTTCGTCTACGTCTGGCGAAAGGGTGCGCTGGATTGGAAGTAGAGCGCCGCAGCCTCCGCTCCAAACAGCACTCCGCCCGCGAAATGCTGCGCGGCGACCTCGAGGGCGAGGACCTCGAGCGCTACGTCGAAGAGCGGGTCGTCACCACCACCTTCGAGAAAATGCTGAACCTGGCGCGGTCGAACTCGATCTTCCCGCTCACCTTCGGCCTCGCCTGCTGCGCAATCGAGGCGCCGATCTCGGTCGTCACCGCCCGCTACGACCTCGCCCGCTTCGGCGCCGAGGCCCTGCGCGCCTCACCGCGGCAGGCGGACCTGATCATCCTCTCGGGCCGGGTCTCGATCAAGATGGCGCCAGTCGTCCGCCGCCTCTACGACCAGATGCTGGAGCCGAAGTGGGCGATCTCGATGGGCGCCTGCTCCTCCTCCGGCGGCATGTTCTCCAACTACGCCGTGGTCCAAGGCGCCGACAAGTTCATGCCGATCGACCTCCACATCCCCGGCTGCCCGCCGCGGCCGGAGGCGGTCATGTACGGCTTCACCAAGCTGCAGCGCAAGATCCAGGGCAATCCAGATCAAGGCTGGCGGGGACGCTACGACGCCGCCGGCACCGAGGAGTGGGCGCGCGGCGGCCCGGCCAGCAGCCCCAACCCGGAGGCGGCGGCGGCGTACGAGGCCGCCAGGGAGCTGACCCTTGCCTGACGCCCCCGGACTGGAGCTGATCCGGGGGGAAATCGAGCGCGACCACCCCGGCGCCGTCCTCGCCACCTCCTTCGACCGTGCCCAGCCCGCCCTCGTCGTCGACTCCGAGCAGATCCTCGACGTCCTCACCTGGCTCCGCGACGAGCCCGGCCAGGGCTACCGCTTCTTGTCCAGCCTCCACGTAGCGGATTACCTCCCCGCCGAGCCCCGCTTCGGCATCCATTACGAGCTGCTCAACCGCGACCGGGCCGAGCGCATCCGCGTCAAAGCGATGCTTGCCGACCCGGCCGGCGACGCCCTGCCGGAGATCGACTCGTGCGTGGAGCTCTTCCCCACCGCCGAGTTCCAGGAGCGCGAGGCCTTCGACTTCTTTGGGATCGTCTTCCGCGGCCACCCGGACATGACCCGGATCCTGCTTCCCGACGACTACGTCGGCTGGCCGCAGCGGCGGGACTTTCCGATCGGCGGAGAGCCCGTGACGTTCACCTACAACGAGCGCAACTATGGCTGAGCTGCTGAGCGACGATCTCGCGACCGAGATCATGACCGTCAACATCGGCCCGCACCACCCCGCCACCCACGGCGTGCTGCGGCTGATCGTCGACCTCGAAGGCGAGGTCGTCCGCGACCTCAAGCCGGTGATCGGCTACGTCCACACCGGGATCGAAAAGTCCTGCGAGGACAAGAGCTACTGGAAGGTCATCCCCTTCGTGGAGCGGATGGACTACGTCTCCTACTTCTTCCAGATGGAGGCCTACTGCGGCGCCGTCGAGCGCCTGGTCGGGCTGGAGATCCCGCCGCGGGCCAAATACCTGCGGACGATCTTCCTCGAGCTCAACCGGATCCACTCGCACCTGGTCTGGCTGGGGACGACGGCGCTGGACCTCGGCGCGATCTCGATGCTCTGGTACTGCTTCCGCGAGCGCGACCGCATCCTCGACCTCTTCGAAATGGCGACCGGACAGCGCATGCACACCCGCTACTTCCAGGTCGGCGGCGTGATCGAGGACCTCCCGCTCGGCTTCGAGGCGAAGCTGCGCGAGTTCATCGCCGAGATGCCCGTGCGCGTCGCCCAGTACCAGGCCCTGCTGGACCGCAATGAGGTCTTCCTGCAACGCACCAAGGGCGTCGGCATCGTCTCCCGCGAGCGGCTGCTGGAGCTGGGCGTGACCGGGCCGCTGCTGCGCGCCGCCGGCGAGCCCTGGGACCTGCGCAAGACCTTCGACTACCTCGCCTACCCGGAGGTCGACTTCCAGATCCCGGTCGGCACGGTCGGCGACAACTACGACCGCTACCGGGTGCGGGTGGCGGAGATGGTCGAGTCGACGCGGATCGTCGAGCAGGCGCTGGACCTGATGGAGGAGGGCCCCTTCATCGCCGACGACCGCAAGTACGTGCTGCCGCCGCGCTCGGAGCTCTCGACCTCGATGGAGAGCCTGATCCACCACTTCAAGCTCGTCACCGAGGGCTTCCGGGTCGACCCGGGCGAGGTCTACTACGCGATCGAGTCGCCGCGCGGAGAGCTCGGCTGCTTCGTCCTCGCCGACGGCTCCTCGAAGCCCTCCCGCGTCCATTTCCGCGACCCCTCCTTCGTCAACCTGCAGGCCTTCAAGGACATGGCCGTCGGCACCTACATCGCCGACATGATCTGCAGCCTCGGCATGCTCGACCCGATCCTGGGAGGCGTGGACCGATGAGCCCTGTCGACAGCGCCGGCGCCAGCAACCCGAACCTGCCGGTCGACCGCGCCCTGACCGAGGGCCGCGTTCCCGACCGCGCCTCCGAGGGCGTCCCGGAGCTGCACGAAGTCGGCTGCCCGGCGGAGCTGCGCGAGCGGATCGAAGAGCGGATGTCGCGCTACCCCGACCGCCACTCGGCCTCGATCCCGGCCCTCTGGGCGGTCCAGGAGCGCTACGGCTGGTGCACCCCGGAGGGGATCCGCCAGGCGGCCGCGGTGATGCGGGTGACGCCGGGCTACCTGGAGTCGGTCGCCAGCTTCTACGACCTCCTGCACACCGAGGCGGTCGGCTCGCACCGGATCGAGGTCTGCACCAACATCAGCTGCTGGATGCGCGGCGGCGACGAGCTGCTCGACGCCTTCGAGGCCGCCGCCGCGGGCGATGACGACCTCTTCGTCACCGGTTTCGAGTGCCTCGGCGCCTGCGACATCGCCCCGATGGCCTCGATCGACCAGCGCTATTTCGGCCCGCTCGAGGCGGCCGAGGCAGGCCGGGCGATCGCGCAGCTGAAGGCCGGCGAGGACGTGCTGCCGGGCAGGGCGCTGGCGGCGCGGCCGCTGGCCGGCGACACGGCAAACCCCGGGAGCCAAGCCAATGCCTGACCCCCGCGAAACGCGCGTCCTGCTCGAGCACGCCGAGGACCCGGCGCTGCGCACGCTCGCCGGCTACAAGGGCTATGGCGGCTACGCCACTCTCGAGAAGGCCTATCGCGAGATGGAGCAGGACGAGGTCCTCAAGGAGCTCGAAGACTCGGGGCTGCGCGGGCGTGGCGGTGCTGGCTTCTCGATGGGCAAAAAGGCCTCCTTCCTCCCTCGCGGAGACATGGCCAAGTACCTCTGCTGCAACGCGGATGAGTCCGAGCCCGGCGCCTTCAAGGACCGCGAGCTGATGCAGCGCAACCCACACCAGCTGATCGAGGGGATCGCGATCGCCGCGCTTGCCGCCGACGCCGGCCACGCCTTCATCTTCATCCGCGGCGAGTATGACCTGCAGGGCGACATCCTCGACGCCGCGGTCGCCGAAGCGTACGAGGCGGGCTACCTGGGGACGAACATCCTCGGCTGCCACCGCGACCTCGAGCTGGTCGTCCACCGCGGTGCCGGCGCCTACATCTGCGGCGAGGAGACGGCGCTGCTCGACGCGCTCGAGGGCAAGCGCGGCAACCCGCGCCTGAAGCCGCCGTTCCCGGCGGTCCAGGGCCTCTACGGCGGGCCGACCCTGATCAACAACGTCGAGACGCTCTCCAACGTGCCCGGAATCGTCGCCAAGGGCGCCGCCTGGTTCAAGGGCTTCGGCACCGAGCAGTCGCCCGGGACCAAGGTCGTCTCGATCTCCGGCGGCGTCCGCCGCCCCGGCAACTACGAGGTCGAGCTGGGGATCCCGACCCGGGAGCTGGTCTTCGGCCTCGCCGGCGGCCCCGAGCCGGGCCACGAGATCAAGGCCTTCTACCCCGGCGGCTCCTCCTCGCCGGTGCTGACCGCCGACGAGGGGATGGACCTCCCCTACAGCTTCGAGGCGATGGCCGAGGCGGGCTCGATGCTCGGCTCCGGCTCGATCATCGTCGCCGACGACCGCGTCTCGATCCCGCACATGGCGCTGCGCACGGCACGCTTCTACCACCACGAGTCCTGCGGCAAGTGCACCCCCTGCCGCGAGGGCACCAACTGGACGGTGAAGATGCTGGAGCGGGTCGTCCGCGGCGAGGCGACGCCGATGGACCTCGACATCATCAGCTCGGTCCAGGAGAACATCATGGGCCACTGTCTCTGCGTGCTCGGCGACTCGATGGCGATGCCGGTGGCGGCGATGGTCCGCAAGTTCCGCCCCGAGTTCGAGGAAGTCATCGCCAATGCCGGCTCGCCGCTAGAGGAAGCCAGCCACCTGGCCGCCGTCCGCGGCCCGGCCGAGACCCTGGGAGCGTCGGTATGAGCGCGCGTGAGATCACCCTCACGATCGACGGCCGCGAGGTGACCGCGAGCGAGGGCGAGATGCTCCACGACGCGGCCCGCAAGGGCGACGTCGAGATCCCGGTCTTCTGTTACGAGCCCAAGCTCGGCGAGCCGGTCGGTGCCTGCCGCATGTGCCTGGTCGAGATCGAGGGGATCCCGAAGCTGCAGACCTCCTGCTCGACCCCGGTCCGCGAGGGCATGGTCGTCCACACCCGCACCGAGCAGGTCAAGCACGCCCAGAGCGCGGTGGTCGAGTTTCTGCTCGTCAACCACCCGCTCGACTGCCCCGTCTGCGACAAGGGCGGCGAGTGCCCGCTGCAGGACATCACGCAGGGTTGGGGCCCGGGCAAAAGCCGGGTGATCGACGAAAAGCGCCACTTCGAGAAGCCGATCGAGCTCTCGCCGCTGGTCGCGATCGACCGCGAGCGCTGCATCCTCTGCTACCGCTGCGTGCGCTTCAGCCAGGAGGTCTCCGAAGACGCCGAGCTGCAGCTGCTCGAGCGCGGCGACCGCACCTTCGTCGGCACCTTCGACGACCGCCCCTACGTCGCCCCCTTCCACGGCAACATCACCGAGCTCTGCCCGGTCGGCGCCCTGACCAGCTACACCTACCGCTTCCGCGCCCGGCCCTGGGACATCGAGCAGGCCGGCTCGGTCTGCACGCTCTGCCCGAGCCAGTGCAACGTCAGCTTCACCGTCCGCGACGAGAAGGTGAAACGCGTCCTCGGCCGCGACAACGCCGAGGTCGACGACGGCTGGCTCTGCGACCGCGGCCGCTACGGCTTCGAGATGTTCGCCGACGAGAAGCGGGTCGACGGGCCGCGGCTCAAAGGCGGCACGGCGGCGAGCTGGGACGCGGCGATCGAGGCCGCCGCCGAGGGGCTGCGCGCAGCCGGCGCTGGCAAGGTCGCGGCGATCGTGGGCGACGCCTCCAACGAGGAGGGGTTCCTGGTCCAGAAGCTGCTGCGCGAGGCGCTCGGCTCCGCCAACATCGACTCCCGCCCGTCCCGCGGTGCCTCCCGCGAGGAGATCGTCCGCCTCGACCAGCCCGGCCTCTCGGCCCGCGTCCGCGACATCGACGATGCCGAGGTGATCCTCGTCGTCGGCACCGACCCCCTGCACAGCTCGCCGATCCTCGACCTCCGCGTCCGCAAGGCGATCCGCCGCAACGGCGCCAAGCTCGCCGTCGCCACCGAGCGCCCGACCGCCCTCGACGGCGGTGCCGAGGCGATCGCCCGCTACGCCCCCGGCGAGGGCGCCCACTTTCTCGCCGAGCTGGCGACCGCGCTGGGCGGCACCGAAACCGTCGCCACCCCGCTCGCCGAGACTCTGCGCGACGCCGGCAAGGTCGTCGTCGTCTGGGGCGAGCGCATCGCCCGCGACGGCGAGGGGGCGGCCCGGGCCCTCCTCGACGTGGCCACTGCCCTGGACATCGCCGGCACCGACGGCTCCGGCCTGCTCGAAGTCCCCGACACCGCCAACGCCCGCGGCCTGCGCGAGGCCGGCTGCCTCCCCGACGCGGGCCCAGGCCTGAGCGAAACGAAGAGTGTGTTTCCCGGCTCAGAGGCGGCCAATACACCTCTCGTCGGCAAGGCGACCGAGGAGATCCGCACCGCCCTGGAGTCCGGCGACCTGAAGTCGGTGATCCTCTTCGGAGTCGACCCGATCCGCGACTTCCCCGACACCAAGGCCTGGGAGGCCGCCCTCACCGCCGCCGACTTCGTCGTCTCCTTCTCGATGTTCGAAACCGCCACCTCCGCCAAGGCGGATGTGTTGTTCCCGATCGAGACCCACGCCGAGAAAGACGGCACCGTCACCCATCCCGACGGCCGCCTCCAACGCGTCCGCCCTAGCGCGTCCCGCCCCGGCGACATCCGCCCCAACGTCCAAGTCCTCGCCGAGCTCTCCGCTGCCCTCGGCCACGACACCGGCATCGCCTCCCAGCCCACCGCCTTCGCAGCCCTGACCGCCGCGGTCCCGTTCTACGCGGACATCACCGACGCCGAGGTCGGCGGCCGCGGCATCCGCTGGCAAGACACCGAGGCTGCGGCGGCAGCCCCCAGCTCCAGCGCCAAGGCATCCGGGCTGGAGAGAGCGACCGACCCAGGCTCGGTCGCTCCCCCCACCTCGGGTACCACCGGCCAGCTGTCCTTGGGCACGTATCGTGACCTGTGGGCAGGCCCGATCACGGAGCTCAACCCGCCCTTGAAGTTCCTCGCCCCGCAGCAGCGCCTGGAGATCTCTCTGGCCGACGCGGAGCGCCTCGACCTGAACAACGGCGACGCGGTGAAGGTCGCCCAGAACGGCTCGTCCATCACCGCCCACGTGGCGATCCGGGAACGGGTCCAAGAGGGCGTCTGCTTCCTGGCCGAGGGAACCTCCGAGGGCAACGCCAACGCTCTCCTGAACGGCGGCCCCGTCAGCGTCGAGATCGCCCCCGTCGAGGCCTGATGCTGCCCATCGCCGACACCACGGTGGTCGAAGCCACCTGGATCATGATCGTCAAGTCGCTGGTGATCTTCGCCGTCATCTTCGGCATCCTGCCGATCCTGACCGTGGTCGAGCGCAAACTGATCGGCCGCTTCCAGCACCGCTACGGCCCCAACCGGGTCGGCCCCTTCGGCCTCATGCAGCCGCTTGCCGACGTCGGCAAGCTGATCTCCAAGGAGTCCTTCCGCCCCGCCAACGCGGTCTCGACCCTGTTCATCCTCGGCCCCCTGCTGCCGGTCCTCTCCGGCGTCCTCGCCCTGGCGATCCTGCCCTGGGGGAACGTCCAGGACGGGGTCGGCCTCTACGGGATCGACGTCCCGATCGGCGTCCTCTACTTCTTCGCCGTCGGCTCGATCGCGTTCTACGGACTGCTCCTCGGCGGCTGGTCCTCGGGCTCCAAATACAGCCTGCTCGGGGCGATGCGCTCGGCCGCCCAGCTGATCTCCTACGAGGTCTCGATGGGCCTGGCCCTGCTCGGCGTGATCATGATGAGCGGCTCGCTCTCGCTGGTCGACGTGGTCGAGGCCCAGGGCAAGGTCTGGTTCATCATTCCCCAGTTCGTCGGCTTCCTGATCTTCATGCTGGCCGGCTTCGCCGAGACCAACCGCACCCCGTTCGACATGCCCGAGGCCGACGCCGAGCTGGTCCAGGGCTTCATGACCGAGTACGGCGGCATGCGCTTCGGCTCCTTCCTGCTGGTCGAATACATGGAGATCCTGGTCGTCTCCGGGATCGCCGCGGCGACGTTCCTCGGCGGCTGGATGGGCCCCGGCCCCGGCTGGCTGGATCCGATCTGGATGCTGCTGAAGATGTTCGTCCTCGTCTTCCTCTTCATCTGGGTGAGAGCGACGCTGCCGCGGCTGCGATATGACCAGTTGATGAGCCTCGGCTGGAAAGTGCTGCTGCCCCTCGCGACGCTCAACGTCCTCGTCACCGCGATCCTGGTGGTGACGACGTGAGGCCTGTCGACTTAGTCGCTGTATGCGCGACCAACTCGACAGAGGAGGTGTCGAGCTATGAGTGACGGCTTCGACCCGAAGGCGGTCGCCTACCTCAGCTCGGCCGATGTGGTCTCGGTCCAGCGTGGCCCCGAGCCGGGCGGCGTCGGCGGCGCCTACCGCGCCTTCGGCGAGACCCTGCGCGGGCTGAAGACGACGATGGCGCGGCTGATCGAGGGGCCGCTGACGATCGAGTACCCGGAGGAGAAGACCCCCGTCTACCCGCGCTTCCGCGGCCGCCACAAACTGCACAAGTTCGAGGACACCGGGCTGGAGAAATGCGTCGGCTGCTCGCTCTGCGCCGCCGCCTGCCCCGCCGACTGCATCCGCGTCGTCGCCGCCGAGAACATCCCCGGCGAGCGCGTCTCCGCCGGCGAGCGCTACGCCGCCGTCTACGAGATCAACCTCTCGCGCTGCATCTTCTGCGGCTACTGCGAGATCGCCTGCCCCTTCGACGCGATCACGATGGGCCACGACTACGAGATGGCCGACTACGACCGCAGCGACCTGATCTTTACCAAAGAGATGCTGCTGGCCGAGCCGATCGAGCGCACCCCGCTGAAAAGCGAGGGGGAGTAGATGGAAGCGGTGCTCTTCTTCCTCGCCGCGATCGGCGCGCTCGGCGGCGCCATGGGCGTCGTCGCGATGCGCAACCCCTTCTACAGCGTGCTGGCGCTGATCGTCCACCTCTTCTCGCTGGCCGTGCTCTTCCTGCTGCTGACCTCGGCCTTCATCGCCGCCGCCCAGGTGGTCGTCTACGCCGGCGCGGTGATGGTCCTCTACGTCTTCGTCGTCGCCTATGTCGGCGGCGGCGGCGAGCCGGTCGGGGAGGCGCTTCCCAACCAGCGCTTCCTGGCGATCCTGGTCGCGAGCATCCTCTTCATCGAGCTCTCGGCCGCGATCCTCTCCTCCGCCCTGCTCGCCCTCGGCACCCACGGGCCCGACGTCCCCGCCGGCTTCGGCGACCCGGCCGCGATCGGCCGCCTCCTGCTGGAAAAGTTCCTGGTGCCTTTTGAGGCGTCTTCCCTGTTGCTCTTGATCGCCGCCGTCGGCGCGATCGTCCTCGCCGGCCGCAAACGCCAGGAGACGGCGTGAACATCGAGTGGTACATCGTCCTCTCCTCGCTGCTCTTCGCCACCGGCGCCGTCGGCATCCTCGTCCGCCGCAGCCCGATGGTGATCCTGCTCTGCCTCGAGCTCATGCTCAACGCCGGCAACCTCGCCCTGGTCGCCTTCAGCCGCATGGTCGGCAACCAGCAGGGCCAGGTCTTCGCCCTGGTCGTGATGGTCGTCGCCGCCTGCGAGGTCGTCGTCGGGCTCGGCCTGATCGTGGCGATCTTCCGCCGCAAGCTGCCGCTCGACGTCGATCGGCTGCGGGGGCTGCGCGGATGAGCGCCACCGGCTGGGGCTGGCTGGTCCTGCTCTTCCCGCTGCTCGGCTCGATCTTCATCGGGCTCGGCTTCAAGGTGCTGCCGGCGAAGGTCGCCGGGGTCATCGGCACGGTCGCGATCGGGCTCGCCTTCGCCTGCGGGATCGGCGCCCTGCTCTGCCTGCTCGGCGAAGACTCCGACGCTCGCCACCACGCCTCCTCGCTCTGGGACTACGCCAGCGCCGCCGGCCTGCACATCAAGCTCGGCATCTTCGTCGACCCGCTCTCGGTCTTCATGGTCCTGATCGTCACCGGCGTCTCGACTCTGATCCACCTCTACTCATACGGCTACATGCAGTCCGACCAGGGCTACCACCGCTTCTTCAGCTACCTCAACTTCTTCGTCTTCTCGATGCTGCTGCTGGTCCTCGCCGGCAACTTCGTCCTGCTGATCGTCGGCTGGGCCTTCGTCGGCTTCGCCTCCTACGCGCTGATCAGCTTCTGGTACCGGCGCACGACGGCGACGCGGGCGGGGATGAAGGCCTTCGTGATCAACGTCGTCGGCGACATCGGGCTGACCCTGGCCGCCTTCATGATCTTCCGCGAACTGGGGACCTTCGAATACAGCGAAGTCTTCGCCAAGGCCCCGCACGTCTTCCACACCAACGAGTGGAGCGTGACCGCGATCTGCCTGCTGCTGCTCGTCGGCGCCTTCGCCAAGTCCGCCCAGCTGCCCTTCCACACCTGGCTGCCGGACGCGATGGAGGGGCCGACCCCAGTCTCCTCGCTGATCCACGCGGCGACGATGGTCACCGCCGGCGTCTACCTGATCGCCCGCACCCACGCCCTTTTCGTGCTCGCCCCGACCGCCGCCGACATCGCCGCCTTCGTCGGCCTGGCGACGCTGCTGGTGGCGGGGACGATCGCCCTGGTCATGACCGACCTGAAGCGGGCAATCGCCTACTCGACGATGAGCCAGATCGGCTACATGATCATGGGCGTCTCGATCGGCGCCTACAGCGCCGGCATGTTCCACCTGATGACCCACGCCTTCTTCAAGGCGCTGCTGTTCATGGGCGCCGGCTCGTTCATCTCGGCGATGGCGAACAAGCAGAACATCGACGAAATGAGCGGCTTCGGCAAGGCGATGCGGTTCACCTCGATCACCTTCATCTGCGGCGGCCTCGCCCTCGCCGCATTCCCCGGCACCTCGGGCTTCTTCTCCAAGGACGAGATCCTCGCCTACGCCCACGCCCGCGGCGGCATGTACGACATCTTCCAGATCCTCGGCTACTTCGGGGCGCTGCTGACCGCGATCTACACCTTCCGGCTGATCTTCCGCGTCCTCCCCGGCAAGCCCTGCGGGGAGGCGCAGGAGCTGATCGACACGGGCCACCTCGCGCATGAGACGCCGCGCAACCCGGCGACCGGCGAAGAGGAGGACACCGACGTCGGCTTCCCCGGCGCGGAACACCACATTGCCGAGCAGTCGCCGCCGATGAAGATCGCGATGGGCGTGCTCGCCTTCCTCGCCCTCTTCGCCGGCCTGATCCAGGTCCCCGGCCTCGACGACACGATCACCAAGTTCCTCGACCCGGTCTTCGCCGACTCACCACTGGCCGCGATCCACCCCTCGGTCGCCGCCTCCTGGGTCGGGCTGGCAATCGGCGCGGCGATCTCGATCGTCGGCATCGGCATCGCCTACTGGCTCTACATCGTCAAGCCCGACATGCCGGGGCTGCTGGAACGGCGCCTGCGCCCGGTCCACACCTTCCTCGCCAACAAGTGGTACTTCGACGAGCTGATCGACATCCTCGTCGTCCGCCCCGCCCTCGCCGTCGGCCGCTTCGCCAACAACGTCTTCGAGCGCTTCGTCGTCGACGGCCTCGTCACCGGCACCGGTGAGACCGTGCGCGGCGCCGGCGGCATCGTCCGCGCCGTCCAGAACGGCCTCGTCCGCAGCTACGCGCTGCTGCTGATCGCCGGCTTCGCCGGGCTCGCCCTCTACTTCCTGATCGCCCAATCGTGATCAGCGTCCTGCTCTGGGCTCCGCTGGCCTTCGGCATCGTCGGCCTCTTCCTGCCGAAGCGGGCGACCGGCTGGTGGGCGACGCTGGGAGCGGTCGTGACCCTGGGGGTCGCGATCTCGATGCTGACCGGCTTCGACAGCGGCTCCTCGGGCCTGCAGGACAGTGTCGACATCGCCTGGATCTCCGGGCTCGGCGTCGATTACAACCTCGGCATCGACGGCCTCAACCTCTTCCTGGTCCTGCTGACGGCGCTGCTCTGGGTCGGCGGCATCGCCTTCGCCGCCTTCCGCGAGCAGGAGCGCCCGCAGCTCTTCTTCTTCCTGATGCTGGTCGCCGAGACGGCGACGCTGGGCTCGTTCCTGGCCCAGGACCTGCTGCTCTTCGTCCTCTTCTTCGACCTGATGCTGGTCCCGTTCTACTTCCTCTTCGGCGCCTGGGGCAGCGACCGCGAGGGCGGCCCGACCGCGGCCGCGGCGACGCTGAAGATGATCATCTACACGCTGATCGGCTCGCTGCTGATGCTGGTCGCGGCGATCGCCACGGCGATCATCTCCGCCGACGGCGGCCACCTCACCTTCTCGATCGCGGCGATCCAGCAGCAGGGCCTGCCGGCCGGCAGCCAGCGCTGGATCTTCTGGTTCTTCGCCGCCGCCTTCCTGGTCAAGATGCCGACCTTCCTCCTCCACGGCTGGATGCCGGACGCCTACCGGGCGGCGCCGCTGCCGGCCCTGGCGGTCTTCTCCGGGGTCCTGGCCAAGGTCGGCGCCTACGGCTTCCTGCGCATCGTCCTGCCGCTCTTCCCGCTGGCGACGATCGAATTCCAGACCGTGATCCTGGTGATCGCGGTCGCCTCGATCCTCTACGGCTCGGTGATGGCCTTCACCCAGACCAACGTGCGACTGATCGCCGGCTACTCCTCGGTCGCGCAGCTGGGCTTCATCACCGCCGGGATCTTCGCCCTGCGCGCCGACGGCTCCAACGGCGCCGTCCTGCAGATGGTCAACCACGGCCTCGTCGTGGCGCCGATCTTCATCATCGTCGCGATCCTGGTCGAGCGGACCGGGACCGAGGACATCCGCGAGATGGGCGGCATGGCCCTGCGGGCGCCGGTCCTGGCGGCGCTCTTCCTGATCGTCGCCCTGGCCACCCTGGCGATGCCCGGCTCGGCCAACTTCATCGGCGAGTTCTACATCCTCAACGGCCTCTTCCAGGCGAAGATCGTCTTCGCCTTCGTCGCGATCAGCGGCGTCGCGATGTCCGCCTACTACGCCCTGCGCCTCTACCAGCACGCGATGCACAACCGCAAGCCGGACGGGATCGCCTCGCGCGAGATCGGCTGGCGCGACGGCATCGTCCTGGCACCGCTCGTCCTCTGCATCCTCGGACTCGCCCTCTACCCGCAGCTGATCCTCCACCGCACCGCCCCGACCGTGAACCAGACGGTCGCGACGGTGACCGGCGGCGAAGCGCCCGAAGCGCAGTTGGCGGCGAAGCCGAGTAAATCGAAGTGGACCTATTTCCAAGGCGAAGCCGACTCATCAATCGGTCTCAAGGCACCAGGGCAGTAGATGAACTTTCACGAACCGCAGATCGACTACGCCGGCATCTCGCCGATCATCGCCCTCACCGTGGGGATGGTCGTCGTGCTGATGACGGCGGTCTTCAAGCCGCTGCGGCGGACCGCGGCGGCGCTGACGCTGCTGACCCTGGCGAGCGCCGCGGGGCTGTTAATCTGGCGCTGGGGCGACCCCGCGAACCTGGTCACCGGAGCGCTGCGGATCGACGACCTCTCGATCTCGATCTCGCTGATCGCGATCCTCACCGCCGGCTTCTGCGTGCTGCTCTCAACCCGCGAGCCCGCGGCGGACGAAGCCGGGCGCGGCGAGTACCACGCGCTGCTGATCGGCTCGGTGCTGGGGATGGTGCTGCTGGCCCAGGCGACCAACCTGGTCACCTTCTTCGTCGCGCTCGAGACCCTCTCGATCCCGCTCTACATCCTCTGCGCCACCAACCTGCGCCGCGAGGGCTCGCTCGAGTCGGGGCTGAAGTACCTGATCGTCGGCTCGCTGGGCTCGGCGACGCTGCTCTACGGGATGGCCTTCCTCTACGGCGGCACCGGCTCGACCGGGTTCGCGGGGATCGCCGCCGGGATCGCCCACAAGGGCCTGCTCGGCGACCCGCTGATCCTGATCGGGATCGCGATGACCGCGGTCGGGCTCGCCTTCAAGACCTCGATCGCCCCCTTCCACCAGTGGACTCCGGACGTCTACGAGGGAGCGCCGACGCCGATCACCAGCTTCATGGCGGTGGCGACCAAGGCGGCGGCCTTCGCCGTCTTCCTGCGCTTCTTCGACGTCGCCCTCGGCCCCGAGGCGAGCGACTGGCAGCCCGCCCTGGCGGTGCTGGCGGCGATCTCGATCGTGGTCGGCAACGTCGGCGCGCTCGGCCAGGACTCGCTGAAGCGGATGCTCGGCTACTCCGGCGTCGCCCAGGCCGGCTACATGCTCGGCGGCATCGTCGTCGCCTCCGAGGCCGGGGTCAGCGCGCTCGTCTTCTACCTCGCCGGCTACGCCTTCATGAACCTCGCCGCCTTCTCGGTGATCGTCGCCCGCGAGCGCGAAACGCCCTTCGGCGACAGCATCCGCTCGGTCCGCGGCCTCGGCGCCGAGCGGCCGCTGCTGGCCTGGCCGCTGACGATCTCGATGCTGGCCCTGGCCGGGCTGCCGGCGACCGTCGGCTTCATCGGCAAGCTCTACCTGATCGAGGCCCTGGTCGAAGGCGACTACACCTGGCTCGCCGTCTTCATCGCCGTCGGGACGATGATCTCGATCGCCTACTACCTGCGGGTGGTGGCGGCGATGTGGATGCGGCCCGAGGCGGAGGCCGTGCCGGGTGCGACCCCCGCGATCGCCGGCGCCTCCCCCGAGGCCGACCCGATCGACCCCGAGGCCGGCCGCCGCTGGTACCTCGTCGGTCCCGCCCTGCTGGCTGCCGCGGCGACCGTCTTCTTCGGGATCATCCCGCAGCCGCTGGTCGATTTCGCCGCCCACGCCGGCGCCTCGCTGTTCTAACGTCAGCGCCGTCAGACTGCCCGCGATGGGGGTCCTGCTCACCACTGTGCTGATCGTGCTCGGGGCCGGCACCGGCGTCTGGTCGGAGCGGCGCTACCCCGAAGCCGCGGTGGCCGCCGCCCGCAAGTCGCTGCTGGTCATCCTCTACGCGCTGGTCCCGATCGTCATCTTCTTCAACCTCGCCTCCGCCTCGATCAGCCTCGACAACGGGCTGGGGATCGCGATCGCGCTGGTCAACCTGGCCCTGGTCGGGACCCTGACCTGGTTCGTCGCGACCCGGGTCCTGAGGCTCTCCAAACCGCAGACCGGCGCGGTGATCTGCTCGGTCCTGGTCGCCAACACCGCCTACCTCGGCTACCCGCTGACGGTGGCGCTGCTCGGCCACGACCACCTCTCCACCGGCGTCCTCTACGACGTCCTGGTCAGCGGGCCGGCGCTGATGCTCGGCGCCTTCGGCGTCGCCGCGGCCTTCGGCAACCGGGCCGGCGAGGGGGCACGGCAGCGGATCCGCACCTTCCTCACCCGCAACCCGCCGCTCTACGCCGCGATCCTCGGCCTGCTCGCCCCCGACGCGCTGGCCCCGACCGTCCTCGTCGATGCCTCGCAGGTGCTCGCCGTGGCGATCCTCCCGATCGGGTTCTTCGCCGTCGGCGCCACCCTCGCCGAGGGCGCCGAGCACGGCGAGCTGCCGTTCCCGCCGCCGATCACCAAGCCGGTCGCCCTCGCGGTAGGCGCCCGCCTGGCTATCGCCCCCGCCCTGCTGATGCTGCTGGCGGCGCCGCTGATCGACCTGCCCTCCGCCTACCGGCTGATGTCGGCGATGCCGACTGGGATCAACGCGATGGTCGTCTCCCACGCCTACGGGCTCGACAACCGCACCGTCGCCGAGGCGATCACCTGGTCGACCGCGATCGTCGTCGTCGCTGCCCTAGTCTCATTGCTGTTCTGATGCCAGCACTACGCGGACCTGGCTCGGCAATCAGAACTGGGCTGCGTCAGCTCGATCCGCGATCAGAGTTGCGTGGCGATCAGGCCGATCAAGGCCACGATCACGCCACCACCGACCTGCAGCATCGTGCGCTGAAGGCCGTCAAATCGGGCATTGAGCGCGCGCAGATCGGCATCCACTCGCATGAACCCCGTATCGACCCGTTGGCTGAGGTCATCCAGCCGCGCGTCGCTCCAACTTTGCCTGGCTGCCTCCATCTGCTCACCGTAGCGGACAAAACATTGCGCGTGGGTCACGGCTTTGTAAATTTCGGCATGCTCGGTCGAGCTCGTCTTCGCTGCCCTAATCTCGGTGGCGTCCTGATGCTCCAGCACGTTGGAATCGAGCTGCCGTCCGCCGACGTCGATCGCGCCGTCGAGTTCTTCACGCTGCTCGGCTTCGCGCGGGTCGAGCCCCCGCCGGCGCTGCGCGACGGCTTCACCTGGCTCGAGCGCGATGGCACTCAGATCCACCTGATGCACGAGGAGCAGCCGACCGTCCCTCCGCGCGCTCACCTCGCCGTGGTCGTCCCGGACTTCGAGACCACCCTCGCCCGCCTGCACGAGCACGGCTTCGAGACCTGGCCCGGCCGTGAACACTGGGGCGCGCCGCGCGCCCACGCCGTCGCCCCCGGCGGCCACCGGGTCGAGCTGATGGCCGCCCCGCCCAGCTCGGGAAGCTAGGCGCCTCGACCGCGGCTGTCGAGGAGGATCACCACGGCTCGATTGCCATGCCGCCGACGTAGCTCTGGCCGGGCTCGTCGTGGCAGGAGTAATTGCCGCGCGCAGCCGCGTAGAGCAGCCCGAGACAGGCGCCGATCGCGCGCTGGCCATAGGCGTTGGGATGCAGGGACTCGCGGCTCGAGCCCTGCAGGAAGGAGAGGCGGCGGACCCATTCCGAGGCCTGCGGCGACGGGCCCTCGCCGCCGACACGACGCGAGCGGCGGTCGCAGAGCTGATGGCCGTCGAGGGCATGCCGAAGGTCGAGGAACTCGGCCCCGGTCATGGCCGCCGCCCGCCGCATCGCGGCGGCGATCGAGCCGGTGGCCTCGCCCGCGGCCCAGTCGGCATCGGCATCCCAGACCGGGCAGCCGCCTTCGTTGAGCCGGCTCCAGCCGTCCTCGGGGTAGCGGAACCAGCGGCCCGCCGGGGAACGGCGACGTGTACCCCATGGTCACCAGGCGGTAGTCCGAGCGGCCGTAGCCGGCCGCCGCCAGCGTCGCCCGCAGTCCCCGCAGGGCCTTCTCCAGGCCCCGTTCCATCCGGGGAAGAGCCGCATCGACCTCGTCCTGGGCGTCGCCACGGCAGAGCACCGGGTCGTCCTCCGGGCTGCGGGCCCAGTCGAGCGCGCAGCCCGCGACCAGCTCGCCGAAGCCGACGTCGTTGGCGCCGGCGGTGAGGACCACCATCCGCACGTCGTCGTGCCTCGCCACCGCGGCCAGCTGGTCGGCCTGCGGCGCCTCGCCGAAGTGCGGGCGACCGCCGTCCGCCGCGGGCCAGACGTTGGCCAGCTTGGCCCCGGAGCAGGCGAGGTTGACCTTGTCGCCGACGGCGACCGGGGCGCTCACGATCGGCGCCACGTCGGAGCGGTGGCAGTCGTTCTCCTCGCTCGCTCCGTAGACGCGAGCGGCGTCGTACTCGCAGATGCCCAGGGCGTCGCAGCCGTAGGCGGCACGGTCGGTGCCCGACCGCGTCCCGAACGGTTCCGAGCCGTTCCCCAGCCAGCGCCCTCCCTCGCCGGAGATGAAGCTGTCGCCGACCGAGACGATCGCCGTCGTCGCCGAGCCGGGGCTTGCCACTGCCCGCGCCTCACCCTCCGCACCCAGCAGAACCGCCGTGGCGAGCACCGTCGCCATCGCCCTCCTCATACCATCCCCTTCCGCTTGACCGGCGCCGCCCGCCGGCGATCCGGGGCAGCAAAGCGCCGCCGGCGCTACCGGTCAAGGTGCTGCGCGCAAGCCCTGACAACGCGCGCTGAGTTGTGGCGTTGTGGGCGGCTTCGGTGCGCGCTAAGCCGCTCGCCGCTCGCGCTTGGCGGCGAAGAGGTCCATGTCGGCGAAGCCGAGCAGGTCGTCGACGCTGGCGCCGTCGGCGGGGAACATCGCGAACCCGGTCGCGGCGGCGACCGGCCGCTCCCGATCGCTGCCGAACCCGCGCCGGCTGACCCGCCCGCGCAGGCGCGCGGCGACTTCTTCGGCCTCTTCGGCGTTGGCCTCGGGGACGATCGCCGCGAACTCGTCGCCGCCCTGGCGGAAGACCGAGTCCTCAGCCCGCACCTCGTCGCTCAGCGCCGCGCCGATCTCGGCCAGGAGCCGGTCGCCCTCGAGGTGCCCGAAGTGCTCGTTGATCGCCTTGAAGCCGTCGAGGTCGAGCAGGACCAGGGCGAACTCTCGCGAGTGGCGGCGGTGGCGGGCGATTTCCTCGGCCAGACGCTCGTGCAGGCTGCGGTAGTTGCCTACTCCGGTCAGCTCGTCGCGGCGGGCCAGCGTCCAGAGCGCCCGGTGGCTGGCCCGCAACCGCCGCGCCAGCAGCAGTACCCCTGTCGCGACCACCAGCAGGCAGACAGCCTCGACGATCGCCAGGACCAGGGTCTGGCGCTGGGAGAAGGAGCCGAGCACGACCGGGAGCAGCAGGCCGCCGGCGATCGCCAGCAGGCCGGCGACCAGGAAGCCGGCGCCGATAGGGCGGGAGGCGGGGGGACCGGATGCGGAGTCTCGGGCAGTCATCGAAATTAAGTAGACGCCTGATGCTACCCGCCAGGTACCGGAGGTTAGCCGAGCCCGTCTCCCGCCGCCACTACGATGCGCCGGGTGCGCTATCCGAGCGAGGAATTCACCCCTGCGGAGCGAGCGATTCTCGCTCCCCACTTCACCAACCTCGACGGCCCCGTCTTCGCCCTGGTCAACCTGCCGGAGACCGTCAAAGGGGCGCTTTTTGCCCGCTATTCACGCTATTCCGGGACCGTCCGCCGACTTTACCTCGAGGAGTTCGCGGCCGACGCACCGAGCGCCGGGCGGCCCTTCGACGACGAGGAGGGCGCGCGGGCGGCCCAGCTCTACGAGCGCGTCTTCGTCGGCTACGGCGATGACTCGATCGCCCAGGTCGGCGGCGCCCACGTCGCCTGCGAGTGGGTCTCGAACATCCTCACCAAGCTGCTGCAGCGCGGCCGCCTCGCCGCCTACCTCGAGCAGTCGACCCGCTACATCCCCTACGACAAGCCGCTGCCCGGCGACGGCGGCTACCGCTTCTACCGCGACGCCGAGCTCGGGCCCCGGTTCGGGCTGGCGATGGACGAGCTGTTCGGGATCTACTCGCGCTCGCTGACCGAGGTCGAGACCTGGGCGGCCGAGCGCTGGCCGCGCGGCGAGGGCGAGCCCGAGGGCGCCTGGCAGCGCTCGATCCGGGCCAAGGCGCTGGACCTGCTGCGCGGGCTGCTGCCGGCGGCGACGCTGAGCCACGTCGGCATCTACGCCTCCGGCCAGGCCTACGAGCAGCTGATCATGCGGCTGATGGCCTCGCCGCTGCCGGAGGCGCGCGACTACGGCGGGATGATCCTGGCCGAGCTGCAGCGGGTGATGCCGAGCTTCGTCTCGCGGGTCGACCGGCCCGAGCGCGGCGGCGAGTGGGTCTCCTACTTCGAGCGCCGCCGCGAGCAGACCGAGGGCTGGGTCTCCCGGCTCGGGCTCGATCGCCGCGACGCCGGGGAGGACGCCCCCTCGGTCGAGCTGATCCACGTCGACGGGACCGAAGAGGCCCTGCTCGCGTCCTGCCTGTTCGAGGCCTCGAGCACGCCGGAGACCGAGATCCTCGCCCGCATCGACGTCCTCGACCGCGCCGAGCGGGCGGCGCTGCTGGGAGCGCTGGCCGGCGAGCGCGCCAACCGCCGCCACCGGCCCGGCCGCGGCTTCGAGGCGCTGCGCTACCGCTTCGAGATCGTCTCCGACTACGGCGCCTTCCGCGACCTGCAGCGCCACCGGATGCTGACCTGCCAGTGGCAGCGGCTCGGCCCCGACCTCGGCGCCGGCGTCCCTGACGAGGTGCGAGAAGCCGGTGTGGGCGGCGAGTTCGAACGAGCCCTCGAGGTCTCCCGCGGCGAGTACGAGCGCCTGCTCGACTCCGGCCTCTCCGAGCAGGCCCCCTACGCCCTCAGCCTCGCCTACCGGATCCGCTACACCCTCGACCTCAACGCCCGCGAGGCGATGCATCTGATCGAGCTCCGCTCCGGCCGTGAGGGCCACCCGACCTACCGCGCCGTCGCCCAGGCGATGCACGAGCGCATCGCCGCGATCCACCCCGGCGTCGCCGGCACCATGACCCACGTCGACACCTCCGCCGAGCCGCGCCTGGAGCGGATCATGAGCGAGATCCGCACCCACCGTAAGCAGGCGCATGCCGCCGAGCAGACCGAGGCTCCCCCCGGCCTGAACCCACTGGGGTAGGCCACCCCCCGAGCCGGGGAGTTAGTCGCGCTGCTTGCGTTTCCGGGGGCCGCCGCCGGGCCCGGAATCGCCGTTGCCGTTGGCGGGCGGCAGAGCGGGCGGATCGTCAACGTCCGCGTCCGGCTCTGAGGCTTCCAGGCTTTCGGCGGCTTTCTCCCCAGGGGTCGGCCAGGGGACGGCCTCGCCGGCGGCCCAGGCTGGTGGTCTGCCGCCCGGCACCCAGCCCATGAAGAGCAGGCCGATGTAGATGAACCAGATCATCGGCAGGAGGATGATTCCGAGCAGGACGGTGACGCCGAGGGCCATGCCGAGGGAGGCCCAGAAGCGGCCGAGCAGGCCGGTGCGCATCGCCCAGAGACAGGTGTAGAAGAAGGCGATCGCGACGCCGAGGCCGCCGGCGACGCCGAAGCCCGAGGTGGCGCCGGCCAGGGAGGCGTCGCTGATCGCGTTCGAGGCTTCGTCGTCTTCGAGCTTCCTGTCTTCACAGGCGGCAAGCGAAGTGCCGCCGCCGCTCGGTACGAATTCTTCGCCGAAGGACTTGGCCCCGCTCTCCTTGCGTTCGGTGACGCACTTTTCGTTTGCTTCCTTGGCGGTCAGGGTCGACGTCGCCTTGCCGGCCACGAACTGGTCCGCCGCTTCGCCGCGGGCGACGACGCTGAGCCCGCTCGAGACCGCCAGGAACAGCGGCGCGATCACGACCAGCCCGATCAGCTGCCCCCGAACCTTGCTGCTGCGAGCCTGGTCGGCGCGGAAGAGGAAGAAGAGCGGGATCGCGAAGAGGGCGAAGCCGATCGCCTGCAGGGCTCCCGAGAGCGCCTCCGCGGAGCTGTGCGCGTGGAAGGCCCGCAGCGCCGCGGCGTCGCCTTCGCCGGTCGCCGCGCTTGCCGCCACTCCGGCCACGATCAGGGCCGCGACTCCGAGCAGGGCCGCGATCCCGGCCGGGTGCGACCAGCGCGCCTCCCACTTCAAGATCTCCTGCCTGGGGCGCACGGGCCGTACGCTACCGCGCATGAGCGATGCACAGCCCACCCATGCGGTCCGGCTCGAGGCCGGTGCCGGTCCCGACAACCCCCCCTGCCCGGCCTGCGGCGAGCCGCTGTTCGGCTGGCTCTCCCCCCAGCCCGGCCTGCGCGGTCCAGTTCGCCGCTGTGAGAGCTGCGGGCTCGGCGTCGTCGGCGAGTCCGACGGGCCCGAGGAGGCGCTGCGCGAGCTCGGCCGCCTCGGCGGCTCGCCGCGGATCGCCAACCGGGCCAGCTTCGCCACCTCGCTCGGCGGTGCCGGCTGGGCCGGGCTGGAGCCGGGCGCCCACTACCTCTTCACGGTCGAGTCGGTGCGGCGCCTGGTCGCCCGCCACGACCAGGTCGTCAAGGCCCGGCGCTGGGCGCCCGCGGCCGGGCTCGCCGCCACCTGGCAGACCTTCCTCAACAGCGTCACCTTCGGCCACAACGTCGCCCTCGGCGCGCTCGGGCGCGCCGGAGCCGCGAAGGCGCCGCAGCGCTGGCAGCGGCGGATCGACGCCCTGGCCAGCGTCGTCCTGGCGATTCCGGCGCTGCTGGTCGCGATCCCGGTCGAGCTGGCGGGCGGCATCGTCGGCCGCGGCGCCGCGATCTCCCTGCGCTTCGAACTGCTCTAGCTCCTCCTCCCAGCTGAGGCTCTCGGGCCAAGCAGTTCAAGGACACAGGGAGCGAAGCGTGCTCTGCACGTGGAGCGACCGAGGACGCCGAAATGCGCCGGTCCGAGAGCCTCAGCTGAGGCCTTCGCGGGCCTCGCGGACCAGCGTCACGTTCTCCGGGAAGAGGACGCGGATGGCGTCGCGGACCTGCATCGCCTGCTCGTCGGCGCTGCCGGTGAGGTCGAGGCGGCCGATCGAGGCGACGGTCATCTCCACCGCCAGCTTGATCGCGTTGTCGGCCCAGGCGACGCGCTGGGAGGACTGCATCTGCTCCGAGAGCTCCTCCATGCGGGCACGGAACTCGTCGGGGTCGCCGAACATGTTGAAGGGGCTGCCCTCCATGCCCGAATCAAAGCAGACCCGCGACACCGCCGGCACAGAATCTCGACATCTTGCGCACCACACGTGCGCCCGCGCCGCCTAGCGTCGGGCGAATGCGCCACGGCGAACAGCGGGAGAGGGGATCGGCGAGCGTCGAGCAGGCCGGGCTGGCGGCCCTGGTCGCGCTGCTGCTGCTCGCCGCGATCAGCGCCGTCGCGGCGGGCGGCAAGGTGGACGCGGGGCGCGAGCTGGCCGGGGCGATCGGCCGGCGGATTACCTGCGGGCCGCGCGTTCCCGACGCCTGCCGCCACCACCCGCTGGTGCCCGCCTACGGCTGGCCGCTGGCCCGGCTCGTCCGCGCCCTCGCCCCGGCGCCCCTCGCCCAGCTCGGCCCCTCCGGCCTGCCGCTGGTCCCGGTCGACTTCCGCCGCTGCCGCCGCGAGAGCTGCGCCGTCGCCGCCGGCCCCCACCTGACCGCCTCGCGCCGGCGCACCACCGCCTTCACCGAGGTCGTCGACCGCCGCCGCTCCGGCGGCTGGGTCGAAGTCGTCTACTGGCTCTACCGCCCCGGGCTCGGCTGGGAACGCGACGCCCGCCGCGCCGGACAGGACCAGATCGACGCCGCCGGCAGCACCGAGGTCCTGCTCGAGGACGACCCGGCCCTGGTCCCGCTCGAGACCCTCCCCGGCCGCAACCACTACGACTTCCCGGCGAGCGAACGGCCACCCTGGCAGTGGCAGGTGCGCGGCGCCTATCCCGGCTGGTCAAGCTGAGGTCGGGCTCGGGGCGGCCTTTTCCTGGTCGGCCTCCTCCTGCGCCTGGCGCATCAGGCCTTTCCAGTCGGTGGTGCGGAAGACGAGCAGGATCGCGGCGAAGCCGAGCACCACCGACCAGGCGGCCATCGCGATCTGGGTGCCGACCGAGAAGGAGAGGACGGCGGTGCGCGAGGGGCCCTTCAGGGTGGCGACGAGGAGTGCCTGCTGGGCGCCGGCGCCACCGGGGGTGAAGGGGACGATGTTGGCGATCGCCTGGACGCTCATCACCAGCATCACGTTGCCGATCGAGCCGGCGATGCCGAAGGCCTCGAGGAAGAACCAGAAGGCGGCGAAGCGGAAGGCCCAGCCGAGCCCCTGCCAGGCGGCGACCTGGCGCAAGTAGCGTCGCGGCTCGGCGAGGATGATCACGCCCTGGCGGACCCGGGCCCAGAAGCGCCGCACCCGGTGGGCGAGCATGTAGATGCCGATCGCGATCGCCAGGATCAGGCCGACGACGGTGAAGGCAAGCACCTTCGGGTGGTCGGCCCAGAAGGAGATCTCGAAGGCCGGCAGGTCGGGGATCTGCGGCAGCGGCGGCAGTAGCCCCTGGCTGATCGCGTAGAGGAGGACGAGGATCCCGACCGAGGTGTCGAAGACGGTCTGGACGAGGAAGGACGAGGTCACCGCCGGATAGGAGGAGCCGGGGATCTGGCGTTTGACCAGGAAGACCTTGGTCACGTCGCCCGCGTGGGCCGGCACCACCGCGTTGATCCCGGCCCCGGCGAGATAGGCGGCGGCGAGCGGCGGGTAGGGGATGCGCTGGTCGGGGTAGGAGGCGCGCAGCACGTTGCGCCAGGCCCAGGCACGAGTCAGCTGCATCGCCAGCAGGCAGAGCAGGGCGATCCCGAACGTGGTCCAGTGCACTTCCGAGAGGTGGCGGAAGAATTCAGCCGAAACGTTGAAGAAGTGCTTGAAGTTCGATTCGAGATTGGCGATCGGCATCGCAGCTAGACTAGCCCGCTCGTGCCGGAGACCGACACGCATATGCCCCCTCTGACGGCCCCCCAGGATCCCGCTGACGAAGCGATGTGCGCGCGTGCTCGCGAGCGCTACTCAGCCGATCGCAAGAGCCGTTTCCGCCGCCGCCGCAAACGCCACGCGCAGCTGCCTAGCCTGATCATCATCGGCGGGCTCAAGTGCGGCACGACGAGCATCCACCACTACCTCGGCCTGCATCCCGAAATCCAGATGTCGAAGCCGAAGGAGCTCAACTTCTTCGTCGAGGAGCTCAACTGGGACCTCGGCCTCGACTGGTACGCCAGCCGCTTCGACGACCGCTTCAAGGTCCGCGGCGAGTCCTCCCCCCACTACACGAACCTGCCCCGCTTCGAAGGGGTCGCCGAGCGCATCCACGAGCACTGCCCGGACGCGCGGCTGCTCTACATGGTGCGCGACCCGATCAAGCGGATCCTCTCCCACTGGGTCCACGCGACCGGCGCCGGCTACGAGACCCGCGAGCTGGTCCCGACCCTCTCGGAGCCGAACTCCTCCTACATCAATCGCTCCAAGTACTGGATGCAGCTGCAGCCCTACCTGGAGCACTTCGACCGCGCCCAGATCGAGCTCGTCACCCAGGAGGAGCTGCGGGCCGAACGCGAGGCGACGATGCGCCGGGCCTTCGGCTTCGCCGGCGTCGACGAGACCTTCGAGTCCGAGCAGTTCGACCGCGAGTGGGAGAAGTCGGGGGCGAAGGAGGGCGACAAATACCAGTTGATGGAGAAGCTGATCAAGCTCCCCGGCTTCCGCTCCTTCGACCGCAACTTCGACCGCCTGCCGGAGCCGCTGCGCTGGCGGGTCGAGAAGCTCGTGCACGATCCGGAGAAGCCGCCGGCACCGAAGCCGGTGCTCCCCGACGACCTCTTCGAGAAGGTCCGCGCCCAGTTCGGCGAGGACGTCGCGGCGCTGCAGAAGTTCGCCGGCCGCGAGTTCGCCGGCTGGCACGACTACAGCTAGCCGGGATATGGGCTCCGGCGTCATGCAGCGCCTCCTCCCCGACCCCGGACCGACCACGGTCGAGCAGCAGCTCGAGGCCTACCGGCCCTGGGAGCACCCGCACGAGGAGCGCCCCTTCGTGGCGATGAACTTCGCCGCCACGGTCGACGGGCGGGCGACGATCGGCGGCGTCTCCGGGCCGATCGGCTCCGACGCCGACACGGCGATGCTGGCCGGGCTGCGAACCCGCTTCGACGCGGTGATGATCGGCGCCGGGACGATGCGGGCCGAGCGCTACGGGCCCCTCGTCTCCAGCCCGGAGAAGCGCGAGCGCCGCGAGCGGCTCGGCCTCCCCGGCGACCCGCTGATGGTGATCGTCAGCGGCCGCCTCGACCTGCCCTGGGACGCGCCGCTGTTCACCGATGGCGGCGGCGAGGTGCTGGTCTTCACCGCCTCGGCGGAGGAGCCGCCGCGGGTCGCGGCCTCACTCGAGGTCGTCCGCCACGAGGGCTTCGTGAACCTCGTCGAGGCGCTGCGGCGCCTGCGCCGGGAGCGCGGCGTCCGCGCCCTGCTCTGCGAGGGAGGGCCCGGCCTGCACGGCGAGCTCGAGGGCGGCGGCCTCGTCGACGACCTCTTCCTGACGACCGCGCCGAAGCTCGCCGGTGGCGACACCCCACGGATCGTCGAGGGCGAGCTGCCGGAGGTCGCGCCGCTCGACCTGGCCTGGTTGCTGGAGCGCGACGGCGAGCTCTTCGCGCGTTACCGGCGGCGTCGCTGAGCAGCTAGCGTTGCCGGCGGCAGGCCCAACGAGGAGAGGACACCGATGGACTTCACCCCCAGCCCCCAGGTCGCGACCCTGCGCGAGCGGGTCCTCGACTTCATGGACGCCGAGGTCTACCCGGTCGAGCGCGAGATCATCGACGGCCTCGACGCCGAGGTCGGCCCCGGGGTCCCCTATCCGCGGATCCTCGTCGAGATCCGCGAGAAGGCGAGGGGCGAGGGGCTCTGGAACCTCTTCATGCCCGACGAGCGCTTCGGCCCCGGGCTGAGCAACTGGGAGTACGGGCTGCTCTGCGAGGAGATGGGGCGCAGCCCGATGGCGGCGGCGATGGCCTTCAACTGCTCGGCTCCGGACACCGGCAACATGGAGATCCTCGCCGAGCACGGCACCGCGGCGCAGCGCGAGCGCTGGCTCGAGCCGCTGCTCGAGGGCGGCATCCGCTCCTGCTTCTCGATGACCGAGCCCGAGGTCTCCGGCTCGGACCCGACCCTGCTGCAGGCCACGGCGACGCTGGACGGCGACGAGTGGGTCGTCGAGGGCCACAAGTGGTTCACCTCCGGCGCCGTCGGCGCCGAGCTGGCGATCGCGATGGTCGTCACCGACCCCGACGCGCCGCCCTACGCGCGCGCCTCGATGATCTGCGTGCCGACCGACACCCCCGGCTTCAACCTGGTCCGGCCGATCGAGGTGATGGGCCACTCCAAGGGCCCCGGCCACTGTGAGATCCGCTACGAAGGCTGCCGCGTCCCCGCCGACAGCCTGCTCGGCGAGCGCGGCGCCGGCTTCGCGATCGCCCAGGACCGCCTCGGCCCCGGCCGCATCCACCACTGCATGCGCGCGATCGGCACCGCCGAGCGGGCCCACGAGATGATGTGCCGCCGCGCCAACGAGCGGGTCGCCTTCGGCGGGCCGCTGGCCGACAAGCAGTTCGTCCAGGAGTCGATCGCCACCTCGCGGATGGAGATCGACCAGGCCCGCCTGCTCACCCTCTACGCCGCCTGGAAGATGGACACCGAGGGCAAGCGCGCCGCCCGCCAGTCGATCTCGGCGATCAAGGTCGTCGCCGCCAACATGGTCATGGACGTGCTCGACCGCGCGATCCAGATCCACGGCTCGCTGGGGATGACCGACGACACGCCGCTGGCCGCGCTCTGGCGCTTCAGCCGCATGCTGCGCCTGGCCGACGGCCCCGACGAGGTCCACAAGATGGTCCTCGCCCGCCGCGAGCTCAACCGCTGGGCCAAGCGCGACGAGGCCGCCGCCGCGGGCGAGCTCTCTTCACCCCACGCCCCCCGCATGGTCTGAACTTCACCGCCGACGGGCCCAAACACCCCTATATGGAGAAAATCGGCCCATCGGCCGGCCCATCGGCGCGGACTAGCGGCCGATGTGGAAGCCGATCAGCTCGGGGACCCGCGCCACGGCGCTGGCGATGCGGCCGGGGGGGCGGCCGGCCAGCTCGGCGTTCTCCTTGGCGATGATGCCGGCGCGGATCGCTTCACCGCCGATCCACTGCAAGGGCTCGGGCGGGACCAGCGGCGGCGCCGGGTCGACGAAGGCCAGGCGCGAGGGCTCGTCGCGGCGGTCGAGGGCGAGCGAGGCGAGGGTGCGGCCGACCATGTGCGAGGGGCCGACGCCGTTGCCGGTGTAGCCGGCGGCGACGAAGGCGCGGCCGCCGGGCAGCGGCAGGACCATCGGCAGGTGGGTCGGCGAGGCGTCGATCGGGCCGCCCCAGGCGTGGGTGATCCGGCGGCCGGCCAGGCCTGGGAAAAAGGCGTGGAGATGCTCCGCCACGGCGGCGACGACCTCGGGGTCGAGCTCGCTGCGGCCGCCCAGCCGCGCGCCCATCGCGATCCGCCCGCCGCCCCAGCCGAAGACGATGCGGCCGTCGGGCGTGGTGCGGAAGTAGTCGACCAGGGCGCGGCCGTCGATGATGCACTCGCCGCCGGTCCAGCCGATCTCCTCGAGCAGGTCGGGGACCGGCTCGGTGATGACGATGTGCGAGGAGGCGACGCTGAGCCGGTTGCGCAACGGCCCGCCCCAGCTCTTCGCCGCTGCGCCGATCGCCAGCACGGCCGTGCGCGCGCGCACCGTGCCGGCGGGCGTGCGGGCTTCGACCCCGTCGGCGGCGTCGCGCAGCGAGCGCACCGGCGTCGACTCGAACAGCTCGACCCCGCGCGCCCGCAGCCGCTCGCGCAGGCCGAGCGCGAACCGGGCCGGCTGCACGGTCGCGCCGCCGGCGGAGATCGCGCCGGTGCGGAAGAGCGGCGAGGCGCAGCGCGCCATCACCTCGTCGTGCGAGAGCGCCGTCACCGCGTCGGCGACGCCGAGCTCCCGGCAGGCCTCAAGCCCCTTCGCCAGGACGCCGTCGTGCGCCGCCGCGGTGGAGACCTGCATGTAGCCGGCCCGGCGGAACCAGGCGTCGACCTCCTGCTCCGCGCAGAAGGCGGCGATCCCCTCGACGCCCGCCTGCGCGGCCAGCGCCACGGCCAGCGCCGGCTCGTCCCCCCAGCGGCTGCGCATGCTCGCCAGCGAGAACCACATCGCGTTGCAGAAGCCGCCGTTGCGGCCGCTCGGCCCGCGGCCGCAGCCGTCGGCCTCGAGCAGGACGACGCGCGCGCCCGGCTCCAGCTCCTTGAGGTGCCAGGCGGCCCAGAGGCCGGTGAAACCGCCGCCGACAACGACCACGTCGGCCTCGATCTCGCCGGCCAGCGGCGGCGCCGGCGCGAGCGCTCCCGCCTCCTCCAGCCAGTAGCCGTGTGGGGTGTGCACCATCGCTCCCTCCAGTCTCCCGGACGCGCCAGTCGGGCGGCGTAGACTCGCCACGATGCCCGCTCACGATCAGGACTCGACTCCCTACGTCGACGCCCTGCTCGCCTACGCGGCGCTGGAGCCCGGCCGCTTCCAGGTGCCCGGCCACAAGGGCGGCGCCGGTGCCGACCCGGCGCTGCGCGAGCTGGTCGGCGAGGCCGGCCTGCGCAACGACATCCCCTCGGTCACCGAGGGGGTCGACATCGGCCCCGAACCGACCCCGTTCCAGCAGGCGCAGCTGCTCGCCGCCGGGGCCTGGGAGGCGCAGCGCACCTGGTTCCTGATGAACGGCGCCTCGCAGGGCAACCACAGCACCTGCATGGCCCTCGCCCACGGCGGCAACCGCGTCGTCGTCCAGCGCAACGTCCACTCCTCGGTCATCGACGGCCTGGTCCTGAGCGGGATGCGGCCGACCTTCGTCGCCCCCGAGCTCGACCCCGAGCTGGGGATCGCCCACGGCCTGACCCCGGGCTCGCTGGCGGCGGCACTGGACGCGACCCCCGGCGCGGTCGCGGCGATGGTCGTCTCGCCGACCTACTTCGGCGCCTGCGCCGACGTCGCCGCGCTGGCCGAGGTCGCGCACGGGCGCGGTGTGCCGCTGGTCGTCGACGAGGCCTGGGGCGCCCACCTCCACTTCCATCCCGACCTGCCCATGGACGCGCTCGCCAGCGGTGCCGACCTGGTCACCTCCTCGACCCACAAGATCGTCGGCAGCCTGACCCAGGCGGCGATGCTCCACCTCGGCGCCGGCGGGCGCATCGACGCCGCCGTGGTCGACCGCTGCGTCAGCCTGGTCGAAACGACCAGCCCCAGCGGCCTGCTGACCGGCTCGCTCGACGCCGCCCGCCGCCAGGCCCACGTGCACGGCGCCGAGCTGCTCGGCGAGACCCTGGCGGCGGTCGCCGCGACCCGGGCGGAGATCGAGCGGATCCCCGGCCTCGCCGTCCTCGACGAGAGCATGGTCGGCCGGCCGGGGATCGCCGGCTGGGACCCGCTGCGGCTCTCGATCGACGTGCGCGGGACCGGCACCACCGGCTACCGCCTGGCCAAGGCCGCCTTCCACACCAGCGGGCTCGACCTCGAGCTCTACTCCGAGAACGTCGTCGTCGCGATCTTCGGGCTCGGCGAGCCGGCGGCCGCGGCGGGGACGCGCCTGGTCGCGGGGCTGCGCAAGGCGCTCGACGGGCTCGAGGCGGAGCCGGGGACGCCGGACGAGAAGCTGGCCCCGCCGCCGCCCTGGGGCGAGCTGGTGATGACCCCGCGCGAAGCCTTCCTCGGCCCGCAGGAGGTGATCCCCTTCGACGCCGCCGCCGGCCGCATCGCCGCCGAGGGCCTCGCCGCCTACCCGCCGGGCATCCCCAACGTCCTCCCCGGCGAGCGCCTCACCGCGGAGACGCTCGACTACATCAGGGAGAGCGTCGCGCATGGCGGTTACGTGCGGGGTGGCTCGGACCGCGAGCTGAAGACGCTGCGGGTCGCTCGCTAGGCTCACCCACGATGCCTTCCTATGACGCGATCGCCGACCTGCCGCTGCGGGTCGAGTCCTGCGAGTTCGAGGGGCTCGGCGTCACCCTCGGCGAGTTCGAACGGCTGACCACGATCGTCAAGCTCAGCGGCGGCGGCCACGAGGGCATCGGCGAAGACGTCACCTACGACGCCGTCGACCACATCGCCCAGCAGGACGCCGGCCCGCCCGCGGGGCTCGCCTTCGACGGCACCTTTGACGGCTTCTCCGCGGCGCTGGAGCCGATCGACCTCTTCCCCGCCGCGGCGCCGGAGCGGGACGTCTCGCGGCCGTACCGGCGCTGGGCCTTCGAGTCGGCGGCGCTGGACCTGGCGCTGCGCCAGGCCGGGACCAACCTCGCCGCCGCGCTCGGCCGCGAGCCGAAGCCGCTCAACTTCGTCAACTCGATGCGGCTCTCCGGCTTCGGCGGCGACGAGGCCTCCTCGATCGAGCCGCTGCTGGCCCGCCTCGCCGTCTACCCGACCCTGCGCTTCAAGCTCGACCCCTTCAACGACTGGGACGACGAGCTGATCGCGGCGCTGGTGCAGACCGGCGCCGTCGACTCGCTCGACCTCAAGGGCTTCTACAAAGGCACCCCGGTCGATGTGATCACCGACCCGGAGCTCTACGCGAAGCTGATCGCCGCCTTCCCGGACGCCTGGCTGGAGGATCCCGACGTCACCGACGAGACCCGGCCGCTGCTGGACCCCGTCTCCGAGCGGGTCACCTGGGACGCGCCGATCCACTCGATCGCCGACATCGAGGCGATGCCGTGGTCGCCGCCGCGGACGGTCAACGTCAAGCCCTCCCGCTTTGGCCCGATCAGCAACCTCTTCGCCACCTATGACTACTGCGAGGCGCGCGGGATCGGCGCCTATGGCGGCGGCCAGACCGAGCTCGGCCAGGGCCGCGGCCAGATCCAGTACCTGGCCTCGATCTTCCACCCCGACACGGCCAACGATGTCGCCCCCGGCGGCTACAACGACCCGGCCAAGGCGACCAGCCCCGGCCTCCCCTCCAGCCCGCTGCAACCGGCGATCGAGCCGACCGGCTTCCGCTGGCGCATCTGACCCCGCGCCGAGCGGCATCAGCCGAAGCCGGTAGCCATGGGATTCGGGTGGCCGAACGCTCCCTTCGGCCGACCGAATTCGGCGTTTCGGCTACGTTGGGACGCGCCCGCCCGCCCTCGCCGACAAGGAGCCCGAGATGCCTGACAAGACCTTCGCCGACGCGCTCAACGCGCAGATCGCCAACGAGTTCGCCGCCTCGCAGCAGTACGTCGGCGCCGCCGTCTATTACGACGCCGAGACCCTCCCCCGCCTCGCCGCCTTCTTCTACCGCCAGGCGCTCGAGGAGCGCGAGCACGCGATGATGATGATCCGCTACCTGCTCGACGTCGGCGAGGCCGTCCACATCCCCGACATCAAGGCCGTCGAGACCACCTACGCCAACGGCAGCGAGCCGGTGAAGATGGCGCTGGAGCAGGAGAAGCGGGTCAGCGACGAGATCTTCTCCCTGTTCGAGCTCGCCCGCGAGGTCAAGGACTACCGGGCCGAGCAGTTCCTGCAGTGGTTCGTCAAGGAGCAGGTCGAGGAGGTCGCGCTGATGGGCGATCTGCTCAACGTGGTCGAGCGCTCGAAGGAGAACCTGCTGCTGGCCGAGGAGTACATCGCGCGGGAGAGCCTGGGCGAGGAGAGCGGCGACCCGACCGCCCCACCGGTGGCGGGGGAGTAGGGCCAAAGGCGGTCCTCAGCCGAGCCAGCCGGCTCGCTTGCGCATGCTCTTGATGCGGCGGAACTCGGCGATGTCCTCGCGCAGGGCCGCGGGTGCCGGCGCCGGCAGGAAGCGGGCCGGCAGGGGGGACTCGGAGGCCTTGCCGTCGCGGTTGCAGACGCGGTAGGCGCGGGCGCCACGGCGGGCGGTGACTGCGGAGGGGGACGCTTCGCCCTCCCAGAGCAGGCCGGCGTAGTCGTCGAGGCCGTAGCCGCCGGGCATGCTGTCGTCGCCGACCGCCTCCAGGTAGGCGGCGCGGCGCTCGGGTTCGTTGTTGTAGTGGACGCAGAGGCTGCCCTGCAGCAGGCCGAGGCCGGCGGCGGCCAACGGCTTGCCGGAGGACTTGGTGATGCCGGCCTCGAACCAGCACATCGCCCCGGCGCTCTGCCCGGCGAGGACGATCCCCTGGCGCCAGGCGAGGCTGAGGATGGAGGCGATGTCGTGCGCCTCCCAGACCGCCAGCAGGTTGACCATGCTGCCGCCGCCGACGTAGATCAGGTCCTGGGCGAGCAGGTGGTCGCGCAGCTCCATCGGCCGCCGCCCGAGCCGGAAGAGGGAGACGTCGGAGGGCTCGCAGGAGCGCTCGCCGAAGGCCGCGTAGAAGCGGCCGATCTGCTCGGAGGTGTCGCCGCTGGCGGTCGGCAGGATGCAGATCCGCGGCCGCTCGCCGCCGCGCTCGCCGGCCAGCCGCAGCAGCAGCTCGCAGACGGCGCGGTCGGGGGGGCGGGAGGTGAAGTCGTGCCCGCCGAGGGCGAGGATGCGCCGCGGCCCCATCAGGCGGGGACCGAGGTGGAGAGCGCCTCCGGCAGCGGGGCGGCGGCGGGGACGGCCCCGCCCTCTCCCAGGTACGTGGTGGCGATGCGCATCTCGATCACGCGCTGCCCGGAGACGTCGAGCCGGTAGCCGCGGGCCTCGGGCCGCGAGGCGACCACCCGGCTCAGCTCGGTGCCGGTGAAGTGCAGGGCGGCGCCGTCCTCGGCCGCGTAGCCGGCGCGCATCCCCTCGCGCAGGAACCCGTGGTAGGACTCGCGCCGTTTCGAGCCGCGCTCATAGTGGACGCAGTTGCTGAACGGCAGCAGCCCCATCCCGTCCAGCCGTTTGGGAGCGCCGTGGAAGCCGGTGACCGCCTCGGCGAACCAGCAGAGCGAGCCGGCGGAGAGCCCGCAGAGGACGACCCCCGCTTCCCAGCACTCGCGCAGGATCTCGTCGATCCCGTGGGCGCGCCAGACGCCGAGCAGGCTGACGACGCTGCCGCCGCCGACGTAGATCAGGTCCTGGGAGAGCAGGTGGCGGCGCAGGTCCTCCGGCCCCTGCTCGCGGCGGAAGAGGGAGATGTGGCTGGCCTCGCAGCGGTGGGCGGAGAAGGCCCGGTAGAAGCGGACGATGTAGTGGTCGGCGTCGCCACTGGCCGAGGGCAGGAAGCAGACGCGCGGGCGCTCGGCCTTGGTCAGGCCGAGCACGTAGTCGTCGAGCAGCGGATTCCCGGACTCCATCGAGAAGCCGCCGCCGCCGAAGGCCACGATCTGGCGAGGTGCGGTTTCCATGGCTAAATGGTCGACGGGAATCGACCCGGAGCGGTTGTACAGCGGTCCGAAGATCCGCCCCTCGCCCTCGCCCACATGTACAGGCACGCCGGCGGGACGCGCGCCGGCGCGCCACAGCTCACTGCAGGACGTAGGCGCGGCGCAGCTTGTCGCGGGCGCGGTGCAGCCGCACCTTCACGGTCCCTTCCGGGATCCCGAGCTTGCGCGCGATCGCCGACTGGGTCAGGTCCTCCTCGTAGCGCAGCTCGAGCAGCTCGCGGTCCCTCGGGCTGAGCCGTTTCAGCGCCGCGTGGAGGTCGGCGCGCTCGACCGTCGCCACCACCTGGGCGTCCTCGGCACCCTCGTAGGTCTCGATCGCCGCCGTCGGGTCCGGGCGCACGCGGGCGTGCTGGCGGAAGGCCTCGTTGCGGACGATCGTCCCCAGCCACTGGTTGCGCCGGTCGGCCTCGCGCAGCGTCGAGCGGCGGCGCCAGGCGCGAAGCAAGGCGTCCTGGGCTATGTCCTCCGCTTCGCTTGGATTGCTCGCGTAGCGATACGCCAAGCGGAGACAGACCCGGTGCGCCTCACCCCACTCCCAGCCATCGTCGTTGCCGTCGCGATGCCCCGTCGGAGTGCTGATCGAACGAACCTACATAACCGCTAACCGGACGAGTGGACTTAAGCGCTGAAACCGTTTTAACCGCTGGTGCGGTCTGTTCATCGTGGAGGTCGACATCGCAGAGGGGCAGGGGGACCGCGGGGCCGAAATCGCCTACGAGACGATGGCGTCCGCCTACGACGATTTCACCGCCCACCACGACTACGAGCTCTGGCTTGGCGGCCTGCTCCCACAGCTCGAGCGCCACGGGCTGCGGGGCGACCGCCTGCTCGACGTCGCCTGCGGGACCGGCAAGAGCTTCATCCCGATGCTGGAGCGGGGCTGGAAGGTGACCGCCTGCGACATCTCGGCGGCGATGGTCGATCTGGCCCGGGCCAAGGTCGGCGACACGGCCGCGCTCTCGGTCGCCGACATGCGGGCGCTTCCCCGGCTCGGCGAGTTCGACCTCGTCTGGTGCCTCGACGACGCCGTCAACTACCTGCTCGACGGCGGCGAGCTGGAGCGGGCGCTGACCGGGATGCGGCGCAACCTCGGCCCCGCGGGGTTGCTGATGTTCGACGTCAACGCGCTCCGCGCCTACCGCACCTTCTTCGCCGAAGAAGCGGTGGTCGAGCGCGACGGCCGGCGGCTGATCTGGAAGGGGCGCGCCTCGGCGGACGCCGAGCCGGGGTCGATCTCCGAGGCGAGCTTCGAGGTCGAGGGGGCACCGGGCCCGCCGGCGCTGCACCGCCAGCGCCACTTCCCCGAAGCGGAGGTGCTGGCGGCGCTGGCGCGGGCCGGCCTCGAGTGCGTCGAGCTCTTCGGGCACGACACCGACGCGGTGCTCGAGCAGCCACTCGACGAGGCCAGGCACAGCAAGGCCGTATACATTTGCCGCGGCGCCTGACCCCTACCGAGGAGCCGAGAATGAGCACTGCGACCACCGTCACCGGCGTCGACTTCGTCACCGTCTTCGTCAAGGACTACCCCGCCGCGCAGAAGTTCTACGGCGAGGTCCTGGGCCTCGAACAGTCCAAGGACTACGAGAAAATCCCCGCCGGCGAGTACGAGACCGGCAGCCTCACCCTGCAGGTGATGGACGCCGCCGCGATCGGCCGCGACTTCGAGCCCAGCGGCCACCCGATCGCCTTCCACGTCGAGGACGTCGAAGCGGCGCGCGCCAGGCTCGAGTCCCACGGCGTCGAGTTCCTCGCCGAGACGATGGACAGCGGCGTCTGCCACATGGCCTTCTTCCGCGACCCCGACGGCAACGCCCTGATGTTCCACAACCGCTACGCGCCGCAGGCCTGAGCGGGGCGGCCGCGGTAGACGAGGTGCGGCAGGCCGGCGTGCTCGGCCTCGCCCCCGACCCGCATCCCCGCCTTCTCGGCGACCCGCCGCGAGGCGACGTTGGCGGCGACGATCAGGGCGACGACCTCGGCCAACCCCAGCCTGCCGGCCCACGCGACCGCGGCGGTCGCGGCCTCGGTGGCGAAGCCGCGGTTCCAGTGCCGCGAGGCGATCGCCCAGGGCAGCTCCACGACCCAGCCCTCGCCGAGCTCGGTCCAGTGCAGCCCACCGCGCCCGACCAGGGCGCCGCCGTCCTGCTCGACCAGCGCCCAGGGGCCGAAGCCGTGCTCTTCCCAGTGGCGTTCGTCGGCCTTGAGCATGCCGAGGATCTCGACCTCACCGAGCGACCTGTCCGGCGCCGGGCGCAGCCAGTCGGCGACGGCGGGGTCGAGGAAGAGGTCGCGGTAGTCGCCGGCGTCAACCGCGGTCGGCGCCCGCGCCAGCAGCCGTGGGGTGAGCCAGCGCTCGCTCATCGGGGCGGCCACGCGGCCAATCCTAGGCGAGGTGCGCGTGGACGAACTGGACCACGGTGGCGCCCTCGCCGACCGCGGTCGCGCAGCGCTTGATTGAGCCGGCGCGGACGTCACCGGCCGCGTAGATGCCGGGGGCGCTGGTTTCGAGCAGGCCGTCGGCGCCTGCCTCGGCGCCGGTGAGGATGAAGCCGTCGTCGTCGCGGGCGACCACGTCGCCGAGCCAGCCGGTGCAGGGCGAGGCGCCGAGGAAGAGGAACAGGAAGGAGAGCGGCAGGCGCTCGCCGTCGCTGAGCGTGACCGCCTCGAGGCGGCCGTCCGCGCCGTGCAGGGCGCTGACTTCGCTGCGGTCGCGGATCGCGACCCCGTAGCGCTCGAGCTCGTCGATCAGGTAGCTGGACATCGTCTCGCTCAGGTCCGCCCGCCGGTGCAGCAGGGTGACGAGCGCCCCTCCCCGCGCCAGCCAGACCGCCGCCTGCGCGGCCGAGTTGCCGCCGCCAATGACGCCGACCCGCTGGGCGCCGCAGATCTGCGCCTCGGTCGGGCCGGCGGCGTAGAAGATGCTGAACCCCTCGTAGCTGTCGAGGTCGTCGACCGGGAGGCGCCGGTATTCGGCCCCGGTCGCGATCAGCACCGCCCGCGCCGAGACCTCGTTGCCCTCCTCGAGCCGGACCAGGTGGCGGTCGCCGTCGGGCTCCAGCGACTGCGCCCGGTACGGCGTGCCCGTCCGCGCCCCGAACTTGCGCGCCTGCGTGATCGCCCGGCTGGTCAGTTCGGTGCCGCTGATGCCGGCCGGGAAGCCGAGGTAGTTCTCGATCCGCCGCGAGGTGCCGGCCTGGCCGCCCATCACGGTGCTGTCGATCAGCAGCGTCTCCAACCCCTCCGAGGCACCGTAGACCGCGGCCCCGAGCCCGGCCGGGCCGCCGCCGATGACCAGCAGGTCGACCTCCTCCCGCTCGGCCAGGATCAGCCCGATCCCCAGCGCCCGCGAAAGCTCCCCGTTGCTCGGCCGGTGCAGATCGACCCCGCCGGGGAGCCGCACCAGCGGCAGGTCGTCATCGCTCAGCCCCTCGACCAGCGCCGCCGCCTCGAGGTTCTCCCCGGGGTCGATCGAGGTGTGAGGAAGCCGCTGCCGTTTGGCGAACTCGACCAGCCGCCGCGCTTCGTGCGACTCGCGCTGCCCGACGATCTCGAACCCGATCCCCTGCCGCTGCTGCAGCATCTCGCGCCGCTGGATGAAGGCGGAGAGCAGCAGGTCGGAGAGCGAGCCGTCCTCGAAGAGCAGCTGCTTCAGCACCTCCCGCTCGACCGCGATGTACCGCATCGGCTCGGTGACGACGGCGGTGAGGAAGACCGTCTGTCCCGAGAGCAGGTTCATCTCGCCAAGGAAGCCCGGAGCGGCGTGCCGCACGATCTCCTCGCCGGCGGCGTCCACCACCGCGACCTCCCCCTCGAGGATCGCGATGAACGGATAGGTCTCGTCGCCGATCTGGAAGAGCGTGTCCCCCACCGCGGCGGTCCGCTCCTCGCCGTGCTCGGCAAGGGTCTCGAGCTGCGTGCTGGAGAGAGCGCGGGCGGACGGCGTGGCCATCGGAGCAGGGTACTTGGCGCCCCGCGTTGGCCCGGCTAGCGGATGGCGCGGCGGACCCGCGCAGGCGCCCGGCTCACGGCCGCTTCGACCCCCACCCGCACGACATGGGCGCAGGAGCCGAGGACCAGCAGTAGAAATCCGCTCCCCGCCGAACCGGCGAAGGCGCAGACGAGCGCCAGGAGCATGAGGACATAGAAGAGAACCGCAAGCGCCTCGGCGAGCTTGGGAAGCCTCTCTGGGTCAGCGCCGGCCATGCCCCTGACTTCGGCGCCGAGGGGGATTTCCCTGGACTCAGGTGTCGAGGCCGGGGATCGGGTCGTCGGGCAGCTCGCCGTGGATCTCGGCGAGGCCGATCAGGTCGTTGCGGTCGCGGGGCCGGTCGGCCAGGCGCTTGAAGCCGACGATGCTGCGCAGGCCGGCGATCGGGAACTCGACGTCGCCGTAGTCGGCGGTCATGGCGTCGGCGGCCACGGTGTCGAAGTCGAGCGGCGGCAGGCCACCGCGGAGGATGTCGATGATGCCGGCGCGGGTGATCGCGCGCAGATGCGTCTGGCCGAGCAGGTGCTCGTCGAGCAGGGGAGCCTCGTCGCGGAGACGCACGGCGTCGAGGCCGCGCAGGGCGGCAAGGACGCGACGATCGTTGCCCGGGTCGTCGGGGACGAGGAAGTCGACGTCTTCGGTCGCCCGCACGAAGCGGTTGGCGATCACCGCGAAGCCGCCGATGACGACGAACCTGGCGCCCGCCGCGACCAGGGCGCCGGCGGCCTCGTCGAGCTTAGGCTCGGGTAGAGCCACCGCCCCGCTCCACCGCTCGCAGGAGGCCGGCGGCCTGGGCCGAGAGGCTCTGGCCGCGATGCAGCAACTCGCCGACCGGGGTGTCGGGCGCAGGGGTCAGAGCACGGCGCTTCTCCGCGTCCAGCCGCGCCCACTCTGCCTCGTGGCCTGGCTCCAGCAAGGTGTTGAAGCGGAAAGGCATGTGCTCAATGATACGCCCAAGCACCCGTGGTCGCCGGTCAGCGCCGCCCGGCCCGCATTGACGCAACGGTTCATATAGGTCCAACCGCGGCGCCGGTGCTGTGTCTGGAGAGTGGAGATCAAGAAGTTGCCGTGCCCAGATCGTTTGGCCGATCGCAGAGCCGGGAAAGGAATCTCTATCTAAACGCTTCCCGAGGGAAAGGGAGTTTCGATGGCCAAGAGCAAGAAGAAAGACCAGGATCTGTTCGATCGACTCCGTTCACTCGGAGTGCGCAAGACAACAGCTAAGAAGGCCTCCGAAGCGATCCGCAACAGCAGTAAGCCGGCCCCCAAGGCAGCCCGAAGGGCGGTCGGGGATCTGATCGGCGCGGTGAGCGAGCTGCAGAACAAGATGAACCAGGTTCCGCAGAAGCGCAGGGCGGCAGCGAAGAAAGCGGCGCGGACGCGAGCGAAGAGTGCCGAGAAGCGCAGCGAAGCGGCCAAGAAGGCGGCCCGAACCCGGGCCGAGTCAAACCGTTAGACGGAGACCAACTCATCGAAAGGACATGGGGCATGGCAACTCGAACGAAAGCCGACCGCAGCGCCGCCGCAAAAAAGGGAGCGGCGACGCGGAAGAAAGCCGCCGTCAAGGCAAGCGGCAACGACCTCAAGAAAGCCGTCAAAGGCACGGCGAGGGCCGCAAAGGACCTGGGCAAGGCCGTGGGCGGCACGGCCAGGCAAGCCGGGCAAGGAGCGACCAAGCGTTAGTGCGGAGTGAGTCCGAGGCGACGGGCCGGGAAGCTTTCCGGAGGCCCTGTGCTCCATCTCGGTCAGCGATCTCTAGCGCCGGGCGGTCAACCCCTTGAGGATGATCTCGAGGGGCGAGTTCTGCCCTTTGCCGAGCCCCTCCCGGGCTTGTTTCAGCTCCGTCGTCAACTCACCCACCTGCTCACCGAAGCGGCCGACTTCCTTCGCCGCCGCGGCGAGATCGCTGGAGCGGATCCTCACCCGCGGCGGATGAGGCAGAGTGAGCCCAAGCACCTTGCCTCCCGACCGCGTGGCGCCGAGCATCACGCCCCCGACCGCGCCGAGGAGAGCGGCACTGCCGGCGAGCAGCGGAATCCGGGCTTTGCTGGCGGCCTGAGCGGCCGCAGCAGCGGCTCCGTTGGAGGAACTGGCGGCGGCGGGGGCGGCTTTGGGTTTGGCTCGGGTGCCTTTCCCGTTAGGTGAGCCGCCCTGTGAGCCGGGATTTGAGCGTTTCGCCCTGGGTTTGGCTTTTTTTGCTCGCGCGGCCGTGGCCTTGGGTCTCTGAGTGACTTTCGACTTGGCGCGACTGGAGCTTTTCGCCTGTTTTCCTTTTTTTGCTTGAGCCATAGTGCTCTCCTTCGCAATAGACGGCCGGCGGCCGGGGTCCTACCGCCTCAGCCGATCCACGGTCGAGGCGCCGGGGACAAACAGCGGCGGCAAGGGGTCGCTTCTCAGCCAAGGCCACGTTTTCTCCCCAGGCCCATATTCCCCATGGATCAGAACTTCAATCCTTTTCCGCCGCGGCAAGCAATGAGAGGAGCGCGGTGCTCGCAATCAGACCGGGTCAGTCAACTGACCCGGCGAGTCCCGGGTTGCTGCATTCCAAGCGCCGCCGGCCTCCTCCGGTCGGTCTGGGATTCCAGGTGGTCCCCGAAGTCCGTCGGCACGAAACAAGCGCCCTGCCACTTTGTCGCCACTCGTCGCGGCAGGGGCGAAGCGGCTGGACGCAGCTGAGGTTTCTCGGAAGATCCTTGGGGTACCCCGCGATTGGGTTCGGAGAAATGTTCCAAAGCGAGAGCGGCGGGACCGAGAAGTCGAGAGGAGGACTTCATTGACTATCGGTGGATCCATATTCCTAATTGCAATCGGTGCGATCCTCTACTTCGCTACCAACCTGCACGTCAAGCATGTGAGCATCGACACCATTGGCCTGATCCTGATGATCGCCGGTGCGGTGGGGCTGGTGCTCGGCCTGGTTCAGCAGGCACTGTGGTCGCGGCGCTCCCGGCGCGAGGTTCTCGTCGAGGAACGACGCGAGCCCCGCGATCCGCCCGCCTACTAGGAGGAGCTGATCCGCATGTCGGGCCTGTCTGCCCGCGCGATCGTCTGGCTTCGCTTCCCGATCCTGCTGGCATGGATCGCAGGAACGGTGCTGGCGACGGCACACCTCCCCTCGGCCTTCGAATCCGAATCGGATCAGCTCGGCAGCCTGCTGCCACGCTCCTCGAGCGCGCTCGAAGTCGAAAGCAAGGCCATAAAGACTTTCGGCCTGCCGCTGCTGAGCCGGACGATCGTGGTTGCCCACCGGTCGGCCGGCTTCTCTCCCGAGGAGGTGGCGGGGGCGACCCGCTACATCGCCACGACCGACCGCGAAGAAGGAGCGGGCGCGATAAGAGCCGTGCCGCTGGTCGACACGCCGGGACTCCTTGCCGCCCGTCAAAGCGCCACGACCCTGCTCGCCTATCTATACATCGACCCCTCGCTGAGCGAATCCGAACAGCAGCAGCTCGCCGAGCAGTTCGCCTCGGGCTTGAAGCGAGCGACGGGAACGGGTGCGGCGGAGGTGACCGGTGCCCTGCCGGCGACCCGGGCCGAAACCTCCGTCACCAGCGACTTCATCGTCTGGGTGGAGCTGGCGACCGTTCTGCTGGTGGTCGGCATCCTCGCCCTCTACTTCCGCTCCGTTGGGGTGCCACTGCTGGGCCTGGTCTCAGTGGCCATCGCCTACCTCTGCGCCGATCGTGTCCTCGGCTGGGTCGCGGAGCGATTCGGCATCGCGATTCCGCAGGAGGCCGACCCGGTGATCGTCGGGCTGATCTTCGGTGTCCTCACCGACTACCTGGTCTTCTTCGTCTCGGGTTATCGGCAGCGGCTGGAGGAGGGAATCGACTCCCGCCCTGCGGTCGTCGCAGTGACGTCGGAGCTTTTGCCGGTGATCTTCACCGCGGCGCTGATGATCGCCGGCGCGACCTTGACGTTGTTGATCTCAGGAATGAGCTTCCTCGCCGCCTTCGGCCCCGCGATGGCGGTTGCCGTCGTCGTCGCTGCCGCCGTGGCGATGACCCTGGTGCCGGCGGTCCTGGCGATCTTCGGCCGTGTCTTGCTCTGGCCCCGCCAGCCAAGCGTCCAAAGCGCTGATCGGGCCGGCGGCGCGCCCGCCCGTTCGGGCTTCCGCGGGGCCTTGATCGGCGCCGCGGTGCGCTTCCCTGTGCTGACCACGATTCTCTGCCTGGTGGCGCTCGGAGCAGCCGCGAGTGGCATCAGCAAGCTGGCCCTCGGGAATCCCATAATCCGTGGTCTTCCGGAGACGACGTCGCCCCGTAGGGGATACGAGCTCACGGCGACCGGCCTGGGTCCCGGCGTACTTGGACCGACGATGCTCGTCGTCGAAGAAGCGGGCATCGTCAGCCGAACCGGCGAGCTGTCAGCGTTGGAAAGCAGCCTCGCCGAACAGGACGGGGTGGCCGGGGTCCTCGGCCCAGGAACGCAGCGACTACCGGATGGTTCGGGGGTCCTGCTGGCACCGAACGGAGACGCCGCCCGCTATGTCCTGGTGCTGGACGGTGACCCGGACGGGGCGCGGGCATCGGAAGCGCTTTCGAGGGTGGAAGAACGCCTGCCGACGCTACTGGAACGAAGTGGGCTCGGCGAAGCGAAGACCGGCGTCACCGGCGACACGTCGATCGCCGCCGAACTGACCGAAGACACCTGGGGGGCGTTCGAGCGCGTCGCGCCGGCCGCGTTGGCGGTACTGCTGCTCCTGCTCTGGGTCCTGCTGCGCAGTCGCACGGCCCCGCTCTACCTGGTCGGCGTCAGCCTGCTCGTCGTCGCCGCGGCACTCGGCCTGACGGTCTACGTCTTCCAGGACCTGCTCGGATACGGGCAGCTGGCCTTTTTCGTCCCGGTGGCGAGCGCGATCCTCCTCCTAGCCCTCGGCGCCGACTACAACGTCTTCCTGATCAACAGGATCTGGCGCGAGGCGGATCAGGCCGAGTTGAAGCCCGCGATCAAGACCGCAAGCTCCGAAGCGGGTCGGGCGATCACCGTCGCCGGGATCATCCTCGCCCTCTCCTTCCTCGCTGTGGCCCTGATCCCGATCCAGAGCTTCCGCGAGATTGCCTTCGCCTTGTGCGTCGGTCTGCTGCTCGACACCCTGATCGCGCGAACGCTGCTGATCCCCGCCCTGGTCAGCCTCTTCGGCCGAGGGGCAACCGAAGAGACCGTCGCGGTCGAGGAAGCGACCGGAGAGGCAAGCGCCTGAGCGCTACTTCCCCTCCAACTCCAAGCCACGAGGACGCTCAGCCATGGCGAGCAGGAGCAGGGCCGCGGCCGGGCGAGCGCCGAGGCGACCCCGCCGGGCCCAGCTCACCTCAGCCCTTGGCCTTGCAGGTGCGTGTCAGGCTCGACTTGAGAGTGGGGCCGCCCTGGAAGCCGACGGACGCTTCGGCGAACGGGAAGACCGCCTTGGGGAAGCCCTTGGGCGCCGGGCAGGAGGCGCTGATGTAGGAGTGGCGCTTGCCGCCTGAGCTGAAGGTTTTGCCCAGGGTCAGGTAGATCGCGGTGATGTAGCCCGCACCTGGGGTGACTGGCGGCAGCGTCGCCTTCAGGGTCGTGCCGAAGGTGCCCTTGGACTTGGCGATCACGAAGGCCAGGGTGTAGGAGGCGGGCGCCGGCTTGGTGCCGTAGACGTGGGCGAGGATCGCGGGACGGCCTTCGAGCTCGCCGTTGAAGGCGTAGATCTTGCCGTCGGCGGGGAAGGGGGCGTGGCCGGAGACGTTGGCGAGGAAGCGGCCTTCGCCGACCAGCGAGCGGCGACAGGCTCCCAGCGCATCGTCGGTGGTCGCCGGCTGGATCTGTTCGAGTTGGCAGACCGGCAGGCCGGTTGGGTCGAGGTGCCCGTAGCGGTTGATCGCGATCGACATCGACCGCATCGGCGGCGGCGCATCGGCGCCGGTCGAGCTGACCTTGGCCGAGACCGAGACCCTGATCGGGGCCTGGCTCGAGCGCGGCAGCGATTGCGGCGCCAGCTTGCCTTCGAAGCGGACCTGGACTTCGCCCTTGCGGACCGTCTCGGCCTGAGCCAGCGCCCCCAGGCAGAGCAGCGCCGAGAAGAGCGCCAGCGCCGCGATCGGTCCTCTGGCTGAACGCTCTCTCATCATCGGCTCCCCTGCTTGGCTTTATTGCCCCCGGCGGCGGGCTTCGCCTTGCCCTTGGAGGCCTGCTTTTTCTTCGTCTGCTTCTTCTTCGGGCACTTGACCTGCAGCGGCACCCGCAGTTTCTTGTTGGCGTTGTCCTGGCCGCTGAACTTGGCGGTCGCGACCTGGGGGTGGACGCAGAGGTCGGTGGCGTTGACGATCAGGCTGTGATCGCCACCGCGCAGCGCCATCGTGAACTTGGTCAGCGGCGCGTCGGGGAGATTGTCGAAGCGAGCGCGCAGGCCGCCCTTGTAGGAGTCGATCTTGCCGAGCACTTCGATTTCGATGCCGCGGCCGCTGAGCTCGGTGACCAGGTCGGGCAGCGAGCGTTCGCCGTTGTTGGTGCGCAGGTAGACCGGGCCGCTGAGCGGTTCTTCCAAGAGCGGCGTGATCGCGCTGGCGTGGCCGTAGAGGGACTCCTTGGGGCAGGTGTGGGCGGCGAACTGACGCGGCGTGCAGACCGATTCGAGGTGTTCCTGGGCAAGGAAGAGCTTCGGCGGCAGGGTGACGGTGGCCGCGCCGATGTTGGCGTCGCCTTCGCGCGGGGTCACGCTCGCCCGCAGCGCCGGGAACTGGCCGCGGCGGGGGGAGCCCTTCAGCGCCAGAGAGAAGCGGGGCGCAAAGTCGAGCGCCGAGCAGTTGGAGACCTGGAAGGGCACGCTCGAAGTGGCACTGGAATCGTCGGCGGGGTCGTCGAAACGGACACCGGAGCCGGTCAGGGTCGAGGTCAGCGCGAAGGGGTCGCAGTTGGTCGGATTGACCATGAAGTGGGGGCGGTCGATGGCGATCGAGATGTCACGCAGGCGCAGCGGGAAGCCTTGCAGGATGTGGGGGATCGGGTCCGAGCCGGCGGAGTCGATCGCCACCTGGGCGGTCTGGCGATCGACCCGGATCGCCGAGCGGATCACCACCGTGCCGAGGTCGAAGGGGCCGACCTTGGCCGAGTCGATCGCCACCACCGAGAGCGGCTGCCCGTGGTAGGGGCCGGCCAGGTAGAGCGTGCCGGGGGCGTAGGCGAGGGTCTGTCCGACGCCGTAGCCGGTCAGGGTGTGGCCGATCAGGCTGGCCGCGGGACAGGCGGGCGCCGCCGCGGAGGCGGCTCCACTCTGGGCCTTCGCCGCCGCGATCAGGGACTCCGGGCAGAAGGGAACGCCGGCGATCCTGCCGAGCAGGCCCTTGGGCAGGGTCGCCGAGTAGGAGGTGATCTCCTGTTCGCCGTCGGCCCGCGTCAGGTGCAGGGCGAAGGGGCTGTAGGAGGAGGCGTTGGCGTTGGCGGTGCCGCCCGTCGCCCGCGGGGCGAAGGGGGCGAGCGCGGCCGGGCAGGGGCCGCCGCCGACCCCGCTGGTGAGGGCGAAGGGCGAGGACTGATGCAGGACGAGGCTGGGGTCGAGCCAGGGGCTGGTGTCGACCTCGGTCGCGTAGGTGCCGCAGGCCGAAGGGGTGGCGAGCGGGCTGCGCTGGCCTTCGCGGAAGTGGACGTTGAAGTGCGAGTAGGGCAGCTGCGGCAGGTCGTCGAAAGTGGTGACGAGCTGGCCGGTGGCGGGGTCGGAGTCGACCCGGCCGGCGACCTTGACGAGGATGCCGCGGTCGGGGTCCTTGGCGACCATGTAGAGCGCGATCAGGGTGCCGAAGCGGTTGGAGCGCGGGGTGGCGAAGAACATCGAGCCTTCGATCTGGCCTTCGATCAGCGGGCTTTCGATCGTCAATTCGCCGATTTTGGAATCGTTGGGGCAGCCGGCGCCGGGAGCGGAGTCGATCGTCTCGGCGGCGAATTGTTCCTCCGAGCAGGTGCCGAGGCCCGAGGCGACCGAGGGGTTGACGCTCATCCCCACGGGCAGCGTCACCACTGCCTTCTTGGCCTGGGAGGAGGCGCGGGAGACGGGGTTCAGGAGCGGCGCGCTGGTGCCGTCGAGGGTGAATTCATAGCCACTCGGCGAGCTGGTGCGATCGGTCGAGAGGCGCCCGGTGGGGATCGGGTTGAAGGGCAGCGTGTCGCAGTCGGTCAGGGCCGCGCCGCTGGTCCACGAGCGCTGCACCGGCGCCGGCTGCTGCCAGGAGCTGGCGCCGATGTGGAAGCTGAGCGGCACTTCGCAGGTGCTGGGCAGGGTCAGGTAGGCCTGGGTGGGGTGCGGTGGATTGAGCGCCGAGACCGGGCAGCTGCCGTTGCCGGTGGCCGGGTCGATCTCGTTCAGGCAGTCACCGCGCTGTTCGTCGTGGGCGCTCGCCCAGGGCGTGCCCCAGATCTCCAGCCGCAGGCCGCTGACGTCGAGGGCCTGGGAGAAGTTGCGCAGGTCGAGGGTGAGGCCATATTCGCGCCCGGCTTCGCGCACGTGTGGAGCGATCGTGATCGGCTCGCCGTAGGGCGCGAAGCCAAAGCGCGAGGGCGAGCCCGGCGGCGGCGCCAGGTTGAAGACGCCGAAGGTCCTGGTTTCACCGCCCGCGTGGGAGCTCTGCAGGGTGACGATGCCGATCTGGCTGAGCGCCGGACAGCTCTCGCCCGAGAGGCTCGGCAAGCTGCGCGGGGTCGCGAACTGAACGGCGCCGCAGCGCGGCACCGAGGTGGCGTTTTCGATCAACCCCGGGGGCAGGTCGTAGGAGAGGTCCTTGAGGTCGCCGTCGGAGAAGGCGCCGGCTTTGTTGAGGTTGATTTCGGTCAGCAGCGAGTAGGGGTGGGAGCCGGCCAGGGTTGCGGGCGCGCCCCCTGCGTCGACGGTGGCGGTGACCTTGAAGCCCGCTTCGCCGGGGAGGAAGCCGAAGTCGGCCTCGGCGGCAGGGGCCGCCGCCAGGATGCCCAGGGCCAGGGCGCCGAGGGCGAGGGCGAGGCGGATCGAGCTCAGCGCCTTCACTTGTGGGCCCTCGCTTTCTTGCCGTGCGCCTTTTTGTGCTGGGGTTTCTTCACGCAACGGCCGAGCTTCTTGACCTGGTTCTTCTTGCAGTGCAGCGGCTTGAAGGTCGCCGGCGGCAGGTTGCCCGAGGCTTTGGAGCGCAGGCTGCCGGGCGGTGGGGCTTCGGGGCTGGGCGGCAGCGCCTGGCAGGCGTCGCCGACGCAGGGGATGACCGACGTGGAGACCGGGTAGCCGCCGCCGACGCGGGCGTCGTAGACGTCGACGGCGCCGGTGTCGGAGGGGACCAGGGGGCCGTCGGTGAGAAAGAAGGCGTCGGAGCCGTCGGCGCTGGCGTCGAGGAAGCTGGCGCCGCCCTCGGCGCGGCCGCTGGAGATCAGGTTGACGCAGCCGCCCGGCTTGGCGCAGCTGCCGGCGCCCTGCGCCTCCCACTGATAGACGTCGCGGTCGCCGTTGGTGTCCTGCACGGCGAGGGCGTCGAAGCTGTCGAAGAAGACGTGCTTGGAGTCGGCCGAGAGGACTCGGGGCTTGTAGGTCCAGGGGGCGTTGTCGCCGGCGCCGTTGGGGCTGGCGCCGGGCAGGCTGGCGGCGCCGATCGGGCGCTCGCCGGAGGGGTTGCAGGAGATGCAGATCGTGCCGGCGCCGGCGGTGCCGGGCGCGGAGAAGAGGTAGGCCTCGGGCTCGAGGACCCCCGTGTGGATGTTGCGGTTGTCGTAGAGCGTCAGTTCGGCCGTGGAGAGAAAGAGCAGGCGGTGGCCGTCGGCTGAGAGGCGGGCGTTGCCGGTGGTCGGCGGCGTGCTTTCGGGGTCGACCTGGGCGGAGACGAGGGTGGTCGTGCCGTTGCGGTTGAGGAAGAGACCGGCGGGGGTGCGGTAGTAGAGGTAGGTGCCGTCTTCGGAGGCGCCGAGGACGCCGAGGACTTCACCGGCTGGGGTGAGGTCGGTTGCGGTGCCGGTCGCAGCGGTGTACCGGTAGAGGTGGCCCGCTTTGGTGAAGAAGGCCACCGAGCCATCAGAAGACGCGGTTTGGAAGCTCGCTCCCCCTCCCACCGTTTCGGGCAACAGCTTGGGCGGGCCGCCCGCTTCGTGTAGGTAGATGGGTCCGTCTTCGAGCTCGGTGAAGTAGACGCGGGAGCCGTTGGCGGAGATCGCCCGGCTTTGAGCGGCGAGCTCTGCGCCCGGCGTGCCTTTGATCTGGCCCGGCAGCAGGTTGACCAGCGTCAGCCCTGCCCCGCTCCACTCATAGAGGTTGGTCTCGGCGGGGTTGCATTCGCCGTCGCTGCCCGCGACTTCGATGGCGTCCGTGGTCAGGGCCGCGCAGCTGGAGAGGATCACGTGGGCGAGGTCGGGGGTGGCGCCGGCGAAGGCCAGTTCGAAATGGGAGGAGTCGAGGGCGAGGCTGGTGAGGTTGGTACTCGAGAGCAGGGCTTTGAAAGTGCCGGCGCCGCCGCGCAGGTAGTAGTTGCGGTAGCCGGCCGGAGCACCGGAGCCCGGCAGTGGCGCGTTTTCGACCGGGCACTGGGTGACGGCCGAGGTGCGGCAGCGGCGGCCGTTTGAGACCAGAGCGCCGCTGAGATCGTTGGAGAAGAGTTGGTAGGGGACGCCGCTGTCGGGCGCTTCGGAATAGGTGCCGGAGAGCATCGGCAGGGTGACGTTGTCGGTAGCCCACGCGGATTCGCCGCGGGTGGAGACGTACTGGTTGGGCCCCGGCGAGCCTTGGGCGTTGGCGAAGGAGGAGGCGGAGGTGTAGGTGACCTGACCACCCTGGGCGGCGGCCTGGATCACGCCGCCACCGCGGTTGCCGCCGAAGCTCTGGATCTCGCCGCCGTTCTTGTCGACCGGGGAGACCAGCTCCCAGCCGCGGTTGTCGGGCAGGGTGAAGAGCGGCGAGGGTTCGTCGGTTCGCAGCGAGCGGACCGCGCCGACGGCGATGTCGTCGCTGGTGGCGACGACGCGGAAGCGGTAGGCGGTGTCGGCTTCGAGTTCGCCGAGGCGCTGCTGGACGGAGCCGGTGCCGATCGAGATCCCGGTCTGGGGGATTTTGGTGGCGCCGATGAAGCCTTTGGTGCGGAAGTTAGCTTCGGTCGTGTATTCGAAGAGGTAGGTGGTGGCCCGGCCGTTGGGGTCGATTTCGGCCCGCAGGGTGGCGGTGTTGGCGCCGACGGCCGCCGGCCAGGAGCCTTTGACGATCGGTTTCGCCACGGCCTGCGCCGCGGGGGCGCCGAGGCCGAAGGCAGTCAGGGCGGCCGCGATGAGGAGGGTGCGCCTCATCGGTCCCCCCCACGCCCGGATCGCCTCTTGGCCTTGGCGCCCTTGCCGGCCGCCTTGCCCTGCTTCTTTGCCTTGCAGCCGGTGGCGAGCGTCGGGCGCTGTTCGACGCTCTGGCCGCTCTGGGCATCGAGCAACGCCGTTGCCCGCGGCGCGGCGGCACAGAGGTTGGCCGCGTTTCGCAGAAGGCCCTGCTTGCCACCCTTCAGCTCCAGGGACAGCTTGGAGATCGGGGCGTCGGGCAGGTCTTCGAAGACGACCCGCAACTCGCCGCGCTTGCTCTGCTCCAGGCGCCCGCGAAGCGCAACGTCCACCGCTCCGTGCAGGTCGGCGATCAGCGTCGGCGGCGCTTTGGCGCCGGCGCTCCGCACGTACAGCGGGCCCTGCAGGGCCCCGGGCAGGAGTGGCGTGGTCAGCTTCAGCGAGCCGGCGGCGCGCGCCCCGCTCAGGTGGGCCTTGTCGAAGCCGAGCGCTTTGGGCAGCAGCAGCGAGGCGGCGGCGAGGTTGGCGGGGTTGCCCTTGGCGGGGTAGGTCAGCGTCGCCGCCAGTGCCGGGTGGGCGCCGGGTTTGGTCCCGCCCTTCAGCGCCACTTCGAGCTTGGGCTTGAAGGCGAGCGTGCCGCAGTCGCCGACCTGGAAGCGGGCGCTCTGGCTCGGGGCGGCGCCGGCGAAAGCCAGCGCGTTGCAGGAGGTCGGGTTCTTGGTGAAGCCGGGGGCGTCGAGGTTCAGCGCCACGGAGCGCAGGTCGAGCCCGATCCCGCGCAGGGTCGCCGGGAAGGGGTCGGAGACGGCGTGGATGCGGGTGCTCGCGGGGTCGACGTAGAGAGCGGTGCGCAGGACGACGGTGCCGAGGTCGAAGGGACCGGCCAGCGCCGGGGTCACGGTCGCGAGGCTGAGCGGCGCGCCTTTATAAGGACCGGCGAGGTAGGCGTTGCCGGACAGGTTGAGCGGGCTCGGGCCGGCACCGGCGGCGACGTTCAGCGAGCCGACGCGGGAGGCGGCCGGGCAGCTGGGGGCGGCCCGCTCGGAGCCGGCGCTCCTGGCGGCGGCCGCGGCGAGGGCGGCGTCGGGGCAGGTGGCAACGCCGGTCAGCCTGGCGAGCAGCCCCGCGGGCAGGGTGGTGTCGATCGAGCGCAGGGGCGCGGTGCCATCGGCGCGGGCCAGCTTCAGGGTGAAGGGCGAGTAGGTCCCGGCGCTGGGGTCGATCGTGCCGGCTTCGAAGCGCGATACGTCGGGGGCGGCGGCGGCGTCTTTGACGCAGGAGCCGGCGCCGGCGCCCCCGACCATCTGGAAGCTGTCGGTGGGCCGGTGCACCGCCGCTTCGGGGGCGCCCCAGGGGGTGATTTCGGTGGCGACGGTGTAGGTGCCGCAGGCGATCGGGGTCCGCAGTGGCGCCGCGGTGCCCTTGAAGAGTTCCAGGCGCAGGTCTTCGAAGGGGAGCTGCGGCGCTTCGGCCAGGGTGGCGGTGAGGCGACCCGAGCCCGGATCGGACTCCACCTTGGCCGGCAGCTTCAAGACGATGCCGGTGGCGGGGTCGACGACCGAGACGTAGATCGCCAACAGCGAGCCGAAGGGGTTGCGCTCCGGGCTGGCCAGGAAGACGTCGCCGAAGAGGGGGTGGTCGAGCACCGCCGGGGAGTCGATGCGGACGGTGCCGATCTTCGATGAGTCGGGGCAGGTGGGCGGTGCCGGGGTCAACTGCGGGGTGCCGGGGGCGTTGCCGCCGAAGGCGGCAACGCTGAGCGAGCGCGGCGGCGGCGGGTCGGCCGGGGTGAAGGTGACGCCGGCGCCCGGGCCGGTCAACGCGGAGGTGGCGGTCAGCAGCGGTTTGGTCCCGGCCAGATCGCCGGCGAAGATCGCCTGGAAGGAGCGGGTGGATTCTTCGCTGCCGGCGCCGTTGACGAAGACGTTGCCGGGGAAGAGGTTGCCGAGCCCGAGCGCCGGCAGCGAGCGCAGCGCCTCCTCGATTTCGTCGGCGTCGGCGTCGAAGGGCAGCGATGCGGTGCTGGCGCCGCCCGATCCCAACTGGAAGCTGCCGCCTTCGCCGGTGACGGCGATGACCTGGCTCGGATTGTCGGTGACTTGGCCGCTCAAGAGCGGCACGTCGGTTCCCGCCAGGGCGCCGGTGAAGCTGACGATCCAGCCGGCCTTGGCGCCGCTGACGGTGACGTTGCCGGCGAGACCGGGCAGGGTTTCGAGCGCCGCGGCGACCTGGGCACGGGTGGCGGTAGCGGGGATCTGGGCGGTGGTGTTACCTGCATAGGTGACCGTGAAGGTGCCGGCGAAGTTGACCGGGGGCAGGTCGTAGCGCAGCAGCTGGCGCTCGTTGGCGGCGGCGGCGAGGCCGATCTGCTCGGGGCTGCAGGTGCCGAGGCCGTTGGCGGCGGCGGGGTTGAGCTGGAGGCCGGCGGGGAGCACGATCTTGGCGGCGCGCAGGTGGCCGGCGGCGGCGCCTTCGGAGTCCTGGTTCTGGCGGATGTTGAGGTGGAGGTCGAGGCCGCTGGGGCTGTCGGCGAGGTTGGTGGTCGGCTTGACGTCGACGATCGGTTCGAAGTCGAGCTGGTTGCATTCGTTGGTCCCCGGCGCTTCGAAGGGGGCGGCGGCGATGCGCTGGCCGGGCGCCTGCCAGGTGCTCGCTTCCATCGTCGTGATCAGCGGCCCGTTGCAGGAGGTCGGGTTGGAGAGCAGCGGCCGGTAGGGCGCCGCTTCGGGATAGGGGCCGGGCGCCGGCGTCCCGTCGCCCATGAAGCGCTCGGCATCGTGAGCGGGATCGCCGGGCACGCCCCAGATCCGCAGCGAGGAGCCGAGCAGGCCGGCGGCCTCGCTGAGGCCGGCGACGGTGGCGGTGGCGCCGTAGTCGCTGCCGCCGCGGATGTGGAAGTCGACGTGGACGGCGCTGCCGAGGGCGCGGAAGGCGAACTGGGCGGGCTGCCCGGGCGGCGGCGCCAGGTTGAAGACCGGCACGGTGGGAGCGCCGGCGCCGGCGCTGAGGTCGAGGTCGGCGACGCCGACCTGGGCGAGGGTGGCGCAGCTGGCGGCGTTGAAGGCCTCCTGACTGCAGCGCGGGAAGGTCGCCGCATTGGCGACGAAGCCGGGCGGCAATTCGACGCTGATGTCGCGCAGGTTGGCGGCCGGGCCGGGGATCGCTTCCAGGGTCGGGGTCTGGTTCAGCGAGAAGCCGTCGATCACCTCGAAGGGGCGCCCGCCCGGGGCGCTGGAGGGCGAGAGGTCGGGGTTTCGACCGGGGGAGAGGAAAGTCGGGAATTCGAGATTGCGGGCGCTCGCCGGCACGGCGAGGCAGAGCAGGGCGGCGCTCAGGGTCAGGGCCAGCGCGGCGGCGCGGCGCAGGCGTTTGGCGAGCGCGCTCATCGGCCACTCCTCACGCGCTTGGCGGCAGCTTCGAAGCCGAGCTCGACGCTGGCACGCGAGGCCCCGCCATCGGCGGAGCGGAAGAGGATTTCGGCTTCGGTGCGAAAGACGCCCAGCTTTTGGCGCTTGCGCTCGGCGCCGGGCTTCAGCGTCAGGGCAACCGTCGTCGCGCCGGCCTTGGTCGCCTGCTTTTTGACCGGGTCGAAGCCACGGCCGCCGACCGACAGTTCGCCGGGGCCGGGGACGATCAGCCGCAGCTGGACCTTGGCTGCGCGGACGACTTTGAGGGCGGGAGCGGAGACCCGGCCGGGCGCTTCGAAGCTGGCCGAGCCGGCGCCGGGGAATTCGGGCGCCGCCGGCGGCGCCCCGCGACAGCCTTCGCCCTGGCAGCCGCCGGTCACGCTCGCGACCGGCACCTGGGCGTCGACGCGGGCGTCGTAGATCGCGAAGACCGCGCCCTGGCCCTGGGGGGAGAGTTCCTGGTGGGTGGCGATGAAGACGTCCTCACTGCTGGAGCCGGCGCCGAGCAGCAGCGCCGCGGGGCCGTCGCCGGGGGTCAGCAGCTGCGGTGCGCCGCCGCTGTACTCGAAGACGTTGGCCTGGCCGCTCTGGACCTGAGGCACGATCGCGTCGGCGCTCTGGAAGAAGAGGTGGGCGCCGTCGTCGGAGAGGGCGCGGCCGGCGATCGAGGCGCCGGCGCCGGGCGCTTCGCCGTTGGGCCGGCAGGAGGCGCACTGCAGCGCGCCGCCATAGGCGTAGCGGTAGGCCTCGGCGAAGCCGGCGTTGTTATAGGCGCCCTGGGGCGCACTGGAGATGAAGGCGGCGTGCAGGCCGTCGGGGGTGACGTAGAAGTGTTCGCCGGGTTGCGGGTCGGTGGCGACGAAGCGGATCGCGCCGGCATGGGCGACGTAGAGGTTGCGCGCGCCCGAGGTGGCGCCCGTCGCCAGTTTGCCGCGGGCGACAAAGTAGACGTAGTCGGCATCGGGGGAGGCGCCGAGGACCGCCTCGACGTCGGCGCCGGTCGCCACATCGGCGGGGTTGGTGTCGACTGTGAGGTCGGTGAGTTTGTCTTTGGCGACGTCGTAGGAGTAGAGGTCGGCGCCGGCGTCGTTGGGCACCCCGGCGCTTTCACCCGTGTTGGCATCTTCGGTCAGCTCGGAGGCGGAGGTGAAGAGGACAACCGAGCCGTCGGCGGCGATGCCGGCGGGGATCGCGTTCGCGGGCGGGTTGAGGTCGGGGGGCGTGCGCTGGGATTTGGAGACTTCGACGGATTTCGCCGCGTTGCTGCGCAGGTACAGGCCCGGGTAACCGTTGGCCTTGAAGATGACCTGGTGACCGTCTTCGGAGACCGGGGGCAGGACGCCCTGAGCCAGGGTGCCACCGGCGGGGGCGGCTTCTTCACCTGAGGATTCGGGCAGGATCGGGACGAGGCGCAACTGGCCGGCCGAGTATTCGTAGAGGTTGCCGTTGAGCAGCGGATCTTCGATGCCTACGACCGGTTGCTGCTTGACGGTGGTGGCGAGGAAGAGGCGGCTGAAGTCACGTGAGGCGCCGGCAAGCGCGCCGCCGGGATCCAAGCCTGCGGCGCCGACTTTGGTCAGCGCAACGATGCTGCCGTCGGCGCGGCGCAGGTAGAGGTTGGCGCCGGCTGGGGAAGCCCCGCCCGCCAGTGGCTGATTGCTCCACAGCACCGACTGGGTCAGGTCGGTGGAGAGGCCGACGGTCGAGCTGGCGGCGCCGAAGTAGGTGCCGCTGGCCAGCGGCGTCGGCGCCGAGAGGCTCCTCGTGCTCCACCCCCCCGCTCCGCGGGCGGCCAGGATCGTGCTGGCGGTGGCGGTGGAGCCTTCGGCGGCCCCCGGCGCGCTGGCGGCGATGAAGGCGAGGGCGCTGCCGTCGGCGCGGATGCCCTGGACCGAGATCGCCGGCCAGGCGGGCGGGGCGGCGCCGTTCAGGCCGGGCGTGATCAGTTCAAAGGCCCGGCAGTCGGGGAGGCCGGCGGAGGCGCCGACCCGTGAGGCTTCGTTGGGACAGGAGCCCAGTGGTTCGGCAGCGGCGACAGCAGCGCCGGGGCCGGCGGTGAGAGCGAGCGCACAGATCGCCAGCGCGAGGCCGAAGCCGGAACTCGTGAAGGGGGCGAAAAGCCCTGCGCTGCGCTGCACCTGTCCTCCTCTGTCTGACCGGTCATTTCCCGGTCCTCCGTAACAACTTGGAGGACTCAGGCCCCTAGCCCGGTCGTTGAACACAACCCTGTCCGTCCGCACCCCGGCGGACAGGAGGGATCGTGGCAGGTTCCCGGCGATTGTGCAACGCGGAAGAGAGCTATCGCCCTCTCCAGACGATCAAGAACTCGAGCCTGGAAAGCTCGGCCTGAACGTCCTACCCTGGAAGAGATGAAACTGCAATTCGCCGACTACGACGGGCCCACGGGCCTTTACGTCGCCACCGGGAAGGAGATCCTTCCCCTGTCCGATCCGGTCGGAGCGATCGCCTTTGTCGGCGCCGGAATTCAGTCGGGGACGATCGACCCGGAGCGCGGTGAAGAGATCCAGGTCGCGGTCGCTGCTGCGATGCGCGAGGCGGCTTATACGGGTTGACTCCGCGGTGAAGTAGGCAGAGACCGCGAAGTCGTTGACCTCGGCCGGCAGGTGTAGTTACACTTCCTTCATCCCCAGTCGCTTCGGTGGCTGGATGCGAGGCCCGCTTCGGCGGGCCTCAGCGATTTAAGGGGTCGGCTAGCGCGTCGATTGCGGCATGACCAAGCCCGCTGGCTGACGCTGCAAGGTGTGCTTTTTTGCTGCCCAAAACAGCTACATTGCCGATGGAGGCTTTGCGCGGCTCTGCCGGCATTGCCTTTTTTTATGCCTGCTGCACAGGTCCCCGGCTTTGCTCTCCAGACGCAATACGGGGAACGCTCTCGCGTTCCCCGGGGACTCAATACGCCCAGAGACAAGGCTCCGAGCGGAAAGGTAATGGCGCGACGATAGCGCCATTCTGTGAGGCGAGTGGCGCGCGGGCGCTTTGGCCCTCAGTTAGAAGAAAGGTCGCCCGCAAACAAATAATCCCCGCCAATCCGGACCCGAAGGCCCCGACGGCGGGGAACAGTGCTGAGCAGCGTAGTCGAGTGGTGGGGTGAGGGCGCTTCTGGCGTTTTTCGGGGCGTGTGGGGCGCTCGGCGGTGCCTTCACGGCACCTAGCGCGGAGCGCTCTGCGGGCTCCTCCTCTTCAGCGGCTCCCAGATGTAAAGGGCGCGGATCGTGATCGGGACCGTGAGGAGGGGGGCGAGGTAGAAAAGCCAGAGCGGAGCACCCGTGAGAAGCAAAACGACGCCGATCAGCGCTCCGAGGCCGAGGAGAAGGGCCGCGAAGCGGGTGCTGGAAAAGTAAGGACGGGGTTGGGTCATCGCTAAGAGCTTGGGTTGCTTGCGAAGCTCTGTCCTACGGCGAAGACACTCGCGAATCGGCGCTGCCGATTCGCCAGCGCATACCGGGGCCGAACTCCAAGACGAGACCGTCGGGGGCGATCAGCTCCCAGTTCGGCGGATCGTCATCGGCCTCGCGGTCGGCTGGCTTCACGTCGAGCATCGAGCCGCCGGAGAGCTTGCAGCGCAACTCTCCGGTCTCCTCGTCGATCTCGGCGGCCTCGATCGCGCGCCCGACCAGCTTGGCGGGGTCCGACGGCGACCAATCTGCGTCCTGGGTTGCGAGCCGCCAGAGGCCGCCGTGGGAGTCGCGGATCTCGACGTGGAGCACCTGCGGATAGGCAATGCGAGCGTCGAGGATCTCGCCGCGCAGCGAGCGCAGGACGCTGAGCGGGGAGGCATCCAAGGCTACGGCGGTAGTCATCGGCTCTTCCATTGTCGCAGCCTCCCCCTCATCCCAGCCTGAGCCAAGCCCGGACTCTAGGGCGCCCCTTCGGCCGGTAGGAAGGCGTTGATCGAGCCTACGCCAACCCCGGCCCGCTGTACGGCGTGAGCTCGACCAAGCGAATCGGCAATTGGACGCCCGACGGCAAAGCGGAGCGAGTGAGGCTACGGCGTGACTATCTGGAGCTCTCGGGCGGCGAGCGGATGAAGCAGGTCTTTGAGCTGTCGCGCTTCATGTCCCGGGTCGCGGCGGCGGGCCGCCGAGCGCGCGGTGGCTGAGCTCGACATCGAGGGGATCCTCGAGGCCCTGGTCAACCTCGACGACATCAAGAAACTGCGGGAAGCTCGCGAAGGCGGGTAACGGAGCAGGCCGCCGGACTGTTAGACGTTTGCATATTCGCGTGTTTAGTTGGAGATCTTCTAGTTTTCGGTATTGATTTGCGCGCTCTGCGGCACATAGCCTTGCGCTCCAGTCCACCGCTCGGGAGGGGTCCAGTGCTGAGGAAACGTGTTGCATCCGTGGTTGCCGCTGCGGCTGTCTTGGCAATCACGCTCGGGCTTGTACTTGCCGGCGCGGCCTCAGCTCAAGATCTCAGCGCAGGACTCAGCGAAGCCGAATCGCGCGCTGAAGTCGCCGCAGTCGAAGTCGAGGAACTCGAAGGTGCCGCTATCCCCGCCGAGACCAAGTTCGAAGCGAGCAGCAAGCGTGCAACGCCGGCCGAGGCAGCCGCCAACGCAGCAAAACTCCGGGTCGCGGGAATCGAAGATGTGCAGAAGAGCAGGCGCTTCGCGGCTATCGCGGAGATTTCGCGGATCGAAAGCGCGAACCGCGACGCCGCGGAAAAGCACGACGACAAGGTGCGCTCCGGTCTCGGTTTCGGCCTGGCGGCCTTGATCATGGCGGGCATCGCGCTGGCCTGGGGATGGTTCCGCGCGTCGGCCGCGATCGGCGGCTTGACGCGGATGACGCTTGGCCGGGCGATCGGCCTCTGCGTCGGTGGTGGACTGCTGGCGATAATCTTCGGCACGGCGATGGGCAACGCCAGTGGGCTCGTCGGTGTGCTTGGCAACGCTCTCTTCGGGGTCGGCTTCATGCTGCCGATCGCCTTGCTGCTGGCTCGGCACTCGATCGAAGTCCAGCGCGGGCGCTCCAAGCCGGTGCTGCGACGAGAGCGCCTACCGCGCTGGGTGGCGCAAAGCGTTTGCGGAGTGATGGGAGCGCTGTTCCTGATCGGGGTTGGGGCGGCGCTCTTCGCAGGCGAAGCCGAGAGCAAGCCCGTCTCCTCGCAGCTTCGGCTGCGAGCGAGCGAACAGGCTCCGGGAGTGCCGGCGCTGGCGGGCGCCGAACAGCAAGCGGCAGGGCTCGACAGGCGCGCCGCCTCACTGCTGGCGGTCACCCACAGTGATCGGCTCGAGCTACGTGCAATCAAGCGGCGACTCGGCCGGGCCGAATCGCGATTGACCAGCGCCAACAGCGAGGCGCGTAACTTCACCCGTCGGTTGGTAGCGCTCTCGGCGCGCGAAGAACGTGAAGCCGCGACAGAAGAACGTGAATTCGCAGTCCTGAGGGAAGAAGAAGAACCGGCAGCCGAAGAATGTGACCCGAACTACAGCGGCTGCCTCGATCCCAATGCTTCTGACTACGACTGCGAAGGCGGCAGTGGAAACGGACCCGACTACACCGGCGAAGTCCAGGTGCTGGGTGTCGACCACTACGGGCTGGACGCCGACAGCGATGGGATCGGGTGCGAGAGCGAATGAACCCAGACAAAGGAGCGAGATGACCGATAAGTGGGCCGACTACCTGATCTCGGCAGTGCGCTACCACGCCGCCGAAACCCACATCGAAAAGGTGCAGGTGGTGCTCTGATCGGCATCGCAATTCAGCTGACGATGTTCGTGATCGGCCTGATGATCACGCTGGTGATCTGGATGGTGCGGCTGACGATCATGCTGGTCGCAGCCGTTGTCGGCGCGATGTCGTCTAGGCGGGACCGCACCTACGGCTGACTTATACCGTCGTCATTGCTCCATTCAACTAACGAAGGAGACACGTGAAGGTCAGGGCAGAGGGAATAGACGCCGAGCTCGGCAACAACGGGATTACGCTCCACATCGCTACTCCCGGTAAGAGCAGGAACAAGCACGTCGGCACGCTGGGATTCGGAAGGGCGACACTCAAGTGGCGCAAAGCCCACTCCAAGAAAGCACCGAAAGAAATCCCCATCGAGAAGCTGATCGATTGGCTTGAAGAGCAGTAGGCGGCGACAACGCCGCCGCCGCGGATAGAAGCACGCAATAAAGGCATGCGAAGAACGCCCGGCGGCCAGAGAAAGGCCAGCTGGGCGCCTTAAGACCCCGACTCCTCCTCGGGGGAAGCCTCTGCCGCCCCCGGACCCTCGACGTCCGTCTCGGGGGGCAGGTCATCGGGGTGGAAATAGCGAGTACCACGGCGCGTTCCTCTCGTCTCCAGCGAATCGCCCACCAATGGGCGAACGATCGTCTGTGCCTGGGTGACATCGACAGAGAGCCGGGCGGCGATTCCGCCCACCTGAATTCCAGGTTCCTCTGCCACCACCCTCAAAGTCTCGACCCGCAACTCCTCAACCAGCTGGTTGAGTTTGTCTCCGGCGCTCTCACCGGCGTCCGGATCCCCAGGCGCACCGAATTGCTGCTTCAGCAGCTTGCGCAGGCCGTCTCTAAGCGATGAGAAGTCGGCGTACTCAAGGCGATCGATTCCGCCGAGATCGGTGGGAACAGTGGAGTGGTCCTTGGAGTCGTCGAAGAGCACATAGTATTCCTCGCCTAACCGGTTGCGATACCGAGCTCAAGCGCGACGTTCGGGTTCCAGTTGGTGATGTCGAAGATCGCAAAGCCCGACTCCTTGATCATGCGCGTGACCTTCTCGAGGATCTGTTGGCTCGTGATCTGCTCATCCGCGTAGGTGAACTCAACCTCGTACTCTTCCGCCACCTCGTTGAACGCACCTCGGTAGTCGTCCTTTGAGAATTCGTAGGGGTAGGCGACAAAGATGGAGCGCGAGTTCTTTTGCTCGCTGATCAGGCGCGTCGAAATATCGGGTTCGGTCAAGCCATCGAGGACATCGGCGAGTGCGTGCTCACCCCAAGAGCCCGCGATGGTCGACTTCTTTAGATCGGCCAACTCAGCGCCTACGCTTCAAGTCTGACTGGAGACGCAACGAGGTAAAACAAGCCTGCCTGCGCACTGTCAGCACACCTGACGCACCAGCTCGGCACCGTAGATCGCGGCGAAGACGACCGGTACGACCCGCTCGATCTCGCCCAGCTCCCGATAGCCCGCGAGGTGCTTTGCCCAGACGCGCAATCTCTTCTGAGGTGATTTCTCCCCCGTCCCAGCCGGCCTCAGGCGCGCCCACTCATCGCCGAAGAGGCGCGCCGGGAGCTGCTCCTCCATCTTCAAGATCACCTCGAACTTGGCCGCGTTGAGTTCGCGGTAGCTTTTGAGCAGCGCCCACCAGGTCACGCAGAATGCGATCCCGGCGACCGGCACATACCAACGCAGATCCGAGGCTCCCAGGAGTGCTATGAGACCGGTGTTCACAGAGAGGAAAAAGCTGTTGGCAATACCGCGACGGGCTGAGATCCTGTCGGCCATCTCCACGGCGAGCTTGTAGAGCTCCATCTGTTGAGCGGGAAGCTCAACAGCGCCTAGCGCAAGATCGGCCTCATCGGGCTCGTCGCTGTGCTCATCGGGCAGCATGACCTACAGCTTGTCGATCCAGTTCCCGATGCCTTCCCAAGTCCAGGTGATGACCCGTTTGCCAGCAATCTCCGTGGGTTTGTATCGGTCCTTCCCGGCGTACACACCGAGCACCGGTACCCCCTCCTCGATGGCCGCCTTGATCTCCCAGCGGGCGCCTTTGGCGTTGCGCGTGTTGTTCGACAGCAGAGCGATCATTCCGTCACATCCCCGCAACCTGGCGCGACATTTGGTTTTCCAGCTCGAACTCCATGGTTCCTTGACCGAGAAGTCGGTGTACTCGATCGGACACCCTCCGAGACGTGACTGGCCGCGGAGCAGATTTCTGGAGGCCTGATCCTCGATCGCAAATCCGACGAAGATCCTTTTCTTAGCTGCCACACACCCCTCCCCCAGTTGCTTGTCCAGGGAACCATTCTAGTTCGCGAATGGGTGGGACGGAGCGCAATTCCCAAACCGACGCCGGTAACCTCGGCACTTTCCGGGAATTCGCACAGATGGGTGAAACCGTTACGCATAGACTTCGGCGATGGCGGCAGAGCTGAGGGGATTTTGGAGCTACGTTCGCAAGGACGACAAGGCGGTCGACGGAGCGATCACCCGCCTGGCTGAGCACGTAGTCGAGGACTATGAAATGAAGCGAGGGGACGAGACGATCGACCTCTTCCTCGACACGGCAAAGGTAAAATGGGGCGAGCGCTGGCGGGAGAAGGTCCGCGAGGCGATCGAAGGCGGCGCGTTCTTTGTCCCGATCGTCACGCCGCGGTTTCTGAGCAGCGAGGAGTGTCGCAAGGAGATCCTCGAATTCGCCGAACAGGAGAGAGAGCTGGGTCGGGAGGGCCTGATCATGCCGCTCTACTTCGTCGAGGTCGCCGCGGTCGAGGCGAAGGATTCAGGCGACCCGGTGGTCGAGCTTCTGCTCGAAAACAACCGCGAAGACTGGCGCGAGCGACGGCTACTCGATCGCAGCGTCCAGGCCTACAGGAAAGGCGTCGACAAATTGGTCAATCGCCTGATCGAGGTTGCCGTGGACGGCGCCGGAGAGCCGGCAAGCTCAGCGAGCGATGAGGACGATGGCGAATACGACGACGACGACGGGGGTCCCGGCGGGGTAGCGATCGGAACGGGTATCGCGTTACCGGCCGCGAGTGAAGGTGGCGAATCGCCGACAGCCGGTCCCGGTGGCGGTGGAATCGACTTGCTGGAGGCGGCGGACAGCAGCGAGCAGCAATGGACGCTCGACCAGCTGGCCGAAGGCGAAGACGCCTTCCCACGAATCGTCGAGACCCTCTCGGAGATCGCCAAGGTCCTGCAGGCCGTAGGTGAGCTGTCGGGCTCGTCAACGTCCGGGATTGAGCAGAGCGATCAAGAAGGGAAAGGCTTCAAGGGCCGCCTTGCGGTTGCCAATGGACTGGCCCGCCAACTGGACGGGCCAGCGGAGACCCTCAAAGAACTCACCTCCCAGTACACCGCGGACCTCGCGGTGCTGGACCCCGCGATAAAGAAAATGATCGAGGTCGTCGAGGAACAGTACGAGGAAGGCCCCGAGGACGCGGAGGAATTTTTCACCTCGATTAAATCGATGGTGGAGAGCTCAGAGGGAGCCGCAGAGCAAATCGCGGCGATGATCAAAGCGATGGAGCTTCCGGCGCAGTTCAGCCGCGAGCTGAACAGGCCGATCTCGAGCATGCGAGGGTCACTGCAGAGCATGCTGGACGCGGATGAGGTGATCGGCGCCTGGCGAAAACGAATCGAAGTTGTGAGGGGCGAACACGGCGGCTAGGTAAGGCCCTCCAGGGCGCCCGCAAGAGATGGTGCGGGTAGCTGCGAGCTAGCCTCGGACAGATCCCTGAGGCCAGACCACCGTCACCGGCTTCTGAACCTCCCTGGCGACGGCGACGACGTCGGCGGTGCCGCCCAAGCCCCCGGAGGGCTCGCCGTCCCAAACCGCGAGCATCTCGTCTGCGAGCTCGACGACCCTGCGACCCGCGGCCCAGTAGGCCTCCTCGCCCGGCTCGTTAAAGGGCAATTGGACAACGGGCTCGCAGCGCTCGAAGAAGGCGGCGGAAGCGACCTCGCCCGCGCTCGTCGGCGAAGCTGCGCTCGTACCCGGCGCATGGGATCACCGCGGTCAGCGAGCCGCCCTGGGCGAGGACAGCTTCGGCGAAGATCTGATCGGCTCCCTCGGCCAGCGAGGTGATTCCGCGAACCGGCCCGCGATCTTCAAGCTCGGCGCCGAGCTGCTCGGCGACGAGAGCCGAGGTCGCCGGGTCGAGGCCCTGGTGACCGGTAATTCCGACGCTTCTCACAGCCGGCCGTCGTTGGCAAGTTTCCAGTAGAAGCGGCCAAGCGGGGTGAGCCGGCAGGCGGTGCTGTTGATCGCAGCGTGGTACATGTGCGGCTGATTGACCGGAACGACGAGATAGGCACGGGCGCACTTCTGCAGGCAGCCAAAGATCTCCTCGTGCTCGGCATCCGCGTGTTGCTCTCCCGCCTCCGGCTCATAGCTCGGGTCAAGCGGGAAGTCCTGCTCAGGATCAGGGAACCACTCGGGCAGGCGACGAAGGATCCCGATGTCGACCTTCGGCTCGGCCATTCGCAGGGGAAGCAGCTGCGAAACGTGGGACTTGAAGAGCGGGCGCTGCTGCCAGGCGCCAAGTGACTCATCGACGTAGGCATAAACAGCGGCAACGGTGACCTTGCCGAGGACATCGGCAGCGCCACCTTCAAGCGCTGCACAGACAAGGCCGGTGAAGAGACCACTGCCGGCCTGCTCGGCGGCAGCCTGGGTTGATCGGCTCGCGGTAAGGATCGAGACCCCCTCGCGAAGCGAGGCGCGCTGATTGTCGATCGCGGGAATCTGCCCCAGGTGTCCGCTGTGGCAAGAATCGAGGATGACAACCACCTCGTGAGCTGCCGAGTTGTTGGCGAGCGTCAGGACATCGCTGAGCGAGACGCCCTCGTTGTAGCGAGCGGCGTCGACGGGAACCAGATAGCCGCCGAGGTCGTTCTCGGTGCCGTGGCCGGCGAAGTAGAGCAGGGCGACGTCTGCCTCATCGGCGAATAGCTGCTCGATCTCGGCGAGCAACGTCGCCCGGTCGATCTGGGCGTGATCGGAGGTGAGGAGCCTGGTGTCAAAGTTGACGCCGCCGGCTTCGTCGCGGGCGAGCAAGGCCTCAACAGCGCGCGCGTCGTTGACACAGCCGGCCAGCGGCGCCCAGGGGTAGTCATCAACGCCGACGATCAGCGCCCGCCTCATCGCTGGAACTCTCTCACGCGTTCTTGCCCTCGGTCATCATCTGGTCGACCGCCGCCGCGATCAGATTCCAGTCCCAGGCGATGGTCCGGTTTCGCGCCAACCCGTTCGGCAGCGTGCTGGCGGTGCCGGCACCGTCGACGTAGACGCCGAAGACCGGGACGTCCTGGCTCCGCGCCATTGCGACCTCCTTGGCGACGCCGCCCGCGCTCTTGATCTGGCGGCCGACGAGGACGATGCACATGTTGGTCGCCGCGATCTTCCTGGTGATCTCGGCTTCCCAGGTGGCCTGCGGCAGGCTCGACTTGGAGGACCAGTCCTCCACGGTGAACGGGGTCGGCGAGTCCTTCTTCGCCTGCCCGGCGAAGAGGATCTTCTGGGTCTGGTTGTTGTCGAAGTCGAAGCTGACGAAGGCACGGGGCTCTGACACGGGATCGGTTCCTTTCGTTGGGCGGTTCTTAGATTGAGTCGATGACGGTGGCTACGTTCGCCGGGGTCCGGTTGCGGCAGACGGTGGCGCCGAATGCATGCGGCTTGGTCCGGTGGCCGTCCTCGATCCAGAAACCGCGGATCGGCTTGCCTTCCTTGCGGGCGCATTCGATCTCCCACAGCTGGTACCAAACGAAAGCGCGACCTGGGGGTCAGAAGTCTCACCGGCGAGCAACCAGTCCTAGACAAAGACCGCGGAGCGATCCTGGTCGGCGATCGGCTCGGAGAGGGCAACGCAGAGGGCGGCGTGGAGGACCCGCTTGCGGGCGGCGCTGGCGTCGACCACCAACCGCCCGCGGAAGCGCGGGTTGTAGCGGGCGCGGGAGACGTTGACGACCCGAAGCTGGTCTTCCCGGATCGGCCTTGCGATGTCTGCGGGGCTGGCGCACTTGTCGTGGGCGAGGTCGAGCAAGCCGTCGATGCCGCGCCACATATCCGAGGTATCTCCCATCGAGAGCTGCTCAGAGGAGGCCCAGATCCAGCAGTCGGGCAGCGAGGGAACTGCTTCCAGGCCGTTGGGTCGGGTGAACTCCCCCGCTCGCTTGACGAGGGCCCGTAGGCGGTTCTTGTCCTCCTCGTGCTGGGAGGCGGCGATCTGCTGCGCGGAGTGGTTGCCGTTGAACACGCGGATCGAGTCGTGCCCCTTGCGCTGCCGAGAAAGTTCGAAGCATTGATCGAGCGACTTGTTCCAGAGCAGATCGGTGCTCAGACGCTGGGCAACCTGGCCGCCGGCGCTCTCCGCTTGGCTGGGGTAGGCGCGCTGGAGGTCCATGCGGCTGACGATGCTGCGCGCGTTCCAGGGCAAGACCAGACATATGCGGTCGATGTTCTTTTTCAGCACCTCGCGTCGGGCGGCGATCCCGAGGCAGTAACGGGCGATCGAGAGATCGTCGTGGTAGAGCGCTGCTGCCGTTTCGCGGGTCGCCTGCGGGGGCAAGAGCACAGTCGGAACCTCGTTTCGCAAGATGAAGAGCACGCCGTCGCGGTCCTCGCCGGTGATCCGGCTCAGCAGGTCATCGAGGCAGCGCTCAAAGAGTGCGCCGGGCAGAGCACCTTCGCTCTCGATCGCGATCACCTCGGCTGGCGAGAGCGGGCGCACCACCGATCTTTCGGCGGCCTCGGACCTGCTTTTGCCGCCTTCGCTAGCCGCCAGCCACTCGGCCCGCTTGAGCTCTGGGTGCGCCAGGTTGCGATTGAACCATGTTCGCTCGCGGTCGCGCTGATGCTGGTCGGCGGCGTTGTCGGAGAAGCGGTCGATGAGGGTTGACATTTCCGGGAGCCAGAAGGTCTGATGCTGCTCTGCCTCCTGCTCGCCGGTTGAGTCCTGTAGAAAGTGGCCGAGGCCACCGACCTCGAGCAGGTTGAGGCCGCCTTTGGGACCTGACCGCAACACGCTCTCGGGCCGCATCACCGGATCGTCGCCGCCGACGATGAAGAACATGCGATCGCCGAACGCCTCATAGCGGCTTTGGATCGAGCCGCGGTACTCCTGCTGAAAGACCTCATAGAAGGTGCGCTTGAAGTAGGTGAAGAGGTCGCGGTCGATCCCGCCGACATCCGCCTCCTTGGGCCCGAGGTGCTTGCTCATCATCCGGTCATCGAGCTCGTAGCGCAGAGAGTGCAGGACCGTCTGCCACTCCTCCGGGTCGGCAAAGCCGGTGGGCGCCAGCTCGCGCAGGGCACCGCCTGCAAGCATCGTTGAGCAGGAGGCGATCACAAAGGGCCAGGACATGAAAACCGACTGGGCAGTGAAGCCACCAAGGCTGTAGCCGAGGACATGAAGCGCGGGCTCCTCTGGCCCCTTGACCTCGGTGAGATCGCCGCTGCGGGGCTCAAAATCGCGATCGAGGTTGAGCGTCTCACGCAGGGCCTCGATCGCCGCGCGGATCTGCGGGCGGCGGGCGATCTCGGCGTTGACGGGCGGGCGGGACTGTCGGCCGTCCTCCCATCGCGCCTCCTCAGCGGCAATTTCGATCATTTCTGATTTCGCGGTTCGCAATGAGGCCCGGTGCAGGCGCAGCCAGTCGGCTCCGATCTCGCGCGAGAGATGGCCGGCGTCCAACCGGCTCTCAGCTATCTCATCGCTCTCGCCGAGCAGGTTCGCCCCCGAGGCACAGCGGTAGGACGAGCGGCGAACGATCGCGCTTAGAAACCACTGGGTCTCAATCATGAAGCGCAGGAACTGGCGGAAGAGGTGTGAACCGTCCCAGAGGTAGAGGTCCAGTGGGGTTTCGGCGAAGGCCTGGAAGGGATAGCGAGTCATGTGACCGGGAAAGGGCCGCACGATGCAGACGGTCTCCGGGCTCTGTGCGATCAGCTGCGAGGCGAGGCGGTAATAGAGCCCCATCCGGTCACGCTCGTTTAAGCCGGTGTGCATGAGAAAGATGCGGCGGATCGGCGCAGCGACGACGTTGGGATCGGCCGACCGCAGAACGCGGAAGGTGTGGAAGTTCTCCGAGGGCCCGAGTTCCATGTGGTGCTCGTGGAGCCTCTGCATACCATGGACTGGAGCCGAGGGAAAGCGCAAGACCAACTCCTCGAGTGCGACCGGGATCGGCGAGCGCGGACTCTCCTCCGCGCGAATCACGCGCTTCAAGGCGTGCTGATCGAAGGCCCACCCCTCGGGAGCGAAGGTGGGCCAGCTCCCACCGTTGATATCGAGCGCCCGGTCACGCTCCTCGGGGCGAACCCGCAAGGCGTTTTCGTAGAGGACCGCGTCCTCAGGTATCGGTGACACCCCTGCCATCGACGCCGAACCCTACTAGAAAGTCCCTCGAACGGTGGAGTCAATTCGAGTGACAGTTAAAAACCCGAGTGTCACACAGCGCTGTCCCGGGGTTAGCGGGTAAAAATCCCAGCACCCCCACGCGTCTCCGGATGGGCGACATCCGGTGGCGGTGCTGGAGGCGGGGGTGGCGGCTGCGGTTTGGCGTCTCTCATCTCTAGGAGATGGTATCGGCAAGTGCCCATGACCACAACACCAGTTGCAGGACGAGCGCCAACGAGGCGGCGGTGAGGTAGCCAAGTAGCGATTCGATTCGGGGTTCGTTCTGGATGAAGAAGCTCTCCATCCAATAGGTCAGCTGCCGTTGGGCCTCCTCGGGCTCCTCGCCATACAGTGCCTCGAACACCTTCGGCCCGCTGAGGCTGAAGACGAAACCGGGCTTCGGCAGCAGGACGTAGATGCAGAGGCAAATCGAAGCGGCGAGGGTTACGAGGGCCAGGGCCTCGAGGACGCCGACCCCGTGGCTGTGCTGAATCGTTTGCGCGCCGAGGAAGGAGGCGGTGAGCGAAGTCGCGGCGAGGACGATCCCGGCCCTGGCCCGCAGCTGCTCCACGGCTCGCTCCTGCACATCGAGCGCCCGCAGTGACGTCTCGTAGCTGAGGGCGACGACTGAAGGTGTCGGCGCCGTGGTGCTTGTGGCCGGCTTGCTTCTCACTTCTCAGCTTCCTTTCCCCTGCCAGGGCAAGTCGGGTCTTCTCGCTCCCTCTCAAGCAACGATTCATCGGCTCTCGGGACGGCACTGCTCATCGCTATGAGCAGTGCTGAGCGTACTAAGGCATGTAGCCCGGGCCGGTAAGGACATGGCGCCGAACGCCACAGAGCGGACCCTGCGTAGGCCGAATGCTCTGCTTCCCGAATGAATGCTCTGCTTCCCGAATGACTGCCCTGGCGCTCGACCCTGCGAAACGCAGGAAACCTAGCGTGCGAGGCGGTGCGGGTCAAGGCAGGTTTGGCTCTGGGACAAGGTTTTGGGGCCTGTGAAGGCTGCCTGGCGCTTCTCGACGCGGCCACCCTGCGTTCCCGCTGAACTCGGAAAAGCGGGTTGTCCGGCGCGTGGAGGAGGGATACGCTGCCCCGATGCATTCGACGTGGCGCACATTCCTCATCGCTGCGCTTGCGACGACCGCAGCACTGGCCACCTTTGGCGCCTCCTCGGCGCTGGCGGCGCCCAAGGAAGTCGCCTATCGCTGTGGCCTCGACATCTGCCTGCTCGACCCCGACAACCCGAGCGCGGTCACGGACCTGACGGACCTCGCAAGCCCCAGCTTCGCGGAAGACCCGTCCTGGTCGCCTGACGGCAAGCGCCTCGCCTTCGTCAGCACCTTCGCCAACAACACGCGCAACGTCTTCGTGATGGAACCGGAAGCGCCGGGGCAGTCGGTGAACATTGCGGCGCAGGTGACCCACTACAAAGACGGCGGCTACCTGAACGAAATCGCCTGGTCGCCGGATGGAACCAAGATCGCCTTCATCCGCGGCGTCGACGAAGGCAGTCGCAGCGTCTTCGTGGCGGCGTCCGACGGTTCGACCGTCACGCCCCTCCAGCTTGCCGAACACGGCCAGCACCCGACCTGGGCGCCGGACAGCGGCAAGATCGCCTACTCCTACCTCAAACAGGTCTACCTGAAGAACGCAGACGGCTCCGGGATCGCGACGATGCTGCCGAACGGCCAAGGGCGCGAACCCGCCTGGTCGCCCGACGGCAGCCGGATCGCCTTCGACTTCCCCGCCCACCCGGCCGAATTCCCGGACCTCCACATCGTCAGCGCGAACGGGAGCGGCATGCCGACGATCGTCGAATCGAACACCCAGTGGACCTTCGCCGCCTGGTCGCCCAGCGGCTCGCAGGTCGCCTACCGATCGACCTCCAGCAACGACGGCTACTTCCGCGTGGTCAACGCCGACGGCAGCGGTGACCACGGGCTGCCGATCGTGCAGGGGATGAACGCCAACGGGCCCGCGCCCTCGTGGTCACCCGACGGCTCCCGGCTGGTCTTCCAAGGCTACTTCTACACCGAACCAAGCGCCCCGACCAAGGTGGTGATCGCCAACACCAACGGCACCGGCTCGGTCACCCCGCTGACCGGCGCCGACGCCCACGAACCGGTCTGGAAACCGAAACCGCAGAGCGCGCCGCAGGTGTTCACGCCCTCGGGTGGCTCCTCGGGCCCGCTCCCCGGACCGACGCAGAAACCGAAAACAGTCTGGATCACGAAACGGATCCCCTGGACGCCCGGGCCAGACCTGACGGTGATCGTCCTCTCCGTCGGCTGTTCGGCGCCGGTCTGCAACGCCGGCGGCCAGGGCACCTCCAGGGGTTCGGTCGCGGCCGGGATCCGGCCTCGCCCGGGGCTGGTCACCGTCAGCGCCAAGCCGAAATCGAAGAAGCCAAAGCAGATAGTCGTAGGCAACATCGTCAAGACGAAGATCCTCGGCGGCCAGACGAAGCCGGTGAAGATGAAGTTGACCGCGGCGGGGGTGAAGCTCCTGACCGAGTTCGGCAAGCTGACGGTCGACGTCAAGCTGACGATCGCCAGTCCCGGCCGGCCGACCTTCGTCGAACACCACAAGGTCGACGTCTTCGTCAAAGAGGCCGGGAAGAAGAAGCACAAGCGCGGCTGACTTCTCGAGTCGCCCCTCCCCTGAGTCGCCCCTCCCCTATTCGAGGATCTGCGAGCCGTGACGAGGGAAGCCGGGCGGGATCGGGCCGACGAATCTGTAGTTGATGTGGAGGTAGACGCGGTAGTCGCCCTGCTGAGTCAGTTCGTTCAGGTAGATGACGACGCGGGGGCGTCTGACTACCTTGTCGCGGCAGCGGCGGCAGCCCTTTCGCAGGAAGGCCCGCCCGGTGGCGCGGGCGACCGAATCGCCGAAGTTCTGCCAATCGAGCCGGTGGAACTGGATCGAGCCGTCGCGCCTCAGGTTCATCCCCGCCGGCGTCGACACCAGTCGGCGGGTGACGACGTTGGCGCGGACGACGGCTTCCGCCTGTTCGAAGGTCGCCGCACCGGGTTCGGCGACGAAGGTGGCGTGCGTTTCCGGGCAGCCGGGCAGCGAGCGGCCGGGCGACGTCACCGAGCCTTCGAGGCGGTCAGGCGCTACGAAGGTGCCTTCGATCCAGGGACCGCGCGAGTCGGTGAATTTCCAGTGGCCGTCGGCTTCGATCGGCACTTTCGCCGGCACGGCGTTTTCGTAGGTGCCGCAGAAGCCCCAGCGGAAGCGCCAGCGCGGATTGACCACCTGACCGCCACTGACTTCGAAGCCGACCGGGAGGCCGGCCGAGGTGGTTGCGTGCCAGGGGCCCTCGACCGGGACGACGGCGTCGGCGCGGGCGGCGGGCGCGCCGGCGGAGACCGCCACGAGGAGCGCGATCGCGACGCAAGCGATTGCGGTCAGCCTTCCCATCTCTGCGACCCTAACCTAGGTGCACCGCGTAGTCGATGCCAGAACGTGATCGGCTCGCGGCCGGCGCCGCTGGATGAGGGCTTGGCCTCGCGGGTCATCGAAGGCCGAGCGCTTCGCCGATGACGGCGACCGTGAGGGCGTTGATCGCGTCCGGGTCGGGCTCGTCGGGGAGCGTGGAGGCCGCGTGGGCGTCCTCGGCGCGACGGGACAACCGCTCGGCCTCGGCCTTGACCTGCTCCAGCGTCCACTCGCCATGCTTGATCGCGAGCAGCTCCGGCGCGTCGGAACGCCGGACCTGCAGCTCCCCGTCGCGTAGGAACTCGATGCCCATCCGCAGCAGTCGGATCAGGTGCGCGGCGTTCTTTGTGTCATAGCCGTGCTGCGCGACCAGGCGCTTGCGCTTCTCGCCCATGTAGCCCTGGAAGGCGCCGCGCTCCATCTTCGTCAGCTGCGAGCGGGCATAGCCCATGAGTGGTTGGAAAGTCGAGCGGGTGGCAAAGAGGTCGCGGCCGTCGATCAGGCGCTGACCCGCCGGCTCCACCTGGATGTACAGCTCGGGAGGCAGCCAGAGCATGGCCAGGACATTGGGGTTGCCCTTGGCGAGAAGGTGGATCGCCTTGCGGGCCTCGTAGACGACGATGTCCCACGGGTCGCTGACGATCTCGACGGTCCCCCGGCTGCCGAACTGGCGCTGGCCGATGTAGTGGTCGAGGCCCGGCACCGCGACCCCGATCGCGTCCTTGTCGTCGATTGACCCCGGCTCGGAGCTCGGCTCGTAGGTGCCGTGGGCGATCGAGCCGCGGTAGGCGAGCAGGATCGCGGTCCCCTGGCCGAGGCAGGGGTGCTCGCAGCGAAGTGTCTCCGGAAAGCTCATCGCGGGACGAAGCTTATTGTCTGCGGATTTGCGATCATCGAAACATGGACAGACTGCCTCGCATAAAGGTCACCGGCGCTCTCGAGGGGGACTACGTCGTCCTACTCGAGCACGATCGCGGCGCGCTGCGGATCGCGCCCGAACAGCGAGGCGAGCTGCCCAAGGTCGTGGCGCTGAAGCAGACGAGCAGCGTTGCGCCGGCGCAGTGGGAGGGGGATCTGGACGACGGGCGGCTGCTCTACGCCCACTACCGGCGCGGTCAGCTGAACGTCGGAATCGGCAAGGACAAAGACGAGGCGATCGGCAACAGCTTCCCGGGGAAATCGCTGCTCAGCAAGTACCTCGGCGGAGAGCTGGACGGAGCGATGGACTTCGAGGACCTGCGGGCACAGCTCTACGGGCTGGTGGAGTTTCCCGAGGGGTTGGAGGTCGAGGGGGGACGCGAGTGGGGCGCGGGACTGGCCTCCGGGGACGATGGCTGAGGGCGGCGATCCTGAGCGCGAGCGGCGGCGAGCAATCGTGGAGAGCACTCGCGGGCTGTTCGCCCACGTCGCGCCGGGCCGCAACCTGTCCGAGGAGTTCGCCGCGGCCCGGCGCTTCCGCGTGCAGATGGACGCAGCCCGGCGGCTCGATCTGATCACTGACCACTGCGCCAGCGAGGAGCTGATCTTCGACCGACGGGTTGAGGTGTGGTCGGAAGAAATGGCGGCGCTCGAGGGGGAGCTGCGGGCGGAGCGGGGGTCGATCGGGAAGAGGGTCGAGGAGACGGTGGAGAACGAGGAGACGCCCGAGTAAGCGATGGCCCGCGACCCCTGGACAGACCCCGATCCCCAGCCCGGCGACTTCGACGCCGAGTTGGAGACGATCTCCGACGCGGACCTGGAGTTCGTCGAGGCGGGCAACGGCGCCAAGGTGACGATCATCGCCGGCTACACGCGCGGGCCCGACGGCCGCATCGACCGCTGGTGGAAGCCGGGCGAGGAGCCGCCGGACTAGCGCCCGGCGTCGACCGCCGCCCGCGTCTCGGTTCGCTCGGCCTGGCGGCGCTTGCGCTTCGCTGCCAGCTTGGCCTCGGCGCGCGTCATCCAGGCGCCGCCGCCGTTCTTCGCACCCGCGTGCTCGGTCTTGATTCGCCCATACGCCACCGCTCGACCTTAGAGGACGACGGCCGGCACACACTCCACCTCGGCCGTGGCGGTAAGAGCTGCGTCAGAAGGTCACTCCGGGCTGCGTAGTGTGGTTAACGACGCCCGGTATCGCGCGGAAAAAGACGAAACCCCGGCGGTTTGGCCCGCCCCCGAGGGGGCTGCACAGGGACCGTTCCGGGGCCTTCTCCCAAAATCGTAGCGGCCCCCTGGCGAGAGCTACCTGGGGATCGGCTATTTGCTGGGGTCCTGGCCGCCGCCGCGGGTCTCGGGAATGCCGACACCGGGGGGAGCGGGTGGCGGGGGTGGCGGGGGTGGCGGGGGTGGCGGGGGCTTGGCGACGGAGGACTGCAGGTCGTCGAGGTGGCTCATATCGATCTGGTGTCGCCTTCGTAGTGGATCGGCGCGGTGGTCTCGTCGAGGGGGACCTCGACGGGTGGGGGATCGGGCTGCACGGGCTCGACCGGCGGGTTTGGCAATTTGAAGGGCCTTCGGCGGAGGATCGGCCACTTGCCGCGTTTGCGGCCCCTCTAGCCGATCGAGTCCGCCCAGTCGCGCAGGCGGCCCGAGAACTGCGGCGTGGCCGCGTCAACCTCGACCACCGCGTCGGCCGGGACGTCCGCTTTGCGGGCGGCGGTGAGGATCGCCTCCGGCGAGGGGGCCTCATAGAGGCAGTAGGTTCGCTTCCGGTCGGCGCTGAGGAACGAGAACAGCCAGCTGACTCCCTCGCCGCCGTTGATCTCCTCGATCATCTCGACGTCGTCCTCGCTGAGGTCGAGCTGCTCGGCGAAGCTGCGCTCGATCATGTAGAGCGGCATGCCGCGATGGTAGCGGGGTTCCCCTCCTAAGCCGAGGCGAGCCCGTGCCGGTGTGCATAGGACGCGGCCTCGGTGCGGTTCCCACACTCGGTCTTGCGCAGGATGCTGCGGACATGGTTGGCCGCCGTGTGTTCGCTGATCGACAGCTCCTCGCCGATCTCGCGATTGCTCAGCCCTCTGGCGACCAGCTCCAGGATCTGGGCCTCACGCGGGGAGAGCCCGTCGGGCAGACCGGCGGCGGCAGCGGTCACGCCATGCGAGCGGACCTTGGTCAGCAGTCCGGCCATCCCGATCCGCTCGGCAAGGCCGGCCGCCTCGCCGAGCAGCGCCTCGGCCCGCTCGCGGGACCCGCGGCCCCGGCCGAGGAGGAAGCGGGCGTGCTCGTAGGCGGTGTGGGCCACCCAGGTCGACGCGCCCATCCGCTTGTTCTGCGCCATCGCCCGCTCAAAGTGCTGCTCGGCCCGGTCCGCCTCTCCCAGCGTCGCGGCGAGCATGCCCAGGTAGCGGTCGGCGGCGCCGTAGCAGGCAACCAGGTGGCCGATCATCACCGTGGAGCCGGCCAGGGCCTCGAGCTCCGGGTAGACGATCGCCGCCATCGTCTCGTCGCCGAGCGCGGTGCTGGCGTCGGCGAGATAGACGAGCGTCGCGAGCCAGAGGGAGGCGCGAAAGCCATCGATGCCCTCCGAGGCGAGCCTGTCCAGCTCGCGCCTCGCCTCCCGCTCCATGCCGAGCTCGGCGAGCACGGCGACCAACCCCGGACGCCAGGGGCCCTCGCGATCCGCCTGGCCGGCCAGGATCCTCACCGCCGGCGCCAGCTCGGCCAGCCGTCCCTGCTCGCGGCGGACGCCGAACATCTGAATCCCGTAGATCGCCGACGCGCCGCGGCCGGTCAGCAGCAGGCCCCAGTCGCGGGAGCGCGCCGCCCTCTCCTCGGCTGCGGTGAGGTCCCCGTCGCAGAGGGCGATCGCCGACCCGCAGTGCTCGGCGACGTGGTTCATGAACGGCTGCGCGGTCCGCTCGGCCATCTCCAGATGGGCGTCGACCTCCTTGCGGGCCGACTCGAGGTCGCCGAGGGCGACGAAGGTCGGCACCCGCCAGGCCATTGCCTCGGTGTAGATCTCGGCGTCCCCCAGCTCCTCGGCCAGGTCCCTCGCCTCGGTCAGCATCGGCAGGATCTCCTCCAGCGGAGTCGTGCCGCGCGCCCAGTAGGAGCGCACCAGGACCTTTGCCAGCCCGGTGCTGTCCCCCTGGCTGCGGGCCAGCGCGACCGCGCTTTCGCGCACGATCGCCCCGCGCTCGCGCTCGCCCTGGAAGTCGAGCGCGCGGGCCAGGCCGGCCAGCAGGCCCGTCCGCAGCTCGCCGCTGTCGGGGCCCACCGCCGCCAGCGCCTCATCGAGCAGATCGATCGCGTCGCGGCTCGGCAGCCCCGGGCGCCAGCAGGCTTCCTCGTAGCCGATCGCCGCCCGCGCGAGCAGCTCGGCGGCGTCCAGCTCGCGGGCCAGCTCCGCCGCCGAGGCGAACGCCTCCAGCGCGTCGGTCGCGTTCCCCGCCCGGTGGCTCGCGGCGCCGAGCTCGAGCAGCGCCTCCGCCCGCCGGCGCCCGTCCTCGATGCCGATCTCGAGCGCGGTTCTCAGGCCGTCCGCCGCTTCGTCGAAGGCAAGCGCGGCGCCCGCCGTGCGCGCCGCGCGCAGGTTGTAGACGATCGCCCGCTCGGCGCCGCCGAACGGCGCCGCGGCGCCGAAGTGATGGGCGAGGTCCGCGAGGCTGCGGTCGGAGGCCGGCCCGGCGCTCTCGAGTGCCTCCGCGACGCGGAGGTGAAGCTCGGCGCGGCGCAGGCGCGAGAGCCGGTCGTAGAGCGCGCGCCGCATGATCTCGTGGGTGAAGCGCCAGGCCAGCCGCTTCGACGGGAGCTCCTCGATCATCCCGCTTGCCACCGCCTCCTCGAGGGCGGCGAGCAGCTCCGCCTCGGTGAGATCGGCGGCACGGCCGATCGGCTCGAACTCGAACTCGGAGCCGGCCGCGGCGGCGAGATCGAGCAGATCCGCCGTTTTCGGAGCCAGGCGCGAGAGCCGCTGATTGACCAGCTCGCGGACGCTCTCCGGCGTCCCCAGCGCCGACAGCGGCCGGGTGACGGTGAGGCGACCGCCGGCGACCTCGACCGTCCCGGACTCGATGAGGGCTCGCCACAGCTCGCAGACGAGGAAGGCGTTGCCGCCGGTGAGATCGCGGATCGTGGCCGCGAGCAGGCGAAGCTCGGGCCCGGGGTCGCTCTCGGCGGCCTGGCCGACGAGGTCGGCGATCTCCGCCTCGGAGAGCCCGGAGAGACGCATCCGGACCACGTCGTCGGAGCGGCCGAGGTCAGCCAGCGTCTCGGCGAGCTCCCCCGACACGTCGGCCTCGGTGTCGCGGAAGGTCACCACCAGCAGCAGGTGGGCGTTCCAGGCCGAGCGCGTCAGGTGCCGCAGGAGGAGCAGCGTCGCCGCGTCCGCCCAGTGACCGTCCTCGAGCACGAGCAGGACCGGCCTGGCGCGACCGACGTTGTCGAGCAGCTCGGCGACGGCGGTGTGCAGGCGGTGGCGCTCTGTGTCCGGATCGGCCTCGACCGGCCGCGGCAACTCGCCGCCGATCATCGCGGGTAGATCGGGCAGCAGCCGGGTCAGCTCGCCGCCACCGGCCCCGAGCGCGCTCCGTAGGTCCGCCGGCTCGGTCACCCGCACCAGCCGGTCGAGGGCCTCCACGAACGGTCCGTACGGCGTCCGCACGACCGCGTCGCAGGCGCCGTGGAGGACGAGCGCGCCGTCGGCGGCGGCCCGACCGGCGAACTCGCGCACCAGGCGGCTCTTCCCCGCGCCCGGCTCCCCGGCCAGCAGCACCAGCCGCCGTCCCTCTCCCTCGGCCCGCGGCAGCACGGTCTGGAGCTTCCCCAGCTCCGCCTCCCGCCCGACGAAGGGGAGGCTCGAGATCGGACGGAGCGAGCCCGGCAGGCTCGGGATCTCAGCGTCCATGGGAAAAACGATAGTCAATCTTGACCATTTAGCCTGAGGCCGATCGAGGGCCGGCGGGCTCGAATTGGGTCAGATCAGGTCATGACAGGGGAACTCGGGCGGCCTAGGTTCGACCGAGACAAGTTGTGACGACAGCCAGGAGGAACACGTGAGCACCCCCGACGCCCTGATACAGACCGCCCGCAGCGAGATGCCCGGATTCCAGGGACGGCTGACCGGCCCCGAGGATCCCACCTACGACGCGACCCGCGAGGTCTACAACGCGATGATCGATCGCCATCCCGGGCTGATCGCGAGCTGCGCCGACGCCGGCGATGTCGCCAAGGTCGTCTCCTTTGCCGCTGAGAACGACCTGCTGCTGGCGGTGCGCGGCGGCGGCCACAACGGCGGCGGGCTGGGAACCTGCGACGACGGCGTGGTTCTCGACCTCTCGGGCCTGAAGGGAGTCGAGGTCGACCCCGAGGCCCGGACCGCCAGGGTCGGCGGCGGCTGCACCTGGGGCGAAGTGGATGCCGCCACCAACGAGCACGGGCTGGCGGTGCCGAGCGGCATCGTCGCCAGCACCGGTGTCGGTGGCCTCGCGCTCGGCGGCGGCCTCGGTCACCTGACCCGCAAATGCGGGCTGACGATCGACAACCTGATCGAGGCCGACGTCGTGCTCGCCAGCGGTGAGAAGGTTCGCGCCAGCTCTGATGAGAACCCCGACCTCTACTGGGCGATCCGCGGCGGCGGCGGCAACTTCGGCGTCGTCACCTCCTTCCTCTTCCGGCTGCACGAGGTGGGGACGATCGTCGGCGGCCCGACCTTCTGGCCGGTCGAGCAGGGCGCCGAGGTGCTCAGGGCCTACCGGGACTTCATACCGAGCGCCCCGCGGGAGCTGAACGGCTTCTTCGCCTTCACCTCGGTGCCGCCGGCGCCGTCCTTCCCCGAGGAGCTGCACCTGCGCAAGGCCTGCGGCGTCGTCTGGTGCTACGTCGGCAGCCCCGAGGATGCCGCGGCGGCGATGGCACCGCTGCTGAACGCGCTGCCGGAGCCCCTCCTGCACGGGGCCCAGGAGATGCCGCTCCCGGCGCTCCAGAGCGCCTTCGATCCGGTCTACCCGGCGGGCGATCAGTGGTACTGGCGCGCCGACTTCGTCAAGGAGATCCCCGACGAGGCGATCAAGATCCACGCCAAGTTCGGCGCCGAGATGCCGACCTGGAAATCGACCATGCACCTCTACCCGATCGACGGCGCCGCCCACGACGTCGGACCGTCCGATACCCCCTGGGCCTACCGCGACGCCCAATGGGCCTCCGTCTTCGACGGCGTCGACCCGGACCCGGCGAACGCGGACAAGATCCGCAGCTGGTGCATCGACTACTTCGAGGCGCTCCACCCCTACTCGGCCGGCGGCGCCTACGTGAACATGATGATGGACGAGGGCCAGGAGCGGGTGCGGGCCAGCTACGGCGAGAACTACGACCGCCTGGCCCAGATCAAGGCCACCTACGACCCGACGAACCTCTTCCGGGTCAACCAGAACATCCAGCCGAATGCCTGATCGCGAGTACGACGTCGTCGTCGTCGGAGGGAGCCTGGCCGGGTGCGCCGCGGCTCGCCTGCTCGCCCTGAGCGGGGCCCGCGTCGCCGTGGTTGAGAAGCGCCCCGAGCTCGACGCCTACAAGGTCGTCTGCACCCACAACATCCAGGCCGGCGCGGTGCCGGCGATGGAGCGCCTTGGGATCGGGCCGGCGATTCGGGACGCCGGCGCCGTTCGCGCCCAGGTCGACATCTGGACGCGCTACGGGTGGATACACCCGCCGGATCGGGGCCTGCGCAACGTCAACCTGCGGCGCTCGGTCCTTGACCCGATCGTGCGCCGGCAGGCGATCGAGACCCCGGGCGTGGACTACCTGCCCGGCCTCACGGCGGTGGGACTCGAGGGCGATGAGCAGGTCGAGGGCGTCCGTGTTTCGGGGAGCGGGGACAAGGAGAGGTCGCTGACGGCAAGGCTCGTGGTCGCCGCCGACGGGCGTGGTTCCCAGATGGCGCGGATGGCGGGCGTCCCGGGGCGCGTCCGACCGCACGAGCGCTTCTGTTACTTCTCCTATTTCAGGGATGTCCCGCTGCCCGATCCCGAGCGGGCGATGGTCTGGTTCAGCGACCCCGACATGGCCTACCTCAACCCCAACGAGGAGGGCATCGCGATGGTCGCGGTGGTGCCGGCCAAGCAACGTCTGGACGAGTTCCGCGGCGATCCGGAGCCCGCGGTTCGCGCGCACTTTCGCGGCCTGGCGGATGCTCCAAGCTTGGACGGCGCGCGCCCGATCGCGAAATGGTTCGGAAAGCTCGAGATGCCGAGCACGGTCCGCCCTGCCGCGGCGCGGGGGATGGCGTTCGTCGGCGATGCCGCCCAGGCGTCCGATCCGATTTTCGGCGTCGGCTGCGGCTGGGCGTTCCAGTCGGCGGATTGGCTGGCCGAGGAGGTCGGCCCGGCTCTGCACGGATCGGATCGGGAGCTCAATCGAGCCCTGAAGGCCTACGCGCGGCGCCACCGCCGCGAGCTCGGTGCCCATCATTGGTTCATCTCCGACTACTCGAGCGCGCGACGCTTCTCGCCACTCGACAAGCTCGTCTACTCGACCGCGCCGCGCGACGCCGAGCTCGCCGGGCGGGTCGAGGACTTCGGCACCCGCTCGATCGGCGGCATCGCCGGCGCCCGGCGGATGATCACCCGGGCCGCCTCGGTGCGGCTGGGATTGGCGGGCTGAGCCACCAGTCCAACGGGTAGGGACCGTCGCAACGTCATCTGCTTAACCGACCCAGACGACAGCCTCACCCCGCCCGCCGGTAGCGGATGTGCGTGGCGAGCGGAGAGTGGAGCGCCTCGACCGGCTCGAACCCGAAGGACTCGACTCCGTCGAACAGCAGCTCGCCGGACCCGAACAGGACGGGGGCCACGTCGAGCGTGAGTTCGTCGATCACTCCGGCGGCGAGCGCCTGACGGACGGTCGAGGCGCCGCCCGCGATGTCGATGCCATCCTCGCCGGCCGTCTCACGCGCCTGCGCGTAGGCGGCCTCGAAGCCCTCGGTGACGAAGTGGAAGCTCGTGCCGCCCTCCATCTCGATCGGCTCGCGGGCGTGGTGGGTGAGGACGAAGACCGGCGCGTGGTAGGGCGGCTCGGAGCCCCACCATCCATCCCAGTCCTCATCCCACTCGCCACGGATCGGCCCGAACATGTTGCGGCCCATGACGTAGGCCCCGCGCGGTCGCATCAGCCAGCCCGCTGCCGTCGCGTCGGCCTCGTTCGCGCGCTCGTCGCCGAGGTGCCAGCCATGGACCTCTCTGCCGCGCTTCCCCAGCGGATTCTCCCGGCCCTGGTCCGGCCCGGCGACGAAGCCGTCGAGCGAGATCGACATGTGGCAGGTGGTATCGGGCATCGGCGTCCTCCGAAGCTATCGCGGCTCGTACCCCATCGCCACTGCACCGGAGCCGAACTCCAGCTGGCTCACGAGCTTCAAGCGACATGTGACGTTGATGGAGTACCGAAGAGGGCCCATTTCGCAAGAGTACGCCGGACTCGGTTCAGCGAAGGGTCGGGACGTAGACGAGCTGCTGCATTCGTCCGTCATATACCTGCGAGTCGACCAGCTCCAGGTCGATGTCAGGCAGGCCGGCCAGAATCGGGTTCGTCCCAGACGCTCCGGTGATGACGGGGAACACCATCAGCTCGAGTCGATCCACCAGGCTGGCGGCCAGGAGCGCCCGGTTCATCGCGATGCTGCCGTGCGAGCGCAGTGAAACTTGCGACTCCACCTTGAGGCGTGGAACGGCGTCGAGTGCGTCCTCCGCGATCAGGGTCGAGTGCTCCAAGGCCAGGGGCTCCTCCAGCGTCCGCGAGAGCACGATCTTTCGGGCACCTTTGAGCGCTGCGGAACTCGGATCATCCATATCCGGCGCGAAGCGCTCCATCAGGCGATACGTGTTCGCCCCGAAGACCAGCGTCTGATCCTCCGCGCCAAAGGCTTGGGCCCGCTGCTCGCGCAACTCGGGGCCGTCCTTCCCCCAGTAGGCCTCTTGCCCTGTTCCGAAGCCGTCCAGGGTGGTGAACCAGTCGACTGTGTACGTCGCCATTAAGAGATCCTTTCGTCGCCTGTCGGAAACCTACCCGGCGCCTCTGACTCGATAACGGAGATGGGTGACCCCGGGACTTTCCAGGACGCGCACCGGCTCGAGCTCGATGTGGGTGTCGGCAAGGTGCTCGAAGAGCGGCTTGCCTTCGCCAAGCAGGACCGGTACCAGGTGGATCACGAACTCGTCGAGGAGACCAGCCTCCAGGGCCATTTGCGCGATAGCGGCGCCGTGGACGAGCACGTTTTTGTCACCGGCAGCCTCCTTCGCCCGCGCCATCGCCGTTTCGAGATCGTCCAAGTAGGTGACCAGGGGCCAATCGGCGAAGTCCTCGCCTGGCTGGTGTCGACTGAGGATGAAAATGGGCACGCCGTCGTGGTGGTCCCCGTTCCAGCCACCCGCCGGCTCAAAGGTTCCACGGCCGGCGACGACAGCTCCTGTCGACATCATCTCGTCGTAGACCTCGCCGTCGACACCGGTCGGCCTGACCGGGGCTCCTGATTCAGGAAAGCCATCGGGGAGTGCCCACTCGTGCAGGCGCTCTCCGCCATCCCCGAGTCCGTTGCCCATCCCCGCATTGGGGCCGGCGATGAAGCCATCCAATGACATCGACATGTAGAGCACGGCTGCGGACATCGTCATCTCCTTATATCGACTGCGATTCGCCACCAGCCGGTGGGTCACAGAGCCGTCCACGTAGGCGAGCCGCCGGGCACCCAGGACCACAGCCGACGAGCCCGCCAGACGGCGGACTTCTTCCAGGGCTCCAGGTGAAGGCAGGGCCTCAGATCGGGTCATCGCCGGAACTCTAAGTCGCCATCGTCCCCAGCCCGCGAGCGGCGCGCCGTCGCGGGATACCATGGCTCGATGAGCGGTCCCCGAGTCCCCGGTGGCGTGGTGCACAAGCTGCCCGCGGACCTCCGCCAGGCCCTGACTGCCAACACCACCGCCCTCGATCTCTGGAAGGACATCACCCCCCTGGCCCGCAACGAGTTCATCTGCTGGGTCGAGAACGCCAAACAGGAGAAGACCCGAGAGCGCCGCATTCGCCGGACCCAGGAGGAGCTCGAAGAAGGCCAACGCCGCCCCTGCTGCTGGCCCGGGTGCAAGCACCGCGAGCGCACCGGCAAATAGCAGCGTAGGATTGCGCCGTGCCGTTCACTCTCCACAACCTCAAGGAGGATCTGGAGGATGTCGGGTCCAACTTCGACGGCGCGCCGGACCTGGAGTTCCGCCTGGCGACCCAGGCGCTCGAGCTCGAGCAATCCGGCCTGAGCTACCAGCGCGTCCCGCCCGGCTATCGCTTTCCGTACGGCCACACGCACAAGAAGCAAGAGGAGGTGTATGTGGTCCTGCGCGGGAGCGGGCGGATGAAACTCGACGACGAGATCGTCGAGCTCGAGGAATGGGATGCGGTGCGCGTCCCACCCGGTACGTGGCGAGGCTACGAGGCCGGGCCGGAGGGCCTTGAGATCCTCGTGATCGGCGCGCCCAATCTCGGCGAGTCTCCGCGCGAGGACGTCGAGGGCGAGCGCGACTGGTGGGATGGCTAGCGCCAGGTAAGTGAGCTTGAAGCCTCGCCTCTGTGATGTGAGGCAGGCTTACATGGAAGTGCTCTACCAAGGGCAGATTTAGCTCTATTGAGCCAACAGAGCTTCACAAAGTAGCCCCCCTTATATCGAGTCCATAGGGACGCTTCGACCTGATGGTCGGCGAGGAGCTCTGGGCTGAACTCGTGAAACGACACGGCACGAGTGAGGACGGCGCCAAGGTGGAGATCGTGGCAGGCATCGACGCGTTCCGGGAGGAGTCGTTCGATCCCGATCCGGACCTGGACTCGGTTGTCGATCAGATCGCCGCCGCGGACCAGATTGAGAGACTCCCGTTTCTGGCGCTCGACAGGTGATCGCCATGAAGCACAGCAAGGGCCGAGGGAAGGACCTCGAGGACATCGACCAGATCGAAAGCTGGCGCCGGCGCCAAGAGCGGGACTAGGATCAGTCCAATCGGGCTCCGATCCAAGCCAAGTGCTCCAAGCACCCGCCGACTATCTGCTGATCGACGCGATCAGGATCTCCACGCAGGATGGATGCGATCGAGGAGATCGCTGAGAACCGGGGCGCGGAAGGTCGCCTAGAAAGGAAAAGCGGAGACTAGGCTGGACCTGCCCCACGGCGAAGGCACTCGCGAATCGGCACTGCCGATCTGCCAGCGCGGCCGGGCTCGAACTCGAGCGTGAGGTGATCGGGCGTGATCAGCTCCCAATTGGGAGGATCATCTGCAGCCTCTCGACGGATGACACGACCACCAGCTGCGAACCATCGGAGAGGCGACAGCGAAGCTCGACCGTGATCGGATCGATCTTCGCTTCTTCGAACACTTCCCGTCTCGCGGCGGCCGCGTCGTCATTCGCGCCAAGCGGTAGCTCCAAATGGCCAAGCGGTCCGAATTTGGGTTGCCCGTGCCCTGACTTCCAGCTAGGTTGAACGAGAGAGTAGGGAGTAATAAAGACACCTATTTGTAGGAGGCGAGCAGATGGCCGAGGGGTCGACGCAACGCTACATCCTGATGCCGGCATTCGATTTCGCCGCTCCGATGCGCGAATCCGCGAGGCATGAGGCGCGCACCTTCCTCGCCGACCTGCCAACCGTGCGCAGCATGACGATGGCGAAACCCGCGTCGCTGGAGCCGATCGGCGGCGGCAAGGTGGAGGTGATCGACACCGCCTTCGAGGCCGGCCCCCGCCTCGTCGAGGCCGACGCCGAGACGGCGGCGTCGATCAACCTCGGCGGCGCCCCGCTGCAGATGGTCCCCGAGGTCGAGTACCCGCCGCCCAACCAGCCGCTGCAGATACTCGGTGGCGGTGGCGGTGCGGGCGGCAGTGGTGGAGCCGGCGCGGGCGGCGGCATCACGATCGAATGCAAGGACGCGGTCAGCGGTGCCGGCGTCGCCGGGGCGCACGTCGTCGCCTTCACCGACTTCGCCAACGGCATCGGCGCCGAAGCAATCGCCGACGCGAGCGGGCGGGTCACCGTCGACCTCACCGGCAGCGTGATCGAGCAACTCTACGTCTACCCGCCACTGGCCGGCTACTGGGGCGGCTTCCGGCGAGCGCTGCCGATCACCAACCCGATCGTCGTGCCGCTGACGCCGATCGACCTCAGCTACGTCGACTGCGTGCGCCACTACTACGGCGCCTCCAAATTCAGCGCCGACGCCGGCGTCGTCGTCGGCGTGCTCGACACCGGCGCCGGCCCACACCGCGATCTCAACCTGGTCGGCGGCGTCAACACGGTGACCGGCGAATCGCGGACCGACTTCTCCGACGCCCGCGGCCACGGGACCCACGTCGCCGGCCTGATCGGCAGCAATGGCACGTCGCCGAACGGCCTGCGCGGCCTCGCGCCCGGCGTGGAGCTGCGCGTGTACCGGGTCTTCCCACCCGGCGACGGCGGCGCCACGAACTACGCGATCCTCAAAGCGATGATCTTCGCGGCTCAGGACGGCTGCGACATCGTCAACCTCAGCCTCGGCTCCCGTCCCCAGGAGCCGATCGTCGAAGAGGCTGTGCGCGACGCTCGCAACGGGGGGATGCTGGTCGTCGCCGCTGCCGGCAACGACAGCCGCAAGTCGGTCGAATACCCGGGCGCCTATCCGGGGGCGACGGCGATAAGCGCCCTGGGTCGCGAGGGCACCTTTCCAGCCGAATCGCTCGACGAGTCGGCGGTGGTCCGCCCGCCCTCCGGAACCGACCCCGAGGAGTTCATCGCCGGCTTCTCCAACGTCGGTCCCCAGGTCGCGGCAATGGGCCCGGGAGTCGGGGCGCTCTCGACCGTGCCCAATGACGGGTTCGGCGCGATGAGCGGCACCTCGATGGCGGCGCCGGTGGTCGCCGGCGCGATCGCCTGCCTGCTCTCGCGCGACGCGGCGACGCTGGGCATGCCGCGCGAAGCCGCGCGCTCAGACAGGATCGAGGCGCTGCTCAAGGCCCATGGCTCGCTGCAGGGTTTCGGCGGCGCCTTCGAAGGGTCCGGCTTGCCGGACCCGGCTACCGTGTAGGGATGGCCCGGTTCGTGCTGAAGTTCAATGGTCCAAATCCGCGTCAGGCCGACATCGACCTGATCAAGCGGACGGCAGGCGTGGAGGTGCTGGACCACGAGGTGGCGCAAGCGCTGCTGGTCGACGCCCCGCCCCAGGCGGCACGGCAGCTCGACGAGCAGCTGCCCGACTGGACGGTGGCCGGCGAGGAGAGCTATCCCCCGCCGGGACCGGCGAAGCGCCAGGCCGGCGGCAAGTCGGATCAGACCGGCTAGCCCTCGCCGGAGGGCTCGATCGCGATCCGCTCGAGCGGCTTGGCGCGCGTCTCGCTGAGGTCGAACTCGATCTGACCGACGAGCTGTCGGCTGCCGGCGGCGATGGTGGCGTTCTGGGCGACGTCGTGGAGGAGGTAGGAGACCTGAGCGCCGCCGAGGAACGAGGCGCGCTTGTTGCTCCCAAACCCGCCGTGTTTGGCGATCGCCTCCTGGCCGCCGCCCTCGACAGCCGCGTAGACGACGTGGCTGACCGCGCGCCGATCGGTCGCCGGCAGGTGCAGGCGTTCGCGGCGGGCCGCGCTGACAAGCAGCGGCGGGCTTCCCTGTCCGGCCGCGGTCGTCATCGCCTTGGTGAAGTCGTCGAAGGCCTTGATCGTCACTTCGGCGGCCGCGAGGGTGGCGCGCCCGGCCTCGGTGCCAACCGCCACGGGGGTGCCGCTGGGCAGCTCGGCGGCGCCGTACTGGGTCCGCTTGGCGGCGATCTCGGCCTCCAGCTCGAGCCGCGACTCCCTGGCGCCCCAGAAGCTCTCGACCAAATCGCCCTCGAGCAGTTCGAAGCCGTCGACCACAACCTTGCAGCCCTTGGCGTGCAGGGCCTTGGCGGTGGCGGCAAGCAGCGGCGTGACGCCGATTTTCGCTTCCCCGCCAGAGATCGTGTAATCGGTCCTGAACAGGCCGATGAGGCTGGTAGCGGTCGACAGCACCGCCGCTCCGGCGGCAACAGCGACCAGCGGGGCTATCGTCGTTTTATTCACCCCGGTCGCACCCGGCACTGGCGCGGCTGCCGGCGCCGGCAGGCCCTTGACACGGCCCAGGGCTGCCTCGACGGCGGTCTTTTCGGAGCCGAGCTGGGTGCTGACGACCCGGTATGGCCAGTCGCTTTCGATCAGGGAGCGGTCTTCGACGAGTAGGACTCGGGACTTGTGGCCTGGGTCGACGGGATCGGGTATCGCGTTGGCGATCTCGGCCGCCGCGTCCCCAAGCAGGCGGTAGGCGACCATGCGGCCGAGCATCCCGTCTTTGTCTTCGTCGGTGGTCTTCCCTTCCACCCCGCCCGCGATCGTCGGCGGGGCCGGAATCGCGGCGTCACGGGTCGCCTTGTCGGCTTCGGCTCCGGCTTTCTTCGTTTCCGCCGAGACCTTGCCCCCTTCGGAGCCGAGCTTCGCGGTTTCGGCTTCGAGTTTTTCTCGTTCCGCTTTCTGAAGCGGGGTCTCGTCGGTCATACCGATGGGACTTCTATCAGCTAATCGAGCGAATTAAGGATGAAATGCGGAGAAGGAGGAATTCGAACCCCGAGAGAGCTTGCACTTTCTGGATCCTGCTGAGTTTTGGGATCTGCCCTTTCCTGCAGGTCGCGCGCGTCAAAGGTGCATAGATGGCGCAAATGGCTTTAGCCGATCGGCATCAGCCACTGCCGGGGATGCTCTGTGGGTCGCAGGGCCGACACGAGGTAGGTTAGGCGCGTGTCGGGAGAGGTTCTGGACGCCGCAGCAGGTCCCCTGTTAAAGGGAGTCCGCCGGGCACAGTCGCGGATCCTGATCGCGGCCCCATTTCTTTCCCTCACGGTAGCCCAGGACATCGCCCGAGCCGCATTAGCCTCGGGCGCCGAAACGAAGCTCCTCCTGACCGCACTGAATGAGAATGCGGTTCGCGGCGGATTTCTCAACCCCGGCGCGCTGCTCTTGCTGCAGGAGTCGGGCTTCGAGATCAGGAGCGCCCGCAACCTCCACGCAAAGGTCGTCTTGGTGGACGGGAAAGTCGGAATTATCGGCTCGGGAAACCTGACGACTCAGGGGCTGGGTGGCAAGAGACGGCGGAATCTGGAGCTGGGAGTTCGCCTGCGACCGGCCCAGGTCACCTCCGCGGAAGCGATCACCAAACGCTGGTGGGGGAAGGCCGATCGGGTCAGCCGCCGCACCCTCGACAAGTACGCCGCGATGAAACCGAGTGGTGGGGGCGGTCACGGTGGCAGCGGCTACGGATCGTTTGTCTACGAGGACGACGAGGACCTGCCGAAGTCACGCGGCCGCGGGACCACCGGGCTCTGGCTGAAGATGCTCTACCACCACACGCGTCGCGACAAGCCGAACTGGTGGCGGCACGTCAAATGGATCAGCGATGGGCGACCGCCACCGTCGCCGACGCACCTCGTCGGAGGCCCGCAGTACGAGATCGGCGACCTGATCGTCTTCTACCTGGTCGAGCTCGACGGCCCGGTGCGCTGTTGTCCGGCACTGGCTGAAGTGACGAGCGAGCCGCAACATAATCCTGAGTTCGTTCGCCGGCGCGGATTCGAGGGGGACGAGAAGCAGTGGCCATGGGTCACGAGAGTCAAGATCCTCGACAGCACCTCGCTCGACGCCGCCCCGAGGCTCGACGATCTCGCTGTCCAACCGAGCTCGACGGAGCAACAAGGCCGCCTGGTGCTGCGAGCCGGGCAACTCGAGGCGGCGCGGGCGATGATCGCCGCGGTCTCCTGAGCCCCGGTCGCTAGTCGTCGCCGGGATGCAGGAGACCGTGTTCAGGCTGCTGCCCGGGTCGACCGTCTGCGTGTGCGTTTCGTTGTAGCCGATCGATGTGGCGGCGGCGGGACGGGCGCCACTGAGCCCCGACACGCCGCGGCTGCCGGCCCAGCACTCGCCGCTTCAGAGTCACCGGGCCACTTGGATCGAGGTGCTGGCGTGCATCTGTGACCTCCATTCGTTGGCTTTGATGGAGGCCGCGAGGGCGCCGGCGAGGGCGTCCCGGAGCCCGAGCCGAAGGCGAGCGAGCTGGAGCCCTCCAGGGGCTTGCAGGGACGCGGTGCCGATCTGCCCCTTTCGGCGCGCCGAAAATGCGCGAGCACCTCTTTGCCCTATCCCCAAGACACCTGCAAGGAGACCCAAATGCCAGCAGACCACAGCAATCATCGGCAATCGACTCAGTCGTCAAAACCCCTGCCGCTGCCCTCCAAGCGCTCCAGCTCTACCGAGCTGCATGAAGTGATCACTCCCGCGCAGTTGCGAGAGGCTGAACGCGGCCTGAAGCTGATGCTCAGACCCAAATTCCCGCGGGTTTGGATCGCCGAGCATGCAAACGACATGCTCGGACAGGCTCACGTCGAGTACCAGGTGTGGCTTGAAAAGAGCCCACCGGCCCGCAATCCGGTTGGCTGGCTGATCATCTGTGCCTATCGGCGCGCTCTGAATCTCCGCGACTCCGAAAGGCGCAGGCCGAATGTGGCGCCGCTCGACTCGGTCTTTCATCTTGCCGACGAATCGACGCCGACGCCCGAACAAGAGGTGATCGACAGCGATAGACGGAAGCGTCTTCACGAGGTGTTGAGCCACCTTCCTGAGAAAGAGGTCAAGTTGCTGGCCCTCGTGTACTACGAAGATAACTCGATCAGAGAGGCGGGTCGAGAGCTCGGCTGGCAGAAGTCGGCCGCCGACCGCCATCACGCCACGGCGATGGCGAAAGTCCGCGCGCTAGTTGGCGATCCGGGTTTCTGAGCGCTGCGGGGGTTCGGCCATCAGCGGATTGCGGAGGTAATGGCAACCAAGGAAGCCCGCTGCATCTGCGCATCGCCGCCGCCGACAGGGCGCTGTTCGAGTGGGCCAGCTCGTTGTGTGAGGAGTCGATAACCGAGTTCCTGGTCGAGGGCGGGCGCGAGCGGGCCCGAGCGGCTACTGGCCGATCGCACTCACTTCGTCTTGGACGAGGCCGACTGGAAGGCCTTCACGCCAGCCGGAGTTGGCCGAACTCTTTGCCCGGCGGCGCCCCGAGTAGGAGCAGCGCCGATGCCGTGCTTCGGGGACCCTGAGCCACTGGGCCCCGAATCACCCGCTGGAGGCCTTCGACCGCGGGGTAGGCTCGCTGAAACACCTGGCTGCGCGAGCACGCCCGCGCCGGCGCCGCGGCGGGATCGGCACGCACCTACGTCTTGAGCGATGCAGAGCAGGACCCGGGTGGTCGGCTACCACGCCCGCTGCGCCGCCGAGGTGAGCCAGCGCGAGGCAAGCTCGAGGGCACGTCGGGGGATGCCCCGCCACCCGATCCCGGCGGTGTTGTTGGCGCGATTGGCCGTCAATCGCAGCGTGCGGGGGCAGGGCCTCGGAGCCTTCTTGCTGCGCGACGCGATGGAACGCTCACTCGCGGCCGTAGCCCAGCTCGGCGTCCGCGTCTTGCTTGTTCATGCGCTCGACGAGAAAGCTCGGGACTTCTACCTGCACCACGGGACTGACCTCCGCGGTCAACTCGCCTGGTTGCTGAAGTTCGCCTTGACCTCTCCAGAGGGCCACCGAGTTATGGTTGGAAACGTTTTTAAAAGTTCTCCGTTGTAAAGTTCTTCGGCCTCAGTACACTGAAACGATGAAGTTCGCCGGACGAGAGCGGGAGCTGGGGCTGCTGGCAAAGCGCCTCGCCGAGGTGAAGCGCAGCGGGCGCGGGGCGCTGATCGCGATGCGCGGCCGGCGGCGCGTCGGCAAGTCGCGCCTGGTGGAGGAGTTCGCGCAGAGCGCCGGCTGCCCCTGCGTCTACTACACAGCGGTGCAGGAGGCGAGCGAGGTCGAGCTGGGGCGATTCACCAGGGCGATCGAGGGCTCCGAGGCGCCGCGGGCCGCCGAGATCAGGGCGGGGCTGCGGCCCGAAACCTGGGAGGCGGCGCTGGCGCTGGCGGCCGAGGGAGCGACGAAGGCGAAGCCGGTGATCCTGGTGATCGACGAGTTCCCCTACCTGGTCGCCAAGGAGCCGAGCATCGAGGCGGTCCTGCAGATGGTCTGGGACCGCAGCCTCCAAGAGACTCCGGTGCTGGTGATCCTGATCGGCTCCGACGAGGCGACGATGGAGGCGCTCACCGAGCAGGGCCGGCCGCTGTATGACCGGGCCCGCGAGATGGCGGTGGCGCCGCTGAGCCCGGCCGAGGTCGGCGAGATGCTGGGGCTGGAGCCGGCCGACGCGCTCGACGCCTACCTGGTGATCGGCGGCTTCCCGGTGCTGGCGCTGGAGTGGGGCAAGGGGCGCAAGATGGCCTCCTACCTGCGCGAGGCCCTGACCGACCCCACCTCGTTTCTGGTGGTCAGCGCCGAGCGGGCGGTCAGCGCCGAGCTGGGGACCGAGACGCAGGCGCGGGCGGTGCTGGGGGCGCTCGGGGAGGGATCCCGGGCCCACTCGCGGATCCTGGCGCGCACCGGCCTGAACGCGACCAGCGTCAACGAGGCGCTGGCGCTGCTGGCGCGCAAGCAGGTGGTGCGCCGGCTCACCCCCTACTCGGCCCGGGCGGCGCCGAAGACCGCGCTGTGGGAGATCGTCGACCCCTACATGCGCTTCTGGCTGCGCTTCGTCAACCGCAAGGTGGAGGCGATCGAGCGCGGCCGCGGAGCCCTACTCGAGGAAGAGTTCCGGGAGAGCTGGCCGAGCTTCCGGGGCCGGGCGATCGAGCCGGTCGTGCGCGACTCGGTGGAGCGATTGCTGCCCGACGCCAAGCGCTTCGGCGCAGCCCGCTACGCCGGGCGCTACTGGAACCGGACCGGGACGATCGAGGTCGACCTGGTGGGGGGCGAGGGCCGGCCGCTGGCGGAGCGGGTCGCCTTCGTCGGCGAGGTCAAGTGGCGGGCGCGGCGGCGCTTCAGCCGCGCCGACGCGCTGGAGCTGGCCGCGCGCCGGGGCCAGGTGCCGGGGGGCGACGAGAAGACACTGCTGGTCGGGGTCAGCTCGCAAGGCTTCGACGCGGACGTCCCGCTTGACGTGGCGCTCTCGCCGGACGAGCTGATCGGCGCCTGGCGCTGAAGATCTAGTTGGCGACTTGGGCCGGTGGGGCGGCGCGGCCGATCGCCTCTGTGATCGAGGACCGCTGCGATTCGCGCAAGGGCGGACGGGAGGGCGGACGCAGACCCGGACCGGCAATCCGCCCCCAGGCCCCTTTCCTGAGCGGATGAGAGCGCACTTCGGCCGCCGACCACGCCCACTCACCATGTGAACCGGGGACGGGTGGGGTGTGAAGCAGAAAGACGAAGCGCAGGGGGCGAAAACGGGGGCGCTTCGTCTTAGCTAGTGATGGATGCCGTGATCGAAAGCAGTGTGGTGCGGGCTCTGGGGACCGGACGGGGTCGAGATCGCGACCTGGAGCTCCTCCGCTACGTCGGCCGCCACGGCGTGGTCAGGATCGCCCAGGTGATGGTCGCGATGGACGCCGGGCGGACCGTCACCTACGACCGGGTCGCGAGCTGCCTGGAGGCCGGCTTGTTGGAGCGCCTGGAGTTGATCCGCTCCGAGCCCGGCCTGCTGCGCGCGACCCGCGACGGCCTGCGCTACGCCGGCCTCGGCCTGCCGGTGCCGGTGGTCTCGCCGGGGTCGGTCGACCACTGGCTGCGCTGCGCCTCCACCGCGCAGATGGCCGGCAACCACTACGGCCACGAGCGCGTCCTCACCGAGCGCGAGATCGTCCTGGCCGAGCAGATCGCCGAACGTCCGATCGCCAGCGCCAAGGTCGGCAAACTCCCCAACGGCAAACCGCGCCTGCACCGTCCCGACCTCGCGATCGTCGCCGAGGCCGGCACGATCGCGATCGAGGTTGAGCTGACGCCGAAGTCGCCGCGCCGTCTTGAGGGAATCATCCGCGCCTGGCGCCAAGCGAGCTGGGTCAGCGAGGTCCACTATCCCTGCGCGCCAGGTCAAACCCGTCGCGCCGTCGAGCGCGCGGTCCGCAATGCTCGCGCCGGAAACAAGATCCTCGTCGGCGAGGTGGTGGCGCGATGAGGCCCCCTTGATCGACCAGGAAGGCCAAAATCCTCCAAAAGCCCAGTCTGTGGTGCCGCGGCAGAAGTCCCGGCTGTCGAGGCCGCCTTGCGGCGGCTATTTAGCCCTAGCCGCCCGTCTCCGACAAGCCCAGGCCCGGCGGGGAGTCTTGTGGCGACGCCGTCTTCTTTGGGCGGGATGAGAGGCTGGGCTCGAATCCCGGCGGCCGTGGGCGCTGACCAGCTTACGGACACATGAGCGCGGTACAATGGACAGATGACTGAACTCGGTCAACTCGCGCGGCAGGTAGGAGCGAGCGAGCGCACCCTGCGCCGGGCCGTTGCGGAGGGGACCTTGCGAGGAGCACGATCCTCGCCCCGGCGCCTCAGACTCTCCGCACTCGAGAAAGAGTACGTCCTGCGTCAGTGGCCGCTGCTGGCGGCGCTGCGAGCGGCGCTTCGGACCGAGCACAACGTTCGCTTGGCCCTTCTCTTCGGCTCAAGCGCTCGCGGTGAAGATAGCCGGGAGAGCGACATCGATCTTCTGGTCGCGATGAGGGACTCCTCGCTGGTTCGAGTGGTCGATCTAGAGCTGAAGCTCGAAGGCCTGCTGGAGCGCGAGGTAGATGTGCTGAGCGTCGAGGACGCCGAAGCGGGCCCACTCCTTTTCGCCGAAGCGCTGCGGGAGGGCCGCGTGATCGTCGATCGCGAGGGCCGCTGGGCCGAGCTAGGGTCGCAAGCAGAGAAGCTGGCGCGCCGCGCCCGTCGGCAAGAGCGCGCTCGCGGTCGCCGCGCCCTGGCGGAAGTCGATCGGCTGCTCGCCGAGCACTGATGGCTGTCGGGAAGAAGACGCCGGCGATGCTGCGCAGCGAAGTGAGCGCGCGCCTCGAGGACCTGCCACTCCAGATCGAAGCGCTGCAAAGCGCGATGGAGGAGTTCGGCGAGGACTTCAAGCTGACCGAGTTCAAACCGGCCTTCGAACGGAAGTCGGGAATCAAGTCCTACAACAAGGTCCAGGCCGTTGAACGGGCCTTCAGCCGGGTGCAGAACTACGTCGTCGAGCTGGCCGAATACGGCGCAAGACTGGCCAAAGTGGCACCTGCGAAAAGCCACCAGAGTGACGCCGCACGCGCCTTCGACACGCTAAAAGCGGAGGGAGTGATCAGCGCCGCGCTCTGCAACCGCCTCAAGCGAGCCCAGAAAGCCCGCTCAGCAATCGAGCACGAGTATGTGGCGGTGAAAGCGGGCCGCCTCCACGAAGCGGTCAAGCTGGTCCTTCTCCCCGCCCAGGACTTCATCGGGCCCTACAGCGCCTGGATTGCGCCTTACCTGGAATAGCCGGCTTCCCGACCGAGATCGCGATGGACCATGTCCGGCATCGCCGCTCAGCGGCAGCCGGCGCCGACCCACCGCTCTGCCGGCGCAGGAGAGTCAGCGCCAGCAGACATTCTCGGGTCAGAACCCGAGCCCAGGGAGCCAGGCGATGGTCCGCTTGTGGGCCTTGGCCTTCTTGGCGCCTTTGCCCTTTTCGCCTCAAAATTTTGCCGGAGGCGGATGGGGATCTCTGTCGATTCTACGAGGGCTGCTTTCCTGGGCAAAAGAGAGAACTTGCACCCTGGTCCTAGCTGAATTTTAGATCTGCATCGCACCGCAGATCGCGCGGGTCAAAGGCTGCGGTACATGGAAACGGCTCTGGAATGGGAGGGGGCCGTGGAGAGGGCTGCGAATTAAATTCGCAGCCCTGTTCGCAGCCTCAAATTTTGCCTCGCGAGCGCTCTGCCTGGGGCAGAGGGCTCGCTCGGTGGGGGCGGGTGGGCGATCTCTGTCGGTGATCACGCAAAACCGCGGTTTCGTGATCACCGACAGTGGACGAGCTGCTCGGTTAGAAGCATGCGTGGGGCCTGACGGATAGTTCCCGCGCTGCCTCACTACCGGCCGACCAGACGCCACACCTTCGTCGCTGAGCTGCCAGGCCGCGATTATCGCGCCGGCGGCGATCCCTGCAAGCCCTCTGCGAGGGCTCCTTGCGGCCCTGCGGGTTCCGGGATCGCCTAGCCGGCGCATCGCGACCTTCGTCAACTCAGCGACGAAGGGAGGCGGCCATGGCCGCCACAACTGCAGCAAGGCAAGTAGCGCTACCCGTCCGTACCGCGGTGCTCGCCGAACAGCTCTATGCCCAGCACCGGAGCCGCCTGCTCAGGATCGCCAAGCGCAACAGCGCCGGCGTCGAGGACGCCGAAGAGGCCCTGCAGGACGCTTTGATCCTCTTCATCGATCACTTCGATCCTGACAGCGAGGCGCCGCCGCTGGCCTGGCTGTCGCTGACGCTGAAGCGGCGCTGCTGGGCGCTCTACCGGCGGCGGCGCTGGGGCTGGGAACACGGGACCGAGCACGAAATCGACCGCTACTCAAGCGAGGAGGTGCTGGTCGGTGCCCGCGGGCGGGCCGAGGATCCATTCGAGGGTGTCGGTGAGATCCCCGCCATCCGTAGCCAGCTCGCGGCGCTGAAGCGCGACGAGCGGCGGGCGCTCTCGCTGCTGGCAGCCGGCTACAGCTACCGCGAGATCGGACAGCTGACCGACTGGACCTACACGAAGGTGAACCGCTGCATCGCGGAGGGGCGGGCGGCGCTGCGGGCCGGTGGTCGATGACCCTAGCCTACGACTCGCATAACGAGAAGCTCTGGCGCCGAGGCTCTCACCGCGCGGCGCGGGAGCGCCTTCTAGAAATGCCGAACTCTGGGTCGACTCGCAGGACCACGAATGCGGCCCGTGACGTCGGCCAACGCCCGATAACCCCCCCGCTTATGAAGACCGATGCCCGAAGCTGTTGACCGCGACCCCATTGCCGCTCTAAGGGCCAAAAGTCACCCAGTGCAGCGTTTTTAGGAGGCGGTCGGACGCACAATCTGAGGTGCCGACATGAGCTTTGCCCTCTTTACGTCTAGGTTCCGGCGCTGTCGGGGGGTGAACAAGGCCTGTGAACGACGGGCCCTGCTGGGTCAACCACTTCGAGCCGGGCTTCACCCCCGGCGCCCGACACGCGCAGGCAGGCAAGTCACGGCTCGGGGCAGCGCTGACCTATCCGCCCCTTGCATTCTCCCAATTAGTGTGAATACTTTCAATCGGTAGTGCCGGGTGCCGAGGATCTGCTGGCGAATGTGCCCGCCTCTCCCGCCGGCGGGCACCAGCTCAATTCGCCCCCAGTCGCAGATCCTCGGGCATCCGGCATCGACCGAGACAGGACCAAAGGCGCCGACTCCGATGCCCACCGAGATCACCTGCGTCACCTTGAACCCCGGCGGCGCCGATCGGCGCGTCGAGTGCGTCGGCGGCCCCAACTGGACCAAAAGCGAGCTGGCCGTGATCGCTGAGATCGAAAGCGGCGCCCGCTACAACGTCAGGGTGCCTGGGGTGCCGATCCCGGTCGAAGTCGTCGTCGCCAGGCACGGGCGGCGCAAGTACCTGAAGACCGTGGCGGACGGGCTGCGGCCCGAGGGGCTGCTGGCGCTGCCCCGCTGCTCGGTGGGCTAACCTAGCTATTGTCCGTCCCCCGGTGGTCGCAGCCGGGAGGGATCCCCAAGCCCCGGCCCGGTAGCCCCGATATCAGCTGGCCGTGGCCTCTCGAGGCGGCCCTGCCCTCGGCGATGCAGCGGCTGAGTTTCGTGTGCGTCCAACCGGTGATCGCTCCAACCTCCTTGTAGCTGTAGCCTGCCGCAAAGCAGGCCGATTACGCGTCGCTCCGCCGACTTCAAGGCGGCCAGCTTCCCGCAGGCCTCGTCGACCGGGGCGATCAGCTGCGCGGGCCCTACCGGCCTCCTGGCCGGCACTGCGGGCGAGGTGCTGGCGGCGGTAAAGCGCCCGCAAGAAAGGCGAACTGGACGGCCTCTTCGGCGTCGGCCTCGTTCGCGGCGTTCTTGCTCGCGATCCGCAGCAGGCACTGGCGGCGCTCGCGGTAGAGCTTGTCGGCCAGGGTCTGGACCCGCTCGCGCCTTTGCTGCTCGGTGCTGGAATACATCTTCGCCCTCCCATCCGTTGGCCTTGATGGAGGCCGCGAAGCACCGGACGGCGAGCCCGGAACCTGCAGGGCCGTAAGGAGCCCCTTTAGAGGCTTGCAGGGATCGACGGCCGGTGCCAGGTTTTTCGTGGCCGCAAAGCAACGGATGGAGGTCGAGTTCAGTCAGTGGACGTTGACGTCGACCAGAGATGGAAGTGCCAGCTTGCCGTTCGCGACCGAGCGGACGTAAGCTCGATACTTTCCCTCACCCGCCAGCCGGTCTTCTAAAGTTGATTTATCGAGTCGACCGGCTCGACAGGTCGATCAAGACGGCTGAAATGGGCAAGTCCGAACTGAGGCATCCGAGCCTGGGGACTGTGCTGGATCGATCGGGGCGTGTTGGGGTTCACCGCCTTGATCGTCTCGCTGACTGCAAGCGCCACTGCCCTACCCAGCCAGACCATTGTTCGCAAGGGCGACATCGCTCCCGGCGCCGTGACTGCGAAGAGCCTCGCCAAGGGGGCGATCCACGCGAAGGCCCTGGCGAAGGGCGCTGTGCACTCTCAAGCGCTCGCGCCGGGCGCGGTCGACGCGAAAGCGCGGCGCGCTCGGGCCCCAGACCCTCCACACCACCCTGATCCCCGACCTCGATGCCGTTCCATCCAATATCGAATGTCTCGATACTTCTTGAGTCTGCTCGCCTACCCCATTTTCTGCGCTGCCGAGAACGGGGCATTTGCCCAGACTCCGGTGCTCGGATTGCGCCAGAGCTCCCAGACGTAGCCGTCGGCGGCGCGGTAGTAAATCGACTCGACGTAGTCCTCTGTGGCAGCGAGCGGATGACCGCGTCAGTCGTGACTGATATCTCAGCCCAACAACATCGCGGCCGGACTGCTGCCGGTGCTGACCGAGGGGCCGAAGAGGGGAGTCATCGTCAGGGCGGTAGGGGTCCATTTCCAGACTGACACCGTGTTCGAATTGGTCGCGTCAGCGAAGTAAATCTCGGGGGTGGTGCCATTCATGACGGCGCTCGGGCTGCTGCCTGCGCTCAGCGCATGGCCGTTGAAGAACTGTGGCGTCAGGGCGGTCGGGGTCCAGGTCCAGACTCCGATCGTGTTGGATTTTGCGGCATCGGAGAAATAGATCTGGGGGTTGGATCCGTTCATGACGGCGCTCGGGCTGCTGCCTGCGCTCAGGGCGTCGCCGTAGAAGAACTGCGGCGTCAGGGCGGTCGGGGTCCAGGTCCAGACTCCGATCGTGTTGGATTTTGCGGCATCGGAGAAATAGATCTGGGGGTTGGATCCGTTGATGACCGCGCTCGGGCTGCTGCCCGCGCTCAGGGCGTCGCCGTAGAAGAACTGCTGCTGGATCGCGCTCGGGCTCCAGCTCCAGACCGCGACCGTGTTCGACTTGCTCGCATCGGAAAAGTAGGCCTGTGCATTGAGGCCATATGCGATCGCGCTGGGACTGCTGCCAGGGGTGACGGAATCACCGTAGAAGGGCACCTGTTCCCAGCCGCTGGTGGGGTTTTTCAAAACCCAGTCGGAGATCGTGTTGTTGCGGCTGGCATCGACGAAGAAGACATGGGCGACGCCGTTTGCGACGACCGCGCTGGGACTTGATTTCGGCGCGAGCTGGGCACCGTAGAAGCGGTTCATTTCCCATTGGCCGGTGCTGCCGTTGCGCGACCAGTCGGCAATCGTGTTGCCGGCGCTCGCGTCGTTGAAGAAGACGTGCGGGGTGCCGCTGAGCATGATCGGCGCCGGCTTGGTCCCGACCGCGATCGCGTCGCCGTTCATCGGGGTCTGCTGCCAGCCGATGCTGTTGTCCCAGGCCCATCGGGTCATCGAAGCACCCCTCCCCGCATCGGAGAGGAAGACGGTCGGCTGCTTTGGGGTCGTGAACTGCTTATCCACCCCCGAGACAGAGCCTCCGGCGCTTGCCGCTCTGACGCGGTAGTGGTAGGTGGTGCCCGGATATAGGCCTTCGACCACTTTGCTTACCCCCACCGCACTCGTGCCGCTGCCAGCGCTGCTGGAGAACGTGTTCCCGTAGTAGGTGGTCGGGCCCCATTCGAGGTAGTAGGTCGTGGGGACCCCGCTTGGATTGACCGAACCGTTGAGCGTGGCCTTCGTCTGGCTGACTGCTGTGGGTTCGTTGGTGGTTACGACGGGCGGAGGAATGGTGCCCTGTGTAAGGAGCGGCTCTTTGACGCCATCGGGAACTACCGTGTATTCCGAAGGATCTTTTCCTTTTCGGACCTGATGTTCGTCGATCCAATTGTAGTTGCCGAGAGCGCGTAGATAGTTGCGGATCCCTTCGACGTCGGTGCGATTACTGGGGTTGTTCACCGCCGCCAAAGTGGCGGCGGTGCCGGCGACCATGGGCGAGGACATCGAGGTTCCGCTCATCAACCCGTATTTGCCACCCGGAAGGGTCGATTCAATGCACGTACCCGGCGCAGCAATGTCGATCGCGGGCCCCCAGTTGCTGAACTTGGCGAGGTAGTCGTCCTGGGCCAACTGAAGCGGAGAGTGGTCGAAGAACGCGCCCGAGTATTTGCACAACGGAGAGCCACCGATTCCTCCTGGCTCGCCATCGGAGTCTTCTAGAGCTGAGACGGTTATGACGTCGGGAAACGATGCCGGAGCATCGGGTGCATTGTAGTAGGGGTCTCCAGGTGTCCCTTCGCCTGAAGAGCTCACGTCATCGTTGCCTGCGGAGACAACGTAAACCACGCCTTTGTTGACCGAAGCTGCGATCGCTTCACGCAGGGGTTTGCCTTGGCATTCACCGTCTTCGTAGCAACCCCAGCTCAAGTTGACGACCTCGATTTGAGCGGAGCGTGCGGTTACCCAATTGATCCCGGCGAGAGCGTCAGACATCTGGTTTTCCTCCCCGAAGTCCCTTTCGAGGTCTCCCGAGTCGTTGAGAACCTTGACGCTCCAAATGCGCGCGCCCGGTGCCGATCCGACCACACCGAAGTTGTTGTCCAAGGCGCCGACGATGCCAGCCACGTGGGTGCCGTGAACGTATACATCTTCGCCCCCGGTAACACAGGTCTCGCTCTCATTTACACAGGTCACGCGCGAGACCACATTGAGATCTGGGTGCAGCGCCACCCCTGTGTCGAGAATAGCTACGTCTGCGTCGACTCGGACGTCGTCGATTTCGTCGATATCGAGTTTTGGGTTGTTGGGGGCAAAAACTCGTTTGATACCAGTGGATGGAGTCTGTGCGTCGACGTGCAAGACTCCATCTGGCACAACGTAGTCCACGGTCGGGTCCTGCCTAATTGCCTTGAGCTCGCCAGGGGCGAGCTCAGCCGAGTAGCCCTCGATTGCGGCGCCGTAAATGTGCTCGACGTCGGCTCCGCGATTCTCTTCGTGGCGCTCAGCGACGTTCGCGGGGTGAGCTACATCGTCTTTGAGGACGACGATGTAGGGGTCAGAGGCAGGGGCGGCGTCGGCCGCAGGAGCGGCGATCAGCATCGCCGCGGCCATGCACAAGAGCAAGAGAGCGCCTGTCGCGGCGCCCAACGAGAATGCGAATCGGCGGTTCCACCGGATGGTCCCAATACCTGCCATGAGTTAGCTCTCCCCGTGCTTCGATGACTGGACGAACACAGCGGCGCTATTCCCATATGCGCTGCTGTGCTGGCACAGGATTACAGCATAAATGCTGTGACAGCGCTTTCTGCTTCGGAGCGAGGGCCGGGCTGCCGGCGCCTCGCCGCCCGGCCTCGCCCTAGCCCGGGCGCCTTTGGCTGGCCGGTGCCAGGGGCTGGCGTGGACGGGGCCGGCGGCGACTGGAGGTGGTCAGTGGAGCGTTCGGCCCGACCGGCAGCGCATCGAACTCGATGCGCTGCTTCGCGAGAGGAATCAGAAGATGATCGCGTCGGGCTGAACGCGGGTCTTGAATAAGGGGCGCATGTGCTCCGCTTCGCGTCCGCGCATGCGCCGGCTTGTGGCGACTTGAGGGGGTTTGCGTTGTGCGGAGCGCCTTAGGGGTTGGCGGGTCCCGGGGGTGGGCGAGTCGCCCAGGCTTCATCGGTCCCGATCGGTTAAATGCGGGATCTGAATCTACTTTTCAATCTGACTCCTACAGTCAGGAGATATATGCTCATGTGAACACCTGAGAACGATCAGGGAACGCAGTTCATTTCAAAGAGCAGAGTGCCTCCGAAAAGATTGCTGAAACCACGCACGCCCCGCTTGGGGGCGCTTGGGCAGGCCATCGAGCGATGCCGGAAGGTGGGTGGTCTGAGCCAGCGGGAGGTCAGCGAGCGCTCGGGGCTTCATTCGACGCATGTCTCCGGGCTCGAGCGGGGGGTCAGGAATCCGACCTACGAAAGGCTGGTTCACGTGGCTGAAAAAGGGCTGGGTATTTCGGTAGGGGAGCTGACCGGGTTGGCCGATGAGATTTATGACCGGCTTCCGCCGGGGGAGAAGGGGAAGCGGGGTTAGGCGCCCTGGTGGCAATGGCGGGGCCTGGGAGGCCTAGGGGGTCGGGCACCGGAATGGCTGACCTTGAGCGCGGTCAGTAGGGCATTCAGCCCGACCAGAGCAGCCGGCTGAGTTGACCCTGGGCGCGGGTCAGTAGGGCGTTCGGCCCGACCGCAGTTGCATCGAACTCGATGCAACTGCTCGCGAAAAACATCAGATCGTGATCGCGTCGGGCTGAACGCGGGCTTTTGAATAAAACGCCTCACTGTCATGGTCAGCTCCAGGGTCGGCGGGTGACGTCCGACCTCGTCGATTGGTTCCTCGGGACGGCGGCGGGCTAACTCGATAAACCGCTGTCGACCCCGGAGGGTCTGACTTCGAGGCGTTGTGTCGCCGGCCGCCGCCCGAGGATCCCCGGCTTGACCTAATAGGAGCGTGGCATCGCCCCAAGTGAGGCCCGTCAGCCGGTGATCCGCCCATTGCAAAGAGATCAATGAATGGACGGTGCAGATGATCGTAATCGGAGCGGACACCCATAAACAGACCCATTGCTGCGCGGCGGTTGACGGAGTGGCGGGGCAGTTGCTCGGCGAGTTGACGATCCCGGCGCGGACGGCTGGATTCGCCGAGCTGCTCGCCTGCGGCCGCGGCCTCGGCGAGGAGCGGATCTGGGCGATCGAGGATTGCCGCCACGTCTCGGGCTCGCTGGAGCGCTTCCTGATCGCCCACGGAGAGCGAGCGGTGCGGGTTGCCCCGAAGCTGACGGGCCCGAGCCGGCGCGGCGAGCGGGTTCGGAGTAAGTCTGACCCGATCGACGCGCGCGCCGTTGCCCGGGCCGCCCTGCAGGAGGGCGTGGAGACCCTGCCGGCCGCTCATCTCGACGAGGAGGCGCTGGCGGTCAAGCTGCTGCTCGATCATCGAGAGCACCTGGTTAGGGCCCGCACTCAAGAGCAGAACCGCCTGCGCTGGCACCTGCACGACCTCTGGCCGGAGCTGGAGGTTCCCCTCGGCGGTCTTGACCGCCCGGTTTGGCTGGAGCGGGTCGCGCGCAAGCTCTCCCGCGCCGAGCAAGAAACCAGGGTGGAGATCGCGCGTGAGCTGGTGGTTGAGATCCGCCGGCGGACCCGCAGGTGAAGGAGCTGGAGCGCGAGCTCGAGGGGTTAGTGAGCGACCAGGCCCCCCAGTTGCTGGAGCTGGAGGGCTGCGGGACGATGACCGCGGCGAAGCTGATCGCTGAGACGGCGGGCGCCAGACGCCTGAGCAGCGATGCGAAGTTCGCTCGGCTGGCGGGGGTTGCGCCGATCCCCGCCTCCTCGGGCAAGCGCACTCGCCACCGGCTCGATCGTGGTGGTAATCGCCAACTCAACTGCGCGCTGCACCGGATCGCCGTCATCCAGGGGCAAAAGCACGAGCCGGCGCGGGCTTTCCTCGCCAAGAAGCAGGCCGAAGGCAAGAGCCGCAGAGAGGCTCTGCGCTGCCTGAAGCGACACCTGGCGCGCCGGGTCTGGCGGTTGTTGATCGAGGCCGAGAGGGAGAGATCCCCGAAATCCGTCACCCCAGAGAGAGACTCCCCAAAGCCTGCAATTTGCGAAGCCGCCTTGACATAGGAGCAACGCCTCCTCCGCTTCGCGTCCGGGGGCGGCGGGCGTTGCTCGAGCCTCGCTGGAAACCTTGAGCCTCGGTTTCCGGGCTTCGCCCTGGTTCAGGCGTTTTTTGGCTTGCGAGAAGTCGGACCGTATGTGGACGGAGTGATACGACCCGGGCGGGGTCTCCCCCAGGGCCGTTTCGGTGCAGTTCGTCACGGGGCGTCGACGATGCCGAAGCGCTGGTCGAAGGCGTCACGCTCCTCGACGGCGATCGCCTGAGCGAAGCGGCTGGCGGTGACGGTGAAGCGACCGAGGAAGCCGACACTGCCGAGCAGGACGAAGCTGTAGCTGTGCCAGTCCTCGATGAAGCCAACCTGGGCCTCCCACTCGCGATACTCTCCGACCTCAGCGTCGCCGGCATGCAGCCGCAGCGAGATCGTCTTGTACTTGGCTTTGTGGTATTTGCCGCCGACCCCGTGACTGGTTTCGCCCTCGTTGTCGGAGAGGTCGATGCCGAGCTGTTCGGCGAGCAGATCGCTCGCGAGGATCGCATCGGCACCGGTGTCCACCAATCCATCCAGCACCGTCGTCGTCTCACCAGCGTGGGACAGGGACACCTCAACGAAAGGGCGGAATTCGGCTGGTCCATCCGGGTGAAATATGGATCCTCGCGGTACGGATACAGCCATGGAAGCGGCTCGAGCTCAGCCAAGGCCAACAGGGATCGGCTCGCCGGGATACGGGACACGGCCACGTACCACGACATGGTTACGGCCTTTTGCTTCCCGGAGGACGACCTTCGGATCCTTGTCGGCGATCACGATTTTGCCGGTGCGTGCCTCCATCGCCACGTACTTGCCCTCGTAACCGCTGAAGTCGGTGCGAATCGGTTTCATTCTGGGACCGATGATAGCCGCAGGTTGAGTCGAGGAAATCGTTCGACCCAGAACGCAAACGGCCGGGGTCTTCCCCGGCCGTTTGGGCGCAGATTCGCCGTCAGTTAGAAACCGAAAGGTGGCAACCAAGCGGCAAGGCGGTTGGAGCTCTTGGCTTTGCCCTTCTTGGCGCCCTTGCCTTTCTTGGCGCCGCTCTTGCCCTTCGGGCACTTGGCGGCGACCTTGGGCGTGGTGTTGTACTCGGCTCCGTTTTGACCGGTCAGTTTGTAGGACGCTCTCGGGTCCTTGCAGAAGCCGCTCGACATGATGATGAGTCCCTTTTTCCCTCCAAACAAGGTGAGATCGAAGGTAGAAACTGGAACATCCGGAACAGCTTCAAACGTATTCCGCAAAGCGCCTTTCACAGAATCGGTTTTGCCGGCGAGCTCGACTTCGATCGGCTGGTTGGCGGGCCCGTTGAAGCCGACCACCAGGTCGGGCAGCTTGTGGGCGGGGTTGGCGCGCAGGTAGACGTTGCCTGTTAGTTCGTAGCCGAGCAGTGGGGTGGTCGCCGAGGCGTAGCCGTAGATCGAACCGGCTGGGCAGGCCTTGGCGGCGAACTGGACCCGTGTGCAGACATCGCCGATGTGGGCGTTGTCGAGGAAGGCCGCCTTCGGCAGCTTGACCTGGGCGCGGGCGATGTTGGCGTCGCCGGGGCGGGCGGTGAGGTGGGCGCGAAGGCTCGGGTGTGAGCGGCGGGAGACCTTGCCCTTGAGCGAGAGCTTCAGGGTCGGCTTGAAGCCGAGGGACTTGCAGCTGCCGACTTCGAAGGACTGCGTCGGGTTGGCGGTTGCGCCGTCGGAGCCTTTGACCGACGCCGAGACCTGCATCGGGGTGCAGTCGGTCGGGTTGAGGGTGAAGTCGGGGCGGTCCAGCTTTGTCTCGATCGAGCGGAGCCGCAGCGGAACCCCGTCGAGGATCTGCGGCAGCTGATCGGTCTTCACCGTGACCTGGGCGGTCGCCGGGTCGAGGTAGGCGGCGGCGCGGATGACCACGTCGCCGAGGTCGAAGGGACCGGCGACCGCCGGGGTGATGAAGGCGAAGGAGAGCGGGGCGCCTTTGTAGGGGCCGGCGAGGTAGGCCTTGCCCTGGGTGTAATAGGGATTGGAGCCGGGGCCGGCTCCGGCGGTGACGGTGCCGACCTGACTCGCGGCCGGGCAGGACGGGGAGGCCTGCTCCTCCGCTCCGCTCTTGTTCTTGGCGGCGGCGATCGCCGCGTCGGAGCAGGTCGCGACGCCCTTCAGCTTGGCGGTGAAGCCGGGCGGCGTGGTGACGTTCAGGGAGCTGAGCTCCTGGTCGCCATCGGGGCGCGTGAGCTTGAGGGTGAAGGGCGTGCTGGCACCGGCCTTGGAGGAGTCGGTGCCGGCTGTGAGGCTCGGGGCGAAGGGACGGGCTGCGGGACTGAGCGGGCAGCTGCTCCCGTCGGGGCCCGAGCCGACGTCAAAGCTGGCGCTCGGATGCACATCAGGCGTCCCGGGCGTCGACCAGGGAACGAGGGTCGAGGTCGTTTCGAATTTGCCGCAGGTGATCGGCGACGCCAGTGGGGCCCTGGGACCGGAGAGCAGGTTGACGGTCAGGTGGCTGGAAGGCAGCTGCGGGTTTTCGGTGAAGACGGTGGTGAGCTGGCCGGTCTGCTTGTCGGCGACGGCAATACCGGGGAGCTTGAAGTTGACCCCGTAGCGTTCGTTCTCGAGCTGGATCAGGAGGCGGAACTTGCCGTCCTGGCCGTTGGTGAAGTCGCCTGGGTGGGGCTTCAGGACGTAGACGTCGCCTTCGATCGGTTCGGGGCCGATCACGTCGTCGCTTTCGGGTTCGTGTTTGGCGAGCAGCGGCGTGGTGGCGACGGCGGTGCCGATTTTGGACGAGTCCGGGCAGCTGACCGGCTGGGTGTTGTCGTAGTGGACCTGGTCGCCGGCAGGGTCGGAGGCTTGATCCGAGCAGGCGCCGAGGCCGTCGGCCGAGGAGGGCGAGATATTGAGGCCGGGCGGCAGCTTGACGGTGATTTCCTTCGGCTCCGGTGCCTGGGGGATCGAGGGGTCGAACTGCTTGTTGTGGGAGAGGTATTCGGGGTCGGTCGGGTCGTTGGACTGGGGGAAGTCGAGGTCGACGGCGAGCCCCGTGGGCTGGTCGGCCTGGGTTGGCCCGCCGCCCGGCTGCAGCGGTTGGGTGGTGAGGCTGTCGGCTTCGAACTGGGAAACCAGGGCCGGGTCTTCGCAGCCGGTGACCGCGGGCGCGAGTTCGCTTCCGGTCTTCCAGTCGGGGTCGGAGAGGTCGGGAATGCCGAGGCCGAGCAGCGAGCCGGCGTGGGGCTGGCTGTCGATCGCGATGCTCCAGGTCGGTTTGGCTTCAGAGCAGTTGATTGGGTTGGAGAGGAAGGGAACTTCATCTCCGCCCGAACCGTCGTGGGGACCGGTGACCGGCCGAGCTCCGGGGACGCCGAAGAAGGTGGCGCTGAAGGCAGCGATTCCGACGGAGGGGATGTTCGGGGTGCCTACCGTAAGGCCGTAGGAGTCGGTACGCGGCTGCGGGAAGACCGAGATGACCGTTGGCGTTCCGGCAACTCTGAAGCCGAATTGGGCCGGGTAGCCGCGCTCGGGCGGCAGGTTGTAGAGCGGCACGGTTTGGGGGTTGTCGTTGAGCACGACGAAGACAACACCGATCCTGGAACCGGGCGGGCAGTCAGATTCTTCCGGCAGCCCCGAGTTGTTGGTGCCTTTGACGTTTGCCAGCGAACAACGGGTGGCGGCGGCGGGATTGCCGACGAATCCCAGCGGCGGCTTTACATAGGTGCCGTTGAGCGCCGCCACCGCAAACACTTTTCCACCGACCACCTTGATCGGGATTTCGAACTGGGTCTCGTTCTGAAACGGATGGCCGCCGGCGATGGTGTAGGGGGCTTCGGCCTCGTCGGTGGTGTGGTTGCTGAAGGATTTGAGGCCGAAGGGTTCATCAGCGCTGGCGAGTCCGGGCAGGAGCAAACCCATGACAACCGCCACGGATCCGAGGACGCTGAGGATGCGGAGCGCTTTGGGGACGAGAGACCCGATGCTGAAGCGTTGGGGCGAAGTCACGTTGCCAGTCTCCTTGGTCACAGTGGAAGTGGTTGATCGGCTGATCCGGGCGGTTTTCACTTTCCACCTCCCTGCTTATGACCGGCTTTCTTGCCATGGCTTTTTTTAGCGCCCTGTTTTCTGCGTGGCTTCTTGACGCACTTGCCGTGCTTCTTGACCTTGCCCTTGGGACAGGCTTTTACGTTGCCGGGTTCGGCCGGCGGCTGGGCGGTGGTTGGAGCCGGCGGAGTGGGAGGGTTAGACGGCGAGGGCCGACAGGTTTCACCCGAACAGGGCACGGCCGGGGCGAAGCTGAACCCGCCGCCGATACGAGCGTCGTAGACGTCGACGGAGTCGTCGCCGTCGGCCGGCGTCAGCGCAGCGGCTGTCTGGAGGTAAATGTCCTGACCGGAACCGTCGATCGCCGGCGAGAAACTGGTGCCGGGCAGGATGGCGGCCCCGCCTCCAGAGGCACCGGTGCTCATCAGCGAAACGTGGCCGGCGCTCCAGAGGTAAACGTCGGGTTCGCCGTTGCCGTCGGCGGAGGAGAGCGCCTCGGAGGTGGTGAAGACGACTTTCTCGCCGTCATCGGAAACGGATCGGCCCTCGGAGAGACCAGCGTCAAGGTCGCCGTTGCCGCCGACCCCTGCGACATTGCTCGAGACGCGGATCAGTTCGCCGTTGTCGGCGTCGTAGCGATAGACGTCGCGAGTACCGTCGGTGTCGGTGGGGACGAGCTGGTTACCCGTAGCGAAGACCACGTAGTGGCCGTCGGGCGTGCTCTGGGTCTGCAGCCCGAAGGGGTCTTTGGAGCTTTCGAGCCTGCCGAGGAAGGTCATCTGCCCGTCCGGATCGGCGGAGCCCTGGCGCCAGACGTAGAGGTTGTCGTCGCCGGCGACTGCTTGTTCTTTGAGGGCGTCTTCGTTGGCGGCGAGCACTCCCTTGGCGGTGAAGAGGACCGTGGAGCCGTCTTCGGAGGTGGTGAGGACTTCCTCGACTTTGGCGGCGCCAGTTACGGCGCTGGAGACCTGCATCAATGCGGCGCAGCTGTTGCCTTTCCCGACCGGGGCCGGGACTCCGGAAGGGATGTCGCAGGCGTAGAGGTCGGCGGTCTGGTCGGTGTCGCCGTCGACGAGCTGCTGGGTGGTGGTGAAGAAGACGCGGGAGCCGTCGGGGGTGGCGAACTTGAAGTGAGCGCCACGGCAGTCAGGACCTTGTTCTTCGCCGGTTCCGAGCACATGGGTGCAAGCGCCGCTGCCAACGGGGCCGTTGCAGACGCCACCGGGTTCGGCCGCCGTGCGGTTGCACTGCGAGGCGGAGAGGTCGAAGCTGGTGGTGCCGTCGACACGGGCCCAGAGCTCGTCGGCGGGCGGGTTGGCGCCGCCGCAGCCGCCAGCGACCGAGAAGACGATCACGCGGCCGTCATCGGAGACGGCTCTGCCCTTGGCAACCACTTCGACACCACCTAGTGAAGCCGTTTCGAACGGGCATTCGGTCGCCGGGGCATCGAGGTTGTCGAGGTCGACGCGGCGGGGCAGGCCGTTGCCGGTGCCGACGAACTCATAGACCCCGGGCCCAAAACGGTAGCCGCCGGGCAAGGTGGCGAAAGATATCCCGTCGAATGCAACATGTGTGAGATCGTCTGAGGCCCCGAGGGGTTCGCCGGCTTCTGGCCCCAACGTTTCGCCGACGCGAGCAAACGTTCCGTCCGGGTTACGAAGGTACACCTGCCCACCCCCGGGATCCCCGCGTCGGCTGATCGTCCAGACTGACGAAAGCAGATCCTTGGAGTACGTTTTAGGAAGAGGACCAAACGAGACGACTTCGGACGGGGCGTCGAAGATGGAGCCGGACGACCCATTGAGGTCGGGAATCGTCTCCCAGCCCGCAGCGGTGCGGTTGGTGACGTACTTGTTGTTCAGGACACCTTGGCCGGATCTGGCGATATTCCCGGCTCCCGATTCGTACTCAACTCGATCGCCGCCGGCGGCGTAGCCTTCGAACTTCGCCGTGAAGCCTTCCTTGCCGGGGGGCGAAACCATCTCATAGGCGCGGCATTCGGGCAGGGCCAGGGAGCTGTTTTCTTCGCGGAGACTTTCGTTTGCGCAGAGTTCTTTGGGATTGAGGGTCGGCGTGAAGGTGCGATCGACGCTGGAGGCATCGCCGGCGGCGTCGGTGGCGAAGATCCGGAAGTGGTAGCCGGCGCCGACGGTGAGGCCGGTGAGGTGGGCCTCGACCACGATCGGGTGGTCGGTGCCGCCCTCGATGGTGGTCGAGACGCTGGCGCCGGCGCCGCCACCAAGGGGCGTGGTGCCGTCAGAGGCTTTGATGGGCTCGACGTTGGCGCCGGCGAGTTTGCCGGCGAAGGTGATGGAGTAGGAAAAGACCTCGGGTATTGCGACACCGCCGTCGGCAACGCTCACGCCATCTGACCCGACCGAGGAGAGGGCTTCGAGGGCTGATTGAACTTCAGCCGGCGTCGCGTTGTAGTCAAGGTCTGTCGTGCTCTGGCCGCGGAATGAGAGGCGGTACTGACCCTGCAGCGCTTCGACGTTCAACAGCTGGACCTCGTCGGGGCCCGAGGGGAAGGGCAGACATGGAGCTTTGAAGGCGTTGGGATAGGTGTTGTTGGGGCCCCATTCAAATTCGCATCTGGTCAGCTTGGAGTTGTTGGAGTCGATCACGCCCTGGATCGTGTAGCCGCCTTCCCCGTCGGGGGAACCGGCGGTGGACTGGACGTCGGGGAGGACGAGCGGGGTCTGGAAGGTCTTGGTCGGTGTCTCGACGTTGTAGAAGGAGTTGTGAGCGACCAGTTTGACTTCGTAGTAGGAGTTGGCGTCCAGGTGAGTGGCCTCGACGGAGATTGCTTTGTTGCCTTCTTCGCCCTCCACGGTGCCGGAGTAGGGCTCGCCGCCGGGGCCGTCGCAAGCGGGGGTGCACTCGAAATGCCAATTGGTCTCGTAGGCTCCTTTGCCGAGCGCGTCGAGCGGGCCGGCAGGGGCATGGGTGTCGACGACGCCGGAGAGGCGGGCGGTAGTGCCCGTGAAGGTGGTGATCGGGTCGATTGTGGCGGTCGGCGCCTCGAGATGCCTGGTTTTGGCTGCCGCGAACGGTTCATCAGGAGGCCCCTGGACTCCTTCCGCCTGATAGCTGAGCCGAAATTCGTATTCGGTATCCGGATTTAGGTCTTTGAATTCGTAGGAAACGCTGGTCGCCCCGGGGCCGGTAGGGATCAGGAAGCATTCGCCGCAAGCGGGACCAGCCCACTGTTCGGCGCCGGCTTCCGTGAATTCGAAGTAGGGGTCGATTCTTTCGGTCTGATTGAGCGCTCCGCGAGTGATCGTCCCGGACAGCTGAGCGGTCGTATAGCCCATGATGGGTTTGTCGATGGTCGTTTTAGTGTCCCCGCCGGAGACCGTGGTGAAGGTGTCGGTCGCCTCTTTGGCCGTGGTGCCGGCGGCGTTTTCGGCGACGAGGCGCAGGTGGTAGGTAAACCCGGATCGAAGGGTCGTCAGCTGCGCGGAGACAGCAGTCGGACCGGCGGCTGTGATCGGGTTTTCAGCCGGGTTGCTTTCAGGTTCGCAGGGGGCCTGCGTTGCGCCCTCGAAGCCGGTGTCATTGAACTGGCTGTCGGTGACGACCTCGAACCGGCAGTTGAGGTTGAGGGCGGGGTCGCCGCCCGCGGGACGTTCTACCGCGCCGGATACGTTGGCGGTTTTGTAGGTGACGTCGGTGGCATCTGCAACGGAGAGGACGGTGGGCATCGGGACCGGGCCTTCGGTAGCGAAGGTCGCCGCGGCCACCTCGGAGTCAGAGCCGCCCTGGTTGGTGGCGCTGAGGCGCAGGTGGTAAATGGTCGAGGCGGCGAGGCCGGTGAGCTTGGCCTTGACCGGGGATTCGCCTCCGGCGCGGATCGGGTTTTCGGCCGGTTCGGCTTCGGGTTCGCAGGCGACCGGGGTGGCGCCTGCGAAGCCGGGTTCGCTGTTGGCTTCGTTGGTGGCGAACTGTTCGTCGGTGATGTATTCGAAGTTGCATTCGACGTCGAAGGCGGGGTCGGCGTTGGCGGGTCGTTCGACGACGCCTTCGACCTCGGCCTGGGTGTATTCGACTTCTGAGGCGTTCGCGATCGATTTGACGCTCGGCGGGTCGACGGTGAGCGTGGTGAAGGTCGAGGGGGCTTCCTGGGAGTCTTCGGCGCTGGCGTTGGATACGACGAGGCGCAGGTGGTAGGCCGTTTTGTTGGTGAGGCCGCTGAGGTGGGCTTTGACTTCGGAGACGCCCTGGGTCGAGACGGGGTTGGGTTCGCATTCGACCGAGGTGGCGCCCGCGAACTCTTCGCCCGGGGGGTTTTCGTTGAACTGGTCGTCGGTGAGGTATTGGAAGTGGCAGTCGAGGTCGTTGGATTTTTCGGGGCGGTTGACCTTGCCGGTCAGCGTCGCGGTGGTGTAGGCGACCTCGGAGGCGTCGTCGACCTGTTCGACGGTGGGTGGGTCGGCGACGAGGGTTGTAAAGGAGGGGTTGGGCTCGGGGGAATGGACTTCGGGGTCGCCGCTGATGTTGTGGGCCGACACGCGGACGAAATACTCGGTCCCGCCCTTGAGGCCGGACAATGTGGCGGGGGGGACGGGGCCGCTGGCAGTTGACTGGAGGAACCCACCCGGACCCGGTTTCCAGTCCGCGTTATCGGTCGAGTATTCGAAGCTGTAGACGATCAGGCCACCGTTGGTGGCGATGGTGGTTTCGAGATGTGCAGAGGCGTAGGAGACTTCAGAAACGACGGGGGTCGTCACAGTCGGTGGTTCGGCGAGGGCCGGTGCGGCCGTGATCGCGAAGGCGGCGATCGCCAAGGCCAGGACCGCGAGGGTCGCGCGAAGGCGGCGGGATGAGCGCGCACCGCTCCCGCCGGCGCGAAGGGGGCTCGAGAGCGTGGCGAGCATCCCAGCCGAGGACTTGGAGGGTGACTTCGCCGTTTGCTCTGAGTGGGTCAACGGTTCTCCTCGGTCGCGGTGGAGGTGCTTGAAGTCGGGAACGTTGCGGGGACGCGCGAGGGATGGGGGAACCAGGTGCTCTGCTCTTGCTCCCTCGCGCCAAATGGCTCTGGAGATGTCGCTCGATCGTTTCCCGCCTCCACCGCGGCAGGGATCGACCTGCGGGAGGACGGCGTGGTCGTACTCGGGCGGCACGGTGAGCACGTCCCTGACGGGAACTTGATTGCCATCGCGGGATGGCGACGTCGGTGCCCTCACTGATTCTCCTCGGTCAGACCGGTCATTCCCCCGGTCTCTCCATCGGTGTGAAAGGAGAAAAGGGGCCCCTGCCCGGTCAGTTGACCCGCTTACCCAAGCGGGCCGATCTAGAGAGAATGGACCCCATAGGACGATAGCGCCAGGGAGAAAGGTCGAATGCCGAGGCGGGGGCTTCGTAGTTTCTACGAATTAGGGGTTGCGCCTGTGGCGACCAGACGGGGCTGCCCCTCCCCCGCGCTGCCGCGGCGGCTCAGAAAACGGTGGCGATCGTCTTCTGGGTTCCGGCGATCAGCTCGGAGACCTCCTCGGCGCTCGGCTCCCGCTCGCCGTCGTGGCCGCAGAGGTTGCGGATGTCGGCGAAGCGCTGGATCTGGCGCCAGCGGGCGACGTCGTAGAGCTTTGCCTCCTTGAGAGCGTCGTTGAGGTTGCCGATCTGGCGCTTCTTGCGAAAGGCGATCTGGTGGCTCGCGATCACGCTCGCCAGGTGGCGCTCCAGCGCGACCCCCGCGATCACCCCGGCCGAGCGCAGGTGCTTTGCCCCCAGCAGTTCCTCGGCGGTCTCGAGCTCGTCGTCGAGCAGGCTCGCCTCCAGCGTCCCGCGGATGTCGGTGAGCAGCGAGGAGAGGCGCGACTTGGCGGAGTTGAGGATGTTGACCTGGAAGCCGAGCTTGCCAAGGGCGACGTTGGCGACGTCGAAGACCGCTTCGCGCTCCCCCGAGTAGGTCTCCTTGACGCCGGTGCCATGGATGTAGTCGTTGATCGAGTAGGTGACGACGTCTAGGTTTTTCGCCGGTTTGTCGAGCCGGTAGAGGGTGCGGAACTCCTCGTAGCGCTCGGGCTGCAGCTGTTGGACCACGGGCAGCGCCTCCGAGTACCAGGCCTGGTAGTCGAGGCCGAAGGAGAGACCATCGGCCCGCTTATCACCGACCTGGCCGGAGAGCAGCTCCTGCCCGCGCTTAACGAGCCCGTCCAGCTCGGTGGCGATCCGCTTGCGGTGGTCGGGCATCCTGGCGCGGAAGAGGTGGAGGCCGCGAGCCCTAGCGCTTGCCGGTGCGCTTGTGCCCGTGCTTCGCCTTCGGGCACTTGGCGGCGACCTTCGGCGTCGTGTCGAGCTCCGCCCCGTTTTGGCCGGTGAACTTGAGCGAGGCCCGCGGGTCCTTGCAGAAGCCCGAGCTCATTTCTGGAGATCGTCCGGCTCCGAACAGTCGATCCAGGCCCGCTCTCACGGCTGCAAACCGGCGCCAGGCGTCGTCCTCGGCCGCCCAAATGGCTCTGCCATTCGGTCGACCTGCGTTCTAGCCTGACTTGGTTTTCGCTCGCGAGAGACGGACCTGTCTCGTCAGTTCGAACCCAGCCGCCCTCTAACTGCAACGGCAGATTGAGAGTTCGCGGCTAGGAGTCGCTCACCAAGGCGCGAGAAGCGAGGTGAGTTGCGAGCGCTTGGCAGCTTTTTTCTTGCCCTTGTTGGCTTTGTGGGCCTTCGGGCACTTTGCGGCGACCTTGGGCGTGGTGTCGTACTCCGCGCCGTTTTGCCCGGTGAGCTGGATGTTGGCCCTGGGGTCCTTGCAGAAGCCCGAGCTCATGATGATCAGGCCCTTCTTGCCGCCGAACAGGGTCAGGTTGAAGTCGGTCACCGGGACGTCGGGGACCGCTTCGAAGGTGTTCGGGAGGATCGTCTGGCTCCGAACAGGCGATCCAGGCCCGCTCTCACGGCTGCAAACCGGCGCCAGGCGTCGTCCTCGGTCGCCCAAATGGCTCTGCCATTCGGTCAACCTGCGTTCTAGCCTGACTTGGTTTTCGCTCGCGAGAGCTGGACCTGTCTCACCTGTTCGAACCCATCCGCCCTCTAACTGCAAAATTTGAGGACGCCGGAAACTCGACGGGGGCTCTGAGCGGTGGCGCTGGCGCCCACGCCGGCGGCCCCAGGTAGGCGAGCGCACCGGAGTTCCTGGTGGTCGATTCAGATCTGATGCTCAGGCGATGCTTGGGCGTAGTTGGTCGGATCGGCGACCGCCTGGTAGTCGGATTCGTCCAGCCAGTGGCACCAGGTTTGGGTGCCCTTGATGCTCAGGCGTTTGGAATATCCCTTAGGCGAGGACCAGGCTGCCACCTCGCAGCGCGGATATGGACCACCCTCCATCTCATGGACGAACTCGAGTGCCGGCTTTAGATCTGTGTCCCTTGACATCAAGATCCCGACATCGAACTCGCGGCGGACCGCCATCGAGACGATGTCGATCGCCAGCTTGACGTCGATGCCCTTCTCTCAAGCCTTCTCCTCCGGCCAATCGCGTGGGTACTGAAGGGTGCGGGTGATGACATTTGTCTTGGGCCGCTTGCGCCAAGCCTGGCATTGCCTGTCATTCGCAGCGTAGCCACGGGGGTCTTTCTCGGAGTCCGGCTGGCCGCGGTAGACACGCACGTCGAACAACTCTCGATCGAAGGGGCTCTTTGCGGCGAGCAGCTCACCCAGCAGGTAAGGATCGACCTGGCCATCCTGAGACGGTGAGCCGAACGGGTGGAACGCTTCGCGGGCGCCCATATAGACGTTTTGATAGTCGAGGAAGACGACGACCCGGGCGGACATCCGAGCATCTTAGATGGAGCGTCCCACCAAAAAATAATCCCCGCCAATCCGAGCCCGAAGGCCCCGACGGCGGGGAACAGTGCTGAGCAGCGTAAACCAGGTTTGCGTCTATTTCAAGGGGCCAGATATCAACCGGAGTACTCCATGCAAACGGCCCGGGGGTCTCCCCGGCCGTTCGGGCGCGGATTCGCCGTCAGTTAGAAACCGAAAGGTGGCAACCAAGCGGCAAGGCGGTTGGAGCTCTTGGCTTTGCCCTTCTTGGCGCCCTTGCCTTTCTTGGCGCCGCTCTTGCCCTTCGGGCACTTGGCGGCGACCTTGGGCGTGGTGTTGTACTCGGCTCCGTTTTGACCGGTCAGTTTGTAGGACGCTCTCGGGTCCTTGCAGAAGCCGCTCGACATGATGATGAGTCCCTTTTTCCCTCCGAACAAGGTGAGATCGAAGGTAGAAACTGGAACATCCGGAACAGCTTCAAACGTATTTCGCAGGGCGCCCTTGACCGAGTCCGTTTTGCCGGCCAGCTCGATTTCGATCGGCTGCGATGAGGGGCCGTTGAAGCCGACGACCAGGTCGGGCAGCTGGTGGGAGGAGGAGCGCAGGTAGACGTTGCCGCTCAGGGGGTAGTCGAGCAGCGGCGTGGTCGCGGTGGCGTAGCCATAGATCGAGCCGGCCGGGCAGGCCTTGGCGGCGAACTGGACCCGGGTGCAGACGTCGCCGATGTGGGCGTTGTCGAGGAAGGCGGCTTTGGGCAGCTTGACCTGGGCGCGGGCGATGTTGGCGTCGCCGGGGCGGGCGGTCAGGTGGGCTCGCAGGCTCGGGTGTGAGCGGCGGGAGACCTTGCCCTTGAGCGAGAGCTTCAGGGTCGGCTTGAAGCCGAGGTCCTTGCAGCTGCCGACTTGGAAGGACTGCATCGGGTTGGCGGTTGCGCCGTTTGAGCCTTTGACCGAGGCCGAGACCTGCATCTGGGTGCAGTCGGTCGGGTTGAGGGTGAAGTCGGGGCGATCAAAGCGGGTGGTGATCGAGCGCAGGCGCAACGGAACTCCGTCGAGGATCTGGGGAAGCTGATCCGTTTTGACGGTGACCTGGGCTGTGGCCGGGTCGAGGTAGGCGGCGGCGCGGATGACGACGTCGCCGAGGTCAAAGGGCCCAGCAACCGCCGGGGTGACGAAGGCGAAGCTCAGGGGAGCGCCTTTGTAGGGGCCGGCGAGGTAGGCCTTGCCCTGGGTGTAGTAGGGGTCGGTGCCGGGGCCGGCGCCGGCGGTGACGGTGCCGACCTGACTTGAGGCCGGACAGGACGGGGAGGCTTGCTCCTCCGCCCCACTCTTCGCGGCTGCCGCTGCGATCGCGGCGTCAGAGCAGGTGGCTACGCCTTTGAGCTTGGCGGTAAAGCCCGGTGGCGTGGTCACGTTGAGGGAGCTGAGTTCCTGGTCGCCATCGGGGCGGGTGAGTTTGAGGGTGAAGGGAGACGAGGCGCCGGCTTTGGCGGCGTCGGGGCCGGCGATTTCCAGGCGTGGTGCAAAAGGACGAGCCGCCTCAGAGGCGGGGCAAGCGCTGCCGTTTGCTCCCGAACCAACGTCGAAGCTGGTGTGAGGGTGGACGTCGGGGGTGCCCGGCGTCGACCAAGGGACCAGGGTCGAGGTGGTTTCGAATTTGCCGCAAGATGTTGGGGAGGCGAGCGGCGCGCGCGGCCCTTCCTTGAGGCTCACCGTCAGGTGGCTGGATGGCAGCTGCGGGTTTTCGGTGAAGACGGTGGTGAGCTGGCCGGTCTGCTTGTCGGCGACGGCAATACCGGGGAGCTTGAAGTTGACCCCGTAGCGTTCGTTCTCGAGCTGGATCAGGAGGCGGAACTTGCCGTCCTGGCCGTTGGTGAAGTCGCCTGGGTGGGGCTTCAGGACGTAGACGTCGCCTTCGATCGGTTCGGGGCCGATCACGTCGTCGCTTTCGGGTTCGTGTTTGGCGAGCAGCGGCGTGGTGGCGACGGCGGTGCCGATTTTGGACGAGTCCGGGCAGCTGACCGGCTGGGTGTTGTCGTAGTGGACCTGGTCGCCGGCAGGGTCGGAGGCTTGATCCGAGCAGGCGCCGAGGCCGTCGGCCGAGGAGGGCGAGATATTGAGGCCGGGCGGCAGCTTGACGGTGATTTCCTTCGGCTCCGGTGCCTGGGGGATCGAGGGGTCGAACTGCTTGTTGTGGGAGAGGTATTCGGGGTCGGTCGGGTCGTTGGACTGGGGGAAGTCGAGGTCGACGGCGAGACCGGTGGGCTGGTCGGCCTGAGTCGGCCCGCCTCCGGGCTGGAGGGGCGTGGTGGCGATCGTGTCCTGCAGGAACTGGTCGGCGAGGAGCGGGTCGTCGCAGCCGGTCACCGGCGGGGCCGGTTCTGAAGCGGTCTTCCAGTCGGGGTCGGAGAGGTCGGGGACGCCGAGTTCGCGCAGGGTGCCGGCGTGGGGCTGGCTGTCGATCGCGATGCTCCAAGTCGGTTCGGCCTCAGAGCAGTTGAGTGGGTTGGAGAGGAAGGGAGCTTCGGGGCCGCCGGAGCCGTCTTTGGGGCCGGTGACCGGTCGCTGGCCGGGGACGCCGAAGAAGGTGGCGCTGAAGGCAGCGATCCCGACCGCAGGGATGCTCGGGGTGCCGACAGTGAGACCATAGGATTCGGTGCGCGGTTGCGGGAACACCGAGATGACCGTGGGCGTACCCCCCACCCTAAACCCGAACTGGGCGGGGTAACCGCGCTCGGGCGGCAGATTGTAGAGCGGTACGGTATGCGGGAAGTCGTTGAGCAGGGCAAAGACGACACCGACCCGGGAACCGGGCGGGCAGTCCGCTTCTTCTAGATTCCCTGAGTTGTTCGTACCTCTGACTCTTGCGAGCGGGCAACGAGAAGCGGCGGCGGGATTGCCGATGAATCCCAGCGGCGGCTTTACGTAGGTGCCGTTGAGCGGCGCCACGGCAAATACTTTCCCACCTACCGTCTTTATGGGAATTTCGAACTGGGTCTCATTTTGAAACGGATGGCCGCCGGCGACGGTGTAGGGGGCTTCGGCTTCGTCGGTGGTGCGGTTGCTGAAGGATTTGAGGCCGAAGGGTTCATCTGCGGCGGCGGGCTGCGCCACAACCGCGGCGAGCACTAGGCAGACGGCGGCGGCGCTGAGAGTGCGCTCAGACATAGATGCCACGCCTCTCGCTCGCTGCACAAAGGAATCAGATCGTGAGACTTGCTCGCTCGGGCTTGCGAGGGGCATGCCGGCGTTCTCAGTCGGCCGCCCGCGGGTCAGCAACTCAGAAACGCGACCTGCTGCTCGCGTCGACTCAAGTCGACGCGCCTGAGCCACTTGTGCGCTCCCCTTGTCGGCCTCCCTGCGTCCTTGGCCAGCTTGGCCCTGCGCGCTCTCTGAGCGCGACAGACTAAATATTGAGGTGACGCGAGTCGAAAGGCGGCGGAAGCTGGTCATGCGAGGGTTCTCCTTGTTCACGGTGGAAGCGGTCGATCGACTGTGCTGATCGGTATTCACTTCCCACCTCCCTGCTGATGACTGTGTTTCTTACCGTGGTGTTTTTTGCCGGAGTGTTTTTGGTGCGGCTTTTTGACGCACTTACCCTTCTTGTTGCGGACCTTTCCTTTGAGGCAGGGCTTGAGGGGCTTGACGTTGCCTTCACCGTTGGGCTGATTGGCGGGCGAGGGTGGGTTGGGTGAGAGAGGAGTCGGTTCGGGTTGGCATTTTTCGCCGGTGCAGATCGAGGGCGGGGCGAAGCTGAAGCCGCCGCCGACGCGAGCGTCATAGACATCGCCGCTCGAGTCGCCATCAGCAGGCGCGAGGGCGCCAGCAGTCCCGAAAAAGATGTCCTGGCCCGAGCCGTCAATTGCGCCGGCCACACCTCCTGACCCGCTCGCTCCGGTCGAGATGAGGGAGACACGGTCGGGCGTCCAGAGGTAGACGTCGGGTTCGGCGTTGCCGTCGGCGGGTGAGAGGGCCTCGGCGGTGGTGAAAGTGATCTTCTGGCCGTCGTCGGAGACGGCGCCGGAGATGGGGATTTCGGCATCGAAGGGTCCGTTTCCGGCGACCCCGGAGACGTTGGTCGAGACTCGGGTCAGTTCCCCGGATTCGACGTCGTAGCGGTAGACGTCGCTGGCGTTGTCGGTGTCGGTGGGGACGAGCTGACCGGTGGTGTTGAAGACAAGGTAATGGCCGTCGGGCGTGCTCTGAGGCACTTCGGCGTAACTGGGGCCCGAAGTGCTGGCGCTCGGCATTCTGCCGATGAAGATCGTCTGCCCGTCCGGGTGGGCGGCGTCTTGGCGCCAGACGTAGAGGTTATGGTCGCCTGCGACCGCCCCTTCCCCTTGAGCGTCGTCGTTGGAGGCGAGGGCCCCTTTTGCTGTGAACAGGACCGTGTCGCCGTTGTCGGAAACCGCGCCGACGCTCTCGACGGCGGCGCCGGTGTGGGCGCCGGAGACCTGCATCAATGCCGTGCAGCTATTGGCGGCTGCTACCGGGGCTGGGGTCCCCGAGGGGATGTCGCAGGCGTAGAGGTCGTTGGTCTGGTCGGTGTCGGCGTCGACGAGTTGCTGGATGGTGGTGAAGAAGACGCGGGAGCCGTCGGGTGTGGCCCCCCCGAAGGTGGCGTTGGCGGGAGCGTTGCAGTCGGCACGAGTGCACTCTGAGGCCGAGGCATCGATGCTGGTGGTGCCGCCGACGCGGGCCCAAATCTCGTCGGCCGGCGGATTGGAACCGCCGCAGCCCCCGAACACGGTGAAGAAGATCGTGCTTCCATCGCGGGACACAGAGCTGGCAGTTGCATTGCTGGCTGCCGCGGCGCCAATCCCGACACAACCAGAAATTGGGTTTTCCGAGTTGTCAACATCGACTCGTCGGGGCGAGCTATTGCCGGTGCCGACGAACTCGTAGACCCCGGGTCCATAGCGATAGCCCCCTGGAGCAGTGGCGAAAGGGATCCCGTCGAAGACGAGGTGTGTGAGGTCGTCTGATGTCGCGAAAGGTGCTTGGGAGCCCGGCCCTAGGGTGACGCCGATCCGATGAAACAAGCCATCGTGACCCCGAAGATATGGCTGGACATCAACCTCTGGACCAGGATCACCGGGCCGATGGATGGTCCACACCGACGAAAGCAGATCCTTTGAGTAGAGGTCAGGCTTAGGGCCATTCGAGACGACTTCGGATGGGGCGTCGAAAACGGATCCGGAGGAGCCATTGAGGTTGGGGATGGTCATCCAACCGGCGGCGGTACGATTGGTGACATAGTAATTATTCAGGACGCCTTGTCCTGATCTGGCGATATTCCCGGCGCCTGATTCATAGAGAACTCGATCGCCGCCAGCGGCGTAGGCTTCGAACTGCCCGCCAAAGCCTTCCTTGCCGGGGGGCGAGACCATCTCGTAGGCGCGGCATTCGGGCAGGGCGAGGGAGTTGTTTTCTTTGCGGAGCTGTTCGTTGGGGCAGGTGATGGGCGAGCGCAGGGTCGCTTTGAATCCCTGATCGACGCCGGTTTCTTCGAGGCCTGCGTCGTAGGTGACGACGAGCAGCGAGTGGTAGTCGACGTCGGGATTGAGGCTGGCCAGGTGGGCTTCGACGGTGACCGGCACCGTGGTGCCGGTCTGCGGTTTCGGCGAGCAGTCGGCGCTGAAGGCGTATTTGGGCGCGGTCGGCCCCCATTCGAATTTGCAGCCGGTGATCGTGTGCTTGTTGGGGTTGACGATCCCCTGCAGGGTGTAGCCGCCTTCGCCGTCGGAGGCGCCGAGGGTGGAGGTCACCTTGGGCGGCACCTGCAGGGTGTGGAAGCTCTGGGCCGCGGTTTCGACGGTTTCGAGGCTGTTGTGGACGGTCAGCTTGACTTCTTCGTATTGCGTGTCGGGTTCGAGGCGTTTGGCGTCGACGGAGATCGCTTTGTTGCCCTCTTCCGCTTCAACGGTGCCGGCGATCTCGTTCCCATTGGCGTCTTTGCATGCGGGAGTGCATTCGATCCGCCATTCGGCTGTATAGGTGTCAATGGCTTCTTGCGGTAGCGGGCCGGCAGGGGCATGGGTGTCGACCGTGCCGGAGAAGTGGGCGCTGGTGCCGTTGACGTCGCTGATCGAGAGGGTGCCGCTGGGAGGGGTGTTGGTGCCTTTGGTGGTGAATTCCTCGTAGGGCGGATCGGAGTGAACGGGCGTAAATTGTTCCTCCTCCCGTCCACCGAAGCGCACTTGGTAGGTAGTTCCCGGCCTGAGGGGCGAGGTGCAGAAGGTGCCATCACTAGCGAAGCAAGGGAATTTTTGCGAATACTGCTGCGCGGGCGAGCCGGGCGGCAGGAATGGGAGGGAGCCGACGTAGCCTCCCCCCCATTCTTCTGTGCCGGCAGGGGCGAATTCGAACCACGGATAGGTGCCTTGATTGCCGGGATCGGCGGTGCCGGTGACGCGAAAGCCTGTGTAGCCGATTTCCGTGATCGAGTCGACGGTGAACGTCGGCGGGATGATCGCGAGCGTCGTGAAGGTGCCGACGGCCGTTTTGGTGGCGGCGCCGCCACCGTTTTCAGCGGCGAGTAGGAGATGGTAGGTGGTAACCGGTTCGAGCCCTGTAAGTTCGCCATTGACTTCGGCAGTGACCGCGGGATAGTCGGGGGCGGGGCTGGTGAGTGGGGGCTCGGCGCATGGAGCCTGGCCGGCGCCGGCAAATTCTTCTCCGGGTGGGTTGGTCGTGAACTGTTCGTCGGTGACGAATTCGAAGCGACAGCTGGTGTCGAGGGCGGGATCAGCTCCGGAGGGTCGTTCTATCTCACCGGAGGCCTGGGCGGATCGTTTAGCGACACCGGAAGCGTCGTCGGTTGCGATCACGGTCGGGGGGGCAACTTTGGCCGTTGTGGCGAAGGTGGCCGCGGCTTCCTTGGTGACGATGCCGGGGGCGGCGTTTTCGGCGACGAGGCGGAGGTGGTAGGTGGTTCCAGGTTGGAGACACGTTTCAGGCGCTTCGGTGAGCGGCGCGGTGCAGCCGAGCGGGGCGGAGACTTCGGCTTTGCCGCTGCCGTCGATTTTGTCGGGAGAGATCGGATTCTGGGCGCACTGCCTGACCACGGCCCCTTCGAAACCTTCGGTTCGCCCCTCTGTGGAAGCGAAGACATTGATAGCGGTGGTGTTCCCGCTCAGCCCGGCACCGTCGGAGTGGACGAGGGCGACGTTCTGATTTGCCAGGGAGCCGCCGAAGCTGAGGATGTAGGGGCTCGTCGCGTTCTGGTCGCCGGGGCCCCCGGTGACGGTGAGTGCGCCGGCCGGAAAGGCCGGGAGGCCCTCGAGTGCGCCCTGGACCGTCGCGGCCGGGGCATCAAAGGCGATCTGAGAGGTTTTGTGGCCTTCATATTCAAGCTGGAACGTTCCGCCTTCGGCGGCGACGGTCAATTCCTGCACCTCGCTCCGTTCCACCGCGTAGTCGGCATCGCTGAGGTATTCGAAGTGGCAGCTGACGTCGAAGGCCGGGTCGCCGTTCGCGGGCCGAATGAGGGTGCTTTTGGCGGTTGCCGAGGTCGAGAAGACCGCAGTCGTTTCGACGGGGTCGGGGATCGCCGGCGGCGCGACGGCGAGGGTGGTGAATTCGGGGTTGGGCCCAGGAGAGGTGGATTCGTCGAGTTGGCCGCCGATCTTGAGGTTTTCGGCGCGCAAGCGAACGAAATACGAGGTGCCGCCTTTGGGGAGGGAGATGGTCGCTTCGACAGGCGCTTCGGTTGCCGCGCCGGTGAGGTGGGTGCTGAATTCCGACTGATAACCGGTGCTCCAGTTGGTGCCGTCTGTGGAGTACTGGAAGAGGAATGCGGTCTTTCCAAGAATGCCGGAGCCGTCGGTGGTGATCTTGCCTTCGACGTGGGCGGAGGTGTAGGAGACGTTGGAGACGACGGGGGTGGTGACGGTCGGGGGAGCGGCCAGGGCCGGTGCGGCGGTGATCGCGAGGGCGGCGATCACGAGGGTGAGGGCCGCGAGGGTGGCGTGAAGGCGACGAGGTGAAGGCGCACCGCTCCCGCCGGCGCGAAGGGAACTCGAGAGCGTGGCGGAGGTCCCAGCCCTGGACTTGGAGGGTGACTTCACCTTTTGCTCTGAGCGGGTCAACGGTTCTCCTCGGTAGCGGTGGAGGTGCTTGAAGTCGGGAACGGCGCAGGGGCGGGCGGGCGCGACCCGGAGCTGGGTGCGCCCTCTCCCCTGCGTCCAGGCACGCCCCTGGCACCACCGCGCACACTGCGCGCTGCGGCGTCCTCGGTCGGCCGAATAGCGCTGCTATTACGGCCTCCCTGCGTTCTTGCATCGCTTGGCGCGGACGGCGCCAGGGTCGCACCTGGTCTTGGGGAGTGGACGCTAACTGCAACAGCAGAATTTGAAATTGACTGGACGTGAGGCGACGGGCCCGCGCTGATTCCACATTCCAATATGCCGATGCAAGTGACGGACGGATGGGTGCCCGCTTGCTCGAGTCCCAGCTCATGTTCCGACACATCGTGGACCCGCCGGGTATACGGCTGCGTCACGCGAAATCGCTGGAGCTGCTGCGCGGAAATGAGGCCAGTTGAGGAACAGCGACGGACGGCCCGCGCCGGGAGCTGGGAAGGCTCTCGGGCCAAAGATGGGCCGCCCGCGCCGTCCGAATGGCCCCGGGGGGCAGGGGTAGCCCCGAGAGCCTCTGGGTAGAAGTGGTCGGAGCTGAGAAGGGCGCCGGATCCGGAAGGCTCGAGCCGCAGCAGGATGGCGTCGGCGGCATCGCACTCAGAGGGCTCGGCGATGTGGCCCGGGCGAGGATCGGGTGCGGTGCGGGGGCTCAGGGGCACGGTTACCGCATCCCTGGTGGGAGCGAAATGCCCATCGCGCGGTGGCGATGTCGATGCCGTCACTGAGACTCCTCCGTCAGACCGGCCATTCCCCCGGTCTCCCCATCAGTGTGACGGAGATAAGGGCCCCTGCCCGGTCAGCTGACCCGCTTACCCAAGCGGGCCGATGTAAGGAGAATGGACCTGGGGGCCATGGACCACAACGGAGGTAGTTCGAAGACCAGGATGGTGGATTCGTAGTAGTTACGAAAGGGACTGCTATCTGGCGTTTTTAGGTGCTGGCTGTCGGGGCCGGAAGGCGACTCGGCGCGCTCAGTAGGGGGTTCGGCTTACCGGCACGGCTGACTTTGAAGCGCTCGGCACGGCGGACGCTGCGTGGGCGTTATAGGTTGCGGAGCCTGACCTTGAGGGCGATTGGCGGGGCGTTCAGCCGGCCGATCCCGCATCTGCGATGCGGGATCTCGCGAGAGGAATCACGCGACGATCGCGTCGGGCTTCTGCGCCCCCTCCCCTGCGTCCAGGCACACCCCTGACACCACCGCGCACACTGCGCGCTGCGGCGGCCTCGCCGACTCGCGTGGCGCTGCCACGCCACGTCGACTGCGTCCTTGCATCGCTTGACGCGGACAGCGCCAGGGTCGCACCTGGCCTTGGGGAGTGGGCGCGAACTGCAACAGCAAAGATTCAAGTCAAAATGACTCAGAGACGAGGGCCCTGTGGTGGTGCGCATTGCGCGGACGTTGCGCGATCGGGTTGGCCACCTTGGGCGGCTCGGTCCGCGCTTCGCGCTCGTGCAAGCGTTTGGGGTTTGCGGGGAACCGGCATTGGTGCTCGGGGGTTGGTGCGACCGCGGGTGGCGCAGCGGAGGGAGCGGGCCCCTCCCACACCGGCATCGGGCGTCGTCGGTGATTCGAGCGGCATCGGTGGGCGGGTCGCTAGAGACCTGGTCTGCCGAGTCCGGCGAGGTTTTGGCCTATTAGACGGGTTCGGGCTCGCCGGGTGGGACGAAACGGGAGTTGTGGACGTCTTGGGGGTGGATGAGGCCGCGACACGCCGATATCGAGGGAGGTAGCAATACTGCTACCCTGGAACCCATGGCGACGGTCCCCCAAAAAGAGTTGCGGAACCATGTCGGCGAGGTGCTGCGCCGGGCTGAGGCGGGTGAGGAGATCACGATCACCGTCTCCGGAAGACCGGTGGCGCAGCTGGGGCCGGTGCGGACGCGGCAGTGGGTGAACGACTCCGTGCTTGCGGAGCTTGCCGCCCTGCCGCCCGACGCGACCCTCGAAAAAGACCTCGAGCGGTTTGACGGCGACCTGCGCGACCCCTGGGCCGAGCAGGGCTAGGGCCCGGGCCAAGGTGGTGGCTGAGATCGAGGTCGTCGACACGTCCGTCCTGATCGCAGGAGCGATTCCCAAAGGCGATCAGAGCGCGATCAGCGCGGTCTCGATCGCGGAGCTGCATTTCGGCCTGCTGATGGCCAAAGACGAGGAGGAGCGAGCCCTTCGAACCTCGCGCCTGGGTTTGATCGAGGCACGCTTCCCCGATCCGTTCCCGGTCGAGGACCGAGTCGCACGTGAGTGGGGGCGGCTGAGCGCCGCCGTTTCCAAGCGAGGCGGATCGCCGCGAAAGCGGATGGCCGACCTCGCGATCGCGGCGACCGCGAACGTTCACGGGGCGGCGCTGCTCACCCACAACGTCAAGGACTTCAAAATCATCGAGGATCTGGTCAAGGTGCGCGCCGCCTGAGGGCGCCCTCTCCCCTCGCCCCCGCACGTCTCTGGCGGCGGCGGGCACACTTCGCGCTGCGGCCGGCCGGGTGAAGGGTAGGTGTCTTGGGGCGCTCGGCGGGGCGTTCAGCCCGACCGCTGCCGGCTGAGCTGACCTTGGGCGTGGTCGGCGGGGCGTTCAGCCGGACCGCTCCCGCATCTGCGATGCGGGATCTCGCGAGAGGAACATCGAAGTGATCGCGTCCGGCTGAACGCGGGTTTTGAAAATACAAACCGACGGCTGCTCAGCTTCGCTTCCGCTGCCGTCGGGAGTTGCGCGATCGGGTTGGCCACCTTGGGCGGCTCGGTCCGCGCTTCGCGCTAGTACCAGCGGTTTGGGTTTGCGGGTGCCGGGGTGGGCGTGGTTCGGGGTTGGTGGCGGCGGGGGTTGGCGGGCCTCCCCCATGCCGGTAGGGACGACGGGTGGGACGAAACGTCGGCTGGGGACGTCTAGGGTGCGATGGCGTTCGACCGCAAATCCGCTGAGGGCGGCCGCTATCCTGTGGCCATGGCAGAAGAAGCCCACGTCACCCTGAGCGGCGACATCGAGGGGGCCTACGTGGTCGTCGAGCACGGTCCCGGACCGGAGCTGCGAATCGTGCCCGACACCTCGTGGAAGGCAATGCTCGAGGGGGCCGGAGAGCGCGATGCGACCGAGGCGGAGATCGCCGCGATCGGGCGCGACCATGGGCCATTCCTGCCAGCTGACGGCGAGGGGTAAGCCATGGCCGTCAAGAAGGGCTACGCCCGGGTGTTCTTCAACGAGGACGCCTACGCAGAGGACATGCTGCGCAGTGGCCGTAGCGGCTGGGCCGTGCTGCGCGAAGCGAGGGCCCGCTACGAAACCGAGGGCGTCGAGATAACCAAGCTGCGGAGTTGCGAGGCCAAGGGTCGCGACGGGACGCAGTTGCCGGGTTGCTTCAAAATCTACCTGCCCGAGCCGAACGGCAAGTTCGGGATGGTGCTCCGGTTCACGATCACCAAGAAGGCGCCGGGCACGAAGCGCGGCAAAAAAGCGCCGATCAGGCTGCGCTACCTCGCGTTCGGAATGCGACACCACCCTAGGGGCGCGCACGCAGAGACCGTCTACCAGATCGCCCACCGACGACTGCACGGCTGAAGCCCGCCCCGGCGGTGGGCGACTGGGCGCTTGCAGGGTGAGGGGTAAGCGTCTTGGAGCGCTTGGCGGGGCGTTCAGCCGACCGCGAGAGGAACATCGAAATGATCGCGTCGGGCTGAACGCGGGTTTTGAATAAGGGCGACATCTCCTCAGCTTCGCTTCCGGGGATGTCGCGGCCTCGGCGACCTGTAACGGTGGCGTTGCGCCAGCGCTTTGGGGTCGTAGGTACCCCGAGGTCTGGGTTCTCCCGGGGCGGCGGGCGTTGCGCGGACGGGTTGGACCCCTTGGGCGGCTCGGTCCGCGCTTCGCGCTCGTACCAGCGGTTTGGGTTGCGGGGAAGTCGGGGGCTTTGTGCTGTCCGGGTTTGCTAGTGCCGGGGGCGGTGGCCGTCTTGGTGGCTATGGAGGCCGGGCGAGCTCCCGCGTCCGGGAATGCGCCGGCCTGCGGTGACTCGAGGGGCTTGCGCTGTGCGATACGGACCGGTGTCGACCAGCTTATATGACCTGGTACCATGACCATGGTCATGTCTGGAACGAAAGAGATCACCGCGACGCAGTTCAAGGCTCGCTGCCTGCGACTCCTCGACGAGGTCGCGGAGAGCGGCGAGGCGCTGGTAGTCACGAAGCGCGGGCGTCCGGTCGTCCGGGTCGAGCCCTCGAGCCCCCGGCAGGACCTGCGCGGCAGCGTCAAGTACAACCTCTCCGACGAGGAGCTGGTGAGCTTTTCGGTCGGGCCCTGGGACGTCGAGGGCTGAGCCCCCTAGCGGATTGATCCTGCTCGACACCCATGCCTTCGTGTGGCTGGCCGACGATCCTGCCCGCCTCAGCGAGCCCGCCCGCGCGGCAATCGCCGAGGACGCCGAGCCGGCGATCAGCGCGATCAGCGCCTATGAGGTTGCCTACCTCGCTTTGCGCGGGCGCCTGGACCTGGATCGCCCGGCCGGCGCCTGGGTCGGGGACGCCCTCGCTACCCACGGCGTGAGCGCCCTCCCGCTCACTGCCTCGATCGCCCTGCGGGCGGGCTCGCTGGAGCGCGGCTTCCCTGGCGACCCCGCCGACCGAATCATCTACGCGACAGCGCTCGACCGGGGGACACGGCTGCTCAGCCGGGACACGAAGATCACCCAGTTCGACTCGGCGCGCGTACTCTGGTGAGGGCGCCCAAGAAAAAGCCCCAAGCAGGTGTCGGCGTCTTGGAGCGCTTGGCGGGGCGTTCAGCCGGACCGGAGCACCGGCTCAGCTGACCTTGGGGGGAATGGGCCGGGCGTTCAGACCGACAGCACCGGCTGAGCTGGCCTTGGGCGTGGTCGGCGGGGCGTTAGGCCCGACCGATGCCGCCGGCCGGGCTGACCTTGGGCGTGGTCGGCGGGGCGTTCAGCTCGACCGGACTGAAGTGACCTTGGGCGGCGTCGACAGGGCGTTCAGCCGGACCGCTGCCGGCCACGGCGACCTTGGAGGTTTGCGTAGGGGCGCGATCGTATTGGCCACCTTGGGCGTCGGCGCCCGGGCTTCGCCCTAGTTCAAGCGGCTTTGGTTGGTGGGGACCGCGGGTTAGAACCCGAGGCCGGCGAGCAGGCGATGGCCAACTTTGTGGGCATTGCCTTTGCTCTTGTGCTTCTTCGACTTCCCCGGGCACTTGGCGGCGACTTTAGGCGTGGTGTTGTACTCCTTACCGTTCTGCGCGGTCAGTTTGTAGGAAGCGTTTGGGTCCTTGCAGAAACCACTCGACATGATGATCAGGCCCTTCTTGCCGCCGAAGAGGGTGAGGTTGAAGTCGGTGACCGGGACGTCGGGGACGGCCTCGAAGGTGTTTCGCAGGGCGCCCTTGACCGAGTCGGTCTTGCCCGCAAGCTCGACTTCGATCGGCTGATTGGCGGGGCCGTTGAAGCCGACGACCAGGTCGGGCAGCTTGTGGGCGGGGTTGGCGCGCAGGTAGACGTTGCCTGAGAGCGGCCCGTCGAGCAGCGGGGTGGTTGCCGATGCGTAGCCGTAGATAGAGCCGGCTGGGCAGGCCTTGGCGGCGAACTGGACCCGGGTGCAGACGTCGCCGATGTGGGCGTTGTCGAGGAAGGCCGCCTTTGGCAGCTTGACCTGGGCGCGACCGATGTTGGCGTCGCCGGGGCGGGCGGTGAGGTGGGCGCGCAGGCTCGGGTGGGATCGGCGGGAGACCTTGCCCTTGAGCGAGAGCTTCAGGGTCGGCTTGAAGCCGAGCTTGTCGCAGCTCGAGGCCTGGAAGCGGTTGCTCGGGCTGGCGCTGGCGCCTTCGGTGGAGTGGATCGTGGCCTGCACCGAGAGCGGTTCGCAGTCGGTCGGGTTGAGGGTGAAGTTCGGCCGGTCGAGGTTGACGTCGATCGAGCGCAGCCGCAAGGGGACGCCGTCGAGGATCTTCGGGAAGGGATCGGAGACGACGTGGCCCTGGGCGGTTTCGGGGTTGATGTAGAGGGCGTTGCGGACGACGACGGTGCCGAGGTCGAAGGGGCCGGCGACGGCCGGGGTGATCACGGCTACGGACATCGGGGCACCTTTGTAGGGGCCGGCGAGGTAGGCGTTGCCGTGGGCGAGGTAGGGGTTGGTGCCGGGTCCGGCGCCGACCGTGACGCTTCCGATGCGGGAAGCGGGGCAGCTCGGGTTGGCCTGCTCGGCCGTCCCCGTCCTGGTTGCGGCGGTAGCGAGGGCGGCCTCGGGGCAGTAGGGGACGCCGGCGAACTTGGCGGCGAGGCCCTTCGGCAGGGTGGCTTCCAGCGAGCTCAGTTCCTGATCGCCGTCGGGGCGATCGATGTGGAGGACGAAGGGGCTCGAATGCCCGGCGGCGCTCGATTCGGTGCCTGCGGTCATGGTGGGGGCGAAGGGACGTGCCGCGGCCGAGGCCGGGCACGCCGTCCCGTTGGGGCCAGAGCCGACGTCGAAGCTCGCAGTCGGGTGGGCATCAGGGGTTCCGGGTGTCGACCAGGGAACCAACGTGGAGGACGTTTCGAATTTGCCGCAGGTCGTGGGGGTGGCAAGCGGCGCCCTTGGCCCATCCGTGAGGTTGACCGTCAGGTGGCTTGCCGGCAGCTGCGGGTTTTCGGTGAAGACGGTGGTGAGCTGGCCGGTGAGCGGATCGGCGGTCGCGACGCCGGGGAGCTTGAGGTTGACCCCGTAGCGTTCGTTCTCGAGCTGGATCAGGAGGCGGAACTTGCCTTCCTGGTTGCCTCCCCCGATCGGCAGGTCGCCAGGGTGGGGTTTCAAGAGATAGACGTCGCCGTGGATCGGCTCGGCGCCGCTGACTTCGTCGTTCTGTGGATCATGGGTGGCGAGCAGCGGGGAGGCAGCGGCGGCGGCGCCGATCTTCGAGGATTCCGGACAGGTGACCGGTTTGGTGTTGTCGTAGTGGACCAGGTCCCCTGCGGGATCGGCGGCTAGGTCAGAACAGGCGCCAAGCCCGTCTGCCGAAGACGGGCTGATGCTGAGGCCGGCGGGGAGCTTGACGGTGATGTCCTTGGGCTCCGGTGACTGGGGCAGCGAGGCGTCGATGTTGGTGTTGAGGTCAGTGGGATCGTTGGTCTGTGGGAAGTCGAAGTCGACGGCAAGGCCGGTGGGCTGGTCGGCCTGGGTCGGGCCGCCGCCCCGATGCAGCGGTCCGGTGGCAATCGTGGCGGAATCGAACTGGGAGGCGAGGAGCGGGCTATCACAGCCGATGACCGGCGGAGTCGGATCGGTGGCGGTCTTCCAGTTCGGGTTGCTTAGGTTGGGGATGCCGAGACCGAGGAGGGAGCCTGCGTGCTGCTCGCTGTCGAGCGCGATGGACCAGCTGGGTTCGCTGTTCGAGCAGTCGAGAGGATTTGCGAGGAAGGGGTCGCCCACGAGTCCCGGTGAAGCCTTGCAGGCGAGTTCGGTCGAGACGGAACCGCCTTTGACCCCGTAGCCGCAGAAGCTGACATGGAACGACGTGACTCCGACCGCAGGGATGCTGGGAGTGCCCACCGTGAGGCGGTAGGAGCGACTGCGCGGCTGAGGGAAGACAGAGATCACCGTAGGTTGGCCTGCTACTACAAACCCGAACTGAGCTGGATAGCCGACTTCGGGTATCAAGTTGAACAGCCGAACAACGTGCACCCCACCGAGAATTCCAACATGCACCACACCGACTTGAGAATCGAGTGGGCAGTCGGACAAATCGGTGTCGCTGTTGTCTTTTGAAGTGTCCACGTTTGAGATCGGGCAGCGAGTAGCTACGGCAGGATTGCCAATGAAGCCGAGCGGCGGGTTCACGTAGGTACCATTTAGCGTCTCCACGGCTTCGGGGGCGCCAAATAGGGGATGTTCCTTTAGCGGGAAATCAAACTGGGTGTCGTTCTGAAACGGGTGGCCGCCGGCGACGGTGTAGGGGGCTTCGGTTTCGCCGGTTGTGTGGTTGCTGAAGGATTTGACGTGGAAGGGTTCATCGGCATTCGCGGACATGGGGAGTACCAACACCAGCGCCCCAAGCACCACTCCGGCGGCCGCGGACGCAGCCCGGCGCTTTGTCCTCAGTCCCGTGAATAGCGCTGCTATTCGTGCTCTTTGCGTTCTCGCGCCGCTTGGCCCGGGGCTCGCCAGCGCGGCACTTTCCACGCTGGCGTCGCCCCTCCCCATTCGGGGAACAGAATGTTTGGAATAAGAAGAGTCAGTCGGCGCGGGCATGGCGGGCTTCTCCTTGGTCACGGATGAGGACGGATGCTTGGCTGTTCTTGCGGTGGCTCACTTGTTACCTCCGCGGGCCGTGACTGGCGGTTCGCTTGTTCTTCTTATGCGAGCCCTTGTGGTGTTTCTTGGAGGCCTTCTTCACGCACTTGCCGTGCTTTTTGACCTTGCCTTTGGGGCACGGCTTTGGCTGGGGGGGGTTGCCGGAACTCGGCTGTTCGGAGCTCGGCGCCTTTTTGGCCGGCGAAGGCGTGGCAGAAAGCCGACAGGTTTCACCCGAGCAGGCAGCTGCGTGGGCGAAGCTGAAGCCGCCATCGACGCGGGCGTCGTAGACATCGCCGTTCGAGTCATCGTCGGCCGGAGTGAGGGCGCCACTGGTCCCGAAAAATATGTCCTGGCCCGAACCGTCTATTGCACCGGCAATACCCCCAGCTCCGACCGATCCGGTGGTGATGAGGGAGACGCGGCCGGGCGTCCAGAGGTAGACGTCGGGTTTGGCGTTGCCGTCAGCGGGGGAAAGTGCCTCAGTGGTGGTGAAGACGATCTTCTGGCCGTTGTCGGAGACGGCGCCGGAACTGGGGATTTCGGCATCGAAGGGCCCATTGCCGCCGACCCCGAAGATATTGGTCGAGACCCGGGTCAGTTCCCCGGTTTCGGCATCGACGCGGTAGACGTCGCGAGCGTTGTCGGTGTCGGTGGGAACGAGTTGATTGGCAGTGGAGAAGACCAGGTATTGGCCGTCGGCGGTGGCCTGGCCTCGAGCGTCGTTGGAGTCGAATCTGGCGACGAAGGTCGTCCGGCCCGCCGGATGGGCGGAGTCCTGGCGCCAGATGTAGAGGTTGTTGTCGCCGGCGAGCGCTTTTTCGTCGAGGGCGTCTTCGTTTGCTGCGAGGACCCCTTTGGCGGTGAGCAGGACCGTCGAGCCGTTGTCGGAGGTGCTGAGGACGTTCTCGACTTCGGCGGCACCGGATTCGGCGACGGAGATCTGGCTGAACGCAGAACAAGGGTTGGCCTTCTCGGCCGTCGGGACCGGGTCGCCGGGCGGGATGTCGCAGGCGTAGATGTCGTTGCCCTGGTCGGTGTCGCCGTCGACCAGCTGCTGGGCGGTGGTGAAGAAGACACGGGAGCCGTCGGGGGTGGCGGCCACGAATTTGGGGTCGGCGGGGGCGTTGCAGACGCCGCCGGGGTCCGCAGCGGTGCGGTTGCAATGCGAGGCGGAGACGTCGAAGCTGGTGGTGCCGCCAACCCGGGCCCAGATTTCTTCGGCGGGCGGACTGCCGACCCCACAAGTACCCACCTCGGCGCGCAGGGCTCCGTATGCAGTGAAGACGACTACGCGTCCGTCGCTGGAGATCGTTTTACCCAGGGCGTTGCCGGTTGGGTTCTGCCCGCTCGCATCTAGCCCGATACAACTAGACACCGGAGAGCCGGAGTTGTCGAGGTCGACGCGGCGAGGCAGATCGACGCCGGTGCCGATGAACTCGTACACACCCAGACCCGCTTTGGGATGGGCACTGGTGCCGCCACTTTCGGTGGGCCCTACAACGAGATGGGAGAGGTCGGCCGAGTGTATCTGCGGAACCAAGGGGATTTCCGCGCCCCGGGAGGTGACCTGTACACCGGACCCGATCAGCGTAAAGGTTCCGTTGGGGTTGCGAAGGTAGTATTTTTCTCCAGCGAGATCACCTTTCTTGTGGATCGTCCACACTGAGGAAAGCAGATCCGCAGAGTAAAATTCGGGCTGAGGGCCGATCGAATCGACTTCGGACGGGGCATCGTAAATGGAGCCGGAAGAGCCATTGAGGTTGGGGATCGTCTCCCAGCCGACAGCAGTCCGGGTCGCCACATAAGAGTTAAGACCGACAATATTTTGGCCGGATTTGGCGATATTCCCGGCTCCCGAGATGTAGCGAACTCGGTCGCCGCCGTCGACGTCGGACTTAAATTCTGCGCCAAATCCTTCCTTTCCGGAAGGCGAGACCATCTCGTATGCGCGGCATTCGGGCAGCGCCGTGGAGCTGTTTTCGATGCGCAGCGCTTCGTTGGCAGGGCAGGGCTCTTTGACGGCAGGGACCGGGACGAACTCCAGGGGATCGCCGCTGTCTGCTTTAAGACCGGCGTCGTATTCGACGACCAGCTGGGAGTGGTAGTGAGCGCCGGCATTGAGGCCGGTGAGGTGGGCTTCGACGGTGGTCGGTTTGGCGCCCGGGCTCGGCGACGGCGAGCAGACGGCGCTGAAGACCAATTCGTTTGAGTTCGGGCCCCATTTGAATTTGCAACCGGCGATCATGTGGTTATTGGGGTTGACGACGCCCTGGAGGGTGTAGCCGCCTTCGCCGTCGGGGGCGCCGGGGGTCGATTGGACGGACGGTGGGATGACCTTGGTGGTGAAGGTGACTTCTTTGGTTTCGCCGCCGCCTTCGCTTTTGACGATCAGGCTGACTTTGTATTCGGTGCCGGGTTCGAGGCGCTCCACGTCGCCGAAGACCGGCTGTTCGCCTTCTTCGCCCTGGACGGTGCCTTCGATCGTGTTGCCGTTGGCGTTCTTGCATTCGGGGACGCAGACGAATTCCCAGTGGGTCGCGAAGGCTTTTTTGGCGAGCGGGCTGAGTGGCCCGGCGGGGGCGTGGGGATCGACGGTGCCGGAGAGGTGCGCGCTCGTGCCGCTGATTTCGGTGACCTCGAGGTCTTCGGCGGTGGGTGGGAAGAGTTCCCCGGTGGTAATCGTTTCTCCGGCCGAGTAGGCCATTTCACCGTTCGCCGCGGCGATCTCACCGTTTTCGGTCGAGTAGGTGGCCGCCAATCGGAACGTGTAGGTGGTGGTGGGGTGAAGGCCGGTGAAGGTCCTTTCCACGACATGAGGACCGGTGCCGGCAAGGGTCGGATTTTCATGGTTGAGGAAGCCCGACCAGGTGATTCCGCCGTCTTCTGAGACTTCGAAGGCTGACTGCGTTGAAGGATGGCCTGGGTCGTCCACGTCGACCGTCCCGGTGACGTGGACGGTCGTGAAGGTGCCCCCTTCGATCGGGTCGAGGATCACCGCAGGTAGTTCGGCCGGCAGGGTGGTGAAGGTGTCGGCGGCCTCTTTGACTTCGACGTTGGTGCCGAAGTTGTTTTCGGCGACGAGACGAAGGTGATAGGTCGTGGCCGGTTTGAGCCCGGGGAGCGTGGCGGTGACTTCGGCCGGGTCGGTCTGAGTGCTGGTCAGCGGGACCCAGGGCGGATGCTCGGTGCAGTATTCGAGAGAGGCGCCTTCGAAGGCGGGTGCCGAGGCGGTCAGATTCGCCTGGTACTGGGCGTCGGTGATGAATTCGAAGTGGCAGCTGGTGTCGAGCGCGGGGTCATTGCCGACGGGCCGCTGGATTTGGCCCGAGGCGTGAGCTTCGTGGATGCCGACGTCGGTGGCGTCACCGGTGGCGATCACGGTCGGTTTGGGGACCGGGCCCTGGGTGACGAAGGTGGCGGCTGCCGCTTTTGAGTCGGAACCGCCCTGGTTGGTGGCGCTGAGGCGGAGGTGGTAGGTGGTCGAGGGAAGGAGGCCGGGAAGAGTTGCTTCGACTTCTTTGGTCGTGCCGGGGGTGGTGTCGGCTTCGGTGACCGGGTTGGGTTCGCAGACGATCGGGGTGGCGCCGGAGAACGGAGGGAGGCTTTCTGCTTCATTTTGGGTGAACTGAGCGTCTGAGACGTATTCGAAGTTGCATTCGACGTCGAAGGCGGGATCGGCGTTGTTCGGGCGTTCGACCACGCCTTTGACCTGGGCCTGGGTGTATTCGACTTCAGAGGCGTTCTCGACCGATTTGACGCTCGGGGGGTCGACGGTGAGCGTTTTGAAGGTCGACGGGGCTGCTTCGCCGTCGGTGGTGGTGCTGGCGTTGGAGACGACGAGGCGCAGGTGGTAGGTCGTGTTGTTGGCGAGGTTGGCGAGATGGGCGCTTACTTTGGAGTTGCCAGGGGCTGTGACTGTGCCCGGGGTTTCTCCCGGGTTTGCGGTTTCACAGGGGGCTTCGGTGGCGCCTTCGAAGCCTTCGGAGCGACCTTCGGTGATCGTGGTGGCGGTGATCGAGGCCGGCGTCGCTTCGCTGCCGGTGAGTTTGGATCCGCCGGTCAAGAGCTGGGGGACGTTGGCGTTGCCCAGCGGGCCTTCGAAGGCAATCGTGTACGGGGCGCTGGCGCCCGGGCTGGCGCCGACCGTGAGGCCGCCGGCGGGAATGCTCGAGAGCGCTTCCAGTTCGGCCTGCAAGGCGGCGGCCGAGGCGTCGAAGGCGACCGGGGAGGTTGTCTGTCCTTGGAAGGTCAGCCTGAAGGTTCCCCCTTCACCGCCGACGGTCAGTTCCTGGACCTCGTTGCGCTGGACTGCGAAGTCAGCCGGAGTGATGTATTGGAAGTTGCAACTCGCGTCGAAAGCGGGGTCGGGGTTGGCGGGGCGGGTGATTTCGCCGGTTGCCGTGGCGGTGGTGTAGGCGACGTCGGAGGCGTTCTCGACGTTGAGGATGGCCGGCGGGTCGACGGCGAGGGTGGTGAAGGAGGGGTTGGGTTCGGGGGAAGTGGATTCGGTGACAGGGCCTCCTAGCACGAAGTTTTCGGCGGCGATGCGGACGAAGTATGTGGTGGGGCCTTTGAGTCCTTCGAGGGTCGCTTCCACGGCTTTGGTGCCTGCGCCGGCGAGGTTTGCCTGTTTGGCAGTCGTCCAGTTGATCCCGTCGGTCGAGTACTGGATCGCGTAGGCGGTGCCCCCGAATGCGCCTGAGCCGTCGGTGGTGACCTTGCCTGTGACTTCGGCGGACGCGTAGGAAACTTTGGAGATGACGGGCGTTGTGACGGTCGGGGGAGCGGCGAGGGCCGGTGCGGCGGTTACGGCAAAGGCGGCGATCGCCAGGGCCAGGACGGCGAGAAGGCGACGGGGTGAGTGCGCACCACCACCTTTCACATCACCGGAACCACGACGGATCGCGAAGGCACGGCGAATGAGCCCGCGGTTCTCGCCGCCGGCCGTGGTGGATGCCGTCGATGCTGCCGTCGCTTCCTGCGTCAAGAGACGTTCTCCTTGATCGTGGTCGTAGAGCTCGCGGTGGAGACGTCGGAGCCCGGCAATGCGGAGGCGGACCATGGCTGCGAGGCACTAAGGCGCACGGGTCCACGGTCCTCGGAACCTTGAACGTGCCTTACCTTCGAAATCAACCTCGACTCCTATGGTCACGGACCTGGCCCTAAGTTAGCCCGTCACCGGTGCTTCCTCTGCCATGCCGGGTCCTTCTGTTGAAACCCTTCGCGCCGGTTCCCGCCAGCGCAGCAGAAATGTTGGCGGGAAGAGGGGAGATTTGCCACGGATGAGGTTCGAAGCACGTTGAGGCCGTTTCGTAGGTTCTTCGAATTCGTGCCCCCTCTCCCCCCTCCGACGCACACCGCTGTCGGTTCGGGTCGAGGGGCGGCCGCGCCTCGCACACATTCAAGCGCTGTTGGGTTGCGGAACACCGAGGTCGCGGTGCCTGGGGGACGACCCCGACCGTCCACCTGTCAGGTCGTGGACGGCCGGGGGTCGAATCCCTGAGCCAGGGAGTGAGACGGGCGGACCGGGAACTACCAGGCGGAGGAAAGGCCGGCGAATGGCGCCTTGATTGAGGCCTTCGCCCCCTTGCCCTTCTTGGTGCCCTTGCTCTTCCCCGGGCACTTCGCCCCGACCTTGGGCGTGGTGTTGTACTCCGCCCCGTTTTGCCCTGTGAGTTGGATGTTGGCGCGGGGGTCCTTGCAGAAGCCCGAGCTCATGAGATCGGAGGATCGTCTGGCTCCGAACAGTCGATCCAGGCCCGCTCTCACGGCTGCAAACCGGCGTCAGGCGTCGTCCTCGGCCGCCCAAATGGCTCTGCCATTCGGTCGACCTGCGTTCTAGCCTGACTTGGTTTTCGCTCGCGAGAGACGAACCTGTCTCGCCTGTTCGAACCCATCCGCCCTCTAACTGCAACGGCAGATTGAAAGTTCGCGACTAGGAGTCGCTCACCAGGGCGCCAGAAGTGACGCGAGTTGCGAGCGCTTGGGGGCCTTTTTCTTGCCCTTGTTGGCTTTATGAGCCTTCGGACACTTTGCGGCGACCTTGGGGGTCGTGTTGTACTCGGCTCCGTTTTGACCGGTCAGCTTGTAGGAAGCGTTTGGGTCCTTGCAGAAGCCACTCGACATGATGATCAAGCCCTTCTTGCCGCCGAAGAGGGTGAGGTTGAAGTCGGTGACCGGAACGTCGGGGACGGCTTCGAAGGTGTTTCGCAGGGCGCCCTTGACCGAGTCGGTCTTGCCGGCCAGCTCGACTTCGATCGGCTGGGATGAGGGGCCGTTGAAGCCGACGACCAGGTCGGGGAGCTTGTGGGCGGGGTTGGCGCGCAGGTAGACGTTGCCTGAGAGCGGCCCGTCGAGCAGCGGGGTGGTCGCGGTGGCGTAGCCGTAGATCGAACCTGGTGGGCAGGCCTTGGCGGCGAACTGGACCCGGGTGCAGACATCGCCGATGTGGGCGTTGTCGAGGAATGCAGAGGGCGGCAACTTGACCTGGGCGCGACCGATGTTGGCGTCGCCGGGGCGGGCGGTCAGGTGGGCGCGGAGGCTCGGGTGGGAGCGGCGGGAGACCTTGCCCTTCAGCGAGAGCTTCAGCTGAGGCTTGAAGCCGAGCTTGTCGCAGCTCGAGGCCTGGAAGCGGTTGCTCGGGCTGGCGCTGGCGCCTTCGGTCGAGTGGATCGTGGCCTGCACCGAGAGCGGTTCGCAGTCGGTCGGGTTGAGGGTGAAGTCGGGCCGGTCGAGGTTGACGTCGATCGAGCGCAGCCGCAAGGGGACGCCGTCGAGGATCTTCGGGAAGGGATCGGAGACGACGTGGCCCTGGGCGGTTTCGGGGTTGATGTAGAGGGCGTTGCGGACGACGACCGTGCCGAGGTCGAAGGGGCCGGCGACGGCGGGGGTGATCACGGCTACGGACATCGGGGCACCTTTGTAGGGGCCGGCGAGGTAGGCGTTGCCGTGGGCGAGGTAGGGGTTGGTGCCGGGTCCGGCGCCGACCGTGACGCTTCCGATGCGGGAAGCGGGGCAGCTCGGGTTGGCCTGCTCGGCCGTCCCCGTCCTGGTTGCGGCGGTAGCGAGGGCGGCCTCGGGGCAGTAGGGGACGCCGGCGAACTTGGCGGCGAGGCCCTTCGGCAGGGTGGCTTCCAGGGAGCTCAGTTCCTGGTCGCCATCGGGGCGGTCGATGTGGAGATTAAAGGGGCTGGAGTGGCCGGCGGCGCTCGATGCGGTGCCTGCGGTCATGGTGGGGGCGAAGGGACGTGCCGCGGTCGAAGATGGGCACGCCGTCCCGTTCGGGCCGGAGCCGACGTCGAAGCTCGCAGTCGGGTGGGCATCAGGGGTTCCGGGTGTCGACCAGGGAACCAACGTGGAGGACGTTTCGTATTTGCCGCAGCTGGTCGGCGTCGCCAGCGATGCCCAGGGGCCACCCTTGAGGGTCACCGTGAGGTGGCTGGATGGCAGCTGCGGGCTTTCGGTGAAGACGGTCGTCAGCTGGCCCGTCTGCTTGTCGGCGACGGCGACGCCGGGGAGCTTGAGGTTGACCCCGTAGCGTTCGTTCTCGAGCTGGATCAGGAGGCGGAACTTGCCTTCCTGGTTGCCTCCCCCGATCGGCAGGTCGCCAGGGTGGGGTTTCAAGAGATAGACGTCGCCGTGGATCGGGTCGGGTCCGATGACCTTGTCGTTCGGGTCATTGGGTTCGTGGAGGGCGAGGAGTGGCGAGATGGCCACGGCGCTGCCGATCTTCGAGGAGTCCGGACAGCTGACCGGTTTGGTGTTGTCGTAGTGGACCTGGTCTCCTGCGGGATCGGCGGCTAGGTCAGAGCAGGCGCCAAGCCCGTCTGCCGAAGACGGGCTGATGCTGAGGCCGGGGGGGAGCTTGACGGTGATTTCCTTGGGCTCGGGCGCCTGGGGAATCGTCGGGTCGAAGGTCGTGTGGGTCGGGTCGGTCGGGTCGTTTGACTGGGGGAAGTCGAGGTCGACGGCGAGTCCGGTCGGCTGGTCGGTTTGGATCGAACCGGGTCCTGGTTGCAATGGTTTTGTGCCGAGGGTGTCCGCTTCGAACTGGGAGGTGAGGAGCGGGTTGTCGCAGCCGGTCACGGCCGGCGCGGTGACGCTGGCCCTCTTCCAGTTCGGATCGGCGAGATTGGGGATGCCGAGACCGATCAACGAGCCGGCGTGCACCTGGCTATCGGAAGCAATGCTCCAGGTCGGTTCGGCTTCCGAGCAGTCGATCGGATTGGAGAGGAAGGGCGCTTCGCTACCTCCGGAGCCGTCGTGGGGCCCGGTCACCGGCCGCTGCCCGGGGACACCGAAGAAAGTGGCGCTGAAGGCAGAGATCCCGACGTTAGGGATGTTCGGAGTGCCGATGGTGAGACCGTAGGACTTGGTACGCGGCTGCAGGAAGGCCGAGATGACCGTCGGCGTGCCGGCCAATTTGAAGCCGAACTGGGCGGGATAGCCGCGTTCGGGCGGGAGGTTGTAGATCAGGCGAGTGTTCGGATTGGGGAAGCTGGCGACAGCGACACCGACGCGGGAGCCCGGCGGACAGTCGGTTTCGCCAGGGAGCTCCGGAGATACGACCTTCGAGAGCGGACAGCGCGAAGCGGCGGCGGGATTGCCGATGAATCCCAGCGGCGGGTCGACGTAGGTGCCGTTGAGGGCCTCCACCGCTTCCACTTCGATCAGGTCGCCGGGCTTGGTGGGGAAGTCGAACTGAGTCTCGTTTTGAAACGGATGGCCACCGGCGGCGGTGTAGGGTTCTTCGGCTTCGTCGGTGGTGCGGCTGCTGAAGTCTTTGACGTGGAAGGGTTCGTCTGCGACGGCGGGCTGCGCCGCAACAGCGGCGAGCACCAGGTAGACGGCGGCGGCGCTGAGAGCGCACATGGCGCTTCGAATGCCGGCGTCCTCAGTCGGCCGCCTGCGAGTCAGCAAGTCAAAACGGCGACCCGCTGCTCGCGCCCACTTAAGTCGACGCGACTGAATCACTTGCGTGCTCCCCTTGTCGGCCTCCCTGCGTCCTTGGCCTGCTTGGCCCTGCCCACTCTCAGAGCGCAACAGATTAGAAACTGACGTGACGCGAGTCGAAAGACGGCGGAAGCTGGTCATGCGGCGGGGCTCCTTGGTCGCGATGGGAGTGGTCGATCGGCTGTTCGGGTCGGCCTTCATTTCCCACCTCCCCTGCTATGACTGGCTTTCTTGGAGTGATGCTTTTTCCCGGGGTGCTTTTTTCCTTGCCTTTTGACACAGCGGCCTTTGCGGAGGACCTTGCCCTTTGGGCAGTGCTTGGGCACGACGTTGCCTTTGCCCGCTGCCCTTTCGCTTTCAGGAGCTGGGGTGGGCGCCGGATTTGAGGAATGGGATTGGCAGTCTCCGGCGGCACCCGAACAAGGTTCGGCCTGAGCGAAGCTGAAGCCGCCCCCGGCGCGGGCGTCATAGACATCGGCGGAATCATCGCCGTCGGCCGGAGTGAGCGGCTGAGACGTTGCGAAATAGATGTCCCGGCCGGAGCCGTCGATGCCGCCCGACCCCGCACCGCCGCCCGCGGCCCCGGTGGTGATGAGGGAGACACGACCGCCACTCCAGAGGTAGAGGTCGGGTTCGCCGTTGCCATCGGCAGGAGAGAGGGGCTCGGAGGTCGTGAAGAGGATCTTCTGGCCATCGTCGGAGACCGCGCTGCTAGAAATACGGGCATCCAGGCCATCGGCGTTGCCGGCGACCCCAAAGATGTTGGTCGAGACACGGATCAGCTGACTGGAGTCGGCGTCGTAGCGGTAGACATCGAAGGCTTTGTCGGTATCGGTGGGAACGAGTTGGCTGGCGCTGTTGAGAACCAGGTAGCGGCCGTCGGGGGTAACTTGAGGTCGTTCGCCACCGGGACCTGAAGTACTAGCGCTCGACAGCCTGGCGATGAAAGTCGTCTGCCCGGTCGGGTGAGTTGTGTCGCTGCGCCAGACGTAGAGATTGTGGTCCCCGGCGACCGCTTCTTCGCCCAGAGCGTCCTTATTAGCGGCAAGCACTCCCTTGGCCGTGAAGTAGACGGTCGAGCCGTCGTCAGAGACGCCGACCACGCTCTCGACCGCCGCGCCGGAGACCGCGCCGGAGATCTGCATCAATTCTGGGCAATCATTGACCTTCCCGACCTTGGTCGGCGACCCTGAGGGAAGGTCGCAGGCGTAAATGTCGTTGGTCTGGTCTGTGTCGCTGTCGAGGAGCTGTTGGGTGGTGGTGAAGAAGACGCGGGAGCCGTCGGGGGCTGTGGCCTGGAAGTGAGCTCCTCGGCAGCCGGGACCGACTGGTTCTTCTCCGCCCACATTGGGTGGATGGGTGCAACCGCCACTCCCAACCGGTCCGTTGCAGATGCCTCCGGGGTCGGCGGGGCTACGTTCGCACTGGGAGGCGGAGAGGTCGAAGCTTGTGGTGCCGTTAACCCGAGCCCAGAGCTCGTCGGCCGGCGGGTTGGCGCCGCCGCAGCCCCCAGCGATCGAGAAGATGATTACGCGGCCGTCACGGGACACGGTCTTGCCTTTCGCAACTATGACGACACCGGATCCTGATTCGAAGGCGCATTCGGTCGCCGGTTCATCGAAGTTGTCGAGGTCGACGCGGTGGGGTAGGCCGTTGCCGGTGCCGACGAACTCATAGACGCCGGGCCCATAACGGTAGCCGCCGGGCGCCGTGGCGAACGAGTCGCCGTTGTAGGCGATGTGCGTGAGATCGTTTGAGTATCCGAAGGGCGGGTTGGACTGCGGTCCTAGGGTGATGCCGATCCGGACGAAGGTTCCGTCGGGACTGCGGAGATACGGCACCTGGTCTGACCGAGTCCCGGGATCGCCGGGTCGATGGATCGTCCAAATCGACGAAAGCAGATCAGGAGAGTAGGCAGTGGGTGTAACTCCGAACGAATCGACTTCAGAAGGAACGTCATAGATGGAGCCGGAAGAGCCGTTTAGGTCGGGGATCGTCTGCCAGCCAGCGACGCCACGATTCGCAACGTAGACGTTGTCGGTGCTTCCTTGGCCCGATTTGACGATATTCGCGGCGCCCGAGCGGTAGAGAACCCGATCGCCGTCGGCCGCGTAGTCGGCGAACGCGGCGCCGAATCCTTCCTTGCCGACCGCGGGCGAGACCATCTCGTAGGCGCGACATTCGAGCAACTGGAGGGAATTGTTTTCATCGCGTATCTGTTCGTTATCGGGACACGTGTCGGTCGAGCGCCGGGTCGCCTTAAATTCTTGATCGACAGCTTTTGCTTCGGTACCTGAGTCATAGGTGACGACGAGCAGGGAGTGATATTGGACATCGGGATTGAGGCTCGCGAGGTGCGCTTCAACAGTGACCGCCTTGGAAGTGCCGCTCTGCGGCGTCGGCGAGCAGGTGGCGCTGAAGGCATATTTGGGGGCGGTGGGCCCCCATTCGAATCTGCAACTGGCGATGGTGTGATTATTCGGGTTGACGAGGCCCTGGAGGGTGTAGCCGCCTTCGCCGTCCGGGGCTCCGAGAGTCGAGTGGACCGAGGGCGGGAGGACTTCGGTGGGGAAGGTCTCTTCTTTGGTTTCGCCGCCGCCTTCGCTGTGGACAACAAGACTGACCTTGTATTCAGTGCCAGGTTCGAGGCGTTTGACGTCACCAGAGACCGGCTGTTCGCCATCTTCGCCCTGGACCGTGCCTTCGATTGTGTCGCCGTTTGCGTTCTTACATTCGGGGACGCAGACGAATTCCCAGTGCGTCGCGAATGCCTGCTTCCCAGCGGGGTTGAGGGAGCCGGCGGGAGCGTGGGGGTCGACCGCGCCGGAGAGATGGGCGCTGGTGCCGGTGATACTAGAGGGCGGGTTGATCGTTGCGGTGGGGGCGGCGAGTGGTTCGGTGGTGATCGAAGGACTGGGCTCGGGTGAATAGGCCATTTCACCATTAGCTTCGGTTTCGGGCGGAAAGGCCGTCGAATAGGTGGCCGCAATTCGGAAGGTATAGGTGCTATTTGGCTGTAAGCCGGTGAGGTTCTTTTCCACGACATGGACACCCGGGCCAAATGAGTTCGGCAGCTGTACGCCCGAGAGATAATCCGACCAGGTTTTCCCTCCGTCGGTCGATATCTCGATGACCGCAACCACCAATGGATGCCCGACGTCATCGTTATCAACCGCGCCGGTGACGTGGGCGGTGGTGTAGGTACCTCCTTCTACCGGGTCGATGGTGACCGTCGGAAGATCGGCGGGCAGGGTAGTGAAGGGGTGTGCAGCGTCTCTGGTCAGGCGGCCGCCACCGTTTTCGGCGGCGAGGCGGAGGTGGAAGGTCGTTCCGGCTCTTAGCCCACCCAGCTGGGCACTGACTTGTTTGGCGGTGCCGGATTCAGAGATTGGGTTCTCGGTACAGTCCACCGAGCTGGCGCCCGCGAACCCGGTTTCGTTGAACTGTGCGTCGGTGACGTATTCGAAGCGGCAATTGACGTTGAGGCCTGGGTCTATGCCGGCGGGGCGCTCAACGAGGCCTTCAACTCTGGCGGTGTGGAGGTTGACCTCGGCAGCGTCCTCGGTGGCGACTACCGCTGGGGTCGGGACCGGCCCCTGAGTGGCGAAGGTCGCGGCTGCCGCTTTGGAGTCAGTGCCGCCCTGATTGGTTGCGCTGAGGCGCAGGTGGTAGTTGGTCGAGGGGGTGAGGCCGGTGAGCTTGGCCTTCACCGGGGATTCGCCTTCGACGTGGATCGGGTTTTCGGCCGGTTCGGCTATCGGTTCGCAGGCGACCTGGCCGGCGCCGGAGAATCCGGGCTGGGAAAGGACTTCTTCGTTTTCTTTGAATTGGGCGTCTGAGACGTATTCGAAGTTGCAGGTGACGTCGAAGGCGGGGTCGGCATTGGCGGGGCGTTCGACCACGCCTTCGACCTCGGCCTGGGTGTATTCAACTTCGGAAGCGTTCTCGATTGATTTGACGCTCGGGGGATCGACGGTGAGCGTGGTGAAGGTCGAGGGGGCTTCTTTGGCGTCGGAGCCACCGGCGTTGGTGGTGATGAGGCGTAGGTGGTAGGTGGTCGAAGGGGTGAGGCCGTTGAGGTGGGCCGTAACTTCGGATTCGCCCGCTGTTTTGACCGGGTTGCTTGGTTCACAATCGACCGGGGTGGCGCCTTCGAAGCCGGGCCGGGAGTTCGTCAGGTTGTCCAGGAACTGCGCGTCGGCGATCACTTCGAAGTGGCAGTTGAGATCGATCGCCGGGTCGGAGGAAGGGTCGGGCGCAATCGGGTCCGGCCGTTTGACTTTGCCGGTGGCCGTGGCGGTGGTGTAGGCGACCTCACTGGCGTTGTCGGTAGCGATGACAGACGGCGAGGCGACATCGGCGGTGGCAAATTCAGCCTCAGGGCCAGGGTAGAAGGTGCTGGAGCCGAGCCCTTCGATGGAAAGGGCACCGAGGCGGACTTTGTAGTGGGTCGACGCGCTTAGCCCCTGGAGATCATATTCATGGACCCGGGAGCCGGAATTTGCTTCAACAAAGCCCTGTCCAAAGCCAAAAGGGCTCCAGGTGACGCCGTTGTCGGTCGAGTATTGGAAGCCCCATTGCGTAAAGAAGTTGTTGGGTTTAAGTTCGGCGCTGAGATGGGCGGAGCCGCCTAAAACATTGGAGACGACGGTTGCGCCGACGGTCGGAGGGGCAGCACTTGCCGGACCCGAGAAGGTGAGAAGCAAAGTAGCGGCGAGGGCCAGGGCGGCGACGGTGGCGCGAAGGCGACCGGACGAGGGCGCACCACTCCCATTGGCATCACCGGAACCACCACGGGTTGCGAAGGCGCGACGAATGAGGCCGCGGCCCTCGCCGCCGGCCGCGGTGGTTGCCGTCGATGCTGCCGTCGCTTCCTGCGTCAAGAGACGTTCTCCTTGATGGTGGTCGTAGAGCTGTGAGTTGAAGAGGGCGAGCAGCCACGGGCGGCCTCAGGGGGACCAGGCGCATCTCCTCCGCTCCGGGCGGGCGCGTTAGTCAGGAGGGGACCGAAGCCCGATGGCGTGATCTGCAGCAGCAAGGCGTCAAAGCCCTCGAGGCCGCTGGCGAAGCTCACGGCGGAGGGGTCGGAGCCCGGCGATGCTGAGGCGTCCTGTCCCTGCGAGGCGCTAGGGCGCACGGTTCCACGGCCCGAACCTTGAACGTGCTTTACCTTCGAAATCAACCTCGACTCCTATGGTCACGGACCTGGCCCCAAGTTAGCCCGTTACCGGTGCTTCCTCTGCCATGCCGGGTCCTTCTGTTGAAACCCTTTGCACCGGTTCCCGCCAGCGCAACAGAAATGTTGGCGGGAAGAGGGGAGATTTGCCACGGATGAGGTTCGAAGCACGTTGAGGCGAGTTCGTAGGTTCTACGAATGTGCCCACCGCTCGCCCCGTGCGTCTCTGGTACCCGCGGGCACACGGCGCGCTGCGGCAGGGCGAGGGGCGGCGTCTTGGAGCGCTTGGCGGGGCGTTCAGCCGGACCGTTGCCGCATCAACTTCGATGCAGCAACTCGCGAGAGGAATCACGCAATGATCGCGTCCGGCTGAACGCGGGTTTTGAATAATCCGAGGGGATGCTCAGCTTCGCTTCCGCTCCCCTCGGGCGTTGCGCGGGCGGGTTGGAAACCTTGGGCGGTTCGGCCCGGGCTGCGCCCTAGGACGGACGTCTAGGGTTTGCGAGTGTCGGGGGTCGGCGTGGTTCGCGGCAGGCAAGAAGACGTCCGGGGTCCCTTTATTTAGCCGCCCGGCACCGACAGCCTGTGACGCAGTCACCCGCAGGGCGCGTAGCGAGGCCGAGCCGAAGGCGAGTGCCTTACGGCGGCGCGGGCGCCAGACAATTCGTCTTGGTCTGCTGTGCGGGCGCGGCCCTCCCAGCCGGACCTACCCGCCCTTCTTCTTCCCCTTCGAACACTTGGCGGCGACCCTGGGGGTGGTGTCGTAGGTCTTTTCGTTCTGGCCCTCGAGTTGGATGTTTGCGCGGGGATCAGAACAGAAGCCGCTGCTCATGATTGGAGGATCGCCTGGCTCCGACCAGTCGAGACAGGCCCATCTCTCACGGCTGCAAACCGGCGCCTGGCGTCGTCCTCGGTCGAGCCAATGGCGCTGCCATTAACTCTCCCTGCGTTCTAGCCAGTCTTGGTTTTCGCTCGCGAGAGCCGGACCTGTCTCACCTGTTCGAACCCAGCCGCCCCTAACTGCAGATCTACTTCTCAGAGCGCTTGTGAGGCTTCTCGGCCTTGTGCTTCTTCGAACACTTCGCGGCGACCTTCGGGGTCGTGTCGTACTCCGCCCCGTTTTGCCCGGTGAGCTGGATGTCGGCCCTGGGGTCCCTGCAGAAACCCGCGCTCATGATGATGAGGCCGCGTTTTCCTCCGAACAAAGTGAGGTTGAACCTGGTGACCGATACATCTGGAACCGCTTCAAAGGTATTCCTCAGCGCCCCCTTGACCGAGTCTGTCTTCCCCGCGAGCTCGACCTCGATCGGCTGGCTGTCGGGACCCCGTAGGTCGGCGACGAGGTCGGGCAGCTTGTGGGCCGGGTTGGTACGCAGGTAGACCGCCCCGGTGACCGGATAGCCGAGCAGCGGGCTGATCGCCTCCGCCTTGCCGATGATCGAGTCCGGCGGACAGGCCCGCGCGGCGAACTGGACCCTGGTGCAGGGGGTGCCGATATGGGCGTTGTCGAGGAAGGCCGAGGGCGGCAGCTTGACCTGGGCCCGGGCGATGTTGGCATCGCCCGGGCGGGCTGTGAGCGTCGCCCGAAGGCTCGGGTGGGCGCGGCGGTGGACGGGGCCTTCGAGTGCGAGTCGCAGCCTGGGCTTGAAGCCGAGGCCCTCACAGCCGGCGACCCCGAAGCGCGGCGAGGGGTTGGCGGTGGCCCCCTGGGCCGAGGTGATCGTCGAGGTCAGAGCGCTCGGGTCGCAGTCGGTCGGGTTGAGGGTGAATTCGGGGCGGTCGATCTCGACCCGCAGGTCGCGGTAGGCGACCGGGATGCCTTCGAGGATCTGGGGCAGCGGGTCCGAGACGGCGGTGACCTGCGCGGTGCGGGGGTCAAGGTAGATCCCCGCCCTGACCGCGACGGTGCCGAGGTCGAAGGGACCGGCCTGGGCGGGGACCTTGAAGAGCAGGCTGTAGGGCGCCCCCTTATATGGACCGGCGAGGTAGACCGCGGTCGGCTCCTTGCCCGCTTCGGGCAGGTAGAGCGGCGTCGGGCCCGCCCCCGCCCCCACCGTGGTCCTCCCCACCTGACTGGCCGCCGGACAGACAGCGCCGGCAACCTCGGCCTCGCCGCAGGTCGGGACCCCGGCGAGCTTTGCCAGCAGCCCCTCGGGCAGGGTCGCCTCGACCCGGGAGATGTTCTGTTCGCCGTCAGAGCGGGTGAGGCGCAAGACGAAGGGCGAGTAGGCGCCGGCGAGCGGGTTGGTCGTCCCGGCCTGGAGGCTCGGCGTAAAGCCGCCGGTGGCGCAGCCCTGGTCGATCGCGATCGGGGCGGTGAGGGTGACCGGTTCCGGCGAGGCCCAGGAGGTCATCTCGACCCGGGTCTCATAGGTTCCGCAGGCCGAGGGGGCGACCAGCGGCGCGCCCGCCCCGCCCCGCAGCGAGACCGAGACGCTTTCGTAGGGGAGCTGGGGCTGGTCCTCGAAGCTGGCGGTGAGTTGCCCGGTCTCGGGGTCGGCCTCGACCTCGCCGGGCAGCTTCAGATAGAAGCCGGGGCCCTTGACCGCGAGGTAGGTGGCGAGCAGCGAGCCGAAGGGGTTGCGGTGGGGCTCGGCGAGGTAGAGGCCGCCGGTCAGCTCTTCGTCGAGCAGCGGGGTCTTGATCGCGACCGTGCCGATCCGCGAGGAGTCGGGACAGGTGGGAGCGGCGTTGGAGCCGATCCCGATCTCGGCTTCTGAGCAGGCGCCCTGGCCGGTGGCCGAGGAGGGCGAGACCGAGAAGCCCTCTGGGAAGGTGACGACGGTCTTTTTGACGTGGGCTGAGGCGAGGGCATCAGGGGCATCGCTCTGGGGGACTTCAAGGCCGACTTCGAGGCCGATCGGTGCGGCGGCGACCCGGGATCCCTGGGTCACCTTGGCGGCGGGATGGAAGGGGACCTTCTCGCAGCCGGTGAAGATGAAGGGCGTGCCTTCGAGGTCGGTGTCGAACGATTGGCCGACGAAGGCGCCAGGGCTCTGCCAGGAGTCGACCGAGACCTTGAAGGGAGTGGGAGTCGGCGCACAGGAGGTCGGGTTACTGAGAAAAGCGGTGCGAGGTTCGGGGCTGGGGACCGGGAAGTCTTCGCTGTTGGCGCGCTGGAGATCGTGTGAGGGGTCTGCCGGAACCCCCCAGAGGGTGACGTCGACGGTCATCGGGGTCACCGCCTGGCTGACCGCGACGGAATAGGCGCTGATCCCGTAGTCGGTGGGCCGAACCCGCGGTTCGATCCTGACCGCGGCGCCGAAGTAGTTGAAGGCAAACAGCGCCGGCGCGCCTGCCGGGGGGACCATGTTGGTGAGCGGTTTGCGGAGGAATTCGCCCGTGCCCGTTTTGATCACGACCCAGCCGATCGCGCTCCCGACCGGGCATTCGGCGCCGATCGAACCGTTGAGGATCAGCTTGTCGAACTCGCAGGTTGGAGCGATCGTCGCGTTGCCGACGATCCCCGGGGGCAGGTCGAAGATGACGTCGCGCACGTTGCCGTCGACTTCGTTGGCGCCCTTGAGGTTGAAGTCGAGATGGGTGGAGAAATCGGCGTGTGCCCCTGCCTGGCGCGAGAACTGCCCGTCCCCGCCACTGAGCGAGGCCCCTGCGCTGGAGAGGCCGAAGTCGGCGCGTGCCTGGGAGGTCCCGAGGAGTCCGAGCAGCATGACCAGGAGCGCGGGCGCGAGACGGCTGAGGCGTGAGGTTTGCATGGTGGCCCCTAGCTTCCGAGGTCGTGGTCAGAGGTAGTGGGAGCGCTTGGGCCCGGGCCTCGCGCTCTGGCCCGCTTGCGGTGGTGGGCCTTGGCCTTTCGGTGGCGGTGGCGCTTGCGGGGTCCCGCTCGCCGGGCGCCCTGCAGCGCTTCGCTCGCCACGGCGGAGAGCACGACCGGCGCCGGTGCCGGGGCTCGGCAGTCCTCCCCGGCGCAGGCGAGGGGCGCGGCCGGGCTCTGGGAGGCGAGGCCGCCCCCGAGCCGGGCGTCGTAGAGATCGAGTTCGCCGTCTAGATCCTGGCCGACCAGCCCCTGCCTGGTCGCGAAGAAGACGTCGCTGCCGTCGGCGCTCGCGTCGGCCAGGCGAGCGTTGAAGGGACCTGACCCGGGGCTGATCAGCCGCACCTCTCCGTCGCGATATTCATAGACATCGCGTTGGCCGTTTGAGTCCGCGGCCACCAGCGACGTAGGGGTGTCGAAGAAGATCTGGCCCGCGTCGTTGACGAGGCGCTGGCCGTGGCGGCTCAGCTCGAGGGCCGAGGTGCCCATGAAGGCGTAGCCGCTCGAAGGGCTGCCATCGGCCGGACAGGAGACGCAGGTCAGCTTCTGCTCGACTGCGTCATAGAGATAGGCCTCTCGACAAAAGCCGCCGGTGCCGCTCAGGCCGTCGTTTGATTCCCTCTCGCAGGTGACGGCATTGCGGTTGTCATAGCCCTCGGGTGGGGACTGCACGAAGGGGGAGGTGAAGCCGAAGTAGCGCCCGTTGGGGCTGGCGAAGACGCCATAGAAGGCAAATCCGCCGATGAACGGACCGGCCGAGGCGATCTGGCTCCTCACCCCTTCGTGCCAGGCGTAGAGGCCGCTGCTGGCGGCGTCAGACCAAAAGAACGAGGATCCGTCGTCGCTCATCCCCCGGTAGAGGAGGAAGTTTTCCTGGACGACGAGGACGTTCTCCCGGCTCTCACGGTCGTAGCGATAGACGCTCCCGTCGTTGGTCTGATAGGCCGCGAAGCGGCCATCCGGCGTCACATTGAGCAGCTGCGCTGCTTCACCCGGAGGCGAGATCAGTTCGCTCTCACCGCCATCTTCGCGCAGGTAAACGCCGCCGGATTCGACCGAGAAGTAGACCCGCGAGAGATCCTGGGAGGTGTTGCGCCGCGCCGGCGCAGAGGATTCGATGTCCTGCACGGGGAGGTCGAAGGGGGTGCCGTCGGGCATCCTTGAGATCAGCTTCAGCCCCTGCTCCGGAGTCCATTCGTAGAGGTGGCGGATCCCCGGAGAAGCGCCGGGCGCCAGAACCGCTTCGGAGACGATCAGGATCTTCGAGAAGTCCGCCGTGGCCCCGTAGAAGCGAGGTGTCGCGTTCTGTTTGATCTCGACGGTCGGGAGCCCTGTCGCGACGAGGTCCAGGGCCCCGCTCTCGATGTCGCGGCGATAGATGTTCGCCGTTCCCTCGGCAACGCCTGGGGTGAGCGCGACCCTGCTGGTGACCAGGGCATGTGAGAGGTCCGCCGAGACTGCGAGGGTCGACTGGAAATTCGCTATCTGGTCGCCGGGTTCGACCGCCTGGGCGACGTCGAGCTGGCGCAGCTCCCAGCCGCTCGAGCGGCGCAGCGCGGCGTAATGGGGAGCGCGGGTGGCGCTTGCGGTGTCGGGACGGTCGATCGCGTTGTTGCCGGTGTAGATGATCCCGTGGCCGTCGGCAGCGGCCTGGTAGGGGCCGACGAGGCTGAGCGCCATACCTCCCTTATCGACCGGCGTCACCTGCTCGTAGGCGCGGGTGGATTCAGCGGCCGGGAGGGTGGTGAAGGTCGCGTCGAGGGTCGCGTTGGCGCCGCTGTCGTTCTCTGCGAGGAGGCGGTAGTGGTAGGTGGTCGACGGCGCCAGGCCGCTGAGGCCGGCGGAGACGCGTCGAGGCTGGTAGCCCTGGCCGGCGACCCCGGCGGGAGAGGAGCTCCCGTAAGCGGAGGTGGTCCCGTACTCGAAGTGGTAGGAGGTCTGCGCGCCGAAGGGATTGACGGTGCCGTTCAACGTCACCGCGGTGGCGCCGCGGTCGGCGAGGGGAGAGAGCGCGACGTCGGGAGCGACGCCGGTCGTGGTGAAGGTGCCGAGCGGCGAGTCGGCGGAGAAGTCTTGGTTGGCGATGTGGAGGCGTAGCGAGTACTCGGTGTTGGGGCGCAGGTCGGTGAGGTCGGCGGAGACGGTCGTCTCGCCGGGGCCGGCGATCCCGCTCTGCTCGGGGGCCTGGGAGAAGTTGGCGCCGTCCAGTGAGTATTCGAAAGTGGCGGTGCCTGGGCCCGAGAGGGTTCCCGGCGCGACCGAGCCGCTGACCTGGGCGCTGTGCTCGGCGACGGCACTGACCGGCCCGAGCTCGGCGGCCGGTTTCTCGGCGGGCTTGAAGGGTTGGATCCCGGGCGCGCCGACCCCGCCGAGCTCGGGTTCGACCAGGACGAAGAAGTCAAATGGGTCGCCCCCGGAGACCACGACGCCGACCGGCCCGCCCTCTGCGCCCGGCGGGAAGCCCACCACGGCGCCCGGCGATTCGGCGCCTTCATAGATCGCGACGCCCCCCGGCGGGAGGGAGAAGGTGTGCGCCTCCGCGGCGAGGACGTCGGTACCGCCCAGGGCGGTACCGACGGCGGCCGCGTGTGCGATCCCCTGCAGCTGGCCGAGGGGGTTGCCGGAGCTGTCGAACTGCTCGACCCGGCCCGCCGGTTCGATGTAGACCGATTCGGGATAGGTCTCATCGACGACGTAGATCCGACCCGAGGGTGCGACCGCGATCCCTCGCAGGGAGGTGAACTGGCCGCCGGGAGAAGTCGATCCGTTGAAGGCGCTGATCAGGTGGCCATCGGCGACGTCGAAGCGGCGGACTTCCTGTGACCCGGTGTCGGCGGCCAGGAGGTCGTGGGTGGTCGGGTCGACGGCGAGGGCGCTGGCGAAGCTGCCGAGTTCGGTCGGGCTGGTGAAGGCGGGGTCGAGCGTGTAGGTCGGGGTGGGCGCGCCGTCGGAGGTGAAGCGGAGGATTTTCCCGGCGCCGGCGTCGGAGACGTAGATCGCGCCGGTGCCGGGGTCGACGGCGATGCCGACCGGGGTGGTGAGAGCGCCTGAGCCGAGCGTGGTCAGGAATGCGGGGTTGCCGGCGGCGTCGGTGGAGAGGACCTGGACGCGGCCGTTGCCCGAGTCGGTGACGAGCAGGTTGCCGGTCGTGGGTTCGATCGCGATCTGGCGAGGGGCGGCGAACTGGCCGGGTTCTGTGCCCTGGGAGCCGAAGAAGGGGTCCGGTGCGTATGTCCTGGTCGTTTCGAGAGCGGCGGAGGCGGGTGCGGCGGTGAGGGCGGCGGCGCAGGCGATCAGCGCACAGGCGCTCAGAGTGGCGCGGGCCCTCTGAGTCGCCAGGCACCGCCGGGCTGAGCGAAGCTTGAAAAGGCTGGTTGACACGTCCCGATCTCCTCGGTCAGCCGGCCATCTCCCCGTCTCCGTCCATGCGACGGAACGGGGCCCCTGCCCGGTCGGTGAACTGAACCGCCGCTACCCAAGCGACGCAAGGTGAAGAATTGCCTGCCCCGACTCACGCATCCACAGAAGTAATTCGAAGCGAGTTCGTAGGTTCTTCGAGCGCCCTCTCCCCTCGCCCCCGCACGTCTCCGGCGGCGGCGGGCACACTTCGCGCTGCGGCGTCCTCGCCGCCTCGCGTGGCGCTGCCACGCCACGGCGGCTGCGTCCTTGCATCGCTCGGCCCGGCGCTCGCCAGAGCCGCACGGGACCTCGGGTCGAGGGCGCTTAACTGCAACAGCCAGAATTTGGATTCGCCTCGACCACAAAGTCGACGTCGGCCCGGCCGAAAAGGGCGCCAACCGAGCTCGCCCGACCCTAAGGATTCACTCGGGCTCGCCCCACTCGCGCCGCACGGTGGAGTAGGGCAGGGCAAATAGAGCGGCGCGTCTAAGGGGCTTGCGGACGAGGAGGTCGGTGAGCGCCGTCGCGTAGGTCTCCTCGTCGGTGATCACGAAGGCGAAGAAGATCGCCGTCGCCAGGGTGCCGAGCAACACCGAGGCGGGCAGATAGGGCCCGGTGGGAACGTCGCCGAGGAGGGGCAGCGTCTCGTGAGTGACATGGGCGCCGATCCAGCCCTCGACGGTGCCGATCGGGATCATCGCCCAGGCGACCAGATAGATGTAGAGGGTGACGCAGAGGCCGAGGCCCAGGGTGAGCGGCACCAGGCTGAAAAGCAGGCGGCGACCGAGGAGGCGCGAGATCCGCTGCTGGATCTCGGGCGCCTCGCGCTCGATCGCCTCGCTGGAAAAGCACTCCTTGATGATCACCAGCAGGCGCTCGCGCTCGGGCAGGTCGGGATCGTCGTCGCGGGCGGCCTTCTCGAGTGCCGCGGCGGCCTCCGCCAGCGCAGCCTCGTCTTCCTCGACGGCCTCGGCGGCGCGCAGAAAGGCGCTGCGGGCATTGCGCCAAAGCTGCGGCGCGAGAACGAGCAGGAACGGCAGGATGGTGAGGCAGAAGACGTAGGCGAGCTCGTGAGCGCCGAGGTCGGCGGCGAGCTGCCAGAGGTCGGCGGTCAGAAGCGGGGCGAAGAGGATGACGAGGACGACGGGCAAGAGCAGGGGCACGCCGCGGACAAAACGGGCAATTCGAAGCGCCGCGATGACGGCAACTACCACCAGCGCCGGCAAGCCGTGGGTGGCGGCGAGCGCGGCGAGGCCAATTGCGAGCAGCTGGTAGGCGCCGCTCGCGAGCCAGAAGAGGACGATCGCGAGCGCCCCGACGGTTGGCGAGACGCGCGCCGCGAGAATGATCACAATGACGAAGAAGCCGATCGTCCCCAGCAAGGGCGCGAGAAGCTCGCCGGAGGCGAGGAAGAGCAAGTCGCCGAGCGCGAAGAAGGACATGAGGGCCTGACTGAGCCGCTCGCCGCCGAGTTCATAGCGCCCCGGCTCGTCCTTGCAGAGGACGCCGAGGCGCTCGGAGCGCAGCCCGGCGACCAAGGCTTTGCGGACGGCATCGCGATCGGAGGCCTCAGAGCTCATCGACCGGGCAGGCTCTCACGGACCGACGATCGGCGAAGAGCGGGTTCACTCGCGCCTCCGCCTAGACTCCCAAGGGCGATGTCAGAAGAACAGATGAGGAGCCTCCCGGGCGCCGAGATCGTCCTTCCGGGACTCGCCGACCTACAGGCGGGACGAGAGACGGTCAACGCGAGTGCCGTCGAATGTGCCTCGAGCCGGCTGCGGCGCGTGGGCATCGAGACCCCGGCCCCCACCAGCGAGGTGCCGGCGGCCCACCGGCTCTACCGGGCGTTGGTGGGCGAGCTCGGCGAGGACGCTCACTCCCGCTACAACGCGATCCTGGCGCGGGTCGCAAGCTTCGCCGGAGCGGCGGAACGTGCGCGAGGCCGCTGACGCGGAGGCGGTCGGGCGGCTGGCCAAGGCGCTCGGCGGGGTGGTCGCCCCCGGGACTCGGATGTATCTGACCGGCGGCGCGACCGCCGTGCTCGAAGACTGGCGGCCTTCAACCGTCGACATCGACGTGCGCTTCGAACCCGACTCCGACCTCGCCCTCAGAGCGATCGGAGAGCTGAAGGAGCGCCTGAAGCTAAACGTCGAGCTGGCCTCACCTCTCGATTTCCTCCCGCCGCTGCGCGGGTGGCAGGAGCGCTCGCGATTTCGCCTGCGCGAGGGCAACCTCGAGGTCTTCGACTTCGACCTCTACTCGCAAGCTCTTTCGAAGCTGCAACGCGGTTTCGAGCTCGACCTCGAGGACGTGAAGAGCATGGTCGAGAGCAAAGCCGTGGAACCCGAGAAACTGCTCGAGCTCTACGAGGGCATCGAGGCTGAGCTCTTCAGGTTCCCGACGGTTAATCCGCGGAGCCTGCGAGGCGCAGTGGAGGCGCTGGTGGGTTCGCAGATGGACTGAGCGGCTGAGGCACGCATCTCCCCCACGCCGGTGGCGGGCTTGGCGGTCGGCGTTAAGGCACCGCTAGCGGCGCGGGGTCTGGGCGGTGACGTTGGCGCCCACGCCGATGCCGGCGAGCACGACGAGAACGAGAATCACCGCGGCGGTCATCTCGGGGGCGGCGTGGCGGAGCGTCACCATCGCGACGCAGAGAAGGATTACCGCGGCAGCGGTGAGCAGGACCGGTGGGCTGAGGCGGTGAAGCATGGAGATCATTTTAGCCCACCACAACGCGGTCGAGGACGAGAAGAATGGCGCTGAGCAGGGCACCGACAAAGAAGCCGTAGGCCGTTGCGCGCTCCACCTGGTCCTTGTCAGCGCCGCGGAGGATTGCGTAGTAGCGAGAGGCCCCCGTCAGCACCGCGGTGACCACGGCCACGAAGCTGAGGGTGTGATCGACGGCGGTGGCGACGCCGCCGATGAAGAGACCGACCGCCGCAGCGATCGCCGCCGGATGGCTGCTCACGCTTGCTCCATCTCTGTCTTGAATGGGAGGGGCATTCACTTGCTGAGATGCCCGTCGCAGACAAGACGGAAAGCGGAGCAAAAGGAGACTGCTGGGCTTCGGCAAACCGAGGCTTGGCGCTTCCCTCGGTGCGGCGCGCAGCTGGTAATTCGGGTGAAATCGTTGGCTTGAGAGCGTTGAGGCGCGGAGTTACCGGCAAGGGTGCGTCTATCCTTTTCGGATGGAGTTCGAAGGCGCAGTCAAGGAATTTGACGACTTCCTATACGGCACTGAGATTGAGGGCCTCAAGGTGCACCGCTCCATAGTCGCCTTTGATGAGCCCAGAGACGGCGAGGCGGTGGCGCGGGTGCTCTTGCTGGTCGATGACCCCATCGAGCAGACGTGGGAGCTGGAGTCGGTGATGGAGCTGCGATCGGCGGCGGCGCGCAAGGCGACCGAGGTCGGTCTGCCCCCGATCAGCGTCTCGTTGGTCCCCGAGAGCGAGGCGGATTCGGTCGCCGACTTCGCCCGATAGTCGCCTGCTGCTCGCTGCCCGCCTACCTGCCAAGTCGTGGGCGGTCGGGGTGCGTGACTGGTTCGGCTCGGGCTGGCGCCTTGTGCCCAGGCAAGCCCCATCGAAGACAGTTCGCGGATACTCGAGGCCGAAATTCAGTACTCCGGGAGCGCCAGGAGGCAGCCCGCGCCGCGCCGTCATCGCTCGGTGGTCAGCTAGTGGAGGCCGTTGCGGCACATCACGGTCAGCCCTCTCACATACCGAGTCGGTTAGCCCCGACGCACTCCTATCATCGGCTCGGGAGCCTGGTCACGGTCGACTGCGGTTGATCGAGGAGGCCCTCGACCATAGACGCGAGCGAATCCCAGATCGGCGAGGGAACCCGACGGAAGTACTGGCGGACCTGGCCCGGTTCTTGGGGGAGGCGCTCGACCAGCCCCTCACCTTCCAGCCGCCGCAGGAACTGGCCCGCGTAGTTGGGCTTGCAGCCGCTCACCTCGGCGAGCTGCCCCCCGTAGAACCTGTCTTCGCGAGAGATGAGCAGGAAGGACTCGAGGGCGAAGTCACTGTGGAACAACGCCTTGGACAGGGGACGCACCAAGGTCCTCTGTTTTCCGTCCAGTGGCAGTTCTATGTTCATGATCAATGAATAGTGATGCGTTGGTAATGCATGGTAGAGCAGGTGTCTATAGTCGCGGACAGACCTGCCCAAACCGGCTATATAAGCGGCCTGATCGGACTGAAATCCGCATGGGCCAGCCGATGCGTATCGCCATCCCGAACCCGACCTGCCAAAGCCACCCCCCACGCCGCGGGCCGAGGTGCGCGGCAAAGCCAGGGCGAGCGATCGGATGGGGCAGAACCAGCCGGGAGGTGAGCTGTGACGGCCGTTGAGATCGCCCACCGGGTCCCCGACACGGAGTTCGACTCGGTTCGCGCGGACTTCTCGAGGATCGGGGTTCGGCAGATCGGCGACCCCGTGCTCAAGGCCGAGGCGCGGCCGTTGGAGCTGCCGAGAGAAGCCCCGCTCGCAGCCGAGATCCTCGACTTCTTGCAGGAGACGATCCGCTCGGCCCGGCGGCTGCACCGTTTCTCGCGGGGAATCGGCCTGGCCGCGCCTCAGCTCGGGCTGCGCCGCCGAGTGGCGATCGTCCAGCCCCGCGGTCGCTCTCCGCTCAGGTTGGTGAACCCGCGTGTGATCGAGACCTCGGCGGAGACCGACGTCAGCTTCGAGGGCTGTCTCAGCTTCTTCGAGGTGCGCGGCGAGGTGCGCCGGCCGGTCGAGCTCGAGCTCGAGTACGAAGACCTGCGCGGCGTGGTTCGGAAGTGTCAGCTGAGCGGCGACGCGGCCCGCCTGGCACTACACGAGATCGATCACCTCGATGGCGTCCTTTACCTGGATCGAATGTCGGAGTCAGACCGTCTGGTCGAGGCCTCCGATGAATACCCCTAGCCCCACCACGCGCCGCTAAGTTGCCTCTCACTGTAGGTATAGTTGCCGCTCGATGGGGGGGCGGCGGCTGACCTGGCTTCATCTGTCCGACCTCCACGTCGAGGTGCGGGATGGTCACTCACAGCCCGCCCGCGACCAGGAGCGATGCTGGAAAGCGCTGGCCGGCGACATCGCCGATCTTCGCGTCAAGGACGGCAAGGGCGAGCCTGACTGCACACCCGACTTCATCGTTCTATCGGGGGACATCGTCAAGCGTGGTGAGGACGCCGACTCCTTCGAGCTCGCCACCCAGTGCGTCGAGCGCTGGTGTGAGGCCGCCGACGTCCCGCCCGAGCGGGTGTTGGTGATACCCGGCAACCACGACATCGACCGCGAGCAGGTTCCCGACGAGCACGTCCTCACTACGAAGGGGCAGCCGGGCCTCCTCGACCTCTCGACATTCGACACCCACTCCTACCGCCAGGCCGAAGACAAGATCTTCGACTCGTCGGCGACGGTCGAGCTGATCGAGTCAAAGCTCGCGAACTATCGTGCCTTCGCCGAGCGCTACGCGACGGTCGAGTGGGGCCCGATGCACTCCTGGCGCCTGGCCCTGGAGATCGACGGCCTCGCAACGCAGCTGATCGGGTTCAACTCGGTGTGGACTGGTGGCGCGGACCGTCTCGACCGCCCAGGAGTACCCGTGGTCGGCTACGCCCAACGCGAGTGGGTGGAGGAAATCTCCTCCGAAGAGCCAGATCCTGACGTTACCTTCGTCCTCCAGCACAACCCGGTTTCCTACCTCTATCCGGTCGACGCGCTCCACCAGTCGAACTGGCTCGACAAGCGCGACGCGGTGGTCCTCAGCGGGCATCTGCATCGCTCCGAGCTCGCCGAGCGCCGCAGCATCCACGGCCGCCACCTGGAGATGATGGGCGGAGCGCTGTATGTCGGTTACCACTGGCATCGCGGTTACAGCTTCGGCTTCCTGACCGTCGAAGAGGAAAAGCGCCGCTTCTCGATCGGGCAGCGCTCGCAGTCGGGGGACAGCGTCGAGTTCCGCTGGGACGAACGGCGCCAGGAGAGTGCCGGGGGTGGGCTTGTCAGGTTCTCCCAAGGGCTGAGCTCACCGAGCCTCGGGGCGCCGATCGAGGCGGGGCCACAGCTGGCGATCGACTCCGAGAAGGCACGGCTGACCTTCGAGGGCGATAGCTACCTGGTCGAGATCGAAAAGGCCTACGTGAACCCGACGCCGGTGTGCTGTCCCTGCGCCGAAGCCCAGGTGCTCGTCAATGCCTTTCCCGACGAGCCCGAGCGCTCCCGGGCCCTCTACCGCGAGCACCCGCTCGACCTCGAGGAGATCGGCTTTACCGCGCGCTGCAACGGCAAGAGCGTTCCGTTCGCGGTTCAGAAGGACCTCGACTCGAACAAGACGCTTCTGATCCCTTTCGGCGGCGCGGGCGAGGGCTCCGAACTGCAGCCGGGGGCCAGGGCCGTCCTCGCCTACAGCTTTCGGATCGAGAAGAAGCTCTGGGGTCCCTACTTCGAACGCCACGTCAACCGCGAGACCCAGCGCCTCGAGTGCGAACTGCGATTCCCGCCGGGGGTCGTCGCCGAGCTTTGCCTGCTCAGGAACCCGCGCCTCGAGAGCGAGTCGCTAGACGAGGAGATCGAGGGCGAGGAGGACGCGCTCTCGACCGTGTTCAGGTGGAAACGCGACCGGCCCCGCCTGCAATCGCGCTACAAATTCATCTGGAGATTCGCCGACGGAACGCACTGAGTTCGAGCTGCCACCAGGCAATCGCCCAACGGGCCTCAGGGCAGACAACACTTTCATCTCAACGGTCATCGACCATGACACCCGCAAGGGGTCAACTCGTGAGCTAGCCGGCAAAAAAGGCGCTGCGGATCAGCAGGCCGAGCAGGGCGCAGAGGGCGAGCGCCGCGAGGGCGATCGGGATCCCGAGGAGACTTGCCCGTCGGCGATCGGCGACGCTAAGCTGGCCTTGATCGGGAAGTGTTGGACCGGAGCGGGCGGCGTCGGAGGTCTGCGGCGCCGCCGCTTCGGTCATTTCCATCGAGAGGACGATTCAGTAAGTATGCGACTCCACAACGTAGCCAGACCGCAATCAACCGTCACCTTTTATTTTCATCGTGGCAGGTCGCGAATCACCAGCTTTGACCAGCGATGTTCATCCTGCAGCTCTTCCAGGAATCCTCGCACCTGCGGAGTGGCGCAAAAGTAGATCACCGCATCGTGGTTAGTCGCGAAGGTGTCGATCTGCGATGCGACCCGAAGGTTGTTTCGCATCGCGAGCTTTACGTTCAAGGCATGGCGCTGGTCGCCACTTTCAGCGACGGCAGATGGCACCACCGCGTATTGCCCATACCGGCGAAGTAGCCGGCGTCTACTGACCCAACGCACATCGGGGTCACGCCGGGAAACATGAAGACGAACCTCGTTTACAGCTCGCATCCGGTCCAGGCCGCCAAGGCGGGGGCGCTGAGGATAGAGCGACGTGGCAGAAAACCGCGCGCCCCGCTCCTTGAGCCAAACCCAAGCGGGGTTGACGATGGTGAGCTGCTGGGACACAGTGTAGTGAGCCTCACAGAAGGCGGCAACGATCTCCGCCGTCTCCTCGGTGCTGCGATCCAAAAACCGACTGAGTTGATCGACGGGAATCGCCCCCTGTTCAGCAAGCAGCCGGAGGATGCGGATCTCCCAATCAGCTGGGCGCGGGGGCGGCTTCCACGGGGACGTCGAAGACGTGTCCATGCTTCTCCCCGGCAATGCCCAAGCAGAATGGACTGGCAGATCGCGAACGATCAGCTTCGGCCAGCACCCCTCGCTTTTCGCGTCGTCGAGCAGCTTTCGAGTGCGTGGTCCGCAGAAATAGATGACCGCGTCGTAGCGAGTGCTGCGCTCCTCGATCGTGTGACGAAGTCGCCGCTTCGTTTTGTTACTCAGCTCAACCTCAATCGCATGACGTTCTCCGTTCACCTCGAATACGGCGTCTGGAATGTCGGCTTTCGTCTCACGCTGCGTACGCACCAGGTTTTCGCTTAGCCACCGGCCCTGCGGGGCTCTATGTTCAAGCAGCAGACGGACCTCATTGATCGCACGGCGATGACTTAAACCGCTGACGATAGGCGGGTAACGCCGCGCAGGGAATCCTTTTCCAGCCAAGCGAGCTCCTCTCTTTCGCAGCCATATCCAGACCCAGTCGCCGGTGAGGAACTTCTCCAGACGGATACACCCCGCCTGGTCCAGCCGATCCACCACCGCCTGGGCATCAGCGACCTCGCAACCGAGAAAACGCGCGAGCTGGTCCAGAGGAATCGCCACCTGTTCGGACATCGCGCCCAGCGCCTCGACCTCTCGGGCACCCAATCCGTAGTCCTCGGGTCCGCTGGACCCTGGAAGAAATCGCCCGTTGGCTGATCTCCTATCGGCGCTCATGCACGATCCAATGCACGCGCTGCGTGCTACATGCGGGAGTCCTGTGCGCAGAGAGGACGGCCACGAACGTAACCACACCTTGAGTCATCCTTCTCACACTCCGACCGGAAGGTCCTCGATCGCCAGATGAAGTGATGGGTCACGGGCCTGCAGAGCGCTCATTCGACGACGGACCGTCTCGCTGGCGCAAAAGCAAATCACCGAGTCGAAGTCCTTCTGGCAACTCTCGAGTTTTCGCTCCAAATCGCCAAAATGGCGATTGTGAAACCTGACGAGAATGGCGTGCCGAGCCCCATCTTCTTCTACGACGGAGTCGGGCAAATCCGCGTACTGCCCGTAGTCTCGCTTAAGCCTTCGCCGGCTTATCCACTGAGCCCCCGGTCGCTCACACCCGAAGCGCAGGCGAAGCTCATTTAGCGCCCGCATTCGCATAAGACCACCGAGAAGCGGCTTCCTGCAGACCAAAGTACTGCCACAGCAGTGGGCCCCCGCATTCTTCACCCAGACCCAATCGGGCTTGTCAGCCAACATGGACTCGCGGCCCGCGTAGTTCTGTCGGACGAACTCGTCGACCACCTCCTCTGTCTCAAACTCCGTTCGCCCCAGGAACCTTGCGAGCTGGTCGATGGGTATCGCACCCTGCTCGGATATCAGCGTCAATGCTTCAGTCTCCCAAGGCTCGGCCTCTCGTTTCGGGAAACGGGGCCGCGTCCTAGCTGGTGAGAAGAGTCCAGGAACCTCACGGACGATGAGCTTTGGCCAGCGTCCATCCTCTTTCAACGCCAGGAGTTTCTTGCGAGTACGCAGTCCGACGTAATAGATGACTGCGTCGTACCGATCGCTGTGTTGAGCGATAACTCGCCGCAAGTACTCTGGTCTTTTTGCGGAGAGCTCGACCTCTACGGCATGCCGCTTTCCTGCGATCTCGAAGGCTCCGTCGGGTATCTGCACTCCCGTCACACGTCGAGAGCAGAAGGCGCCTTCACAAAGCCATCTTCCTCCTGGATGACGCGATTCGAGATCGAGCCTCGACTCGTGAACGGCGCGCCGATGGCCGAGGCTTGCTAGCGCAGGCGGGCGCTCCCTTGCGCGAATGCTAGTCCCAGAGAGACGCCCCCCTCGTGACGTCGGCCAGGCCCAGGCGAAGTCCCCGTCGAGAAATCGATGCGAGTGCAGGCAACCCAGCTCTTCGAGCCCTTTGATGACAGCGGAGATCTCAGATGCTCCACGGTCTAGGTAGCGAGCGAGCTGGTCAACCGGCACCGCGATACCTTCGGATGTGATCCGCAGAAGATTCAACTCCGCTTCGGAGAGGTGCTCGGAGCGAAGCTGCGTCAGATATTTCGGAAGATCCGCCGCACATGTTCTCGCCTTTTTTGGCATGGGCGAGTGACGGCACGCTCGCGTGCCAACATTGCGAGTCCTGCCCTGAAAAGCGAGGCATTGCTGCCTGAACCTCAGGTACCTCTTGCGTCTACAGCCGTCAGCCTGATCACACGCTCCGGCATGGCTGCTAGGAGCCGCGGAATCGATCGAACGTCCATTTTATTTGACCGGTCTATTCAATTTCCATAAGTTCGCCACGTTCAGACCGGCGAGTCGGAAATCGCGGTAACTACAAGCGGAGGTGCGCCATGCCTGCAGCTCATCAAGCTCGAGGTCGAAAAGCACGGTTGTTGGTTGCGCTGCTAGCCACCTGCTTGGCGCTCGTGGTCGGTCCCTCCAGCGCCTCCGCTGTCTCCTTCGGGATGATGTCGGGTGGAGAATCCGCCCAAGATCCGAACGTCTGGGCTGCGATCCAGCATTCGGGGTCGACGATATACCGCCTCGAAATCAACCAGTACTTCTACAACAGTTCCGGTTGGGCGAGCTATGACAAAGCCTTCAAGCTCGCGGCGGAACACAACATCACGATCCTGCCCTACTTCTACCATCGTGCAAACTACTCACCGCAGTTCCCAACACAGGCGGAATGGGAAAGCTCGGCTGCCGGCTCATTCACATGGTTCGTATACGCAGCGGTACACCGCTACGGTGCCGGGGGGGAATTTTGGAAAGCCGAAGAAGGCAAAATCCCCTACAAGCCTGTCCCGGCCTGGGAGGTCTGGAACGAGGAGAACATGGCCGTCAATAATCCGGGCGGAAAAGTCGTCGACCCGGTCGCCTACGCCAAATTCCTCAAGCACACCTCTGCCGCGATCCAGACCGCTCAGAAAGAAAAGACGCCGGGACTCGGCGTCCCGGTGCTGTTTGGCGGCCTCAACTCCCAAACGGGAAAAGACGTCGTCACCTATCTCCAGGAAGCCAAGGGCAACGGTAGCCTCGAACTCGGCTCGTATTTCAACGGCCTCTCATTGCATCCCTACGCCGGCTTGCACGGGGCCTACACCGAACAGGGAGTCTCGGGCGAGATTGAACACGCCCATGCCGGGCTCGCCGCTTACTTTCCGTCGAAGCAGATCTGGGTAACCGAGATCGGCTGGAACGAAGCGATTCCCGGCAAAAACCCCAACCAGGCCGAAGGCGGAGAAGGGGTCAGTGCGGAATTGCAGTCGCTCTGGCTGACGCAGAGCTTTGCTTGGATCAAAGCCAACGCAGCCGCGCTGAATATTCAGTCAGCGATCTGGTTCCTCTACAAAGACATCGCTGGCGCCTACGGCCCGAAGAGCTACAACGGCTTGAGAAAGGAAAATGGAGAATTCCGGGTTGCCTGGTATGCCTTCGAGGAACAGACCGGGGCGACTCGCTGGCCGACCGAGGAATGGCAAACCGGCAACCTCGGCGGAAACATCGCCTCTGACCCGGACATGTCCTCCTGGGGCTACGGGCGACTCGACGTCTTCGCCAAAGGGCCGAAAGGCGAACTGCTCCACAAGTTCTATCCGTCGGCTGGCACGTGGAGCTCCTGGGAAACGATCTCGGTACCCGGCGCCCCGGAACTGACGTCCGGCCCGAGTGCGGCGTCCTGGGGTCCGAACCGGATCGACCTCGTCGCCAAAGTGCCAGGCAACACGGTCGGGCACTGGTCGTACAACGGCACCAGCTGGTTCTACGACAATCTCGGCGGCAACATCACGTCTGATCCGGACATCAACGCGCGGACCTACGGCTACCTGAACATCTTTGCTCGAGGCACCGAAAACAACCTCGTGACGAAGTGGTATGCCGGTGCCTGGAGCGGCTGGGAAAATCTCGGCGGCGGTCTCTATTCCGGTCCGGGGGCTGCATCCTGGAACAGCGAACGGATCGACGTCGTGGGCAAAGCTGCCAACGGCACCGTCAATCACTGGGCGTGGAGCGGCAAATGGGTGCTCGACAACCTTGGCGGCAACATCACGTCTGATCCGGACATCTCATCCCGCGGCTACGGGCACTTCGACATCTTCGCCAAGGGTCCGTCGAATGAACTGACGCACATGTGGTACGACGGCAACTTCAGCCCGTGGGGCACCATCCCTGGGGGTCCGCTTACGTCGGGTCCGGGCACCGTGTCATGGAACGGCGACAGAATTGACGTAGTCGCTAAGGCCTCCGACAACTCGGTGCTCTACTGGGTCTGGGCGATGGCTCAGCCACCAGGCTGAGCACGCAACGGGGATCGCGAGCTCCCTGACCCGAGAGCAGCTCAAGGCTTTGTGCTCAGCCGCCGAAGCCGAAGGACTCCGAACCGCTTCCAGCCCCCCCACTCGAACCGCCGCTCGGCGAGCTGGAGGCCGGGGGCGGTGACGGTGGCGGTTCGGGGGCCGGCGCCGGTTCGGACGGTGGCGTCGAGGACGCTGTAGCCGTCGATGTAGACGTAGGCGGCGAGGAGGACGAGGTTGTCGAAGAGGTCGAGGATGAGGTGCCCTCGAAGCCGAACTGCGCCTGGCTCTGCTGAGCTGGACTCTTGGCCTTAGCCTTGTTCGCATCGGCAGGCGACTTCGGCCCAGCAGGGTTCGACGTTGCACCGGAGCCGGCCGGCGGTTCGGCGACCACAGACGACGCAGCGGTCGCAGGTGGGGCCGGGGGTGCGGAAGAGAAAGCAGGCGAGGACGCCGCTTCCCTGACGTGCGCCGGCGCGGTGTCGTGGCTGGGGATCAGAGGCGGCACCGTCACCCCGATCCCCGGGCCGACGATGCCGGTCGCCAAGCAGGTCGCGGTGGTGGCGGCACCGGCGGTGCAGATCGCGGCGATCTTCTGACCGGTCCCGGCCAGGGCGCCGGCGGTGCCGGCGTCACCGGGCTGCAGCGCGCCGCTCGCCTTGAAGGCGAGGTGGCGCACCCTGTCGACGGCGCTTTGCGCCGCTTCACCCACGGAACCGGCCCATCTCGCAAGCGAGGCGCCGATGGCGGGCCCACCGGCGTGGTCGACCGCCAGCCCCAACAGCGCCGTGGAGCCGAACTCGTGCAATCTCTCGTGGAGGGCACTCAAAAAGGTGCGACACGAACCACAATGCTCGAAGTGAGCACGCAGGATCTCGGTCTCGCCCTCACTCGCCAATCCGCTGGCCTCCTTCTCAAACAGAGAGCGGCGGGCCAGGTCGCGCATCTCGGGGCAGAACTCGGCGCCCTCGATTGACTCCAGGCGCTTTTTGACCTGCGCCGTCGCGCGCAGGATGAGCTTCTTGGCCGCCGGCAGACTGATCTGCAAGTGCTGGGCAATCTCTGGCACGGTGAGGCCGAGCCCGAAGCGCATCAGGATCGCCTCGCGGTAGTTGCCGCGCATCCGTCCGAGCGCCTCCTGTAGGCGCACCGCATCCTCGCGGCTCTCGGCGCGGTCTGGTGGGGGTGGGACGTCGGCCGGCGCATCAGCCGCGGCCTCCAAGGCCACCGTCGGCCGCACCGAGCGCGCCCGCAGCTGATCGATTGCGGCGTTGCGAACGCTGGTGAAAAAGGCCGCGCGGAGGTTGGTGGGGAGGTGGCCAGCGGCCATCTGGTGATGCAAGCGGATCAGCACCTCGGCGACGGCGTCCTCGGCGTCGGCCTCGTTCAGCGAACCGCTGAAACGACGCGTGACATAGGCGACGCCGAGTGGACGCAGCTGCTCGCACTCGCGTTCGAAACTGCGCGCTCGCAGCTGAGCCGGAAACGCGCGAATCGTGCCGGCAGCCTCCATCAGCGCGACGCCCTGATTGGCATCGCGAGCTCTCCGGTGCACTGGGCAGTGCAGCTCATCGCCACCAAGACGCAGCGGCAACTAACTTCGATACCCCACCGCAGAGACCTGTCGAAGACCAACCCGAAACCTCCCAGCGCTCGGACTCAAAGCTGAGCATAACTGCCGCGCGGCCTCGGCCTCTCAACACGAGGCCGCGCGGTGTGAGGCCTTAGTCGCTTGACCCCTCCCCCTGATCATTGGAAGCGCCGCGATTGCCCCCGGGGAGAAAGTCAACGCGGCTGGCCGCAATCGTGTGCTCAGAGCGCTTGCCGCCACCCTCGACCTCCCACTCGCGGAAGCGCAGCTGTCCGGAGACAGCCACGTGGCGCCCCTTGGCCAGATACTTGCTACAGGTCTCGGCCTGTCGTCCGAAGGCCGCCACGTTGATGAAAAGTGGCGAGCCTTCGCGGCCATTGAGTTCGGCCAAACGCATACTGCATACCTTCGACTCGCCTCCGTCTTTAATCTCGGGATCCTTAGTCAGGGTCCCGATCAGCGTCACCGTGTTCATCTATACCTCTCTTTCCGGGGGCTAACCAAAGCCCCATTTGCAAATCAAGCTCTCCTGGCCAGCGCCTCGAGCCGCTTCCAGGGCGGCACCACTCGGGCACGGCGGGCACGGGTGGTGCCGGTCTCGTCCATGCGCGCGACGTAGACCTCACCGGGTTCGAGGCGCTGCAGCTCGGAGGGATTGACCTCGAAGCGATAGCCGCGGGTACGGGTCCCCTCCGAGGTGGGCCGGCCGAGACCGTCCGTGCGGATCGTGCTCTGCCAGGCCGGCACCGCGCCGATCAGCTGCGCCACCCACTCCGCATCGGCCTGCTCGCCAATCCGGTGGCAGACGATCGCCGAGACCGTCGCCCCGATTCGCTCGCGCACAGCAGGCCCGGCGGCGCGCAGGTCGGCGAGCGTCTGGGTGCCAACCGCGACACTGAAGCCGGCGGCGCGCCCGCGCGCGTAGAGGCGGTCGAGTGCCGGAGCCTCCAGGGCCCCGAACTCGTCAATCGCCACGAATGTCCCGACCCCCTCCCCCATCGTCGCGCTGGCGATCGCACCGAGGTCGAGCAACACCATCTGGGCGATCGCCCGGCCGACGTTGCCGGTGCGGTCGGTGTCGAAGCGGAAGTAGACGACCTCCCGCCGGGCGATCGCCTCCCGCAGGTCGCACAGCGCCACCCCCGGGCGCTCGGGATCCAACCAGGCGCGGGCGAACTCCGAGGAGGCGAGGTTCTGCAGACGGGCCCGCAGGCCGGCGATCGCCCGCTTCTGATCGGAGCGCATACCGGCGTTCGCGCTCGCCACCTCAGCGGCCACCTCCGGATCGCCGCAGTCGAGCGCCAGGTTCTCCAGCTCATCGGGATCACAGTGCATGGCGACCGAGGCCAGCGTCACCCGCTGAGCACTGCGATCGAGCATCCGCAGCACCAACCGCAGGAACGGCGAAGCGGCCTGACGGTAGAAGTCGGCGTCGGCCGAGCCCCAGTTCTCCACCGCGATCAGGCGCTCGGAGCGCTCGTCGACCGAGCCGTAGGCGAGCGGGTCATAAGCGTTCGGGCCGGTCGGGGAGAAGAGATGGAAAGGGGTGGCGCGGGCGAGAGCAGCAGCCTGCGCCGCGTCGTGCAGGACGCGATCGGTCTTCGCCTCCAAGACCACCGCGCCGAAGCCCGAGCGGACCACATAGTCCACCAGCAGCGCCGCCAGGGAGGTGGTCTTGCCGGCGCCGGTCGCGCCGGGAATCAATACGTGATGCCCCGAGCCGGCGCTGCCGCGACCGACCATCGCCAGCTCGCCCCGATTGGTGCGACCGACCGGCAACCCGCCGGTCAAGGCTCGCTCGCTCCGCTTGCCGCGCTCAGCGCGGCGACGGCGGAAAGCATCGAGCAAGCCGCGATGCTGCGCCACGGCGGCCGCGCGGTCGCCGCCGGCGCGATGGTCCTCGAGGCGAAGCTGGATCCCCCGCCCCAACACGCCAGCCGCGGCGCCGAGGGCGATTGCGAAGAGAATCGCCACCGCCGGCGGGCTGAGTACTCCCAACTTGACCGTGGCGACGAGCATCGGCAGTGGCGCCAGGGCCACCAGCCCCCAGGTCCAAAAAAACTGGCGGCGCCGCAGGTGAGCCGACGCGACCACCCCCAGCGCCGTGGCAAGCGCCATGCAGACGAGGGCGGTCATCGCCAGATGAGCGATGCCGCCCAGATCGTGGACGGCCGGCGTGTGCGGAAGGGCAGTGGTGCGGTGGAAGGGATCCTTCATACCGACAAGACGGACCCGAGACGTAAAGCGTCCCACCATTGCGTCAGGAATCTCAGCAGCGGGCGGCGGCGTAGACAATCGCCCGCCGCAGGTGCATGGCCATACAGCTCGCCGCTGCCTCGCGCGTCGAGTAAGGCCCGTCCTCACCGGCGGCACCCTTGAAACCCTCATAGCAATGGCCGCCGTGCTCAACAAACCAGCCGACATGCTCACCGCGGGACCAGCGCTCTACGAGCGACCAGTGACCGTCGCCGTCCTCACGGACATCGCCAGGCAAGGCCGCGAAGTACTCGGCGACCAACGCCCTGAGATCGTCCTGCGCATGCACTTCCCTCTCGATCATGCCCGTCCTGTTCAGCACCAGCACAAGCGGGGCGATGTCCCTGGCGTACTCGATCGCCAAGTCCTCGCTATCGAACCTGAGTCCCCGGCGATGCCCTGCCTTCAACACCTCGAAGTCCTCGTCCTTAGGCCTGACGTAGATCTTCTTCACCGCAATTCCTCCACGGCAATCGCGGCGCCGGTTCGAGTCCGCTCGATCGCCTGCTCGACGAAGGGACGGGTGCGCGGCGCGCAGCGGTAGACGACGCGGGTGAGGCGACGCTCGGCGACCGCGCGGCGCCAGGCTCGCAGCAGCTCGTCCAGCCGCGCCGCACCCTTCGTCGTCAGCTCCACCTCGATTGCCTCTCCGGGCCCGCCGTCCTCGTCGACCCGAACCATGTCGGCGCGGTGGAAGCGGCCGCTGGAGAGCATCGCCGAGAAGGCCCGTTTGCCCTCGGCCCGCTCGCGGGCGAGGATCTCGCGCTCGGAGAGTAGCTGCTCCCCCTCCCGCTCGAGCATGGCGGCCAGCTGGGCGACCGCCGATTCGTGCCGGATCGCGCCAGGTGAGGCGCGGGCGGTGCGAAGTTCACCGCGGCCGCAGGCACGCAGGCCGGCAGCAGTACAGACGGCCAGACGCTCGCCGTCGCCGTGGGCTGCGCTGACCACGATCAAGCCCGCTTCGCGCAAGCGGCGCTCGCGGGCGATCGTCACCGTCCGCCCGGTCCCGGCCCAAGCAGCCACGGCGGTACGGGGGACGACGCCAAAGCGGGCGATGAACTCGAGCACCTCGAGATCGCGCCGGCTGATCCGATCTGTTCTCTTTCCACCTGGCATAGCGCTTACAAGACGGCTGAAAGGCCGGCGAAGGGACACCGGCCTTGCCAAAACGCTCAGCGAACCTCCGGCGGCAGATCGTGAATGCGAACGTTCGTGAAGCCAAACTCCTGCTGAGCCACCTCCACCACTCGCCGCGTGGTCGGCGTGCAGTAGTAGTCGACGACGTCGTAGCGCTCGCGGAGCTCCCCGACAATCGTCGCCACCCGTTTCGGCCACTTGCGAGTCAGCTCGACCTCGATCGCGTGGCGCTTGCCAGCCAGCTTCAGCTCCCCGTCAGCGAGGTGACGGCCGGAGCGGCCTTCCCTGCGCCACAGGGCACGTTCGCTGACCCACTTGGTCCGGGGGTGCTTCTTGGCAACCGCCAGGCGGACCTCGTTGGTGGCTGCCGTATGAGCCAGCACGCCCACCTTCGGCTCGCAGTAGAAGTAACCGGCGTCGGAGACGCCCTCACCCCTACGGGTCAGCCAAACCCAGGGGTCGGGCTCGGCCACCAGGAACCGCTGCTGCTTGACGTAACCGTCACGCGCCAGGCGCTCGACGACACGACGAGCCTCCGACGGGCGCCGGTCGACAAAGCGGGCCAACTGGTCGAGGCGGATCGCCCGCTGCTCCGAAACCAGCTGCAAAAGCTCACGATCACGGTCGCTCAGCGGCCGCAACCGCTTCGCCGCCCCGCTTATCGAACCGTTGTTTTTAGACAAACTGATTGGGGACTCCGTCTGTGTTTGCATGGACGACCTAATGCACACTGTGTGTGCGAAAATGGCCGTCCTACAAACACAAATATCCCCACCGGAACCGAACCCTTACCGGGACCCCGGCCTAGGAATCTCGCGTATCACGACATTCGACCAGTGGCAGTTAAACGCAAGACGTTTCAGCAATCGGCAGGGTTCGGAATTCGCGAAAACCACCACAGCGTCGTAGTCGGCCCTGAAGGCTTCAATCGGCTTGATCTCACGCTCTTCGATCTGCGCCCGCAGCCTGACCACGATCGCGTGGTGCTCCTCGCCCACCCTGACACACCGTTCGGCTTGTACCCGCACCGGCCCTGCTCACGCAACAGCGCCCGGTAGCTGACCCACCCACCATTGGGGACCCGGGCGGCCAAAAACAGGCGAGTCTCGTTGACGACCCGCATTCGCGGCATCGCGCCGGCCCGCAACTGGTACTTCGAAAGCCGCGTCCTCGAGCGCCTGCTGCCAACAGTCGTCAACCAAATCCACGGCGGCTCCCCGATTAGCAGGCGCCCGTATTCGGCATAGCCACAATGCACCAAGTACATCGCGATCTGGGCCGCCTCGGCCTCCTCACAATGTAAGAAACGGGCCAACTGGTCGAAGGGGATCGCCTGCTGTTCGGCGATCAAAGCCAGCAGTTCGACTTCCCACGGCATCGCCTTGCGCGTTCGGCGCTCGACCACCGGCAGGTGCTGAGCCTCCACCCTCTTCAGAACCTCCGAACCTTTCAACCGTAGGCCTATGGCATGGAAAGCATGGATGCTCACCCCTCCTCAGGCGGCTCGTCGTCGAGGTAGGAGAGCTCCTTCGGAGCCTCTTCCTCAGGCTTCTCCAGCGACCGGTCGAGCTCTTCGCACTCGGGCAGAGCAACCTGCTTTTTTGGCTCCGGAGCCCTCTCGATCGCGACCTTGGCGGCGCGGCCGTGGTGGACCACCCAAGCGGTACCGATCGGCAGCTCGCGAACCCAATCCGCCTCCACTTTGGCACGATCCTGCAACTGCGCCGAGGAGACCTCGCTGTAGACGCCTTCCTCGTAGCGATGGGAGACCTCCAGCACTTTTCTGCTCCCCGCCAGGGAAGCGAGGTCCTCCGGCTCGGGATGGGCGTGCATCACCACCATCCCCACCGAGCCGACGATCCGCTTTTCCTGAGCGCGATCGTCGAGCCCGGCAAAGGTCTGAGGGATGAAGACCAAGCCCACCCCGAAGCTCCGCGCCTGCTCCAGCACCCGCGCCATGTCGGTGTTGCGGGCGATCGAAGCGAACTCGTCGACGAAGAGCACACAGAGGCGATCGGAGCGCTTGCGCTTGGTGAAGAAATCGCCGAAGTCCGAGAAGAGCAGACAGGTCAAACCGTCGGCCTGCTCGGCCATCGCGATCGAGTCGACCATGAAATAGGCCGCGTCCGTGTCCTCCCAGGACCACTCACCATCGGCAGCGAGACCGATCTGGTTGAAGAACGCCATATAGCGCATCCGCACCTCCTTCACCTTGTCGGGCGTCAAGGAGCATTTCGCCAGGGCCGAGGGCCCGTGAGCTAAAGCCAGCGCTTCGGAATCGAGACGAGTGAGCAGTTCCTCACTGCTCCGCGGCGGCCCATCGGGGTGGTAACAAGCGAGGTAGAGCACCCCCTTCGCGATGTCGCGGTAGTAGGCAGCCGGGCCGACCTTGGCGAACTCGATCGCTTCCAGCAATCGGTTGGAGACGGCCCGCCAGTCGCCGCGCCAGGCGTCGAAGCGTTCGTTGGGAAACACCCGCGTGCTCCGGCCCGCCGCCTTCATCATGGCGGCGAAGCGCGCGGCCGACTTCGGATCACCCTTGGCGTCCAGATAAAAGACCCGCGCGTCGCAGGACACCGCCAGGTCGTAAGCCATCCGCATCGCCGTCTCCGTCTTGCCCATCCCCGGCGAGCCCGTCACCAGAGCATGCTTGGGGACCTCCGCACGGGGCCAGACCAAATCGGCACCGTGCATGAACAGCACCTGCTCGCCGGCAATGCGTCGGCCCAAGCGCACACCCTCGGGCACCGGTGGCAACACAACACCGTGACTCTTCTTACGAAACAGTTTCATCGCTTACCTCCGGTAGACGGCAGACGGCCAACTTCGGCCAGTTGCCTTTCGCTTTTACGCTTTTCATGAAGCTGTGGGTGATGGGGCCGCAGAAATAGACGACGGCGTCGTAGCGATCGCTGTGCTCGGCGAGAATCTCGACGATCTCGTCCGAGCGTTTGCGAGAGAGCTCGGCCTCGATCGCGTGACGCTCTCCCCCGACTTCGAAGACCCCATCGGGTAGGTGGTCGCGCGAATCGCGGATCCGCCTCACCTGCCGCTCGCAAATCCAGCGGCCCTGCGGCGCCCGAGCGGCGAGGTGAAGGCGGATCTCGTTGATGGCGCGCCGGTGGGGAAGACCCGTCACCGTCGGTGCGGTGGCGCGGAACCCCGTCCCCGCGAACTGCAGGCCATGCGAAGAGGCCCAAAACCACGGGTAGTCGTTGACCAGGTAGCGATGATGCTTGATGCAGCCCGCCTCTTCCAGGCCCAACACCACACCTACCGTCCGACCGAGGTCAACCTCGATGAAACGCGCCAGCTGATCAAGCGGCACCGCTCCCTGTTCCGAGAGCAAACGCAAAACCGCGATCTCCGCCGCGGTCGGATCCCGACAGGAACTCCCACCCTTACCTTTTGCCTTCCTCTGAGTGTGCATGGGGCGATCAACGCACGCGAAGCGTGCGAAAATCGTCATGCACGCTCAGGTAAGCGAACACACACCACAAACCGAGGCGGTGCGGGGGTTGGGGCACACCCCCCGGGTGCGCGAAGAGTGCCCGGGGGATTCCTATCTCGACTTCTTCGCCTTGGCACTCTCCTGCAGGCGCTCGACTCGCAGCGCCACCGGCGGATGCTCGGAGCGATTGAAGAGCAGACCGGGCTGGGGCGCATCGAAGGGCTGCTCCTGATCGGTCAGGTAGCGCGCCAACTCACCGGCCTGTCCAAGCGATGCTGCATAAGCGTCGGCCGCGTACTCGCGCCCTCGCCAATAGGCGGCCCACAACGAGCCGAAAAGGCCCTGGGCAAAGCTGCCGCCGGCGAAGCGCAGCGTCCAGCGCAAGACGCCCCAAACAAGGGCGCCGTCCACGTCATGATCGAGCTCGACCCGAACCTCGGCTCCGCGCCGGTCCCGCACCGGACCGAGCGGATCACCCCATAGTTCGAGGCGCTGCAAGGCCTCGGTGAGGCGACCGTCAAGCGTGTTGGCGTGACCCAACTCATGGGCGAGAGCCGCCACAAGCGAAGCCGACCCCAACAGCACACGGGTGACGATCACGGTGCGCCCACGGACCGCCGCGGCCATCAGCGGAGCGTCGAGCACGTAGTAAGCAGCGGGCCCAACCAAGTTGGGGTCGGCCCCACGCAACAGGGTCAATGCATCCGCCAAAGTGGCGGCCTCCTCAACTGTCGGCCGACGGGCGCCAATCCGCCGCCCCCACACCCAACCCTTACCGGGCCGAAAAAGGCCGGCCCCAGACCAGCCAATGGGCATGAGAGCGGCGAACCAGGCAAACACCTCGGCGCTCAGCCCGAGGGGGACGAACACCCCCACGGTCGCGGCGCCGAAGTAAACAACGAGCCAGCGAACGCTGGCTCCCAGCATCACCTCCCCGGAAATCGTCAGGAAGTAGAGAAGAAGACCAACCAACTCGACAAGTGAAACTCGATCGTGCCGACGATCCGGAGCGTTCTGCGTCTGGGTGTGCATGGGCGACCCACAGCACGCGCAGCGTGCTATCCGTGGGAGTCCTGCGCACCCAGGCGCAACGCAACTCCCACTCCCTAGCTCAAGCCGTACCGCGCGCGCAAATCGGAGAGGAGCGCGAGCGTCTCCGAGCTCACCCGCTGAGCCAGAAGCTCCGCCTGCCAGCCGCGCCGCTTACCCAGCCGACCGGCCCGCTTCGACTTCTTCTTGTGCTTCTTGATGCTCTTTTTCTTCTTCTTCGACATCGACTTCCTCCTTCGTTGATTGCAAGATCGAGGTAGGCGACAAGGGGGCGTGGGGTGCTCCCCCTGGTACGCAATTGGTGGCCGGCAGGGCATAGCCCCCAGGGGCAATGGGGGTTGGGGTACACCCCCCGGGTGCGCGAAGAGTGCCCGGGCGGAGACAAGTCACGGCTAAAACCGACATGGCCACCGGGGGCGTGGGGTGCTCCCCCGGATGCGCAATAGATGCCCGGGGTCAGGACCCCACAGCGACCAAGAGCCCACCGGGCGGGGCGCTTGGCGTCCGTCCCCTCGCTGTTTGGGGACGGACGCCAACAAAGCCCTCCTGCAGGCGGGAGGCGGGGCGGCCGAGAGCCGCAACGGCTCGCGGCGCGGGCAGTAAGCGACGGGGCCCACGCAAACGCCCCGACCGGCCGGGTGGCCGGGGCGCGGTGGCGAACCTAAGGGCGGTCTGTCATCTCGGCCACCCGGCCGGCAAGGCGGCGGGCCTGCTGCGAAAGCGCCCACATCGACGCCGCCTCCAACACTTCCCCGTGGCAAGCCTGCGGCGCGCACCAGCAACCGAGCGTCTTGCCATGTAGCGGAGCGAGGTCGGCAACGCTGACCCGGCCCGCCTTGACCTCCTTCCAAAACCAGCGCCGGTACTTCTCGATCACCTCCTCACGGTCACCGTCAGGGCCGATCTGAAACGGATTGCCCCAACGGCCACGCTCGCCGGTGCGCGGACAATTGCCGCGTCCGATGTAGACGTCGTAGTCCTCACGCTTGCAGTGAACGACCGACATCACGCCTCCCGAACCGGGATGCAGTTGTCTTCGGCGACCTGGATCATCTGAGCGGTACCCGGGCCGCCCAGCGGGTAGGCGTAGCAATAGTCCGGTTCGAGGCGGGCCATCGCTTCGTTGCGCCGGAAACCCGCTGGGCGATCGTAGTAATCCCACAGCGCCCGCACCGTCGCGACATGGATCCCGAGCTTCTGCGCTTCTTCCTGGGCGATGCGATCAGCGCCACGAGCGCCGCCCTCGATCACAACCGATCCCTCGGGCAGGGATTCCAGGTCGCGGCGGATGCGGTCGCGGTCGGTCCACTCCCGCGAACCACAGAACAGGACGACAAGCGGGCCGCTACTCATGACCCAGCCTCCCGAACAGCTTCACCTCGCGGGCCAGGGTGCAGACCTGCGGGTACTGGACCCGACCGCGACGGCACGTCCGCTGGCGCACCTCGCCTCGCACCCGGACCAAATCGCCCTCCAGCAAGCGGGCGCAGCGAATCGCCAGGTCCGTACCGCGAGGCGCGCCAAGGACGCCCTGGACGTAAATCGGCATCACAACCGGGTTACTCGCTATATCCGCGTCGGTCGTCACCACGAACCGGCAGATCGGAACCCCTGACCCCGAGTGGGTCAACTTCGGCGCTTGCGCGATGCGACCCACCACCTGGGTTAGAACCTTCGATTCCAATGAACTCATCGAAAACGCTCCTTTTCTCGACCGTTTTGAGCCTGTGCTCACTTGCCAGCCAAAAAGCCCGGAACTCCGCCCTGCGCACCGAGCGAAGCGAGGGGAAGGGAGCGCAGCGACCTTGCGCTGGGCGGTGGCCGGGCTACACTCGGGCAAGCCGTGAGCACTTCACGACAAAGGCCCGGCGCCTCCCGGCGCCGGGCCCCAGTCGCGTTCGTCCTGGGCTAGAAGGGGCGGTCCTCCTCACCCGGCGCGTCCTCGCCGAACTCGTCGAATACCACTTCCGCGGCGGCGACCTCGGAGATCACCGCCGCCTTGTTCCGCATGCGCTCGGGGTTCGCGATCCCCAAGTTGCGCGCCCGCGAGTCGAGCTGATCGCGGGTCATGGCACGCAGCGCCAACTCCTCGTCGGCCACGGCCTGCGCCCGCGCCTCCTCCTCGGGGTCGGGCTGCTCCTTGGCCCCGGCCTCCGACGACCCGGCCTCGGGGTCCGAGGCCCCCTTGGAGGCCTTCGAGGAACCGAGAAACCGGACCCCCTCGGCGACGATCTCGACCGCCTGGCGCTTGCCGCCGCCCTCGGCCTCCCACTCACGCCAGTCCAGGCGCCCTTCGACCGCCACCGGACTGCCCTTGGCGAGGTGCTCGGCAGCAGCCTCGCCGCGGGCACCCCACACGGTGACGTCGAAGTAGCTGGGCTTGTCGTGCCACTCGCCCCGGTTGTCCTTGCGGCGACCGTTGACCGCCAGGCGCAACTTGCAGAGCGAGGTTCCGCTCCCCAGCGCCCGCAGCTCCGGGGCCCTGGTCAGGTTCCCGGTAACGACAACCACGTTCACGTTTTCAGCTGACATCGCTTCCTCCTTTAGGTGTCTGATTACGCCCACCGAGCGGAGGAGCCGAACCCGTCGAGCTCGTCCTCACGGACGGCCGCGGCGTCTCTGGGCCCCGAAGCAACCGCGTTGCGAACCGCCTTGTCTTCACGACGACGGTCGCTCCGCGACATCCGCTCCAGGGCTTCGAGCCGGTCGATCTCTCGCGACGCATGCCCCTTCGTCTGCGGCCACGCAAACGAGCAACCGCAACGCCCCGCCAACCTGCGCAGGTACGCCAACTGCGAAGGGGTCGGCCCCGGCCCTTGGGCCGCTACCTCGTCAGAGCCTCGAGAAATCGACATATCGAACTCCTTTCGCCCGGTTGGGCTTTCGCTTGCGAAGCGATCCGACCCCGTAAGCCGACCCCGAACCACCAATCCCAAAGCAGCCCAACACCTCCACCTCCGAAGCCACCAAGCGCGGGTCGGTGTCGGGGTAAAATCGCGAAGTAAGCGAAAGCCCGACGGGTGCAAAGGACCCAACGCCCTTTCACTCTTCCCATCCTTTCTTCTGCCCATCCCTCGGCAAGAGCGGCTCGATCATCCGGACCTCGAACCAATAGAAGAAGTGGCGCTCCGGGCAGCGACAACGGCGCGGGCGCAGGTGGCCAGACATCGCGATGCGATCCCCCTTCTCCAGCGTCTGCGCCACTTTGACTACATGGGGCACCGCCACTTTGACCCCGAACTTCAGCGGCTCGCGGCCGCTGCACTCGGCGAACCAGAACTCGACCCGCTCCTTGCCGGGCAGGCCATATATCTCGATCTCCGAAGCGAGTTCGCCGGTGAAGACGTTGTTGTTCACGAACACGCCCCTTCCATGCCAAAGAAGGCACCGAGAAGGGCACCCGCCTCCTCCGGATCCAGGGAGCCGACCATCGTCGAATAACCCTCCTTGCTGACAGGCGGACAGCCGATGTGCTCGGCATGGGCGACGTACTCGGCGACGACGCCCTTCAGGGTTTCGAGCCAGTGAAAGCCACCGTCGATGTAGAGGCCCTTGCCGGCACCACCGGCGGGGCGGTCGTAGAGAGCCACGCCGGTGTGCCGGTCGTAGCCCATGATCTCGCGCTCTTCACCGGGCAGCGAGTAAGTGGCCAGCAGAGTGCCGCGGGGGCGGATCGAAGACATGTCAAGAGAGACATCGCTCATGGGGGAACCTCCCGTGTCGGGTGGATTGACGAGGCCGCTCGATCCGCAGGGGTTAGGCGCGCCCCGCACCCCGAGCCATAGGCGAGGGGCCGAAGGAGGCCCCCTGTTGGGGGCCTTGCGGGGCGCGATGCCCCTGCCAGGATCTACGGGCCGAGATCCACCCGACACGGGAGACGCCCTCACCCCCCTCGCCGCCAACCCAACCGCAAGCCTCTTTCAACCCCAAGGCCGACCCCAAACAACCGCCGACCTCGTCAACCACCCAACGACCCTCGAACCACCCCGGCCTACTCCAGCGCCAATCGGCAAGCCCATCGCCAACCAGCCGCCCCCCACTCGTCCAAACCACCACCAGCCAGCACCGGCACCCGTCTCCCACCAAAGAAGAACATCCACATCCAACCCCAACTCAATCCTCAAATCTCAATAACCACATCCAATCCCACCAACCACCTCCTCTCTCTGACCAACAACCATCTCTGATGCTGACCCCGGGCACTCAACAATCGTGGACGTGATTGGTCAGCCGCAAAGAGCGGCTCCAAAGCCCTTCAGCAAGCCAGGTGGCTGCGCACGGGAGATTCGGATCCCTGTTCGCAGCTGCATCCGCAGCCCAAGAACGGCCTAGGGGTGTCCCGAACGGGGATCCGCTTGCGTCTTGGTGGTAATGGGTACAAAATAAAGCGCTCGGCCAGCGCCTGCGCTTAGATCGACGGGAGAACCGGATGGACGTCAGGGAGCGGCAAGGAGACCGGAGAAAGGGAGACGGTGCGGAAGCCGGCGAGCCGCGCAGGGACCGCTCGCGGGCGCGCCTCCAGCTCACCCTGGCAGCGCTCGCCGGCGCCGTGCTGGCGCTGTCCCTTCCCCAGGGCGCGAGCGCGGCCCCACCCCCCCACGCAGCGCGCTACACCTACGAGCTCTGCGACTCGGCGCTGCCGGGCGGCGCCAGCCCAGCCCTCAAATTCGTCGTCAATTCCGGTGTGCCAATCGGCTACTTCAACAACTGCGCACAACCCGGTGGCTCAATCGGCGTCAGCGAGTCGGGCCACGCGGAAGCGACCATCGCCTGGCTCTCGGTGAGCGTGCCGGAAACACCCGGCGGATTCGTCGAAACAGAGACGATCTCCGCGGCGGCCGGAGCCTTTGGCCCGGGCAACAATCACACCTTCGTCTACGAACAGGCCTGGCCCCAGAACAACGCAGGCGAGCAAACGCGAACCTTCTTCATCCGGCGCGAACGGGCGACCTTCTTCGGGAACGGCGGCAGCTTCGAGCTGCTGATGAACTGCGACGGCAAAGTCGGTCCATGCGAGGCCGGGCCGACGATCTGGGCCCACTACATCGCCACGACCCAGGTCGATCCGAATCCCCCGACCTTGAGCGGCATTCACGGCAGCCTGCTCGGCGCCGGCACGCTCCGAGGATCCCAAAGCCTCGAAGCCGAAGGCCATGACGAAGGCGGCGGCCTCACCAACCTCTCGGTCTCGGTCAACGGAAAGCAGGCGGGCTCACCGAAAGCGCTCGCCTGCAATACGACCCACGTCTCCAACTCCAGCATCAAGGGGACCGTCGCGGTAGCCATCACCCCCTGCCCAACCAGCGCCAAAGGCGAATGGACGATCAACACCGAAGACCCGCCATTTCACATTGGTGCCAACAGCGTGCAGGTCTGTGCCTCGGATTTCGCAACCATCGGGGAACCCAACACCACCTGCTCAGCCGCGCAGACCGTCAACGTCGACAACTCCTGCACCAACTCGGCGGCCGCGGGTGGCGAATTGTTGAGCGCCCAATTCACGAAGTCGAACAAGGAAACGCTGACCGTCGGCTTCGGCAGGGAAGCAGAAGTCGTCGGCACCCTGCGGACGAATTCCGGCGACCCCGTCGGAGGCGCGACGCTCTGCGTGAAGATGCAGACACTCGGGGTCGACGCGCAGGCCTCGGCCGTCGGCACCGTCGCAACCGACGACAACGGCAACTACTCCTACAAAGTTCCCCCCGGCCCCAACCGCGACATCGTCATCGGCTACCGCCACGGTGCCTCGCAGATCGCCCGCGACGTGCGCTACTACGCGCACGTCCGTCCGAGCCTGCATCCCTCTCCCAAGCACTTACAAAACGGTGACTGGGTCCATTTCTGGGGTCAGCTGCCCGGGCCCGGCAGGCGCGGCCGCGTCGTCGTCCTCCAGGCAAACGTGGTCGGCTCCAAGCGCTGGATCACCTTCCGCAAGGCGACCAGCGCTCATAAGGGCATCTTCCGCGCCGCCTACCACTTCACCGCGACGACGCGAACCACCGCCTACCGCTTCCGCGCCGTTGTTCCAGCGCAGGCGGGCTACCCCTGGGTGCAGGGCCACAGCAAGCCGGTAAAGGTCCTGGTGAACGGCTGATGCGGGGCGTGATGGCAAAGGGATGGCTGAGCGCCGGTCTCTGTCTTGCCGCGGCGCTAGGGATTGGCTCGTGGTTGCTGCATCCAACGCGGGCAGAAGCATCGCCCGCGCGCTACATCTATGAGATGTGCGACTCGGTGCTGCCGGGAGGCGGTGTCAACGGCATCGTCTACGGCGCCCACCCCCGGGGGCTGTTCAGCTCCGAAAACACCTGTGGGCAGCCCGGCGGCGCGCTGATCTTGCGCCAGAACGAGATCGAAAAAGCAGATGGTGGCGCGACCACCTGGGCCATTCCAGTCGCGCCTCCGCCCGGCGGCTCGCTGGAATCGGTGACGATCAGCGCCGCGGGCTGCGGCGTGACGAATCCGACACTCTGGTCGCTGGGCTGGATCGCCCCGGCGGCGCCCTGGCCGGCGACCAACTGCACGGAGGACGTGCGCTCCTTCCGACTCGTTAACGCTTTCAAGGCGTTCTTCATCGAACTCGGCTGCGTCAACGCCAACAAAGAAGACGACCACTGCCACGCCGGACCCTGGGTATACGCGCATTTTTTCGCGACAACTGTGCTCGATCCGGTCGCGCCGACGCTTGCTGAGCCAACGGGTTCGATGCTCACCGAAGGAGTTAAGAGGGGTGGACAGGCGATCGGCGTGGCGGCCGAGGACGTGGGCGGCGGCCTCTCGGCATTCTCGGTGTGGGTGAACGGCCTCGAAGCAGCGCCGCCCAAGACCCTCGACTGCGAGACGGCCACGGCCCACAACCCGAGTGTCACCGGGACCGTCGCCGCCGAGACCGCCCCCTGCCCCAGCAAGGCCGAGGCGAACTGGACCATCGATACCGGCGCCTACCCCTTCCGCGATGGCGCCAACAGCGTCCGCGTCTGCGCCTCCGATTTCGCGACCATGAGCGACCCCAATACGACCTGCTCGACACCGCGCTCCGTTGTCATCGACAACTCCTGCCCGGAATCGGGCGTCGCCGGCGGCGAAGTCCTCAGCGCGCAGTTCGAGGGCTCTAACGCGCAGGAGGTCACTGTCGGCTACGGAAAGCCCGCTGCCGTTATCGGTCGGCTCGCCAACAACGCCGGCGACCCGATTCGAGGGGCGAGGCTCTGCGTGAAGATGGCCATGATCGGTGTCGACGATCGTGCCGCAAGCGTCGCCTCGGTCACCACCGACGCCGACGGCCGCTATCGCTACGAAGTTCCGCCCGGGCCCAACCGCGAGGTCACGCTCGGCTATCGCCACGACTCCATGCAGATCGCCCGCGATGTGCGCTACTACGCCCACGCGCAACCGAGTCTGCATGTCAGCGACCCGCGAGTCCGAAATGGCGATCGGGTCCGCTTCTGGGGCGAGCTCCCAGGCCCGCGAAGCGTCGGTCGCGTAGTTGTCCTGCAGGCCGGCACCGTCGGCTCCAAGCGTTGGATCACCTTCCGTAAGGCGACCACCAAAGCGCGAGGTCTGTTCCACGCCGCCTACCACTTCACACAGACCACCCACGAGACGATGTACCGATTCCGGGCCGTGGTCCCGACCCAAGCGGGGTACCCCTGGGTCGCCGGGCAGAGTAAACCGGTAGAGGTCCTCGTCAAGCCGTAACGGTGCTCAAGCCGCCGTCGACTCGCTCATCCGCCGGCGGCGTGGTAGCTGGCGGCGAGCAGGTTGGCGCCGGCGCAGAGGTCGGTTAGAAAGCCGAGGGTGTACTCGACCGGGCCCGCGGGTTCGGCCAGGTACAGCTGCACGGCGTGGCCGAGGAGGGTCGGGCCGCAGCCGAGGTTGACGGCGAGGATCGGCTCGGGTTCGGCCAGGGACATCGGGTAGACATAGAGCCTCGCCCGCGGGCACTCCGCGGCGAGGACGCCGGTGGCCTGCGCTGCCTCGGCCAGGAGGTTCAACTCATCGGCGTCGCTGTAGGGGTTGATCGGCCAGAGGCCGCCGTCGGGGTCGATCAGCTCCATCACCGCCCTGCCGCGATTGAGGCGGAACGGCTGCGGGGAGCCGGCTCGAGCTCCAGGCGTCATCGTCATGAGTGGCCCCACTAGTTGGTGAGGCGTTCGAAGAAGATCGCGGCTCGCGTCGGGATGACGAACTCGCCGTGGCAGTGCAGGAGGCCAGCGCCGGCGAGGCCGCGGACGGCGCGGGAAATGGCGTCACGCTGGGCAAAGTTGGCCGGATCCTCGGCGACCTCACGGACCAGCTCAGCCAGGGTGAGCTGGGTAGGGTGTTGGTCGAGGAGCAGGGCAAGAACGGCGGACTGGATCGTCGCGTCCTCCCGCTGGGTGATGGGTACATTGCGGCACCCGGATTGCGGCCGGCGGTCACCGCTCTCCTGGTTACGGTCTGGGCGCATGGGAGCTCAGCCTCCTGTGTCAGGCCCCGGGGGCGTGTCCGCGCCGCCCGGGGCGTTTTCGGTCTCCAGTCGCTGAGAGGGAAGGCGGAGAAGTTCGCCCCCTGTATTCGACGTCCTCGGATGCACGAGCAGTTCGAGCCCGATGGCTGGACCGACCTCGAGCAGGTCCACAAAGACCTCGCGGCGCGCCGTGTTGGGGCGCCTAGACGAAGAAGAACGGACTGCCGCACACGAGCCCTGGCAGGGCTCTGCCCACCGCGGTGAGACCCAGGCGCAGTGAGTGTGTGGCAGTCGAGAACGAAAAGAGCCCCAGCCGCGTCATCCCGAGGGAGAGAGGCGAACTGGGGCGTTCAGTGTCAGAAGAGGGCGCGGACGGCGCGCCTAAGCTGGAGCCAGACGTGAGCTCGAGGCGTCCGCCACCGCACCCGTCGAGCACAGGTCCGGCAGAGACCCCTTGGGCGGCAGGTGGATCCAGCCCTCGGTGCCGGCTAGCGCGAGGTCGCCCTCCTCCGGCGCCACCGTCAAGCCGAGGGCTCCGGCGCGGGCGATCAGCGCCGCCAGCACGGCGTCGAGAGCATCGGCGCATTGGACGCAGGCATCGCGAGCGCCGGCCTCCCAGGCAAGCCACGGCGCCTGCGCTTCGATTGCCGCCAACAGCGTTTCGCGGGCGAGCACGCTGGCTTCATCGGGCTCGCCTTTATTGACGCCCTTGTAGCCGAGGCGATCCAGACCCCAGAGCAACAGGGTGGCAACCGGGTGGACCTCGAGAACGCGGTCGGCGCCGGAGCGATCGAAGCGCAGGCCCCAGTCCTGGAAGGCGCGCTCGCGCAGCTGGGCGACGCGCCAGGCCGTCAGCGCCGCGCGATCGGAGGAGACGCTGATCGGCCAGAGCTTCTCATCCGTCTCAGCGAGGACGAACTCGTGAATGAAGAGTTCGGTGCGGCGGTAGCGGAAGGCGGCTTTATCGATGCCCGACCACTCGCCCGTGGTCGCGTAGGCATAGACAGCTTCGGCCATCCCAAGGGGCCAGCCGAAGGGGGCCTCGATGCCGATCCAGTCGGCGGGAGCGAGGCGACCCAGGAGCTCGGAGTCGTCGAGGTCGACGGCGGGCACAGCCACCGTCGCCGCACCAGGGCCCCACTCGATCGCGGCACACGCCGTGCGCGCCTTGGAGGCAGAGAGGTCGACGCCGACGGTGCACATCGATCCCGCTGGGGAGATAACACCGCGATCGCCTTCAGCAACTGCAGGGCTCGGAACGGGGGTCGCAAGAGTGGGCTTGGAGCCGAACATGGGGTTCTCCTTGGTGTTGGCTGATCACAGGTTCGCGCTGGAGCCGCTCGCGCGACCCTCTCACCACCTAGACGAGCCAGGAGGTGAAATCGACACCCCTACGGCAGGACCCGCAAGGCCAAGGTGCGGGCAAGTCGGTTGTGGGGGGCTAAGAGTCGCTCGGGGGAGGCGAAATTGAGATGGCCTCAGAAGAAGGCGGGGGCGAAGGGGCCTCGGGAGAAGGCGAGGGTGCATCGCCATCGAGGCGGCAGCGATAGTCGCGCAAGCGCGCGTCGAGCAGTTGCGAATAAGTCTTGACCCTGAAGGACCGGTCGCGCAGCTCGAGGGTTTTCCGCAGCTCCTTGGAAACCGTCTTGCCGACCAAGACCGCCTCGAAGGCGACGAACGGTTGGACCTCAAAACAGGCGGCGACATGCCGCTCGAGCTGATCGAGATCAGCGATATCCAACTCCTTGGAAGGGGCCTGAATCGCCGCCACGATGAGACGCTCGTCGAGAATGCCGCAGGCAAAGTCCGGAGGCTTTTTCGCATAGGGACGATCGCGCTCGGCCACCGCGCGATCGAGGGCTGCGCGCAGAGCGCTGACCTCTTCGCCGAGCCAATAGCGCTCGTCGAGGATCCAAATCGACTGCTCGAGCAAGCGATGGATCGCCGATCGGTAGTTGGTGATTTTGTAGCTGCGCTCATCCTCGATGTGCTCGGCAAAGAGCTCCAGCACGCCGACGCGACGGCGCAGCTCGGCCTGAGCTGCCCGGCCATCGCTTCGCAGCAGTTTCTCGGTCAGCGAGGCGAGCTGACGCGGACCGGTTTCCCTGCCCTCTGAAACGCTTCCGAACGAGCGCCGAATCGCCGCTCCGTGAGCTGTCTCTACATTGACGGTGACCGCGGCGATCCGCTCGCACACGTCCTCCAGACGAGACAGGTCTTCGGCGTCAATCGCGCACCCCGCCAAAGCTCTTGCGAGATCGACGATCAATCCAGGGTTGTGCTCGAGAATCGCGCGAGAGCGGTCGTCGAAGCCATTCGTCTGCTCACGGGCCGCACTCAAAGCCGCCAGCGCCTCCTCTTTGGAGGACCAACCAAGAACCGGTGCCAGGTCGGTATCGACGATCTCCTTCAACCGCTCCCACTGACCCTGATCGCGGATCTTGAAGTTCGATCGCCCTCCCTGCCACCACTTGTAGAAGCTCAGAATCGGCTCGGTGCTGTCGCTTTTCTCATGCGGGTCATCGACCTGCACGGAGAAATTGCGATCGGCCTTGCGAAGGGCTCGAACCCAGGCCGGCGCAAGGCGCTCCGACCCGCAGCTCTCGCAGCGCGTCGCATCGGGAGGGTTCGTGGCGCCGCAGGCGTTACACAGATGCGGCGGCTTAGGTGGGGCGGGCAAAAGGGTGAGCGGTTCAACGGTGGTCTTAGATGTCATGACCACCAGACGATGACCGCACCCATTTCGTCCCACCCCAGAGGCAATTCACCTCTACCCGAAGCCCCCGGGTGCGCACAATCCCCGGGCGGCGATGAAAGAGCCGGCGCCTTGAAGTCTCCCGCGTGATTCAGCGATGTGACCTGTGGCGATCAGAGCCCCGGCGGATGGCTGGCGACGAAACCCGCTGTCGACTGCGCCCCAAAGCCCGGGCCGTGGGCGAAATTGGAGCTGGCGGTGCCCCAGTCGCGGCCGTTGATTTCAAGCCACACGTGGTCGACGTTGGACCAAATGGTGACGGCGTGGCCGAGGCCCGAGGGATAGTGGGCGCCGAGTTCGTTGGAGACGAGAGCACCGGGATCGGGGTAGCCGGTGAGCACCAGCAGCCAGCGCACCGACCCCGAGCAATCGAGGCCCTTCGTTCCCGAAGGACAGAATTCGCCTGAACCGGTCGAAGGGCCGGGCTTTGGCGCGTGGCCGCCACCCCAGCAGTAGTGGATCCGCTTCAATTCCATCCACTTGGCGACTTCTTCGACTCGCGCCAGTGTTTCGCTGGCCGACGCTCCCAGTTCGGGACCGCTTTCGCAGACCTCATGCATTTGGGAGCCAAAGCTTTCCGCTTTTTCCAGCACCTCTTCGACGTACCAATCGGCGTGGTTGTAAGCGAAGATCGCGCCGTGCCAGTCCTTCGGCGCGCCCGAAAGGTGCATGTAGTTGGCGGTGCCGTAAATCGAGTCGGGAATGCCATAGACGTCCTTTACCCCGTCGCCGTTCGCATCCTGTCCATAGGTTTCCCAGCTCGGCACGAGAAACTGGCCCGGGCCCTCCGCGCCGGCGGAGTTCTGCGTGCCTCGCGCCACTCCGGGCAAGGTCGAGCGGCCGAAGTTCGACTCAACGTAGTGAATCGCGGCGACGATCGAGAACCCTTTCGGACCGAGCTTGTATTTGGTCGCCGCTTTCTCCAGCCAGGGCACGTAGTTGGCGGGGATTTCATCGCCGGCTTTGCCGGCGAGGGCGCATTCCCCCGTCGCGGCGCTGGCGGAGCTCGACGGCGAAGCCATGAAAAACCCCGCCATGCAGAAAGCAAAGACCACCCCCACTCCAACCGCCACTCCCATCTTCCAACTGGAGCCTCGAGTGGCCAAGCGCGCCGTAACTCCAACCAGTCCTCGCCCACTTCCCTGTGAGCGCGCCGATCCCACAGAGCGCCTCACTCCCCCGCGCCGCTGGCCAGCCAAACGCCGCCACGAGATTCGAACAGGAAGGAAAACCCCTCCGGCAACCCGCCACGAATCGCGGTACCGCTGACAAGCACCCGCGGCGGGGAGATCGAGGCCGCCTCCACCGTCAAAGCGCCGAGCTTCGCTGGCTGAGGGCGCTGAGCGGGCACCCGCACCGGAGACCGCAGCAGTTCGGCCGCGAACACAAGTGTCGCGTTCGCGCGCAGGGCCGAACGCACCCTCGGACCCACCTCGCCGACCTCATAGCGGAAGAAGGCGGAAAGGAAACGGCGGGCAGCGACTACGAGCGCGGCACGGTGGGCCTGAGCGCGGCGCGGAAAGGACACCACGACCTGCCCCGCGGGGCTGGCCGCGGCCGGCGCTGGTGGAGGCGGCGGCGAGCCGCCGCCAGCGAAGGCCACAGCAGCCCAAGCGAGCGCGGCGCAGACCACGCAAAACAGCCCCAGCCGCCAGGCTTGAACGCGCTCGCTCATCTAGCCGCCCCGAATCAGATTGCGGCGGCGAGACGCAACCGCCTCGGCACGGCGCTCGCGGCGCAAGCGCAACAGCTGTTCGTGATGCTCGTTCGAGCCCTCCTTCAGCCCTTCGACGCCTTGGCGGATCCGCTCAGCCCCCTGACGGGGGCGGCCGACGATCCGGCCAGGCGCCTCAGAAGTCACCGCCACGCGCTTGACATCACGCTTTCGCGCCTGCTCGATCTCCTGCTCGGCACGCTCGCGCTCGGGACCTTTCAACGCTTCGAACTGAACCCGCCCATAGCCGGCGCGATGGGCGTGGTCGGCAGGATCGTGAGAGGTCGCGAGCAGTTTGCGATCCTCGGCCTCGAAGCGCTGCAGGTCACGCTCGCTCCAGCGTTCGCCGGAACGCCCCTCGCTGCTGTCCGCGCGAGCAACCAGCGCCTTCGCGCGCCGGTAGCTCTCTCGCGACGGCGCGGACGTCGTCGCGGCCTCCTCGGGGCGCGCCGAACGCTCGCCCTCCTCGCCCTTCCCCGCCAGCTTCTTTGCCTTCCGCGCGACCCCTTTAGGTGACAGCTCGAGCTGACCCTTGTTGGCCTTCGTGGCCTTCGCCGACACTCCGGACTCGCCCTCGAAGGCGCCAACTGTCTGCTTCGCCTCCCGGTAGCGCTCCTCGGCCAGGGCACGGGCGCTGCCTTTGAGCGACCCTTTGGCCGTCTCGCGGGTAGCTTCGGTGCCAAGCGCGGCACGGGTGCGGCGCAGATGCGCGCCGCGCCGGGCCACGCCGCGCAGCGCCCCGAAGGGCGCCCGCGCCACACGCCCACCCAACCTAAACGCCTCGAACTGAGCCAGCGCCATGCCGTGGCTGCCGCCGGCATGGTGGGCCTCGCCGATGCTGAACCAACCGACTAGTTCGGCTCGCTTCAAAAACACCGCCCACGTGAATGCACAGGAGAGGAGAAAACCCGTCGCGCTACCCGCGGGCCCGTTGACCGAGCCGAAGATCGAGATCCCCAACAGGACGATCGAGAGGAAGATCGCGTAGATCACCTTGGCCAGCAGCGCCCCCAGCAAGGTCAGGCCCCAGGTCTTGAAGGCGCGACGGCCCGCGTCGCCCAACATCGGGAAGAAGAGCATGAAAGGCGCCGCCAGCAAGAGCACGAACGCGATCGCGGCCTGGGTGAAGAGGCGAATCGACAGCCAGGCAAGCAGCAGGATCGCCCCGAGTAGGCCGATCGCGAACAGCGCCAGCATCGATAGTCGGGTGAGGGCTCCATCCCCACCCTGAGCGGCGACTTTCGCCTTGTAGAGATCGTCGCCGTCGAAGTAGTTCCAAAGTGCTTCTCGAGACGCGGAGCCCGGCGAGGAGCGCAGGTAGAGGTCGATCACGCGCTTGGGCTTGCCGTAGCGCTTGCGCGCGAATTCCGCGCAGGCTTCCTTGGCGCCATCCGCGCCGAGATTCGAAAGCACGGCAAGCATGGCGAGGGCGCCATAGTCATCGCAGAACTTTTCGTCGGACCTTTCGACGGCTTCCGGTGGAGGTGGCCCAAGCGCCCATTTGAGGTCCGAGAAGTCGAGCCCCGCAAAGGGCACCTCCACCAAGCGCGACCACGTCCGCGACATCGCTTCGGCGTAACTGCCAACCGGCCTGCCGAGGCTGCCTGACTGCGGCGCGCTGATAACCCCCAAAGCGACTTCATTCGAGAGGTCGGCGACCTGGCCGACCGTGGCGCGCGGTTGATTGACGACCCACAGCCCCACCACCAGCATCGCGATTGCCGCCAAGGTGCCCGTCACACCGGCGGCGACCTCGCGCTTCAGCAAGCCTTTGTAGGCGAACCAAATACCGCCACAGACGATCAACGTGGCGAGCCACGGATCGGTGATGTTGGAGTACAACCGGCCGATCGCGGAGGAGACCTGACTCATCGTCCGCCCACTCGCAAACGGGTTCAAGCCGAAGGCCAAGCCGAGCAGCTCCAAGACCAGGCTGAGCACGAACGTCAAGGCCAGCCAAGCCTCGTTCAAGAACCATGAAAAGCCGTACATGATGTCCCCCACCGGATGGGTGACCCCGGTTGAGATGAAGATGTCGAAGCCGTAGTTGGAGCTCGGGTAGTTGCTCTGCGGCATACCGTCGGCTTCGCAGGCAAGTCTCGTGTTGCGATCGCGAATTTGCCCCAACGCATCGCAGACCGGATTGCGCAAGCCGAGGCCGGCAATTGGATCGACCTGGCCGGTGGACCCGAGTTCGCGAGCCAACGTCCCTCGCCCGACTTCGTCGGGCGAGGTCAGCTGCGGTTCTTCTTCTTCTTCCTTCGCGTGGGTGCCGAGCGGTTTGGGCGGGCGCCCTTTGCCCGCCCCACGTACGCCACGGTCTCCGTGGGGCGCGGCAAGCGCTGGAGTGCAGACCAACCCACAGAGCGCGAAGACGGCCACCAGCGCCAGCGCGGCGCCAGGCCGGCGGCGCCCTTCATCGCGCCGCACCGGCATCACCCTCAAACAGTGCCATCGTGCTCGAGCGGACGGACTCGGGCGCCTGGCGCTTCGGCGTGGTGTCGAGCTCGCCAAGCAACCAGCTCGGCGGGTCGATCTGAATCGGCGCCACCTGACCCTCGAAGTCGCGCAGATAGCAGCGACCCGCTCGATAGCTGATCAGCCGCTGTATCGACGCCTCGTCGTCCTCGTCGAGGCGCAACAAAGACAAGGCTTTACGGGCCTCGACCTCGGTCTCGACCCCGAAGGCAAACAGCGCCCCGACCAACGGTTCCAGCTCGGCCGCGTCGCCGAGCATCTGAGTCGCCAGGATCGGAGTGATGTTCTGCGAGCGGCCGAGGCGGCTGATCCGCTCCAGCAGCGCCCGCCCCTGAGTATCGGAGGTCAGCGCCCAGGCCTCGTCCATCGCCAGCACCGAGTGGCGGGTCGTGTCGGTGGCGCAGAGCCGCAGCGCATAGGCGGCCAGCAGGCGCAGGACCGCGAGGCTGGTGCGCTCCTCCTCGAGCAGCTCCGACCGAGCCGTCCCGGCCATCGGCAAGGTGAGGTTCTTGATCCGCAGCGAGACCAGCTGGGCGTCGCCAACGGCGGCGATCTCCTCACCGCCGCGGCCAAGGCCGAGCTTGGCGAGACCACCGCGCCCGTGCACATCAATCGCCCGCGCCGCCTCGGTCGCCTCGGCGCTGTCAGAAGCGTTCATCCGCGCCAGCACGTCGCCACAGCACCTCGCGCCCGCCGCCGAAGCCTCCGAGATGGCCAGGCGCAACTGCGTCTGCCACTCGGGCTTCACCGGCGCCGGCAGGATCGAAACCAGGAAGTTGTAGGCGAGGTCCTCGCGGGTCTCCTCGGTCCCGACTCGCATCGGGTCGAGCAGACCGCGATAGCGCTCCTCGCCAGAGAGCTCGATCGTCTCGATCGCTCCGGCGACGCCCGGCAGCGCCTCGAGACGGTGGTCCCCCTTAGGGTCGATGTCGACGATCGGGCCCGAGCCCTGTAGGAAGGCCTGCCAGACGGCGAGCTCGAGGCAGATCGTCTTCCCCGAGCCGAGGCTGCCGGCAAGCAGGCAGGTCGGCGGGCGCGAGGTCTGGCAGGCCTCGGCGAGGTCGAACTGGACCGGCGCGCGCGAGCCGGTCAGCGTGTAGCCGATATAAGGGCCGATCCGCGAACCGGCGTGACTGATCGCGTGCGGCACCATCGCGCCCAGCTGGTCGGGCAGCAGGTGCTCCTTGTACTCGGGCAACGGAAACGTCGTCGCCGGCATCGAAGCCAGGAAGAGGCGGTGCTGCTCGCCGGCGGGCCGGTGCAGCTGCACACGCCCGTAGCTCTCGCGCAAACGCTCGACCCGTTCCTCCAGCTGCGCCTCGTCGCGACCGGCCACCGAGAGCAGCAGCGCCGAGCGCAAGAGCGGCGGGCGATCGCCTGCGCCCAGCACGCCCTCCAGCTCACGAGCGAGGTGGGGGCGCTCGGCGCCCTCCACCGTAGGACCGTGGTCGCCGGCTTCTTCCTCGCGGGCGATCTGGTCGGCGTCGACTTTGCGCTTCGCCACCTGACGCCGCGCCTCGCGGTTGCCGACGAACTCGACCGAGAGCGTCGCATCGACGGCAAAGCCGAGCTCCAACGGAGTGAACATCAGCTCTGCCGCGGCGCCCGGCACGATCGCCTCCTCCGGCATCGCCCCCAGCACCAACTGCGCCTGATGGGCACGACCGCGCTCGGAATCGACCAACAGCGAGCGGCGCTCGACGGTGACGCGGCTCTCGTGCAGGCGCAGCAGGTCGTAGCCATAGGGCTCGAAGCGCTCCTCACCCCCGGCGTCGAGGAAGCTCAGCGCCTGCGGCTGGAAGCTCTCGTCGCTATCGGGCTCGCCGAGCCCGCGCGTGTAAGCGCGGCGGATCAAGGTCGCCAACCGACCGGGCCCTATTCGCGCGCACTCCAGGTAGCCCAGCACCCGCTCGAAGACCACCTCCTCGGCCTGGCGCAAGGCCGCCAGCTGAGCGCGGCCGATGCCCCGACCCTCCTCATAGCCGACCCGCTGGGCGACCGCGCGCCACATCGTCACGGCGCCCTCGAACAGGTCGGCGAGCGCCCCGGCCGTACCGGGGTCCCCTAAACGCACAGCGAGGTAGATCTCCGGACGCAGGGCGCCGCGGCGCTCGAACTCGGAGCGGTGTTCGGCTATGTGATCCTCGAAGCGCTGGCGCTGGCCGTGGCGCGGGTCGAGCGTGGAAAGAGCGCGGCTCTCGTAAGCCTCAGCATCGAAGGCGCGCGCAACTCGCAGCACCTGGAAGTCGGACTCGATCGTGTAGGCGAGCGCCTCCAAGCGCTCGCCTACCTCGATCTTGCGCGAGTCCGAAAGACCCGGATAGCTGTGGCCCTCGAGCTCGTAGACCGCCCAGGCCTCGGTGGGGGTGCGCAGAACCAGGTTGCCCCAGAAGAAGTAGTGCGGTCTTCTCACTCGAAGACCACCGTGCGGCCGGCGGGAACCTCGAGCGTCTTGCCCTTGTGCAGAGGCACCTCACCGGCGTCCTGCAACCGCCAGCGACGGGCGGTCGACGGCGCGGCGCCACCGCGGCCGCGGAGGCCCGCCGCCTGAACGCGGACGGGATAACGCAGTAAGACCCGCACGGGACCCGCCAGCTGCCCTCGCGGATATGACCCCCCTGCCAAATCGGGAGCCATCGTCAAGCGCTCGAGCGGAGCGAACGCGGCGCCCGGGACAGGAGCGCTGCGGAAGCCGGCCAGCACCCGCGGCCGCAGCCACCAGAGGATCGCACCGGCCAACGCGCGGTGAGGTGCGCGGCCGTCGATCTCCCAGCGCGAGAGCGCCACGGCGGCGGCGATCGGCAGGGCCAGCAGGCGCAGCGACGCCGGCGCCGCGGCAAGCGGCGCGCCCAGCAGCGGCAGGCGGCTCAGCAGCGCGATCGCGGCCAGACAGGCGAGCCAGTAGCCGATCAGGCGCAGCTCGACCCCGCCCGGCAGCGGGATCCGCCAGCCCTGGATCCGGAAGATGCGCCAGCGCCGGCGAAAGACGAGCCGGTAGGAGCGGATGACCTTGGGAGCGGCAGCAGGCATCGCGGCGGCTCAGAAAACGGTGTTGGCGATGCCTTTGGCGAAGGACTCGACGGACTGCGGCGCGAGCAGGAAGATCAGTCCCAGCAGGGTGATCACGACGATGCCGACGCTGGTGCCGATGTTGCGCGAGGCGAGGGCGCCGATCAGCAGGCAGCCGGCGAGGACGGTGATCACCGGCACCGCCCAGCCGCTCAACAGGTCGCCGAGGCGGGTGCCGGCGCTGCTGACATTCCCGCCGCTACCGCCGCCGCCGGCCAAGGACTTGCTCACGGCCGCATCGGCGCTCGACAGGGCGCCGACGGCACTGGGGGCAGCGCTCGGCGCCAGTGCCGAGATGCTCAAGATCAGGGCGCTGGTCGCGAGCCCAATGGCGATCCTCGTTTTCATCTTCTTATCTCCTTCTCGGTGTGATCCGGGTTAGCTCGCGGTCGGGACGACCTCGATGAAATCGACGTAGGGGCGCTCGCGGTAGGCGATCCCCAGTTCGTAGGTCAGCGTGTAGGTGTTGCCGCGAGCATCGGCCGCCGTCACCGTCACCAGCACCGCGCCGGACCGCGCGCCTGCGACCCAGAGCGTCTGATCGACGCTCTGGACGTGCAGGCGCGCGGTCGGCAGCGTCACCGCCGCGTCGGCGGTGAGGTCCGCTTTCAAGTTCGGCGCCGCGGCGGCGAGATAGTTGCGCAGGACGCGCTCGACAACCGCCAGCAGGCCCGGTTCGGTGACCGCGATGCGGGCCACTGGCGCGGCGCTGGTGTCGACCGCGGGAGCGCCGAGCAGCGCTGGGTAGCCGACCAACACCAGCGGCCGACCGGGGTCGTGGCGGACGCTGACCCCGAGGTACAGCGGCAGGCGCTGGGTCGAGACCTGGGCGGCGACGGTAATCACCCGGCCTCCGGCCAGGGCGGGCTGGTCAGAGGCGACCTCGGCCCAGAGCACGCGCTGGGCGCCGGCAGCCGGGCTGAAGCCGGCACCGGAGGTGATCTGGTCGGAGAGGAAGGGTGCCAAAGCGCGGGCACGATCGCCGGGATGCGCAGCGTCATAAGTCAGATAGGCCCGGGCGAACTGCAGGGCGAAGTCCTCGCTCGGCGCGTCGGCATCCGCACTTGCGGACATCGTGGGCGCCGAGGCCGTGGGGGGAAAGAGCGCCGTCCGAACCCCCAGCGCGAAGAACACGAAGAGGATCGCGGTCGCCAGGTAGCGCGGCGCGGAGGAGGAGTAGCGCACCCGGCGCAGGCTCTGCCAGCCTCCCTGCGCCCGCCCCGCGAGCTCGCCGGAATCGACTGAGAGCCCGTTGGCCATCAGCGCTCGAAGCCGAAGCTCTCCCCACGGCCCGTGCCGCCGCCAGCCGCAGCTGGCGGCGGGCTCGGGTCCGCGGGAGGAGGAGCCGGGGCCGGAGCCGGGCTCGCCATCGGCGCTGGCGGCGGCACGGGTTCTTCCACCGGGGAGCTGACAGGCGCCTCTGATGAGGTTGGTTCGCGCTCTGGCTCGCTGTGGTGGACGTCGCGTGGTCGCCGTGGCACGCTGAGATGGCGTGGCTTCGGCCTTGGCTTTGGGACGACGGGATGAGTGGGCGCCGGATGGGAGGCCGGCGCGGCGGCATTCGGCGCTGACTTGATGACCAGCGCCGCGTGCGGTGACGTCCGACCGACCTGTGGGTGCGCAGAGCCGGAGCTGGAGAGCTCTAGCGCACCGAGCGTGGCCGCGGCCGCGGCACCGAGGCCGAGGACCGCGAGCCTGCGGACACCCAATGCGGAGCCGGCAGGGAGACCGGCTAGACGCGTGGGGGGCGATGGCGGTAAGGAGCCGCCACCCTCCCGCGCGTCCGTTACCGCTGCGGGAACAGGGTCCCGAGGGCCGATCGGCTCGGCGACGAGGGACTCATCGCCGAGCACGAAGACGTCATTTTGGTTTCGTCTCATCATCCGTTCCTTCGGTGATAAGACGGGGGCTGAGGCGGCTTCGATACCCCGGGAGATCGCGGCCCAATCGGGCCGATGAATCAGCTCAAAGCTTGACGCTCAGCCGCCGAAGCCGAAGACTCCAAACCGCTTCCAGCGCCCCACTTGAGCCGCCGCCCGTCGAGCTGAAGGCCGGGTGCAGGCGCTCGCAGCTGAGCGGGCAGGGCTCGGATTGTGCCGGCAGCCTCCATCAGCGCGACGACCTGATCGGCATCTCGAACTCGTTTGCGTCTTGGGGGTGGGATGAAGCAGCGACACGAAGCTGCCGGGCATGGCAACTACGATTCTCAGATGGCAACTCCACTCACCAGCCGCTCAGATTGGCTCGCTTCCAATCCCCCGGCCGAGAGCCGGCTGACGGCAACTCTTGCTGGAGTGGCCGAGCGCACTCGCGGCGGCGAGGACTTTCGCCACGCGATCCGTGAGTTCCTCGACGACTTCTCCCTACGCGCCGGCGACTCCTCGCGTGCGGAGTCGATCGCTGTGCGTCCTGCCCTGACAGACGACCGACGCTATGACGCCTACCTCGGCGCTTTGGCCGAGCACCTCGCAGCGGTCCACGACCTGGATCGCCCAGGCTGGTCGTTTGAGCCAGATCGCTTTCTCGACCGCTTCTGGTTCGTCAGCGAGGTGCCGGGTTTTCGCGCGATCGCGATCGCCCAGACGCCGGCTGCCTTCCGGCGCCGCGGCGTCTTCATCCCAGAGCGCTCCCTGCACCGCGTGTAGTCGTGGATCGCAAAGAAATAATCGACGCCCTCACCTCCTTGGCGGCCGAGCTCGACAGCCGCGGCGCCGTCGCTGAGATGTACGTAGTCGGCGGCGCCGCGATCGCCCTTGCCTTCGATGAGCGCCGCGCCACGCGCGACATCGACGCTGTCTTTGAGCCCAAGAACGTCGTCTATGAAGCGGCGGCCGTCGTCGCCGGCCAACTGGGCTTGCCCGGCGGCTGGCTCAACGATGCCGTCAAGGGCTTCCTCGAGAGCGATGATCCTGCCGCCGCGCCCGTCTTGGACCTACCTGGCCTGCGAGTCCTCGCTGCCTCACCCGAGACCCTGCTCTCGCTCAAGGTGCTGGCACACAGGGTCGGTGAGGATGAGGAGGACGTGCGGCTGCTCGCTTCGCAGCTGGGTCTTCAAGGCGCCGATCAGGTGTTGGCGCTTGCCGAGCGAACCTACGGCGACCGGCTCGATCCCGCCGCTCGCTTCTTCGTCGAAGAGCTCTTCGACGACTGAAGTCCCTTGACAGGTTCACATACCGCTACTTACACTCGGCACCGTCGCTTACAGACGGCGGGAGTCGTGATCGTGGCCGAGTGGGCGCAAGGACTGCGCCCGTCGTCTCTCTCTAGCTCACCCTCCTCGACATGGCGCTCCGCGGCAAGCTCGGCGAGCTTGCTCGCCGTCGAGCCGGATGTTGATGTGCTTAGGCGGCAGCTCCATCCCCTTCCATCTCATCTTCCACCACCGCAGTTGTACTCCGGCGCGGGCGCGGGTCTTGTCCGTCTTCCCGCTCAAGCCGTGTTCAGGTTCACCGCTGCACGAACGAGCGCCTTCAGGGCTTTCTCGTCGATCCCGTCGCCCTCGTGGATATCGATCGCGCGCCTGACGTTGCCCTCGAGGCTGGAGTTGAAGAGCCCCGCGGGATCGTCCAGTGAGGCCCCCTTGGCGAAGGTCATCTTGACGTGGTTCTTGTAGGTCTCACCGGTGCAGATCATCCCGGCGTGGTACCAGGTCGGAACGCCCCTCCACTTCCACTCCTCGACCACATCCGGCTCGGCCTCCTTGATGACCCGCCGGATCCGGGCCAGCATCTCGCCCCGCCAATCCCCAAGCTCCTCGATCCTCTGGTCGATGAGCTGCGAGGGGGTCTTTCCATCGTTCATGGGGGCTCGCTTTCTAGGCGGGTGGCCGGTCGATGCGAATCATGTTGCCGGACGGGTCGCGCACGGCACAGTCCCGCGTGCCCCACGGCTGGTCGGTCGGCTCCTGCACGATCTCGGCGTCCGCGGTGCGCAGCTTCTCGAAGGTAGCGTCGAGGTCGTCGGTGTGGAAGTGGACGCCGTTGAGAGCGCCCTTGGCGACGAGGGCGGCGACCGCGTCGCCGTCGGCGGGGCTGCCGTTCAGGTAGTTCGTGAGGACGATCGCGACGCCGGGCTGGGAGGCGGCGCCGACGGTGATCCAGCGGAAGTCTTCTTTGGCGACGTCGTTGCGCAGCTCGAGGCCGAGTGTGTCGCGGTAGAAGCCCAGCGCGAGGTCGGGGTCATGGACGATGACGAAACATTGGGAGAGAGTGAGGTTCATGGTCGCGATGCTAGGGAGTCGGCGACCCGGCCGTTTCTCCAATCCTGCTCGGCTTGCGGCTCGGGCGAGTGAGGTCCTTGGCAATGCATCCCGGCACCTCCGCGAGCGCGCCGTGGTCCCGCGCCCGGTAGGCCGTCGGCGCCTCCCCCACCAACTCCGTGAAGCGGCTGCTGAACGAGCCGAGCGACGAACACCCGACCGCCATGCAAGCCTCGGTAACCGAGAAGTCGCCGTGGCGCAGCAGCGCCTTCGCCCGCTCGATTCGGCGCGTCATCAGGTATGCGTAAGGCGTCTCCCCGTATGTCGCGCGGAACTGCCGCGAGAAGTGCGCGCTCGACATCAGCGCAGCGCGGGCGAGCGCGGCGACGTCGAGAGGGCGCGCGTACTCGCGGTCGATCAGATCGCGGGCGCGGCGCAGGTGCGCGAGGTTGGCGAGCTCCTCCGGCGTCACCCTGCGAGCGTAGCGGCGTGCCGGCCGGGTCGAGTCAGAGCAGCTTTCTCTCTTCAATTGATTGCGAAATAGACTGCCCGCGAGGCCTGTCGAAAGGGGTCTGGAATGGACCAAGACGAGATCCAAGCGCGAGGTCGGATGCGCTGGGAGGACGGTGTCGTCTACGCGCTGATTCTCGCCGGCATCTACCTCTTGGTCGGCGTGCTCTTCTTCTACGCCGGCAAGGAGAAGATCATCGAGGGCCATGGCGCGCCGCCGCCGATCGCCAAGCAGTTCTCCGGCACCTTCCTCGACACGATCCCCGGCGTCGATGCGGCCTGGACGATCCTCGGCATCCTCGAGTCGCTGATCTTCATCCTGGTCGTGGTCAGCCTGGTCCGGCTCGAGTTCATGCCCGAGCGCCGCAAGAGCTTCCTGCTCTGCGCCCTCGCCCTGGCGATCTTCACCTTCTCGATCCTGGCGATGGGCCAGAACGTGGTCGGCGAAAACTCGGGCGTGGCCGAGCTCTTTATCTACGCCGCCGCGACCGGGGTCCTGATGGGGCTGGTCTTGCTGATGCCGCCGTACCGGCCGGCCAACTGGATCAGCGGGCGGGGAGGTGGGCGAGAACGGGAGCGACGGGACTCGAACCCGCGACCTCCGGCGTGACAGGCCGGCGCTCTAACCAGCTGAGCTACGCCCCCGAGAGTTTCGGATGGGCCATGCGGCAGCGGCCCGGTCGCCAAAGCTAGCGGATCTAGGCCCTTGCGAGGGCTTGGCGGTCCAGCTCAGGGACGGCCTGAGGTTTCTCGGTCGTGGCGATCTCTTCGAGGAGGTCGCGGAGCTGGGCGAGGCGGTCGGCGCCGTAGCGCTCGGCCCAACGCTGCTCGAGCTCGGCGAAGAGGCCGAAGCCGACGGCCTGGGCCTGTTCGCCCTTCTCGGTCAGGCGGATCAGCTTGGCGCGGCGGTCCGCCGGGTCGGGGAAGCGCTCGACGTAGCCGCGCTCGACCAGGTCATCGACGATCTCGCCGATCGACTGCTTGGTCATGCCGGCGAGGGTGGCGAGCTCGGTGAGACGCAGGCCGCCCTCGTGGACAAAGCGGAAGACGCAGCCGTGGGTCGGGCGGATGTCGCCGTAGCCGGCCTCGACCAGCTCGACGCGAAACTCGGCCAGAATCGCATCGATAGCGATCTCGAGCAGGCCCGAGATCGGGATCTGGTTGATCGGGGTGTTCGGTGGTGCGCCCATTTGGTAAGGAAGCCTGATAAGGTCGGTCAGGTGGCCTGACAAGGCTTCCTTACGAATTGTACCCGATGCACAGGAGCCCCAAATGAACTCCGAAACGAACCGCAAGTGGTGGACGCTCGGCGCGGTCTGCGTCGCCACCTTCATGCTGCTGCTGGACATCACGGTCGTCAACACCGCCCTGCCGGCGATCCAGAAGGACCTCGGCGGCAGCTTCACCGACCTGCAGTGGGTCATCGACGCCTACGCGCTCTCGCTGGCGGCGCTGGTCCTCACCGCCGGCTCCCTGGCGGACCGGCTCGGGCGGCGGCGCGTCTTCGCGATCGGCCTCGGGATCTTCTCCCTCGCCTCGCTGCTCTGCGCCCTGGCGCCCGACCCGACCTTCCTCAACCTCGCCCGCGGCCTGCAGGGCGTCGGCGGCGCCGTGATGTTCGCCGTCTCCCTCGCCCTCGTCGCCCAGGAGTTCCCCAGCGGGCCCGAACGCGGCATGGCGATGGGCATCTACGGAGCGTCGATCGGGATCGCCGTCGCGATCGGCCCCCTGGTCGGCGGCCTGCTGACCGACGGGCTGGGCTGGCAGTCGGTCTTCCTGATCAATGTGCCGATCGGCCTCGCCGCGATCGTCGTCACCTACTGGAAGCTGGCCGAGTCCCGTGACCCCAACGCGACCCGGATCGACTGGGGTGGCCTGCTCACCTTCTCGACCGCCCTCTTCGTGCTGGTGCTGGCGCTGGTGCGCGGCAACGACGAGGGCTGGGGCAGCCCCTTGATCGTCACCCTCTTCGTCGCCGCGGCGGCGCTGATGGCGGCCTTCGTGGTCATCGAGCAGCGGGTCGCCGAGCCGATGCTGCCGCTCTCGCTGTTCCGGCGGCGGGCCTTCACCGGCGTGCAGCTGGCGGCCTTCGCGGTCTCCGGCTCGATGTTCGCGCTGTTCCTCTACCTGACCCTCTACCTGCAGAGCTTCCTCGGCTACTCACCGATCGAAGCCGGCCTGCGCTACCTGCCGATCACGGTCGCGTCCTTCATCGTCGCGCCGCTCTCGGGGATGGCGCTGGCGAAGGTGCAGGCCCGCTACCTGATGAGCGGCGGCCTGGCGCTGACCGGGGTCGGCCTGGCGCTGATGACCGGCCTCGACATCCACTCGGAGTGGACCGCGCTGCTGGCCGGGTTCATCATCAGCGGCGTCGGCGTCGGGCTGCTCAACCCGGTCATCGCCGACGTCGCCCTCAGCGTCGTGCCGAAGGAGCGCAGCGGCATGGCGGCGGGGATCAACGACACCTTCCGCCAGGTCGGGATCGCGGTCGGGATCGCCGCCTGGGGCGCGATCTTCCTCGGCGCCGGCGCCTCGAAGGCGCAGGACGTCGCCGGCAGCTCCCTGGACGGGACCGAAGCGCGCCACCTGGTCGAAGCGACCTCCTCGGGGGCGCTGCCACAGGCGCTCTCGGCGGTCCCGCGCGGGGCGCGTGAGCTGACCCGCAACGCCGCCGAGCAGGGTTTCCTACACGGCCTCAACGCGATCCTGCTGCTCGGTGCGATCCTCTCCTTCGCCGGCGCCGCGCTGGCCCTGTGGCTGGTCCGCGAGGGCGACATCGAACGCGAGACGCTGGAGGGAACCGCGTTCGAGGGCGAGACCGCACCCGGGCGCGAGCCGGCTCGCGCCTGACCCCGGCGCCCGCGATGTCCGTCACCGGTGACGTACGCTGCCCGGGATGAGGCTGGTCAGCTACGACGCCGGTGACGGGCCGCGGGCCGGGGTGCTCAAGGACGACCGGGTCGTCGATGCCTGGGCAGCCCTCGGCGAGCCGCACCGGGGCAGCCTGCGGGAGCTGATCGCGGCCGGCCGGGTCGAGGACCTGCGGGCGACCTTCGGCAACACCGGGACGCCGGCGCACCCGCGCTCCGCGGTCTCCCTGCTGCCGCCGATCCCGGACCCGGACAAGATCGTCTGCATCGGCCTCAACTACGGCAAGCACGCGGCCGAGGGCGGTATGGACGTCCCCTCCAGCCCGACGATCTTCGGCAAGTACCGCAACGCGCTCGCCGCCCCCGGCGCCACCGTGAAGCTGCCAGCCAACAGCCACAAGGTCGACTACGAGGCCGAGGTCGCCTTCGTCGTCGGCCGGCGCGCCAAGGAGGTCGGGGAGGCGGACGCGCTCGACCACATCGCCGGCTACACCCTGCTCAACGACCTCTCCGCCCGCGACCTCCAGTTCGCCACGCCGCAGTGGATGTCCGGCAAGGTCTTCGACGGCTCCGCCCCCTGCGGGCCGGCGCTGGTCACCCCCGACGAGGCCGGGCCGCACGACGCGATCGGCATCGCGCTGACCCTGAACGGCGAGCGGATGCAGGGTGCCACCACCGCGGACCTGATCTTCAGCATCCCCGCCCTGCTCTCCCACCTCTCTGGGCTGATGACCCTGGAGCCGGGCGACATCGTCTCGACCGGCACCCCGGACGGGGTCGGCGGCGCCCGCGACCCGCGCATCTGGCTCGCCGACGGCGACGAGCTCGTGATCGAGTCCCCCACCCTGGGCCGGCTCGAGACGCGCATCGCCGGCTGAGATCGAGAAAAACGTGAAGACTTAGTGCTCCTATAGCAACACTAAGTCTTCACGAGTTGGCGGTCCCGGACTCGCCCGCCCTTACGGAGGGTGTTCGGGGCATGTTCAGGGGACGGAACCCGGGCCTATCTCGTAGGCCTTGGCCGGCAGCGAGGCTGACAGTGGCCGGCTCGGCGGACGCACGCGGCTGCTCGAGGCGGCGCCGCGAGCTCGGGCGCCGGTCCCGGACCATGGCGTCCGGTAGGGCGTGAAGCTCAGCAGCGACTGCCAGGTGGTGGTGCCGATCGCGCCGTCGACCGGGAGGCCGTGGGCCCCCTGGTAGGTGCGCAGGGCGGCGATCGTCGCCTTGCCGAAGACCCCGGTGACCGAGATGTCCTCGCCGGCGGCGATCAGGTGCTCCTGCGCCCAGACGACCAGGTCGCCCTTGCTGCCGCGCTTCAGCAGCGGCTGGGTGAAGCTCTGGCGGTAGCCGGTCACCGGCCGCGAGGCGCTGGTCGCGGCGAGCGCCCCCCACTCCCTGCCGGTCGTCTCCTGCCAGTCCCACCAGCTCGGCGGCAGGCCGCCGTAGCTCGCGGCGAAGCGGCGGAACAGCTTCAGCGGGCCGGCGCCGGGGGCTTCGTAGGTCTGGCCGACGGGGTAGACCGGGTGGCCCCAGAGGCGGTTGTAGAGATAGGTGTGCTCGTAGACCGAGCGGACCGAGGTCTGGATCGCCTTCCAGTACATCTGCGGCTGGTTGTAGGTGGCGCCGCCGGGGCCGAAGAAGACCGAGTAGGGGAAGGCCGGGTGGTAATCGACATAGGGGAAGCCGGCGAGCGAGAGCGGGAAGGTTTCGCCGACGCCGACGCGCAGCGTGCGGATGTAGCGGTCGGCGGCGGCGTACTTGCCTTCGTACTCGCTCTCGGCGTCGATGACCAGGCAGTCGGCGCCCTTTTCGACCGCCGCCGCGCCGACGTGCGCCTCGGCCACGGGACTGTCGCCGTAGACGTACTGCCAGGCGCAGACGTCGAGCCCGCCGCGGTGCAGCGCCTGCACCAGGCCGGTGGTGAACTGGCTCCAGACGCTGCTGCCGTCGCCCGCCTTTATATAGACGGTGCCGATGCCGGCCCGCTTGGCCTGGGCGACGATCGCCGGGATGCTGCCGCCGCTGGAGCGTTCGACGTACCAGATCCACATGCCCTGGCGGTCGAACGGCGTGTTGCTGATGACCGGCGCCGGTTCCACTTCAGCGCCGCCGCCGGTTTCGGCGGATGCGCCGGCGGGAAGCTGGCCGAGTGTTGCGATCGCGGTCAGGACCGCCAGGAGCATCAGGGGTCGGCACGGCCTCGCAATGCCTCTGAAACTCACGGACGTAATATGAACAGCCTCACCATTCGGCACCCCGGCAGCCCGAAATTCCTCCCTCCCGCAAGATCCTCTTCACCGCCGCGCTGGCCTCGCTCGCCGCGCTGGCGCCGCTCGCCGTGCCTGGCGGGGCGAGGGCGGAGAGGCCGGCGGGCGCAGCGGGCAGCGGCGGGCAGCAGCGGCTGGTCCGGGCCGGGCTCTCGCAGGCGGGACGGGAGCTGGTCTTCACCCTGCGGACCGGCTCGCCGGTGCCGCTCGCCAAGCTCGAACCGCGGCCGGACGCGCGCCGCGCCGCCTCCCGCTACCTCTGCCTGGCGCTGACCCGCTCCGGCGGCGGCGGTGAGCGGCGGCTCTGCCTCGGCGGGCCGAAGGCGGGCCGGCGGGTCGGGCTGGAGCTGGTCAACCGCAAGGGCAAGCCGATCGGCGGCGAAGTGGTGCGGGCGACGGTGAAGCGGCCGAGCCCGCAGAAGCTGGTCGTCGCCCTGCTCCCCGAAGACGCCGGCCTGACCCCGGGCCACTACGCCTGGCAGGTGCTGGCAAGCCGCGGCTGCGCGGTGCGCCGGCGCTGCGCCGAGTCCCTCCCCGCCAAGGGGCCCCTCGCCTTCCGGCTGCGGCCGGTGCGCGCGGTCGGCTGCACCGGCGGCACCGCCGGGCTCGACAGCAACGGCCCGCGCGAGCGCAGGGTCGTCGCCCTCACCTTCGACGACGGCCCCAGCGAATACACGCCGGGCTTCCTCCAGGTCCTGCGCGAAAAGGGCGTCCACGGCACCTTCTTCGAGATCGGGCAGGAGATGCCGGCGCGCGAAGAGACGATGCGCCAGATCCTCGCCGAAGGCAGCGAGATCGGCGACCACACGATGAACCACGTCGAACTCCCGGACTACACGCAGATCGCCGGCGCGGCCACGCGGATCGAGGACTACACACACTTCAAGCCCTGCCTCTTCCGCCCGCCCGGCGGCGCCGTCGACGCCGGCGTGATCGACACCGCCGGCGGCCTCGGCCTGCGGACGATCACCTGGGACGTCGACCCGATGGACTGGTCGACCCCCGGCACCAGTGCCATCTACGACACGATCGTCAACACCACCCAGCCCGGCTCGATCATCCTCATGCACGACGGCGGCGGCCCGCGCGACGAGACCCTGGCGGCGCTGCCGCAGATCATCGACACCCTGCGCGCCCGCGGCTACGGGTTCGAGACGGTCTCGGAACTGCTCGGCCAGCGGCTGATCTACAAGCCGTACAGCTGAACGACTGGGGGACCGGTCAAGCGCGCCGATGCAACCGATCGGCACCAGGCTCCGTACTGGTGTCCGTATGAGAATCGCGATCGTTGGAACCGGGGTCTCCGGCATGGTGGCGGCCCACAAGCTGCACCGTGAGCACGAGATCGTCGTCTACGAGGCGGCCGGTCGGCTCGGCGGGCACTCGAACACGGTCCGGGTCGAGGCCGAGGACGGGCCGCACGCCATCGACACCGGCTTCATCGTCTTCAACGACCGCAACTACCCCAACTTCGAAGCGCTGCTGGAGGAACTGGGGGTCGCCGGCCAGCGCTCGCACATGGGCTTCTCGGTCTCCGACGGGCGCGGCAGATTCGAGTACTCCGGCACGCCGTGGGGCCTCTTCGCCCGTCCCTCCCACCTGCTCAGCCCCTCCTTCCTGGGGATGCTGCGCGAGTGGCGGCGCTTCAACCGCGAGGCGCGGGCGCTGATCGGGGCGAACGGGACCGCTCCCTCGCTCGGCCACTGGCTCGAGCAACGGGGCTTCTCCAAGCTCTTCATCGACCGCCTGATCGTCCCCCAGGCCTCCGCCGTCTGGTCCGCCGACCCGGAGCAGATGTGGAGCTTCCCGGCCAGCTTCATGGCCGAGTTCTTCGACAACCACGGCATGTACAGCCTGCGCGACCGGCCCAGGTGGCGGACCGTCAGCGGCGGCTCGCGCAGCTACGTCGAGGCGATCTCGGCGCCCTGGCGCGACCGGGTGCGGCTGCGCTCGCCGGTGCGGCGGATCGAGCGGCTGGCCGACCGGGTGCGGATCGAGGCCGGCGGTGGCGAGGCGGAGGACTTCGACGAGATCGTCATCGCCACCCACTCCGACCAGGCGCTGGCGCTGCTCGGCGACCCCAGCGAGCGCGAGCGTGAGATCCTCGGCGCGATCCCCTACCAGCGCAACGAAGCCGTGCTCCACACCGACACCTCGCTGATGCCGCGCCGCCGCGCCGCCTGGTCGAGCTGGAACTTCCACCTCTCCGACGCGCCGGCCAACGGCAGCACCGTCACCTACTGGATGAACAACCTGCAGCGGCTGCGGGCGAAGTGCGACTACCTGGTCACGCTCAACCGCGGGGCCGAAATCGACCCGGACAAGGTGCTCCGCCGCTTCGAGTACGACCACCCGATGTACACCGCCGCCGGCGTCACCGCCCAGGCCCGCCACGGCGAGATCAGCGGCTTCGACCGCACCCACTACTGCGGCGCCTACTGGGGCTGGGGCTTCCACGAGGACGGCGTGGTCAGCGCCCTGCGGGCCTGCGAGCGGATCGCGCAGTCCACGCCGGTCTTTGAGGCACTCGCCGCATGACCGCCTCCGCGGTCTACGAGGGCACCGTCCGCCACCGCCGCTTCGAGCCGGTCGAGCACGAGTTCAGCTATCGCTTCTTCCTCATGTACCTGGACCTGGACGAGCTGCCGGCGGTGCTCGATCCCTACCCGCTCTGGTCCGCCCGCCGCGCCGCCCCCGCCCGCTTCCGCCGCGCCGACTTCACGGGCGACCCGTCCCGCCCCCTGGCCGAGTGCGTGCGCGACGCCGTCGAGGCCGAGACCGGCGAGCGCCCGGCCGGCCCGGTCCGCCTGCTGGCCGGGCTGCGCTACCTCGGCCACTCCTTCAACCCGGTCAGCTTCTACTACTGCTTTGACAGCGCCGGCGAGCGGGTGGAAGCTGTCGTGGCCGATGTCGAGAACATCCCCTGGGGAGAGCGCCACGCCTACGTCCTCGCCCGCGGCGGGCGCGAGGGCCCGGTGCTGAGCGCCGACCTCGACAAGGCGCTCCACGTCTCCCCGCTGATGGGGATGGACCAGACCTACGGCTTCCGCGCCACCGAGCCCGGCGAGCGGCTCGCCGTCCACATCGAGTCCCGCCCCGAGGCGGGGGGCGGCAAGTCCTTCGACGCGACCCTCTCGCTGCGCCGCCGCGAGCTCTCCCGGCCACTGCTGGCCGGGCTGCTCGCCCGCTACCCGGCGATGTCGCTGCAGGTGGTGGCGAAGATCTACGCCCAGTCGCTGCGGCTGAAGCTGAAGGGCGCCCGCTACTTCCCGCACCCGCACGGCAGCAAGCCGAAGGGGTTCGTCTCGCCGTGAGGGACGCGCTCGCCCGCACCGCCGTCTCGACCGTGATGCGCCGCGGCGTGCGCTCCGGGCGGATCGAGGTCATCGAGGGCGGCCGCCGCCGCGCCTTCGGCCCCGCCGACGCAGACCTGCGCGCCAGCGTCGCGATCAGGGACCCGGCCGCCTGGCGCGGGCCGCTGCGTGGCAGCGTCGGCCTCGGCGAGGGCTACGTCGACGGCCTCTGGGAGACCGATGACCTGGTCTCGCTGATCCGTATCGCCGCCCGCGAGCTGCGCGACCTCGACGGCCTGCGCGGGGCGGTCGCCAAGCCGCGGGCGCTGCTGCACCGGGCGCGGCGCCTGGTCCCGGAGAACACCCGCGGCGGCGCCCGCGAGAACATCTCCGCCCACTACGATCTCGGCAACGACCTCTTCGCCGCCTTCCTCGACAAACGGATGATGTACTCCTGCGCCTACTTCCCGCGGCCCGGCGCCAGCCTCGAGGAGGCGCAGGTCGCCAAGCTCGACCGCATCTGCGCGCAGCTGCGGCTGGGGCCCGACAACCACCTGCTGGAGATCGGCACCGGCTGGGGCGGGATGGCGATCCACGCCGCCCGCGAGCGCGGCTGCCGGGTGACGACGACGACGATCTCCCGCGAGCAGCACGAGCTGGCGACCCGCCGCGTGCGCGAGGCCGGCCTCAAGGACCGGGTGACGGTGCTGCTGGAGGACTATCGCGACCTGCGCGGCAGCTTCGACCGGCTGGTCTCGATCGAGATGATCGAGGCGGTCGGCTGGCAGTACTTCGACGACTTCTTCCGCCGCTGCGACCAGCTGCTGACGCCGGACGGGCTGATGCTGCTGCAGGCGATCACGATCGACGACGAGATATACGAGGTCGAGAAAGCCGCCCGCAGCTTCGCCAACACCCACGTCTTCCCCGGCGGCTGCCTGCCCTCGAAAGGGCTGATCGCCGACTCGCTGGCGCGGGTCACCAGCATGCGCCAGGTCTGGACCGACGACATCACCGCGCACTATCCGCTCACCCTCGCCGCCTGGCGCGAGCGCTTCCTCGGCGCCTGGGAGCGGCTGCGCCCGGACGGCTACGACGAGCGCTTCCGCCGCCTCTGGGACTTCTACCTGAGCTTCTCCGAGGCGGGCTTCCGCGAGCAGCGGATCAGCGACGTGCAGTCGCTCTTCGCCAAGCCGGGCTGGCGGTGAGCGCCGGGAGCGGTGAGCCGCTGCTGCTGATCCACGGCCTCGGCGCCTCGACCCACGTCTGGGACCCGGTGCTCGGCCTGCTGGCGCCCGAGCGCGAGCTGGTCGTCCTCGACATGCCGGGCTTCGGCGCAGCGGCACCGCTTCCCGACGGGGTCGAGCCGACCGCCATGAACCTGGCCGCGGCGCTGCACGAGTCCTGCGAGCAGCTGGGTGTCGAGCGCCCGCACGTCGCCGGCAACTCGCTCGGCGGCTGGGTCGGGCTCGAAATGGGCCGCGCCGGCTGGGCCGCCTCGGTGACGGCGCTCTCCCCCGCCGGCCTCTGGGGCGCACCGCTCGGCCCGCGCCAGGGCCGGGACGCGCGCGCCCTGGCGCAGCGAGCGCGCCCGCTGGTCTCGGCCGCACTGCGAGTCCCCGCCCTGCGCCGGCGCATGCTCGCCACCTTCGCCGCCCACCCGGAGCGGATCCCCGCCGGCGCCGGCCGCGAGCTGGTCCTCGGCTGGGTCGACGCCAACGGCTACGACGGCGCCAATTTGGCGATGCGCACCCATGTCTTCGAGCCGGAGGAATACCCGGAGGACGTGCCGGTGACGATCGCCTGGGGCGAGCACGACCGCCTGGTCGGCCCACCCAAGCCGGAGCGCCGCCCCGCCGGCGCCCGCTTCGTCGTCCTCCCCGGCGTCGGCCACACGCCGATGTGGGACGACCCCGAGCTCGTCGCCCGAACCCTGCTCGACAGCAGCGCCGTTCCCGCAGCGACCTAGACGTTCTGGGAGAGTTTCCGGACGCCAGCGAACGAGGAGGAGCAGCGTGATCGTCGAGAGGACCGAGAACCCGACATGGCTGTCGAACGCCTACCTGGTGGAGAACCGGGAGGCAGGGACCGGCGTGCTGATCGACGGCAACGACGAGCTCGGGCCGCTGCTCGAGCGCGCCGAGCGCGACGGCGTCGGAATCACCCACATCCTCGTCACCCATCCCCATGGCGACCACGTCGCCGGCCTCGCCGAGGCCCGCAAGCAGCTCGGCAACCCGCCGCTGGTCGCCCATGAGGCGACCGCCGCCGAGCTCGACGAAGAGGTCGAGACGATCCTCGCCGACGGCGACAAGCTCGACGCCGGCGGCCTCGCGGTCGAGGCGATCTACACCCCCGGCCACGCCGCCGGGCACCTCGCCTTCCTCATCGACGGCACCGACGTCTTCACCGCCGACGTCCTCTTCAAGGGCACCGTCGGCGGCACGATGGCGCCGGGCGCCAGCGGCTTCGCCGACCTCAAGGCCTCGGTGATGCGGCTGATGGAGCTGCCGCCCGAGACCCGCGTCCACCCCGGCCACCGCGAGCCGACGACGATCGGCGCCGAGTGGGAGAGCAACCCCTTCGTGCGGATCTGGCGCGGCCTGGACGCCACCGGCGAGGAGCAGGTGACGGTCTGGGGCCGTCCGGCGACGCTCAAGCTCTGGGCCCCCGACTATGACGGCGGCAACAAGGCCTGGATCGTCTTTGGCGACAGCGGCGAAGAGGCGATCGTCGGCGGCTCCCAGATCGAGAAAGGCTGACCCGGCCGGCCGCCTGAAACGCAGCGAGGCCCCGCCGGAGCGGGGCCTCGGGTGCCAGGGAGTGTCGGCGGGGTCAGCGGATGGTCGCGCCGAGGAGCAGGTCGCAGCCGTCGTCGGAGGTGGCGGGGCGGAAGCTGCCGCCGGGCTTCAGTGAGGGCTGGTAAGTGAGGATGTTGTTGCCGCCGCCGGCGCAGTAGAGCGCCGAGGTGGACTTGGCCTTGATCGCCAGGTACTGGCCCCTCTTGACCGGGACGCTGACCTTGAAGGACTCGACCTTGTAGATGCCTTCCTGGGCGTCGCTTTCGTCGGGGCCCGTGTAGTGGATGGTCGGCCCGTTGGCGACGACCTTGGCCTGGTTGGTGCCCAGCAGGGTCGAGCGCTTCACCTGGGCGATCTGGAGCTGGAAGCTGCCGGGGCCGCCGGCGACCAGCCGGACCTGCTTGATGGTGCCGCTCTTGGGAGCGGTGACGAGGCTGTCGGGGCGTTCGCGGGCCTCGTTCTCGATGATCGTGCAGGCCTTGCCCGGGGCCATTTCGTCACAGGGACGGGCCGGGGTCGAGTTGGCGGGGTCGGTCATCGAGCTGAGCTTGGCGCCGAACTGGACCGGCGTCGAGGCGAGGCTGGCGGCCGGGGCGGCCATCGCGGCGGTGACACCGGCGAGAGCGACGACGATGCCGGCGCGGCGGGCAAACTTGGCGGTGAGGGCGTCGGTGTGGTTCATGGTGATTCCTCCTGGTTCGAAGTGTGTGAGCTGCTGTCTGGATTCAGAATCGCCTGGATCCGCCCTCGCAACCAGATGCCCCAGGGGTGGTCTCTCTCACCCCTTGCAGGAGCGATCACCGGCCGGACGATCGCCTGGTCGAGGCCTACAGGTCGCGTGTGGTGACGGCGCCGGACTGCAGCGCCCGCTCGACCAGCGCCACGCGCTTCTGGTTCTGCGGCAGGTCGCCGACACCGAGCTTCTCGAACAGCGCCCGCATGTGGGTCTTGACCGCGTCGACGCTGAGGTGCAGCTCGGCGCCGATCTCCTGGTTCGTCGCCGGCGTCGCGAAGTTGCCGCCGTCTTTATAAGGACGGCAGAGGGCGAGGAGGACTTTGCGCTGGGCCGGGGAGACCGTCGCGGCGGCGGGCACGTCGCTGGCGATCACGGTCGCTTCGGCGGCGCCCTCGCCCGGCCGCCGGTAAGCGACCGCGGTGCGCCCGAAGCGGATCGTGTCGCCGTCGCGCAGATGGCGCCGGCCGTGCACGCGCTCCTCGTTGACGAAGGAGCCGTTGCGGGAGAGGCCGTCGTCGACCAGCGTGCACTCGTCGCGCACGACCTCGATCTGCGCGTGCAGGGCGGAGACCTCCTCGTCCCACTCGAGCCGCACGTCGGCCGACTCGCTGCGCCCCACCCAGAGCTCCGCCGCGCCCGGCTCGACCGCGACGATCCGCTGCTCGTCGCCGCCGTCGCGGAAGACCAGGAACGGCCGCCCGTCGCGTTCGGCCTCGATCTGCGCCTTCAGCTCGGGAGCGCTCGCGGCGCGGTGGGTGCCCATGCGCGGATCCTAGGAGCCAAAGCCGGATCCAGCGGGGCGCCCGCCAGGCGCGCACCCCGCCCACCTTTAATCGATCCGCCCTCTTTGGACGTATGTGCGATTGGTAATCGGGCTACATAACCCGCACACTGACCTGATGCTCGCCACCGAAATCCAGGAATTCTTCTTCAACTGGTACCCGGTCTTCGGGGTCATCTTCTCCGGCTGCCTGGTCTTCATCTTCCTCAAATTGCTGCGCAGCACGGTCGGCTCGACCAAGCCGGAAACGGTCAAGGCGAGCAAGACGGCGCCGGTCCTCTGGGACGAAGTCCAGGGCGTCGACGCGGCCAAGGACGAGCTGATGGACGTCGCCGACTGGCTGCGCGAACCGAAGCGCTTCGCCGCCCTCGGCGCCAAGCCGCCCCGCGGCGTGCTGCTCTACGGCCCTCCCGGCACCGGCAAGACGATGCTGGCGCGGGCGGTCGCCGCCCAGGCCGGCGTCGACTTCTTCGCCGCCTCCGGCTCGAGCTTCGTGGAGATGTTCGTCGGGCGCGGCGCCGCCCGCATCCGCCGCCTCTTCAAGGAGGCGCGCAAGTCCGGGCGCGCCGTCGTCTTCATCGATGAGATCGACGCCGTCGGCGGCTCCCGCGGCAGCGGCGACGGCGGCTCCAGCGAGCAGGAGCAGACGCTGAACCAGCTGCTGGTCGAGCTCGACGGCTTCGAGCGCGACACCGGCACCGTGATCGTCATCGCCGCCTCCAACTACGTCGACAAGCTCGACAAGGCGCTGCTACGGCCCGGCCGCTTCGACCGCCAGGTGCTGGTCGCGCCGCCCGATCGCGACGGCCGCGAGGCGATCCTGCGCTCGCACGCCCAGGGCAAGCCGCTCGCCGCCGACCTCGACCTCACCGACGTCGCCCGCCGGACGACCGGGATGACCGGCGCCCAGCTCGCCAACGCGCTGAACGAGGGGGCGGTCATCGCTGGCCGCGCCGGTCGCGACGCGATGGCCCGCGAAGACCTCGACGAGGCGCTGCTGCGCCAGTCGGTCGGCTCCCAGCAGGCGCGCTGCCTAAAGGCCGAGGAGAAGCGGATCATCGCCTTCCACGAGGCCGGCCACGCGCTCTGCTGCAAGCTGGTCGGGGTCGAACCGCCGGAGATCCTCAGCATCGTGCCGCGCGGCCAGGCGCTCGGCTTCGTCGCCTCCTCTCCGCAGGAGGACAGCTACCTGCAGTCGCGCGAGGAACTGCTCGGCGCCGTCGTCGTCTCGCTCGGCGGCCGGGCCGCAGAGGAGGAGGTTTTCGGGGAGACCTACTCGGGCGCGGTCAGCGACCTCGCCCGGGTGCACGTGATCTGCAAGCAGATGGTCACCGAGTTCGGGATGGGCGTCGCCCTCGACCACGACGGGCCGCCGCCGATCGCCCTGCCGACCGCCGATTACGCGGTCTCCGACGCGACCCGCCGCGAGGTCGACCTGGCGGCGATGACGCTGGCGCGGGAGGCCTACCGGCGGGCGCGGGCGCTGCTCGCGGCCAACCGCCCCTGCCTCGACGACCTCGCCGGCAAGGCGCTCGAGCAGGAGACGCTGACCCGCGAGGAACTCGACGAGATCTTCGCCGCCCACGAGCTGCGCGAGCTGGTCGAGCCCAAGGGCTCCGGCGCCGCCCTGGTCGCCCTCGCCCGGGAGCACCGCAAGTAGCATCGTCGGCACCGTGGCCGGCTCCAGCGAGGATGCGATGGGCGGCGCGCCGGTCCGCTGGTGGTCGTTGCGGCCGGCCCAGAACCTCAAGCCGTCCACCTACCGCTGCCCGCTCTGCGGCAAGCACCTGCCGGCACTCAGCGAGCACGTCCTGCTCGTCCCCGAGGGCGACGGCTCACGCCGCCGCCACGCCCACACCGCCTGCGTGCTCGCCGCCCGCAGGGCGGGGCGGCTGCCGAGTCAGGAAGAGTGGCGCCGGACCCAGCCGCGCCCGCCGTCGCTGTGGCAGCGGCTGCGAGCGCGGCTATCCGGCGGGGACTGAGATCTAGGCGGCGCCGTCGCCGAGGCCGACCGCGGCGAGGTCGAGCGGGTGGACCCAGGCCTCGGCCAGCAGCTCGCCGTCGGCGGCCTGGGTCGCCTCGCGCAGGCCGATCGCCCAGCGGTGCTCGAGCAGGACGATCGCCGCGGCGGTCCCGGCCGGGATCTCGTCGGCGACGAACCAGACCTGCTCGAGGTCGTACTCGCCCTCGCCCGGCTCGGACTCGCTGGAGCCGTCGCCCTCGGCCGCCAGGCCGATCAGGGTCGCGAGGTGCTTGCCGGGCTCGCCGCCCGGGTCGCTGGCCTCCAGCGCCGTCACCGCTCCCGACTCGTCCTTGCTGACGAACAGCAGGTCGACGAGGCGGACGATGTCCTGCTCGGCGAGCCGCTCGAGCTCGGCGAGGATGCGGCCCTCGAAGCGGTTGCCGTCGAAGCCGACGACCAGCATCTGCACCGGGCCCAGGGACTGCGCGGTCTGATCGCTCATCGTCCTAGACCCCCAGCAGCTTCGTCTTGGCGGCGTCGAACTCGTCCTGGGTGAGGGCACCGGAGTCGAGCAGCTGTTTGAGCTGCTGCAGCTGGGCGACGACGTCGCCGGCGGCCGGCGCGGGTGCTGCGGGCGGGGGCGGCGGAGCCGCGGGCGGGGCTCCCTGCTGTTCGAGCGCGTCGAGGCGCTGTTCCTGCCCCTGCTCCCGCTCTGAAGATTGCGCGGCTCTCTTACCGACCATGTACCCGGCACCGCCGAGCATCGCCGTCCGCATCAGCGGCCTTCTCCTTCTCATCATCATCTCCAACCACTCCCTTCGTCAGTCCCAGTCGCGCCGGATCCGGCATCCGGTCTGGCCGCAACCTAGGGCAATCGGGGCGCCGCCGCAAAGGCCGCGGTCCGCCCCCGCGGCGCTTCGGCGAGACTTGGCCGATGCTCGAGCTACTCGCCGTCGCGGCGGCCGGGGCCGCGGCGGGTGCCTCCAACGCTCTCGCCGGCGCCGGCTCGCTGATCACCTTCCCGACCCTGGTCGCGCTCGGCGTGCCGCCGCTGGCCGCCAACGTGACCAGCACCGTCGGCCTCATCCCCGGCGCCGTCGGCGGCGCGATCGGCTACGCCGACCTGCTCAACGAGCAGCGCGAGCGCTTCGTGCGGCTGGCCGTGCCGACCCTGATCGGCTCCGTCGCCGGCACGGCGCTGCTGCTGATCACCTCCAACGACACCTTCGAGGAGATCGTCCCCGGCCTGATCGCCGCCTCCTGCCTGCTGCTGCTCTTCCAGCCCCGGCTGACCCCGCGGATCTCCCACGCCGGCGACGAGCGCTCGCCCTACCTCACCGTCGGCCTGCTGCTCTCCGGCGCCTACGCCGCCTACTTCGGGTCGGCCGTCGGCATCCTCCTGCTCGGCATCCTCGGGCTCTTCGTCGCCGCCTCGATGCAGCACCTCAACGCGATGAAGATCCTGCTCGCCGGCGTCGCCAACCTCCTGGCCGCCATCGCCTACGCCTTCCTCGCCCCGGTCGAGTGGCGCTACGCCGTCTGCCTGATGGTCTCCTCGCTGGTCGGCGGCCGGCTCGGCGCCAAGCTGGCCCGGCGCGTCTCCGGCGACGTGCTCCGCGTCGCGATCGCCCTGATCGGCCTGGTCGTCGCCGCCGTGCTCGCCTGGCGCGCCTTTGGTTGAGCGGGGCCGGCGCGGGTAGCCTGGGAGACAGCGGATGAACCGGCACGCCCGACTCCTGATCCTCCTCGCCCTCTTGGCGCTGGCGCTGCTCGCCCCCGCGGCGGCGAGCGCGGCGGAACGGACCGTGTCGGTCACGGCGACCGCGACCCTGAAGGTGCCGAACGACAGCGCCAGCCTCGGCTTCTCGGTCAGCAGGGAACGGCGCAGCCGCGGGGCCGCGCTAAACGCGGTCTCGAGTGGCCTGCACGGTGTGATCGGCGCCGTCCAGGGGATCCCCGGTGTCGGCGGGGGCGACGTCACCACCGGCCGCATCTCAGTCCGCAAAGCGCTGCGCGGCAAGCGGACGGTCTACCGCGCCGCCGAGGGCATCGGCGTCACCCTCCACCAGCCCGACAAAGCTGGGGAGCTGGTCAGCGCCGCGATCGCCGCCGGCGCGACCGGCGTCAGCGGCCCCAACTTCTTTGTCGGCGACACCGAAGCCGCCTTCTCCAGCGCCCTCGCCGCCGCCTTCGGCAAGGCCAGGACAAAAGCAACCACGCTGGCCACGGCGGCCGGGGCCACCCTCGGCGCGGCGCTCGAGATCGACGAAGGCGAAGGCGCCGAATTCATCCCCGGCGACAACACCGCCAAGGCCGCCCCGGTCGCCGGCGGCTGCGCCACCTCGGGCCCGACCCCCCAGGGCGCCGAGTCGCGCTGCACCACCACCCCGCCCCCGGTCAAGCCCGGCAGCTCGACGGTCACCGCCACCGTCCACGCCATCTTCGCCCTGCAGTAGCCGCGGGGCGCTGCTGGTCAGCGAAAGAAATAGAACGTCTCGATCGAGCCCCGCACCAGGTGAAGCACATGGTCATCAAGGCCGCGTAGGGAGCGCAGTCGATAGCGGGGCCGGTCTCGATCCCCCAACGCGGGGATCGAGACCGGCCTCTTACGGCTAGGCAAGCTCGGAGACGAGGCGACGGACCCGCTCCGCGATCTCGTCACGGGTGTCCCTCACAACCTCGATCGGCTGCCCCTTCGGGTCCGGCAGATCCCAATCGATGTAGCGCTTGCCGGGGATATAGGGGCACTCGTCGCCGCAACCCATCGTCACGACCACGTCGGCCCATTCGGCATCGACGTTGGTCAGCTTGTGCGGGGTTCGGTCGCTCAGGTCGATCCCCAGCTCGCGCATGGCATCGACCACCTCGGGGTGAACTCGGTCCCCCGGCGTGGTCCCGGCTGAGCGAGCTTGGTGCCGACCTGCGGCGGCGACGGTAAACAGCGCCTCGCTCATCTGCGATCGGCCCGCATTGTGCAGGCAGACGAACAGCGCCTTAGCCATTGGCAACCTGCGGCCGAGCCGCGTCCTCTTGCGGCAGCATGATCTCGGCGGCATCCTTGGGCGAGATGTCGGGATAGAGGATGCGGATCAAGACGAGCGCCACCGCGCCGCCCACGAGCTGGACGACGACGAAGGCGGGCACCGACGCCGGGGCGATGCCGGCGAAGGTGTCGGAGAACATCCGGCCAACGCTGATCGCCGGGTTGGCGAAGCTGGTCGAGCTGGTGAAGAAATAGGCGGCACCGATGTAGGCGCCGACCGCCGCAGGGGCGAGGTTCCCGCGCCGCGTTCGAGCTAAGGCGAAGATCACGAACAGGAGCCCGAGAGTCGCGACGATCTCCGCGAACAGGTGCGCGGGAGACGCCCGGTGCGTGGTCGAGATCGAGAGCGCGGGCAGGGCGAACATCGCGTTTGCCGTCAGCGCCCCAGCGATGCAGCCGCTGATCTGAGCCGGTGCGTAGGCGAGGGCATCGCGCCGGCTCAGCCCGCCAAGGCTCGCGTCAATCAGAGAGACAACCGGGTTGAAGTGCGCCCCCGAGATCGGCCCGAACATGAGGATGAAGGTGAACAGGCCCGCCGCCGTCGCAGCGGCGTTCTCGAATAGCTGGAGGCCGGTGTTTCCCGGCGAGAGTTCGGCCGCGGCGATGCCCGAACCGATCACCGTCGCGGCGAGAAAGGCTGAGCCCATGAACTCCGCGAGCAGGCGGCGGGAGAGAGGCACGGCGGTCATCGGCGGCGAGCCTACGCATTGACAAAGCAAAGTTCAATCGATATCTATCTATGTGATGCCAACCGAGCTCGAGCTAGCACCGAAGCAAAAGCGAGCCCCCGGCGAGCCCTGCTGCGAGCCCGTTGTCTACCCCGACGTGGATCGCAAAGAGGCCGAGTGCATGGCGGCCGTCGCCAAGGCTCTCGGTGACCCCGTCCGGCTCCAGCTCGTTGACGTGCTGCGGAAGCATGCGGGCAAGGTCTGCGTCTGCGAGCTGGTCCCGCTGTTCGACCTCACCCAGCCGACCGTCTCCCATCATCTGAAGGTGCTTCGAGACGCCGGGATCGTCGGCTCCGAGCGCGAGGGCCTGTGGGCCTACTACTACGTGATCCCCGATGCCCTCGGGGAGCTGAGCGCGTGGCTGAGCTAAGTAACTATCCGGAAACTCGCGCGTGCGACTGGCGAGTGCCGGACCCGACCGAGGACGACACCCCGCGAAGTGTGTCCGGCGCCGTCAGACGTGCGTGGGGTTTCCGGATAGTCACTAGAGCAGGCACCCACTCCCGACTGCTGAGTGGGCGCTGACGGGATCGAACCGCCGACCTTTCGGGTGTAAACCGAATGCTCTCCCAGCTGAGCTAAGCGCCCGGGAGATTCATTATTGCTCGCGCCCTGCTGGCATGATGCTGACCCGATGGTCTCGATCACCAGGAACCAGTTCATCGCCGCCCTTGTCGGGGTCTGCGTCCTCAGCGCCGCGATCGGCTCGGGGATGACGCTGCTGGCCAAGACCGGGCCGTCGGGCGCCGCCGGCGAGCGCGGTGCTCCCGGTCCGGAAGGGCCCGAAGGCCCGGAAGGAGCCTCGGGCGTCGAAGAACTCGGCCTGCTCGAATCCGAAGTCGAAGAACTGCGCGGCCAGACGGAAGGCGGCGAAGGGCTCGAAGGGCGGCTGGACGAACTCGAATCGGAAATCTCGGGGCTCTCCGAAACGGCTTCGGAAATCTGCGCGGAAATCGAACAGTTCTGCTGAACCGCGCGCTCGACCGCTGCGTATCTCTGGGCAATGACGGCCACGGGCACCTGGCGGGGATGGAAGTTTGCGGCGGCGATCGCGCTGGTCGCCTTCGGCCTGGCGCTGATGGGCCTGCGGGGGGCGATCGCCTCAGCCGGTGAGACGACGGCTCAGGCGAGGCGCGGTGGTGGCGTCGAAATCAACCACTTCGCCTACCACCCCCCGACCCTGACGGTCGCCAAGGGGTCGAAGGTCACCTTCTCCAACACCAGCCACGTCACCCACACGGCGACCCGTGCCGGCAGCTTCAGCACCGGCCGCATCAAGCCGGGCACCTCGGCCTCGATCCGCTTCAACCAGCCGGGCACCTACGCCTACCACTGCTCGATCCACCCGTTCATGCACGGCAAGATCGTCGTCCGGTAGCGCCGAGCCGGCCGGCGGCTATCGTCAGGGCCGCCCATGGCCACCCCGGACGCCGAGAAGAAGCTGGACACCACGATCCTCTGGCGGGCCGCCCTGCTGCAGCTGGTTGCCGTCGCCGTCCTCTCGATCATCCTCGCCGCAGCGCTGCCGAAGGACTTCTTCGTCGACTGGGGCTGGATCGCCGGCCCCGGCGCCTGGATGCTCTGCGCCGCCTTCACAGCGGGCGTCCTGAAGCTGCCGCTGGCCCCGACCCTGATCGGTGCCGTCCTCGCGGGCCTACCGAGCCTCGTCGCGGTGCTCGTCAACCTGCATTGGGCCGGCGCCGTCCTCGCCGTCGCGCTCTTCGCCCTCTGGTGCGCGCGGCTGCGATCGAGAAATACAAAGATTTCTCTTACGTGAACTAAAGATTTACTTCACTCAAGGTTTCCGTGCATTCGGACGATCTTCGTAAGGTCAGCCCACCTATTTGGCTCGCCAAAGCCGAAGAGAGGTTCAGATGAGCAACCGAACGAAGATCTTGCGCACGCTCGCCGTCCTGGGCGTGCTCGCCTGCATCGCCGGGGCGGGCGTCTTTTCAGCCTTCTCGAGCCAGACGGACAACCCCGGCAACGTGGTCACCGCCGGCACCGTGACGCTCGCCGACAACGACGCGGGGTCCGCTCTCTACGCCCTCACCGCGGCGAAACCGGGCGATAGCCAGCAGTCCTGCATCAAAGTCACCTACAGCGGCTCCCTCAACGCCAACGTGCGGATCTACACGCCGAGCACGATCGGCGAACTCGGGCCGAACGTCGCCCTCAAAATCGAGCCGGGGACCCAGACGACGCCGTCGTTCCCCAGCTGCACCAGCTTCACGCCGGACTCGGGCGGAGCGCTGTTCGAAGGCACGCTGTCCGCCTTCGCCGGCGAACACAACAGCTTCGCGACCGGGATCGTCGACTACCCCGGCGCCTCCGCGACCAAATGGGTGACCAACGACGCGGTCATCTACCGGGTGACGGCGACGCTCTCGGCCAGCGCCCCCGAATCGGCGCAGGGCAAGACGACCGGCACTCACATCATCCGCTGGGAGGCACAGAACCAGTAGGGACACGGGGCGCTCGGCGGCGGGCGCCCCGCCGTCACGAATCCACCAGGACGGGACGAGCCATGACCGCTCAGACCTCCCCCACGATCCCCCGCCAGATCGCCCGCGGCCTCGGCTGGTCGGCCCTGGCGGCAACCGTGCTGCTGGTGGCGGCGATCGCCCTGCCGCTGGCCTTCGGCGACCGCCCGTACACGGTGCTGACCGGCAGCATGGAACCGACGATCGCCGCCGGCGACGTGGTCATCGACGAACGGATCTCCCCCACCGCGGCCCAGGTCGGGGACATCGTCACCTTCCGCGATCCCGAAGACCAGAGCCGCCTGATCACCCACCGGGTGCGGAGGATCCGCCGCCAGGGCTCGCACCTGTGGTTCCTCACCCGGGGCGACGCCAACAACACCTTCGAGCACTGGCGGATCGCGGCCGGCGGCGAGCTCGGCCGCGTCGTCTACGCGGTGCCCTGGGTCGGCCACCTCGCCGTCATCACCCGCACGCCACTCGGCCTGGTGCTGCTCCTCGGCGTACCGCTGCTGTTGCTGGGCCTCGATGAGCTGGCGCGGATCTGGCGGCCGGTGGAGAGGGTGACGTGAGGCCGCGGTCACTGAAGGCAGGGCTCACCACCGCGGCGATCGCCGCGGTGGCGCTGGTGGCGGTGCCGGTCACCTTCGCCGCCTTCTCCTCGAGCACGGAAAACAGCGGCAACGTCGTCGTCGCGGCGAACGACTTCCGGGCGCCGCAGGTGACCGCCGGCGTGCTCGGCAAGAGCGTGGGAGGGGCGACGGGCTTCGTCAAGCAGGGCGGCGAATACTTCGTCTACGCCAACGTGGCCGCCGACACCGGCAACCCGGCCAGCGGCATCGCCGGCGTGCGGGCAGACGTCTCCAGCGTCACCACCGGCGCGGCCGCGGTGACGCTTACGGCGGGCTCCTTCAGCGCCGGCGGCGTCTCCTACGGCTACCGCAGCGCCGCCCTCAGCGCCAACGCTGTCCTCACGGCGGGCGCCAAGAGCTTCACCGTGACCGCGACCGACAACGCCGGCAACGCCAACGCCTTCACCGGCTCGGTAACGATCGACAACACGGCGCCGCTGGCCGGCGACGTGCAGACGACCAACATCGCCGGCGGCACCAACGGGCTCGCCGAGCTCGGCGACACGCTCGTCCTCAGCTTCAGCGAGCCGGTCGAGCCGGAATCGATCCTCGCCGGCTGGAGCGGCGCGGCGACGAACGTCGTGGTGCGGATCAACGACAACGTCCTGCTCGGCCTCCCCACGGGTAACGACACGCTCCAGATCTACAACGCGGCCAACACGACGGCGCTGCCGCTCGGCTCGGTCGACCTCGGGCGCAGCGACTACGTCGGCGGGCTGCTTGGCGGCAACGTCAGGTTCGGCGCCAGCGGCACGCCCTCGACGATGTCGATGAGCGGCAATGTCCTCACCGTCGTCTTCGGCACCTACAACGCGACGATCATCATCGACCCGGCGCGGGGCACTGCCGGCGGCACCGGCACGGCCGTCTGGACCCCGGTCGCAACGCCCTACGACCGCGCCGCGAACGCGATGTCGACGGCGGCCGCGACCGAGTCCGGCCCCGCCGACAAGGAGTTCTGAGGTGCGGGCGCTGTCCGTGCTCGTCTTCCTGGCTCTGGCGGGCAGCGCCACGGCCGCGGTGCTCGCGGGGGGCGTGCTCGGAGGTGGCGGGGAGACGAGCGCACGGGTGAGCGCCGTCGCCGCCGAAGGCAGCTTCAGCTTCGCCAACTCCCGCGACGGCATGCCGATCTTCAGCGCGGCCGAAATCGCCCCCGGCGACAGCGTCAGCGGCACGGTCGAGATCGCCGACACCGGCAGCGAACCGGGCGAGCTGACCGTTGCCCAGCACAACGTCACCGACGCTCCCGGCCCCGGCGGCGGTGAGCTCTCGAAACGGCTGACGCTGCGGATCACCGACATCACCGCCCCGGCGAGCCCGGTCACCGTCTACACCGGCCCCCTGGCGCCGATGCCGGCCCAGCCGGCCGGCAAGCTCGAGCCGGGCGCCTCGCGCAGCTACGAATTCGTCGCGACGCTGCCCGCGGGCCCCGGCGCTCAGAACGACGTCCAGGGAGCCGGCACCAGCGTCGCCTACTCGTGGACCGCCGGCGAAGTCGTGGCCAGCCCGAGCCCCGGGCCGGCGCCGAACCCCGCCCCCTCGCCGGAATACCCTCCGTCGAGCTCGTCCCCCGGTCCCGCCGGCTCAGCGCCCGCGTCCGCGATCCTGCGGCTGGCGATAACCCGGGTGCGCCGGACGATCGATCACGGCCGCCTGCTCGTCCTGGCCCACTGCGACCGGGCCTGCACGATCTTTGCCCGCGGCCAGCTGCGGGTGCGGAGTGCCTCCAGCCACCGTCGCGTAAGACTCAGCCTCGTCCGCCCACCGCGCTTCGCGGCGGGAACCCAGCGGCTCTCTATTCGCGTTCCCCGCCACCTCCGCCACTGGCTGCGATCCCATCCCGAGCTGCCGCCGGCGCGGGTGCGACTCGTCCTCGTGGCCCGCGATCCCGCCGGAGGCCTGGCGAGGGCGGAGCGGACGCTGCGGCTACGTCATCGGCGCGGCGCTGGACGCTTCCCTTGGTGAGGCGACGAATACCTGAAGGAGGAGCAGAAATGATTGGTGAGTGACTCTAGCCACAGTGAGGTGCGTCCGCAAAGCACACGGTGACCTGCAGGCTGACCGGCCCAGTCGCCGCCGCTGCTCAGCCGCCGCTCGGGGCGTAGTCGGCCCCGCCCCCGGCGCTTTGGGGAAGCCCGAAAGGGCCGCTGCCGTTGGGTGGCGCCGGGACCGGCTCGCAGGGTTCAACCGGGCCTTCTGCGATTCCCATAAGCGCAACGCTCCCCCCTTCGGGGTCGCCGTCGTAGGGGGCGGGTGATCCGGAGAGGACCACACTCTGATCGGGGCGAAACGCTTCGGGGTCGAGATTCAGGTTCGGGGTCGAGTTCTCATACTCGTCGTCGGAGATTTCACCGCGCATGTGTTCGCCGAATCGTTCGCGCCATCGCTGGGTGCTGCCGACCCCGAATGTCATCCCACCGCCGGGACCTCCCATGGTCATGCCGCCGAGGGTCCCACCGCCGGGAAGATGCACGATCGATTCCGTGAAGTGCGGTTCCCGGCAGACCATTCCCGCCGGCAGCCATGTCACCTGGGATTTGATGCCGGCTTCCGCGAGGGCCTGTTCGAGGCCGGAGGCGTCGCGGAGGCTGTAGATCTTGATCGTCACCCCGCCACCATCCTGCGGTTCGACGGCGAAGGCCTTGGGCGTGTTGTCGCCGCCGGCGCCGACGATCAGCGCCGCCGCGACGGCGGCGAGGGCGACGGCGCCGGCGAGGGCCAGGCGCGGGGCGCGCCGGCGCCAAGCAGGTGTGGTGGTCTCGGCTTCTGAGGGCGGCGCGGCGGCAGCGCGCTCGGCGACGACGGCCCGCAGCCGGGCGAGGAGACGCTGTTCGAAATCGCGGCCCTGATTTTTCTGCTGGTTCACGATCGGGCCTCCTTGGTTTGGGTTGGTTGAGTTGCCGCCGCCTCGAGCTCGGCGCGCAGCTTGCGGCGCGCCCGGTGCAGGCGCACTCGGGCGGTGACCGGTCGCACGCCGGCCGCAGCCGCCGCCTCGGCGACCGTCAACTCGTCGATCGCGACCAGCTCCAGCACCGCCCGCTCGGCTTCGGCAAGTCCATCCATCGCCGCGTAGAGGCGACGCGACTGGGCGGCGGCGTCGATTCGCGCGTCGATTCGCGGCGCGTCCTCCTCGTCGAGCAGGGCACTGCCACGCAGCCGCTCCTCCCCCGCCCGCTCGCGACCCAGCCGGCGATGGTCGTTGGCGACGAGGACGCGGGCGATCCCGAAAAGCCACGCCTTCGGCGTGCCGCGTCGCGACCGGTAGCGGTGAGCAGAGCCGATCGCAGCGAGGAAGATCTCCGCGGTCAGGTCGGCCGCCCGCTCACGCTCGCCGACCCGGCGGGCGACGAAGCGCTGCAGGCCCTCGACTTGCTCGCGGTAGAAAGCCTCGAAGAGGTCGGGGTCGGTGCCGATCCAGCGCAGCTGCTCGGGACCGACGCCACGCTCGCGGGCGGCGACCAGGCGGAGGCGACGGCTGAGCTCACTCGGTGGATTGGGCGACGCCATCCCTGTCTCCATACCCGTCCCTGTCTCAATACCCCCCTCTGTCTCCATACCCCTTATTGGTCGCGGGGGAGAAAAGCGTTACCGCGATGCCGAGCGCGGGTGCGCCTTGGCCCAGGCGACGATCGGCTTCGACTCCACGATCGCCTCGCCGTCGTCGGTGAGCAGGGCCGGCACCACCCGCTGGCCGCTGAGCTGCTCGACCTGGCGACGGCCGGCGGTGGTCCACTGCAGGAGCTTCGGGCCAACCCCGAGGCCGCGGACCTTGATCACCTCTGGCTCATGGCCGGCCGCCAGCAGCGCCTGGTGGGCGGTGCGGCAGGGGTGCTCGTGGAAGGGCTCGCGGTAGGTCCCCCAGCAGACGTAGAGCTTCATCGCGACTCTCGCCGTCCCCAACGGAAGTAGGCGCCCGCACCGACTGCGTTGAGACAGACGAATCGCCAGGCCAACTTGCTGCCGTGTATCTGAGCGTCGGGGCGACGCTGGAGATCGCGCTGGGCTGCCGCGACCACTCCCAGCGAGATGGCGAAGAGCACCAGAGCCAGAGCGCGGCGGGCCGGCGGGAGGGTTTTGAAGCTCTTGACGATGGCCGACATCGTAGGCCGAGAGGGTTCTGCGCGGTCGCTCAGCTGAGCTGCGGCAATACGTGCTCGCCGAAGAGCCTGATCTGCTCGGGAAGACTGGGTAGGCCGTCAACCTCGACTCCGGCCCAAGAGCGCAGCGTGAACGGATCGGTGAAGGAGACGAGGGCGTGGTCGAGGCCGGCGGCGGAGTAGGTCTCGGTCAGCCAGCGCAGCCAGTCCTCGGGCGTTCCGGCGACGACCAGGCGGTCGGCGATCGCGTCCGGGGTGGCCGCGAGAGCACGCTTGACGTCGCCGGCGGCAAAGGCCTCGTTGATCGGGGCAACCTCATCGAGGGCGATTCCGTGGCGGTCCAGCAGGGCGGGCGGCATCGAGGGGATGTAGAAGGCGGCGAGGATCCTGCCGGCCCGGCGCGCCGCATCGCCGTCGGCGGCGATCGCGCCGAGCAGCGAATCGCCGAGGTCGAGGCGGTCGAGGCTCCTGCCCGCTCGCTCGACGCCCGCCTCGAAGCGGCCGACCGCGTATTCCAGCGCCTCGGTGGAGTAGGCGCACGCGGTGTGCAGGCCGTCGGCGATCTCCCCCGCGAGCTCCATCGACTTGGGGCCGCCCATGGCGCCGATCTTCAGCGGCAGGTGCTCCTGGACCGGCCGGGCCGCGGTGCTGAGGCCGGAGTAGGCGTAGAAGTCGCCGGCGAAGTCGAGCGAGCCGTCGTCGAGCATGGTGCGCATGACCTGGTGCGCCTCGCGCAGGCGGGCGATCGGGCGCGTGCCCTTCCACTCCACCCCGTACTGCTGGAGCATGGCGATGTTGCCGATCCCGAAGACGACCTCGGCCCGGCCGCCGCTGAGCTCGTCGAGGGTCGCAGCCAGCTGCGCGACATAGGTCGGGTCGCGCATGTAGATGGGTGCGACGCACGGCCCCAGCCTGATTCGCTCGGTCTGCCGGGCGGCCGCGGCGAGCAGCATCCAGCCGTCCTTGTGGTAGATCTCGTCGGCGCTGTAGCAGCCGTAGAACCCCAGCTCGTCGGCAATCCGGATCGAATCCAGAAGCTCATCGGCCGGCTGCTCGGGCAGCATTTGGAAGCTTGCCAGCACTGAGTCAGGGTAACGGTCGGAACAACTACGCTGATCCGGATGCCTGCGCCTGAGAGGTCCTCGACGCGTCGCCTGCCCGGATATGCCCTCGCAGCACTTGGAGCGGTTCTCCTCGTGTGCGCGTTGCCCCCGGCGGCCACCGGGGCCGGCTCGCTCGCTCGCCCTGAGCCGAGGATCCTGAGCGCGTCGTGGGGGACCGACAACGCGGTCGGCTGTCCGGCCGGCGAACAGGGTCTCGACAACGTCCCCGTCACCTTCAACTGGTTCATCCGTCGCTCATCGATTCAGACCACGGACTTCCGGGTCGTGCGAAGCGATGGCAGCATCGCGACCCCGGCCTGCGCCCTGCAGTTCCCGCCGGACGAGTCGGACGAGGGCCAGACGGTGAATCTGATCGGCGACTTCGGGAACTCGGGGAGCGGCCCGACGCCGGTTGCGATTCGCGTTGTCGGGGTGCTGCAGGGCAGGGCTCCCGGGGCGGTTCGGTGGAGGCAGATCCCTCCCCTGCCGAAGGCCGACGTGGAGCCGCTGTCCGGAGGCCCGTACATCGTCGACGCGTGGACGCTCACGCCTGCGATCTACCACGGTGACGCCAACCGCTGCACGGTCGGCAGGACCTTCGTCCGCGTGATGTGGTCCAACGGGCTCACGGCCTACCCCACTGGTGCTGAGGTCGGGGACCCCGTTGTCGCGTCCTACCGCGCCATCTACCAACTGCCGAACGGCAAGGCCGTCGCAGTTTCCCCGCTCGATGTCGCCGATCTCCACGATCATGCGAGCTCAGCCAACGCCGACAACATGCACGACCTCTGCCTCCCGCGGCTCCCTCGCGGAGCGAAGCTCACGGGAGTGACGATCGGTGGCGGGGTGATTCAGGACCCCAATGGCGATCCGAACGTCGCTCAGAAGTTCAAAGCGCCGCAGAACTGAACGGGGCCCTGGGTCCTTCTCTACCATCGAGCAACATGACGATCCAACGAATGGAACACGTCGGAATCGTGGTCGACGACCTAGCGGCCGCAATCGAGTTCTTCGTCGAGCTCGGACTCGAACCGCAGGGCGAGTGGTCGGTCGAAGGCAGCTGGGTGGAGCGCATCATCGGGCTCGACGGCGTCCAGGTCGACAACGCGATGGTGCGGACGCCGGACGGCAGCGGCTGCCTCGAGCTGATCAAGTTCCATTCGCCGCCGGCCGAGGGTGGTAACCGCGACGCGCCGGCGAATGCCCTCGGCATCCGCCACATCGCCTTCGCCGTCGACGACATCGACGCCACGGTCGCCGGCCTGCGAGCCCGCGGCACCGAGCTGATCGGCGAGGTGGTCCGCTACGAGGACAGTTGGCGGCTCTGTTACGTCCGCGGCCCCGAGGGAATCATCGTCGAGCTTGCAGAGAAGATCGGCTGACGGTCCGGTCCGTCGCCGCCCCCGAGCAACCGAGCGACCCGACTAGCGTTCATCCACGGGCGCTAGGCAACCCTGCGCGAGGCGGTTGTCTCAGTCGCATTGCGGGTGTACGGTCGCCATACATCCCGCGATGGAAGGAGCCCCTATGGCAGCAGAGGTGAAGAACTTCGATGCCCCCGACGAGACCCGGCCCTTCGAAGGCAAGGGGCAGGTGAAGGCGGTGCAGCTCGCAGGTCATACGGTGGGCCTCGGTACCTTCGAGCCGGGTTGGAAGTGGTCTGAGAACGTGAAGCCGATCGCCGGCACCGACTCCTGCCAGGTCGCCCACTTCGGCTACGTGCTCTCAGGCGCGATGAAGGTCTACATGGACGACGGCTCGCAGGTCGAGATCAAAGCCGGTGACGTGGTCGCGATCCCGCCCGGACACGATGCCGAGGTCCCCGGCCCCGACGCCTGCGTGATGGTCGACTTCGGCGAGATCGGGGACTACGCGAAGCGCGGCTAGTGCCCGAAAGCCCAACGGAAGGAATGCGATGGATCTCAAGCGCCTTTTCAACAAAGCCAAGAAGACGGTCGACGAGCGCGGCGGCGTCGAGAGCCTGAAGGCCGACGCCGAAGAGCTGAAGGACGTTGCCACCGGCAAGGGCAGCCTGACCGAGAAGGCCAAGGACGCCACGGCCGCGATCAAAGACCCGGGCGCACCGGGCGAGGAGAGGAAACCGGCCGGGGCCGACTCGAGATCGAAGTCGACTCCCCCTCCGGGCCCTTAGCCCGGGCGCGCCGTAAGGTCGAGTCGTGCTGTGAGGGCAGCGGCTGTCCGTCGTGGCGGCCGCACACGACTTCCCGGTCCTCCCAGCTGCTCACTTCAAGGCTTCGATGTAGCAGAGATGTAGTAAGGGAGAAATTCCCTTTACCAGAGCCAAATACCGGCACTTAGCGGAACGGATGCGCCCGACGGGAGTCGAACCCGCGACCTTCGGCTTGAAAGACCGACGCTCTTTGGCCCCCCGTAAGGAGCCGTTGACCACTGAGCTACGGGCGCCCGCGGGGAACATTACCCGCGCAGCAAGGTTGGAGCGTGGCGCTGGTGATGGGCGTCAACCGTGGGCTCGAGCGTGGGCTCGCGGCGGCGCTGGCGCGGAAGCGCGGCGAGCTACTCGCCCTTGGCCTCGCGCATCGCCGGGTAGATGATCACGTCTCGCAGGGTCTTCGAGCCGGTCATGATCATCAGCAGGCGGTCGATGCCCAGGCCGACGCCGCTCGCCGGCGGCATGCCGTATTCGAGGGCTTTGACGAACTCTTCGTCGTGGGGGTGGGGGTCGGCCTCGGCGCCCTTTTCCTGGCGTTCGCGCTGGCCGATGAAGCGTTGGCGCTGCTCGACCGGGTCGTTGATGTCGGTGCCCCCGCCGACGATCTCCATGCCGGCGACGATGCCGTCGAAGGCCTCGCAGACCTTGGGGTCATCGGGGTGCACCTTGACCAGCGGCCAGATGTCGATCGGCAGCACCGTGATGTAGGTGGGCTGGATCAGCTTCGGCTCGATCAGCTTGCCCTGCAGGGTGTCGACGAGGCCGGCCCAGTCGTCGTTCTCCTCGGCGTCGTCGCCGGCGAGCTCGGCCAGCTCGTCGCGGCTCGCCTCGTAGATGTCGACGCCGGTCTCCTTGAGCAACTCGTCCCGCAGGACCACCCGCGGCCAGGGCGCCGCGAAGTCGATCTCGACGCCGTCGCGCTCCACCTTGGTCGTCCCCATCACCTGCTCGACGACGCTCGCCACCAGCACCTCGATGAACTCCATGACGCCGTTGTAGTCGGCGCCGGCGACGAACATCTCCAGCATCGTGAACTCGGGGTTGTGCTGGGGGGACATGCCCTCGTTGCGGAAGAACTTGCCGAACTCGTAGACATCCTCGAAGCCGCCGACGATCGCCCGCTTCAGGTAGAGCTCGGTCGCGGTGCGCAGGAAGAGCTCGCGGTCGAGCGCGTTGTGGTGGGTGACGAAGGGGCGCGCCGCGGCGCCACCGGTCAGCCGCTGCAGGACCGGCGTTTCCAGCTCGACCCAGCCGCGCTCGTTCATGTGGCCGCGGATCGCCGCGGTCAGCTTCGCCCGCTTCTTGAAGATCTCGCGCGACTCTTCGTTGGCCATGAGGTCGAGTTCGCGCTGGCGGAATCGCAGCTCGGGGTCGGAGATGCCGTGGAAGAGGTCGGGCGGGTCGAGCAGCGCCTTGGCGAGCAGCGTGCACTCGCGGACGCTGACCGCGAGCTCGCCGCGCTTGGTCACGTAGACCGGGCCCTCGACGCCGACCAGGTCGCCGATGTCGAGGTCCTCGATTCGCCCGAACGCCTCCTCGCCGAGCGCGTCGCGGCGGGCGTAGGCCTGGATCGTCCCGGTGATGTCGCGGACGTCGAGGAAGACGACCTTGCCGTGGCCGCGCTTGCCGGTCATCCGGCCCATCACCCGATAGGTGAACTGCTCGTGCTCCCCCTCCCCCAGCTCGGCGGGATCGTGGGCGGTGAGGATCTCCTCGGCGTGGGTGCGGCCTTCGAAGGAGTGCGGGTAAGGATCGATCCCGGCCGCGCGCAGCCGCTCGACCTTGGCCCGGCGCTGCGCCTCACTTGCGGCCCCGGAGCGATCGCCCGCGTCGGGCACCGTCTCCCCGGCCCGCGACGGGGCCTCGCTCATCGCTTCAAGCCGGGCTTCATGGAGCGAAGCCGACAGTCACCCGCTCATCACCTTCATGGTCCTGAAGGGTAGTCGCGTCGCGCAGCATCTCGCGCATCGCGGGGCCGTGGTGAGTGTCGTGCTCCATCGCCAGCCTCCAGCCGGAGGGCGTTTCCGCGATCAGGCCGCGGATGACGCCGAGGCCGTCCTCGCCGCAGGAGCCGGTGACCGCGATCCGCGGCTCCTTCTGGATCTCCGGCGAGCGCTCGAAGATGGTCGCGTCGGTGACGTAGGGAAGGTTGGCGATGACCAGGTCGACGCCCTCGAGGTCGTCGGGGATGCCGGTGGCGACGCTGACCTCGAGGTCGAGGCCGAGCCGCTCGGCGTTCTCGCGCGCCGCTTCGGCCGCCTCCGGCGAGAGGTCGGAGGCGGTGACCCGCAGGTCGGGACGCTCGGAGAGCAGGGCCAGGGCGATCGCGCCCGAGCCGGTGCCGACCTCGTGGACGCGGGCGCCCTCGGGCAGCCCGGCGCCGACCTCGACCAGCAGCTCGGTCTCGCGGCGCGGCCAGAGGACCCGCTTGTCGACGGCGATCTCGAGGCCGCGGAAGGGCGCGCGGCCGAGGATGTAGGCCATCGGCTCGCGTTCGACCCGCTGGCCGACCCGCTCCTCGATCGCCGCGGCGATCTCGGCCGGAACCGCACCGGCGCTGTCGACGGAGAGGTTCTCCGGCTTCACGCCCATCGCGTCGGCGACCAGCGCTTCGGCGTCGGCGCGGGCGTTCTCGACCCCCGCCGCGGCGATCCGCTCGGCCGCCGCGTCGAGCACGGCGCTGACGGTCTGCGCCGAGGGCTCCTCCCCACTTCTCACGTCGACAGCTGCCACGGCTCTTTGCTCCCCTCCAAGTTGACGATCGGACGGGTGAGGCTACCGTGACGCCGCTTGACGACGGCGATCCAGACGATTCCCGCCACAACCATTGCGAGGCTCTCCAGCTGCGCCGAGGTGAGCCCGAGCGCCTCGGAGGTGTTGCGGCGGACGAACTCGACCAGGAAGCGCTCGGCCCCCGCGTAGACGAGGTAGAGGGCGAAGAGGACCCCGGCCCGGACCCGGTCGCGCAGCTGCCAGAGGATCCAGGCGCCAAGCCCCATCGCCAGCGTCTCGTAGACCGGCGTCGGGTAGACGGGGTGGTCGGTCGGGACGGTGCCGTTCGGGTAGGACATCGCCCCGAAGCCGTTGAACGGCCTGCCGTAGTCGCCGTCGCCGGAGAGCTGGCAGCCGCAGCGGCCGATCGCGTAGCCCAGCGCCAGCGCCGGCGCCGCCAGGTCGAGCAGGGCGAGCCCGAGGAAGTCGCGATACCAGGCCCAGGCGAGCACCGCGAGGGCGCCGCCGATGACGCCGCCGTACCAGACCAGGCCCGCCCCGGAGAAGAGGTTGCCGAGCAGGTCGTCCTTGACGTCGCTGTAGTTCTGGACCAGGAAGTAGACGCGGGAGCCGACCACGCCGCCGATCAGCGCCGCGAAGGCCATCTCATAGGCCCAGTCCGGCGGCTTGCCGATCTCCCCCAGCCGCCGCCAGATCAGCGCCCCGGCGGCAAGGAAGGCGAGGGCGAACATCAGGCCGAAGGTCTGCAACGTCAGCGGGCCGATCTCGAGGTGCGGGTACATAGGTCGTGCGGGCGGGCTAGGGCGCCAGCAGTACCTCCAGCAGCGCCTTCTGGGCGTGCAGGCGGTTCTCGGCCTGGTCCCAGACCGCCGAGGCGTCGCCGTAGAGGACGTCGGCGCTGATCTCCTCGCCCGGATGGGCGGGGAGGCAGTGGAGGACGATGGCGCGCTGCTTGGCCGCCGCCAGCAGGTCGCCGTCGAGGCGGAAGGGCGCCAGGTCAGAGCGGCGGCGGTCGGCCTCTGCCTCGTCCCCCATGCTGACCCAGACGTCCGTATAGAGAGCGTCGGCCCCGTCGGCCGCGGCGCGCGGGTCGCCGGTCAGCTTCACCTCGTGGCCCTGCTCCAGCTGGTAGCCGGGCGGCGCCGCGACGACGACCTCGACCCCGGCCAGCTCGCCGAGCACCCCCAGCGAGCGGGCGACGTTGTTGCCGTCCCCCACATAGGCGAGGCGGAGCCCGTCGAGCTCGCCGAAGCGCTCGCGCAGGGTGAGCAGGTCGGCGAGCGCCTGACAGGGGTGGTGCAGCGGGGTCAGGCCGTTGACGACCGGCACGTCGGCCTCGGCCGCCAGCTCGGCAACGGCCTCGTGGGAGCCGGAGCGGATCACGATCGCGTCGACGTAGCGCGACAGCACCCTTGCCGTGTCGCCGACCGACTCGCCGCGCGAGAACTGCATTTCGTCGCCGCGCAGGACGATCGGCGTCGCGCCCAGCTCGGCGACGCCGACCTCGAAGGAGATCCGCGTCCGCGTCGAGGGCTTCTGGAAGACGAGCGCGATGCTGCGCCCGGCCAGCGAATCGCCGCCGACCCGCTCGCCGCGGCCGGCTTTCAGCTCCAGCGCGCGGTCGAGCAGCTTGCCGAGCTCGAAGGCGCCGAACTCTTCGCCGGTGAGGAAGTCCCGCTTCAAGCGGCGGATACTACGGACCGTGGAGCTCACAGCCCTCGCCTGGAACCTCTTCCACGGACGGGATTTCCCGCCCGACCCGCAGCTGCGCAGCTGGCGCTCGCGGCTGCTGCGGATCGACGAGCGCAACGAGACCCACGTCCAGGTCAACCGCGACCTCACCGCCGAGTTCGCGACGCTGCTCTCCAGCTGGGCCTGGGACGTCGCCCTGCTGCAGGAGTGCCCGCCCCGCTTCGCCGTGCCGCTGGCCCAGGCCTGCGGGGCCGAAGCACACCGGGCGCTGACCTCGCGCAACGGGCTGGGGCCGCTGCGGGGCCTGCTGGCGCGCCAGAACCCGGACCTGATGGCATCGGGCGAGGGCGGCTCCAACCTGACCCTGGTCCGGGTGCCCGGCCGGCTCGGCGGGATCGTCGAGCGGCGCGACCTGACGATCCACGCCGGGGAGCCGGAGCGCCGCTCGATGGCGATGACCCGGACCGCCTCGGGCCTGTGCGTAGCCAACCTGCACGCGACCAACGACCGCCCGGAGCTGGCCAGCGAGGACGTGCTGCACGCCGCCCGCGCCGCGGGCGAGTTCGCCGGGGGCTCGCCACTGATCTTCGGCGGCGACCTCAACCTGCGCCCGGCCGAGAGCCCCGAGGTGTTCGAGCGCCTGCGCGAGGACTTCGGGCTGGCGGTGCCGACCGCGCCGCGGGCGATCGACCACCTGCTGAGCCGCGGCCTCGAGGTGCTCGAGCCGCCGACCGCCTGGCCGCCGGAGCGGCGCGAGCTGCCGCTCGACGGCAGGGCGCTGCGGCTCTCCGACCACGCGCCACTTGCCGCCCGCTTCGACGCCAAAGAGCCGCTGATGCTGCGGAGTTGACATAGTCGAAGCGCACACCCGCCGCGCAAACTTCCCTCTGGAGGCAGTCGAGATGGCCGAGAAAAAAGCAGCCGCGAAAGCCAGCAAAAAAGCGTCAGCCGCGAAACCGAAAGCCAAAGCGAAAAAAGCCGCGGCGAAATCCAAAAGGGCGGCTCCGAAAAAAGCCTCCGCCAAAAAAGCCAGTCCCAAAAAATCTTCGGCGAAACGGGCCAGCAGCAAAGCGACGAGCGGCCTCGACAAGAGCGTCGCCCAGTTCCGCGAGAGCCTCGAGCAGAGCGTCACGCTCAGCCGCGACCGCCTGCAGGAGGTCGTCGACGACGCCGTCAAGCGCGGCCGCATCACCCGCGGCGACGCCGAGAAGATGCTCAGCGACCTGGTCAAGCGCGGCCGCAAGCAGACCGACTCGCTCCTCGGTGAGCTCGAGCGCCTGGTCAAGCAGGCCCGCAAAGAGGTCGGCGGCCGCGCCGAGCCGGTGCGCGCCGTGCGCAAACAGGCCACCCAGGCAGCGCGCCGAGCGCGGAAAAAACTCGGTTAGCGTGGAGCAGGCCTCCGGCGAGAAGCCGGCGGCCCGCGGCCCCCGTCGCGGCGAGCTGCTCGAGGTCGAGGTCGACTCGCTCGCCTTCGGCGGGCGCGGCCTCGCCCGCGCCGACGGCTTCGTCGTCTTCGTCTCCGGCGCCCTGCCGGGCGACCGCGTCAAGGTCGAGGTCACCAAAGCAAAGAAGCGCTTCGCGGAGGCGCGGACGGTGGAGCTGCTCGAGGCGGGGCCGGAACGGGTCCCCGACCGCTGCAGCCACGGCGGCGAGCCCTGCCCCGGCGCCCCCTGGCAGGGCCTCCCCTACGAGAGCCAGCTCGCCCACAAGAGCAACCAGGTCGCCGAGGCACTGCGGCGGATCGGCGACCTCGAGGGCTTCGAGCTGGAACAGATCGTCCCGGCCGAGCAGCAGTGGCGCTACCGCAACAAGCTCGAGTACTCCTTCGGCCAGAGAGAAGGAGAGGAGCTGGCGCTCGGCTTCCACGCCCGCGGCCGCTGGGACCTGATCGTCGACGTCGACGACTGCCAGCTCGCTTCCGAGGCCGGCAACGCCGCCCGCAACGCGGTCCGGGACTGGGCCAGGCTCGACTCGATCCCGGCCTACGACGGCCACACCCGCGAGGGCATCCTCCGCAACCTCGTCGTCCGCGAGGGCAAACGGACCGGCCAGATCCAGACCCGCCTCGTCACCTCCGCGGCGCGCCTGCCACGGCCGCCGGTCGACCTCCACACGGCGATCGAGGGCGACTCCGGCGGCACCGACGGGCCGACCGGCGCGCTCGGCGAGGAGCGCCTGCGCGAGGAGCTCTGCGGGCTGCGGCTGGAGATGTCCCACGGCGCCTTCTTCCAGACCAACACCGAGATGGCCGAGCGCCTCTACGCGGTCGCCGCCGAGCTCGCCGGCCTGACCGGCAACGAGCGCGTCTTCGACCTCTACTGCGGGATCGGCACGATCGGCCTGACCATGGCCGGGCAGGCCGGCGAAGTCTGGGGCCTGGAGATCGTCCCCGAGGCGATCGAAGACGCGGAGCGCAACGCCAAGCGCAACAAGGTCGAGAACATCCACTTCCACGCCGCCAACGCCCGCACCGGCGTCCGCCCCCTGATCGTCCAGGCGGGCAAGCCCGACGTCGTCGTCATCGACCCGCCGCGGGCGGGCCTCTCGCAGAAGATCGTCCGTCGCCTGATCGAGTGCGAGGCGAAGAAGATCGTCTACGTCTCCTGCAACCCGACCACGCTCGCGCCCAACGCGGCCCAGCTGGTCGAGGCCGGTTATAGGCTGACGCGGGTGAGGCCGGTCGACATGTTTCCCCAGACCCCGCACATCGAGTGCGTGGCGCTGCTGGAGAAGGCATGAGCCGCGCCTTCGGGGTCGCGGCGGGGCTCGACCCCGAGGTCGCCCGCCCGCTGGCGGCCCACTGCGCCGAGCTCGGCTACAGCTCCGTCTGGTCCAACGACCACCCCGGCGCCAAGGGCCTGGAGACGCTGGCCGTGTTCGCCGAGGCGGCACCCCGGCTCGACCTCGGCGTCGCCGTGATCGCCCTCGACCGCACCCCGCCGGCGGCGATCGCCGCTGACATCGAGCGCACCGGCCTCGACCCCGCCCGCCTCTGGCTCGGCGTCGGTGCCGGCTTCTCCGAGAAGCCGCTGACGAAGATGCGCGAGTCACTTCCAGAACTGCGCGAGGCGCTGCCGGGTATCCGCCTCGTGCTCGCCGCGATGGGCCCGAAGATGTGCGCCCTGGCCGGCGCCGAGTTCGACGGCGTCTTCTTCAACTGGATGACCCCGGACTTCGCCGCCGGCGCCCGAGGGAAGGTCGAGACGGGAGCCCGCGAGGCCGGGCGGGAGACCCCCGCCGTCTTCGGCTACGTCCGCACCGCGGTCGGCCCCGACGCCGCCGAGCGCCTCGCCAAGGAGGAGTCCTTCTACCGCGACCTCCACCCCGGCTACCGCAACCACTTCGACCGTCTCGGCGAGCCCGAGGGCACCGTCGGCATCGCCGCCGCCGACCGCGACGACGCCCAGTCCCAGCTCGCCGCCTACGAGGGCCCCTTGGACACGATCGTCGTCAGGGGCCTGGCCAGCGCCAAGGTCGAGCCGATGACCGCGGTGGTCGCGGCCGCCGCTCCTTAGGCCGATGCGGCACCGGGCCTCGGCACTCGTCGCAACCGCCATCGCCGCGCTGACCCTCTCTGCCGCCGCACCCGCCGTGGGCGCGGTCACCTACGAAACGGCGCCAGCGGCATTCTGCCGCGCCACGGTCCTGCGCGACTACCTCGCCCCGCTCGACCGCCTGCCGAAGCTGCACTCGCCGGGGCCCACCGGCCAGCTCGGCTTCGGGCCCCAGAGCATCCGCCTGCAACCGCTTTCCCCACTCCTCGTCGGCGGCGGCACGATCGGCTACAACCTGGTCCTGGCCCGCGGCGCGCGTGCCCAGCATCCCAACTGGACCGTGATCACCACGCTCACCCGGGTCAACTGGCGCGGGCGCATCGCCGAAACGCACAACCACGCCCGGCGCCACGTGACCACGATCAGCAGAAGCCGTGAAGCTGGGGTGGAATTCCGCGTTAACAGGTACGCGTTCCCATATCTGCTCACCGTCGTCTTCCGCAACCAGGGCGGCAAGGAGCTGGGCGAATACGGCTTCTACTTCCGGGTCGTCGACGCCACGGCGAACGCGCGCTTCGGCCTCAGCGCCCCCTTTTACCGCGCCGGCAGCACCATCTTCGCCCGGGTCGAAAACCTCGGCAGCAGCACGGTCTCCTACGGCGCGCCATACGCGATCGAACGTCTCGACGGAGCGACTTGGAGCAAAGCGCCGGAGGGGCCCAAAGGGCCCTGGATCATGCCGCTGTTTCTGACCGGCCCGGGGATGACGGAGAACGGGTGCCACAGCTTCTGGATCCCGCCGACCATGCCCCCCGGGCGCTACCGAATATCCAAGGAAGCCCAGTTCCCAGCGCTGCGAGGGCCCGATAGCGACGAGCCCCGGCTCCTCACCGGCGAATTCGACATCACCCCTTAGGGGCGAGGCCGTCAGAGCTGCGTGGCGATGAGGCCGATGAGCGCCGCCAGCAGCAGGCCGCAGAACTGAATCAACAGGCGATACAGGGCGTCGAAACGCTCGTCCATGTGCCCGAAGCCGGCTTTCATATCCCCGCGCAGCGCCACGAATTCGGTTTTCGCTTCTACCCGCAACGCACGCATATCCGCTTCGACCCGATCGAACCGTTGATCGATCCTCCCGTTGAGGTCATCGAGACGCCCGTCGGTCCAGCTCTCCCTCATCGGCTCCATGATGGCAGCCTCGCAGACAAAGAGTTACGGGACTAACGCCAATTGCAAAATGCCTGACGCGCGAATCGCACAAATGACGCCGATCAGTACGGTGGCAAATCGTCGTACCAGACGCCGAGCGTCTTGAAGGCGCGCCAGAAGCGCTGCTTGGCCCCCTCCTCGTCGAGGGAGTCGTCGATGTCGGGCACGTAGAGGGCGTCGATGGTGGGGGTGAAGGCCTGGATCTCGCCCTCGCGCTGCTCGACGGTCCGGGAGAGCGGTACCTGGAGGCCGTTGAGGATGCGCAGCGCCGGCTCGCCCATGATCACGACGACCTTCGGCTGCACGATCGCCATCTCCTCGATCAGCCGGGCAACGCACTCCTGGGCGGCCAGGTCGGGCTCGGCGATCGGGCACTTGACACAGAGGGTGCCGTAGACGACCAGCGGGTCGATGCCGAGCCGCTTGAAGCTTTTCATCAGCGCGTTGCCGGCACGGCCGTAGAAGGCGACGCCCTCCTCAATCTCCGCCGTCATCGGCGCCTGCTTGAGCATGAAGACGTCGGCCTGCGGGTGGCCGGAGCCGAGCACCGGCATCAGCTTGCCGCGCGGGCAGTGCGGGCAGTCCTGGATCTCGCGGCTCATCTGGTTGAGCTCGCGGATCGCGCGCTCGAGGTACTTCTCGCGGATCTCGTCGTCGGTGCTTCGCATCGGCGACTCCATCTTTGACGAGCCGGGCGCGGCTCCTTTGCCGCGAGCCCCCTGCATCAGCTCTTGCTCGCCGAGCCCCGCTTGCGGGGCTTGCCGCCGCGCACCGGCTTGGCGCCGGGAACGCGGCGCTTCGGCGCCTTCGGGCGACCGGCGGTCTGCAGCAGCTTCAGGGTCTGCACGTAGACCAGGTTCTTGTGCTTGCGGGTGATGTCGGCGTCGCGCATCGCCTCGAGGAATTCGGCCGGGCCGTCGAAATCATGGATCCGCACCCGCACGCTGCCCAGCCCCTGGGCGACGTGGCTGTCGGAGCCGGCGCCGGGGACGATCCGGTACTTGCGGGCGAAGCGCTCGGCCTCCTCGTTGAAGGCGGTCACCGCCACCCGCGGGTTGAAGACCTCGAGGATGTCGATCTCCTCGACGATCTCGATCAGGTGCTCGTAGTCGGGCACCGAGTGGAAGCGGTCGAAGGGATGCGGCACGTAGACGAGCCCGCCCTGGGCGCGGATCGCGGCAATCGTCTCCGCCATCGTCAGCCCCTTGGGGATCTTCTCCTCGAGGAAGAGGCCGATCACCTCACCCTGCTCGGCCGTCTTCACCTCCTCGGCGACGATCACCTTGATGTCATCCATCCCGGCGGCGATCCGCCGCGCCTCCAGCGCCCCGGAGACCTCGTTGTGGTCGGTGATCGCGATCGCCCCGAGGCCGCGGTCGCGGGCCGTCTGCAGCAGCACCTCGACCGGGGTCGCGCAGTCGCCGGAGTGGTCGGTGTGCATGTGCAGGTCGACCTCGATCAGCTCGCGCCCGGCGAGCCGCTCGCGCAGCTCGGGGTCGCCGGCGTCGTCATGGCGGCGGGCCAACAGGCGGCGGTAGATCGCCTCGAACTCGGCCGCGACCGCGGCCCAGTCGCGCTCCCCCCCGCCCGGCTCGATCAGCTCATAGGAGGCCGGGAAGTAGCCGTCGAGCAGCTCCGCCGTCTCCGGCCGGGTGACGGTGCGGGCGTCGATGCGGCCGAAGAAGATCTCGACCAGCGGACGCGCCACCTGGATCGAGAGCACCCGCTCCTGCGGCGCGTGGAAGGTGGCGACGTTGAGCGAGTAGGAGTGGCGCAGCGCCGCCGAGGAGACGCTGGGGGCGAAGGGCTCGTGGACGTGGACGATGTCGAACGGCGTCGATTTGAGCAGCCGCTTGACCGGCTCCCCGGTCGCGAGCCGGACGATCTCGTGGCCGCGCCCCTCCAGCTCCTCGCAGAGCCGGCCGACGAAGCGGTTGACCGGGTTCTCGACCCCTCGCCGGAAGGGCGAGATCTGGGCTATCGAGAGCGGCTCGGCCGGGGGCACGATTGCAGCATAAGAGCCCGCGCCGGGCGGGCTCTTATGAAGTGGACGGATCGACGCGGGCGCTAGGCCTGGGTCGTGCTCGGAGCGTCCGCGGGGGCGGCCTTGGCCGCCGACTTGCCACGGGCGTTGGCGGCGATGTACTCCTCGGTGTGCTCGCGCGCCTCGTCATCGGGGCGCTGCGTGTGCGGCGACTTCATCAGGTAGCTGGAGGGGCCGTCGAGCTGACCGGAGATGCCATTGTTCAGAGCCAGCTTGATCAGCCGCACCGCGTCGATGACGACGCCGGCGGAGTTCGGCGAGTCCCAGACCTCGAGCTTCAGCTCGACCGTCAGCGGCACATCGCCGAAGGCCTTGCCCTCGACGCGGATGTGCGCCCACTTGCGGTCGGTCAGCCACGGCACGTAGTCGGAGGGGCCGACGTGGACGTCCTCGGCGGGCAGCTCATGGCCCATGATCGAGGTGACCGCGTTGGTCTTCGACTCCTTCTTGGAGGCGAGCCGCTCGCGCTCGAGCATGTTGTAGAAGTCCATGTTGCCGCCGACGTTGAGCTGGCTGGTCCGCTCGACGCGGACGCCGCGATCGTGGAAGAGGCGGGCGAGCTGACGATGGACGATCGTCGCCCCGACCTGGGACTTGATGTCGTCGCCGATGATCGGCAGCCCGGCCTCCTGGAAGCGCTTGTCCCAGTAGTCCTCGCGGGCGATGAAGACGGGTAGGCAGTTGACGAAGCCGACCCCGGCCGCGAGCGCCTGCTCGACGTACCACTTGACCGCGTCCTCGGAGCCGACCGGCAGGTAACAGACCAGGACGTCAGCCTTGCTCTCTTTGAGGATGCCGACGATGTCGGCGGTCTCCCCCGGCGCTTTGGTGATTTTCTCTTTCAGGTACTTGCCGAGGCCGTCATGGGTCATGCCGCGCTCAACCTTGACACCGAGGTTGGGGACGTCGGCGAACTTGATCGTGTTGTTCTGGCCCGACCAGATCGCCTCGGAGAGGTCCTTGCCGACCTTCTCGGAATCGATGTCGAAGGCGGCGACGAACTCGACGTCGCGGACGTGGTAGCCGCCGAGCTCGACGTGCATCAGGCCGGGAACTTCGTCGGCCGGGTCGGCGTCCTTGTAGTACTGGATGCCCTGGATGAAGGAGTTGGCGCAGTTGCCGACGCCGACGATCGCGACGCGGACCTTCTCGTCAGTGCGGGCGACGCCGTTCGTGCTGCCGTTTGCTCCGTTGCTCTCACTCATGAAATTGGAAGTCCTCCTGGATCGCGCTGGATGGCAGAACACACCCGGCGGCCTTGCTGGTTACAGCTCCTCCGCCTCGCCGCCGGCGCCCTGGGCGCCGGAAGCATCGCCGGAAAGCTCGTTACGCACATGCAATACCCGCTGGATGACCGTGACGATCGTCAGGGCGGCGATCACGTAGATCGACGGGGCCAGCAATTCGAAATCGCCGATACCGGCGCCCTTGGCGAAGATCAGGCCGATCGAAAGTAGCACCACCCTGACCGGCCGCGTCGCCAAACCGACCTTGCACTCGACCCCGAGCGCCTCGGCCCGGGCCCGCGTGTAGGAGACCATCAGCGAGCCGAGCACGGCGACCACGCACATCGCCGCGGCGAAGTCTTCGCCCCGGGAGGCGAAGTAGCCGGCGACGGCGGCGAGCACGATGCCCTCCTCGATCCGGTCCAGGGTGGAGTCGAGAAAGGCGCCGAAGAGGGTGCCCTTGCCGGACATCCGCGAGTAGCGGCCGTCGAGCGTGTCCATCACCGAGCCGAGTACGAAGGCGACGCCGGCGAGAAAGAAGAGGCGCTGGGTGACCAGCACGGCGGCGACCAGGTTGCCGAACAGGCCCATCCCCGAGATCGCGTTGGGCGTGAGGCGGGACTCGATCAGCCGCTCGCGGGCGTAGGAACGGAGCTCCTGCCCATTGCGACTCGTCGAACGACCGTTGCGACGCCCGCCGGGGGCCCTTGGGGGCGCCGAGGGTTCCATTGCCGGGAGGCTAAACCAAGAGCTTGTCCCGGTAGGGGTTCCACTTAACTTTTTCCGAAAACGGCCAGCGACTGTCTGTCGGCCTCGTCGCGGAAAAAGTACAAGACGTTCCACCCCTACCGGGACAAGCTCTACGCCTCAGCCTCCCAGGGGACGCGGGAGCGCCAGGCCCAGGTTTCCGGCCGCGCCCGGGCCAGCAGCCGCTGGGCGATGAGAGCGGAGGCCACGGCGACCATCCAGCCCAGCGCCACGTCGACCCAGTAGTGGTTGGCGGTGACGATCACGACCCAGGCGATCAGCAGCGGCCAGCAGGCCCAGAAGGCTTTCGCGAACCAGCGGCGGCAGACCATCACGCCGGTGCCGCCGATCATCAGCGCGAAGGCGCAGTGCATGCTCGGCACCGCCGCGTAGGGGTTGATGAAGATCTTCGCCAGGGCCGAGTCGTGGTTGACGTTGGAGAAGTCGGTGATCGTGTCGACGAAGCCGTGCTGGGGGAACATCCGCGGCGGCGCGGTCGGGAAGCCGATGTAGCCGATCAGGGCCAGGCACATGGAGACGACGAACATGTTGCGGATGAAGTTGTAGGACTCGTTGCGGAAGAGGTAGAGCCAGACCAGGAAGCCGAGGGCGATCGAGAACTGGGCGTTGAGGTAGAGCTGGTTGGCGAGATCGATCGTCCAGTGGGCGGGCAGGAAGAACGCCTGCAGGCCGGGCTCGAAGAAGGTGTGCGTGGTGCGCTCGAGGTCGATTACCTGCTGGCCGTGGGCAAGCGCGTCCGCTTTGCTGGAGTCGGCGATTCCACGGCCGAGCTCGTAGATGATGTCGACGCCGATCAGGATCCCGATCTGGCGCCCGGCATCACCCCAACCCTTGGGCAACTTCGGGGAGATGCGAGAAAACGCGCGAGACACGGACAGGCAATTGTAAAGCGCGGGGTGACGGGGGCAGGCACGCCTGTCGCGAAAGCTGAGCGGGCTCGAGGCGGTCAATAGGGTCCGGCGATGGACTGGAAGAGGCCGGAGAAGCGGCGGGTGCGGGCGATTCGGGATCGCCTGCGGGAGATGTACGGGGAGCCGGTCAACGAGCCGCACCGGCAGCCGATCGCGGAGCTGATCAAGACGGTGCTCTCGCAGCACACCAACGACCGCAACCGCGACCGCTCCTTCGCGGCGCTGCGTGAGCGGTTCCCGGCCTGGGAGGAAGTGCGGGACGCGCCGGTCGCGGAGGTCGAGGAGGCGATCCGGCCCGGCGGGCTGGCCAGGCAGAAGGCGCCGCGAATCCAGGCGATCCTCGAGCGGCTGGGCGAGGAGCCCGACCTCGGCTGGACCGAGACAGCACCGCGCGAGGAGTCGCTGGAGTTCCTGCTGGCGCTGCCGGGGGTGGGGCGGAAAACCGCGGCCTGCGTGCTGATCTTCACCTGGGGCATCCCGGAGATCCCGGTCGACGTCCACGTCCACCGGGTCGGCGGGCGCCTGGGGCTGTTCCCGCCGAAATCCTCCTTCGAGCGAGCCCACGACGAGATGCTGGCCGTCGTCGACCCCGCCGACGCCTACGAGCTGCACATGAACCTGATCCGCCACGGGCGCGAGCTCTGCCGCCCGAAGCCGCGCTGCGAGGAGTGCGCGCTGCGGCGGATGTGCCCTTGGTACCGCAACGAGCGTGGGAGCGAAGGTAGTATCCGCGCCGCCGGTCGGCGGGATCGACCCCGGGGACCGGCACCAGACACCAAATGAGCAAGCGCACCTTCATCGTCTTCGGGCTGCTGGTCCTGGTTCTCGCCGTTGTCATCCCCTGGCTGGCTTTCCGCTCCAAGGGCGATGCGGAGAGGGGCGACCAGGATGTCGCCGCGAGCCTGAAGGGCGGCCAGTCGCTCTTCCAGACCAACTGCGGCACCTGCCACACGCTCTACTCGGCCGGCACCGACGGCAACTACGGGCCGAACCTCGACGAACTGCTGGCCCCCTCCGGCCCACCGGAAGGCCCCTCGGCGGCGTCGACGATCAAGGCGACCGAAGGCCGGGTCCTCAACGCGGTCGAAAACGGGGTCAACAGCTCGACCCCGGGCCGGATGCCCGCCGGCATCCTCAACGAGGAACAGACCCACGAAGTCGCCGAATTCGTCGCCAACACCGCCGGCGAAGGCTGACCGGACGGCAAGAGGGGAGCGGATCGCTCCGCCCCCCTCGCCAATCGCTCGTCAGCGCCCGAACTCGAGGGCGCTGAACAGCCCCGCATGGTCGGAGTCCCAGAAGCCGTTGACCGGCAGCAGCCCGGTCACGTCTGAGCCCTCCAGCCTGATGTCCCGGGGGTCGTCGGTCATCACGTGATCGACCTGGTGGTCGAAGTCGGCGACGCTGCCGCCGGCTCCTTCCGCGAGCAGGCTCGACTTCAGGCAGCAACCCAGCGGGGCGCTGGTGCTGCGCTCGACCAGACCCGCTTTGACCAGCGTCAGATAGGCCTGCTGGTCGCCGGGTTCGACCGTGTCGTCGTCGGAGTTGAGGTCGCCGACGAGGACCACCGGCAGGGCGCCGTTGGCCGCCGGGCCGCCCGGGGCGACCAGTTCGCCCGCCTGCAGCGAGCGGATGCTGGGCACCAGCGCCGCCGGGTCGAACGCCTCCAGGTGGGTGTTGACGAAGCGGAACGGGTGGCTGCCGCGGACCTTGGCGTCGGTCGCCGTCCAGCCTCGTTTGATCGTCAGCGGCTGGCCCAGGATCGGCACCGCCAACAGGGTTTTGAAGTTCCCCGACTGCGGGTTGGCCGTCTGCACCCCAGCGCCTCGCCGGGCGAGGATCACGTCGCGCATGGTCAGCCGGCCGTTGATCTCCGCATTGGGGATTCCCTGGTCGGCGGGGCCGTCTCCGGCTATGCCGTTCTCGTCGCCGGGCGCCTCCAGATCGAACTCGTTCTGGGAGACGACGACTTCGTATTGCGTTTTGCCTTTGTTCAGCTGTTCGAGCAGCAGCTGCAGGTAGTCGTAGCGAACGGTGGTCGCGCTCGGTCCCGCGCCGAGGAGCGGGGCGAGGCTGGGCGGGCCGGTGCGCCAGAGAGCGACCTCCTGCAGGCCGACCAGGTCGGGCTTCTCCTTCAGGATCTCCTGCGCCAGGCCCTTGGCCCGGGTCGGAAAGTCGTTGGCGCTGACTTCGCGCAGGATCTGGCCGGTCGCGGCGACGAACGCTTCCAGGCTCGGCGCGCCGATGGCCGGCGCCAGATCGGCGCCGAGGTAGAGATTGCGGGTCATCACGTTGACGTCGTCGCCGCGACCTGGTCCGTGCGGGCCCCTTCCGGGGTGATGGTGCCCAGGCGGATGGTGCGTAGCGTGGTGGCTGTGGTCGCCGCCGTTGCCGTAACCCCTCCCGTTGGCGGCCGCAAAGCCGGGCAACGCCAGGATCAGGACCAGGGCGGACGCGACGGCCAGAAAGATGCGGCGAGCCGGTGCGTGGGCGTGACTCAAGGTATTCCTCCTCATCCGAAGATCCCGCCCCAGCGGGATCGATTGGTTGAGGCGTCTCCCAAAAACCAGTTACCACTATAAGGCGAGTTCTCAAACCAGGGGGAGATCTCAACCGCACCGGAGGCGTTTGCAATCCTCCGGTGATCTGCCATACTGCCACTTAGATTTCTTAGGCTTGAACAACGAAACCCCTGGAGGGACGCAAAAAGTGGGAAAGACGATCGGCATCGACCTCGGCACGACCAATTCCTGTGTTGCAGTGATGGAGGGCGGCGAGCCGACCGTCCTCGAGAACGCGGAGGGCGGCCGCACCACCCCGTCGGTGGTCGCCTTCACCGAGGGCGGCGAGCGGCTGGTCGGCACGGTGGCCAAACGCCAGGCGGTGATGAACCCGGAGAACACGATCTTCTCGATCAAGCGGTTCATGGGCCGCAAGGAGGCCGAAGTAAAAGAGGAGGAGACGATCGTCCCCTACGAGGTCGAGGCCGGCTCCAACGGCGACGTCCGCATCGACGTGCGCGGCAAGCAGTACAGCCCGCCGGAGATCAGCGCGATGATCCTGCAGAAGCTGAAGACCGACGCCGAAGCCAAGCTCGGCGAGGCGGTCGACAGCGCCGTCATCACCGTCCCCGCCTACTTCAACGACGACCAGCGCCAGGCGACCAAGGACGCCGGCAAAATCGCCGGCCTCGAGGTCAAGCGGATCATCAACGAGCCGACCGCGGCCTCGCTCGCCTACGGCCTCGACAAAGAGAAAGCCGACCAGACGATCCTCGTCTTCGACCTCGGCGGCGGCACCTTCGATGTCTCGGTGCTGGAAATCGGCGACGGCGTCTTCGAGGTGAAGTCGACCGCCGGCGACAACCACCTCGGCGGCGACAACTGGGACAAAGCGATCGTCGAGTGGCTGGTCGCCGAGTTCAAACGTGACCAGGGCGTCGACCTCTCGGCCGACAAGAACTCGCTGCAGCGCCTCTACGAGGCCGCGGAGAAGGCCAAGATCGAGCTCTCCTCGACGCAGGAGACGCAGATCAACCTGCCCTTCATCACCGCCGTCGAGGGGCAGCCCAAGCACCTCGACCTGAAGCTCAGCCGCTCGAAGCTGAACGAGCTGACCGCCGACCTGCTGGAGCGGATCGTCGGCCCGGTCAAACGGGCGCTCGACGACGCCGATGCGACGATCGACCACGTCGTCCTGGTCGGCGGCATGACCCGGATGCCCGCCGTGCGCGAGCGGGTCAAGGAGCTGACCGGCAAGGACCCGCACCAGGGAGTCAACCCTGACGAGGTCGTCGCGGTCGGCGCCGGGATCCAGGCGGGCGTGCTCGCCGGTGACGTCAAGGACGTGCTGCTGCTCGACGTCACCCCGCTGACGCTGGGGATCGAGACCAAAGGCGGCGTGATGACAAAGCTGATCGAGCGCAACACGACGATCCCGACCAAGAAGTCGGAGACCTTCTCGACCGCCGACGACAACCAGCCCTCGGTCGAGATCCACGTGCTCCAAGGCGAGCGCGAGATGGCAACCGGCAACAAGAGCCTGGGCAAATTCCAGCTCACCGGGATCCCGCCGGCGCCGCGCGGGATGCCGCAGATCGAGGTCACCTTCGACATCGACGCCAACGGCATCGTCAAAGTCACCGCGAAAGACCTGGGCACCGGCAAAGAGCAGAACATCGAGATCAAATCCGGCTCCGGCCTCTCCGACGAGGAGATCCAGGGCATGGTCTCCGACGCCGAGTCGCACGCCGACGAGGACCGTAAGCAGCGCGAGCTGGCCGAGGCGCGCAACCTCGCCGAGAGCGCCGCCTACCAGTCCGAGAAAGCGCTCGAGGACGCCGGCGACAAAGTCGACGCGGCGACCAAGGAGGAGGTCGAGACGGCGGTCAAGGGCGTGCGCGAGTCGCTCGAGTCCGAGAGCGTCGAGGAGATCAACGCCAAGACCGAGGCGCTGAACACGGCGATGACCAAGGCGTCCGAGCAGATCTACGCGGCCGCCCAGGCGGAGGCCCCCGCCGACGGCGCGAGCGCCGAGGGCGGGTCGTCTGACGATGACGACGAAGTCGTCGACGCCGAGGTGGTCGACGAGGGCGACGACAAATGACCGAAGAGCAGACTCCAGAGGTCACTTCCGAGGAGGAGGCACAGGGCGTCGAGCAGGATCTCGACGCCCTGCTTGCCGACACGCAGAAGGAGCGGGACGAGTACCTCGAACTGGCGCGCAGGACCAAAGCCGACTTCGAGAACTTCCGCAAGCGGATGAGCGCGGAGGTTCAGGCCGCCGGGGTGCGCGGCAAGGCTGAGCTGGCTCATGGGGTCGTGCCGGTGCTCGACGATCTCGAGCGGGCGATTCAGGCGGCGGGGCTGGATCCGGAGGGGGACTCCGAGGACGGCCTTGCCCATGGGGTGCTGCTCGTCTTCAGGGGGTTGCGGGAGACGCTCAAGCGCGCGGGCGTCGAGGCGGTCGACCCGGCGGGGGAGAAGTTCGACCCCAACCAGCACGAGGCGCTCTCGACGCTGCCCGGCCCCGAGGGGACCGAGCCGGGCGTGGTCATCGAGGTGCTGCAGAAGGGCTACCGGATGGGCGAGCAGCTGATCCGGCCGGCCCGGGTGGTCGTCAGCGAGTAAGGGGACGAGTTGGCTGACGAGCTCTACAAGGTGCTGGGCGTCTCGAAGAAGGCGCCGGACGAGGAGATCAAGAAAGCGCACCGGAAACTGGTCCGCAAGTACCACCCCGACCGCAACCCCGACGACCCCACCGCCGAGGAGAAATTCAAGGAGATCCAGGGCGCCTACGACACGCTCTCCGATCCCGAGAAGCGCAAGGAGTACGACCGGGGCGGGCAGTTCGCCGGCTTTGGCGGCGGCCAGGGAGCCGGGCCGTTCGGGCCCGGCGGCGGCCAGGCGGGCGGCTTCGGCGGCGCCGACCTCGGCGACATCTTCTCCTCGATCTTCAGCCGCGGCGGCGCGGGTGGCGGCCGCGGCCAGCCGCAGCAGGTGCGCGGCCGCGATCTCGAGACCGAAGTCCAGCTCGGCTTCGACCAGGCCGTCAACGGGGCGCAGATCAGCGTCACCGTGCCGAAGGCCGGGCGCTGCCCGACCTGCCAGGGCAGCGGCGCCAAGCCGGGCACCAGCCCGATCACCTGCCCGCGTTGCGAAGGCCGCGGCATCGACGCCCAGAGCCAGGGCTTCTTCTCGATCAGCCAGCCCTGCCCGCAATGCGGCGGCGGCGGCCAGGTCATCGAGGACCCCTGTCCCACCTGCGGCGGCTCCGGCCTGACCCAGCAGACCAAGCGCTACAAAGTCAACGTCCCGGCCGGGGTCAAGGACGGGACCCGGATCCGCCTCGCCGGCAAGGGCGAGGCCGGTCCCCACGGCGGCCCCCCCGGCGACCTCTACGTGACCACGCGGGTGACGGCCTCGCCGGTCTTCAAACGGCTCGACGGCGGCAACCTCGAGGTGACGGTGCCGATCTCGATCCCGGAGGCGCTGCGCGGCGGCACGATCGAGGTGCCAACCCTGGACGGGACCAAGAAGATCAAGGTGGCGCCGGGGACCAGGCACGGGGCGGTGCAACGGCTGCGTGGCGAGGGCCCGCCGAAGCCGAAGGGCCGGGGCCGGGGCGACATCCGCTACCGGCTCGAGATCGAGGTGCCCGACGAGTTGACCGACGAGCAGCGCGAGGCGACCGAGAAGCTGGCCGAGTCCTTCAACGGCACCGACCCGCGCGGGGAGCTGCTGCGCAAGGCGGGGAGCCGATGACCGCGAGCCGCCGCAGCCGGGTGGAGATCACGATCGACGACGAGCGCGGCGTCTTCATGATCTCGGTCGCCGCCGAGCTGGCCGAGATGCACCCGCAGACGCTGCGGATGTACGAGGCACGGGGGCTGATCGCCCCCAAGCGCTCGCCGAAGAACACGCGGCTGTACTCGCAGCGCGACGTCGAACGGCTGCGGCGGATCCAGGAAATGACCGCCCAGGGCCTGAACCTGGTCGGGGTCGAGACGGTCCTGGCGCTGGAAGAGCGGGTGGCGAAGCTGAGCGCGGAGCTGGAACGAGCGCGGCGGCGGATCGGGGAGCTCGAAGCGGGCTCGAAAGGAGGGCGGGTCTGATGCAAGCGGATCGTTTCACCGTCAAATCGCAGGAAGCGGTGGCGGCGGCGCAGGAGCTGGCGAGGCAGGGCCGCAACCCGGAGATGACCCCCGCTCACCTGCTCGTAGCCTTGCTGGGGCAGGCCGAAGGCATGGCGGTCCCGGTCCTGCAGAAGGTCGGCGCCGACGTCGGCGCGATCGAGACCCGGGCGGCCGAGGCGGTCGGCGCGCTGCCGACCCTCGGCGAGGCCGGCGAGGAGCCGCGGATGTCCTCGAACCTGGCTCAGACGCTGCGTCAGGCCGAGAAGGAGATGGCCAAGCTCGGCGACAGCTACATCACGATCGGGCACCTGCTGCTGGCGCTGGCGGACTCCGCCTCGGGCGTCTCCGATCTGCTGCCGGACGACGACGTGCTCGCCAAGGCGGTGGCCGACGTCCAGGGCTCCGGGCACGTCAACTCGCCCAACGCCGAGGACACCGCTCAGGCGCTGGAGAAATTCGGCCGCGACCTGACCGCCGATGCGAGGAACGACAAGCTCGACCCGGTGATCGGGCGCGACGAGGAGATCCGCCGGGTGATCCAGGTGCTCTCGCGGCGGACCAAGAACAACCCGGTGCTGATCGGCGAGCCCGGAGTCGGCAAGACGGCGATCGTCGAGGGGCTGGCGCAGCGGATCATCGAGGGCGATGTGCCCGAGAGCCTGCGCGACCGGCGCGTGATCGCGCTCGACATAGGCTCGCTGCTGGCCGGCTCCAAATACCGCGGCGAGTTCGAGGAGCGGCTGAAAGCGGTCCTCTCCGAGGTCCAGGAGGCCCAGGGCCAGATCGTCCTCTTCCTCGACGAGCTGCACACGATCGTCGGCGCCGGCGCGGCCGAGGGAGCCGTCGACGCGGCCAACCTCTTGAAGCCGATGCTGGCCCGCGGCGAGCTGCGCGCGGTCGGCGCGACCACGCTCGACGAGTACCGCAAGCACATCGAGAAGGACGCGGCGCTGGAGCGTCGCTTCCAGCCGGTCCTCGTCGGCGAGCCCGACATCAACGACACGATCGCGATCCTGCGCGGCCTGAAGGGGCGCTACGAAGAGCATCACGGCGTGCGGATCACCGACGCGGCGATCGTCGCCGCGGCCACGCTCTCGGAGCGCTACATCGCCGACCGCTTCCTGCCCGACAAGGCGATCGACCTGATCGACGAGGCCGCCTCGCGGCTGAAGATCGAGAACGACTCGATGCCGACCGAGATCGACGAGGTGAAGCGGCGCATCCAGCAGCTCGAGATCGAGCGAGCGGCGATGAAGAAGGAGACCGACGACGCGTCCAAGGCGCGCCTGGAGGCGCTCGAGGCCGAGCTCGCCGAGCTGAACGAGAGCTTCAACGAGATAAACGCCCGCTGGCAGAACGAGAAGGGGGCGATCGACTCGATCAACGAGACCAAGGGGAAGCTGGAGGAGGCGGGGCGCGAGGCCGAGCGGGCCGAGCGCGAGGCCGACCTCGAGCGGGCGGCGAAGCTGCGCTACGGCGATATCCCCGAGCTCGAGAAGACGATCTCCGAGCAGGAGGCGCGGATCGCCGAGCTGCACGCCGGCGCCGGCTCGCTGCTGTCCGACGAGGTCACTGAGGAGGACATCGCCGAGGTGGTCGGCAAGTGGACCGGGATCCCGGTCAGCCGGCTGCTCGAGGGCGAGGTCCAGAAGCTGATCCAGATGGAGGAGCGCCTGCACGACCGGGTGATCGGCCAGGACGAGGCGATCGAGGCGGTCTCCAACGCGCTGCGGCGCTCCCGCGCCGGGCTCTCGGACCCGAACCGGCCGATCGGCTCCTTCCTCTTCCTCGGCCCGACCGGGGTTGGCAAGACCGAGCTGGCGAAGGCGCTGGCCGAGTTCATGTTCGACTCCGAGCAGGCGATCGTCCGCCTCGACATGTCCGAGTACATGGAGAAGCACACGGTCTCGCGGCTGGTCGGAGCCCCTCCGGGCTACGTCGGCTACGAGGAGGGCGGCCAGCTGACCGAGGCGGTGCGGCGGCGGCCCTACGCGGTGGTGCTGCTCGACGAGATCGAGAAGGCCCACCCCGACGTCTTCAACACGCTGCTGCAGATCATGGACGACGGGCGCTTGACCGACGGCCAGGGGCGGACGGTCAGCTTCACCAACACGGTCCTGATCATGACCTCCAACGTCGGCAGCGAGCGGATCGTCGGCGACCAGGTCGATGAGCGGATCCGCGAGCAGATCGAAGAGGTGCTGGCGGCGACCTTCAAGCCGGAGTTCCTCAACCGGATCGACGACACGGTGATCTTCCACCGGCTCTCCAAGCAGGACATCGGCCGCATCGTCGAGCTGCAGGTGAACCAGCTGGTCGGCCGCGTCCACGAGCGCGGGATCGAGATCGAGCTCAGCGAGGGCGCCCGCGCCCTGCTCGGCAACCTCGGCTACGACCCGACCTACGGCGCTCGGCCGCTGAAGCGGGTGATCCAGAGGCAACTGGTCGACAAACTGGCGCTGAAGATCCTCGAGGGTGAGTTCGGCGAGGGCGACCTGGTCCGGATCGACGCGACCGAAGGAGAGCTCTCTTTCGAGAAAGCAGCGATCTGACGACCTTTTATGCGGGTTCAAGGGATTGGCGCAACAATCCGAAATAGGCTTTTGACGGAATAACGATGTTTAGACGGCGACCAAACAGCCCGGGCTCGCGCCCGGACCCCGAGAACGTGAGCGCAAACTCGCCGCGTGAGCGGATCTCCGATGCCGCCTGGGCGGTCCGGGATCGGGTTGCGGTCCGCTGCGGCCCGGGCGCCAGAGCGATCGCCGGCGCCGTCACGCCTCCGTTCGAGCGGGCGGCCTTCGCGGTGCAGCGCAGTCTGGTCTGGCCGGTCGAGGATCGTGCCGGAACCGCAAGCCGGCCAACCCGCCTGCTCGCCTTCGGGGCGGCCCTCCTGCTCGCCGTCGGTGCCGGTGTCGGGGGACTGCTCTGGGCAGCTCCCGATGGGCACGAGAGCCCCCCGGTGGCCAGGGTGGCGACCGAGGCCTCACAGCCCCTCGCCGTCGTCAAGGCCACTCCCAAGGCGCCCTCCGGGCCCACCCTGCACGGCGCCACGCCGGTCTTCAAGCCGGCCGTGAACGCCGGCTCCCCGCCGGCCGACTCCGCCAAGCCGGCCGAAACCGCCTCCTCGCATCCCTCCACCTCCTCGGCACCCTCTTCCTCCACCCCCGCGAAGGCATCGAGCACGGCCGCGGCCTCGGCTTCTTCCTCGGCAGCGAAGAGCTCAACCGCCCCTGGCCCCCCGGCCGGCCCGGCGGCGATCTCGGTCGCCCGCAACTTCGCCGGCGCCTTCGTCCTCTATGAGACCGGCCACACCGACTCGACCGTGCGCAAGTCGTTCCAGGAGTCGGCGACGCCGGAGCTGTCGCGCTCGTTGATGCGCCGGCCGCCGCGGCTTCCGGCCAATGTGACCGTCCCCCAGGCCAAGGTCGTCAACGTCGTCGCGGCCCCGTCGCACGGCCGCGACTACCCGGTCAGCGTCTCGCTCCTGCGTGTCGGCATCACCAGCGAGCTGCGGCTCGAGATGGAACAGCTGAAGGACAAGAGCTGGCAAGTCACCAACGTGCTCGGCTGAAGATGAGGCACGCCAGCAAGATCCGCGCGCTCGCCGCGACCGCCGCCGTCACGGCCGCGCTCGTCACGCCGCTTGCCATCGCCCATGCCGAAGGCGTGGGCGCGGCGACCCCGGGGACGACGCTGGAAGAACCGGCCGGCGCGGCGCTGATCCCTGCGCCCCCCTCCACCTCCACCACGCCGGCGCCGACCTCCAGCCCCGCCCCGGTGAAGCAGGGGACCACGCTGGCACCGCCGGCGACCACGACTCCCGCAACGCCCCAGGCCAGCGGCGGCCTCTCCGCCGGTGCCGGCAGCGGCGAAAATGCCGGCGCCGTGGATGGGGAACCCGCCGCCGGCGAAGAATCGGCCAGCGGCGCGATCCCGGCCGGCATCCCCTCGACCGCGCTGGCGATCCCCTCGCTGCCGACCTCCAGCTGCGCCGCCGCCGGGGTGCCGCCGGTCCTGATCCCGATCTTCCAGCGCGCCGCCGCCGCCTACGGCCTCGGCCCGCAGGGGCCGGCCGTGCTGGCCGGGATCAACGAGGTCGAGACCGCCTTCGGCACCAACCTCAACATCTCCTCGGCCGGCGCCGAGGGCTGGATGCAGTTCATGCCGGCGACCTGGGAAGGCTATGGAGTCGATGCCAACGGCGACGGCGTCAAAGACCCCTTCAACCCTGAAGACGCGATCTTCGCCGCCGCCGGCTACCTCAGCGCCAATGGCATGCCCGCCGACACCTACGGCGCGATCTTCGCCTACAACCACGCCGACTGGTACGTCAGCGAGGTCCTCGCCAACGCCGGCTGCTATGCGGCCGAAGTCGGCAGCTCCGCCTTCACCGCGGCCGGCCTCGGCCCGCAGATCCAGGTGCTGCGCTGCACCCCGGCGCCGGACTGGAAAAGGGACATTCCGGCCGACTACCTGAGCGCCTTCGAGGACGCCGCCGCCCGCTACGAACTCGGTAAACGCGGCGTCTGGGCGCTGGCCGCGATGGCCCGGCTCGAGTCGAACTTCGGCAAGGGGATGGACAAGAAAGAGCTGCGCCGCGAAGGCGCGCTCGGCCTCGACCCGACCGAGTGGAAGCACTTCGCGGTCGACGGCGACGACGACGGCCACATCCGCCACGGCGACATCGCCGACTCGGCGGCGACCCTGGCGCGGGAGATCTGGTCGCGCGGCGGCCTCAGCGCCGGCATCTTCACCCACAACCAGGCCGAGTGGTACGTCCAGGAGGTGCTCGAAGAGGCCGACCAGATCGAAGGCGGCTGCAAGGTCAGCTACGTCGACTGGCGAGTGGCGCCGCTGGCGACCGGCTTCGAGACCCCCGGCCCCTCCGCCGTCCTCACCAGCGACGGCCTGGCCAGCGCCCCACAGAGCGCGCCGCCCGCGGTCAAGGCCGCGATCGAGGCGGCCAACTCGATCGCCACCACCCCCTACATCTGGGGTGGCGGCCACGGCTCCTGGTACTCGTCCGGCTACGACTGCTCCGGCGCCGTCAGCTTCGCCCTCTACGGCGCCGGCCTGCTCGACACCCCGCTCACCTCCGGCTCGCTGGAGAGCTACGGCGAACCCGGCCCGGGCAAGTGGATCACGATCTATGCCAGCGCCACCCACGCCTACGCCGAGATCGCCGGGCTGCGCTGGGACACGGTCGGCGACGCCTCCGGCACGGGGCCGCGCTGGCATGTGGAGCCGCCGTATCCCGAAGGGTTCGTTGTGCGGCACCCGACTGGTTACTGACCCTCGGTCGAGACGAAGCTGCTGCTGAGAATCTGGCGTCCTGTCGCGGTGCTGGAGGGGAGGGCACCGGATCCCTGACGACCACGGTGAAGCCGGTAAGCAGTACTTTGTCGGCAGTGGCCATCGCAAGACCCTGGAGGGAGCTAGATGCCGACTTACGTGATGTTGACCAACCTGACCGCTGAGGGTGTGCGGACGCTGAAGAACAACCCCGGGCGGGTGGCCGAGGTGAACAAGGAGGTCGAGCAGATCGGCGCCAAGGTGGTGGCGCAGTACGCGACGCTCGGCCAGTACGACTTCGTCACCGTGGTCGAGGCCCCGGACGAGAAGACGATGGCCAAGGTCTCGGTCGAGCTCGGCTCGCGCGGGACGATGAGCAGCCAGACGCTGACCGCGATTTCGGCCGACGACCTGGCCGGGGCGATCTAGTAGTTCGTTGAAGGTCCTGGTCGTCGGCGGGGGCGGGCGTGAGCACGCGATGGTGCGGGCACTCGCCCGTTCCGCCCATGCTCCCGAGCTGCTCTGCGCGCCCGGCAACGCCGGCATCGCTGCCGACGCCGAGTGCCTGCCGGAGATCGCCGCCGATGACGTCGAGGCGATCGTCACTGCGGCGAGGGAGCGGCGGGTGGACCTGGTCGCGATCGGGCCGGAGGCGGCGCTGGTCGTCGGGCTCGTCGACGCGCTCGAGGAGGCCGGGGTGCCCGCCTTCGGGCCGAGCGCCGCGGCCGCCGAGCTGGAGGGGTCGAAGGCCTTCGCCAAGGAGCTGATGCAGGAGGCCGGGGTGCCGACCGCCGCCCACATCCTCCTGCGCAGCCGCGAGGAAGCGGTCGAGCAGCTCGCCCGCACCGCATACCCGACGGTGCTGAAGGCCGACGGGCTGGCGGCGGGCAAGGGCGTGATCATCTGCCCGGGCGAAGCCGAGGCGCGTGACGCGGTCGACGTCTTCTTCACCGAGCGGCGCTTCGGCGAGACCACGGTCGTGCTGGAGGAGCTGCTCGAGGGCGAGGAGCTTTCGCTGCTGGCGATCTGCGACGGCGAGAACGTGGTGCCGCTGGCGCCCGCCCAGGACTACAAGCGGATCTTCGACGGCGACCAGGGGCCCAACACCGGCGGCATGGGCAGCTACTCGCCGGTGCCGGGCTTCGGCCAGGCCGAGGTCGAGGAGATCGTCGACAGCGTCCACCGCCCGATCGTCGCCGCGATGGCGCAGCGCGGGGTGCCCTTCCACGGCGTCCTCTACGCCGGCCTGATGATCGGCGCCGGCGGCCCCAAGGTGCTCGAGTTCAACACCCGCTTCGGCGACCCGGAGACGCAGGCGGTGCTGCCGCGGATGCGCTCGGACCTGGTCGACCTCTTCCTCGCCGCCCGCGAGCCGGGCGGCCTGGCCGGGATGACGGCCGAGTTCGGCTCCGACTGGGCGGTGACCCTGGTGCTGGCCTCGGCGGGGTACCCGGAGTCCTCCTCGAAGGGCGACGCGATCCACGGGCTGGCCGAGGCGGCGGAGCTGGCCGAAGTGACCCATGCGGGCACCGCCGAGCTCGACGGCGAGATCGTCACCGCCGGCGGCCGGGTGCTCAACGTCACCGCCCTCGGCGGCGGCCCGGCCGAGGCGCGCGATCGCGCGTACGATGCAGCGAGCCGGATCTCCTTCGACGGAATGCAGATCCGCACCGACATCGCCGCGCGCGCCGTCGAGCGCGTCCCCAGCCAACCGAGAGGAACGAGATGAGCGAGATCTCCGAGCCGCAGCCGCCTCAGACGAGTGAGATCTCCGCGCCGCGGCCGACCGCATCGACGATGCCCGAGACGCTGGAGAAGATCGAGGAGATCGATGCCGAGACCCCCCTGGTCGGGATCATCATGGGCTCCAAGAACGACATGGAGAAGATGCAGCCGGCCGAGAAGGCCCTCGCAGAGGCCGGCATCCTCTGCGAGGTGCGGGTGATGAGCGCCCACCGCGACCCGGAGATGGTCCGCGAGTACTGCATGAGCGCGAAGATGCGCGGGATGAGGGTGATCATCGCCGGGGCCGGGATGTCCGCCGCCCTGCCCGGCGTCGCCGCCGCCCACACCGAGCTGCCGGTGATCGGGGTGCCGATCCTCGGCAAGTCCCTCGGCGGCCTCGACGCACTGCTCTCGGCGGTGCAGATGCCGCCGGGTATCCCGGTCGCCTGCGTGGCGATCGACGGGGCCAAGAACGCCGGGATCCTCGCCGCCCGCATCATCGACTGCTAGTGCCGCGAACGGACCGCAGATGATTCCGAGGTATACGAGGCCCGAGATCGGGGCGGTCTGGACTCCGCAGGCGAAGATGGAGAGCTGGCTCGAGGTCGAGCTGGCGGCGACCGAGGCCTGGGCCGAGGAGGGCATAGTGCCGGCCGAGGCGGCGGCGGCGGCACGGGCCGACGGGGCCTTCACGGTCGCGGCGGTCGACGAGCGCGAGCGCGTCACCGACCACGACGTCGCCGCCTTCGTCGACGTCGTCGCCGGCTCGGTCGGCGAGCACGGACGCTGGATCCACTACGGCCTCACCTCCTCCGACGTGCTGGACACGGCGCTGGCGCTGCAGCTGCGGAAGGCCGGCGAGATCGTCGTCGCCGGGGCGCGGGCCTACCGCGACGCCCTGGTCGGGCGGGCGCTGGAGCACCGCGACACCCTCTGCGTCGGCCGCACCCACGGCGTCCACGCGGAGCCGACCACCTTCGGCCTGCGCCTGGCCGGCTTCGCCTTCGAGGCCGACCGCAACGTCGGCCGCCTCGCCGCGGCCTTCGAGCAGCTCGCCTTCGGCAAGCTCTCCGGCGCGGTCGGCACCTACGCCTCGATCCCGCCCGCGGTCGAGGCGCGGGTGATGGAGCGGCTGGGCCTGGGGCGCGAGGACATCGCCACCCAGGTCGTGCCGCGCGACCGCCACGCGGTGCTGACCGCGGCGATCGCGATCGCCGGCGCCGGCCTCGAGCGCTTCGCGACCGAGGTCCGCAACCTGCAGCGGACCGAGGTGCGCGAGGTCGAAGAGCCGTTCCGCGCCGGCCAGAAGGGCTCCTCGGCGATGCCGCACAAGCGCAACCCGATCCGCACCGAGCGGGTCACCGGCCTGGCCCGGGTACTGCGCGGCTACGCCCAGGCGGGGACCGAGAACGTCGCCCTCTGGCACGAGCGCGACATCTCCCACTCCGGTGCCGAGCGGGTGATCCTGCCCGACGCGACGATCCTGCTCGACTACATGCAGGACCTAGCGACCGGCGTCGCCGCCGGGATGACGGTCAACGAGGAGCGGATGCGGGAGAACCTCGGCCTCACCCACGGCGCCCTGTTCAGCCAGCGTGCCCTGACCGCCCTGGTCGAGTCGGGCATGACCCGCGACGACGCCTACCGAGTCGTCCAGGAGAACGCCCAGCGCGCCTGGGACACCCGCACCGAGTTCCGTGACCTGCTCGCCGAGGCCGCGCCCCAGCTCGACCTCGACGCCGTCTTCGACTACGGCGCCTACCTCACCCACCTGCCCGAGATCTTCGAGCGGGTGGAAGCGCTCGGCGCCTGAGGTAGGGTCGGCGCCATGATCCTCTACACCTGTGGGACCAAGAAGATGGGGCCGGGTTTCGCGCATCCGTGCGCCAAGGCCGGCAAGGCGCTCGACGCGGCCGGGTACGACTACGAGCTGAAGACCGTCGGCGGCTACCGGCTGATGCCCTGGACCTGGGGCAGCCGCGACGAGGACCGGGCTGAGATCAAGAAGCTCAGTGGCACCAACGAGGTGCCGATCCTGATCCTCGACGGCGGCGAGGTCATCTCCGGCTCCGGCGAGATCGAGAGCTGGGCCAAGGAGCACCCGCACTCGCCGGCCAAGTCCGGTAGCTGAAGCTCACCCGCCTTGCGCTCAGTTGAGGCTGACGAAGAGGCCGCCGAGGGTGGCGATCAGTGAGCAGACCAGGCCGCCGCCGACGATCATGATCCCCTGCTGAAGGCGGTCGAACCGGTCCTCGGTGCGATCGAACCGGTTCTCGGTCCGATCGAAGCGGTGACTCATCTCGATCCGCAGATCGCCGACGCTCATCTCGATGCGATCCGACTTCTCGTTCGCAAGGCGGAAGCCCTCGTCAACGCGATAGTTCAGGTGGTCCAAGCGGTCGTCGCTCCAGCTCTGCCTCATTGCCTCCATGATGTCGAAGCCTAAGACAAAAGGTTGCGCGGGTTACGCGCTGAAAGTGAGAAGTCGGCGCCGGCTTCGTCGCTAAACGGCGGCGAGCTCGGGCTCGCGGGCAGGGCGGCGGGCGGTGACCACGACCGGGGTGCCGCCCTTGGGCGAGAGGGTGATGTTGCGGCGGCCGGTCTTCTCCGGCGCCGGGCTGGCCTTGCGCAGGTCGCAGCGGGTCAGCACCTCGCGCAGGACGATCCGCATCTCGAACTCCGCGAAGGAGGCGCCGAGGCAGCGGCGGATGCCGCCGCCGTAGGGAATCCAGGCGTAGGTGTCGGGGCTCTGGCCCAGGAAGCGCTCGGGCCGGAAGGCGAAGGGCTCGGGGTAGAGGTCGGCGCGGGTGTGGGTCATCCAGATCGCCGGGCTGACGTCGGTGCCGGGCGGCAGGGTACGGCCGTCGACCGTCAGCTCCTTGGCGAGGCGGCGGCCGGCGAGCGGGATCACCGGGCGCAGGCGCAGCGACTCGGAGATCGTCGCCCGCAGGTAGTCCTCCTCACCCGCCTCAAGCGAGTCGCGCAGGCGTTGCAGCGGCTCCGGGTGGCGCAGCAGCAGGTCGAAGGTCCAGGCCAGCGCCGTCGCCGTCGTCTCGTGGCCGGCCAGCAGCAGGGTCATCAGCTGGTCGCGCAGCTCGGTGTCGTCCATCCTGCCGCCGTCCTCGAACTCGGCCAGCATCAGCATCGAGAGCATGTCTTCGCGATCCTCGAGGTCGGGCTTGGAGCGATGCTCGGCGATCTCCGCGTAGAGCAGCTCGTCGACTTCCTTCAGCTGTCCCTCGAAGCGAGCAAGGGCATTGCCGCCGCGGAAGCGCCGGGTGGCGAGGCCGATCAGCTGTGATCGCGGCGAAGCGGTTTCGCTCAGCACCGTGGAGAGCATCCCCCGCAGCCGCGCCAGCCGCGGCCCGTCGGCGACGCCGAAGACGACCCGCAGGATCACCTCCAGGGTCACCGCCTGCATCCGCGAGTGGATCGGGAACTCGGAGTCCAACGGCCAGGAGTCGATCTCCCTGGCGACGATCTCGTCCAGCACCGCCTCGTAGGAGCGCATCCGCTCGCCGTGGAAGGCCGGCAGCATCAGCTTGCGGCGGGCCAGGTGCTCGGAGCCCTCCAGCAGCAGGACCGAGCGTGAGCCGAGGATCGGTTCGAGGACGATGTTGCGGCCGGGCGGCAGGCCGTTCTCGCGCTCCATGTAGAGAGCCTTGATCGCCGCGGGGTCGGAGATCAGCACCATCGGCCGCTCGAAGCCGAGGAACTTGACGCTGAAGGAGTCGCCGTACTTCTCGCGGCAGTCCTGCATGAAGGCCAGCGGCCTCAGCACCCAGCGCAGCGTCTGAACCAGCGGCGAGCTGCTCGGTTCGGGAGGCAGGGGCACGGCTGCCAGGATCGCAGGGAATGGCGTGACCGTGGTCCCGCTCCCCGGATGGTTAGCATCGACTTAATGCCGCCCCTCGCCGATCTCAAGCTCCATTCCTCGGGAAAGGTCCGCGAGATCTACGAATGGGGGGACGACCTGCTGATGGTCGCCTCCGACCGGATCTCGATCTACGACGTGGTGATGCCGACGCCGGTCACCGACAAGGGCAAGGTCCTCAACCGGATGTCGGAATTCTGGTTCGGGCTGACCGCCGACATCGTCCCCAACCACTTCCTCTCCGACGACGTGCCGGAGGAGGTCACCGACCGGGCGATGCGGGTGCGGCGGCTGCAGATGTATCCGGTCGAGTGCGTCGTGCGGGGCTATCTCTCGGGCTCGGGCTGGAAGGAATACCGCGAGGGCGGCGCCGTCTGCGGGATCGAGCTGCCCGCGGGGCTGCTGGAGTCCGACAAGCTGCCGGAGCCGATCTTCACGCCGGCGACCAAGGCCGAGATCGGCGACCACGACGAGAACGTCGACTTCGAGCGGGCGGCGGAGATCATCGGCGACCGGGCGCTGCTGGAGGAGCTGCGGCGCATATCCATCGAGGTCTACGTGCGCGGGGCGGAGCACGCGGCCGAGCGGGGGATCATCCTCGCGGACACCAAGTTCGAGTTCGGCCGCCACGCCGGCGCCGAGGTCGTGCTCGGCGACGAGGTGCTGACCCCCGACTCCTCGCGCTTCTGGCCGGCCGAAAGCTACGAGCCCGGCAAGACCCCGCCTTCCTTCGACAAGCAGTTCGTCCGCGACTGGGCGAGCGAGCGGGGCTGGGACAAGACCCCGCCGGCACCGGAGCTGCCGCCCGACGTGATCGAGCAGACCCGCGGCAAATACGTCGAGGCCTTCGAGCGGATTACGGAGACGAGCTTCTGATGGGGCGCGGACTCTGATGGCGAAGGCGCGGGTGCTGATCCGGCCCAAGGAGGGGATCCTCGACCCGCAGGGCAAGGCGGTCGAGCGGGCGCTGCCGGCGCTCGGCTTCGAGGGGGTCGGGCACGTCCGGGTCGGCCGCATGGTCGAGCTCGAGGCCGAGGACCCTGAGCGGCTGGCGGAGCTCTGCGAGAAGCTTCTCGCCAATCCCCTGATCGAGGACTACGAGATCCAGACCCTGTGATCTGGGGCGTCCTTCAGTTCCCCGGATCCTGTGACGAGCGCGATGCGCTGCACGCATGCAGGCTGGCCAGCGGCGAGGCGCGGCTGGTCTGGCACGAAGACCGCGACCTCGGCGGCGTCGGCGGCGTCGTCGTCCCCGGCGGCTTCTCCTACGGCGACTACCTGCGGGCCGGCGCAATCGCCCGCTTCTCGCCGGCGATGGAGGCCGTGGCCGAGCTGGCCGCGGCCGGCGGCCCGGTGCTGGGCATCTGCAACGGCTTCCAGGTGCTGTGCGAGGCGGGCCTGCTCCCCGGCGCCCTCCTGCTCAACGAGAGCATGCGCTTCATCTGCCGCCAGGTCGATCTGGTGGCCGATGGAGGCGAGCGACTCTCGATCCCGGCGAAGCATGGGGAAGGCAGGTACTACGCGCCGGAGGACGAGCTCGATCGGCTCGAGGCGAACGGGCAGGTGGCTTACCGCTACGCACCCGGGCAGAACCCGAACGGGTCGGCGCGGGACATCGCCGGGGTCCGCAACGAGGCGGGCAACGTGGTCGGGCTGATGCCGCACCCCGAGCACGCGGTCGACCCGCTGACCGGGTCGACCGACGGGCTGCGGGTCTTCGAGGCGTTGGCCGCGGTGGCGGCGTGAACGTCGAGACCGCCAAGCACCGCGAGCTGGGGCTGACCGACTCCGAGTTCGAGCTGATCGTCGAGAAGATGGGGCGCGAGCCGAACACCGTCGAGCTGGCGATGTTCAGCCTGCTCTGGTCCGAGCACTGCGCCTACAAGCACTCGCGCAAACTGCTGGGCAAGCTGCCGACCGAGGGCGAGCGGGTGGTGATGGGGCCGGGCGAGAACGCCGGCGCGGTCGACGTCGGCAGCGGCTACGCGGTCGCCTTCAAGGTCGAGTCCCACAACCACCCGAGTGCGGTCGAGCCCTTCCAGGGAGCGGCCACCGGGGTCGGCGGCATCCTCCGCGACGTCTTCGCGATCGGGGCGCGGCCGATTGCGATCCTCGACTCGCTGCGCTTCGGCGAGCTCGACTCGGTGCGCTCGCGTCACCTGCTCGACGGGGCGGTGCGCGGGATCGGCCATTACGGCAACTCGATCGGAGTGCCCAACGTCGGTGGCGAGATCTACTTCGAGGCCCCCTACGAGCACAACTGCCTGGTCAACGCGATGTGCCTGGGCCTGGCCAAGACCGAGGAGATGGTCCGCGCCGCGGCGGCCGGCGTCGGCAACGCGGTGGTGCTGATGGGCGCCTCGACCGGGCGCGACGGGATCGGCGGAGCCTCGGTGCTGGCCTCGGCCGAGCTCGGCGAGGGCGATGAGGCGAAGCGGCCGACGGTGCAGATCGGCGACCCCTTCGAGGAGTCGAAGGTGCTCGAGTGCTGCCTGGAGCTGCTCGCCAAGGGGCTGCTGGTCTCGCTGCAGGACCTTGGCGCCGCCGGGCTGACCTCCTCGGCCGGGGAGATGGCCTCAGCCGGCGGGGTCGGGATCGACCTCGACGTCGCCAGGGTGCCGCTGCGCGAGGCCGACATGGAGCCGTTCGAGATCATGGTCTCCGAGTCCCAGGAGCGGATGCTCGCCGTGGTCGAGCCGGCCCGCGTCGCCGAGGTGCTGGCGGTCTGCGAGAAGTGGCAGACGGGATCGACGGAGATCGGCGTCGTCACCGACAGCGGCCAGGTGCGGATCCTGCGCGGCGAGGAGGTCGTCGGCGAGATGCCGGTCGAGGCCCTGGTCGACGGCTGCCCGCTCTACGACCTCGAGCCGGCCGAGCCCGAAGGCTGGATCTACGGCAACCGGGCGACGATCGCGGCTGGTGCCTCGGCCGAGGACGAGCTGCTGGCGCTGCTGGCGGCGCCGTCGATCGCCTCCAAGCGCTGGGCCTTCGAACAGTACGACTCGATGGTCGGCTCGCGCACCGTGCGCCGGCCCGAGTCGGCCGACGCCGCGGTCCTGCAGCTGCCCGAGTCCGGCAACGCGATCGCGGTCTCGATCGACGGCAACGGCCGCCGCGTTGCCTGCGACCCCTACGCGGGGACGATCGAGGCGGTGCTCGAGTGCGCCCAGAATCTCGCCTGCGTCGGCGCCGAGCCGCTCGGCCTGACCAACTGCCTCAACTTCGGCAACCCCGAGAAGCCGGGCACCGCCTGGCAGCTGGACCGCTCGGTCAGTGCCCTCGCGGACGCCTGCACGGCGCTCGGTGTCCCCGTGGTCGGGGGCAACGTCTCCCTTTACAACGAGGGGCCGGAAGGGCCGATCTACCCGACTCCGGTGGTCGGCATGGTCGGCGAGCTCCCCGACCCGACCCGGGTCGCCGGCAGCGCCTTCGCCGCCGCGGGCGACGCGATCGCCCTGCTCGGCCCCTTCTCCCCCACCATGGCCGGCTCGGAGCTGGCCAAGCAGCGGGGCGAGCTCGACGCGGGGCTGCCGCAGCCCGACATCGCCGCGGTGGCGGCGGCCTGCGCGACGGTCCGCGGCGCCGTCCGCACCGACAAGCTCGCCTGCGTCCACGATGTCAGCGACGGGGGGCTCGCCTGTGCCCTGGCCGAGTGCTCGATCGGCGCCGGGCTCGGCTGCCGGGTCGATCTGCAGCCGCTGCGCGACCGCGGCTGCTCCCCCGAGGAGGCGCTCTTCGGCGAGGGGAGCGGTGGCTTCGTCGTCAGCGGCGAGCGCGCCGCGCTGGAGGCGCTGGGCGCCGTCTTCCTAGGCGAGGTCGGCGGCGCCACGATCGAGATCGCCGCCGGCGATCGCAGCATCGTGGTTGGGCTCGGCGGCGCCGAGAGCGCCTGGCGCTCGCTGGCGGCCCAGGCCGAGCACGACGGCGCCTGACACCAGCGAAGCGATGACGGCAAACATGTAGGCGTTGTTGGAGGCGCTGAGGGCTTCCGGCAGCGAGCCCGGTTCGCCGACGATCGCGACCAGGATCGCGGTGCCGAGCACGGCGCCGACCTGGCGGAAGGCGGCGTTGACGGCGCTGGCGGTGGCGAAGCGGTCGTCGCCGATGTCGCGGACCGAGGCCGAGCCGAGGGTCGGGAAGGCGAGGCCGATGCCGATGCCGGTCAGGCAGGCACCGGGGAGCCAGAGGCCGAGCCAGTCGGGCTCGGCGCCGGCCGAGCGCAGGACCATCACCCCGGCCGCGAAGAACAGTGTCCCGGGGACGATCACGGCGCGGTGGCCGAAGCGGTCGGCGAGCTTGCCGGCCGGCCCCGCGACGACCGTCGAGAGCGCCGGCCCGGGCAGCGTCGCCAGGCCGGCGTGGAAGATCGTGTATCCCCAGACCGAGGTGAGGAAGAGGACGTTGCCGAGGATCAGCGAGAAGAAGGCGGCGGCGAAGAGCAGGGTGCCGAGGTTGCCGATGCTGAAGGCGCGATCGGCGAACAGCGCCGGCTCGACGATCGGGCGCGGGTGACGGCGGCTGCGGAAGACGACGGTGCCGAGCAGGACGGCGGTCGCCGCGAAGCAGCCGAGGGTCGCGGCGGAGGTCCAGCCCCAGTCGTTGCCCTCGACGATCCCCAGGGTCACCGCCGCCAGGCCGAGCGCCAACATCCCGGCCCCCGGAAGATCCGGGAGGCGGCTGTCGGCCGGCGGGCGCACCGGCAGGAGGCGGCGGCCGGCGAAGAGGATCGCGGCGCCGAGCGGCAGGTTGACGAGGAAGACGAGGCGCCAGTCGGAGAGCTCGACCAGGGCGCCGCCGAGCGTCGGGCCGACCGCGGCTGCCGCGGCGGCGGCCGCGCCCCAGAGGCCCACCCCGGCCGCGCGGCGCTCCGGTGGGAAGCTGTCGAGGACGAGCGCCAGCGAGGTCGGCGCGATCATCGCCGCGCCGATTCCCTGGACGACGCGGAAGGCGATCAGCAGCTCCAGCGAGGGAGCCGCCGCGCAGAGCAGGCTGGCGCCGGTGAAGGCGGCGATACCGGCGAGGAAGATGCGCTTGTGGCCGAAGCGGTCGGCGAGGCCGCCGGCCGGCACCAGCAGCGCGGCGATGACGACGAAGTAGCCGTCGAGCACCCAGGAGAGCAGGTCGCGCCCGGAGCCGGAGAAGGACGCCGAGATGTCCGGGAAGGCGATGTTGACGATCGTCGTGTCGAGGAAGGCGAGGAAGGCGCCGGTGCAGGCAATCGCCACGACTGCTTTATGACCACGGTCATACACCGCGGCCGCAGCATAGACTATGTCGATGGGCATATCCAGACTCGCCGACGGGCAGCCGGCCGAGCGCAGGCGCCGCGACGGCCGCACTCTGCTCCTCAACGGGGCCAGGCAGCTGCTCGCCGAGAAGGGCTACGCGGGGATGGAGCTCCGCGATGTCGCCGCGCGCGGCCACGCTCCACGCGGGTCGATCTACCACCACTTCCCCGGCGGCAAGGTCGAACTGGCGCGGGCCGCCGCCGAACTCGAGGGGACGACGATCCGCGACCAGATCGAGCGCGGTCTCGAGCACCGCGGACTGAGGCAGACGCTCGCGATGTTCGGTGAGCTCTTCCGCCGCCGGGTCGCCGACCACCCCGAGCGGATCGGCTGTCCGGTGGCTGCCGCCGCGCTCGCGCGACCGGAGGATCCCGCCCTTGCGGCCGCCGCTACCGCCGCCTTCCAGAGCTGGGAACGGCCGATCGCCGCGGCGCTCCGAGACGAAGGCCTCGGCGCCGACGATGCCGAGATCTTCGCCGGCCTGGTCGTCTCGACGGTCGAGGGCGCCCTGCTGCGGGCACGCGCCGCGGGCAGTCAGGAGCCACTCGACTCGGCGGTCGCCGGGCTGGGCCAGGCGCTCGACGCGCTGCTCGCCGACTCCCAGCTTCCGTGAGCAGTTGACGCTCCCATAGCGACATCAACTGCTCACGGAAAGAATAGGCGGGCCACGGAAGCCTGCAAATCGCGGCAATTCGAGGGCGGCGGCACGACCGTCGGCCGCTGCTACCCTCCCGGAGTAGGCAGTCCGCCTGCGCGTCCCGTCTCTCTATACAGCGAGGAACACGCGCTTTGACTACCGCCGAGCGGCCTTTGACCGACCGCGATGGACCGCGTGATGAATGCGGCGTCTTTGGCGTATACGCACCCGGACACGATGTCGCCCGGCTCGCCTACTTCAGCCTCTACGCGCTGCAGCACCGCGGCCAGGAGTCGGCCGGGATCGCCACCTGCGAGGGCGGCCACATCACCACCCTGCGCGACTCCGGGCTGGTCTCCCAGGTCTTCGACGAGGAGAAGCTGAAGGCGCTGGAGGGCGACATGGCGATCGGCCACGTCCGCTACTCGACCACCGGCGGCGGCTCCTGGGAGAACGCGCAGCCGGTCTGGCGCGACGACGGCCGCGAGGTCGCGCTCGCCCACAACGGCAACCTGACCAACGCGGTCGAGCTCTGGGCGGAGCTGAAGGAGCGCGGCATCGACTTCCGCGGCACCTCCGACTCGGAGATCATCGCCGCGCTGCTCTCCTCCCACGGCGGCAAGCTGATCGAGGACGCGGTCAGCGAGGTGATGCCGCGGATGGAGGGCGCCTACTCGACCGTGGTGATGACCAAGCACGCGATCGTCGCCTTCCGCGACCCGCACGGGATCCGGCCGCTCTCGCTGGGCCGGCTCGACGGCCGCTTCGTGGTCGCCTCGGAGAGCTGCGCCTTCGACATCATCGGCGCCGAGCTGATGCGCGAAGTGCATCCCGGTGAGATGGTCTCCCTGACCGAGCGCGGCCTCGAGACCCGGCAGGTGGTGAAGAGCAAGCGCAAAGCAACCTGCGTCTTCGAGCACATCTACTTCTCCCGCCCCGACAGCCGCCTCGAGGGCAAGGTGCTGCAGCAGGTGCGGGGGCGGATGGGCGAGAACCTCTGGCGCGAGGCGCCGGTCGAAGCCGACTTGGTGATCGCCGTGCCGGACTCCGGCAACCCGGCGGCGGCGGGGTTCGCACGCGCCTCGGGGCTGCCGCGCGACGATGGCCTGATCAAGAACCGCTACGTCAACCGCACCTTCATCCAGCCCGGCCAGGAGCTGCGCAAGCACGGCCTGCGGCTGAAGTTCAACCCGCTGCCGGAGATCATCGCCGGGCAGCGGATCGTCGTCGTCGACGACTCGATCGTGCGCGGCAACACCACCCGCCAGATCGTCGGCATGCTGCGCGATGCCGGCGCCAAAGAGGTCCACCTGCGGATCTCGGCGCCGCCGATCCGCAACCCCTGCCACTACGGCGTCGACATGTCGACCCGCGAGGAGATGATCGCCCACAACCGCAGCGTCCAGGAGATCGCCGACGAGCTCGACGCCGACTCGCTCGCCTATCTCTCGATGGCCGGCATCTACGAGGCGATCGGCGGCAGCGCCGACGACCACTGCGACGCCTGCTTCAGCGGCCACTACCCGCTCGGCGACCCCGACGAGGCGAACGGCAAGTTCGCCCTCGAGGACATCGCTGTCGTGCCCGCCAGCCGCTGACTGCGAGGCCGCCAGCCGCTGACTGCAACCAGAACGCACTTCTTCCCGCATACCGGGAACAACTGCGTTCTCGTCGACGCGACCGGCGGTGCGAGAAGATGCGCCGGTGAGCGACTTTCGCATCGTCGTCCTGGCTTCGGGCAGCGGGACCAACCTGCAGGCGATCCTCGACACCCTGCACGAGCGCAACGGGATCGAGGTGGTCGGCGTCGGCTCCGACCAGCCGGGGGCGCGGGCGCTGGAGCGGGGCGCGGGCGCCGGCACCGAGGTCGCCGTCTTCCCACGCGGCGAGTACGCCGACCGCACGGCGCGCGACGGCGCGATGGCCGATTGGATCGAGTCGCGGCACGCCGACCTGGTCGTCCTGGCCGGCTACATGCAGCTGCTCGGCGACGGCTTCATCGCCCGCTTCCGCAACCGCGTCGTCAACATCCACCCCGCTCTGCTGCCGGCCTTCCCAGGGCTCGACGCGGTCGGCCAGGCGCTCGCGGCCGGGGTCGAGACGACCGGGGTCACCGTGCACTTCGTCGACGAGGGGGTCGACACCGGGCCGCCGATCCTTCAGCGGCCGGTCCCGGTCCCGCCCGGCGGCGACCGCGAGCGGCTGGAGGCGGCGATCCACGCAGTCGAGCACGAGCTCTACCCGGAGGCGATCCGCATGATTGCGGAGGGCAGGGTTAGGATCGACGCCAGCGACCCTCGCAAGGTCGCGATCGATGACTGAGGCAGCCGCCGACACCCGCGAGGAGACCACCGACGACGGCGCGATCCGGGTGCGCAGGGCGCTGATCTCGGTCTCCGACAAGACCGGCGTCGCCGACTTCGCCAAGGGCCTCGCCGCGCTCGGGGTCGAGATCCTCTCCACCGGCGGCACCGCCAGCGCCCTGCGCGAGGCCGGCCTCACCGTGACCGACGTCGCCGAGTTCACCGGCCAGGAGGAGATCCTCGACGGCCGCGTGAAGACGCTGCACCCGCGGCTGCACGCGGCGCTGCTGGCCCGCCGCGACGACCCCGGGCACATGGCGACGCTGGAGCGTGAGGGGATCGAGCCGATCGACGTGGTCTGCGTCAACCTCTATCCCTTCGAGCAGACCGTCTCCGGGCATGAGGTCGCGCCCGAGGTGGCGATCGAGAACATCGACATCGGCGGCCCGACGATGATCCGCGCCGCCGCCAAGAACCATGAGAGCGTCGCCGTCGTCGTCAAGCCCGAGTCCTACGACGCGGTCTGCGCGGAGCTGGAGGAGACCGGCGGCGAGATCTCCGCCTCGACCCGGCACTGGCTGGCCAACGAGGCCTTCGCCCAGACCGCCCGCTACGACGCCGCGATCAGCCGCTGGTTCTCGACCGAGTACGAGGACTTCCCGGAACACCTGGCGGTCGCCTACGAGAAGGTGCTCGACCTCTCCTACGGCGAGAACCCGCACCAGCGCGCCGCGCTCTACGCCGATGCCGGTGCCCGCAGCCACATCCTCTCGCGGGTCTCGAAGCTGCACGGCAAGGCGCTCTCCTTCAACAACGTGCTCGACCTCGACGCGGCCCGCGGCCTAGTCGACGACTTCGCCGAGCCGGCCTGCGTGATCGTCAAGCACAACAACCCCTGCGGGGTGGCGATCGGCGCCGGCGCGCTCGAGGCCTACGCGAAGGCACTGGCCTGCGACCCGGTCTCCGCCTACGGCGGCGTGATCGCCCTCAACCGCCCGGTCACCAGGGCACTCGCCGAGGAGCTGCACAAGAACTTCGTCGAGGTGCTGAACGCGCCCGGCTTCGAGGACGGGGCGCTGGAGGTGCTGCAGCAGAAGGAGTCGATCCGGATCCTCTGCGAGGAGGAGCGGCGCGAGCCCGACCCGGCCGAACGCGACGTCAAAAAGGTGCTCGGCGGGCTGCTGATCCAGGACCGCGACGGCGACCCCGAGCCGCGCGAGATCATGGAGGTGGTGACGCAGACGCAGCCGAGCGAGCAGCAGTGGCGCGACATGCTCTTCGCCTGGACCGTCTGCCGTCGGGTCCGCTCCAACGCGATCGTGATCGCCAAGGACGGCGCCACCCTCGGCATCGGCGCCGGCCAGATGAGCCGCGTCGACTCCGTCCGGCTCGCGGTCGAGAAGTGCCGCGACGCCCGCGGCGAGGAGGCCGGCGCCCTGCTGGCCGGCTCGGCGACCGCCTCCGACGCCTTCTTCCCCTTCGCCGACGGGCCCGAGCTGGCGATCCAGGCCGGCTCCAACGCCGTAATCGAGCCCGGCGGCTCCAAACGCGACGGCGAGGTCATCGAGGCCTGCGACGCCGCCGGCGTGGCGATGGTCTTCACCAAGCACCGCCACTTCCGGCACTAGTCACGTCCTCGAGCCCAGGCTGGCTCTAACTCTGCATAAGCAGAGGCTTATTGCTTGTTATAGCGCTTAACTCTCTGTTCTGAGAGAGTTATCTTTAGAACATGTCTCGAAGTTGATAGGATAAGTCTCGTTAAAAGAAGAATTGAGCCTAGTTCCGGCCTTTAACTCTCTTTTTGCCAAGACTTATGAGAATCGAGAACTTACTTTCAGACGAAGCGGTGCTCGGCGAGCTGGGAAGCCGACTCGCGCAGACCAGGCTCGAGCGCAACGTCAGCCAGAGTCGCCTCGCCAGCGAGGCCGGCGTGGCGAAGACCACCATCGAGCGACTCGAGCGGGGCGGGGGAATCCAACTCGAGAGCTTCATCCGCATCCTCCGCGCGCTCGGCCTGCTCGATCGTCTCGACGTCGTGCTCTCCGAGCCGCTTCCGAGCCCGATCGAGCGGTTGAAGCTCCAGGGCCGGCAGCGCCGGCGGGCCCGGGACACTCAGCGGGAGGCCCCCTCCCCGGAGCAGGCCGGGCCCTGGCGCTGGGCTGACGATCCCGACGACGGCCAATGAGCGAAGACGCCGAGATCCGCCTCTGGGGTCGCACGATCGGCGCCGCGTCACTGGAACCGGGCGAGCGGACGGCCGTCGTCCAGTACGCACCCGACTTCGCGAACAGCGGAATCCAGGTCTCGCCACTGACGATGCCGTTGCGGACCGAGCCGTACTCCTTCCCAGAGCTTCCCTACAAAGCCTTCAAGGGACTGCCGGGGCTGCTCGCCGACTCGCTTCCGGACAAATACGGCAACGCCCTGATCGACGCCTGGCTGGCGCGACAGGGACGCGAGCCGAGGAGCGCGAACGCGATCGAGCGCCTCTGTTACATCGGCCGGCGAGGTACCGGCGCGCTCGAGTACGCACCGGCCAAGGGCCCGGAGCAGATGGCCGGTGAGGAGATCCAGATCGGCGAGCTGGTCGAGTTGGCCTCCCGGATCCTCGCCGATCGCGGCGACTTCTCCACCACCCTGGCCCCTGGGCGCGAGGAAGAGGGGCTGCTCGAGATTCTCAGCGTCGGGATGTCCGCCGGCGGCGCCAGGGCCAAGGCCGCGATCGCCTGGAACCCCGACACGAACGAGGTGCGCTCCGGCCAGGTCGAGGCCCCGCCCGGCTTCCAGCACTGGCTGCTGAAGTTCGATGGAGTCGCAAACAACCGCGACAAGGAGCGCTTCGCCGACCCGGACGGGTACGGCGTCATCGAGTACGCCTACTCGCTGATGGCGGGCGCGGCCGGGGTCGAGATGACGAGCTGCCGGCTGTTCGAGGAGAACGGCCGGCGCCACTTCATGACCAGACGCTTCGACCGTCCCTCCGGCAATGCCAAGCTGCACATGCAGTCGCTTGCCGCGCTCTGCCACTACGACTTCAACGACCCGCGTTCCTACTCCTACGAGCAGGCGCTGATCGCGATCCGCCGGCTGGGACTGCCGATGGCGGCGATCGAGCAGCAGTTCCGGCGCATGGCGTTCAATCTGATCGCGCGCAACCAGGATGACCACGTCAAGAACATCGCCTTCCTGATGGACCGGGCCGGCGAGTGGTCGCTCTCACCCGCCTTCGACGTCACCTACAACTACAACCTCGAGGGCGAGTACACGGCTCGGCATCAGATGTCGGTCAACGGCAAACGCGACGGCTTCCTCACCGACGACCTGCTCCACTGCGCCACCACCGTCTCGCTGCAGAGGGCGCGAACGATGTCGATCCTCGAGGAGGTCGCCGCCGCGGTCGCCGACTGGCCTGAATTCGCCGCCGCGGCCGCTGTCCCCGAGCAGCGAGCGAGGGAGATCGGCGAGACGCACCGGCTCGCCCTGGGCCGCCGCTGAGCGATCGGTCAGGACGCCTGCTTCTGCCTCGCGCTCGCCCGCAGCACGTGGTCGCAGACCTCGGCGGGGGTGTCGGCGGTGACCAGGAGCTCCTTGTCGGCCGGGGCGATCATGCCGTCGTCCTCGAGGCCGTTGTCGATCCAGTCCAGTAGCGGCTTCCAGTGCCCGGAGTCAACCAGGATCGTCGGGAAGTGCTTGATCCGGTTGGTCTGGATCAGGGTCAGGCTCTCGAACATCTCGTCGAGGGTGCCGAAGCCGCCGGGCATGATCACGAAGGCGCGGGCGTAGCGGACGAACATCAGCTTGCGGGCGAAGAAGTAGTGGAAGTCGAGGCTACGGTCCAGGTAGGGATTGGAGTGCTGCTCCATCGGCAGCTCGATGTTGAGCCCGACCGAGAGGCCGCCGGCCTCTTTGGCGCCGCGGTTGGCCGCCTCCATCAGCCCCGGGCCGCCGCCGGTGATCACCGTGAAGCCGTGGCCGGCGAGGCAGGCGGCGGTCTCGCGACAGAGCTCGTACCAGCGGTGGCCCTCCTCGATCCGGGCCGAGCCGAAGATGGAGACGCCGTCGTCGATGTCGCGCAGGGCGTCGAAGCCGCGCTCGACCTCGTCGTGGATCCGCTGCAGGCGAAGGTCGTCTTCGGCCTCGACATCGCAGGGGACGCGGAGCAGGTGCTCGTCGCGCTTCGCCCCGATGCTCGGGACCTGGCGAGCGTCGTCGTCCACAGTCAAATGCCCCCGGCGGGACTCGAACCCGCGACGCGCGGCTTAAAAGGCCACCGCTCTAACCAGCTGAGCTACAGGGGCGAAGCGCCCATGGTAGAGGGGCGCCCACCGAAGCGCGGTCGTCTTTTCATCCGGTATGCGGTTGAAATGACTGCCGCGCTGGCTCAGGAGAGGTCGGGGAGGCCCTGGTAGGGCGTCGAAGCCTCGGCGTGGGTGCGCCGGGGGATGCGGCCGGCGCCGCGGGCGGCGTGGCCGGCCTCGACCGCCCCGCGCAGGGCCCGCGCCATCGCGGTCGGGTCCTCGGCGCCGAAGATGGCGCTGGCGGCGAGAACGGCCGAGCAGCCGAGCTCCATCGCAAGGGCGGCGTCGGAGGCAGTGCCGATGCCGGCGTCGAGGATCACCGGCACCTGTGCCCGCTCGGTGATCAGGGCGAGGTTGTAGGGATTGCGGATCCCGGCCCCGGAGCCGATCGGCGAGCCCAGCGGCATCACCGCGGCGCAACCGGCCTCCTCGAGGCGGCGGGCGAGGATCGGGTCGTCGTTCGTGTACGGGAGGACGGTGAAGCCGTCGGCGACGAGCGTTTCGGCGGCGTCGAGGAGCTCGACCGCATCGGGGTAGAGGGTGCGGTCGTCGCCGATCACCTCGAGCTTGACCCACTCGGTCTGGAAGGCCTCGCGGGCGAGGCGGGCGGTGCGGACGGCGTCGCGGGCGGTGAAGCAGCCGGCCGTGTTGGGCAGGACGAAGAGGCCGAGGCGGTCGATCACGTCGAGCACCGAGCCGCCCGCGGCGGGGTCGATGCGGCGCAGGGCAACGGTGACGATCTCGGTCCCGGCGGCGCTCAGTGCCTGCTCCATCTGCTCCAGCGAGCGGAAGCCGCCGGTGCCGGCGATCAGCCGCGATCCCCACTCGCGGCCGCCCAGCTGCCAGCTCTCGGCGCCGCCCTGGATCGCGGCGAGCACCTCGACGCTCTGGCCCTCGCGCAGCGGCGTCCGCTCCCACTCGGCGCGCGGGACCACTTCGCCGTCGAGGGCGACCGCGACGCCGCGCGCGCCCTCGCCGACTCCGGACTCGCGCACGGCGACAGCGAGCGTCGCCGCGTCCGGCAACTCGCGCGGCGAGCCGTTGAGCTCGACTCTCATCGCGGCGCCTCGGCGGCTTGCTCCGCGGCCTCGGCGGCCTCCGCGAGGGCAGCGCCGCGGCGGGCAAGTTCGGCGGCGCGGTCCGCCACCACGGAGTCCGGTCCGTCGCCTCCATCCGGGCTCGGCCGGGACCTCGATCGCGCCGGGTCGGCGGCGGCGACCGAGTCCGGCATGGCCTCGCCGGCGAGGTGGGCCGCCACGGCATCGGCGGTCAAAGGCGCCAGCAGGATTCCGTTGCGGTAGTGGCCCGTCGCCAGGACCAGGCCCTCGATCGCTCCGGGGCCGATCAGCGGCAGGTTGTCCGGGGTGCCGGGGCGCAGGCCGGCCATCGAGTCGACCAGCTCCATCTCAGCGATGTCGGGGAGCAGCCGGTAGGCCTCACGCAGCAGCTCGTGGACACCGCCGGCGGTGACGGCGGTGTCGAAACCCTGCTCCTCGACCGTGGCGCCGACGATCAGGCGGCCGTCGGCGCGCGGCACCAGGTAGACGCGCTCGGAGGCGACGATCCGCTCGCAGGGCGACGCGTCGTCGCGGCTGCGCAGCTCGACGGTCTGGCCCTTGACCGGGCGCACCGGCGGGCGGGCGGGCTCGGGCAGCCAACCGGCCCGGCCCGACCAGGCGCCGCCGGCGAACACGACCGCGTCGGCGCGCAGCTCCTCACCGGCGGCGGTCCGCACCCCGGCCAGGCGCTCGCCGTCGAACAGTCCGGCGACCACCTCGGTCCCGGTCCGCACCCGGGCGGAGTTCACGCCGCTTCCCATTTGCGGCGCTGCGCCGGCACCATGCGACCCGCCCACGGCGGTCCCCAACGCGGTCAGCAGCGCCGCGGTCAGCGCCCGCGGGTCGACCGACGCCTCGCCAGGGGCGTGGATCCCGCCGTTGAAGGACGGGGTCAGTCCCGGCTCCAGCTCGCGGCAGCGGCGCGGCGCCAGCCACTCCGCCTCGAGGCCGAGCGAGCGCTGCAGGTCATGGACGCGTCGCAGCTGCGCCGCCTCGTCGCTGTCGAGGGCGATGTGGAGGGCGCCCTGGTGCGCGTATCCCGTCGTCTTCCCGGACGCCGACTCCAGCTCGGCGACGAACTGTGGATAGAGCCGCGCCGACTCCAGGGTCATCCGCAGCAGCTCGGGCTCGCCGAAGGCCAGCTCGCCGACCGGGGCCAGCATCCCGGCGGCGACGCGGGTGGCGCCCGGCGGCGGCTCGGCCCGCTCGAGCACGGCGACGCGAGCGCCGCGCTGGGCGGCGCGCCAGGCGCAGCTGAGGCCGATCACCCCGCCACCAACGAATATCGTGTCGAAACTGCGCTGCTCGGTCAAGCCATTGCCTCCGCCGGCATTACCCGGATCAGGTCCAGACGGTCGGTGACCTCGGTGCCACCCTCTCAGCCCTCTCGGGCTCCCGTTACAAAGACAAGGCTACCCGCCTCGGGAAGCCGCCAAGCCGGGGGGCGTCGAGACAGGTTCATAATCGGGGGATGAGCCTCTCCCCGCCAGAGTCCGCCGGCCCGCTGCGCCGCGAGCGGCTGCGCACGGCGCGCCTCTACTTCGTCTGCGACGCTCGGCCCGGCGGCGAGGACCCCGAAGCGCTGCTGCGCGCGGCGCTGGGCGGCGGGGTCGACATCGTGCAGCTGCGCGAGAAGCAGTTGGGACGGGTGGAGATCGAGCGCGCCGCCTCCACCTTCCGCCGCGTCTGCGACACCTACAGCGCCCTCTTCATCGTCAACGACGATCCCGACCTGGCCCGGGCCTGCGACGCCGACGGCGTCCACGTCGGCCAGGACGACGCCTCGGCCGAGGCGGCGCGTGAGCTGCTCGGGCCCGAGGCGATCGTCGGCCTCTCGACCCACTCCGAGGAGCAGATCGCGGCGGCCAACGAGCGCCCGATCGACTACATGAGCGTGGGACCTGTCTGGGAGACGCCGACGAAAGCGGGGCGGCCGGCGGTCGGGCTGGAGCTCGTCTCCCACGCCGCCGAGCAGGCGACGCGGCCCTTCTTCGGGATCGGCGGAGTCGACCCCGGCAACGCCGAGCAGGTCGTGCGGGCCGGGGCGCGGCGGCTCTGCGCGGTGCGGGCGATCCGCGACGCGGCCGACCCGGGTGCGGCCGCCGCGGCGCTGCGCCATGCTTTCGCCACGGCCGAGGGCGCCGGCCCGAGCAGCCAGGACGCGCTGCTGGATCAGCCGGCCCCCTGGCGGGGAGTGGCGCCCGGTGGCTGACCAGACGCCCGGCGCGCGCGCGCCGGGCGAGGAGCGGCCGGAAGGCGAGGCGCCGCGCAAGCGCAAGGACCGCGGCGCCAACCCAATGACGCGCGGCTACGCCAAGGCGGAGCAGCGCAACCAGGCGGCCCGCGAAGCGCTGGAGCCGCTGGGCGAGGGCGAGCGGCCGACCGTGGTGACACTGGGGGCGATCGTCGCCGGGCTGATCGCACTCTCGATCCTCGCCGGCTACCTGAGCGGCGTCCACGTCAACGGCCGCCAGCCGAAACTCGTCCAGGTGCTGGCCCCGGCGCTGCTGATGGGGGTCATGTCCTGGGGGCTGTGGCGGGCCCGCTACTGGGCCGTGCTCGGCTTCCAGCTGATCCTCGTCTTCCTGATCTTCAGCGCCGTCTTCGGCCTTGCCGTGCAGGCGGCGACCGTGCCCCAGTTCGCGGCGACGCTGGGCCTGCTCGCCGTCACCGGCACCTTCTTCTTCTTCATGGTCAAGGCGATGGCGCGGATCCAGATGCCCGAACGCGCTCCCCGCGACTGAGCGCCCAGGCCGTCGTTCTATAGGCTCAGGCCAATGGCTGATTCCTTCGATGTGATCGTGATCGGCGGCGGCCCCGGCGGCTACGTCGCGGCCATCCGCTCCGCCCAGCTCGGCAAGAAAACCGCCGTGGTCGAGCGCGACAAGGCCGGCGGTCGCTGCCTCAACTACGCCTGCATCCCGGCCAAGACGATCCTGCGCACGGCGGAGATCTACACCGAGGCGCGCGAGGGCGCCGAGCTCGGTGTCGTCGCCAAGGACGTCTCGCTCGACTGGGACGCCGTCGGCCGGCGCCGCGCCGCCGTCTCCGAATCGCTCTCGGGCGGCGTGAAGATGCTCTGGGACAAAAACAAGGTGACCGTGATCGACGGCGAGGGATCGTTGACCGCCGAGGGCAACGTCAAGGTCGGCGACGAGGTCTACGAGGCCGGCTCCGTGATCCTCGCCACCGGCTCGGTGGCGCTGCCGATCCCCGGGGTCGAGTTCGGCGGGCGCGTCGTCGACACCTGGGGCGCCTGGTCGCTGCCGGAGGTGCCGAAGAAGATCGCCGTAGTCGGGGCCGGCGCCTCGGGCTCGGAGATCGCCTCCGCCTACGGCCGCTTCGGCACCGAGGTGCTGCTGATCGAGATGCTGCCGCAGATCCTCCCGGCCGAGGACAAGGACGTGGTCCGGGTCGTCGAGCGCGCCTTCAAGAAGCAGAACATCACCGTCGCCACCGGCAACCCGGTCGAGAACGTCGAAGCGAGTGAGAAGTCGGTCAAGCTCACCTACGGCGATACGACCACCGAGGTCGACTACCTCTGCATCGCCGGCGGCCGCGGCGCCGACACCGAGGGCCTGGGCCTGGCCGGGGCCGGGGTCGAGCTGGAGGAGAACGGCAAGGTCAAGGTCGACGAGTACCAGCGCACGACCAACGCCAAGGTCTTCGCGATCGGCGACCTGGTCAACGCCAAGGCGCTCGCCCACAAGGCCTCCGAGGAGGGCGTCGTCGCGGCCGAGACCGCCGCCGGCGCCGAGACCCACCCGGTCGACCAGGGCCTGGTCGCCGGCGCCACCTTCAGCCACCCGCAGGTCGCCAGCGTCGGGCTCACCGAGGCGGCCGCCAGGGAGGCCGGCAACGACGTCAAGGTCGGCAAGTTCAAACTCGGCGGCGTCGGCGGAGCCACCGTCTACGACGACAAAGAAGGCCTAGTCAAGGTCGTCGCCGACTCCAAGTACGGCGAGATCCTCGGCGTCCACATCGTCGGCAACCGCGCCTGCGACATGATCGCCGAGCTGGTCGCGACGATGGCGCTCGAGGGCGGCTACCAGGAGCTGGCGCGGATCATGCACCCGCACCCGACGATCTCCGAGGCGATCTTCGAAGCCGCCCGCGCTGTCGACGGTTGGGCCACCCACGCCTGAGCGCCCTGCAAATCGGCGCATCTCGGGTTCCTCGGTCGTTCGGGTCGGGTCACGCACGGGTGTGCGCTCCCCTCCCTCACTTCCCTGCGTTCCCCGATCTGCTTGATTTTCGGACGCTCAGATGACTGAGGCAACTTTCTATTTCGACCTGGGCTCGCCCTACGCGTATCTGTCTGCCGAGCGGGTCAGCGGGTTGTTCACGGAAGCGGGGTTGGAGCAGCCAGAGTGGGTGCCGGTCCTGCTCGGTGGGCTGTTCGCGCGCTTCGATCGCGGCTCCTGGTCGCAGACGCCGGCCCGGGACGAGGGGATGGCCGAGGTCGAGCGCCGCGCCTCCGCCTACGGGCTGCCGCCGATCCAGTGGCCAGAGCCCTGGCCCGGCAACACGCTGACGGCGATGCGGGTGGCCACCTTCGCCAAGCAGACCGGGCGCACCGTCTCCTTCTCCCTCGCCGCTTTCCGCCAGGCCTTCGCCGCCGGCCGCGACCTCAGCGATCCCGACAACGTGATGATCGCCGGCGCCGCCTGCGAGCTGCACCCGCGGGCGCTGCTGAAAGCGGTCCAGACCGAGATCGTCAAGAACGCCCTGAAGGAGGCGACCGCGGCGGCCGGCGACCGCGGCGTCAAGGGCGTCCCGGCCTTGGTCGTCGGCGACGAGGTCTTCTGGGGGGACGACCGGCTGGAGGAAGCGGTCGAAGCAGCGAGCTAAGGTGAGGTCAATGGCCGATCTGCCCGATGCCGCCACTTGTTACGAGCTGCTCGCGCGCATGGCCCTGATCCGCCGCTTCGAGGAGGAGGCGGGCCGCCAGTACCAGCGGGCCAAAGCCGGCGGCTTCCTGCACCTGGCGATCGGCGAGGAGGCGACGATCGTCGGCACCACCTCGGTGATGCGCGAGGAAGACTTCCTGATCGGCACCTACCGCACCCACGGCCACGCGATCGCCCGCGGCACCGAGCCCAAGCGGGTGATGGCGGAGCTGTTCGGCCGGGTCGACGGGACCAGCGGCGGCCGCGGCGGCTCGATGCACATCTTCGACGCCGAGCGGCGCTTCATGGGCGGCTACGGGATCGTCGGCGGCAACCTGCCGATCGCCGCCGGGCTCGGCCTCGCCTCCCAGTACAAGGGCGAAGACGCGGTGACGGTCTGCATGTTCGGCGACGGTGCATCCAACACCGGCAACTTCGGCGAGACGATGAACCTGGCGGCGCTGTGGACGCTGCCGATCTTCTTCCTGGTCGAGAACAACCTCTACGGGATGGGAACCGCGGTAGAGCGCCACTCGGCCCAGACCGATCTCTCCAAGAAGGCCGAGGGCTACGGGATCCCCGGCGCGCGGGTGGACGGCATGGACGTGATCGCCGTCCGCGAGAGCGTCGCCGCAGGGATCCAGGCCGCGCGCGAAGACTCCCGCCCGACCCTGCTCGAGGTCGTGACCTACCGCTACCGCGGCCACTCCGCCGCCGACCCCGAGGTCTACCGCGAGCGCGAGGAGGTCGAGGAGTGGCGCGAGAAAGACCCGATCGAGAGCTTCGCCCGGCGCTGCGTCGAGGCCGGCGTGCTGGGCGAGCGCGAGGTGCGGCAGGCGCGCGAGGCGGCCGAGCAGACGGTGCTCGACGCGGTCGAGTTCGCCGAGGCCTCCGCGGAGCCGCCGCTCGACACGCTCTACGAAAACCTCTACGCACTGACCGATCCCGGCGGCTGGTACGCGGTCGACGAGCGCAGCCCGGAGCCGCATCGCGGCGAGCGCGAGGACCGGATGCCGGACGCGGCGCGCGAGCTGGCCGAGGCGGGGGCGGCATATGCGGGACGCGAGGACGACGAGCCGCGGCCGAACCCGGCGCTGCAGGGCGACGCGCAGGAGGGCACGGCGCACCGGGTGGAGAGCGACCCCGAGGCGGGGGTCGAGCCCGAGGTCGCGCCTGAGCGCGAGGACGACGCCGCCGAGCGGGACGAAGGCGAGCGCCCGGTCAATGCCGCCGAGCCTGGCGAGTCCGAGGGAGCCGGGGCCGATGTCTGAGCTGCGGATGCGCGAGGCGCTGCGGGACGCGATGGCGGAGGAGATGCGCCGCGACGAGGGCGTCTTTGTGATCGGCGAGGACGTCGCCGTCTTCCAGGGCGCCTTCAAGGTGACCGAGGGGCTGATCGACGAGTTCGGCGAGCGCCGCGTGCGCGACACGCCGATCTCCGAGAACACGATCGTCGGCGCCGGGGTAGGCGCGGCGATGGGCGGCCTGCGGCCGGTGGTTGAGTTGATGACGGTCAACTTCTCGCTGCTGGCCTTGGACCAGATCATCAACCACGCCGCCGCGATCCCCTACATGTTCAACGGCCAGGCGAAGGTGCCGATGGTGATCCGGATGCCGGGCGGCGGCGGCCACCAGCTCGGCCCCACCCACTCGCACAGCTTCGAGGCGCTGTTCCTGCAGATCCCCGGCCTGCTGGTCGCCTGCCCTTCCACCCCGGCCGACGGCAAGGCGCTGCTGAAGGCGGCGATCCGCGACGACAATCCGGTCATCTTCATCGAGCACGAGAGCCTCTACGGCGTCCGCGGCGAGGTCCCCGAGGGCGAGGGCGAGGTGCTGCCCTTCGGCAAAGCCGCGGTGCGCCGCGAGGGCGGCGACGTGACGATCATCGGTGTGCTGAAGATGGCGCAGGTGGCGCAGGATGCGGCCGACAAGCTGGCGAGCGAGCACGGCGTCGAGGCCGAGGTGATCGACCCCCGCACCCTGCGCCCGCTCGACCTCGACACGATCCTCGAGTCGGTCCGCAAGACCAACCGGGCGGTGATCGTCGAGGAGGGCTGGCCGCACGGCGGCGTCGGCGCCAACCTGGCGACGCTGATCACCGAGCAGGCCTTCGACGACCTGGACGCGCCGGTGCAGCGGGTGACCGGGGCCGACGTGCACATGCCGTACTCGAGGCGGCTGGAGCAGGCGGCGATTCCGCATGAGGAGCACGTGGTGTCGGCGGCGCTGGCCACCCTGGAGGGATCGATCTGATGGCCGACATCGTCATGCCCCGCCTGTCCGACTCGATGGAGGAGGGCACCGTGCTCGCCTGGCTGAAGAAGGTCGGGGACGAGATCGCGATCGGGGACGAGATCGTGGAAATCGAGACGGACAAGGCGAACATGGCCTACGAGAGCGACGTCGCGGGGACGTTGACTGAGATCCTGGCCGAGGAGGGGGCGACGTTGGCGATCGGGACTCCGATTGCGCGGGTCGGGGATTCGGGCGAGGGCTCCGAGCGCCCTGTCGAGGATCGGGGTGCAGAGTCAGCCCCGGCTCCAGCGGAGGCGGGGGAGTCCGAGCCACTCGTAACGTCGGGAGCGACGCCCGACGCTGGGCGGATCAAAGCTTCTCCGGTGGCAAAGCGGATGGCCAAGGAGCAAGGATTGGACCTGGCCTCCATCCAGGGCTCGGGACCGGGAGGGCGGATCGTCAAGTCGGATGTGAAGAAGGCGACAAAGACCGAGCCGGCAGCGCCGACTGCGTCGTCCGAGACGGCGGAGACCGCCAAGGGGCAGACGACTTACGAGGACCTCTCGAAGCTGCAGTCGACGATCGCGCGGCGGATGTCGGAGTCGAAGGCGACGGCGCCACACTTCTACCTGGAAGCGGAGATCGATATGAGCCGGGCGGTCGAGGCGCGGGCGCGGATCAAGGCGGCGGCGGGCGAGGGCGACGTGGTGCCCTCGTTCAACGACATGGTCGTCAAGGCCTGCGCGCTGGCGCTGCGCGAGCACCCGCGGGCCAACGGCGCCTACCGCGACGGTCGCTTCGAGCTCTACTCGCGGGTCAACGTCGGGGTCGCCGTGGCGGCCCAGGACGCGCTCGTCGTCCCCACCGTCTTCGATGCCGACCGCAAGGGCCTGCGGCAGATCGCCACCGACTCGCGGGCGCTGGCGCAGCGGGTCCGCGAGGGGACGATCACGCCGCCGGAGCTCTCGGGCGGCACCTTCACCGTCTCCAACCTGGGGATGTACGGGATCGACAACTTCAGCGCCGTGATCAACACCCCGCAGGCGGCGATCCTGGCCGTCGGCGCGATCAAGGAGCGCCCGGTCGTCCGCGGCGGCGAGCTGGCCAGCGCCCAGATGCTCTACGTCACCCTCGCCTGCGACCACCGCATCCTCTACGGCGCTCCCGCCGCCGAGTTCCTCGCGCGGGTGCGGACGCTGCTCGAAGAGCCGCTCTCCCTGGCGCTTTAACCGCTTCCGTTCAGCAGGTCTTGCGGGCGCCGGTCACCGCGTTCCAGGCGCGGCCGAGCGAGAAGTCGGCGTCGACGCGGAAGACCCCGGGGTGCGAGGCGCGGGCGACGGTCCAGTCGCCGCGGCGGAGGATGCAGCCGGCGCCGCGGGAGATCGACCAGTAGGGGGTGAAGTTGACGCGGACGAGGAACTCGCCGGGGGTGGTGACGTTCAGGGCGAAGCCCTGGCGGCCGACTGAGAGCGTCTGCGCCCGACCGTCTCCCAGCGGCGCCACCAGCGGCTTGGGGTCGCGCACCTGGTAGATCCGCCAGTGCGGCGGGGTGGCGCGCAGGGTCAGGAAGGAGGGGCCGCTGAGGATCAACCGGCGCTCGGCCACCGAGGAGTAGTCGAGCGGGGCGTCGGGGAGGGCGACGTAGGAGATCGCGTTGCTGCGCAGCCAGGCGCTGTAGGTGGCGTCGGTCAGCTCGCCTTCGTCGTAGAAGACGTCGTCGCGGGTCGTGTCGAGCTGGCGCAGCCAGCCCCGCGCCAGCTCGAACTTCGGCGCCAGGTAGGCGGACTCCCAGTGGTTGGCAGTCGGCGGCACCTCGATCCGCAGGCCATCGCCGCCGTGGGCCTGCAGCCATTCGGCGGGGGGCTCGAAGTAGGCCGCCGCGGTGGAGGGGTCGTCGACGCTGCGGGCGATCTGGGTGACGCTGGCGGTCAGCTGCCAGTAGAGGCCGCCGACCAGGAACAGCGCCAGGAACCAGGGCGAGACCGAGATGCGCGGTCGCCGTGCCAGCACCACGGCGGCCAGCACCGGGCCGCCGAAGAGGGCGCCGAGCCGGACCGCGTTGCCGCCGAGCGAGTTCGGCACCAGCCAGATCAGCGTCGAGACGAGCAGGTAGGCGAACAGCACGCGGCGCAGCTGGCGCTCCTCGGGCAGGCCGCGGGTGATGTAGAGCGCGCCGGCGCACCAGAGTGGGATCGCGATGAAGGAGGAGAAGGCGAAGGGGAACTGGCCGGGCTCGGGGAAGGCGAGGTTGGGGACGACGGTGAGCGCGAGGGCGAGGCCGCCGACCGCGAGGGCGGCGCGCGGCACCCGCCTCCCCCGCTCCAGCGCTCCCGCCAGCACGACGCCGGCGAGGAAGACCGCGGCAACCGGGCTGGCCAGCGCGCAGCCGGTGGCGGCGAGGACGGCGAGCTTGCCGCGGTCGGTCTGCAGGCAGCGCAGCGAGGCGAGGCCGAAGGCGGCCCCGAGCGCGAAGGTGAGCTGGCCGTCGGCGAGCAGCGTCACCACGCCGGCGGCGAACCAGAGGGTCGCCCAGCGCGCCTCGACTCCCCAGCGGTCGCGGACGAGGCGGTCGAAGAGGTAGGAGGAGGAGACGACGGCCAGCCCTCCCACGACCTGTGGGCCCAACAGCGCCGCCAGCGGCGGGAAGAGGACGCTGTAGGTGAGGGTGTAGTGGCCGCCGTACCAGCTGCCGTTCCAGATCGCCAGGCCGGCCTGCTGAAAGAGCTCGGTGCGGAAGACCTGGGCGGCGAGGTCGCCGACCGGCGGGCTCCAGAGCAGCATCAGCGACGCCAGCGCGGCGCTGAGCGCAACGGCCGGGAGCCATTCGGGTCGGAGTGGCTTGGACTGGACCATCAGGGGGGACTCAAGGATACGGGCGAGTCCTGCAACGATTTCAAGGGTGAGCGACGAGATCCTGGCTGTCCGCTGTGCAATCGTGCCCTACGAGGAGGCGCGCGAGGCGCAGCGACGCCTGGAGGGCGAGCGCCAGCGCGACGAGATCCCCGACGTCCTGCTGCTGCTCGAGCACCCGCCCGTCTACACGCGCGGCCGCCGCTCGACGGCGGAGGAGCTGCCGATGGGCGCCCAGTGGTACGAGATGCAGGGGGTCGAAGTGCGCGACACCGACCGCGGCGGCCGCGTCACCTACCACGGCCCCGGCCAGCTGGTCGCCTACCCGATCGTCTCCCTGCGCCCCTACGGCGACGACGTGCTGGCCTACGTGCGGCGGCTGGAGCGGGTGATGATCGGCGCGCTCGGAGAGCACGGCGTCGAGGCGGGGATCATCGAGGGCCTCACCGGCGTCTGGGTCGGCGCGAAATCCGAGCCCGGCGATCGACGGGCCTCAAGCACCCCCATAGGGAGGGAAATAGGCCCATCGGCGGGGGAGGCGCGGAAGATCGGGTCGATCGGGGTGCATGTGAGCCGGGGAGTCACCACGCATGGGCTCGCCGTCAACGTCAGCAACGACCTGCAGCCGTTCGAGTGGATCGTGCCGTGCGGGATCGAGGGGGTGGCGATGACCTCGCTCTCGCGGGAGCTCGGCGCGGAGCAGGATCTGGGGGCGTTCGCCGACACCGTCGCCGCCCGCTTCGGCGCGGTCTTCGAGCGCTCTCCCGTCGCCACCGAGCCGGCCGCCGTGGGCTTGGATCTGCCGCCCGCTACGCTCGGTCTCCCCCGATGAGCGAGACGATCGAGCAGACCGGCCCCGCTGAGGTCACGGCCGCGCCGGACCCGGCCGCTGCGCCCCCGGCATCGACCGAGCGCGTCCACGTCACCCGCTCCCGCTCCAAACCGGGCGGCACCGCGGCCGCGGCCGACGGCACCGTCCCCTTCAAGCGCGCCCGCAAGCCGCCGTGGCTGAAAGTGCCGGCGCCGGGCGGGCCGAACTACCGGCGCCTGAAGGCGACGATCGGCTCCGACAATCTGCACACCGTCTGCGAGGAGGCCAACTGCCCCAACGTCGGCGAGTGCTGGGAGCGCGGCACCGCGACCTTCATGATCCTCGGCGACGTCTGCACCCGCCGCTGCGGCTTCTGCAACGTGCAGACCGGCAAACCGACCTGGAACGACCCGCTGGAGCCGCTGCGCGTCGCCAACCAGGTGAAGGCGATGGGGCTGCGCCACGCCGTCGTCACCTCGGTCGACCGCGACGACCTGCCCGACTACGGGGCGAGCGCCTTCGTCGGGGTGATCCGCTCGATCCGCATGCTCGCCCCCGGCTGCAAGGTGGAGATCCTCACCCCCGACTTCCGCGGCCAGGAGATGCCGCTGGCCAAGGTCGTCCACGAGAAGCCCGACGTCTTCAACCACAACGTCGAGACCGTGCCGCGGCTGTACCCGGTGGCGCGCCGCGGCTCCCAGTTCCTGCGCTCAGCCCGGGTGCTGCGGATGGCGAAGGAGATGGGCGGGCCGGACGTGGTCACCAAGTCCGGGCTGATGGTCGGGCTCGGCGAGAGCTTCGAGGAGATGGTCGAGACCTTCGGCCTGCTGCGCGAGCACCGCGTCCAGGTGCTGACCGTCGGCCAGTACCTGCGTCCGACCGAGAACCACCTGCCGGTCACCCGCTACTGGCACCCCGACGAGTTCGCGGCACTGGAGAAGGCCGCCTACGAGCTGGGATTCGAGTCGGTCGCGGCAGGTCCCCTGGTCCGCAGCAGCTACCACGCGGATCAGAATTTGCCCGAGGGCAAGCGGGCCGAGAGCCTCACCGCTTAGGCGCGGCGCTCGCCGGCGAAAGCACACCACTCCTCAGGCCAGTTCGACCTTCTGCGGGTTGACCGGGTCGTAGACGACGTCGATGCGGCGGCCCTGGTCGACGCGGCCGACATGGCCGCTGGAGAACTTGCGCTTGACCTGGAACGGGGTGCCGTCCTTCGGCTGCACCTCCAGCGTCAGCTCGACCATCTGGTAACCGGCGACCGAGCCGGGCGTGCCCTTGGCGTCGAGGATCGTCGCCTTGGCGCGGACCGTGCCGGCCGGTGGCTTGGGGCGCCGGCGCGGCGCGTCGAGGTAGATCAGCAGGGCGCCGCCGGCGCCGCACCCGACCGCCATGCCGATCCCGCCGACCGCAGCCTCCGGCGCGACGGCGGCGAGAACAACACCCCCGAGGGCGAGCGCGACCATGATTAATCCCCCAAAGAACACCCGTCGAATCTATACCGGGGGTACGCCCCAGCGCGATAGGTTCGCGTCAATCAGTCAGCTGGGCCGGCAAGCGGCCCGCCAACAGAGGAGCGCATGACATGGGCATGTTCAAGGACATGAGGGATCTGAGCAAGACCGGCAAGGAAATGAAGAAGGAACGCGGCGGCAGCCTGAAGATGATGAAAGACGGCCTCGCCCAGGCGAACCAGGCCGTGCAGGAAGTCCAGGGCAACCAGGCCCTTGCCGAGAAGCTCGCCAACGAAGGCGTTGACGGCACCGCCACGATCGTGCAGATGGCCGCCACCGGCCGCACCATCAACATGCAGCCCGAGCTCCAGTTCCAGATGACCCTCGACGTCGCCGGCAGCTCCTCGAGCGTCACCCACACCCAGGTCGTCTCCCCCGCCATCATCGGCCAGCTCCAGCCCGGCGCCCAGGTCCCGGTCAAGGTCGACCCGAGCGACCACTCGCAGTTGATGATCGGTCTGGCCGGCTAGGTAGCAATAGCGACTTGGAGGCGCCCCGCCGGCGAGAGTGCTGGCGGGGTCGAATAGTGGAGCCAGCCGGATTCGAACCGGCGGCCTCCTGCGTGCAAGGCAGGCGCTCTGCCAACTGAGCTATGGCCCCTCGCCCGGAAGTCTAGGCGGCCTCGTCGCCGCTCGCCGGAGTGCTCAGCGCACCACGGCGCGTTTGTATTTGCGCACCGAGAGAAAGGCGAAGACGGCGGCGATGCCGAGGGACCAGGCGACGGCGCCCCAGACGTCGTTGCCGGCGGGGGCGCCGAGGAAAAGAGAGCGCATCGCGTCGACGACGATCGTGAAGGGATTGACTTCGGCGAAGGCCTGGAGGGCGCCGGGCATCGATTCGACCGGGACGAAGGCCGAGGAGACGAAGGTGAGCGGGAAGATGACGATGAAGCCGAGCGACTGGGCGGCCTCCGGCGAGCTCGAGGTGAGGCCGACGAAGGCGAAGACCCAGGAGAAGGCGTAGCCGAAGAGCAGCAGGAGCAGGATGCCGGCGACGATGTGGAGGAACGGGGCGCCGAACGAGAAGCCGGCGATGACGCCGACGATCAGCATCACCGTGATCGAGATCGAGTTGGTGGCGACGTCGGCGAGGGTGCGGCCGGCGAGGACCGCGCCGCGGGACATCGGCAGCGAGCGGAAGCGGTCGATCAGGCCCTTCTTGAGGTCTTCGGAGAGGCCGAGGGCGGTGATGAAGCCGCCGAAGGACATCGTCTGGACGATGATCCCCGGCATCAGGAAGTCGATGTAGCTGTAGCCCGGGGTGCTGATCGCGCCGCCGAAGACGTAGGCGAAGAGCAGCACGAACATGATCGGCTGCACGGTGAAGGAGAGCAGCAGGTCGGGGGCGCGTGGGATGCGCAGGAGGCTGCGGCGGGCCAGGACCAGGGTGTCGGCGAGTGCGTAGCGGAAGCCGCTCATCGCTCCTCCTCCGCCCCGTCGTCTTCCTCCGCCTCCGTGGTGTGGCCGGTGAGGGTGAGGAAGACCTCGTCGAGGGAGGGGCGGCGCATCGCCACGTCGTCGATGCCGATGCCGGCCTCGTTGAGCCGGATCACCGCGGCGCCGATCGCGCCCTTGCGCTCGTGGATCGGCATCCGCAGGACGCCGTCGACCAGTGCCGGGCGCTCCGCCGCCACCGGCTCCAGAGCCGTGATCGCCGCCTCGGTGTCGGCCTCGTCCTCCAGCGTCACGTCGAGCCGCTCGCCGCCGAGCTGGTCCTTGAGCTCGTCGGCGCTGCCCTCGGCGATGACGTGTCCGCGGTCGATGACGGAGATCCGGTCGGCCAGCCGGTCGGCCTCATCGAGGTACTGGGTGGTGAGCAGCACCGTGGTGCCGTCGGCGACCCGCCCTTCGATCGTCTCCCAGAGGGCGATGCGGCTGCGCGGATCCAGCCCGGTGGTCGGCTCGTCGAGGAAGAGGACCGGCGGCCGCGCGACCAGGGCGGCGGCGAGGTCGAGGCGGCGGCGCATCCCGCCCGAGTAGGTCCGCACCAGGCGGTCGGCGGCCTCGCTGAGGTCGAAGCGCTCCAGCAGCTCGGCGGCGCGGGCGCGCGGCTCGCCCTTCGGCAGGTGGTAGAGGCGGCCGACCATCTCCAGGTTCTCGGCCCCGGTGAGATTCTCGTCGACGGCCGCGTACTGGCCGGCGAGGCCGATGCGGCTGCGCAGCTGCGGCGCCTGGCGCTCGACGTCGAGCCCGGCGACGCGGGCGCTGCCGCCGTCGAGCGGGAGCAGCGTGGTGAGGATGCGGACCGCGGTCGTCTTGCCGGCGCCGTTGGGCCCGAGCAGGCCGAGCACCGTGCCGGCCGGTACGCGCAGGTCGACGCCGTCGAGGGCGAGGACGTCCCCGTAGGACTTGCGCAGTCCCTCGGCTTCTATGGCGACGTCGGCAGGCATCCGGGCAACCTACTCGTGCCCGGTGACGGGCGGACTAATCGTCGAAGTCGAAGTCTTTCGGCGGCTTCTGCTCGAACCAGAGCTCGTCGTCCTCGGGGGCGTCCTCGAGGAACTCCGGCGTGTCCTCCAGGACGTCCTCGTGGGACGCGGCGGGCGGCGGTGCGGGGGTGTCAGGCTCGGGCTCGTCGTCGGCGCGAGGTGGGAGCTCGTGCTCCTCGGACTCGGGCGCGGCGAGCTCGTGCTCGTCCGTGGCGGGGATCTCCTGTTCGTCGGAGATCTCCTCGAAGTCCTCTTCCTCCTCGGCGGGCTCCTCGAGCTTCGTTTCGACGGCGGGCTCCGCAGCCTCGACGTCGAAGATCGCCGTCGCTTCCTCGGTGGGAGGGGCGCCGGGCTCGTCCGGGAGCGGCGCCTCGAGCGCCTGGTTGAGCTCATCGGAGAGCCGCTGCTCGCTGAAGAACTCGTCGAATTCGTCCGCCGGCTCCTCGTCGTCGGCGAGCGCGGGCGACGCGGTCACCTCGGGCTCGCCGGGGATGCCGGCCTCGATCCCGGCCAGCGGATCGACCGGGGCCAGGCGCGGCTCGGCCATCTCGGCGTCGACGAGCTCCTCGTCGGAGGGCGCGTCGGACTCGGGCGCGGCATCCTCGAACTGGCCCTCGACGTCGAACATTTCGGTCGGCTGCTCGGCGATCGCGTGGCGCTCCTCGGTCGAGTGGCCGCCGTCGATCTCGGCCTGCGGCTCGGGCTCGGGCGACGGCAGCGGCGACTCCTGCAGGTCGGCGATGTTGGGGGCGCGCCTGGCACCCGGATCCTCATCGTCCTGCTCCCCCGCCCCGACCTCGGGAGAGACCAGGAACTCGGTCGGCGCCTCCGCAAACGGATCGTGTTCATCCGGTCGCGCCGGCGGCCCGAACGCCTCGTCCTCGAGCTTTTTAAGCTCGGAGTCATCCGCGCCATGGGCGCGCTTCAGTTCCAGGTGCTCGCGAATTGCGTCGTCGAGGATGCTCATATGGCCATTCCCTGAATGAGGCTGCCAAAGACTATGCGGTTATCCTTGCGCTTGCGCGGCTATGGGATCAACTTCCCAGCCACGCGTCGCGGGGCTATAGCTCAGCTGGCAGAGCGCCTGGATCGCACCCAGGAGGTCGGCGGTTCGAATCCGCCTAGCTCCACTCCGCAGAAGCCCGCACGTCGGTGACTTCTATTTTCCTGAATCCCCGGCGATCCCTGTATCGCCCTCTTGCGGCTCGCGCCGTCGAGAGCCCGACCGCCTAACCGCTCGGCGCGAAGCAGTCGTCCTCGCCATGCGGTTGCCTCAACCCCCATGCATGGTAGACGCGGGGGATGATGATGCAGTTCGACACCCGGCTCGGGACTGATCGCCGAGCCTTTTCGCATCAACGGGCCGCTCAGCCGGTTCAAGGTAGCTAGATCGATTGAACTTTGACAATTGATAGAGCCAGCTTTATCTTTTTGATCCGTCTGATCACTAAAGAGGAGAGCGGATGAAGGACAGTTCTCAAACTCACGTTGCTCGCAGTGATCATCTTGGCGTCTCCCGGTGGCGGCGGGTCCCAAGGGCGGGGACAACAACCCTGGACTGAGTCACTAAGCCCGCAAGCCCAAATCAACCACTGACAATGGAGACGCCAATGAAGAAGGTAGGGGCTCTAGCCCTATTTGTTTTCTGCGCGCTCGCACCGGCTGGCGCTGCTCAAGCCGCCGGCAGCAACCCTGACGTGCCGGGGATGGTCGAAAAATGCGAGTCCGGCCGGACGAACTACAGCACCGACATGGCCAAGGTCACGCACTACCCGGACGGCGGTACCACCTACACATATAGGTACGGCAACGAAGGGGAGACCTACACGATCGGCCAGCCTCCCCCTGGATTCCGTCCGGAGAAGGCCAGCGATGAGGAGCTTGAGCGCTACTCATTCCCACCCCGGCCAGTCGATGTAGGGGGCAAGGGTTGGACCGAAGAGAGCCTCAGCGAATGGGAAGACCTGGTCTCGGGCTACAAGGAAGCGGCACCGCCTGTTGCTTGTGAAGGACCCAGTGCGCCCTACTCCACGAACGACGAGCCGGTCGAGTACCCGGTGTACGGCAAATCATGGTCGGGCCATATGCAGCAGCCCATATTCTCGAATGCCGAAGAGCGGGTGGTGGCCACCATAGGCAAGTTCTATGAGCCATCAGGCAACGCCTACGCCTCCTGCAAACCAAACGCTCTGGTGAGCAACTGGATGGGCATAGGCGGATGGCACTCCGAACACCTCATCCAGGCCGGAACCGGGACCGCGACCAACAACCAGCACACGGCGTGGTGGGAGGCCATCTCTCCCAGTGGAGCGCTTCCGCCTCAGTATTACCCCGCGCTGATCTTCGGCCCGAGCAGCTACATGGGTTTCTACGCCGGGTACAACCGAGCGCAGCTCAAAGCCTATTTCTACCTGTCCAACGAATCGACCGGCCAGGTCATTCCGGTCACCGCCGGGCTTGGCGAAAAATACTACGACGGTTCAAGTGCAGTGGCTATAACCGAGCGGCCGGGAAATGGGAGCGGCGGCTACTATCCGTTGCTCAACTTCAACTACGAGACGTTCTGGAATGTCACCTACCAGAACGCCTTCAACGAAGTGCGGCCCATCGGTGTAGGCCCGGCCCACTCGACGATCAACATGACCAATACGGGCACCGCATCTGGCACGCTTCTCGCCGAACCCGGTGGCCTGTCGCTAAACCAGAATTACTCGATGTACTACAGCAACTGCCAATAGGAGGCTAAGGATGGGACTCAGGACAATTCCGGGATGTATCGGCGTGGCGCTGGTAGCACTGGTCGCTGCCTCTGCCGCTGGTGCGACTTCAACTACTCCGGCTAGCAGCCAGGTGCCTGCGCTCAAGCGTGTCGGATTGTCCTGGGTCACCTATGCGGCGAACGGCAACGCTCCGAAGGCTTGTCATCTGCAAATCGATCCGAGCGTTGGCGGCACTCCGTGCGATCAGCTCCCGACCTACTTTGAATCCCTTTACTGCCCTGAGAAGCCACTCGGCACCGATGGCTCCCTCTGGCGCACGCTGGCCCAGCTGGTCGGGAATGCAGAGGTCAAGGGGAGCAAGGGCACGATCGTCTACCGGGCTGCGAGCAAGAAGTCGAAGCTCACGGCCAAGGCGACGTTCTCCAAGGTCGGCGGTAAGTGGCGGATCGGAGCGATTCAGTCCGGCGGTCAGCGCTTGACCCCTCCCGGCCTGATCTTCACGGAAGGACAGGAACTTCGCAAGAAACTTTGGCCCGCACACTGCTGACTCTCGGGTCGCTGCTCGGTTCTGACCTGGCCCGAGCAGCGAATGTCCCAAGCGGTCTTAGAGCAAGGCCTTTTGAGTGTTCGGCCCCTGGCGATCAGCGCCGAGGCCTCTCCTGGGACGACGCCGAACTCGGCCGGCCATCGCGAGGCGGGCACGGCCTCGTTTTCAGCTATGAGGCCATGCGAGTCGAAGCCTTCTGTGTCTATGAAATGGGCGGAGACCCTCCCTGTGGGGATCTAGGATGTCTTGTATGGAAGACGCCGTTTCTCGCTACCTGACCGCCACCGAGGCCGGAGACGTCGACGGGTTCATGGAGACGCTTGCGCCCGAGGTCGAGGTCGTCTCCCCGATCTCCGGCCGCATGGTCTTTCGCGGCCATGACGATGTCCGGGTTCTGCTGAGCGCCGTATATGGGAGCCTGACTGACCTGCGCTGGACCGAGATGGTAGGTGATGGCGAGAGGCGTGTGGCCGTGGGAGAGGCGCGCATCCTGGGAGTGAGGATGACCGACGCGATGGTCTTCGACCTGGAATCCGATGGGCGCATCCGGCGGATCAGCCCGCATCTTCGGCCCTGGTTGGCGCTGACGCTTTTCGCCGTCGTGCTGGGACCAAAGGTGGCCCGGCATCCGGCACTGATCCGGCGGGCTCTGGCCGCCGGTCGCTGATCGTCCCTCAGCGACCGTCACCCGGCTCGCCCGAGACGGTCGCGACCAGCGAGCGGGGGCCGCCGCGGTCGCGGTGCTCGCAGAGGTAGATGCCCTGCCAGGTGCCGAGCGCGGGGCGGCCGTCGCTCAGCGGCAGCGTCAGGGACGGGCCCAGCAGGGCCGCCTTGACGTGGGCGGGCATGTCGTCGTCGCCCTCCAGGGTGTGGGTCCAGTAGGGCGTGCCTTCGGGGACGGCGCGGTCGAACCAGGCCTCGAAGTCGTGCCGCACCTCCGGCGAGGTGTTCTCGCTCAAGGCCAGGGAGGCCGAGGTGTGCTGAATCAGCAGGTGCAGGGTCCCGACTGAGATCTCGCGGAGCTCGGGCAGGGCATCGAGCACCTCCGCGGTGACCAGGTGAAAGCCGCGCGGGCGCGCGGGGAGCCGGATCGTTCGCTGGACCCACATCAGCTGCCGAGGCTAACGCCGGCAGGCGGGCGTGCTGCCCGGCAACCGGTGGCGGTTGGCCGCGACCAGGCGGTAGGCCCACGCTGCGATCGGGGAGATCCCGGGCGCCAGCAGGAGCCGGCCGCCGAGCCGCGAGATCGGTCCGGAGCTGCCCAGCATCGCGGCGACCGCCTCGTGCCCCGAGCGGACGCTGCCGTCGGCCTCCACCCACTGCACGGCCTCGCTCGCCTGCTCCGCCGTCACCCCCAGTTCAGCGAGATCGGCGAACTGCCAGGGGACGACCTCCGCGTCCGGCCTGAACCTCCTCTCCGCCAGCCGCGCGCAGGTCGTGCAGAAGGCACAGTCACCGTCGTAGAGGAGCATCGGGCGGCGGGCCATCTCAGTCCTCGTGCTCATCGAAAAGCCGGTCGATCGCGAGCTGCATGACCTGGGCTCGCTTCCTCTTGCCGTGCTCGGCCGCGACGAAGTAGCTGCCGACGAACAGGGAGTAGGCCAGCATCGCGCGAGCCTCGACGTCGTCCTCGTCGGCGCAGAACTGCCGGAAGAGGGAGCGCAGGTACGCCATGCGCCGCCGATCGACCCGGCGCAGTCGCTTGGCGACATCGCGGTCGCGGCGCGAGAAGTCCCGCAGCGCCAGCTCCACGGCAAACAGCCCCTTCGCCGAGGGGGCCAGCTCGAAGAGGTGACGCAGCTTTGTTCGCGGGTCGGCCGTGCCGCTGTCGACCGTCGCGATCACGTCCGCGGTCCCGGTCCTCTCCCAGGTGTCGAGCGTCTCCTCGATCAACGCCCGGCGGTCGCCGAAGTGCCAGTAGAAGCCGCCCTTGGAGACGCCCAGATCCTTGGCCAGGGCCTCGACCCGCACCGCGTCCGGGCCTCCTGCGGCGAGGGCCCGCGTCGCCGCGTCAACCCAGGCGCTCCTTGGAGTCCGGACCTTGGCCACCGGGATATCTATACGGCACCGTATTGACAAGCGCAACCGGAGGACTTAGATTTATCCATACGATGCCGTATGGAATGAGAGAGAACGGCCGGATCCCGAACTCGGCCCATGAATCTCGCCCCTGGCGGATCCGCGAGATCGTCCCCGACTTCATCCTGGAGGACGTCTGGGCACTGCCCGTGGAGGGCGACGTCGAGGACTTCCCGAAGCTGCTCGAGATGATGGACTCCCTCAGCCCGGCCCAGTCCGATTCCGGCGCCACCCGCTTTCTCTGGGCGCTGCGCGATCGCCTCGGCGCCTGGTTCAGGCTGGGGAGGATCGCCGCCCCGGCCGGTGGCGGCTCGGATGCCGCCAAGAGCAAGCTGCCGATCCCGGGCACCAGCGAAACCTCGCTGACCGAGCGGCTCCCGGAGGATCTGCGCGGCACGGCCGCGGACGCCGACTTCGGCTCCCTGCCCTTCACCCCCCTCTACCGCACCGACGTCGAGTCCGCCGCCGAGCTGTCCAACCAGACTGTCCATGGCGTGGCGCACCTCGCCTGGGTCGACCAGGGAGAGGGCCGCTACCGGGGGCAGATGGCCGTCTACGTCAAACCACGCGGCGCATTCGGCCAGGGATACATGGCGCTGATCAGGCCGTTCCGCTACCTGATCGTCTACCCGGCATTGATGCGGCAGTTCGAACGAGCGTGGAAACAGCGCGGCAGTCGATCTGAATAGCCCCGCGGCCCCTTGATTCGAACCCTGCTCGCCTTCGCCGCCCCGCGGCGCCTCACCGACCTGGGCTCGGCGGCGCGCTCAAAATTTGGTCCATCCATCTCTCTTGCTGGAATACCGCCTGGACATGGAGTCTCGTCCAGCATTTGAGGCGCAGGGTCCCTGGGAGCAACTGGTTGGATCGTCCCCGACCGAAGGAGCTGAACATGCCGAGTGAGTTCCAGCGTTATCGCGTCCTCTGGCCGCTGGTGCCGGCCATGGCGATGGTGATGATCGACTTCACGATCGTCAGCATCTCGGCCTCGACGATTCAGAGTGATCTGGGGCTTTCGGAGACGGCGGTGCAGTGGCTGGTCACGGCTTATGCGCTCTCGACGGCGGCGTTCGTGGCGCTTGGGGGCCGGCTCGGCGACATCCTCGGGCACAAGCGGATCGTCGTCACCGGGGTGATTCTCTTCGCCGGCAGCTCGCTGCTGTGCGGGCTGGTGCCCGACAGTGGCAGCATCGCGGTGCCCTGGCTGGTCACCTTCCGGGTGCTGCAGGGCATCGGCGCGGGGCTGCTGATTCCCTCGGCGACGGTGCTGGTGCTCGATGCGTTCCCGCCGGCCGAGCGGGGCAAAGGGCTGGCGGTCTTCTTCATCGTCGCCGGGCTGTTCACGGCGATCGGGCCGGTCGCCGGCTCGTACCTGACCGAGTTCTGGACCTGGCGGGCGATCTTCTGGATCAACGTGCCGGTGGCGATCTTCGCGCTGATCGAGTTCCACTTCGCCAAGCTCAAGGACGTCAAGCGGCCGGCGCGGGTCGACTGGCGCGGCGCCTTCCTGATCGTCGCCGGGATGAGCCTGACCGTGCTCGGCATCCAGCAGTCGACCGAATGGGGCTGGGGGGACCCGGCGACGCTGGGCTCGATCGTCGCCGGCGTGCTGGTCCTCGCCGCCTTCGTCGCGGTCGAGCGCAAAACCGAGGACCCGCTGATCGACGTCAACGCGATGATCGCCAACCGCCCGTTCGCGGTCGACAACCTGCTCACCTTCCTCGTCTTCGGCCCCTGGCTCGCCGTCTTCTTCTTCGGCAGCATGTACTTCCAGATCGCCGTCGGCCAGAAGCCGACCCAGGCCGGCTTCTCGATCCTGACGATGTTCTATTCCTTCTTCGTCGCCTCGCGGATCGGCGGCGGCTGGATGGACAAGGACGGCGCCAAGAAACCGGTCTCGATCGGCTTCCTCCTGGGCACGATCGGGATGGCCGTCTGGGCCAACAAGCTGACCGACCTCGGCGCCTCCTCGACCGTGGTCGGGATGCTGATCACCGGCGCCGGCTTCGGTCTCGTCTTCTCGCCGCTCAACACCGACGCGCTGAACCGGCTGCCGGACTCGATGCGCGGGCAGGGCTCCGGGATCATCCAGACCTTCCGCAACTTCGGCTCGGCGATCGGGATGGCGGTGATGGGCAGCATCGTCGCCGGCGCCACCGACCTGAGCGGCGCCGATGGCGCCGAGGATTTCGCCCACGCGATGCAGACCGCCTTCTACGTCGGGGCCGGGATGCTCGCCGTCGGCTACGTCGCGACGCGTGTGCTCATGCCCTCGGGCAAGCAGGAGGGCATCGAGTAGGCACCGGCGGGTTCGTAGAGTGAGTGGGATGGCCTCGTCCGCGCCTGAACCGCTACCGCGCGAACTCGGCGCCGGCGGGCTGACCCGGCGGGCCGCCGGGCTCGTCCTCGTCGTGATCGTCGTCGCGCTGCTGATCAGCACGCTGCCGGGGCTCGGCGAGGTGCGGGAGCGCTTCGCGAACGCGGAGCCGGGCTGGCTGGTCGTGGTCTTCTGGCTCGAGGTCGCCTCCTGCCTCTCCTACGTGGTCGCCTTCCGCGGCGTCTTCTGCACCCGGCTCAGCTGGCGCTTCAGCTACGAGGTCGGGATGGCAGAGCAGGGGACGAACGTGCTGCTGCCCGCCGGCGGCGTCGGCGGGCTGGCGCTGGGGGCGTGGGCGCTGCGCCAGGGCGGGATGAGCGTCGAGCACATCGCCCGCCGCAGCGTCGCCTTCTTCGTGCTGACCAGCGCGCCGAACTTCTTCTGCGCCGCGGTGTTCGGGTGCGCGCTGGCCGCGGGCGTCCTGCCCGGCGGTGGGCCGCTGGTCCTGACCTGGGTGCTGGGCGTGCTCGCGGTCGCGACGATCGTCGTCGTCGCTCTGCTGCCGCGGATCCTCGCCCGGGTCGGGCCCGAGCGGGACAGGGCGGCCGAGCGCGAGAGCCGCCGCACCCGCGCGAAGCGGTTCGTGCGCCGTGGCGCAGTGACCGTCGCCGACGGCGTCCACGACGCGGCGGGGCTGCTGCGCAGGCGCCAGCCGTACGTCGTCTTCGGCGCCGTCGGCTACATGGCCCTCGACGTCGCTGCCCTCGCCGCGGCCTTCGCTGCCTTCGGCAGCACGCCGCCGTTCGCCGCCTTCGTCTTCGCCTACGTGATCGGCCAGCTCGGCGGCCTGATCCCACTGCCGGGCGGCATCGGCGGCACCGACGGCGGCCTGATCGGCGCTCTCGCCCTCTACGGCAGCCCGCTCTCCCAGGCGACCGCGGCGGTGCTTGCCTACCGCGTCGTCCAGCTCGGCATCCCGGCGATCCTCGGCTCGGTCGCCTTCGTCCAGCTGCGCCGCACGCTGAGCCGCGAGGAAGCGCCGGCGGCGCTCTGCGAGCCGTTCGAAGTCGACGAGCCGCTGCCGGTCTTCACGCTGCCCTCGCGCTGAGGATCGCTCAAGTTTGTTCTACACGCGCCGATAAATCCCAGCAATGGCGGACGGGCCCGACTTCGACTTCGGTATGGCCGGCGCCAGCGGGAGGCGCGAGTACGAGCGTCGGCGGGCCAGGCGCGAAGACAAGACGCGCGATCGCCATCCTCACGTCGGCAACCTGCTGCTGAAGTTCCAGGAGGCGCCCGAGCACGAGCAAGCCTGGGCGACCGGCGCCGCCGGCGAGGAGGAACTCGCCGTCTGCTTGGCCAGCCGCTGCCCCGAGGTGCTCGTCCTGCACGATCGGCGGATGCCGCGCAGCCGCGCCAACATCGACCACCTGGCGATCGCGCCGTCGGGCGTCCACGTCATCGACGCTAAGCGCTACAAGGGCAAGATCGAAGTCCGCAAGCCGTTCTTCGGCGACCCGCAGCTGGTCATCGCCGGCCGCGACAAGACCAAGTTGGTGGACGGGCTGGAGCGGCAGGCCGAGGCGGTCCGTGCGGCGCTCGAGGCGGTTGCTCCGGAGGTCCCCGTCACGGCCTGCTTCTGCTTCATCAACCCAGCCGGGCAGGCGGGTGGCAGCGGCATCCCGCTCTTTCGCACCATCGCCATCAGAGAGCACCCGCTGCTCTATCCGCGCAGGCTGGCCAAGCGCCTGAACCAGCCGGGTGAGCTGGGCAGCGAGCAAATGGGGGTGGTGGCGGAAGCACTGGCTCGCCAGTTCCCACCCGCCTGAGCCCCGCTGCCACGTTCGTCGATCCTCAGCGAGGACCCGGCCGCTACTTGACGACCCGGTAGCGCAGGTGGGTCACGCCGTCGGACTCGATCACCCGGGTCTGCTCCAACTCGGCCGGCCCGCCCTTGCTCGCATCGAAGAGGGGGACGCCGCCGCCGAGGACGATCGGGGCGACGCTGACCTGGACTTCGTCGAGCAGGTCGGCGCGGAGGAACTGCTGGGCGACGTCCGCGGCACAGAGGCCGATGCTGCGCCCGCCGGCGACCGCCTGGGCCTGCTCGAGGGCGCTCTCGATGCCGTCGGTGACGAAGGTGCCCTCGCCCGGGTCGGTGTCCGGCGGGTCATGGGTGAGGACGAAGAACGGAACGCCCATCGGGTGCCTGCCGCCCCAGCCGTTGGCGATGTCGTAGGTGCGGCGGCCGCTGATGATCGCGCCGCCTTCGAACCACTCGTCGACGACCGCACGGCTCGCCGCCGGCGGGTTGATGAAGCCCTTGGTCCCGTAGGCGTCGGGGTCCGTGTGCATCCACTCGAAGAGCGGCTCGCCGCCATCGCCGAGTGGGTTGCTAAGGCCGTCGTTGGGCCCGGCGATGTAGCCGTCCAGGGACATCGAGAGATCGACGATTACCTCGCCCATCTGCATCACCTTGCCTTTCGCGGTTGGTCTACCCGGTACAACCGCCGGGAACCCCCAGACTCATCTATCGAATTCAGCGGCACCCGTTCATCGGTGCGAGTGCCGGACGGTAGAACGCTGACCACCGACGGGCCGTTCGTCGAGACCAAGGAGGCGCTCGGCGGTTACCTGTTCCTCGAGGCCGGCGATCCTCGACTAGGCCTTCTGCGGCGAGTGGGGTCGGGGTCCTCGCTGCGTTGATCGACGAAAACTCAAATTGGGCGCACTTCGCACCCTTGACAGTCTCTAATTCGTACCGATATGGTCACTTTCAGTGAACAGAAAACCCATATTGGTTCCACTAGGTGTAGCGCTTGCCGCAATTTTTCCGCAAGGAACGCAGGCAAAGGGCGCAGACGCCGGATTGAGTGCCGGGCGGGCGCAGGTCACGGTCACGCAGACCGTCGGCGGCGTCTCGGGCGCGCAGGGGCCTCTGCTTGCACTACCCAACGGCGAGGCCGTGCCTGGTGAGACCGGCCACTACTCGCACACCTCGCATAGGTCCCATCACTCCCACTACTCCTCGAGTGGAGGCGGCGGGCACTACTCGCACTCCTCCCACACCTCACATTCGTCGCACTACTCGAGCTACTGAGTTCGCTGACTCAATCGCCTGACTTGAGCGATGACTGAGCGCAACGTCTCTTTCGACCACTCCGGGCACTCGCTGGACGCTGTTCAGCGCGCCGCCTACCGGCTCTCCGACCGGATGTCGTGTGAGGTCTCCGAAACAGCGGACGCAATTGAGGCGACTCTGCATATCCCGGACGAGGGAGTCGCCCCCGACATCCTGCTGGCCGACTTTCGCAACGAGGTTCTCGACCAGGTGCTGCGCGAGAGGATCCGGGCGGAAACAGCGGATGTCCGGAACCTGGTTCTGGCGGTCGCTTTCTCCAAGACTGGCCTGTCCCAAACCGATGTCTAAATTTCGCGAGGCGGCCGTCTTTCAGGCTCCAACCGCGGATTGGCAGTTCCTTCCCTTCCGCTTCGAGCGAGTCGACGGCAAGGTCCTGCTGACCAATCTGGTCGGCGAGCACCTCTTCGTCTCGGCCGGCGATTTCGAACAGGTCGCCGGAGGCACTCTGCCGGCCGACTCGCCGCTGGTCCGGCAGCTGCGGGCCAAGCACGTCATCCGCGAGGAGTCAGACAACCTCCCGGTCGAGCTACTCGCGCTCAAGGCACGAACCCGCTACCGGCGGCTGTCGGAGTTCACCGCGCTGCATATCTTCGTCGCCTCGCTGAGATGCGAGCACTCCTGTCCGTACTGTCAGGTCTCACGGCAGAGCTCGGACAAGGGCGCCTTCGACATGAGCCCCGAGACAGCGAGCCGGGCGCTCGAATCGACCTTCCGCTCGCCGTCAACCAACATCAAGATCGAGTTCCAGGGCGGTGAGCCGCTGCTGAACTTCGAGCTGATCGAAGAGGTCGTGGCCAGCGCCAAGACGCTCAACGAGGAGGCAGAAAAGAACCTCTCCTTCGTCATCGCCACCAACCTCGCCCTGCTCGACGACAGGGTGCTCGACTTCTGCCGGGCCCACGATGTCTTCATCTCGACTTCACTCGACGGGCCCGCCGACCTCCACAACAAGAACCGCCCGCGACCCGGCCGCAATAGCTGGGAGCTGGCTACCGAGGGGATCCGACGGGTACGCGAGTCGCTGGGAACGGACCGTGTGTCGGCACTGATGACGACGACGCGCTCAAGCCTCGACCGAGTCAGGGAGATCATCGACTGCTATGTCGAACAGGGCCTGACGAGCATGTTCCTCCGACCTCTCTCCCCCTACGGCTTCGCGATCAAGACCAAGAGCTTCGACGCCTACGACGTCGACCGATGGCTGCCGTTCTACGAAGAGGGGCTCGATTACATCATCGAGCTGAACGCCCAAGGGGTGCCGATGGTCGAGCAGTACGCGGCGATCATCCTCAAGAAGATGTTCACCAACGACGACCCAGGGTACGTCGACCTGACCTCTCCGTCGGGCATCGGGATCGGTGCGGTTGTCTACAACTACGATGGTGATGTGTACGCCTCGGACGAGGGCCGGATGCTCGCCGAGATGGGCGACACCACCTTCCGCCTAGGCAATCTTCATCAAGACTCCTACGAGGAGATCATGCTCTCCGAAGCGCTGCTGGCGCCGCTGGAGGAATCGTTCACCGCCAGCGCGCCTATGTGCACCGACTGCGCCTTCGAGCCCTATTGCGGCGCCGATCCCGTGTACCACCACGCGACAACCGGCGATTACCTGGGCCGCAAGCCGACCTCGGGTTTCTGCCGGCGCAACATGACCATCTTCAAGCTCCTCCTCGATCGTTACGAAGGCGATCCGTCGACCCGTGCCCTGTTTCGAACCTGGGCCGGACATTGATCGCGCTTCAGGGTAAGTCCGTACGGACCGAGTTGGCCGGCTCCCTGCGGCGGTCGGTCTGGCGACTCGTCGATCGGGCGAAGCTGACCTCCCAGCGCGGTTCCCGCGCCTACCTCGTCGAGGACGGCCAGGCGCCCCCGGACGGCTTCGACCTGTATCTGGTGCGAAGCGGCTCTCAGCTACTGGGCGAGCTCCCAAACACGATCCAGCTTCCGCCCGAGCTCGACTACCTGTCGGGGGATGACGTGCTCTCGATTCGAGACGACGGCCGGCACATCCGGGTCATCTGGCGACATGCCAGCCGGCAGAACAGCATCCTGCTGACCGAGCGCTGCAACAACTACTGCCTGATGTGCTCGCAGCCGCCGAAGACCGGTAACGATGACCCGCTGCTCGACGAGGCCTTCGAGCTGATTCGGATGCTGCCGCGTGGGACCGAGGAGATCGGCTTCACCGGTGGCGAGCCGACCTTTTACGGCGAGGGGCTGATCAACCTGCTGCGCCTCTGCAAGAACCTGCATCCCGAGGCGGCCGTGCACGTCCTTTCCAACGGCCGGCGCTTCATGGACCCCGAGTTCGCCGCCGCCTGGGCGGCGATCGACAACCCGAACATGATGGTCGGGATTCCGCTGTACGGCGCCGAGCCCGCTCGGCACGACTACGTCGTCCAAGCCGAGGGAGCGTTCAACGAGACCGTGCGGGGAATCCTCAACCTCGGTCAGTTGCGGCAGCGCATCGAGCTGCGGGTCGTCCTGCACAAACAGACGGCGCCCGCCCTTCCTGAAATCGCCGAGTTCATCGCCAGAAACATCCCCTTCGTCGACCAGGTCGCCCTGATGGGCCTGGAGATGATCGGCCTGGCGCGAGCCAATATCCCCGCCCTCTGGATCGATCCCCCCGACTACGCGGACGAGCTGGTCGAGGCGGTCACGCTGCTCGATCGCAGCCGCATCCACACGATGATCTACAACCACCAGCTCTGCCTGATTCCACGCAGCATGTGGCCGTATGCGGTGCGTTCGATCAGCGACTGGAAGAACGAGTACCACCCGGAGTGCGCCGCCTGCAGTGTCAAGGACGAGTGCGGCGGCTTCTTCTTCTCCGCCAAGTACAAGATCAGCGAGAGGATCCGGGCAGTACCCGCGCAAGAGTCCGAACACCAACCCGCCTTGCTGTCGCTTTCCCAGGTTTGAGGCCAGAGATGCCGGACGCGACTTCGAAATGGATTCGCCGCGTCAGCCTCTGGCGCCCGGGGGAGCGCCCAGGGCAGGTGGAGCTTGCGGACCTCCAGGGCGCAGAGGGCTTTCCCTGGATCGAGCTGGCATGCGGAGCGGATCAGACGGCGTCGGCCCTCGAGGCGCTCAGGGAGTACTGCCCCGGACTGACCAGCGCGATGCTCGAAGACCTGTTGACGCCGGACGACGAGCCCGAAGGCGACTCGTACGCGAACGGGGATATCCGCCTCGCCTCCTCCTTCGGCGTCTCGGCGCAGCGCCCTGACGAGAAACTCGAGCGGGGAACTCCCCAGGGAGTCGGGGTTCTGACCTTCCAGCCGGTCGAGCTGGTCGCCGGCAGCGACTGGCTGATCACCTGCTGGCACCCTCGCCGAACCTTCCAGGGAGCAGAGAAGATCGAGGAAAGTCCGCCTGAGGACGCCGACTCCCTCCACCGCGCGGTGGCGGCGAGATGGGAACACGGGCATTGCGGAAACCCCGGCGACTTGGGGGTCGCCGTCATGCATGAGCTGGCGCTGACCTACGCGCCCACGCACCGCGCGCTTCACAGCTGGCTCAAGGACTGGGAGCTGAGCCTTTATATGGAAGACGACCTCGACAATCACGATCAGCTGCCGGAGCTGTGGGGCCTAATGGCGGTGCTGCGCAACTGGCTCAATCCGCTCAACCAGCCGGGGCTCCGGGCAGACATCGGCAAGGCGTGGCTGCCGGCGGCAAACCACGGGGCAGTGATCGCAGTCGACGACCGGGTCGACAGGGCTCTTTCGAGCCTGGCCAGGTTGAGCGAAACGCTGCGCCAGTCCTTTGGCCTTCTTCACTTGGAGCAGACCGAGGAGCAGCGGCGGCACAGCGAGCGCATGCAGCAGCGCGTCGAGGCCGCGGCGGCCGTGTTCCTCGTCCCAACTCTGATCGTTGGCTTCTACGGAGCCAACACCTGGGTCCCCGGCCAGGGCAAGCACTGGGGCTTCTGGGTCATGGTCGTCGTCCTGGTGATGCTCAGCCTCGGCTCGCTACTGGCGGTTCTCCATCTCCAGCGGCGCTCAAGCGAAGCGGCCCGAAGCGCCGACTCCGAGCGTGCCCAGATGCGCAGCGAGCTCCTTCGCAGCAATTGATGGCCTGTTGAGGTGACGATGCCAGGGCGCCTGGGGCGCGTATTCCGTTCAACGCCGTCCGTGCTCGGCACGATCGCCTCCGTTATCGCGATTGCCGGCGTCGGGATAGCCGCGTACAGGGCACTGCAGCCGAGCCAAAGTCAAGCCACCCTTCCGGAACGGCGGCAGGTCGTCGCCTTTCATCAGGTTGCCAACCGCATCTGCTCGGAGAACATGCAGGCGATGGATCGGGCGTTCCCAGCGGCCCGCTCGCGCAGTGAGCTTCTCGCCTATCTCTCTCGCGCGACCAAATGGGGAATCGAGGATCTCTCGGGCGTGATTCCGCCATCGAGCGTAGCTATGGACTACGTCGGCGAGATCGAAGATCGCCGACATATCGCGGGTGAGCTCCTCGACCTCCAGCGGGCTGTCGAGAGTGGGGACAAAGCCGGACGCGCCCGGGTCCAGGCAAAGCTCGCCAACGGCGAAGCCCGCGCTATCGAACTGAATCGGTCGATGAGGCTGATTCACTGCGCACCGGCCCTGCCGGCCCGTTTTTTCAAAATGGAAGCGTCGCGTCCCTAGGATGCCCCGATGGAGTCGAGCGCCGCGGCCAGAGTCGTCGACAACCCGGAGGAGCAGCGATTCGAAGTTCTCCTGGGTGACGAGGTCGCCGGCTTCGTCCAGTACCGCGCCCGGCCTGGCCTGATCGCGCTGATCCATACCGAGGTCGACGATCGCTTCGAAGGGCAGGGGCTGGCCAGCAAGCTGATCGCCTTCGCCCTCGACGACGCCCGCGCGCGGGGCCTGGCGGTGCTGCCGTTCTGTCCCTTCGCCAACGAGTACATCCAGCGCCACAGCGAGTACGTGGACCTCGTTCCCGAGGAGCAGCGCGCGGCGTTCGACCTCTAGTCGATTGAGCACTTGATTGAGCACTTGTGGGTGCCCTGTCCCCCACAAGTGCTCAAAGAAGCAGCGGCTGGGCGGGCGTGTCGAGAACTCGGGCGCGGCTCCGACAGACTGGTGAACGCGCCAATCGGGCGCGACGAACAAGGAGGCGAACGATGAAGTTCATGCTGCTGCAGGACTACGGAGGAATGACCCGGGACGACGTGCCGGTGATGAGCGAGTGGGCGCCGGAGGCGATCGAGGCCCACATCGAGTTCCAGAAGGACTTCAACGCGGAGCTGAAGGAGCGCGGCGAGTTCGTCGAGGCGCAGGCGCTGTCGTCGCCGGCGCTGGCCAAGTTCGTCGTCTCCGGCGGTCCGGCCGACACCGTCGTCACCGACGGCCCCTTCCCGGAGTCGAAGGAGCTGCTCGCCGGCTACCGGATGATCGACGTCGAGTCGATCGAGCGGGCGCTGGAGATCGCCGCCCGGGCCTCGGCCGCCCCCGCCCACGACGGCACCCCGATCCGGCAGGCGATCGAGGTCCGCGAGGTGATGGGCCCGATCGAGCACTGAGTGCCGCGGTCCCCTGACATCGAGGATCTGCTGCGCGAGGCCGCGCCGCGGGTCCTCGCCGCGGTCGTGCGCCGCTTCGGCGACTTCGGCGAGTCCGAGGACGCGGTTCAGGAGGCGATGCTGGCGGCGAGCACCCAGTGGCCGGCGCAGGGGACGCCGGAGAGCCCGGTCGGGTGGCTGATCCACGTCGCCTCGCGGCGGATGACCGACCGCATCCGCAGCGAGAGCGCCCGGCGCGGGCGTGAGGACGCCGTGGCGGCGGACCGGGTGGGGTCGGACCCGGCGGCCGCGGCGGAGCTGGCGGCGGCGAGCGGCCACGACGACACGCTCGTCCTGATGTTCATGTGCTGCCACCCGGCGCTGACCCCGGCCTCGGCAATCGCGTTGACGCTGCGCGCGATCGCCGGCCTGACCACGGCGGAGATCGGCAACGCCTTCCTCGTCCCAGAGGCGACGATGGCGCAGCGGATCAGCCGCGCCAAGAAGAGCATCGAGGCCTCACCGGAGCCGTTCCGGATGCCGGCCGGCGACGAGCGCCAGGAGCGCCTGCGCTCGGTGCTGCGGGTGATCTACCTGATCTTCAACGAGGGCTACGTGACCAGCAGCGGGCCGGAGCTCGGCCGGGCGGAGCTGGCGGCCGAAGCGATCCGGCTGGCGCGGATCGCGCGGCTGGCCCTGCCCGAAGACCCCGAGGTCGCCGGCCTGCTGGCGCTGATGCTGCTGACCGATGCCCGCCGTCCCGCCCGCACCAACGCCACCGGCAAGCTGGTCCCGCTGGCCGAGCAGGACCGCGCGCTCTGGGACCGGGAATCGATCGCAGCGGGGACCGAGCTGCTGGCCGAGGCGGTCGCCAGAGGCGCCGTCGGCGAGTACCAGTTGCAGGCGGCGATCGCCGCCGAGCATGCCCAGGCGCCGCGCGCCGAGGACACCGACTGGCGTGAGATCGCCGGCCTCTACGGGCTGCTGGAGCGGATGACCGGCAACCCGATGGTCGCCCTGAACCGGGCGATCGCCGCGGCGATGGTCGACGGGCCCGAGGCGGGGCTGGCCCTGCTGGAGGAGCTCGACGAGCGCCTGGAGGACCACCATCGCCTGCACGCGACGCGCGGCCACCTGCTGGAGATGTCCGGCGATGTCGGCGGCGCGATCGCCGAGTACCGCGCCGCCGCCAGCCGCACCAACAGCCTCCCCGAGCAGCAGTACCTGACGACGCAGGCGGCGCGGCTCAACGAGCGGCGCGGCTGAGCCCAGTCCTAATTAGTCCGGGACGACCTCGGGATCGATCCGCTCGGGGTAGCGCGGCAGCCCGTCATCGGGCACCGGCGCCCAGGGCGCCGCGTAGGTGACGAACTGGTGCACAGTCGGGCGGATGCCGGGATCGTCGTCGAGCGCGCCCATGCGGATCGCGAGGATGTCGGGGTTCTCGGAGTTGACGGTGAAGAGCTGGCCGCCGCACTTCGAGCAGAAAGCCTTTACGTAACCGCCGTCGCCGGGATCGTAGGTGCGGACGAGGTCCTCGCCGGAGACGGTCCGGTAGGAGCCGGGCGCGGTCAGGGCCGTGGTCGAGACGCCCGTGCCGGTGCGCCGCTGGCAGCGCTTGCAGTGGCAGAAGAGGGCGCCGAGCAGGGGCTCGGAGACCTCGAAGCGGACGGCGGCGCACATGCAGCCTCCGGTCAGCGGTAGCTCTGGATCGCTCACTGGAGCCAGCTTAGCCGCGCGCCGGCGAGGCCGCCAGGCACCGACGTAGGATCAGGCTGTGTCATCCACCCGGCTCAGGCTCATGCTCTCCCTGCTCTGCCTCGCCGCCCTCGGCCCGGCCGGTGCGAGCACCGCGGCGGCGCAGACGGGTCCCGCCGATCCCTTCTTCCCGCACAGCGGCAACCCGGGGTACGACGTCTCCCACTACGACGTCAGCCTCTCCTACCAACCGCACAGCGGCAGGCTGAACGCGACCGCGACGATCGAAGCGACCGCCACGCAGCGCCTGCGCCGCTTCGCCCTCGACCTCGACGGCCTCAACGTGACCGGAGTCAGCGTCGACGGCGCCGCCGCCGGGGTCGCCCGCGGCAAGGGCAAGCTGAAGGTGATTCCACACGGTTCGCTCGCGCGCGGCGAGCCGTTCACCACCGTCGTCCACTACCAGGGCCGCCCGGAAGCGGTGGTCGACCCGGACGGCTCCGAAGAGGGTTGGTACCGGACCAGCGACGGGGCGCTCGGGGTCGGCGAGCCGGTCGGGACCGCGGCCTGGATGCCCTGCGACAACACCCTTGCCGACAAGGCCACGTTCGCGTTTGAGATCAGCGTGCCCAGGGGCCTGAAGGGAGTCGCCAACGGGCGACTGCGGAGCGTCACCCGCGCGGGCTCCCGCACCGTGTTCGACTGGGACGAGTCCGAACCGATGGATCCCTATCTGGCGGTAATCGACATCGGCCGCGGCGAGCTCGAACACACCAGGCCCGACGGCATCCCAACCTGGACGCTGGTCGACCCGCGCTTCTCGGCGCGGGAAGTGCTCGCGCTCGAGGCGCTGCCGAAGATCATCCGCTTCGAGAGCTCCGTATACGGCCCCTACCCGTTCGACAGCGCCGGCTCGATCGTCGACGAGACCGACCTCGGCTACGCGCTGGAGACCCAGTCGCGGCCGATCTACGGCTTCGCCCCCGACCTCACCACCGTCGTCCACGAGACCGCGCACCAGTGGTTTGGGGACTCGGTCGGGCTCCAGCGGTGGCCCAACATCTGGCTCAACGAGGGCTTCGCGACCTGGACCGAGTGGTACTACGCCGAGCGCCACGGCGGCCGCAGCGCCCTGCAGATCTTCCGCGCCCTCGACCGCGTCCCCGCCTCCAACACTAAGTTCTGGGACCCGCCCTCCGGCCACCCCGGCAGCGCCAAGAACCTCTTCGCCACCTCGACCTACGTGCGCGGCGGGATGGCGCTGGAGGCGCTGCGGATGAAGATCGGCACGCCGGAGATGCTGAAGATCCTGCGCCGCTGGGCGACCGTGCACCGCTACGGCAGCGCTGACATCGACCAGTTCGTCGCGCTCGCCGACCAGGTCTCCGGGCGCCACCTCGAGCCCCTGTTCCAGCGCTGGCTGTACGAGCGCGGCAAGCCGTGAGAGCATCGGTCCCGAGATGAGCGACTTCCTGGTCAAGCGCGACGAACTGCGCGAGTGCCGTGTCGCCGGGTCCGAGGCGCCGGCGCTCGAGCCGGGCCAGGCGCTGCTGGCGGTTGACAGCTTCGGGCTGACCGCCAACAACATCACCTACGCGGTGATGGGCGAGGCGATGTCCTACTGGGACTTCTTTCCGGCCGCCGACGGCTGGGGACGGGTGCCGATGTGGGGCTTCGCCGAGGTCGAGCGCAGCGAGGTGGACGGAGTCGAGGCCGGCACGCGGGTCTACGGGTATCTGCCGCCGTCCTCGCACCTGGTGGTGACGCCGGTCAGCGTCGAGGCGAGCGGCTTCGTCGATGGCTCGCCGCACCGGGCGGCGCTGCCCTCCGCCTACCACCGCTACCTCCCCACCACCACCGACCCCTTCTACCGGGCCGGCACCGAGGACATCCAGATGCTGCTGCGGCCGCTCTTCTTCACCTCGTTCCTGATCGACGACCAGCTCGACGACGAGGGCTTCGCGACCCGCGGGCCGGTGGTCATCTCCAGCGCCTCGAGCAAGACCGCGATCGCCGCCGCCTTCCTGCTCGCCCAGCGCCAGGGGGTCGAGCTGGTCGGCCTCACCTCGCCGCGCAGCGCCGAGTTCGTCGCGGGCCTGGGGATCTACGGCCGGGTCGTCACCTACGACGCCGTCGACAGCCTCGACCACGGCCCGGCGACCTTCGTCGACATCGCCGGCGACGGCGCCGTGCGCCAGGCGGTCCACTCCCACTTCAGCGACGAGCTCGTCCACAGCATGGCCGTCGGAGTCACCCACTGGGAGGAGCTCGGCGACGGTGCCGGCGACCTCCCCGGCCCCAAGCCGACCTTCTTCTTCGCCCCCGACCGCGTCGTCAAGCGCTCCAAGGACTGGGGGCGGGCCGGGCTCGAGCAGCGAGTCGCCGGCGCCTGGCACCCTTTCTGCGAGTGGATCGGGGCGCGGCTCGAGGTCGTCCACGGGCAGGGCTTCGACGCGGTCCGCAGCGCCTACCTCGACGTCCTTGAGGGCCGCGTCGCGCCGCAGATGGCGCACGTCATCTCACTCAGATAGACCGGGCGCTGTCCCAGCGGCGTGGTTTCCGCCTCTCCCCTCTCCGGGTAGCTGCGGAGGCCCATGGCCTCGAACGCGAAACCCGACCGGCTGCTGGCGATCTACCTCAACGACCACTTGGCCGGGGCGACGGTCGGGGTCGAGCTGGCACGCCGGCTGCGCTCCAGCAACGCCGACGACCCCGCCATGGCCGACCCGCTGGGTGAAGTCTGCTCCGAAATCGAAACCGACCGGGCCACGCTCGAACACGTGATGGAGCGCCTCGACGTGCGGCGTCACCGGGTCAAAGCCGCGGGAGCCTGGACCGCGGAGAAGCTCGGGCGGCTCAAGCTCAACGGCCAGCTGACCGGGTACTCGCCGCTCAGCCGCCTGGTCGAGCTGGAGCTGCTCTACATCGGGATCACCGGCAAGCTGCGGCTCTGGAAGGCGCTCGAACACAGCCTCGGCGACAGTCGCGGCGAGTTCGCCTTCGCGCAGCTGGAGAAACGGGCTATCCGGCAGCGCGAGACGGTCGAGAATCTCCATCTTGCGGTCGCGTCGCGGGCGTTCGCCCCGGCGGCCGACGCAAGCTGATCGTCCGGCCGGGCGAGGACAACGCAGACGAGACGAGGAGGGCGACAGGATCCGCAAGGTCGAGGTCTACTTCGGCTGGAACCTCTAAGCCCGGTGACTGAGTTCGACCGCCGCTCGCGGCTCACGGGAGTACGCTGACCCCTCGTGTCCCGCCGTCTCCCGATCCTCGGCCTCAGCGCAACGCTGCTGCTCGCGCTCACGCTCGCGGTCTTCGGCCTCAGCGCCCACAGCCGCGCGGCCGACGTCGGCGTCACCGCGATCGACTCGAGCGCCTGCGGCAGCGTCCAGTACGGCGGCTCCGGGCCGGCCCAGGCGCTGATCGTCTCCGACCTCCCCCTCCAAGGGGACTCGCGGCAGCGCTCGCTGCAGATGAACGACGCGATCCGGCTCGTGCTCGAAGGAGCGCAGTGGCGAGCCGGCGGGCGCAGTGTCACCTTCCAGGCCTGCGACGACTCCAGTGCCAAGACGGGGTTGTGGACCAAGGCCCAGTGCCAGGCCAACGCCCGCTCCTACGCGGCCGACCCGAGCGTGCTCGGCGTCGTCGGCACCTACAACTCCGGCTGCGCCGAACTGGAGATCCCGATCCTCGGCCGCGCCCCCGGCGGCGGCGTCGCGATGGTCTCCCCCGGCAACACACTGATCTGCCTGACCCAATCGAGCCCCGGCTGCGCCAAGGGCACGCCCGGCAGCCTCTACCCGGCGCGGCGCAACTACGCCCGGGTCGTCCCCAACGACGCCTACCAGGGCGCCGGCCTGGCCAGCTTCGCCCGCGAGCAGGGGATCGAACACGCCTACGTTCTCTACGCCGGCGGCGACCCGACCAGCCTCGGGCAGGCGCGGACCTTCCGCGGCGCCGCCAAGAAGCTTGGCATCGAAGTTGCCGGCTTCCGCGCCTGGGACCCGAAGGCGGCCAGCTATACCGGCCTGATGCGCACCGTCGCCGGCAGCGCCTGCGACGCGATTCTGCTGGCCGGCCTGACCGAGCAGAACGGCGCCCGCCTGATCAAGGACAAGGTCGCGGTGCTCGGCTCCAACAAGGGCGTCAAGCTGCTGGCCCCCGACGGCTTTGCCCAGCAGTCGACGATCGAACTGGCCGGCAAGGCCGCGGCCGGCATGTTCGCCAGCGTCCCCGGCCGCGTTCCCCAGAACCTCGAGGGCCTCGGCAAGACCCTGGTCTCCCAGCTGCAGAAGGAAGTCAGGGGCCCAGTCGAACTGTATGCGCCGTACGCGGGGCAGGCGGCAAGCGTGCTGCTCGGCGCGATCTCCCACAGCGGCGCCCGCGCCGGGGTGATCGAAGCGGTCCGCACCACCAAGGTCAAGGACGGGATCGTCGGCAGCTTCAGCATCCTGCCCAGTGGCGACCCCAGCGTCGGCCCGATCACCGTCTCGGTCGCGAAGAAGAGCTTCGTGCCGGTGCGCGAGATCGACCCCGGCCAGGGCCTGGTCAGCGCCGCCCGCCACGGCTGAGCGCCAGACTTCCTAGAGCAACAGGCCCGCGAGCAACAGGACGACTCCGGCCGTGGCGAACGCCCCGGCGGCCCCGAGCAACCAGCGCCGCCGGGCGATGATCGAGACCGAGGCGAGGACGATCCCAACCTGCAGCCCGACCTCGGCCAGCTCGTACTCGACATGCTGGGTGTTGGCGTGGTCGGTGTCGTGCTCGTGCGAGACGATCTGGGCCTGGAGGTGTGCATCGGCCGGCCCGAGGTCGCGGACCACCCGCCCCTCGTGGACGCCGGCAGCCACCGCGGCGGCGCGCTCCTGTGCCCCGCCCTCTGCCAGCACCCGCAGCAGGGTCGCGTTGCCTTCGGCGACGTCGATCTTGACCCGGTTGCTCTCCAGCTGGGCCGAGGTGTCGGCGCGGTGGGTCTCCTCGGTGATCACGTGTTTGACCGCCTCGTTGGAGAGAAAGGTGGCGATCGCCAGGAAGGCCGCCATCACCGCGACGACCAGCGCCGCGTTGCGCCCGTAGTGCGGGCCGGCGTGGCCGTCCCCGCCACTCGCCACCTGATGCCCCTGCTCGAAGCGCTCGTATGAGTGGTGGGCCTCCATCGCCCCCGGTTCCTACCAGCTGTGCGGGACTCCCGGCTTAACAAGGCACTGATGCAACGGCGGGTACGCATAAATAAGGTTTTGGTACTCAATGGAGATCGAAATGCCCGACGCCGATCCCAGCAATACCGCCGCTCTCACTCCCCGTTCCCGCTGCTACGACGCGATCGTGGTCGGTGCCAGCCTCGCCGGCTGCTCCACCGCGATCCTGCTCGGGCGGGTCGGAGCGCGGGTCGCGCTGGTCGAGAAGCAGCCGGACCCGGGTGCCTTCAAGCGGATCTGCTCGCACGCGATCCAGGCCTCGGCCGTCCCCACCCTCGAGCGGCTCGGCCTGCTGGGGCCGATCCAGACAGCCGGCGGCGTGCGGTCGCGGCTTCATGTCTGGACGCCCTGGGGCTGGATCGAAGCGGCCCCCGAGCGGGCTGCCTACTCGATCAACCTGCGGCGCGAGATGCTGGACCCACTGGTGCGCGAGGCGGCCGCGGCGGCACCGGGGGTCGAGCTGATGCTCGGCCGCTCAGCGGAGCGGCTGCTGAGCGAGGACGGTGTCGTGCGCGGTGTCGCGGTCCGGGATCGCGGCGGCGGCGAGACGGAGCTGCGGGCGCCACTCACCGTCGGCGCCGACGGTCGCGAGTCGCGGATCGCCGAGCTCTCCGGCGTCGCCGCGAAGACGCTGCCGCACAACCGCTTCGTCTACGCCGCCTACTTCGAGGACGCGCGGCCGGCCGAGTCGCCGGACGCCTGGACCTGGATGCTGAACCCACACTTCGTGGCGGCGTTCCCCACCGACCAGGGCCTGACCATGTACATCGCGATGCCGACCAAGGATCGGCTGCCGGAGTTCAAGCGCGATCCCGAGGGGGCCCTCGTCGACTTCGTCGCTGGCGTTCCCGATCCGCCGCCGATCCGCGCTGGGCGGATGGTGAGCCCGGTGCTTGGCAAGCTCGAGATGCCCAACCGGGTGCGGGTGCCGAGCGCCCCCGGGCTGGCGCTGGTCGGCGACGCCGCCCTGGCAACCGACCCGCTGTTCGGCGTCGGTTGCGGCTGGGCGCTGCAATCGGGCGAGTGGCTGGCGGACTGCGTCGCGCCCGCCATGGTCGGGGATGAGCCGCTCGCCGACTGCCTCAGCCGCTACCGCCGCCGCCACAGGCGCGAGCTGCGTGGCCACGCCTTCTTCATCAACGACTACGCGACCGGCCGCCGCTTCAATCCCGCCGAGCGAACGCTGATGGCCGCCGCCGCGCACGATCCCAAGGTCGCGGCCGGGTTCGACGCCTACGCGACGCGGCTGATCAAGCCCAGCCGCATGCTCGCCAGGATCGCGCCGCGGGCGGTGGTCGTCAATGCGAGGCGAGCGGCAGGCGCAGCCTGACCCGGCCGGTCGCCGGTGCCGTAGCCTTTCCGGGCCTTGCTTGGGATCAGAAAAGGGATCGTCGGCGCACTCGCCGTGGCCGCCGCGGCGCTGGCGCTCGCCTCGGGCGCGGCGCCGGCGCCCGCCGAAGCGGCCATCCCCTGGGGCGCCGGCTGCACCTCGCTGCCCCCAAGCGGCGTCAGAACCAGCGGCACCTGCGGGGCGGCCCTGGTCGAAGGGCAGGCGATCGCGCCGCCGGGCGCTCCCGAGGCGGTGAAGCAGGTGATCGCCGCCGCCAACCAGATCGATCACCGCCCGTATGTGTGGGGCGGCGGCCACGTCAGCTTCTTCACCCGCGGCTACGACTGCTCCGGCGCGGTCGGCTACGCCCTCCACGGCGCCGGGCTCCTCGAGACCACGATGGTCTCTGGCCAGCTCGCGGACTGGGGGGACAGCGGCCCCGGCCGCTGGATCAGCGTCTATGCCAACTCACACCACGTCTACATGGTCATTGCCGGCCTCCGCTACGACACCCGCGACGATCCGCAGGGCAGCTCCGGCCCACGCTGGCACATTGCCGGCGTCGACCCGGCGACTTTCGTGGCGCGCCACCCCGCCGGGCTCTGAGCGCCGATACTCGCGCCAGCCGGCTCAGCGGGCCTTGTCCCGACCGCGCCCCTCGCGGCGGTGCCGCAGGACCAGCGGGGCGACGTAGCCGATCAGGATGCCAACCGCGACGGCGACCAGCAGGGTGATGATCAGCGGGGCGTTGACAGTGACGAAGAGGACTTCGACCTTGACGCTCTGCGAGTTCTGCAGGGCGACGATGACGACCAGGGCGACGAGGATGCCGACGATCCAGGCGCGCCAGTTGACCGGCTTCTTCTCCTGGTTCATCGGCCCATCCTAGAAGCCCGGCGGGCGCCGACGCTGAGGCTTCAGGCGCTCGCGGCGGCCGGGCGGCGCTACGCCCAGGGCCGCGCCGCTTCGAGCTGGGCGCCGAGGCGCAGCAGGGTCACCTCGTCGAAGGGGCCGCCGGTGAGCATCGTGCCGACCGGGAGGCCCTCGTCGGTCCAGTAGAGCGGCAGCGAGATCGCCGGGAGGCCGGTGACATTGCCGAAGGCGGCAAAGACGACCGAGGCGACAACGTCGAAGGTGGCCTGCTCGGGGGCTGCGTGCTGGGCTTCGAGGACAGCCCCGGCGAGTGGCGGCAGGATCGCCGAGGTCGGAGTCAGCATGACGTCGAAGTCGCGGCCCCAGCGGGCGACCTCCCGGCGGGAGATCCGCTCCAGCGCCTGGGCGGCGACCACGTAGTCGTAGGCGCTGATGTCCTCGGTGGCGACCTTGTGACTGTGGCGGTTGTGGGGCTCGACCTTGGCCCAGTCGACGCTGTCGTAGTCGGCGAGACCGGCGGCGGCCATCGTCGTGAAGGCGGGCACGAGCTCTTCAGAGATTGTCGGCACCTCGACCTCGACAACCTCGTGGCCAAGCTCCTCCAGCAGGGCCGCGGTGTTACGAGCGGCGTCGACGCAGTCCTGGGCGGTGGGGATGCCGAGCGGGGCCTGCGCCATCAGGCCGATGCGCAGCTTGCCGGGGGGCGCTCCGACCTCGGCGACGAACGGGCGCGCCGGCGGGATCGCGTTGTTCCAGGCGAGGAGGTCGGGGCCGGCGGTGACGTCGAGCACGGCCGCCGCGTCGGCGACGGTGCGGGTGGTGACCCCCTCAACGACGGCGCCCATCCAGGTCTGGGCGCGGCGCGGGACGCGGCCCCGACTGGATTTGAGGCCGACCAGGCCGCAGTAGGCGGAGGGGATGCGGATCGAGCCGCCGCCGTCGTTGGCGTGGGCCAGCGGAAACATGCCGCCGGCGACCGCGGCGGCGGCCCCGCCGGAGGAGCCTCCCGGGGAGCGGCTGGTGTCCCAGGGATTGCGGCTGATGCCGTAGCGATCGTTCTCGGCGACGGTGATCGGGCCGAACTCGGGCGTGTTGGTGCGGCCGCAGAGGACGAAGCCGGCGGCGAGCAGCGACTCGACGACGAGCTCGCTCTCCTCGCTCGGGCCCTCCGGTGCGCCGTTGGAGCCGTAGGTGACCGGCCAGCCGGCGACGGCGGTCAGGTCCTTGATCGGAATCGGCACGCCCAGGAAGGGCGCCGGGTCGCCGCCGGCGAGGCGGGCGTCGGCGTCCTGGGCGGCCACGCGGGCGGCATCGTCATCGCGCCAGACGACCGCGTTCAGCTCCGGGTTGCGCTCGTCGACGACGGCGAGGCAGGCGTCGAGCAGCTCGACGGCGGAGAGCTCGCGGGCGCGCAGGGCCGCGGCGAGATCGAGGGCGGTGCCGGTCGGTCCAAGCTGGCTCACCAGCCAACCATATTGGGAGAGCACCACAGGTAGCTGAGGCGTGGCCGCAGCGGCTCGCGGGGTCGGAGCGGGCGCTACTCGCCCGGAGCGGGCCAGCGAGCGGGATCGCGAACGCCGTCGCCACCCTCGGGCTTGTCGGAGCCGACGGCGATCACTTCGAGCCCGTCGACCCCGGCCTCGAAGCCGCGCACGACCTCGGGCGAGACCCGCACCACGTCCCACTGCCGCAGCTCGACCACATCGTCGTCGAGCCTGATCCGGCCGGAGCCGGCGATGACCACATAGGCCTCCTCCTGCACCTCGTGGTGATGGCCGTCGGTCGCCGTGAAGCCGGGTGCGTATTTGAAGAGCGAGACGCCGAGGTGCTCGGAGTCGAGGTATGTGCGCGAGAAGCGCACCTCCATCTCCGGCCCCTCGAAGAGGTCGTCGATCTCCATCAAATTCTTGCTCGCGTAGGCGGACATTCCGTGGCACTCTAGAGAGCGGCGGGTTCCGGTCGACGAGGAAGGCACACGGATGGCGACGATCACCGAGTACGAGGCGAAGCAGATCGAGAAGGCCAACGGGACGAGGAAGACGCCGGTCGTCTTCATCCACGGCCTCTGGCTGCTGCCGAACAGCTGGGACCGCTGGGCCGGTGTCTTCGAGGAAGCCGGCTACACGGCGCTGACGCCGGGCTGGCCGGACGACCCGCAGACGGTCGAGGAGGCCAAGGCGAACCCGGACGTCTTCGCCAAGAAGACCGTCGGCCAGGTGGCGGACCACTTCCAGGAGGCGATCGAGGCGCTGGAAAGGAAGCCGGCCGTGGTCGGCCACTCCTTCGGCGGGCTGCTGGCGCAGATCCTCGCCGGGCGCGGGCTCAACGCGGTCTCGGTGGCGATCGACCCGGCGCCGTTCCGCGGCGTCCTGCCGCTGCCGATCTCGGCGCTGAAATCCTCGAAACCGGTGCTGGGGAATCCCGCCAATCGCAACCGCGCGGTGCCGCTCACCTACGAGCAGTTCCGCTACGCCTTCGCCAACGCGGTCAGCGAGGACGAGGCCAAGGAGCTCTACAACGAGTTCGCGGTGCCGACGCCTGGGGCGCCGCTGTTCCAGGCGGCGACCGCCAACCTCAACCCCTGGACCGAGGCCAAGGTCAACAGCAAGAACCCCGAGCGGGGGCCGCTGCTGATCACCTCCGGCGAGGAGGACCACACGGTGCCGTGGGCGATCTCCAACGCCTCCTACAAGAAGCAGAAGCGCAACGAGGGCGTGACCGAGATCGTCGAGATCCCGCGCCGCGGCCACTCGCTGACGATCGACGGCGGCTGGCGAGAGGTCTGCGACATCGCCGTCGACTTCGTCAAACGGTTCGCCTAGCCGCTGAGGATGAGCGCAGAGGAAACCCCGATCCGCCGCGCGGACCCCCGCGACGACGCCGACATCGCCCGGCTGCTGCACGACTTCAACACCGAGTTCTCGGACTTCACGCCGGGCGTCGCGGCGCTGACCGGGCACGCTCGCAAGCTGCTCGAAGAGGGCGAGATGACGGTGCTGCTGGGAGGCGACGGCCCCGACGGCCTCTCCATCACCCGCTTCCGGATCTCAGTCTGGACCGGCCTCCCCGAGGCCCACCTGCAGGAGCTCTACGTGGCGCCGGAGCTGCGCGGGCGCGGCATCGGCCGGGCCCTGCTCGAGGCGACGCTGGAGCTGGCCCGCGAGACCGGCGCCACCTGGATCGACCTCGGCACCAGCGTCGCCGACACGGCGGCGCGGGCGCTGTACGAGAGCTGCGGCTTCACCAACCTCGAGTCCCAGCCCGACGGTCCCTCGATGCTCTTCTACGAGCGCGAGCTCTAGGCGGGGAGCGCGGCGAAGGCGATGCCGCCGGGAGGGTCGACCAGCTCGGGATGGAGCAGGTGGGCGAGCAGCTCGGTGCCGTCGACGAGGCGGGGGCCGGGGCGCGAGTAGGTGGAGGCGGCGTCGACGGCGAAGACGCGCTCGGCTCCCAGCGACTCGATTCGCGGCCAGTGCTCTTCGGCCTGGGCGATCGACTCCTCGACGTACCAGCCGCAGGGCATCGCCACAACCAGGTCGGGACGCAGCGCCGCCAGCCGCTCCCAGGCGACTTCGGGGGACTTGACGCCGGCCGGGCCGGCGACGTCCTCGCCACCGGCGAGCGCGATCATCTCCGGGACCCAGTGGCCACCGACGAAGGGCGGGTCGAGCCACTCCAGGGCGACGGTGCGGGGGCGCTCGGCCCCGGCAACGGCGGCACGGACCGCGTCGAGGCGGCGCTCGAGCCCGCCGCGCAGCTTGCGGGCGCCTTCGGGGGCCCCGGCCGCCGCGCCGAGCCGGGTCACGTCCTCCAGCACCTCGCCCAGCGTGCCCGGGTCCTGCTGGACGACCCGCGGTGGGCCGGGCAGCCGCGCCGCGACCTCGACCACGTCCTCGAAGGAGACCGCGCAGACGTCGCAGACCGCCTGGGTGACGATCAGCTCCGGCGCCAGCTCCGCCAGCTTCTCCTCGTCGAGGCTGTAGAGCGCCTTGCCCGCGCCGACGATCTCCTTCACGGCGGCATCGATCTCGCCGGCGCTGAGGCCCTCGGGCAGGACCGTGGCGGTCAGGTGCGGCAGCTCGCGCGCCGCGGGCGGGAAGTCGCACTCGTGCGTCACCCCGACGACGCTCTCCCCCAGCCCGAGCGCGAACAGCATCTCCGTCGCCGAGGGGACAAGACTGACGATCCGCATCGACCAAATATGACGACGATTGATGACCGTGGGGGAACTGAGAGTCCTTGGGCGCTGTTAGCTTGGGCGGGCCGGTCTTCGGCGCCCCACAACTGAGAGGAATCGCATGGCGGATCGGTCGGGCAGTGAGAAGGGCGGGCTCACCCGTAAGCAGCTGCTCGGCTCGGGGGCGACGGCCGCCTCGGCGCTGCTGCTCTCCCAGGGTGCCGGGGTCGAGCGGGCACTCGCTGCCGCGAAGGGCAAGCGCAAGGACGTCGCCGGGATGAACATCGTCCTCTTCCTGACCGACCAGGAACGGGCGATCCAGCACTTCCCGGCGAACTGGATGCGGCAGAACCTGCCGGGGATGCGGCGCCTGCGGCGCCACGGGCTCAGCTTCGAACGCGCCTTCACCAATGCCTGCATGTGCTCCCCCGCCCGCTCGACCCTGATGAGCGGCTACTTCCCGGCCCAGCACGGGGTCAAGTACACGCTCGAGGAAGAAATGGAAGCGTCGCAGTACCCGCAGGTCAACCTGCCGACGGAACTGAAGAACCTGGCGACAGTGATGAAGGCGGCCGGCTACACCACCATCTACAAGGGCAAGTGGCACTGCTCGAAACCGGCCACGAAGAACGACGCGGTCCCGGCCGACCTCGAAAAGTACGGCTTCCTGCGCTGGGACCCGCCGGACGCCGGCGCCAACCAGACGGTGCCCGAGGCCGGCGGCGGCAAGGTCAACAACGACGGCCGCTTCATGGAATCGGTCGGCACCGGAGCCTCCGAGGGCGCGATGCAGTACCTGAGCTCGACCGCGGCCCAGCAGCAGCCGTTCTTCATGGTGATCTCGCTGGTCAACCCGCACGATGTCCTCTTCTACCCGGGCTCGGGCTTCGAAGAAGACGAATACGACACCTCCTGGCTGGAAGGCGACATCGGCCTGCCGGAGACGGTCGCCGAAGACCTCGAAACCAAGCCCTCGGTCCAAGCGGAATTCCTCCGCATCTTCAACCTGACCGGAAAACTGAAGACGCCGCAGGAAAAACGCAACTACCTGAACTTCTACGGGAACCTGATGCGCTCCTCCGACAATTACCTGGTCAACGTCCTCGACAAGCTCGAAGAAACCGGGCTCTACGACAACACGCTGATCGTCCGCAGCGCCGATCACGGCGAGATGGGGCTGACCCACGGCGGCATGCGGCAGAAGAACTTCAACTTCTACGAGGAGGCGACGCGGGTGCCGCTCGTCTACTCCAACCCGACGCTGTTCCCGAAGCCGCTGCAGACCGACGCACTGGTCTCCCACGTCGACTTCCTGCCGACGCTGGCGAGCCTGGCGGCGGCGCCGAAGAGCGCCCGCGCCAAGTGGGAGGGGGTCGACTACTCCTCGCTGGTCCTCCACCCCTCCCCCGGCAAGTCCGTCCAGGACTACGTCGTCTTCACCTACGACGACTTCCAGTCCGGCCAGGCGCATGGGCCCTACCCGAAACCGCCGAACCACATCGTCAGCCTCCGCGAAGGCCGCTGGAAGCTCGCCAAGTACCACGACGTCGAACACAAGAAGCGGCCGCAGTGGGAGATGTACGACCTGAAGACGGACCCGCTGGAGAAGACCAACCTCGCCTACAAGGGCTACGAACGCTCCGACACGCAGGAAAAGCAGTTCCAGCGGCTCAAACGCAAGCTGGCCCGGGTCGAAAAGACCCGCCTGCAGCCGCTCTAGCCCCTCAGCAAGCCCACAATTCGGGCTTGCTGAAATGACTCCGGTCGGCGGCGGGCTCGCCGACCTCTGGGAGAAAGCGGGGCACGAGGTGACGCGGCTGGGGCGCCAGACCCTGAAAGGTCTACCTGGCTAAACCAGGTGCCGGGACCTTAAAGCAGCCCTGACTAGAGGAGACATGGATCGCATCGACGCCGCTGTCACCGCATCGTTCAGCGCTACGCCGCTGGACCTCGAGCATCTCCAAGCGGCAGCGTTCATGAACCTCGAGACCTTCGGCCAGCCCCTCGGCATCCAGGACGAGCGGCGTCTGGGTGACGTGGAAATTCTTATCTGAACCGACCATTTCGGCCCGAGCTGACGCGACGAAGGCGTTGAGAATCGCTTGCATGAACTCGCCGGCGAGGGCAGTGGCCAGCTGCGGGTTTATCTCGACAAGTTCTTCCCACTCCTCGGTTTCCACCAGCGGGCGGTCCACTGCCCGGTACCTGTGCTCGATCGTCCCACGGACTTTCCGTTCCTCGACCAACTCCGCGCAGTCCAGCTCGACCAAGCGCTTGGTGTGATGGGAGACGTTCGGCGTCGACTCGTCTAGCTCGCGTGCCATCTCCACCGGACTCGCGGTTCGCTCGACGAGGATCCGCAGCACTTCCCGCCGCAATGGATGTTCAAGCGCTACACGGCGCTTCTCAATGATCGATCGCTGATGGACCTTGGGCATCTCATCTCCTTTGCGAAAGCGCGTTGAGCGGTAAAGCTTAGTCGCTCAAAAGGGGCTCTTGTTTGCTCCTTCCGCTTAAAGCCAATTAATCGTTGGAACCACCTCTAACGATGGGACGGTCTGAAAGTCACGTCCCAACCAGGAGGAGGTGAGCCATGCGCGCAACCACCGGTAGCCCAGTAGTCCCCGCAATTAGCATCGGCAAGTCGGCTTAGGAGGGAAGCAAGTGATGTGGTCCGACGGGCTTGCGCCCAAGGGCAGCTAGTACAGGGCAGGGGCCGTCCTTCTAAGGGCACCTGGCGAAGGTCGGCCCCTCTTTTACAGCTCGATCCGCGAGCCGATCGAGACGGTGCGGTCGCCAGGCAGATGGAAGTAATCGACCGGACTGGCGGCGTTGCGGGACATCGCCACGTAGAGGCGCTTACGCCAGCCGCGCATGCCGGGGGCGGCGGTCGCCGCGACCGCGACCTGGGAGATGAAGTACACGGCGTTGTCGGGGTCGAGCTCGCACTCCAGTCCGGTTTCCTCGGCGAGGGCGAGCAGGCGCGGCACGTGGAAGCTGTCCTGGAAGCCGTAGCGGGCGGTGAGGTGACTGATGCCGTCGTCCTCGTAGCCGAGGTTGTCGACGACCAGCCGCTCGGACTCCGGCACGTAGGGCGCTCTGGTCGTCTCGATCGAGATGATCACCACCGCCTCGCGGATCGCGAAGTTGTGCTCGACCCCGGCCCGCAGCGCCAGCGGCGTCGTTTCGCGGCGGGCGTTGAGGTAGACCGCCGTGCCGGGAACCCGCACCACCGGCGGCTCCATCGTGCGCAGCTCCTCGACGAAGGAGCGCAGCGAGCCCTCCTCCTCGACGCGGGCGGTGCGGACCTTCTCGCTGCCGCGCTTCCAGGTGCTGAGCACGGTGAAGATCGCCACCCCGACCGAGAGCGGGAACCAGCCGCCGTGCGCGGCCTTGGTCAGGTTGGCGCCGAGGAAGGCGAGGTCGACGGTGAAGAAGACGGCGGCGCCGAGCGCGACCAGCCAGCCCGGTTTGCGCCAGAGCGTCCGCGCGACGACGAGGAAGAGCAGGGTGTCGACGGTGATCGTGCCGGTGACGGCGATGCCGTAGGCGGAGGCGAGCCGGGTCGAGGACTCGAAGCCGAGCACCAGCGCCACCACCGCGGCGAAGAGGAACCAGTTGACCGCCGGCACGTAGACCTGGCCGATCTCGCGGGCCGAGGTGTGGCGGATCGTCAGCCGCGGCAGGAAGCCGAGCTGGACCGCCTGGCGGGTGACCGAGAAGGCGCCGGAGATGACCGACTGCGAGGCGATCACGGTCGCCACCGTCGCCAGCACCACCATCGGGATCCGCCCCCAGTGCGGGATCAGCAGGAAGAAGGGGTTGTCGATCGCGCTCGGGGTGTCGAGGATCAGCGAGCCCTGGCCCATGTAGTTGAGGGTCAGCGCCGGGAAGACGACGAAGAACCAGGCGCGGCTGATCGCCGGGCGGCCGAAGTGGCCCATGTCGGCGTAGAGGGCCTCGGCGCCGGTGATGGTGAGGACGATCGCGCCGAGCGAGATGAAGGCGATGCCCGGGTGGGCGGTGAAGAACTCGAACCCGTAGCTGGGTGAGAGCGCCTTGACGATCTCCGGGTGGGCGACGATGCGGCCGAGGCCGGCGGCGGCGATGACTCCGAACCAGATCACCATCACCGGCCCGAAGACGCGGCCGATCACGTGGGTGCCGAAGCGCTGGATCGTGAAGAGGGCGGCCAGCACCGCGATCGTTATCGGCAGCACCAGCGAGCCCAGGCTTGGCACCGCCACCTTCATCCCCTCGACCGCCGAGAGGACCGAGATCGCCGGGGTGATCATCCCGTCGCCGTAAAAGAGGGCGACGCCGAACATGCCGAGCCCGATCAGCGTCGCCTTGAACTTGCCGCTCCGCAACGGCGCGCCCATGATCTTGGCGATCAACGCCAGGATGCCGCCCTCGCCGTCGTTGTCGGCCCGCATGATGAAGAGGACGAACTCGACCGAGACGATCAGCGTGATCGACCAGAAGACCAGCGAGATCACCCCGAAGACGTCGCCTTCGGTCGGCTTCACCGCCTGGTGGTCGGAGGCGAAGACGGTCTGCAGCGCGTAGAGCGGGCTGGTGCCGATGTCGCCGAAGACGACGCCGAGCGCGCCGAGGGCGAGCGTCGCCATGCCGAGCTGGCGGCGGGACGGCCGGGAAGCCAGCGTCGGCATGCTGCAAACTTAGGCGATGGGCACCGCGCAGATACCCGACCCCACCGAGTCCGTCCGCCACCAGCTGCGGCCGCTGTTCGACCAGATCGTGATCAAGGAGCTCGACCAGGACCGGGTGCGGCGCTCCGGGCTGGTCGTCCCGCCCGGCACCCACGAGCCGCCGCCCGAGCAGGGCATCGTGCTGGCCGTGGGACCCGGCATGGACTGGTGGGCGCAGGCCGGGGTCGAGATGCCGGTCGCGCCCGGCGACCACGTCGTCTTCCCGGCCGCCGCTGGCGCCTGGGTCGAGATCGACGAGGAGCGCCTGCTGGTCTGCCGCGTCACCCAGCTGCTCGGCATCCTCGAGTCGGCTTCGCTGACGCAGTAGGTCGAGCGGGAGCTGCTGGGCGTCAGCCGGCTTCGGAGTACGCCGGCTCGCGCTCGGCGGCCTGGTGCTCGGGCCCAGGCGCGGCCTCGGGAGCCATGGCGCCCGCCGCCGCGACGTCCCGCAGCACGAAGATCGCGATCGCGGCTGCGATCGCCGCCAGCCCGGCGCCGACGAGGTAGGCGAGGTGGTAGCCGGAGGTCAGCGCCGAGGCGTTGGAGACGCCGCTGTCGACGAGGTTCTGGGTGCGCTGGGTGGAGAGCGTCGCCAGCACCGCCAGCCCGATCGCCCCGCCCACCTGCATGCTGGTGTTGACCAGGCCGGAGGCGAGGCCGGCGTCTTCCGGCGTCGCCCCGGACATCGCCAGGGTCATGATCGCCGGGAAGGCCGAGCCCATGCCGATGCCGATCAGCAGGAACGGCGGCAACAGGTCGGTCAGGTAGTTGCCGTCGACCGGGGTGCGGGCGAAGAGCAGCAGCGCGACGACGGCCATGCAGACACCGGGAATCAGCGTCCGGCGCGGCCCGAAGCGCATGATCAGCTTTTCCGAGAAACCGAGCGAGAGCGTCCCCATCATCAGCGTCGTCGGCAGGAAGGCGAGGCCGACCTCGAGGGTGCTGTAGTGGAGCACGCGCTGCAGGTAGAGGGCGCCGAGGAAGAACATCCCGAACATCCCCGCGACCAGCAGTGCCTGCAGGACGTTGGCGCCGGCGACGTTGCGGGAGCGGAACAGGCGCAGCGGCATCAGCGGGTTGGCGATCCGCGCCTGGCGGAAGATGAAGGCGGCAAGCAGCGCCAGCGAGATCGCCCCGAGCCCGAGCGTCTTGGTCGATCCCCAGCCCCACTCGCTGACCTGGAGGATCGTGAAGACCCCGATCATCAGCGCCGCCGTGATCAGCGCCGCGCCGGGGAAATCGGCGCCCTCGTGCAGGCCGATCCCCTCCCTGGCCTCGACCAGGCGCGTCGCCAGGTAGGCGACGAGGATGCCGATCGGCAGGTTGATCAGGAAGATCCAGTGCCAGCTGATCGCCTCGGTGATGACGCCGCCGAGCAGCAGCCCGATCGAGCCGCCGGCGGAGGCGACGAAGCCGAAGACGCCGATCGCTTTCGCCTGGTGCGCCGGCTCCGGGAACATCGTCACGATCATCCCCAGGATCACCGCCGAGGCCAGCGCTCCGCCGATGCCCTGGACGAAGCGGGCGCCGATCAGCATCTCCTGGCTCTGGGAGGCGGCGCAGAGCAGCGAGGCACAGGTGAAGATCGCCAGGCCGACGAGGAAGACGCGGCGCTGGCCGACGAGGTCGCCGAGCCGGCCGGCCAGCAGCAGCAGGCCGCCGAAGGGGATCATGTAGGCGTTGACGACCCAAGCCAGCTTGCTCTGCGAGAAGCCGAGGCTGTCCTGGATCGTGGGCAGGGCGACATTGACGATCGTCGCATCGAGCACGATCATCAGCATCCCCGTGCAGAGCACGTAGAGGGCGAGCCAGCGGGTGCGGTCGTTGTTATGTGCGGCGGCGGTATCCATATGGGTGGAACTGCGGGAAGGGCGAGAACTCATCGCCTTCCGTTCAATCGAGGTGGTCGGGGAGGCCGAAACGCTGGAAGACGGACTGGACTCTGTCGCTGTCCGCCGCGTACTCGGGCCACTGAGAATAGCCATCCGGAGTGTCGGCGACGCGGACGACGAAGGCGGTTACCTCTTTGATCCGCCCGCCCTCCATCGTCAGCACGTCGAGTGAGAAGGGGATGTGGGTCCCGGCGTCCTCGATCCAGGTGTAGGTGCCGACGGCGAGCTGGCCGTTGGCGCGGCCCGGGGCGTGGCGCCAGCGCCACTCGCCGGAGAGCGGGCCGCGGCGCAGGAAGACCTCGATCTCGGCCAGGCCGCCATACCAGCTGGCCAGCGGCGGCATCGACCAGGCGGCGTCCTCCGCGGCCAGCATCGAGACGACCCGGCTGACGTCGCCGCTGCGCATCGCCTCCATGTAGTCCTCGACGATCTGCCGCATGCGCTCGTCGCCGAGCGCCCGCAGGGTCGCCTGCTGGCTGCGGTCCGGCAGGCGCTGGTCGACGGTCCTGCGGGCACGCTGCAGGGCGCTGTTGACCGAGGGCACCGAGGTCTCCAGGGTCTCCCCCACCTCCTTGGCCGAGAAGCCGAGCACCTCGCGCAGGATCAGCACCGCGCGCTGGCGCGCTGGCAGCTCCTGCAGCGCGGCGACAAAGGCGAGCTCGACCGCCTCGCGCTGCTCGTAGCGGGCGTCGGGCGCGGCGTAGCCGTCCTCGACCTCGAGCGTCTCGTCCGGGTAGGGCTCGAGCCAGACCTGCTCGGCGACGGGATCGCCGGGGGGCCGGTTCGGGTCGGCCGCGGGCCCGTAATCCAGCGGCAGCAGCCGCTTACGGCGGCGGCCGAGGATGTCGAGGCTGGCGTTGGTGGCGATCTTGTAGAGCCAGGCGCGCAGCGAGTTGCGGTCCTCGAACCCCTTCAGCCCGCGCCAGACCCGCAGCATCGCGTCCTGCAGGGCGTCCTCGGCGTCGTGCAGCGAGCCGAGCATCCGGTAACAGTGCGCGTGCAGCTCACGCCGGTAGGGCTCGACCAGGCGCTCGAAGGCCCCTTCGTCGCCGCCTCGGGCGGCCGCCAGCAGCGCCGCCTCGGTCACGGCGCTCAGGTCTCCCCGTCGTAGTAGCCGGCGGCGTTGTCGCCGCGGACGAGCACGTCGGTCTCGGCGTCGCCGGTCCAGATCCCGACCTTGTCGCTGTCGGGGTAGACCGTCGCGGTGGGGACGGCGACGGTGGAGAACATCAGCACGCGGGCATTGCGCCGGGTCTCGTTGCGGACGGCGTGGGCACCCTCGGGGCCGCGCGGGAAGCAGGCGACGTCCCAGGAATCGAGCGTTTCCGAGCCCGCGGGCGTGCGCAGGGTCGGCCGGCCCTCGAGCACCAGCAGCCACTCCTCCTCTCCGACCTCGTAGTGGTACGGGCAGATCGACTGGCCGGGCGGGATCTCGTAGACGCTGATCCCGGACTCCCTGGCACCGAGCAGCTTGCCGAGCCGGGCGATGCCGGCGCGGAACCCCTCCGGGTCGTCGCCGTCGAACTCGAACTCCGGCGCCGCGATGTTGATCCGCTTCACGGGCCCGAAGCTACCAACCCCCGCGAACCCGAAGAATTGGTGTCCCTATAGGAACGGTAAGTCTTCGCGTTCGGCGGCAGCGGGCGCCTATCATCGGCCGCGATGGCCGCGATCGAGTCGATGCCCGGCGGTGAGCGCTAGTGCGGGCCGTGGTCCAGCATCGGTACGGGCCGCCGGAGGTGCTGGCAATCGAGGAGGTCCCGGTCCCGGAGCCGATCCCGACCGAGATCCAGGTGCGGGTCCATGCCGCCGGAGTCAACCCGGTCGACTTCAAGACGCGCGAAGGCAAGGGCGTCGCCGCGGTGCTCGGCGAGCCGCCGGTCCGGCTGGGCTGGGACGTCTCCGGCGTCGTCACCGCGGCCGGCGGTGGCGTCACCCGCTTCAAGGTCGGCGACGAGGTCTTCGGGATGCCGTGGTTCCCGCGCCAGGCGGGTGCCTACGCCGAGTACGTGACGGCGCCGTCACGGCAGTTCGCCGCCAAGCCCCACGCGCTCTCCCACTCGGAGGCGGGCGCCCTGCCGCTGGCCGGCCTGACCGCCTGGCAGATCGTCGTCGACACGATCGCGCTCGAGGACGGTGCCGACGTCCTCATCCACGGCGCCGGCGGCGGGGTCGGCCACCTCGCCGTGCAGATCGCCAGGGCCCGCGGCGCCAAGGTCATCGGCACCGCCCGCGCCGAGCAGGCGGAGTGGCTGCGCGGGCTCGGCGCCGACCGGGTCATCGACTACAGGAGCGAGCGCTTCGAGGAGCTGCTCTCCGACCTCGACGCGGTGATCGACTTCACCGGCGCCAACGGCGAGCGCTCGCTGCCGACACTGCGCCCCGGCGGGATCCTCGTCTCGGTCCCCAGCGGCGTCTCGCCGGAGCTGCTCGACCTGGCGAAGCGCAGCGAGCGTCGGGCCACCGGCTTGCTGGTCGAGCCCGACCCCGTCGGCCTCGCCGGCCTTTCCCACCTGATCGAGGCCGGCCATCTGCAGGTAGAGGTCGCCCGAGTCTTCGACCTCGAGGACGTCGCCGAGGCGCACCGCCTCGCGGAAGCCGGTCACTCCGGCGGCAAGATCGTCCTCCGGGTTCCCTAGCTTCCGCGGATACGCGCCGATTCCGCCAGCAACTCGGCCAGCTCCCCGCGGTCGACGGCCTCGAGGCGGACGAGGACGCTGGAGTGGCCGTCGTAGTGAGGCGTGGTGAAGAACTTCTCCGGGTCACCTTCGATCAGGAAGTCCTTTTCCTCGAGGCTCTCGCACCAGACCAGCAGCACGCCCGCTTCGCGGATGCGGGCGAAGAGCTTGTCGCGGACCCGGAAGCCGGGAGTGCCGTAGGAGGGCTTCTCGATCGTGTTCGGCAGGGCGAGCGCCAGCTCGCGGACGTCGCTCTCGGAGGCCATCGCGGCCAAGATAGCGCCGCGGCTCAGCGCCGGCGGCGCAAATGGGGACGGCGCCGCCCGGCCAGGTGGGACCGAGCGACGCCGCGGCAGATTCCCCCTTAGTCGCTCACCTGGACTGGCTGTGAGCGGCCGACTGCGTGCCCGTGATCGTCGAGGGCGACGACCTCCACGTAGGGCGAGTGGGTGTGCACGGCGATCGCCGTGTCGAGCCCGTTCCAGGCGGCCGAGCCGACCGGGCTCAGGTTCCACTGGTGGGAGCCGGCGAGGACGAGCCAGCGGTCGACCTCGGTGGCTCCGTTCCAGATCGCGTTCACCGCGACGTTGCCGCCACCGCTGGCCTCGGCCTCGGCGGTCGGGTCCGTGGTCGGCTCGCCGACCCACGGCGAGCGGTAGGCCCGGTAGGTGTCATAGCCCGCCGGCACCTGGCCGTCCCAGAGCAGGCTGCCGCCGGAGTCGAACTCCGAGAAGCGGCCGACGCTGCCCCAGCCGACGAACAGGTGCCCGTAGGGCAGGCGCTGGGCGTTGCCCTGCGAGTTTGCGATCAGCCCGTCGGAGTGCTGAACCGAAGCGACGAGGGTCGCCGTCTTCGCTTTCGTGTCGAGCTTGACGTCGATCACCCTCGACGGCAGTCCCGTCGCCGGGCCACCGCCGTTGCCGTTGTCGAAGATCCGAATCACGTTCGGAGCCTCGGGCAGCGCGTTGTGCTGGCCGTTGAACTGGACGCCGGGGCCGAGTTTGAAGTCGGACTCCTTACCGCCCAGGCACCAGATCACGTCACCGCTGTGGCGGTCGACCTTGACGATGGTCGAGACGCCACGGCCGGAGATCAGCAGGTTGCCGTCGAGGTCGGGATTGACGGCGTTGATGTGGAAGTAGTCCCACGGTTTGCTCGGGTCGGTCGGGACGGGGATGTAGCTGTCGCTGAGGGGGATGTGCTGGAGACTGTCCCACTGCCAGAGGACTTTGCCGGTGGCGACGTCGATCTCCTGGGCGACGCCGTCGAAGACCTGGCCGTTGGCGGGGCCGCCGTAGGGGGAGAGGTCGTAGGGCACCGCGTGGTAGACCGTGATCAGCGCCGTTCCCTGCGGGGTCAGCCGGAACTCGTGCTGGTCGGCCTGCTCGAGGCCGTTGCCGGAGGAGACGGTCGCGATCTGACGGTAATGGCTGTCGAGGATCACGTCCTCGCCCGTGCTGTGGCCCGGGCCGCCGGTGCTCTGGCCGACGTCATAGGTGAGGACCGGCTGGCCACGGTACTGCTGGACGCGGAAGTCGCTCGCCTGGTACGGGAGGTCGACCGGCTGGAAGAAGATCGGCCTCCCCTCGTTGTCGACGATCTCCGGACCCTGTTGGCCAGGGGTTCCCGCCGTGGTGATCTTCGGTGCGACGAAGACCGAGCCGGGGACAAGGTTGCCGCTGTCCTTCAGCACCGAGATAACCGGCGGCTGCAGCTCGGTCGGGTCGAGCGAGGTGTCCTGGCCCGGGACCGGAGTGCCGGCTCCCGGCAGGGTGCCGCCGCCGGGCCAGCTGGGATGGCTGCCGGGGAACGGCAGAGTGTGGTTGTCGCCGTTGTGGAAATGGGGGGCATTGCTCCCGCGGCCCTGCTTCGCGACGGCGGAGCCGGTCCCTAAGCCGGCCGTCGCCGCGATGAGCAGCGCGAGCGCGGTCAGGGCGAGCGCCGCACGGCGCAGACCTCGTGGATTCCTGGTGGTATCGGTCACTGGATGTGCCTCCTTCGGATCTGGTTTGGAGGCCCGATCCCTGCCGAGGACCTGGCCGAAACGCCGCTCTATCCGAGCGAGTTCGGCATTCTATATAAAGTTGACCGGCTTACTCGACTTATGGAGGAAGGTCACATAGCGGGTGCGGTGGAGGCTCGGCTCAGAGGCAGGTCGGGGCGGGCGGATCGAAATCTCCGTCTGGTCGTTGGACAGGCTGTCTTCCCTCCCCTACGCTGAGCGGGAATGGGTTCGACATCGGCATCGAGTCCACGGTCCGGGTCGGATCCGGGCCAGGCGCTCCCACAGACTCACTCGGTCCGTTCCGAACGCGGGCGACTGCTGGAGGCGATGGTCCGGGTCGCGGCGGCGAAGGGCTACGAGGCGACCACGATCGCCGGCGTGGTCGAGGCGGCGCAGGTGCCCCGCCAGACCTTCGACGAACTGTTCCCCAACAAGGAGACCTGCTTCCTCGAATCCTATGACGCGGCCATCGACGTCCTCGTCGCCCACGTCGCGGCCGCCTACGAGAGCGCCGCCGGGGACCCCTGGCCGGAACGGATCGTGGCGGCGCTGCGGGCGCTGGTCGAGCTGCTCGCCGACGAGGCCGACGTCGCCCGGATGGCGATGGTCGAGGTGACCGCCGTCGGCGAGGAGGCGCGGATCCGCTACCGGGCCGCGCTTGGCCGCTTCATCCCGTTCCTCGAGGAAGGCCGTGGCGTCTGCGCCCGGGCGGGCGAGCTGCCGGCCGACACCGCCCGCTTCGCGATCGGCGGCGCCACCTCGATGATCTTCGACGAGGTCAGGGCCGGCCGCGGGCCGGAGCTGCGGCGGATCCTTCCCGATCTCGTCTTCGCCGTGCAGATGCCATACCTCGGCCCGGAAGCCGCCGAGGACGAAATGCGCCGCGTCGCCCGCGAGGGCTGAACCAGCGGGGTTTAGACGCCGGTGCCGCCGCGGCCCTCGCCGGCGGCAAAGCGGGCGGCGCCGCGGACCGCGACGTCGAGCGTCTCGCGGCCGAGCCGGTGCTCGAGGGCGAGGCCCTCGGCGAGCGGCAGCCCGGCGCCCTCGATCGCGGCGCGGCGGTCGGCGAGCATCGTCTCCTGCGGGAAGGCCGCGATCGTCTCCGCCAGCTCCAGGGCGCGCTCCAGGTGGGCGCCGGGGGCGACGACCTCGTTGACGAGGCCGATCCGCAGCGCCTCCTCGGCGTCGACGGGGCGGCCGGTGAGGATCAGCTCCAGGGCCCGGCCCATGCCGACCACGCGGGGCATGCGCTGGGTGCCGCCGTCGACCAGTGGCACTCCCCAGCGGCGCTCGAAGAAGCCAAAGGTGGAGGCGGGGGTGGCGACGCGCAGGTCGCACCAGAGGGCGAGCTCGAGGCCGCCGGCCAGGCACCAACCGTCGACGGCCGCGATCGCCGGCTTCGACGGGGTGAGGCGGCTAAAGCCCATCGGGCCGGCCGCGTCGTCGACGTCGAGGTCGAGCGCCTTGAGGTCGGCGCCGGCGCAGAAGGCCTCGCCCCCGGCCCCGGTGAGGACGAGGACGCCGGCGCCGGCGTCCGCCTCGAAGTCCTCGAAGCCCTGGCGCAGCAGCGTCGCGGTGGCGCCGTCGACCGCGTTGCGGCGTTGCGGGCGGTCGACGGTCAGGACCGCCGCCGCACCAACCCGCTCGTAGCGAACCTCACCGCTCATCGGCCCATCCTCCCATAGCCCCTCTGGCCCGGGTACGGGCGGGGACCAGGGGCTGACGAGAAGGTGGGAGCGGGCGGGCTATGTCGTTCGCGAACGGCGCTCACGGGGTCCGCGGTCGACGCCCAGCTCCCGGAGGTGCGCCCCGGTCGCGGGCCGGGAGGGCAGGTCTCCCAAGGCCAGGGGCAACGCTAGGTGGCGAGTCGGACGCGGGAACGAAAAAACGACCGGTGATGACGCTCGTCGCCTGCCTCGCGCGTAGCCTTCGCGCTTAGAAGCTCGTTGCGCCACCTCCGAGACCGCCTCCCGCTTGGCTTCCGCGGGAACCGGTCTCTCCCGGTCGCAGGGCGAACTTAGCGCCATTCCCCGGCCGGAATCAAGGGGGTACCGATCGTCCTTTCCGCAAAGTCCGGGGTAAAGGCGCGGATGGCAGGGGTGCGCTCGTCCGTGGGGCGATGTACGGTCTCGAACGGGATGGGCACGGGACTTGAGGAGTCCGCTCGGCGGGCGCGGCGCAATGTGGTTCTCACCGCGGCGATCGCGGGGCTCGGCGGGCTGCTGTTCGGCTACGACACCGGGATCATCGCCGGCGCCCTGCTCTTCATAAAGCAGGACTTCGACCTCGGCAGCTTCGCCCAGGGCGTGGTCGTCGCTGCGGTCCCGATCGGCGCCATCGGCGGCGCGGCGATCGCCGGCCCGGCAGCCGACACCTACGGCCGGCGGCTGATGATCCTGCTCGCCGCCGCCGTCTTCATCGTCGGGGCGCTGTTCAGCGCCGCGGCGCCCAACGTCGACGTCCTGGTCGCCGCCCGGGTCGTGATCGGCGTCGCCATCGGCCTCGCCTCCGCCGCCGCTCCCGTCTACATCTCCGAGGTGGCGCCGCCGGAGAGCCGCGGGCGCCTGGTCAGCTTCTTCCAGCTGGCGGTGACGATCGGCATCCTCGTCGCCTACCTGGTCGGGCTCGCCTTCAACGACAGCGAGGGCTGGCGCTGGATGCTCGGGCTCGGCTGCGTGCCGGCGCTGGCCCTCGCCTTCGGGATGCTGCGGATGCCGCAGAGCCCGCGCTGGCTGGTGATGAGCGGCGACGACTTCGCGGCGCGGGCGACCCTGGCGAAGATCCGCGTCAACGACCCGGACACGATCGACCGCGAGCTGGAAGAGATCAAGGAGAGCCTCGACGACAAGCCCGGGGCCTGGAGCGAGCTGCTGGAGCCGGTGGTCAAAGCGGCACTGTTCGTCGGCGTCGGGCTGGCGATCCTGCAGCAGGTGACCGGGATCAACACGGTCATCTACTACGCGCCGACGATCGTCGAATTCACCGGCGTCAACTCCTCCGCCGGGGCGATCCTGGCGGCGGTCGGGGTCGGGGTCATCAACGTCGGCTTCACCCTGCTGGCACTGCGGCTGCTCGACCGCGCCGGGCGGCGGACGATGCTGATGGTCGGCGTCTCCGGGATGGTGATCTCGCTCTTCGCCCTCGGCGCCGCCTTCATCGGCGGTGGCGACAGCACCCTCGCCTCGGTGGTCGCGATCGTCAGCCTGATGACCTACGTCGCCTCCTTCGCGATCAGCCTCGGGCCGATCTTCTGGCTGATCAACGCCGAGATCTACCCGCTCGCCGTGCGCAGCAAGGCGGCCGGGCTGGGGACGATGGCGAACTGGACCTTCAACTTCATCGTCTCGCTGACCTTCCTGCTGCTGATCGAAGCCGCCGGCCGCACCGGCGCCTTCTGGATCTACGGCGGGATCGGCCTGGTGACGCTCTGGTTCTGCTGGAAGTTCGTCCCCGAGACCAAGGGCAAGCATCTCGAGGACATCCAGGCCTACTTCCAGGCCAAAGTGGAGAACCGCCGCAAGGCCTCCGCCTAGAGACCCGGGCGGATACCCTGCCCGGATGCGGATCGACAAGATCATCGCGGCGCGACGGCCGACCTTCTCGGTCGAGTTCTTCCCGCCGAAGACGGCCGAGGCGACCGAGCAGCTCTACGCGACGGCGCGTGAGCTGGCGCACCTCGAGCTCGATTTCGCCTCGGTCACCTACGGCGCCGGCGGCTCGACCCGCGACGGCACGGTCGAGATCACCACGGCGCTGCAGGACGAGCTCGGCCTGGAGACGATGGCCCACCTCAGCTGCGTCGGCGAGACCAGGGAGGGGCTGGGCGCGACCCTTGACCGGATCGCGGCGGCGGGGATCGACAACGTGTTCGCGCTGCGGGGGGACCCGCCGCGCGGCGAGGGGGACTTCGTCCAGCCCGAGGGCGGCCTCGGCAGCGCCGCCGAGCTGGCCGCGTTCATCAGCGCCGGCTGGGACTTCGCGATCGGCGGCGCCTGCTTCCCGGAGGTGCACCCCGAGGCGCCCGACCTCGAGACCGACCTCTCCTACCTGAAGACCAAGGTCGAGTCCGGCGCCGGCTTCCTGATCACCCAGCTCTTCTTCGACAACCAGGTCTACTTCGACTTCGTCCGCGAGGCGCGGGCGCGGGGGATCGAGGTGCCGATCCTGGCCGGGGTGATCCCGGTCGCGAGCTTCGCCCAGACGAAGCGGATCTGCAGCCTCTGCGACGCCTCGATCCCGGCACCGCTGGAAGCGGCCTTCGAAGCGGCCGGCGGGGACCCCGAGCGCGAGTTCGAGCTGGGCGTCGCCTACGCGGCCCAGCAGTGCGCCGAGCTGCTGATCGCCGGGGCGCCGGGCATCCACTTCTACGCGCTCAACAAGGCGCCGGCGACGCGGGCGGTGCTCGGGGCGCTGCGGGCGTCGAGGCCATGGGAGCGCGTCCGCGGCGACGCCGCCACTCTGACCGGCCGCGCCGACTAAGCTGCGCGACCAGCGATGGCGGACCAGGGGAAAGACCGGGAGCAGCTGCGCCAGGAGCGCATCGAGGGCGAACACGAGAAGAGCGCTTCCAACCGCACTCGGCTGATCGTCGCCTACGCGGTCGCGGCGGTGGTGGTCATCGCGGCGGCGATCGTGGTCGTCGTCCTCTCCAGCGGCGGCGACAGCGGCTCCAAGAGCGGCGACGCGCACATCAACCTCAACGCCTCCTACGGCTCGACCAACGGGGTGACGCCGGACGAACGGGCCGGCATCGCGCCGCCGCCGGTGAAGGTGGCGAGCCTGGCCGCCGCCGCCAAGCAGGCCGGCTGCGTACTGCGCCTGAAGCTGCCGGATGAGGGACACGAGCACATCCCCCCGACAGCTCCGACGCCGGACTACAAGACCAACCCGCCGACCTCCGGGGCCCACGTCGAACCGCCCTATCAGCAGGCCGACGGCGCCTACTCCGAAATGCCGGCGGAAATCGACTTCGTCCACTCGCTCGAGCACGGGCGGATGGAGATTCAGTACGCGCCCGAACTGGCCGAAAAGGACCAGCTGGAACTGATCGGCCTCTACGACACGATGTACGGGGCGACGCTGCTCTTCCCGAACGAAAAGATGCCCTACGCGGTGGCGGTGGCCACTTGGACCAACCTGCTCGGCTGTCCCAAGTACGAGGGTGCGAAAACGCTCGACGCGATCCGCGCCTTCGGCAAGGCGACCTGGGGCAAGTACGGCGGGGAGCCCGCCCAGGCCTTCGTCTTCACCGGCCCGACGCCGGCTGAACCCGAAGAACCGTAGCTCGCCTAGGCGCGGTAGGCGGGGAAGAAGCCGGTGCGGGGGCGGTCTCCGCTGAGGAGTGCGTATCGCTCCGGGTCGCAGACGATCTCGGAGGTCTGGAAGGTCTGGGTGCGGTTGGCGAAGCCGCGCTTGAATTCCTCGAGGGCGTCGCCGGGGGCGATGCCGCCGCCGAGGTTGAGCGGCAGGGCCAGCGCGGCGGCGTGCTCGATCAGGACCGCGAGGACGTTCTTCATCGGCGAGTCGCGTAGGTGCGAGTCGGCGCTGCCGGAGAGGTAGTAATGGAGGAAGCTGTCGCTGACCACGGCCAGCGAGGCGGCGGCCAGCTCGCCGTCGGGCGCGGTGGCGAGGGCGAGCCAGGTGCGGTCGGCTTCGAGGACGCGGTCGAAGTAGGCGGCGCCGAAGAAGTAGTGGTCGGCGGCCTCGGTGCGGCGCATCGTCTGCTCGTAGACGTCGAGGAAGCCGGCCCGCTGCTCGAGGGTGGTCTCGGTTCCGGGGATCAGCGCGACGGTGTATCCCGCCTCGAGGTTCTTGCGCACCTGGCGGCGGTCGCTGGGTCGGCTTTTCGGCGGTTTCGCCGGGTCGGCGATCTGGACCACGTTGCGCTCGCTGGCCCCGGAGAGCGGCGGCGGTCCGAGCGGGTGACGGAGGAAGAGGCTGACCAGCCCGGTCGGCCCGAAGTCGATCGCGGCGGGATCGAGCGGCGCCCCGCTTGGTCCGGCAAGCCCCGGATAGCCATAGGGCGAGACCGCGTCGATCCCCGATGCGCCGGGGATCTCGCGGACAATCAAAGGGGCGAGCAGCTTGGTGTCGCCGGCGACAATCCGCAGCGTGTGGGTGACGGCCTCGGCGTCGAGGAAGGGGCGGGAGCGGAAGAACTCGCGGCCAGCCGCCGCCTCGCCGCGGTCGGCGAGCAGCTCCGCGGTGCCCTCGCTCACCCGAGCAGGTCCGCGGCGGCGGCGCGGAACTCGTCGGGGAGCACGCCCCAGACCTCGCAGTCGTCGGCCGGTCCGTCGGCGCGGGCGAGGTGGCCGCGCATCGTCCCCTCGTGCACCCAGCCGAGGCTGGTCACGGTCTTCTTGGCGATCTCGTTGCGGGCGGGGATGCGACCGTAGACGCGGTGGGCGCCGTACTCGTCGAAGGCCCTGGCGATCGTCAGCGCCTCGGCGCGGCGACCGACACCCTTGCCGCGCACGTCGTCGCCGATCAACGCGCCCAGCTCCGGCGCGGTCTGGCGGAAGAGGCCGTAGAGCGCGGTGAAGCCGACCGGCTCCTCGTATCCCTCGACGACAATCGCGAACTTGCGATCCTCGCCGGAGTCGTCCATCGCCCGCCGCGCCCAGCCCTCGGCCTGCTCGAGCGTGAACTCGTCACGCTGCTCCATCAGCGACGCCGTCGCCGCCGGGTTGTTGAACCAGCGATGCACCGCGGGCCCGTCTCCGGGCTCGAAGCGGCGCAGGCTGACCTCGGGCCGTTCAGTCACGCCCAAAACCCTACGTCCTCGACGTCGATGGGCCGATTTCCCTCCCTATGGGGTATTTGAGGCCCATCGGCGGGGAGTAGTCGCGGGACCGGGCGGGCGGCTGATCGGAGCGGGGACGGCGGCTCAGTCCGGGGCGAGGCCCTGGCCGGTGATGACAAGGCGGGCGGTGCGGAGGAGGATGCGGGCGTCGAGGGCGGCGGAGCGGTGGTTGACGTAGTCAACGTCGAGCTCGATCCGCTCCTCCCAGGGGATGCCGGCGCGGCCCTGGACCTGGGCCCAACCGGTGATGCCGGGGAGGACCTCGTGGCGGCGGCGCTGGAACGGGGTGTAGTCATCGACCTGGGCGGGGATGGTCGGGCGCGGGCCGACGATCGCCATCTCACCGCGGAGGACGTTGACCAGGTTCGGGACCTCGTCGAGCGAGGTGCGGCGGAGGAAGCGGCCGGCGGCGGTGACCCGGGGGTCGTCGCGGTAGACGATCGTGCCGACGCCGACCGGGTCGGAGCCCTGAGCCATCGTCCGCAGCTTCCACATCTCGAACTCGCGTTCATCGTGGCCGACGCGGCGCTGGCGGTAGATGACCGGCCCGCGGCTGCCGAGCTTGATCGCGATCGCGGCGGCGAGCAGGAAGGGCGAGAGCACGACCAGGGAGACGGCGGCGATCAGCAGGTCGACGGCGCGGGGCATCAGCGCGTTCCCTCCGCCTTCTCCCAGCGGCCCGGCGCTCCCTTGCGCCAGCGGTCCCAGAGGCCGGCGGCGATCGAGGCTGTCGTCATCACGTAGTAGCGGGCGATCCGCAGCGGCGCCAGTGGCAGCCGGCGCCCGAGCAGCGCCGCCGCGACCAGGGCCAGCTGGGCGACCAGGGTCGCGGTGTAGACCCAGCCGTGGCCGAGCAGGGCGACGTTGGCGGCGAGGACGACGAGGTGCAGCAGCGGACTGAGGTAGCGCAGCAGCCGGTGCGAGGCGATCTCGAAGGCGAAGAGGGGCGAGTAGCCGCGGGGGGAGAGCATGCCTTCGCCGACGACGATGTCCCAGAGCCCGATCATCATCCGCCGTTTGCGGGCGAACTCGCCCTCCATGGTCGGGACCATCTTCTCCTCCGCCCGCGCCCAGGGCACGTAGAGCGAGCGCAGGCCGCGCTTGGCCAGCTCGAAGGGGAAGGAGAGGTCGTGGCTGCCGGAGGGAGCGAGCGGCGCGTAGGCATCGGCCCGGACCGCGTAGATGGCGCCGTTGCCGGCGGTGACGCCGCCCAGCGCCGACTCCATCTCCCGCACCGCCATCTCATAGCGCCAGTAGGCGCCCTCGAGGTTGTCGCCACCCTCGTCGAGGAAGCGGACCTGTCCGCAGGCGTAGCCGACGCTCGGGTCGGAGAAGGGCTCGACCAGACGCGCGAGGGCGTCGGGGGCCCAGACGCTGTTGGCGTCGGAGAAGGCGAGCAGCTCGCCGCTGGCCCGCTCGGCGGCTGCGTTGAGGGCGGCGACCTTGCCGCCGGGCGGCAGCTCGAGGACGAGGTCGGCGCCGGCGGCGCGGGCGCGCTCGGCGGTCGCGTCAGCCGAGCCGTCGGAGGCGACGATCAGCTGTAGGCGCTCGCGCGGGTACTCGAGCGCCAGCGCGTTGGCGAGCTTCCCCGCGATCACCTCCTCCTCGTCGTAGGCGGGGACGATCAGGGTGACGGTCGGCAACGAATCCGCGCTCTTCGAAGCGGTGACCTCCGGCCTGTCACGCCGGCGTTCCCCTTCCGCGATGCCGGGCCAGGTCTCGACTGGGTGGCGGTGCAGGGCGACGAGGGCGCGCAGGGCCAGTGGGTAGCCGGCGTGCGTGTAGACGATCAGGAAGGCGCAGAGCCAGAAGAGGATCGCGGCGACGGTGGTCATCCTCGCGCCTCGATCAGCTCGCGGTAGAGGTCGAGGGTGAGGCGGGCGGCCTCGTCCCAGGAGAAGGGGCCGGCGGCGGCGGCGCGGGCGGCGGCGGCCAGCTCGGCGCGGGCAGACTCATCGCCCATCAACCTGGAGAGGGCGGCGGCCAATGCGTCGTTGTCCCCGGGCGGAACCAGCCGGGCGGCGCCGGTGGCCGCGACCTCGGGGAAGCCGCCGACGGCGCTGAGCACGAGCGGCTTGCCGAAGGCGAGGCCGGTGTAGAGGACGCCGGAGTGCTCGGCGTCGAGGTAGGGGAGGGCGACGACGTCGGCGCGGCGGAAGATCGCCGGGATCTCGGCGTCAGCGACGAAGCGGGTGACGAAACGGACGCGGCCGGCGGCGCGGGCGGCGAGCTCACGCAGCGGCCCGACGTCCATGCGCGGGTTGCCGACGATCCAGAGCTCGGCGCCCTCGACCCGGCGGAACGCCTCGAGCAGGTTCTCGATCCCCTTATACGGGCGCAGCAGCCCGAAGAAGAGGATCACCGGGCCCTCGGCGCCCTCCAGCTCCGCCGGCAGCGGCTTCTCCTCCGGCAGGCGGGTGAGGTAGTCGAAGGCGCCGTGGGGGATGACCCGGACCCGGGCGGCGGCGAGGCCGACCTCGTCGCGGAGACGGGCGGCGCCGTGCTCGGAGTGGGCGACGACAGCGTCCATGTGGGAGAGGACGCGGCGGGCGGCGGCGGCCTGGCGGCGGCTCGGGCTCGGCGGCAGGATGTAGTGGGCGGTCATCACCCGCGGCCGCAGCTTGGGGAGGAGGTGGACGTCGAGGGCCGGCACGGTCAGCCACTGGTAGTGGACGACGTCGGCGGTTGGGGCGGCGCCGGGGGCTGTTCGGTGGGCCGAGGCCTCGCGGCGGAGGCGCAGCATGTCCGGGACGTGCTCGGCCAGCTTGAACGGGAGGCGGCCGCGAGCTTCGAGCCCGCGGCGGGCGCTGCGCCGGTAGAAACGCTCATCGACCCGGTAGCCCGCGGCGGGCGGCACCGCCCCGTAGAGGAAGCGGCTGGTGAGCAGCTCGACCTCGGCGCCGCCACGGGCCAGCGCCGCGGCCAGGGCGCGGTCGTAGGGCGGCGTGAAGGCCGATGGATCGACGAGCTGGACCTTCACTGTCGAGTGTCCAGTGAACATTGCACGGTCGCCGATTATCGTGACCCGCTTGCCGCCCACGCTCTCCTACTGCGTCGTGAACACGAATGGCCGCGATCTCCTGCTCGCGTGCTTAGCCTCGATCGAGCGCACCCATCCGGCCGCGATCGAGCGCGAGGTGCTGGTTCTCGACAACGCCTCCGACGACGGGTCGGCCGCGGCGGTGCGGGCGCTCGGCGGTGAGATCCGCCTGATCGCGCTGGAACAGCGGACGGGTAAGGCGGAGAACGACTCGACCCTGATGCGCGAGGCAAGCGGCCGCTACTGCCTGCTGCTCAACGAGGACTCGGAGTTGCAGCCGGGGGCGAGCGCGGCACTGGTCGCGGCGCTCGACGCCGACCCGAAGGTGGCGGCGGCGGGGCCGCGGCTGCTCGACTCAGGCGGCGAGCCGGTCCCCTGCGCCTGGCGGTTCCCCGGGGTGGGGACCGCGGTGGCCGGAGCGCTCTTCCTGCACCGCTGGCTCACCGTTCAGAGCAGGGGCAGCGCGACGCGGCGGGTCGACTGGGCCCAGTCGAGCGCCCTGATGGTCCGCCGCGAAGCCGCGGCCGAAGTCGACTACCTCGACCCCGCGTTCTTCGTCTACTACGACGAGTGCGACTTCGCCAAGCGCCTCACCGACGCCGGCTGGTACTCGCTCTTCGTCCCATCCGCCGAGGCCATCCACCACGACCAGCTCTCCTCCGACCTTGCCGCGGGCCTGCCGCGCGTGGTCGAATTCCACCGCAACCGCGACCTCTACATGCGCAAGCACCACGGGCGGGCGGCGGCCCTTGCCGTACGTGTCCTCACCGCCTGGCCCTACGCCCTCCGCGCCCTCGCCGCCACCGTCATGCCCAACCAGCCCGCCCGCGCCTACTGGGCGCACGCGAGGCAATCGCTCCTGCCCTACCGTGGCGTCTCGATCCGCGACCGTGCCCAAGCCACGGCCGATGGGCCTCAAACACCTCTATATGGAGGAAAATAGGCCCATCGACATCAGTGTCCTGGTCCTGCTCGCCGCCTAGATGCGGTCCTGGTCCATCTGCTCGACCTCATAGGTCTCCGGGACGCGGCCGTCGACGGCGCTCGGGAGGGCGCGCAGTTCCGCCGCAAGCTTGCCCGGGTACCGGAGGCGCCCCAGCCAGACGCGCTCGCCGGGGGTGAAGAAGCCGCTGGCGAAGAGGGCAAGGGGGTAGGCGGCGAAGAGGCCGGCGCGGATCAGCAGGCCGGCGATGCCGGAGGTGGGAACGAGGAATTCGCCGATGCAGACGAGGGCCGCCGAGGTCAGCAGCACCCGCGCCAGGCGCCCCCACTCGTAGGGGACCGGGAAGAGGCGCTGGGTGAAGCCGTACATCAGCACCAGCACGACGACGTAGGAGGCGACCAGGGCGAGGGCGGCGCCGACGATGCCGAGCGGCGGCACCAGGATCAGGTTGAGGGCGATGTTGGCGACCAGGGCGGCGAGAGTCGCCGGGAAGTTGAACTCGGTGCGGCCGGTCCTGCCGAGGATTACGACCATCACCATGTAGAGCGCGTAGAGGGTGACGGCGAGGGTGAGCAGGCCGATCGCTTCGTAGGAGTCGAAGAATCTCGGCGCCGCCAGTGCCCGCACGATCCAGCGCGAGAACAGCCACATACCGGTGACGGCGAAGGCGCAGCCGGTGACGAAGAGGGTGACGACGGTGGCGTAGACGCCGCGGGCCTCGTCGTCGTCGCGGATCGAGTAGGCGAGCGGCGGCCAGGCGAGCTGGAAGCCGCGGACGAGGACGTTGACCGCCTGCGCGAACTTGACCGCCAGCGAGTAGAGGCCGGCCTCGGCGAGCCCGACGGAGCGGACGATGATGATCCGGTCGACGAAGTTGAGCAGGTAGAGCGAGGCCTCGGCCGGCATCGTCGGCAGCCCGAAGCGCAGCAGCCTCCGCAGCAGGGCGAGATCGAAGCGCAGCGAGAGGCGGCGGCGCTGGGCGACGATCAGGGCCAGGACGAAGGCGGCGCCGCTGGCGTAGCTGCCGATCAGCAGGCCGCGGGCCCCGTCGCCGGCGCCGACGACGAGGACGACGGTGAGCGCGATCGTGATCAGGACATTGAGGATCGTCGTCACGAAGTAGGCCCGCGCCCGCTCCTCGAGCCGGAACGTGGTCAGCATGAATTCGAACATCGTCAGCACCCAGAGGCCGCCGATCGAGATCCGCACCAGGCCGCCGGCGGGCCGGTCGAGCAGCGCTTCGGAGATCTGGGTCGCGAACGGCAGCGCGACCAGGGCGCCGATCGTCGCGAACCAGAAGAGGCCGGCGAAGGTGCTGGAGAGGACCTGGTGCGGGTCCTCGTCGTCGCGGTAGTAGAAGCGCAGCAGCGCCTCGATCAGGCCGAGGCGGACGACGATGCTGGCGGAGACGACGGCCGCGAACATCACCTCGGCGGCGCCGTAGTCGGCCGGGGTCAGGTAGCGCGTGTAGAGCGGCAGCAGGGCGACCGCGATGAGCTTCGAGAGGATGCTCGCCGCCGTGTAGGCGGCTCCGGTCGTCGCCAGTCGGCGCAGGTATCCCGACACGGCAGCAGCCTAAGCGGAGTCGCGGACCCGGGGAGCAGCCGCAAGCGAGGCGCCGACCGCGAGCAACACCCAGGTGATCGGGTCCTCGAAGAAGCCGGCGTAGGCCATCGTGTGAACCAGGAGGGCCACGAAGGCGGCTAAGACCGCGGCTCGGGCGGCCTGGGGCCCCGCTCTGATTCCTGAGGCCAGGGTCCAGAGAGCGACGACGATCAGGGCGACGTAGACGATGAGTCCGAGCAGTCCCTGCTCCGCCGCGATGGTCACCGGCTCGGTGTGGGACACAGAGACGGGGACGTCCTTGTTGGCGCGATGGTCGCGGTAGGCGGTCTGGAAAGAGCCGGCGCCGTAGCCCTGGGTCGGGCGTTCGCCGAAGAGGTCGATGCCGCCGGAGACGAGGTTGGCGCGGCCGCTGGTGTCGATGTTGAGGCGGGAGAAGTTGACCTTTCCGGAGCCGCCGACCAGGGTGACGACGAGGACCGCCCCGATTGCACCGACAACGACGACCCCCAGCGTCCACCTCCAGCTCCAGCGCACCGCGGCCAGGACCGCGAGGCCGGCGAGCAGGGCGAGGAAGCTCGACTGCGAGAAGGTCTCCGCCAGCCCCAGCCAGAGCAGGCCGACCAGCGCCGTCAGCAGCGCGAAGGCGCGGCGGTCCCGCACCCAGAGCAGGGCCGCCATCGCAACGACGATCACCAGCGCCAGGTAGCGGCCGTAGACGTTGGGGTCCCAGAAGACGGAGTTGACGCGGAAGTAGGTGTGGAATTCGTTCGACCTGATCACCTGGTCGTTCCAGAACAGGCTGCGGGTCAGGTACTCGACCGAGCCGACCAGGACGAACGCCGCCGCCTCGACGCCGACGACGACAAGCGCCAGGGTCAGCAGCCGCCGGTCCCAAGCGACCTCGCGCAGCAGCCGGTAGGCGACCGTGAAAGGCACGAGGAAGAAGCAGATGTTCTGCAGCCCCTTCGAGAAGTCGCCCGAGTAGAGGGTCTGGATCGCGTAGAGGACGACGAAGGCCGCCAGCATCCAGGCCAGCGGCCGGGGCGACCAGGAGGACGGCGGCGAGTTCCAGTCCCGCAGCAGCGTGGCGACCACTGCGGCGGCGATGACCAGATAGAGCGGGACCAGCAGGTTGGCGGTGTCGCCGCCGGCGTGGAGGGGAACCCGGAAGGGCAGCGCGGCGACGATCGCCAGCGGCATCAGCAGCGGCCAGCGGCGGAAGGCGAGCACGAGGGCGCCGACGACCACGGCCCCGATGACGAGCAGGGCGACGATCCGCGGGCCGTGGTCGCGCAGGTCGACGATCTGCTGGGTATGCCACTGGTCGCCGAGGATCAGGATCGGGAAGAGGCCGATCGCGACCACCATCGCCAGCGAGCGCAGCCGTCCCGCCGGGATCAGGATCGAGGCTGCGCAGGCGGCGGCTGCAACGAGGACGCCGGCGGCGGCGAGGAAGTCGCTCAAGGGGCCTGCCTCGACGTCCTGCCGCAGGCCTTGGCCGGCCGCGGCGGCGATCGGTGCAGGTGGATCGTCCCCGGCGGGACCAGGTTGCGTTCCTGGCCGAGCAGCTTCACCCGCAGCTTGTAGCGACCGGCTGCGGCGATGCCGCCGTCGCGCTGGCGGCCGTCCCAGAAGAAGGTGTGGAAGTGGTAGCGCTTGAGGAACTCGTCGCGGGCGAGGGTGATCACGACCCGGCCGCCCGGCTTGACGACCTGGACGGTCCCGTGGTCGGACTTGGTGACGCGGAAGCGGATCCGCACTTCGTCGAAGCGGCAGTCGCCGTTGGGGGTGAAGCTGTGCACCGGCGCGGCGTTTGGGTGGAGCTGCGGGACGCCCACGTAGGTGGCCTTGTCGAGGACCAGCGGGTCGCGCTTCAGGCGCTGGGCATAGGCGAAGGCGGCGACCGTTGCGAGGACGAGAAGCGCGAAGACCAGGGCGGCCGCGCGGGCCTCAGCCCGTCGCCGGGGCATTGTCCTCGCCGACGACCACGGTGACGTTCGCCCCCGCCGAGACGGACCCGATTTCCGAGCTCATCAGCTGCAGCTTCTTGATCCCCAGCTGCTTGGCGACCTTGGTCGCTTCCGGCTTGTGGCCGCGCTTGAACATAACCACGCTTTCAACGAAGCTCGAGCTGCTGTTGGTCACGGCGCCGAGCTTGAACCCCTTGCCCTCGACCTTGTCGCCGTAGCTGGCCGCCAGCCCGGGCACGGCGGTGCCGTTGAGGACCGCCACTTCGATTTCGTCCGGCTGCACCTTCGCCGCGGCCGGCTTGCCGTGCTTGCCCTTGCCGGAACCGCTTTCGCCGGAGTTGTGCAGGAGCACGTAGCCGGCGCCGACCGCGATCGCTACGACGACGATGAAGATGCCGGCCAGGTAGCGCGGCTCCGCCAGCCGTTCGCCGAGGCCGGCGGTGCGCTCGCTGAGCCGTTCGCGCCGGGTCAGCTCCGGCAGCCCGGCGTCACGCCGCTGCCGGCGCTCCTCGCGCTTGCTGACCGCCTCGTGCTCGGCGGTGCGGCTCTGCTCCAGCGCCCGCAGCTCCTCGGCCCGCTGCGCCGCGATCGTCGAGGTCGACTCCTTGCGCTCGGCGTCGCGCTCCGGCGCCGAGCCCGCCCAGTCGCGCAGGCGGCGGATGTCGCGGCCGTGGGCGAACGAGAGCAGCGCGAAGAGACCAAGCCCGAGGAACGCGGCGAGGCCGGCGAACGCGCCTATCTGTTCGATAACCCGGACCAAAGTGGCTGCGTGAGGCTACTCGCCAGGGACGACTGAGGCCGCGTCGCCACCCGGGGAGGCGATCATCTCGACCACCCGCTCGGCCAGATTCGCCTCGTCGCCGGCCATCACCAGGTCTTCGAGCGAGCGCAGCGTCGACTCCACCCAGGCGGAGTCGAGGGGCCGCGAGCGGACCGCACGGCTGATCCGCTTCGAGGCCGTCGGCTGCACTTCCTCAGCCGCCGCGAAGAGCTCCTCGTGCAGCTTCTCGCCGGCGCGGGGCTGGGTGAACTCGACCGCGATGTCCCGTTCGGGCTCGAAGCCCGCCAGGCGGATCATGTTGTGGGCGAGGTCGACGATCTTCACCGGCTCGCCCATGTCGAGGACGAAGACCTCGCCCTTGCCGGCGCCGATGTCGCCGGCGCCGATGACCAGCTGCACCGCCTCCGGGATCGTCATGAAGTAGCGGGTCATCTCCGGGTGGGTGACGGTGACCGGGCCGCCGCGCTCGATCTGGTTGCGGAAGATCGGCACCACACTGCCCGAGGAGGCGAGCACGTTGCCGAATCGGACCGAGGCGAAGCGGGTGCCGGGGTGGGCGATGCCGGCGTTCTCGACGATCCACTCGGCCATCGCCTTCGAGGCACCCATCACCGTCTGCGGGTTGACCGCCTTGTCGGTCGAGATCAGGACGAAGCGCTCGACCTTGGAGGCGGCCGCGGTCTCGGCGGTGATCCGGGTCGCGATCGCGTTGTTGCGGACGGCCTCCAGCGGGTTGGCCTCCATCAGCGGCACGTGCTTGTAGGCGGCGGCGTGGAAGACGACGCTCGGTTTGAAGCGCTGCATCACCTCCAGCATCCGGTGCGGCTCCTTGCAGTCCGCCAGCACCGACTCGACGTTGGTGAAGTGGCGCAGCTCGACCATCTCGCGGTCGATCTCGAAGAGGTTGTCCTCGGCGTGGTCGAGCATCACCAGCAGCCGCGGGTCGACGCGGGCGATCTGGCGGCAGAGCTCGGAGCCGATCGAGCCGCCGGCGCCGGTGACGAGGACGATGCGGTCGCGCAGGTAGGCGCCGACGCGTTCGAGCTCGACGACGATCGGCTCGCGGCCGAGCACATCCTCGACCTGCACCTCGCGCAGCTGCTTGTTGAGCTGGACGCCGCCGCGCAGCAGCTCGAAGACGGTCGGCAGGGTGCGGACGCGGATCTCGCGCTCGCGGCAGGCTGCGACGACCTGGCCGCGCAGCATTCCCGGCGCCGAGGGGATCGCGATCACGACCTCGTCGGGGCCGGTCTCGTCGAGGATCTTGGCGATCTCCTCGGTGGAGCCGAGCACCTTCAGGCCCAGCATCCGCATCCCCCGCTTGCGCGGGTCATCGTCGATGAAGCCGATCGCGGTGGCGCCGAGGTTGGGGTTGAGCTGCAGCTCGCGGACGACCATCTGGCCACCGGAGCCGGCGCCGATCACCAGCACCTCGCGCTTGGGCACGCGGGCGCCGCGTGAGGGGCGTTCGACGATCAGCCGCACCGCCAGGCGGGCGCCGGCGATCAGCATCATCGTCAGCACGAAGTCGGTCACCTCGACCGCCCGCGGCAGCGTGTGGGCGAAGGGCTTGGCGACGGCGAAGAGGACGACCAGGATCGCGCTGGCGACGGCGACGGCGCGGAAGATCAGCAGGAAGTCGCGGCCGCTGACGTAGCGCCACCACTTCTGGTAGAGCCCGAAAGCCGCGAAGACGACGAGCTTGCCGACGATCACGAAGCCGACCGACTGCACGAACAGCACCTGGTAGCGGTGCGGCCAGCCGTGCGGTTCGTCGAGGAATCGCAGCTGGAACGCAAGGAAGAAGGCCAGTGCGACGAGGACCGCGTCGGCCGCCACCTGCAGAACCCGGTTGCGATATACGGGGTGGTTCAACCGGCTCATAGGACCGGGCGAGTTTAGAGGCTGACGCTCTAGGATCACCAGTTCTCTCCATGCTGCATCCATTTCTCTACGCGGATCTGACGGGGCCAGTCGTCGACTTCTGCGTCAACGTCATCAACGACACCGGGCTCGCCGGGGTCTTCCTGCTGATGGCCGCGGGCAGCGCCTGCATCCCGATCCCGAGCGAGGCGGTGATGCTGTTCGCCGGCTTCAACGTCTCGGACCATCACCAGACGCTGATCGGGGTCTGCCTGGCCGGCCTGGCCGGGAACATGGTCGGCTCCTGGCTCACCTACGCGATCGGCTACTACGGCCGCATCGACCTGCTCGAGCGCAACAAGCTGATCCACATCAGCCCGGCGCGGCTGGCCTGGGTCGATGGCTGGTTCAAGCGCCACGGCGACGCGACCGTCTTCCTGGCCCGGCTGCTGCCGCTGGTGCGGGCCTTCATCTCGCTGCCGGCCGGCCTGGCGAAAATGCCCTTCTGGCGCTTCACCTGGCTGACCGCGCTGGGCTCGCTGCCCTGGGTGATCGGCTTCGCCCTGATCGGCCGCGCCGTCGGCGACAACTGGGAGCAGTGGCGCCACCACCTGCAGGTGCTCGACTACCTCGTCGTCGCGGCGATCGTAGCCCTGGTCGTCTACTGGCTGGTCAAACGGCGCGGCGGCGGTCCCGACGACGAGAGCGCCGGCCCGGCGGTGGAGACGGCCGGCCCGAGCGGCGCTTGAGCAAGGCGCTCGAGGGGCGGATCCCGACCCGGCGCGCGGTCGCGCTGGGGATCGTCCAGGGGCCGGCCGAGCTGCTGCCGGTCTCCAGCTCGGCCCACATCGTGCTCGTCCCCTGGCTTGCCGGCTGGGACTGGGAGGCGATCGACCCGGAGGCGCGCAAGAGCTTCGAGGTCGCCCTCCACACCGGCGCCGCGCTGGCACTGCTGATCGGGCAGCGGCGGATGCTGCAGGCGGAGCTGCGCCGCTTCAACGGCCGGCGCGCCCTGCTCCTCGGCCTCTCCTTCCTGCCGGCGGCGATCGTCGGCTACACCCTGGAGCGGCCGATCGAGCGGCGGCTGGGCGGACCACGGGCGACCGCCTACGGGCTGCTCGCCGGGGCGGCGGCGATGCTCGCCGCCGACACCCGCCCGCAGCGCCGCGGCCAGGGCGACGCGACGGCCGCCGACGGACTGGCCCTGGGCGTGGCCCAGGCGGCGGCGCTGGCACCCGGAGTCTCCCGCAACGGCGTCACCCTCGCGGCGGCGCGCTGGCGGCGCTTCTCCCGCGACCAGGCGAACCTGCTCTCGCGCACGATCGCGCTGCCGATCATCGTCGGCGCCACCACCCTGAAGGGCGCCCGCCTCGCCCGCCGCGGCACCACCCCCGAGCTGCGCCGCTCGCTGGCCGTCGGCGTCGTCGCCTCCTTCGCCTCGACGCTCGCCTCCCAGCGCCTGATCGGCCTGGTCGAGCGCGACCGGGCGCTGTGGCCATACGCCGCCTATCGCGCCGCCCTCGCCGCCGCCGTTCTTGTCAAGCTGGGGCAGCGATGATGGGAGATGCCTATGCCAAAGCCGGGGTCGACCAGGGGGCGGCCGACGCCGCGGTCGCCGGGTTGGTGCGGGCGCTGGGGGCGATCAAGCTCGACCGTCCCTCGCTGCAGGTTCCACTGCCGGGGCACTACGCGAGCGTGATCAAGCTCGACGAGCTGACCGGGGTCGCACTTTCCACCGACGGGGTCGGCACCAAGCTGCTGGTCGCCGAGGAGCTGGGGCGCTTCGACACGGTCGGGATCGACTGCGTGGCGATGAACGTCAACGACGTGATCTGCGTCGGCGCCGAGCCGCTGGCGATGCTCGACTACATCGCCGTGCAGAAGGCCGACCCGGCCGTCTGCGAGGAAATCGGCGTCGGGCTGGCCCGCGGGGCGGAGCTGGCCGGGGTCGAGATCCCCGGCGGCGAGCTGGCCCAGCTCGGCGACCTGGTCAGCAGCGTCGACGTCTCCGGCGCCTGCTTCGGAACCGTCGCCCTCGACGCGATCATCGACGGCTCCGCGGTGCGCCCGGGCGACTCGGTGATCGGCCTGCCCTCTTCCGGGATCCACTCCAACGGCTACACGCTGGCGCGCTCCGCGCTCGCCGGCATCGACCTCGGCGACGAGCGCCTCGGCCGGCCGCTCGGCGACGTCCTGCTCGAGCCGACCGAGATCTACGTCAAGCCGGTCGTCGAGCTGCTGCGCTCCGAGGTCGATGTCCGCGGCCTCGCCCACATCACCTCGGGCGGCACCGGCAACCTGCTCCGCCTCACCGCCGAGGTCGGCTACGAGATCGACGACCCACTCGCAGTGCCGCCGATCTTCGCCCTGATCCAGGAGCAGGGCGGCGTCTCCGACGAGGAGATGCACGACGTCTTCAACATGGGCTGCGGCTTCTGCGTCGTCGTGCCCGAGGGTGAGGAGGCGGCGGTGCTGGGGCTGCTGCGGGCCCACTACCCGGCCGCGAAGCGGGTCGGGCAGGCAACCGCAGGCGCTCACCAGGTTCGCCGCGGCTGATCCCGTGGTTCCTTAGTTACGCATTCGTTCCAGGAAACCAGGCGCACCGGTTCGGCAGCGCACGACCAGGAGCAGGCGGGGTCGGCGCAATAGCGAACCTTTACGGACATCGATCTTGAGTCAGAAGCTATTGAGACCCCTGCCCCAGCCCCATAACGTTCCCCCTTGCTGATGGATCCCCGCGCGACCAGCTCCCAGATGATCGGCACCGTGCTCTCCGGCCGCTACAAGCTGGAGGCCAAGCTCGGCAGCGGCGGCATGTCCACCGTCTATCTCGCCAACGACGCGACCCTCGACCGCGCCGTCGCGGTCAAGGTGATGCACCGCGAGATGTCCGAGCAGCCCGATCAGCTCGAGCGCTTCCGCCAGGAGGCGCGCGCGGTCGCCAAGCTCTCCCATCCCAACGTGGTTGCGGTGATCGACGCCGGTGAGGACGGCGGCCACCCCTACATCGTCTTCGAGTACGTCGAAGGGGAGACGCTGAAGCAGCGGATCGCCCGGGTCGGCGCGCTCGACACCCAGGAGGCGCTCGCCTACGCGATCGAGATCGCCCGTGGGCTGACCGTCGCCCACGCGCGCAACATGGTCCACCGCGACATCAAGCCCCAGAACGTCCTGATCGACGCCGAGGGGCGGGCGAAGCTGACCGACTTCGGGATCTCCCGCCAGCTCGAGCAGGACGGGATGACCGCCACCGGCCGCGTCCTCGGCACCACCGACTACGTCGCTCCCGAGCAGGCGATGGGCCACCCGGTCGACATCCGCTCCGACATCTACTCGCTCGGCGTCGTCCTCTACGAGATGCTGATCGGCCAGGTCCCCTTCCACGCCGACAGCCAGGTCGGGGTGGCGATGAAACACGTCAACGAGGAGCTGCCCGACGTGCAGCAGCGCCGGCCCGAGATCTCGGCGGCGGCTGCGTTGGTGGTCGAGCGCGCCACCGACAAGGACCCGGCCCAGCGCTACCAGGAGGTCGGCGAGATGATCGACGACCTCTCGACCGCGCTCGAGGTCGAGGCGGCCCGGGCGGGCTCGACCACCGGCGAGGCGACCAGCGTGCTCGACGCGGTGCCGCCGCCCAAGCGCAAGCTCTCCGGACGCCGGCGCTGGTCCTGGGCGGCGATCGCACTGTTGGTCCTGGTCGTCGCCGGCGCGCTGGTGCTGGTCAAGTTCATCAGCGGCGGCGGGGGCGGCGGGGGCGCCCTCAAGGACAAGGGCTCGACCGTGGCGATCTCCTCCGCCACCGACTATGACCCCGAGGGCGACGGCGAAGAGGACCCGGCGACGGTCAACCTCGCCGTCGACGGCAACCCGACCGGGACCTCCTGGAGCACCGAGCACTACGACACCGACACCTTCGCCGGCACCAAGACCGGCCCCGACCCCGGGGTCGGCCTCTACCTGACCGCGAAGTCGGCGACGACACCCTCGCAGATGGTGATCCGCACGCCGACGCCCGGCTGGGACGCGGAGGTCTTCGCCGTCGCCTCGGGGCCGCCCGAAGAGCTCTCGGAATGGGGCGAACCGGTCGGCGAGGTGACCGACGCGGCGACCACCCAGGAAGTCGACCTCAACGTCTCCATCGCCGCCAAGTACTTCTTGATCTGGTTCAACAAGGCGGCGCCGGCACGTGACCAGGAAGGCCGCTTCCAGGTCGAGATCAGCGATGTCAAGCTGCTCGGCTGAGGCCTGGCGGGCCTAGAACTCGAAGGAGCGGGCGCGGGTGTGCCGTTCGACCGCGAGCGCCACGAGGCGGTCGCAGAGGTCGGCGTAGGCGATCCCGCCCGCCTCCCAGAGCTTCGCGTAGACGCTGGTCTCGGTGAAGCCGGGCATCGTGTTGATCTCGTTGACCAGGACCTCGCCGCTCGGCTCCACGAAGAAGTCGCAGCGGGCGAGCCCGGAGCAGCCGGCGAGGGCGAAGACCTCGACCGCGAGTTCGCGCACCCTGGCGGCCACCGCGTCCTCCAGCGGGGCCGGGACCCGCAGCTCCATACCGCCCTCCGTGTACTTCGACTCGAAGTCGTACCAGGACCCGTGGGCGACGACCTCGCCCGGCGGCGAGGCCTCGGGCTCGAGGTTGCCGAGCACCGAGCACTCGACCTCGCGCCCGCTCGCCGAGGCCTCGACGATCACGCGGGGATCGTGGCGCAGCGCCAGCTCGACCGCCTCGTCAAGCGCAGCGAAGTCGTCGACGCGGGTGATGCCGACGCTGGAGCCGAGCCGCGAGGGCTTCACCCAGAGCGGCAAGCCGAGGCCCTCGCAGCGGCCCCACCACTCGCTCCCCTCGACCGCCGTGAACTCGACCTGGGGGACGCCATGCGCGGCGAACAGCCGCTTCAGGGTCAGCTTGTCCATGCAGATCGCCGAGCCGAGCACGTCGGAGCCGACGTAGGGGACGTCGAGCCACTCCAGCAGTCCCTGGATGCTGCCGTCCTCACCGAAGGGGCCGTGCAGGGCCGGGAAGACGGCATCGGCCTCGAGCAGGCCCTCGCCCGCTGTCAGCTCGACCGTGCCGCCGGCCTGGCTCCAGCGGCCGTCACGGCCGATCGTCACCTCGACCGCCTCGTGCCCCGCAGCACGCAGCCCCTGGGCGACCGAGGCGCCGGAGCGCAGCGAGACGTCATGCTCGGAGGACCGGCCGCCGGAGAGAACCGCGATCCTCACGGTTCTTCTTCTTCGGGGTTGAGGGCGGCGGCCTGCTTGCCGACGACGATCGTCACCGTTTCGCCCGGTTCGAGTTCGGAGGCCGGTGGCGGGAACTGGTCGATCGCCCGGCCGACCTTGCCGGGGACTTCGGTTTCTTCTTCTTCCACGGTCGGGACGAGGCCGGCGGCGCGCATTGCCTGCACGGCTTCGGAGCGGAGCTTGCCGATCACGTTCGGCACCTTCGCCTGCTGCTTGCCGGCGGAGACGACGATCGCCACGGCGGAGCCGGGGTCGACCTCCTTGCCGGCGCTTGGCGACTGCCGGATCACCTCGCCGGCAGGCGAGTTGCTTTCCGCTTCGGAGACGCTCGGTTCGAGGCCGCGGCCGCGGATCTGCTGGACGGCGACGCTGCGCTGGGTGCCGACCAGGACCGGGACCTTGGCCAGCTTCGGCCCGGCCGAGACAAAGAGGGTGACGTCGGAGCCGTGCGTCGCGGTCTTGCCGGCCGACGGTTCGGAGTGGATCACCAGTTCTTCTTCGACCGAGGCCGAGTTGACGGTCTCGATCTTGACGCCGAAGCCTTCGGCTTCTAGCTTTTCGCTCGCTTCGTCGCGGGAGAGCCCGGCCGTCGCCGGCACCTTGCCGCTGCCAGGGCCGGCGCTGACGGTCAGCGTCACCTTCGGCTTCGAGCAGAAAAAAGTCAGGAACGAGCAGTCGAGCGAGGCCTCGTTGGCAGGCGGCGATGCCGCCGGGTCCTGCTCGAGCACCGTGTTGGCGGCGGTTTCACGCTCCACCATCACGACTTTGGCGACCGAGAACCCGTTGCGTTCTAGCCGCTGAGTGGCGGCGCTGCGCTGTTCGCCGGTCACATTCGGGACTTCCGTCGTCGTGTCCCGGGTCAGCGCCAGCCCGATCAGCAGGCCGATCACGACCGCGGCGGCGAGCAGGCCCCAGAGCAGCCGCCGGCGCTTGCGCTCCTCCTCCGGCTCGGCCTGCTCCTCCTCCGGCGTCGCCACCACCGGCGGCAGCGCCGCGAAGGCCGCCGTGCCGCCGCCGGCCGCGCCCGGTTCCTTCATCGCCCCATCGAGGGCGGCGATGAAGGCGTCGGCGCTCTGGAAGCGCTCGCCGGGGTCCTTCTCCAGCGCCCGCATCACCGTCGCGTCGAGTGCCGGTGAGACCGCCGGGTTGATCGAGCTCGGCCGTTGCGGAACCTGCGAGACCTGTTTCATCGCCACCGCGACGGCGGAGTCCGCCTCGAACGGAACCCGCCCGGTCAGCGCCTCGTAGAGCATCACCCCGATCGAGTAGAGGTCGGAGACCGAGGTGACTTCGAAGCCCTGGGCCTGCTCGGGGGATAGGTAGTGGGGGGTGCCCATCACGGCCCCGGCCTGGGTGATCTCCGAGACGCCGGCGCGGGCGATCCCGAAGTCGGTGACCACCGCCTTGCCGTCGCCGTCGACGATCACGTTCTGCGGCTTCAGGTCGCGGTGGACGACGCCGTTGCGGTGGGCGAAGCGCGCGCCCTCGAGCACCTGGCGGATCAGCGCCACCGCCTGATCGGGGGTGAGGCCACTGTCGATCATCGCCTTCAGGGTCGGTCCCTCGATGTACTGCATGGCGATGTAGTAGGTGCCCTCGAACTCGCCGCGGTCGTAGACGGCGACGATGTTCGGGTGCTGCAGTCCCGCCGCCGATTCGGCCTCGCGGCGGAAGCGCTCGACGAACTCGCGATCCTGGGCGAAGCGGCGGTGCAGGACCTTGAGCGCGACCTGGCGCTGCAGGTGCGTGTCCTCGGCGAGCCAGACGTCGGCCATGCCACCGGAGCCGATCCGTCGCAGGACCCGGTAACGGCCGTCGACGACGCTCCCCTCGTTTACCTCAGGCACCGGCTCCTCCTCGTCTAGTCACGTCATTCCCCATTCAGGATCGCTTCGGCAACGTCGCGGAAGATCGGCGCCGCGACATCGTTGCCGAACTGTTCGGTGCACTCGACCGAGGCCGCGATCGCGATCTTCGGGTCGTTGGCGGGGGCAAAGCCCATGAACCAGGCCTGGTTCTCTTCTTCGCCGCCGCCGCAGGCTTCGTTGCCAGGAGTTTCCGCGGTGCCGGTCTTGCCGGCCACCTGGACGCCGGAGATCGCCGCGTTGGTGCCGGTGCCTTCGCTGACCACACCTTCCATCGCCGTGGTCAGCTCTGCCGCCGTCTTGGCGCTGACTGGTTCGCTGTAGGTGGAGGGGTCGAGCCGCTTGACAACGCGGCCGTCGGAGTCGACGACCCGGTTCCAGATCTG
>CAVTKD010000007.1:0-17563 GCA_963735235.1 uncultured Solirubrobacterales bacterium | reverse complement strand
GGTCGGGTGGCTGGCCTCCGAGCAGCGCGGCAGCTCCGCGGTCAACTACCGGCTGCGCGACTGGCTGGTCTCGCGGCAGCGCTACTGGGGGGCGCCGATCCCGATCGTCTACTGCGAGGAGTGCGGCATGGTCCCGGTGCCCGACGACCAGCTCCCGGTCGAGCTGCCCGAGATCGAGGACTACGCGCCGCAGGGCAGGAGCCCGCTGGCCGCGGCGGAGGATTGGGTCGCCACCGAGTGCCCGCGCTGTGGAGGCCCGGGCCGCCGCGAGACCGACACCATGGACACCTTCGTCGACTCCTCCTGGTACTTCATCCGCTACCTCGACCCGCGCAACTCCGGGGCCGCCTGGGACCGCACGGCGGCCGACCACTGGCTCCCCGTCGACCAGTACATCGGCGGGGTCGAGCATGCGATCCTGCACCTGATGTACGCGCGCTTCCTGACCAAGGCGCTGGCCGACCTCGGTCACCTTGGCGTCCAGGAGCCGTTCGCCAACCTCTTCGCCCAGGGGATGATCACCCGCGATGGGGCGAAGATGTCGAAGTCGAAGGGCAACACGGTCAGCCCGGGGGAGTACGTCGAGCGCTACGGGGCCGACTCCGCCCGCACCTACGTCTGCTTCATGGGCCCGCCCGAGCGCGGCGGCGACTGGACCGACGAGGGCGTCGAGGGGGTCAACCGCTTCCTCTCGCGGCTGGCGCGACTCTGTGACGAGGTCGCGGAGCGCAGCCAGCCCGGCGCGCCCTCCGCCGAGGTCGGCGGCGAGGCCCGCGAGCTGCTCGCCAAGTCCCACTGGGCGATCGACAAGGTCAGCCGCGACTTCCAGCGCGGCTTCCAGTTCAACACCGCGATCTCGGCGGTGATGGAGCTGGTCAACGACGCCTATCGGCTCAAGGACGGCCTCTACCCCGACCCCGAGGGTGCCGCGGTGGTCCGCTTCGCGACCGCGACCGCGGCCTCGCTGATCTTCCCCTTCGCGCCGCATCTCGGCAGCGAGGTGTTCGAGCGGCTGACCGGCGAGCGGGTCTGGGAGCGGCCCTGGCCCGAAGCCGACCAGCAGCTGCTCCACAGCGACACCGTGACCCTCGTCGTCCAGGTCAACGGCAAGCTGCGCGACCGCATCGAGGCCGGCGCCGAGGACTCGCGCGAGCAGCTCCTGGAGCTGGCGCGGGCGAGCGAGAAGGTTGGGAAGCACCTCGATGGCAAAGAGGTCGTCAAGGAGATAGTGGTGCCCGGCAAGCTGGTCAACCTCGTGGTCAGGTAGCCGCGGCGTACCCTCGGGACGCCCGGTTCTGGTACAAAGCGCGCCGATGCTCGTCAGGCGTCTCGAGGACGCACCAGTAGAGGAGTGGCACCGGCTGCGCACCCACGCCCTGATGGACGCAGGCGAACTCGGTGCCCGCAATCTCTCCGTCACCTGGCTCTCGGTCCCGGTTGGAGCCGAACAGACTCTGCGCTCCCATGAAGAGTCCGAGCAGGTCTACGTGGTCGTGCGCGGAGCCGGCACGATGTCCGTCGCCGGCGACACCCAGCAGGTCGGCGAGGGGGACCTGATCCTGGTCCCGCCCGCCACCGACCACTCGGTCGCCAACAACGGCGACGCCGAGCTGGCCTGTGTCTCGGTCCAGTCGCCGCCCGTCGCCGCCGCCGAGCTCTACAGCGATCAGCTCGCCGAGGTTGCCGGCTACGACGACGACGACGATTTGTAGACGCTTCCTCTGCGCATTCGTTTGATTGAGCGCGCCATGCGTGCGCCGGGTTGGGCAACGCTTGGGGCATGCCCGAGTTGAGCCGAGCCCAGGTCGTCGTCTACGGCGCGATTGCCGTGGCGCTGCTGCTGATCGGAGCAAGGGCGATTCGTGGCGAGGGCGGGGCCGAGAGCTCCTACGCGGCCGATTCCGGCGCCGAATCGTCGTCGAGCGGCGGCGGCTTCACGGTCAGCGGCCAGGCGGGCGACCTCGTCGTCGACGTGACCGGTGCGGTGGGCCGGCCCGGCGTCTACCGCCTGCCCGCCGGCAGCCGGGTCAACGATGCCGTCGAGCGGGCCGGAGGCGCGGCGGCCAAGGCGGAATTGGAAGCGGTGAACCTCGCCGCCCGACTGGCCGACGGGCAGCAGGTGGTCGTGCCGGAACAGGGGCCGGCGGGCTCGACGGCGATCGCCGGCGCGGAATCCGAAGACGGCCCAATCAGCCTCGGCGCGGCGACCGTCGAGCAGTTGGACACGATCGACGGCATCGGCCCGGTCACCGCCCAGGACATCATCGACTTCCGCGACGAACAGGGCGGCCTCTCCTCGATCGACCAGCTCGACCAGGTGTCCGGGATCGGGCCGGCGACGATGGAGTCGCTGCGGGACCGGCTCCAGCCCTAGGCGGTCCCGTGTGCTCACCACGGCCGCCGCTGCCGGTCCTGGCCGGGATTGCCGTCCTGGTCGCCGTCGCGCTGCTGAGGAGTGGCGAGATCCGCGACCGGGCGGAGGCGGGGCTGGCTCGTGGGATGCCGCCGCGAGAGGCGGAGCTGGCCCGCGGCTTCGTGCTCGGCGAGGACGAAGACGTCGACGCGAAGACGGTCGAAGACTTCCGCCGCTCCGGGCTCAGCCATCTGCTCGCGGTCAGCGGTGAGAACGTGACCCTGCTGGCGCTGCTGGCGATGCCGTTGCTGGGCGCACTGGGCATCCCGCTGCGGGAGCGGCTGATCTGGATCCTCGGGCTGATCGCGATCTACGTGCCGCTGGCGGGCGCCGGCCCCTCGATCCAGCGCGCCGGGGTGATGGGTGCGGTGGGCGTGCTGGCGACCCTGTCGGGACGGCGGGCGTCGCGGCTCTACGCGCTGCTGCTGGCGCTGGGGGTGACTCTGGCGGTCGATCCCGGGGTCGCATCCGACGTCGGCTGGCAGCTCAGCTTCGCGGCCGTGGTCGGCATCTTCCTGCTGGCGGCGCCGCTGCGAGCCGTGATCGTCGCCCGGCTCGGATCCGGCGGCTGGCGCCGCGCCCTCGCCGAGGGCGCGGCGGTGACGATCGCCGCCACCCTTGCCACGGCGCCGCTGATCGCCTACCACTTCGAAACGCTCTCGACCACGACGCTCGTCGCCAACCTGCTGGCGATGCCCGCGGTGGCGCCGGCGATGTGGCTGGGGATGGCGGCCGCCGCCGCCTCCCAGATCCCCGGGCTGCCGGTCCAGGCGCTCAATGGCCTCGACGCGCTCTTCCTCGGCTACATCGCCCAGGTCGCCGCCTGGTGCGCGCGGCCGAGCTGGGCGGAGGTCGGGGTCCGGATCGGCGCCACCGGCCTGGCCGGCTCCTATGCGGCGCTCGCGGCGGCGGTGCTGTTCGCTTTCCGCCTCCGTCGTGGGCGGAGGTTGGCGGCGGCGAGAGGGTGCGGGTCCTCCCCGCCCGCGTCTTCAGCGGCGATGGCGCCCGGATCGGATCCCCTGGCACGACGCTCCAGCGGTGCGGCGCGGAAGGCCCGGCTGGCGCTCGCGGCGCTCGCCGCGGTCGTTCTCGTCGCGACGCTGCTCCGGCAGGGAGGCGGCTCTGGCGCCGGCGCCCCGGTGTCCGGCCTGCGGGTAGAGGTGCTCGACGTCGGTCAGGGCGACGCGATCCTCCTGCAGCCGGCCGGCGCGCCGGCGCTGCTGGTCGACGGTGGGCCGCCGGGCGACGGCCTCGCCACCAAGCTGGACGCCGCCGGAATCGACCGGCTCGGCGCCGCTGTCATCACCCACGACGAGTCCGACCACGCCGCCGGCATCGAGGAATTGCTCGGACGCCTCCCGATCGAACGCCTTGTCTACGCCCGGCTTGGCGGCGAGCCGCTCGCCGAGGCGCGGTCCGCCGGGGCGGTTCCACTGCGGATCGCCCAGGGCGAAGAGCTGCATTCGGGGAGCCTCGAGCTCGAAGTGCTCTGGCCGCCGCGCGCGAGCTTCGAGCAGCCGCTCGCCGGCGCCAACCCCAACGATTCGGCGCTGGTCCTCCTCGCCCGCTGGCACAGCTTCTCGATGCTGCTCAGCGCCGATGCCGAGGCGGAAACGGTGCCGCTCGATCCCGGCCCGGTCGATGTGCTCAAGGTTGCTCACCACGGCAGCGACGACGCCGGCCTGTCCGCCCTGCTCGACCGCACCCGGCCCGGGCTCGCGGTGATCTCGGTCGGCGCCGACAATTCCTACGGGCACCCGACCGCCGGCACCCTCACCACCCTCGCCGGCCACGGCATCCGCATCCTGCGCACCGACCTCGACGGCACCGTGACAATCGACGTCCAGGGGAGCTCGATCGAGGTCGAAGGGGATGGCTGAGGTGGGGACGCCAGGCGCGCCACTAGACTCGCCGCGTGGCCGAGGAGATGCGAGCGCTGTACCTGATCGCCGGCACCGACGGGGCGAAAATCGACGCCACGCGGAGCCGCCTGCGGGCCCGCGCCGAACGTGAGGCTGGCGCCGCTGCACTGGAAGTGTTCGAGCCCGGCGAGGGCAAGGGGATGCCGGATCACGAGGCGCTGCTGATGGCGATCCCGGCGATGTCGCTGATGGACTCGCGCCGCTACCTGCTGGCCGACGGCGTCGAGCGCTGGCGCGATCGCCAGCTCGAGGCCGTGGCCGCCGCGATCGCCGAACTGCCCCCCGACCTCACCGTCGTCCTGATCGCCCGCGCCAAAGCGCCGGCGAAGCTCGCCAAAGCGGTCAAAGCCGCCAAGGGGGAGATCCACGAATTTGAGGCACCGAAGGCGCGCGAGATGCCGCGGCTGCTCGTCGCCGAGGCGCAGCGGCTTGGCTTCCGGCTGGAGCCCGTAGCCGCCCGCGTGCTCGTCGACCGCATGGGCGCCAACCCGGTGCGCCTGCATCACGAGCTCGAGCGCCTGGCCCTCTGGGCGGGGAAGGGGGGAGAGGTGGGCGCCGCCGACCTTGGCGCGATGATCGCCGACACCTCCGAGGCCGCCGTCTGGTCCCTCTCGGATGCCCTGCTGGAGCGCGACGCCGCCGGCGCCCTGCGGATCGGCGAGCGGCTGATCGACCAGGGCGAGAACGTCACCGGGCTGATCTACGGTCTCGCCTCACGCCTGCGCGGCGCCTGCGCCGCCGCCGGCCAGCTCGAGGAAGGGATCCCGCCCAAGCAGGTCGAGTCCTCGCTGAAGATGCACCCCTACGCCGCCAAGCAGCTGGTGGCGAAGCTTCGCGACGCCGACGTCGCCGATCTCCGCGCCGCCACCGAGGCGCTGGCCGACCTGGAGCTCTGGTGCCGCGGCGGCGCCGACTACGGCGACGAGTTGGCTCTCACCCTCGCCCTGAGGCGAGCGGCCGGCGTTGCGGTCGCGGCCTGACTACTTCGCGGCGACGACGGCGGCCATGCGGGCTGCTTTGGACTTCTTGCGGGCCCCGGTGTTGCGATGCATGGCGCCCTTCTGCACGGCCTTGTCGATCTTCGAAACCAGGTCGCGCTCCTCGCCGGCGATCGTGCCGGCATCGCCCGCCTCGACGGCGCTCTCGAGGCGGCGGAAGTGGGTCTTCACCGTGCTCGTGAGCAGGCGGTTCTCCGCGCGCTCGCGCTCGCTGCGTAGGATCCGCTTCTTCTGTGAGGCAATGTTGGCCATGTCAAGTGCCCGAGCGAGTTTGTTGCAGGCCCCGGGCGGCCGCCGACTATAGCGACTGAGACCAGCTTGGAGACGCCCAAGGCACCCGACACCCCCGAGGACGACGAGCGCGCGATCGACGCCGACGTCGCCCTGCGCACCGCCGAGGCCTTCGATCCGGGCGAGGAAATGTCGGCCGAGCCGGCGCCGGGCCGCCAGGCGGGGCGCATCGCCCGCTCGACCGCGTTCTTCTCGATCGCCACCGCCGCATCGCGGATCGCCGGCCTCGGCCGGGAAGTCGTCGCCGCCGGCTACTACGGCATCAGCGGGCCGATGTCGGCCTTCACGATCGCCTTCGCGGTGCCGAATCTGATCCGGGCGCTGTTCGCCGATGCGGCTCTGCAGCCGGCCTTCGTCCCGATCTTCACCGAACTGCTCGGCAAGAAGCAGTACAAGGAGGCCTTCCGCCTCGCCTCGACCCTGCTCCTGCTGATCACGATGGTGCTGGGCGCGATTACCGCCTTCTTCGTGATCTTCGCCCCGATCGTGATGCCGATCTTCGTCCCCGGCTTCGGGCCCGAGCTCACCGACCTCACGGTCACCCTCTCCCAGATCCTCTTCCCGATCCTGATCATGCTCGGGGTCAGCGGCGTCGTCGTCGGCATCCTCAACAGCTACGACCGCTTCGGCGCCTTCGCGATCTCGCCGCTGTTCTGGAACCTCTCGATCATCGTCGTCCTCGTCGTCCTCGAGCCGAGGTTCCACGGCCAGGACAAGATCTACGCTTACGCGATCGGGATCCTGATCGGGACCGCGGTCCAGCTCGCGATCCCGGCCTGGGACCTGCGTCACACGCCTTATCGCTTCAGCCTCAGCTTCGACTGGCGCCATCCCGGCGTGCGCCGGGTGCTGCTGCTGATGCTGCCGGTGACGATCAGCCTCGGCCTGATCAACTTCAACCAGCTGATCAACAGCACCTTCGGCAGCCTCGTCAGCCACCAGGCACCCGCCGCGATCGAAAAAGCGTTCCGGATCTACCAGCTGCCGCAGGGGATCTTCTCGGTCGCCGTCGCAACCGTCCTCTTCCCAACCCTGGCCCGCTTCGCCAACGCGGGGGAGACCGACAACCTGCGGGCGACGATGGCCAACGGGATGCGGCTGATCCTCTTCGTCCTGGTGCCGGCGGCCGCCGCGATCCTGGTGCTCTCGGACCCGATTATCCGACTCATCTACCAGCGGGGAGAATTCGACGCGGCCCAGACCTCGATCGTCGCCACGGCGCTCTTCTGGTTCGCCTTCTCGCTCCCGACCAACGGCCTCTATCTGCTGCAGACCAGGACCTTCTTCAGTCTCCAGCGTCCGTGGCAGGCGACCGGCCTGGCGATGATCGACCTCGTCGTCTCGATTCTGGCCGCCTTTCTCCTCTACAAGCCGTTCGGCGTCGCCGGCATCGTCGCCGGCACGGGAATCGGCACCAGCACGGCGGTCGTCGCCCAGGCATTCGTCCTCGGCCGCGAGTTCGGCGGCCTCGAGTTCGGTCGCCTGCTCTCGACGACGGTGCGGGTGACGATCGCCTCGGCGGCGTTGGCGGGAATCAGCTGGGTCGTCTGGCACACCCTCGAGGTCGCGCTCGGAACCGGACTGGCCAGCCAGATCATCTCCCTCGGCGCCGGCCTCGGGGCAGGCGGTGTCGCCTATCTCGCGATCGCGAAGCTGCTGCGCATCCCCGAGCTGGAGCAGATGATCCGGCTGCTGCGGCGCGGCCGGTAGATGCTCGGCCCCGGGCGCTACCTGCTGGGAGCGGCCGAGATCAGCCTGCTCGCCGGCTTCGCCTGGCTGGGAGCGGCGAGCATCCGGACCCGCCTGCTGCCCCGGTTCTCCGGGGCGCCGGCTTGTCTGGCCACTTCCGTGATCGGACTGGCGTTGCTGATCTGGGTGGCGGAGCTGCTGGGCACCGTGTCCTTGTTCAAGCCCGTTCCCTATCTCCTGGGGGTGGCGGTTACGGGGGTCGGGGCCTGGACGCTGACCCGCGGGTGGCGCGGGGAGAGGGGGGCCGAGGACGTAGACCTCGCCCGCAGGCCCCCTTCCCTCCGCGGCAGGACCCCCCGCCGTGCGCCCGATGTCGCGACAGTTGTCTCCTTTGTGATCGCCGCCGCCGCGGTCGTCCACTTCGCCGGCGGCGTCAGGCTGAGACTGTCCACCGGGATGACCGGGTTCGACTCCACCTGGTACCACGGGCCGTTCGCGGCGGGGTTCTTCCAGAGCGGCAGCACGATGGATCTGCACTTCATCGCGCCGCAGTTCCTCGCCTGGTTCTACCCCGCGAACAGTGAAATCTTCCACGCGGCCGGGATGCTGGCGTTCGGGCGGGACCTGCTCTCGCCGCTGCTGAATCTCGGCTGGTTCGTCGGCTGTCTGCTGGCCGCGTGGTGCATCGGGCGGCCGTACCGGGTCGCGCCCTGGTCGCTCGGCCTCGGTGCGATCGCCCTCAGCGTCCCGGCGCTCGCCGATCAGGCGGGCGAGGCGAGGAACGACATCGTCGGGATCTTCTTCCTCCTTGCCGCTGCGGCGGTCGCCCTGAATGCCTGGGCGGCGCGGGACGAGGGCGAGGAGGGTCTCTCGACCGGGGCTTTTCTCGTCACCGGGCTCGCCGCCGGGCTGGCGGCCGGGACCAAGCTCAACTTCCTCCTGCCCGCGGCGGTCCTCGTGCTCGGCCTCGTCGTCATCGCGCCCCGAGGCAGGCGGTGGAGGGCGTTGGCAGCCGCCGGGCTGGCGGCCCTGGCAGGTGGCGGCTACTGGTATCTCCGCAATCTCGTCCACAGCGGCAACCCGCTGCCCTGGGTCCACCACCTCGGCCCGATCTCTCTTCCGGCGCCGAACCAGGCCCTCGGCGGCCGCGAGGCCCACAGCGTCCTCGGCTACCTGACCAACGGCACGGTCTGGTCGGACTGGTTCCTGCCCGGTCTTCACGGCGGCCTCTGGATCGTCTGGCCGCTGCTCGGCGCCGCGGCGCTGGCCGGCCTCGTCCTCTGCCTGCCACGACTTTCGAGATGGAGCCGGGACCCGGTTCTGCCGCTCGCCGCCCTGGTCGGCCTGGCGAGCGCCGCAGCCTGGCTCCTCGCCCCAACTTCCGCCTCCGGGCCCGACGGGATGCCGCGCGGCTTCGAATCCGGCCTCCGTTACCTGGCGCCCGCGTTGTTGCTGGGACTCGTGCTGCTCCCCTGCGCGCCGCTTCTGCGCGCCCGCCTTGCCTCCCTTGGCTCGATGAGAATGCACTTGTCCCCGGATAGCGGGAAGAAAGGCGTTCTGAGTGACCGGTCGCCGGGGCGCCGCGGATGGATCGCCGCCGTAGCGACTCTGCTTGCTATCGCGGTGACGGTCGGATACCCGATCCAGCGCCACTACCTGCAGGGCCGCTACGCCAATCCCTCGTTCACCACCCCCGGCCTCAACGCCACCTTCAAGTGGGCCCGCAACATCTCCGGCGCCCGCATCGCCACCACCAGCACCCGCCAGTACCCCCTCTTCGGCACCGACCTCTCCAACCGCGTCACCTACATCGGCACCGAGCGCCCACATGGCGGCTTCGAAGCCCCGACCACCTGCCGAGCTTGGCGCCGTGAGCTGAACGCCGGCCACTACGACTATGCAGTCACCACCCGCGACCGCCTCGAACCCGGAAAGCCCCCATATCCACCGCAAGCAGCTTGGACCGAAGGACTTGGTGCCAAGCCCATCCTGAGGAAGCCGCCGACGGTCGTTTTTCAGCTGGAGAGAAGGCTGGATCCATCGGCGTGCAGATGACTACGAGTCTCCGGCCACTCTCCCTCGCCATACTTCCGCCCGTCCATGGACCAGATCCGCAACTTCTCGATCATCGCCCACATCGACCACGGCAAGTCGACTCTGGCCGACCGCATTCTCGAGGTCACCGGCGCCGTCGACCCGACGAAAATGCAGGCGCAGATGCTCGACTCGATGGACCTCGAGCGCGAGCGCGGGATCACGATCAAGGCCCAGGCGGTGCGGGTCGAGTACACCGCCGCCGACGGTCAGGCCTACCACCTGCACCTGATCGACACGCCTGGCCACGTCGACTTTTCCTACGAGGTCTCGCGCAGCCTCGCCGCCTGCGAGGGCGCTCTGCTGGTCGTCGACGCCGCCCAGGGGGTCGAGGCGCAGACCGTCGCCAACACCTACCTGGCGATCGAGGCCGGGCTGGAGCTGATCCCGGTGATCAACAAGGTCGACCTGCCGGGGGCCGAGCCGGAGCGGGTCGCGACCGAAATCGCTGACCTGACCGGCGGCGACCCGGAGGAAGCGCTCTGGATCTCGGCCAAGACCGGGGTCGGCGTGCCGGAGGTGCTGGAGGCGATCGTCGATCGCATCCCGGCCCCGAAGGGCGAACCTGACGCGCCGACCCGGGCGCTGATCTTCGACTCCGAGTTCGACCAGTATCGCGGCGTGATCGCCTATGTGCGGATGGTCGACGGCTCCTTCCGCAAGCATGAGCGGATCCTGGCGATGCAGAACGGGACCGAGGCCGAAATCGACGACATCGGCTTCTTCCGGCCGGCGATGACCGCGGTGGAGGGGATGGAGGCCGGCGACGTCGGCTACCTGATCACCGGAATCAAGGATGTGACCAAGCTGCGGGTGGGTGACACGCTGACCGCCCAGGCCGGACCGGCCGCGGAGCCGCTGGAGGGTTACCGCGAGGTCCGCCCGATGGTCTTCTGCGGCCTCTTCCCGATCGACACCGATCGCTACGAAGACCTCCGCGACGCGCTCGAGAAGCTGGCCCTCAACGACGCGGCGCTGTCCTGGGAGCCGGAGACCTCGGAGGCGCTCGGGTTCGGCTTCCGCTGCGGCTTCCTCGGCCTGCTGCACATGGAGATCGTGCGCGAGCGACTGGAACGCGAGTACGGCCTCGACCTGCTCTCGACGACCCCGAACGTGCGCTACGAGGTCCACCTGACCAACGGCACCTCAAAGGAGGTCCGCAGCCCCACCGACCTGCCGGACCCGGGCACGATCGAGTCGATCGAAGAGCCCTACATCCGCGCCACGATCATCGCCCCCTCCGAGCAGGTGGGCGCGGTGATGGAGCTCTGCCAGGGGCGCCGCGGAACCCACGTCGACATGCACTACCTGAGCCCGGTGCGGGTGCAGATCCGCTACGACATGCCGCTCGGCGAGATCGTCCTCGACTTCTTCGACCTCTTGAAGTCCTCGACCCGCGGCTACGCCTCGCTCGACTACGAGCCGATCGGCAACCGGCCCTCGGACCTGGTCAAGGTCGACATCCTCCTTGCCGGCGACAAGGTCGACGCGCTCTCGATCATCGTCCACCGCGACTTCTCCTACGAGCAGGGCAAACGGCTGGTCGAGCGTCTGCGCAAGACGATCCCGCGCCAGCTCTTCGACGTGCCCGTTCAGGCCGCGATCGGCTCCAACATCCTCGCTCGCGAGACCGTCAAGGCGCTGCGCAAGGACGTCACCGCGAAGCTCTACGGTGGCGACGTCACCCGCAAGAACAAGCTGCTGAAGAAGCAGAAAGCGGGCAAGAAGCGGATGAAGTCGGTGGGGCGGGTGGAAGTGCCGCAGGAGGCCTTCCTGGCCGTCCTCCAGATCGACGATTAGGCCGACCGGATAGGGTCCGGCCATGCCGATCGAGACCGCTGCCATAGGCAAGGAATGGCCCGGGACGACCTACCAGGTCGGCCGGGAGAAGATCAAGGAGTACGCGAACGTGATGGGGATCGACAACCCCGTGCACTTCGACGTCGAGGCCGCCCGCGCGGCCGGTTTCCGCGACGTCGTCGCGCCGCCGATGTTCGCCGTCGTCTACAGCGGCCCGGCGATGGGGCCGGTCATGTTCGACCCCGAGGTGGGGATGAACTTCGCGACGATGGTCCACGGCGCCCAGGAGTTCGAGTGGGGCGAGCCGGCCTGCTCCGGCGATGAGATCACGACCACGCCGAAGTGCCTGGAGATCTACGAGAAAGACGGCAAGGGCTTCTACGTCTTCGAGTCCGTCTCCGTCAACCAGAATGGCGACCGGGTGGTCCGCGCGGTCTGGACCAACATCGTCAGGGGGGTGTAGAGATGGCCGATCTGAACGTCGGAGACGCGGTGCCGGAGCTGAGCGTGACCCCGGATAAGTACGTGCCGCACCGCTACGCGGGCGCCTCGGGGGACTTCAACCCGATCCACATCGACCCCGAGTTCGCCAGGGCGGTCGGCCTGCCGAGCACGATCCTCCACGGCCTCTACTCGATGGGCCTCGTCGCCCGCGCCAACGCCGCCGTCGCCGGCGGCGACCCGCGGGCGCTGAAGCGGCTCTCGGTGCAGTTCCGGGGGATGGGGATGCCGGAGCAGGAGATCGTCGTCTCGGGGACTGTGAAGTCGGTGGACGGGGATCGGGTGACCATTGAGACGGTTGCCAGGCAGGGCGAGACGGAGATCATCAAGAACGCCGAGGCTGAAATACAGCTCTAGGGTGGGCGGAGAGGCACCCTCTCCGGGGCCGCCCTGGCTGATTCCTAAGATGTGAGGGTGCTTACCGCTCGGCAGGAAACTATTTTGCAGCTGGTAGTCGATGCCTATCTGGCGTCCGCCAAGCCGGTTGCCTCGAAAGAGGTCGCCGGGAAGCCCGAGGTGGAGTGGGGCCCTTCAACGGTGCGAGCGGAGCTGGCCGCCCTCGAGGCCGCGGGCCTGCTGACGCATCCCCACACGTCGGCCGGTCGCATTCCGACGGACTCCGGCTACCGGCGGTATGTCGATCTGCTGCTGGAATCGGGGGCGCCGCCGGCGCCGACGCGGGTGGAGCTGGAGCTTTCGCGGTTGCGGCGGGAGGTCGACGAGGCGATGCGGGAGACGACGACGGCGCTGGCGCAGGTGACCGATCTGGTCGCGATGGCGACGGCACCGGTACCGAGCGCGGCGGCGACGATCCACCGGGTCGAGGTGCTGCGGCTGCAGCCGACCAAGATTGTGGTGATCGCGATCGCCTCCACCGGCGACGTGGCGCGGCGGGTCTTCGAGTTCGACCGTCCGGTCGACAGCGGCCTGGTCGCCTGGGCCTCCAGCTACCTCAACGAGTCGCTCTCCGGGCTCGGCGTCGGCTCGCGGATGATTGCCGGCCGGCTCGCCGACCCCGAGCTGGACCGGGTCGAGGCCGGGTTCGTCGCCACCCTCGGTGCCGCCTTCACCGAGCTCGAGCGCGAGACCGGCGCCGATCTCTACATGGACGGCGCCTCGCGGCTGCTCTCCGAAGCGCACCTCGCCGACCTGCCCCGCGCCGACGAGCTGATGACGGCGCTGGAGCGCCGTGCCGGCGTCCTGCAGATGCTTCGCTCGACCCTCGACGAGCGCTCGGTCTTCCTCTGGATCGGCGGCGAGAACCCGCAGCCGGAGCTGCGCTCGGTCAGCGTCGTCGGCGCCAACTACGGCCTCGGCCACCGCAACCTCGGCTCGGTCGGCGTCGTCGGCCCGCTGCGGATGGACTACGCGACCGCGATCGCCTCGGTGCGCGGCGCGGCCCGTGAGCTCTCCCGTTACTTCGAGACTGTCTACGACGACTGAGCCGATGGCGCGCGACTACTACGAGGTTCTCGGCGTCAGCCGGGACGCCGGCGAGACCGAGATCAAGAAGGCCTTCCGCGGCCTAGCCCGCGAACTGCACCCCGACGTCAACGACCACGACCCCGAGGCGGAGGAGAAGTTCAAGGCGGCCGCCGAGGCCTACGAGGTGCTCTCCGACGCCGAGCGCCGGCAGACCTACGACGCCTACGGCCAAGAGGGACTGCGCTCCGGCGGCTTCGACCCGCGCAGCGCTTCCTCCTTCGGCTCGATCGACGACATCCTCTCGGCCTTCTTCGGTGGCGGCGGCGACGCGTTCGGCTTCGGTGGCGGTGGCCAGGCGGCCGGCGGAGACATCATGGTCTCGGTCGAGGTCGACCTCGAGGAGGTCTCCACCGGCGTCCGCCGCAAGGTCGAGTTCGACGCGGTCGGCGCCTGCGAGCACTGCCATGGCAACGGCGCCGAGCCCGGCACCCCGATCTCTACCTGCGAGCGCTGCGGCGGCGCCGGGCAGCTGCGCCAGGTCACCCGCACCCCGTTCGGCCAGATGGTCCGCGGAGTCGCCTGCGATGTCTGCGGCGGCGCCGGCAAAGTCCCGGAGACGCCCTGCGAGGTCTGCTCGGGCAGTGGCCGCACCCCCGGCCACCGCGCCCAGGAGGTCGAAATCCCGGCTGGGATCGAAAGCGGGCAGCGGCTGCGGATCTCCGGCGCCGGGCACGCCGGCGGCTCGGGCGTTCCGGCCGGCGACCTCTACGTCGATGTCCAGGTCGCCGAGGACGAGCGCTTCCAGCGCGAAGGCACCGACCTGATCAGCGTCGTCTCGATCCCCGCCACCGAGGCGATGCTGGGCACCGCCGTCACCGTGCCGACCCTCGACGGCGAGAAAGAGGTCGAGCTGGCGGCCGGCACCCAGCCGGGCTTCGAAGAGGTGCTGCGCGGCGCCGGCCTGCCCCGGCTCGGCGGGCGCCGCCGCGGCAACCAGCGGGTGATCCTCAACGTCATCGTCCCGACCAATCTCAGCGAGGAGCAGCGCGAGATCGCCGAGCGCCTCGACGGGACGCTCGAGGAGGACAACCTCGGCCCGCGGCAGGGCGATGGCCTGTTCAGCCGCGTGCGCCGGGCCTTCGGTTGACACCGGGCGCTTCGGAGATCGCCCGGTGATCCGCCTCGCCGTCAGGTGCTCCCCGGAGGCGTCCGATCTGGTCCTCGGCGAGCTGTCGGTGCTGGCCCCGAACGGCGTCGAGGAGGAGCGCGGGCCCGGCTACGTCGAGTACGCGATCTACGGTGGTGAGGGCGAGCTGCCGGACCTCGGCGAGCTCGACGCCGTGGTCGGCGAGGGCACCGTTGCGGTCAGCTCCACCGAGATCCCCGATGACTGGGCCGACCGCTGGCGGGACTTCCACAAGCCACTCCTGGTCGGCGGCAGGCTCTGGCTCCGCCCCTCCTGGGAGGATCGACGCGACGGCGCCATCGACCTCGTCGTCGACCCCGGCCAGGCCTTCGGTACCGGCGCCCACCCGACCACCCGCCTCTGCCTGGAGCTGCTGCTGGAACTGGAGGAAGCCGGCGAGGCCCACGGCCCCCTGACCGACCTCGGCACCGGCTCCGGCGTCCTCGCGATCGCCGCCGCCAAGCTCGGCTGGGCTCCCGTCGACGCCTACGACCATGAGGCCCTGGCCCTTGAGGCCACCGCCGCGAACGCAACCATCAACGGCATCGAGCTGAACCTGGAGCGCATGAACCTCCGCGAACAGCTCCCTCCGCTCGCACCCACCACCGTCGCCAACCTCACCGCCCCCATCCTGAGGGCGGTAGCCACACAGCTGGACGGGAGCCCCGCCGCCTTGGTCCTCTCCGGCCTGATGCCCGCGGAGCTCGACGACACCGTCGCCGCGTTCGCCCCTGCCGGCCTCCGAGAGGCAGATCGCCGTCGCGACGGCGACTGGGCCGCCCTGCTGCTGCGTCGGATCTGAGAGATAGGGTTCTCGCCGATGCTCTTCGCCTCCATAGTCGACCCCGGCTACAAGATCGTCCTGTTCCTGCACATCCTCGCGGTGGTGCTGGCCTTCGGCCCGACCTTCGGCTACGCCTTCTTCTTCTCGGTCGCGCCGCAGCACCCGCGGGCGACGCCGGCGATCCTGGCCGGAGTGCAGAAGGTGGACCGCTATCTCGTCAATCCCGGCATGGTCGTGCTGCTGCTGGCCGGGATCGGCCTGCTCTCCGCCAGCGACGGCGTCTGGGGCGGCAGCGACGCCTTCGTGATCGTCGGCTTCATCGCGATCATCGCCCTCTTCGGTCTCCAGCACGGCTTCTTCCAGCCAAAGGTGCGCGAGGCGAAAGCGCTCGCCGAGCGCGATCTCGAGGCGGGCGACACGCTCAGCTCCGAGTTCGAAGCGCTCGGCCAGCGGATCGGGCAGGTCGGAACCATCGCCGGCGTCATCGTCGTCGTGACGATCTTCTTCATGACGTACAAACCGTTCATGTGATCCGCCGTCGCTGACGGCTCCCCCCACCGCATGTCCAAGCTCGACTCCTCGCTGCCGGTGGCGATGTTCGACTCCGGCGTCGGCGGCCTCACCGTGCTGCACGAGTGCCTGGTCTCACTGCCGCAGGAGGACTTCCTCTACCTCGGCGACACGGCGATGTTCCCCTACGGGTCCCGCGACCCCGAGCGCCTGCGCGAGCGGATCGCCACGATCGCCGAACTGCTGCTCGACCGCGGCGCCAAGCTGCTGGTGATCGCCTGCAACACGGCGACCTCGATCGGCGCGGACGTGGCGCGGTCGGTCGCGGCCGAGCGCGGGGTGGAGGTGGTGCCGGTGGTCGAGCCGCAGGCCGAGATCGCCGCCGCGATCACTGACAGCGGCAGGGTCGGCGTGCTGGCGACGCCGAACACGGTCGAGAGCGGTGCCTACCGCCGCGCTCTCGAAGGGCAGGGGCGGGCGCTCGCCGTGACCGAGGTCGAGGCTCCCGAGCTGGCGCCGTTCATCCAGCAGGGATCGCCCTTCGACGAGAGCGTGATGATCATGGCCCGCGGCTACTGCGAGCCGCTGAAGCGGGCCGAAGTCGACACCCTGATCCTCGGCTGCACCCATTACCCGCTGGTGGCGCCGATGCTGCAGCGCATCCTCGGCCGCGACGTGCGCTTGGTCAGCGGCGGCCATGCGGTCGCCGCCGCGGTGCAGCGGACTCTGGAGCGAGCCGGGATCGCGCGCGAGCCAGGGGGGGAGGGCAGCTACGGCTTCCTCTCCACCGGCGACCCCGAGTCCTTCCGCGATGTCGGCACCCGCTTCCTGCAGATGCCCCTGGGAGAGGTCGAGCGGATCGAGATAGACGGTGGCTGACGCGCGCCGACTACCCTTAGATCGATGAGCGTTCTCGAGCAGGTTCAAGACGATGTCCGCACGGCGATGAAAGCGCGCGACCGCGAGCGCGCGGGGGCGTTGAGGATGGTCGTCGATGTGCTCCAGAAGGACGCCAAGCTGGGCAAGGGCGACGAGGTCGCGGTGCTGCAGAAGGAGCACAAGAAGCGGGTCGAGGCGGCCGAGGCATACGAGGGCGCCGGGCGTGCCGAGCAGGCCGCCGCCGAGCGCTTCGAGGCGGAGCTGATCGAGGGCTACCTGCCGCAGCAGCTCTCCGAGGCCGAGCTGGTCGAGCTGGTCGACGCCGCACTGGCCGAGACCGGGGCCAGCGAGCCGCGGCAGATGGGCGAAGTGATGTCGGCGCTGATGCCGAAGCTGGGCGGGCGGGCCGACGGCAAGCGGGTCAGCGCGGCGGTGCGGGAGAAGCTTGGCGCGTAGGCAGCTGACGCTGGACAACACCGTCGCCGCCGAGCTGGCGGGCTCGGAGGACACCGTGCTGCGGGAGCTGCGGGGACGCCTGGACTGCGACCTGCACCTGCGCGGCAACGTGCTCACCCTCGACGGGGACCCGAGCGACGTCCAGGCCGCCGCCACGGTCGTCGACGAGCTGGTCGACCTGATCGAGCAGGGGCACGACGTGGCGCCGGGGACGATCGAGACCGTCACCGGCGCGCTCGAGGCGGAGGAGAGCCCGGCCGAGATCCTCGACGACGTGGTCTGGCGCCACCGCAACACCAGGGTGGCGCCGAAAACGCTCAACCAGAAGCGCTACGTCGACTCGATCCGCCGCCACACGATCACCTTCGGGATCGGCCCCGCCGGCACCGGCAAGACCTTCCTCGCGGTGGCGATGGCCGCCGCGGCCCTGACCGAAAAAAAGGTACAGCGGATCATCCTCACCCGGCCCGCGGTCGAGGCCGGTGAGCGGCTCGGCTTCCTGCCCGGCGACATCCAGGCCAAGGTCGATCCCTACCTGCGGCCGCTCTTCGACGCCCTCTACGACATGCTCGACCCCGACCGCGTCAACGGCTACTTCGAGACCGACGTGATCGA
>CAVTKD010000006.1:0-83711 GCA_963735235.1 uncultured Solirubrobacterales bacterium | reverse complement strand
GCTTGTCGATGTGGTTGTACTCGTCGGCCGGGGTCAGGACCTCCGACTCGTCGATGTAGTCGACCTCGAGCGCCTGCAGGACCTGAGCCTCGGCGATGTGGCCGATCCTGGCCTTCGCCATCACCGGGATCGTCACCGCCGCCTGGATCCCCTTGATCATCGCCGGGTCCGACATCCGGGCGACGCCGCCATCGCGGCGGATATCGGCGGGAACGCGCTCCAGCGCCATCACCGCGCAGGCGCCGGCGTCCTCGGCGATCTTCGCCTCCTCGGGCGTGACCACGTCCATGATCACCCCGCCCTTCAACATCTCGGCAAGGCCCGTCTTCAACCTGAAAGTAGCTCGCTCAGCAGCCATGGACTTCATCTTACGGGGACAACGCCGCTCGCCCGTGGGCGACTCGATGAGGTAGTCCGAGAACGAATACCCCGCCCGCAGGACTGCCTCATCGAGGCGTACGCGAAGCAGTGCGTCTGCAGCCGCCTACTTCAGTTTGTAGGCGCGGATGCGATCTTTGTGAGCGGCTTCGTCCCTTGCGTACAGACCGTGGGCAAGCGCCTGGACCAAGGCCATCAGCGCCGTGTTCGAACGGGCGAACGAGGGGCTGTTGGACGAGAAGTAGAGAGTCAGCTCGGCATGCTCGCCGACCTCGGACATGGTCGCGTCGGAGATCGCCAGGGTGCGGGCGCCGCGGTGCAGCGCCAGCTTCATCGCCCGCAGCAGCAGCGGATGGGCGCGACCGGCGGAAAGGGTGATGACCAGCGTGTCTTCGCCGATGCGGCCGAGCCGCTGCAGGGACTCGCCGCCGGTGCTGGCGACGATCTCGGCGCGGATGTCGAGCAGGCTGAGGGTGTGGCGCAGGTAGCTGGCGAAGAAGGCCATCTGGTCGACGCCGACGATGACGATGCGCTGCGCGGTGGCCAGCGCCGCGACGGACGCGTCGACCTGCTCCTTCGTCAATTTGCGGGCGGTTTCCTCGAGGTTCGCGTAGTCGGCGCTGAGCGACCCCTCCAGCTCGGAGTGGTCGAAGGAGAACAGGGCGCCGCCGTTGGTGGCACCGGCGGCGGCGATCGTCGAGCGGTACTCCTCGATCGCGGCCTGCTGGAGCTCGGGGTAGCCCTCGAAACCGAGGGCCTGGGAGAAGCGCACCACCGTCGATGACGAGGTGCTCGCTCTCCTGGCCAGCTCCTCGGCGGTGAGGAAGGCTGCCTCGTCGAGGTGATCGACGATGTAGCGGGCCACGTCTTTCTGGGAGCGCGAAAACTCTTCGAAACGCTCCTGGATGTAGTCGGAAAGACTCTTCAGTTGGGGGGACTTCGTCGCGGTCTTGGTCACGGCGGTCGATTTCGCCGAAGCTCACACTTTCCCTTCTTCAAGCTCACACTCGTGCGCGTCCGATCTGGTTGGATTGACGCAGCGATGACGCTCGAACAGGCACTGCGCCTCACCAATCGCAACATGATCGCCTTCGATCTCCTGCTCGGGAGCGCCGCTGTCGCCGCGCCGGCGGCGACCCTGAAGATGCTGGGCCATGACGAGCCCTCCCCCGACGCGACCCACCTCTTTCGCCGCTGCGGCCCGATCTGGCTGACCTTCGCCGCCGCGCACGTGGTCGCCGAGCGCCGTGGCTCCTCCGCCGACTGGCAGTCGATCGCCTGGCTGCGCGCGACCGAGATCGCCACCGACGCGCTCTGGGCCGCATCGCCGGCACTCAACCGTCCCGGCGCCAAGCTCGGCCTGCGCCTCGCCGGCGCCGGCAACCTGGCGATGGCGGCGGGGTTCGCCTGGATGTCGGGGCGCTGACGTGGGTCAGTTCGACGGCCAGCCGAGCATCCGCTGGAGCCTGCGCGGCCTCAACGAAGAGGGCGACGAGACCTGGCTGATCCGCGGCATCGCCCGCAAGCTCTACCACTGCCCCGGCTGCCACGGTGACATCGACGTCGGCGCCGAGCACACGATCGTCCAGTTCGTGCGCCGGCTCGGTGGCACCGACCATCACCACTGGCACCGGCGCTGCGCCGAAGAGCTGTTGATCCCGGATCTCGGCAGCCTCAAGCGAGTGCCGGCCTCGGAGTCGAGCCAGTCCAAGCTCGAGGGCCGTGGCCGGGTCAAGTCCGGCCGCCGGCGCCGCTAGCGTGAATCTGGCGCGCAAGCTGGGCTCGCTGTACGGGCGCATCGCGAGCACCTATATCCAGGGCGCGCCCTCGCTGCTGCTGCTGGCCGTCGCCGTCTTCGTCCCACTGGGGCTGCTCGACGCACTCGCGACCGAAATCACCGTCGACTCGCTCGACCTCCGCCATAGCCTCGAGCTTCTGGCGGTGATCGTCGCCACCGCGGCCGCCACCGTCACCGGCCTGCTCGGCGAGGTCTTCTACAGCGGCACCGTCGCCATCTACCTGACCCACCCCGAGGGCGAGAAGCCGCCGGGGCTGCGGGAGATCGCCCGGCGGCTCAAGTACCGGCGGCTGATCCTGGTCGACATCGCCTACGTCGCCGCCGTGATCGTCGGCCTGCTGCTGTTCGTCATCCCCGGGATCCTCGTCTTCGTCTGGTTCGCCCTCTCCGGCCCGGTGGTCGAGATCGAGGGGCGGACCGTGCGCGGCGCCCTGACCCGCAGCCTCAGCCTGGTCCGCGGCAACTTCTGGCTCGTCTTCCTGGTCATGGCGCCGGTCGAGCTGGTCGGCGACGGCGTCTCCGAGCTGATCGCCGAACTCGTCCACGGCCTGCTCGGCCACTCGCTGTTCGCGACCTGGGCCGCCGAGTCCGCGTCGAACATCGTCTTCACCCCGATCTTCGCGGTGGCGGCGGTGCTACTCACCCTCGACCTGATCGCCGCCAAGGATGGCGACGCGCACCCCAACCCGAGCCCGGTGCCGGTGACCACCTGAGCGAGAGCTCGGGTTAGTTCGGCGACGAGCCCGGCTGGGCCAGGCGCCGTTCGAGGTTGGCGCGGACGGCGGGCCACTCGTCGTCGATGACGCTGAAGTAGGCGGAGTCCCGCTGCCCGACGTCGGGCACGATCATGTGCTTGCGGAGGATCCCCTCGAACTGGGCCGGGATCGCCGCTATCGCCGCCTTCGAGCGCTCGTTGCGGGCGTCGGTCTTGAGCTCGACCCGGACGCAGCCGAGCGTCTCGAAGGCGTGTCCGAGCATCAGCAGTTTCTGCTCGACGTTGACGCCGCTGCCCCAGGCCGAGGGGTTGAGCCAGGTCCATCCGATCTCAACCACTCGATCGGCCGGCCGCACGGCGAGGTAGCGACTGCTGCCGACGATCTCGCCGCTGCCACGGTCGCGGGTCGCGAAGGCGCCCTCCCTGCCCTCGGCGCTCGCCGTCAGGCTCAGCTCGAGCCAGCGGTCGAAGTGCTCGCGGCTGGAGCCGATGTGGGCCAGCCAGCGCCAGATCTCGGGCGCCTGCGCCGCCCGCCAGAGATCCTCCGCGTGCGCCTCTTCGAGCGGCTCGAGCACGACCAGCTGGCCCTCGAGCCTGACCGCCAGGTTCTCCACCCGGCCATCTTGACCGAACCGGCATCGCTACGGGCTGGTGCTGCACTCCTTCAGGTTTACCGCCCGCGCCAGTTCGTAGCGCAGGTGCTGCTCGTCGTCGCGCGCTTCGCGGGCTTCGAGATAGGCGGTCGTGTCGCCTTCTTCGGCCGCCCGCAGCGCCTGCTGGTCGTATTTGCGAACCCGGACCTGGGCCTTGACGTACTCGTCGTAACGGGACCGGACGCCGGCGGGCGGGTCGAGCGCTTCGAAGCCCTTCACCGCCCGCTTCGATATCGCCGCCAGCTTCGTCGCGTACGGGACTTCCGGCGTCGTCTCCCCGGCGGGGAATTCCGCGTGGGCCGACTTGAAGTCTTCCTGGCTGCGAACGCAGACCGCGTCGGCCCCGGCGATCAGCTGCGCCTCGGTGAGCGTCCTGGGCTCCTGCTTCGCCTGTCTGTCCTGCCCTCCCCCGCTCGAGCTCTTCGCGGACGTGGAGTCACCGGTGGCGGTGCCGGAGCCGCCGGCACCGCCCCCCGACGAGAGGACGATCGCCGCCACCGCCAGCACCGCGATGACGAGCAGCCCACCGGCGAGGAAGAGGCGGCGGCGACCGCTGCTGCTGCCCTCCCCATCGCGCTCGGGGTCCAAGCGTCGCGTCGCGGCGGACGGTGGCGACGGCGCGTCCGCGGTCGGCACCCGGCTCGGGGCGCTGGTCACGGTGGACGGGTCGGCCGCCGTGATCGCAGTGGTTTCGCGGGTGGCCGCCGCGCCGGTCGCCACCGTCCGCTCGGGGATCGCCACCGCCGCGCCGCTCAGCGCCGCCCGCGCCGCCCGGCCGAGATCTCCGGCCGAGGGGTAGCGGTCCTCGGGCGCCTTGGACATCGCCCGGATGACGACGTCGTCGAGCACCATCGGCACCTCGGGCGCGTACAGCGAGGGCGCCGGGGGCGGGTCGTTGAGGTGGGCGTAGAGACGCGCCGCCTCACCGTCGCGCGGATAGGGGACCTGGCCGGTCAGCAGTTTGAAGAGCAGGCAGCCGAGCGCGTAGACATCGACCCGGGCGTCGACGGCGCCGCCGGAGATCTGCTCCGGGGCGACATAGTCGAGGGTGCCGACGAAACGCCCGGTCTGGGTCAGCCCGGACTGGGTGGCGACGTTGCGGGCGACGCCGAAATCGGTGATGTAAGCATGCTCGGCGCCGTCGCCGCCGCTGAGCAGAACGTTGGCGGGCTTGACGTCGCGGTGGACCAGACCGGCGGCATGGATCGCATCGAGGCCGTTGCCGATCTGGGCGATCAGATCGACCGCCGGCGCGGGCTCCAGCCGACCCTCGCGGGCGAGCCTGACGGCGAGGTCGGAGCCGGCGACGAAGCGCATCGCGATGAAGGGCACGCCGCCCTCCTCGCCGGCGGCGTAGATCGGGACCACGTTGGGATGCTCGATCGAGGCGGCGATCCGCGACTCCTCGGCGAAGCGCTTGGCGAAGACCTCATCGGCCGCGGCCTCGGGGGCGATCAGCTTCAGCGCGACGCGCCGATCCAGGCCCGGCTCGATCCCCAGGTAGAGGATCCCCATGCCGCCGCGACCGAGCCGGCGCTCGATCCGGTATCCGGCGAACTCATCGCCGTCCGCCAGCTCGATCCAGCCGTGACCCTCAACCATCGCTCAACCCTAGCCGCAGAATCCGGCGCCTAGACTGATCGAGGACCATGCGCCGCCGCCTCGTCATCGCCGCTCTGCTCGCGTTCGCCGCCCTGCTCGGTGCCGGGGTCGCCGACGCGGAGCTGAGCCAGAAAGGCAACCTGCGGATCTCCTTCGACGGCGGCTTCAGCCCGACCTCGCTGCCTCGCGACCGCCCGGCCCCGGTGAAGATCGCCGTCGACGGGGAGATCAGCACCACCGACGGCACCCATCCGCCGGCACTGAGCCGGATCGAATTCGCCCTCAACCGCCACGGCCACCTGTCCACCGTCGGCCTGCCCGTCTGCAGCAGCCCGCGCCTGCAGTCGACCACGACCGAAACCGCGCTCGAGCGCTGCCGCCCGGCCCTGGTCGGCCGTGGCCACTTCGGTGCCAGCGTCGCCTTCTCGACCCAGCCGGGAATCCCCGCCAGCGGCACGATCCTCGCCTTCAACAGCATCCATGACGGCAGGCCGGCGCTGCTGCTCCACCTCTACGGGACCAGGCCGGTGCAGGCCACCTTCATCCTCGCCCTGACGATCTCCCACAGCGGCAAGGGGCAGTTCGGGACAGTGCTCTCGGCAAAGATCCCGACCCTCGCCGGCGGCGTCGGCTCGGTCACCAAGGTCGACCTCAAGATCGGTCGCAACTACACCTACAAGGGCAAGCGGCGCAGCTACATCAGCGCCAGCTGCGACGCCCCGACCGGCTTCCCCGGCGCCGTCTTCCCCCTGGCCAAGGGCAGTTTCCACTTCGTTGACGGCAGGGTGATCGACACCACTCTCAGCCGCAACTGCCACGTCCGCTAGACAGGCTCAGAGGCCAAGGCCGCTGACGCCGGGCTCGTCCCAGCCGAGGTGGTGGGCGAGCTCGTGGCGGAGCGTCCGCTCGACCTGGCGCGCGAGCAGCTCCGGGTCGTGGCCGAAGTCACGCTCGAGGGTGTCGCGGTAGATGACGATCCGGTCCTCGTAGCGTTCGCGGGCGACCCCGTCGCCGAAGTAGTGACCGTATGCGTGGTGCTCGGTACCGAGGTCGGAGACGATGACCGCGACGTTTTCGAGCACCTTCTGAAACTCCTCCGGCAAGCCGTCGATCGCGTCCGCGACCAGGCCTTCGAACCGCTTCGCCTCGGACTCTTCCGTCACCGGGCCAACGGTAGAGTCATCCGATCCGAGAATCCACTCTGGGGGATTAGATGAGAGCAACACAGTCAGGCAGCACCAGGCTCCGCGCACTGAGCGCAGCGCTCGCGCTTGTGGCCATCGTCGCCGGCGGCGCCGTCTGGTCCGGCTGCGGCAGCAGCAGTGACAGCAGCGACAGCACCGCCAAGGCCAAGCAGGAAATCGAAGCCGGCACCAAGAAGGCCGAAAACGCGGTCAAGCAGGGCAGCGAAGAAGCCGAGAAGGGCCTCGAAGAAGCGAAGAAGGAAATCGAATCCGGCAAGGGCAATGCCAAGAAGGGGATCGAAGAAGGCGCCAAGCAGGCCGAAAAGGGCATCGAAGAAGGAAAGGCCCGGGCTGAAAAGGGCATCGAAGAAGCGAAGAAGTACGCCGAAAAGTACGCGCCGTAGCGCTCAGTTAGAGGCGATGAAGTGCCGGATCGCGCCCACCGCCGGCGAGCGGAAGGGGAAGTACAGGCTCGAGACGTGGCCGCGGTCCGGCACCACATACAGGTGCGAGCGGGGGAAGCGGCGCTGCACCTGCCGCGCCTCCTTCACCGAGGTGACGTCATCGACCTGGCCGGACAGGATCAGGGCTGGGAAGGCGGTCGAGGCGCGCCAGCCTGAGGGCACCGGTGGTTCCAGGCCGCCTGGCGGCGGCGCCGGCCAGTTGAGGCAGTTGGTCAGATGGGCGGCCGAGGAGAGCAGGTACTCGCGGCGACCGAACGGCGCGAAGTAGTCCTTGGGCAGGCGCGTGACCGCCGCCGAGAGCTGGCGGATGCGTTCGTCGATTCCCGCCGCCGGATCCCACAGCAAGGGGTAGTCGTTGCAGGTGACCGCTATTTCCAGGCCGGATGAGAATTCGGAGAGCTCGCCGTGGCCGGCGGGGCCCGGTGCGGTCAGACGGTCGAGTCGGCGAGGGTCACCGGCGAGGAAGCGGCGGTCGGCTTCGTCGAGGCTGAGGTAGGAGCGCGGGGCCAGCGTCCCGGCCTCGAGCAGGAAGGCGATCAGGTCCTCGGTCGAGCGTTTGGCGGCGTGGAATCGGTGCACGACGCGCGAGAGACGGGCGACCGGGTCGCCGCTGCACTGCGCCGAGAGCCGGCAGCTGGTGCGCAGCCCGCTGAGCCCCGCCGGCAGCAGGGTCCGGTAGTAGGGATCGTCGGCCGGGTAGGCCGAGTCGAGGATCAGGCCACGCAGCGAGGCCGAATGGCGGACCGCGTAGGCCTGACCGAACAGGGTCCCGTAGGAGTCGCCGTAGAGGAAGACCTTGCCGAGGCCGAGCGCCTGCCGCACCTGCTCGAGGTCGGCCGCGGCTTCGGCGGTGGCGTAGCCGGCGTAGCGCGGCCCGAGCTGGTTGGCGCACTCGCCGATTGCGATCCCTTCCTGGGTCAGGCCGCTCTGCAGCGGCGCGCAGTCGACGACGTCGGAGCGGCCGGTGCCACGCTCGTCGAAGAGGACCAGGTCGCGGCGGCGCAGCAGCGGTGCCAAGGCGGCGACCAGCGAGCGCGCGTAGGGAGCGGCGGTCGAGGCGTACCCGGGCCCGCCGTCCATCGCCATGATCGTGCCCAGCGAGGGCTGCCTGCGGTCCGAGCGCGTGCGCACCGCGAAGGCGACCCTGGTGGTGCCGAGCGATGGGTCGGCGCGGCGCATCGAGGCGATCACATGGCCGCATTGGAACGGGCGCGGCAGGCCGAGGTGGCACGGGGTCAGCCTGGGCCGCTGCGCGATGGGGATGGGGAGCGGCCCGGGCGACGCCTGCGCCGGCGCCGCGGCAAGGGCAACCGAGGCGACCGCCAGCACCGGCAGGATCCACTGACGAGGCGCCCTCATCGCTGCAAGGTACCGGCGGCGCAGGCGCCTGCGCCGCCGCTAGGGTGCCTGCGTGGACACCGTCGCCGGGGCCAGCGGGGCCGCCCAAGCCCAACCGCTGACCCGCCGCCTGGCCCGGATCGCGCTCTGGATCGGCGGCGTCGCCCTCTTCATCTTCGTCCTCGACCTGCTCGGCGTTCCCGCCGGCGACTGGATCCGCGACCTCTTCCGCAAGGTCGGCGACGTGCCGCCCTGGGCGGTGGTCGCGGGCGTGGCCCTGGAGACGGCGCAGACCTCGCTCGCGGCCCTCGCCTGGTTCGGGATCCTGCGCGCCGCCCTCCCCCACACCAAGGTCTCCTACCGCCTGGTCCTCGCCTGCTACGCGGTCGCGGTCGCGCTCAACGGGTTCCTGCCGGCGAACCTCGGCACCTGGGTGATGCTGCTGATGTTCACGACGCTGATCGCCCGGGCGACCTTCGCGATGGTCTTCTCCGGCCTGGTCGTCCAGAAGATCCCCTTCTCGATCTTCAACATCGCCCTCTATCTCTACCTCTTCCTCTCGGTCAGCGGCTCCTTCTCGATCAAGCTCAGCTTCCTCGCCGACCACACCGGCCTGGTCGTCCTGCTGGCGGTCGGCGCCGTCGTCCTGGTGGTGCTGCTGGCGCGGATCTTCTGGAAGCGCCTGGAGGGACTACGCAAACAGCTGGTCAGCGGCGGCGCCATCGTCCGCGAGCCGCGCCGGTTCATGACCGACCTGTTCCTGCCCGAGCTGGGCAGCTACGCGGCCCGCCTCGCAATCGTCGCCGTCTTCCTCGGCGCCTACGGGATCCCCGTCAGCTTCCACAACGTCGCCACCGTCACCGCCTCCAACTCGATCTCCAACAGCGTCTCGGCCACCCCAGGCGGGGTCGGCGTGACTCAGGCGATGAACTCGGCGGCGCTCTCCGGCTCGGTCGACGCCTCGACCGCGACCGCCTACTCGATCGGCCAGCAGCTGATCATCTCCGCCTGGGACGTCCTCTTCGCCGTCATCGTCGTCTCCTGGGTCTTCGGCTGGACCGGCGGCAAGGCGCTGGTCGAGTCCTCCTATGAGGACGCCAAGGTGAAAAGCCGGGAGCTGAAAGCGAAACGGAAAAAACGCTAGGAGACACTGATGGGGCGGGAAGGACTCGAACCTTCGACCGACGGATTATGAGTCCGCTGCTCTAACCAGCTGAGCTACCGCCCCGGATCGGGCGAGCCTAGCGCGGGGATGGGGGCTAGGCGCTGAAGAGCTGGGCGAGCGAGCGGCCGACGTCGGCGGGCTCTTCTTCGCCCTTGGCGGCCGCCGCGGCGCCCTCGGCGAGGGCCTTGGCGGCGTCGGCGATCTGGTGGGCGCGGCCGCCACGGATGATGCCGGTGCTCTTCGCTTCGGCGAGATCGGACTCCATCAGGCCGGCCAGCTCGGCGAGGCGGCGCAGGCCGACCACGGCGGCGGTGCCGCGCAGGGCGTGGGCTTCGGCCCGCATGGTCTCGAAATCGGTCGTCTCGGTGGCGAGGCCGGCGGCGATCACATCGCAGCGGCGGCGCGCCTCCTCGGCGAACATCTCCCGCAGCTCTTCTTTGGAGGCCAGATCCTCTTTCGAGGGCTCTTTCTCCTTCGGCGCTTTCTCTTTCTTGGGGCTCATTCGGCGGCCGCCTTGTCCAGGGCGGCGGTCATCCGTTCGATGCCGAAGGCCCCCTCGACGACGGAGCTGACGACACCCTTGTCGTCGATCGCGAACAGCCAGGGCTCGCTGGGAAGGTCGAAGGCGCGAACCTGGGGACGCACGCCCTTGCTCGGGTCGTTTTCGTTGTAGATCTCCATGTGGATGAAGGCCGCCTTGTCTCCGTCTTCGTGCTGTAGCTGCTGGGCCACGTCGACGACCGGCCCGCAGACCCGACTCTGGCAGAACTGGGGGGTCGCAAACAAGAGCATGATCGGTTCCTTTCCGAGCGCGTTCGCGTAATCCACCTTGTTCTGCGTGTCCGGGGGGATGCGGGTGGTGACCTTCGCGAGGTCGCCACCGACATCGGCGGCCGTCGGGGTGTGGATCCTCGGGGCCGTCTGGCCGGGGCGCGGGATCTTGCTGAACTCGCCGACCACGGCATCCGGCAGCAGCCTCCCCTTGATTTCGCCGTTCTCCTTCACGAGGGCCGCGATCAGCCATTCGCCGTTGCTGGGAAAGTCGAGTTCGGTCGAGTAGACGACGCTGGCGGCGTCGGGGTCCTGGACCGTGGTCTTGGCCTGGAAGGCGGCCTTGGTGGCGAGGCTTTCGATCGAGGCCGGGAACGGGCCCACCGCGGGCTGGTCGAGCGCTGCCTGGCCTTTGTTGCCCGCCTTCGACTTCGCGCCCTTCTTCGGCGTCGGCGTCCGTGCGAAGTAGAGGGCGACTTCGGCGTCCGGCACCTGGGTGCGATCGCGTTCGAAGACGCCGAACGGGTAACGGTTCTGGCCCTTGTAGAAGACCATCGCCGCCGGCGAAATGACCAGTTCGGAGGGGCCGTCGGCGGCCTTGAGAACCTGGCGCAGGGTCTTCCCCTGGGGACTCGGGAAATCACTCTTCGGCGGCGCCGGCAGGCTCCGCGCGCTCTCCGCCGCGGTGGAGGTCGAGTCGGTGGAGCCGGAATCGCCACCGCAGCCGGCGACGAAGGTCGCGGCGGCGGGCAGGCAGGCGAGGGCACAGGCGAGGCGGGGGGCGCGCATCGGCGCCATGTTATTCAGACGGGGGCCCGCAACGGCACCCCGCAACGCCTGGCGGAGACGGCATATAGGCTGCTCGCCGTCGTCGAAACAGGAGGAGAGCGAGCATGGCGGAGCGAGCGGCATTGGTCACCGGGGCCTCGAGTGGGATCGGCCTGGCGATCGCGCGGACCCTGGGCGAAGAGGGCTACGCGCTGACCGTCTCCGCCCGCCGTCCCGAGAAGCTGGAGGAGGCCGCGGCGGGGCTGCGCGACGAGGGCTTCGAGGTCGAGGCCGTCGCCGCCAACATGGCCGACGAGGACGATGTCGTCGGCGTATTCACAGCCCACAAGGCCAAGCACGGCCGTCTCGACGCGCTGGTCAACAACGCCGGGGTCGGGATCGGGGCGCCGATGGAGGAGATCCAGACCAAGCACCTCGACATGCAGCTCGCCGTCAACCTGCGAGCGCTGATCCTCGGCACCCGCGAGGGGCTGCTGCTGCTGCGCGAGGCCGGCGCCGAGCACGGCAAGGCGCTGATCATCAACACCGCCTCGATCGCCGGCAAAGGCGGCCAGGCCTGGCTCTCGATCTACGCCGCGACCAAGGCCGCGGTGATCAACTTCACGCAGTCGACCCACCGCGAGGCCGGTGGCGCCGGGATCCAGTGCACGGCGCTGGCGCCGGGCTTCGTCGACACCGCGATGACCGAGTTCGCCAAGGGTCAGGTTTCCGGCGAGTCGATGATCCAGCCCAGCGACCTCGGCGAGGCGGTGCGCTTCCTGCTCCACACCTCCCCCAACTGCCACGTGCCGGAGATTGTGTTTACCCGCCCAGGCGAGGGCCTGGATACCCCGTAGCGACGCAGCGGTGGAGGGCAGTGGAGAGCGCCTCCGAGTACTGGTAGCCGCCTTCGGCGATCCCGGGCACGTGTTCCCCGCCATTTCGCTGGGGCGGGCGCTGGCCGGGCGCGGGCACGAGGTCGTGGTCGAGACCTGGGAGGAGCGGCGGGGCGCGGTCGAGGGCGCCGGGCTGGGCTTCGCCGCAGCCGAGGAATACAAGATGTTCCCGCCGCCGGAACCCGATTCCGCCGACGGGCAGCACGCCGCCGAGGCGGCGCGAGGGCTGTTGCCGCTGCTGGAGGAGATGCGGCCGCACGTCGCCGTCAGCGACATCCTCACCCTGGCGCCGGCACTGGCGGCCGAGAAGGCCGGGGTGCCGCTGGCGACGCTGATCCCCCACATCTACCCCGTGGTCGAGCCGGGGCTGCCGTTCTTCGCGATCGGGCTGCGGCCGCCGCGGACGCCGCTCGGGCGGGCGGTCTGGCGGACCGGGCAGCGGGCGCTGAACGTCGGGCTCGAGCACGGCCGGCGCGACCTCAACCTGCAGCGCCGGCGCCTCGACCTCCCCCCCGTCGACCGCTTCCATGGCGGCATCAGTCTCGACCTGGCGCTGGTCGCGACCTTCCCCCAGCTCGAGTACCCGCGCCAGTGGCCGGCCGGGGTCGAGGCGACCGGGCCGATGATCTTCGAGGTGCCGCACCCGCATATCGAGTTACCGCCGGGCGACCACCCGCTGGTCCTGATCGCCCCCAGCACCGCCCACGACTCCGAGAACCACCTGGTCCGCACGGCACTGAAGGCGTTCGCCGGCGAGCCGGTGCGCGTGGTCGCGACGACCAATCGCGTCGTCCCCCAGCACCCGATCGAGGTCCCCGCCAACGCCGTCCTCGTCGACTGGCTCAGCTACAACCAGCTGATGCCGGCCGCCTCGCTGGTCGTCTCCCACGGCGGCCACGGGACCGTCGCCCGCGCCCTCGGCGCCGGCACGCCGGTCCTGATCTGCCCGATCGTCGGCGACATGAGCGAGACCGCGATGCGGGTCTCCTGGGCCAGGGCCGGCCTCTCACTCCCCTGGCGCCTGTGCCGGCCGGAGCCACTGCGCTGGGCCGCCCGTCGCATCCTCGGCGACGGCTCATTCGCCGCCCGCGCCAGCGAGATCGCCGCCTGGGGACGGGAGAACGATGGCGCTCAGCGCGGTGCGGAGCTGGTCGAGAACCTGGCCCGATCCAGATCCTCCCAGTAGCGAGAAGCTCCGGGGGTGGGACTCGAACCCACAACCCTTCGATTAACAGTCGAATGCTCTGCCGATTGAGCTACCCCGGAACGCGTGGCCCGGAGCTGAGCCGGACCGCTCGGAATCTACCGACTCGTGACTGGATCAGCTCTCGACCCGCTGGGTGCGGGCGATCCGCTCGACCAGGGTGGCGCGCTCGCGACTGAGGGCGGCGCGGCGCTCGTAGTCGTCGCGCTCGCCGGCGGCGGCGATCTCGTCCTCGAGGCGGCGCTGGTCGAGCAGCAGGAAGTTGAGCTCCATCGACTCGTGGGAGGCGGGCTGGTCGCGGGAGAGCATCACCAGCTCGGTGATCAGACTGGTCAGCTCGGCGTCGTCAGGGAGGTTTGAGGCGGGATCGCCCGGGTTCTCGCGCAGCCAGGTGGCGGCGCGCAGGCCGCTCGGCGAGAGGTGGGCGTCGGCGAGACGGGCGAGATACGCCACGCCCTCGTCCGGGAGGGCGATGCACATCGCCAGCAGCGAGCGCTCGCGGCGCTCGCGCGAGGTCAGCTCGGCGACTCGCCGTGGCGGCGGAGTGGTGGCGTCGCCGTTGGAGCTCGGCGTCTGCTCGATCCCGCCGCTGGCCGGCCGCGCCGCCACGACCCGCCCCATCACCATGGCCGGCTCGAGGTCGAGGCGCTCGGCCACCTGGCGGACCAGGTCGTCGCGGCTCGCCGTCTCCCCCATCGCCGCCAGGACCGGCGCCACCTCGCCCAGAGCGCGGTCGCGCTCGGTCGGCGAGGCGACGTCGGTGCCGTCGAGCACCAGCCCGACCTGGAAGGCGTTGAGCTCGACGGCTGCGTCGATCAAGCTTCGGAAGCGCTCGGCGCCCCCCGGCTCGGCCATCATCTCGGCCGGATCCTCGCCCGCCGGCATCGCCGCCACCCGCAGCCGCATCTTGCGCCCGGCGGCAACGCGCTGGGCGCGCAGCATCGCCTCCTGTCCGGCGGAGTCGGCGTCGAGCGCCAGCACCACCTCCTCGACCATCCCCGAGAGCGCCGCCACCTGCTCACCGGTTATCGCCGTGCCCATCACCGCCACGGTCTCCTCGACGCCGCCCTGGTGCAGCGCCAGCACGTCGGTGTAGCCCTCGACCACGACCGCCCGGGTCGCCTTGGCGATCGCCGCCTTGGCCTTGTCGACGCCGTAGAGCAGCTGGCTCTTGTGGAAGAACTCGGTCTCCGCCGTGTTGACGTACTTGGCGCCCTGGTCGGCGCGCATCGCCCGGCCGCCGAAACCGAGGGTGCGGCCGCGGCGGTCACGGATCGGGAACATGATCCGCGAGCGGAAGCGGTCGTACTCGCCGCCCTGGCGGCCTTTCTGGACCAAGCCGACGCCGCGCAGTTCGGCGACGCTGAAGCCGGCCTGCTGGCCGCGGACGAGGATCTTGTCCCAGGCGCTGGGCGCGTAGCCGACGCCGAACTCGCGCAGCACCTCCTCGCGAAGGCCGCGCTCGGCCAGGTACTCGCGCGCCTTGCCGGCCTCTTTTGACTCCCAGAGGTAGTTGGCGTAGTAGGCGCCGGTGCGGTCCAACAGCTGCTCGAGGCGGCGGCGCTGCTGGCGGCGAGCCTCTGCCTGCGGGTCCTCCTGCTCGCGCTCGAGCTCGACCCCGTAGCGGTCGGCGAGCAGCTCGACGGCGTCGGCGAAACCGAGGCCGTCCTTCTCTTCGATGAATTTGATCACGTCGCCGCCGACCCCGCAGCCGAAGCAGTGGTAGAGCTTTTCCTGCGCGTCGACGGAAAACGACGGGGTGCGCTCGTCGTGGAACGGGCAGAGTCCGGTCCAGCGGGCGCCGGCGCGGCGCAGATCGGTGTGGGCCGAGATCACCTCGACGATGTCGGCTGCCTGCTTGACCCGTTCGAGGCTCTCGGGGGAGATCAGCGCCACTAGAAGCGGGCCTCCTCGGGGATCGTCAGCTCGGTGAACTTGGCGATGCAGAAGCGGTCGGTCATCCCGGCGATGTAGTCGGTGACGCGCTGGCTGTCGCTCGCCTCGGGGTCCCAGCTGGCCAGCTCGCCAGGATGCTCGATGTAGTGGTCGAAGAGGCCGCGCATGGTGCGCTCGACCCGCTCGTGCTCGCGCCTGGCCTCCGGCCCCATGTAGACGCGCTCGAACATGAACTTGCGCAGGCGCAGCATCGCGGCGCCGATTTCCTCGCCCTGGACGATGTCGCCGGCGTCGCCGGAGCGCTCGACGATGTCGCGGACGAGGGTGTCGATCCGGGCCGAGCCGGTCGGCCCGAGCAGCTCGATCTCCTTGGCCGGCAGGTCCGAGGGCTGAAGGATCCCCGCCCGCAGGGCGTCGTCGATGTCGTGGTTGATGTAGGCGACGCGGTCGACCAGCTTGACGATCCGCCCCTCCAGCGTCGCCGGCTTGGTCGCGCCGTTGTGATTGAGGATGCCGTCGCGCACCTGCTCGGTGAGGTTGAGTCCGTGGCCGTCGCGCTCCAGAACCTCGACCACGCGCAGCGAGTGCCGGTTGTGCTTGAAGCCGCTGCCACAGCGCTCGCGCAGGGCCGCGTCGAGGGCGTCCTCGCCGGCGTGACCGAAGGGCGGGTGGCCGAGGTCGTGGCCGAGCCCGATCGCCTCGGTCAGGTCCTCGTTCAGGCCCAGCGCCCGCGCCACGGTGCGGGCGATCCCGCAGGCCTCGAGCGTGTGGGTGAGGCGGGTCCGGTAGTGATCGCCCTCGGGGGCGACGAAGACCTGGGTCTTGTGCTTGAGGCGGCGGAAGGACTTGGAGTGGACGATCCGGTCGCGGTCGCGCTGGAACGGCGTCCGCAGCGGGCTGTCGGGCTCCTCGACGGCGCGGCGCGGCGGATAGGAGCGAGTCGCGTTGGCAGCGAGGAACTCGGCCTCCCAGGCCTGAACACGGTCCTCGAAAGTGGCGGCGGCGGACACCGTTCGATCATAAGGCGAGGAAGGCGGCGGCCCCGCGGCGCGGAGTTAAGCCGCGGCGCGGAGCTGCACGTGCGCGTGGTGCTCGAGCGTCTCCCCCACGGCCCGCTCGACCTGGCGCAGCGCCAGTGGCTCGGCCGGCGGCGCCTCGGCCAACGGCAGGGCGAGTGCCTCGACCATGAAGCGGTGCGCACCCTCGGAGAGGCCGAACGACCCTGCTTCGCAGCCGGCGCAGACGACGCCCCCGGCGGCGCCGGAGAAGCCGGCTAGGTGCTCGGCCTCGCCGCAGCGTGCACAGGAGGCCAGCTCGGGGGCGAATCCCGCCACCAGGGCCAGCTTGAGCCGGAAGGAGAGCGCCACTTCCAGCCCGGTGCCGCGCGGTTGGGACGGATCGTCGAGCAGGGCGAGGTAGCGGCAGAGCAGGTTGTAGGCGGGCAGGTTGGCCTCGGCCGAGTCGAGCAGGCGCAGGACCGCGTCGCAGGCGCGGGCGCCGGCGGTCAGGGCCGGGCCGGAGGAGCGCAGCCGCGGGTAGCCATCGACCGTCGCGACGTTGGTCACCGTCATCAGGTCGCCGCGGCCTTCGTGGAGGATCAAGTCGAGGCGGAAGAATGGCTCCAAGCGGCCGCCGAAGCGGGACTTCGGTTTGCGCGCGCCCTTGGCGATCGCGCCGAAACGGCCCCGCGTCTTCGAGTAGAGGTGGAGGATCCGGTCCGCCTCGCCATAGCGGATGCTGCGCAGGACGATCGCCTCCGTCTTTACGGTCTTTCCGGCCACGTGAGCAAAGGTGACCGACGGACCGGACGCTTTGCTCCCCCGGTCGGGAGAGCCGGGCGGCTCAGGCGGCGCGGCGGACGGGCTTGCGGCGGCGCGGGCGTTTGCGCAGCCTGACCTGGCAGCTCGGGCAGAAGTAGGTGGAGCGGCCGCTGACGACGATGCGAACGATCTCCCCCTCGCAGGACGGGCAGGGCTGGCCCTCGCGGGTGTGGACGAGGAACTCGTTCTGCATCGTCCCCTTCTCGCCGCGCCCGTCGCGATAGTCGTCGATAGAGGAACCGCCGGCGTCGATTCCGGCCTCCAATGCGGCGACGACCGCGTCGCGCAGCGCCACCAGATGCTCCGGCTTCATCGAGCCGGCGGGCGAGAGCGGGTGCAGGCGGGCGCGGTAGAGCGCCTCGTCGGCGTAGATGTTGCCGACCCCGGCAACCCCGGACTGGTCGAGCAGGAACGACTTCAGCGGCACCGTGCGCCCGGCCGCCATCGCCCCCAGGGCCTCGGGAGTGAACTGCGGCGAGAGCGGCTCGACCCCGACCTTGCCGGCAAAGCGCTGGTCTAGCCGGTCGTCGTCGATCAGGAAGGCCTCGCCGAAGCGGCGCGGGTCGGTGAACCAGACCTCGCGGCCGTCGTCGAGGACGAAGCGGGCGCGCAGGTGCCGCGCCGAGGTGGAGCGCTCTGCCTCGTACAGTCGCCGTCCCTCCGAGGGATCGAGCACCTCCTCGCCCTCGATCAGGACCAGGTTGCCGGTCATCCGCAGGTGCATGACCAGCGTCTGGCCGCCATCCAGGGCCAGCAGCAGGTACTTGCCGCGCCTCCCCAACCCCTCGATCGTGCGGCCGCCGGCCGCCGCGGCGAGCTCCGCGCCCGGCATCGGCCGCGACCAGCGCTCGTCCAGCACCTCCAGCGACTCGATCCGGCGCCCTTCCAGCTCCGGCTCGAGCTGGCGCGCAACGATCTCGACCTCGGGAAGCTCCGGCATCCCCCAGTTCTACTTCATCCAGTTACTCGTCCTTCGCCCTCGGGTGCGCCTCGAAATAGACCTCCTTGAGGCGGTCGCCCGAGAGGTGCGTGTACATCTGGGTCGTGGCGATGTCGGCGTGGCCGAGCATCTCCTGGACGGCACGGAGGTCGCAGCCGCCGGCGAGCAGGTGGGTGGCGAAGCTGTGGCGCAGGGTGTGCGGGCTCATGCGGCCGGCGAGGCCGGCGTCGCGGGCGTGGCGCTGGACGATCTTGTAGAGGCCCTGGCGGGTCAGCGGCCCGCCGCGGAAGTTGACAAACAGCTTTGGCTCATGGCGTTCGCCGATCAGCTTCGGGCGGCCGCCGCGCAGATAGGCGCTGATCGCGGCGATCGCCTGGCGGCCCAGCGGCACCAGCCGCTCCTTCGAGCCCTTGCCGCGGGCGCGCAGGAAGCCCTCGCGCATCTCGATGTCGCTCAGCTCGAGCCCGATCGTCTCCGAGGCGCGCAGCCCGCAGGCGTACATCACCTCGAGCAGCGCCCGGTCGCGCAGGGTCGTCGGCTCGCTGCCGCGCGGTGAGGCCAGCAGCTTCCGCACCTCGGCGTAGTTGAGGACCTGCGGCAGCTTCTTCGAGCGCCGCGGGGCGGTCAGGGCCGCGGTCGGGTCGTCGCCGATCAGCTCGTCGCGGCGCAGGTGCTTGTAGAAGGAGCGCAGGCAGGCGGCCTTGCGGTGGATCGTCGAGGCCGAGCAGGCCGGGCGGCCCTCGCCGGTCGCCAGCTCGGCGAGGAAATCGGCGATGTCGGCCGGACGGGCGTGCAGGGCGTCGCCATCGTGGGCGGCGAGGTATTCGCCGTACTGGTGAAGGTCGGTGCGGTAGGCGTTCAGCGTGTTGCGCGAGAGGCCGCGCTCCAGCTCCAGGTAGGAGAGAAAATCCAGGACCAGGCCCTCGAAGCGCGCGTCGGCGCCGGGGCTGGCGGGCGCGGCGGGTACCGAGGGCTTGACCGCGATCGCCATGACCGGGTGGTTCTCCCCCAGCCCGCACAACCCTTGGAACGCAAGGGACCGTGCGCTATTCGGCGAGGAGACGGCCCGCCGCGAGGGGCGCGGAGAAGAAGAGGGAATCCTCGTCGAGAGAGCGTCCCATGGTGCGGGCCGGCAGGCCCGAGGCGGCGTAGGCATCGAGGTCGACCGGCGCGATGCGGAGGCGGTGCTTGCCGTCCCCTGCCCCCTCGAGGGCATCGATGATCGAGGCCTCGGCCTGGGGCACGGCGATGTCTACGGGGGCAAGCAGGAGGTCGAGGACGGTGCGGGTGTGGTGACTCAAGCCCTGGTGGCGCTCGCGGGGGTCGCCGGAGGAGAGGCGCGGGGAGAGCAGGGTGGGCATGCCCAGGGAGAGGGCGGCGTGGGCGCTGTCGAGGGCGGCCAGGCCGCCGTGGCCGAGGCTCGTCTCGGAGCCGATGATGCCGGGGCCCGGGCCGGCCAGGATCGCCTCCCAGCCGAGCGAGGCCGCGGCGGCATCGAGGGCGCCGACGGTACTGAGCGCCTCGTGCTCGCCGCCGTAGGCCGCGCCGGCGGTGATATGTCCGCAGAGCAGGCCGCGCTCGCGCAGGCCGGCCACGTCCCTGGACAGCGAGCCGGGCAGGGCCCCGCCCTCGGTCTGCACGAAGCCGACTCGGATACCCGGCCTCGCCTGCCCGACCGCCCAGGCGGCCGGAGCGAGATGACCATGGAGAGGCAGGACGAGGACCGGGATGCTCGCCGGTGCCACCCTCCGACTCCGCTCGACCGGTGCCACCGGGTGCTGGAGCGAGGTGTAGTTGAGCTTGATCACGTGCTCGCCGCCGGCCCCTCCCCCGCCCTCGAGCCCACGGGTCAGGTTGACGTGGACGACGTCGAAGCCGCCGGAGCCGAGGCCCAGATCGAGGGCGGCGACGTTGACGACGACCTCGTCGCCCTCGCGCATCTCCCCGAGCAGCACGGTGTCGGCCCAGGCGGCCCGGGCCTCGCCGTCGACCTCGACGGTCAGCGGCTCGGCGGAGACGACGCCGCCGCGGCGCAGCTCGAGCCGGCCGCTCACGCCTCGCCCGCGACAGGCGCGGCGGCCGCGGCGACGATCCCCTCGCAGACCTCGAGCATCTTGTCGAGGTTCGCGGCCGGGACGAACTCGTCGGCGGTGTGGACCGCGTCGGTGCCGTTGGAGAGCAGGACGCAGTCGAAGCCGTCGAGGCGCAGGGCGTTGGCGTCGCTGCCGCCGCCGATCGCGACGCGCGCCGGCTCCAGCCCGGCGCCGCGCAGGCCGGCTTCGGCCAGGGCCAGCGCCGGCGAGTCAGTCGGCAGCCTGTAGCCGCGGAAGAGCTCTTCGATCCGCACGTCGACGTCGCAGCCGTGCTCGCTCGCTCCCCAGGCGCAGGCGTCGGAGATGTCCCCGGCGACCTCGGCCGCACGCGCCGCATCGAGGCTGCGTGCCTCGGCGTGGATGCCGCAGTGCCCGGGAACGACGTTGCCGGAGGTGCCGCCGGAGATCAGGCCGACGTTGGCGGTCGTCTGCTCGTCGAGGCGGCCCAGCTCCATGCGGTCGATCGCCGCGGCGGCGGCGGCGATCGCGCTGCTGCCGTCCTCGGGGCGGATCCCGGCGTGGGCCTCGACCCCGGCGAAGTCGGCGAGGATCTTCTGCTGGGTCGGGGTGGTGACGATGACCTCCCCGACCGGGCCGGCGTGGTCGAGGACGAAACCGGCCTCCGAGCGCAGCATCGACGCGTCGAACGCCTTGGCGCCGCGCAGCCCCTGCTCCTCGGCGACGGTCAGGACCAGCTCGATGCCGATCGGCGGTGGCGTCTCGGCATGGCGGGCGACCAGCTCCATGAAGACCGCGACCGCGGCCTTGTTGTCGGCACCGAGAATCGTCTCGCCGCGGCTGCGGAAGACGCCTTCGTCGTCGACCACCTCGACCCGTCCCTCATGCGGCACGGTGTCGATGTGGGCGCAGAACATCACCCACTCGTCGCTCCGCCCGGGCAGCCGTGCCAGCAGGTTCCCCGCGCCCGCTTCCGCCGCCCCGGCGGCGCCATCCTCGCTGACCTCGAGCCCGAGCGCCCGCAGCTCCGCCGCAATCGTGTCGGCGACCTCGCGCTCCTCGCCGGTCGGGCTGCGGATCTCGCAGAGGCGAACGAAGGTCTCGTGCAGCCTGGAACTCACGCGGACAGGCTAACCCCAGCGGGATCAGGCCGAGCGGCGAGCGCCGAGGTCGCCGGTCTCGGCGTCCTCGACCGCTTCCGGCTCGCCCGCCGCGGCGGGCTTCTCGCCGGAGTGGCTGGCGGCGGCGCCGACGAACTCGCGGAAGAGCGGCTCGGGGCGGTTGGGCCGGGAGTTGAACTCCGGGTGGAACTGGGCGGCGACGAAGAAGGGGTGGTCGGGCAGCTCGATCATCTCGACCAGGCGCTCGTCCGGCGAGGTGCCACCGCAGACCATGCCCTCGTCTTCGAGCCGGCGGCGCAGCTGGTTGTTGACCTCGAAGCGGTGCCGGTGGCGCTTGTAGATGACGGCCTCGCCGAAGATCTCCCGCGCTTTCGTGCCCTCGTGCAGTTTCACGGGGTCGGCGCCGAGGCGCATCGTCCCGCCCATGTCGGAGACCTCCTTCTGCTCCGGCAGCAGGTCGACGACCGGGAACGGCGTCTCGGGGTCGAACTCGGCCGAGTTGGCGCCCTCCATGCCGGCCACGGTGCGGGCGAACTCGACCACGGCGATCTGCATCCCGAGGCAGATCCCCAGATAGGGGATGCGGCGCTCGCGGGCGATCCGCGCCGCCTGGATCTTGCCCTCGATGCCGCGTTCGCCGAAGCCGCCGGGGATCAGGACCCCGTCGCAGCCCTCGAGTTCCTGGGGGTCGAAGTTCTCGGAGTCGACCAGTTGGACGTTGACGCCGATCCCGTGGTGGAAACCGCCGTGCTCGAGCGCCTCGATCACCGACTTGTAGGCGTCGGCCAGCTGCACGTACTTGCCGACGACGGCGATCTTGACCTCGCCCTCGGGAGAGTCGGCGCTGCGCACCATCGCCTCCCACTCGCCCAGGTCCGGCGACGGCGCTTCCATCCCGAAGTGATCGAGGACCAGGTCGTCGACGCCCTCGGCGCGGAAGACGAGCGGCACCTTGTAGATGTTGTCGACGTCGTGGGCGGAGATCACGGCGTCGACGGGAAGGCTGGCGAAGAGGGCGATCTTGGTGCGGATCTCACGGTCGAGGCGGCCTTCGGAGCGGCAGACCAGCGCGTGCGGCTGGATCCCGATCCGGCGCAGCTCGTTGACCGAGTGCTGGGTCGGCTTCGTCTTCAGCTCGCCCGCGTGCCCCAGGTAGGGCACCAGGGTGAGGTGGACGAACATGCTGCGCTTCGGCCCGATGTCCGTGTACAGCTGGCGGATCGACTCGAGGAAGGGCAGCGACTCGATGTCGCCGACGGTGCCGCCGATCTCGGTGATCACGAAGTCGACCGCCTGCGACTCGGCGACGATGAGGATGCGCTGCTTGATCTCGTTGGTGATGTGCGGGATCACCTGCACGGTGGCGCCGAGGTAGTCGCCGCGGCGCTCGCGCCGGATCACCGAGTTGTAGACCGCGCCGGCGGTGACGTTGGAGGCGCGCGAGGTGTTCTCGTCGGTGAAGCGCTCGTAGTGGCCAAGGTCGAGGTCGGTCTCCGCGCCGTCCTCGGTGACGAAGACCTCACCGTGCTGGAACGGGCTCATCGTCCCTGGATCGACGTTGATGTAGGGGTCGAACTTCTGCAGCTGGACCCGGTAGCCGCGGGAGACGAGGAGGCGGCCGATCGAGGCGGCGGCGATCCCCTTGCCCAGTGCCGACACCACTCCCCCAGTGACGAAAATGAACCTGGTGTCGCCTTTGCGGGAGGGATTCATGCTCTGCCGAGCGAGTCTAGCCAGCGCAGTGGCGGAACCGACTCGATCATCGCCGAAATAGACCGCAACTCGCCGTAAATCGTCAGCGCCGCGACCACCGCGAGAGCGACCAGCCGCGCGTCCGGGCCCAGAACCGTGAGCAGCCAGACGCCGGCTACGGCGCCGATCAGGTTGGAGCCGGTGTCGCCCAGCATTGCGCGCTCGCGCAGGGTCAGCCAGGCACCGACCAGGACCGGCCCGGCGAAGATCCCCAGCAGTTCGATCGGCGCCAGCGTCCAGGCGCCGAGGCAGAGCCCGGCCCCGAGCAGCGCCAGCGCCTTCTCGGCCCGCCCCGGGCGCAGGTCGAGCAGGTTGCCCAGGTTGGTGGCGAGGATCAGCAGCGCCACGTCGGCCAGGTAGCGCCACGACTCCAGGCCGCGCCCGGAGACCACGTAGGCGGCCAGCGCCAGCGCCCCGATCGCCTTGATCGCCCCGGTCGAGAGGCTGCCTTCGCGCAGCGCCCGTCCGTGCCCGCGCCAGCCGCGCGGGGTCGCCGCCGCTTCCCCCTGGCCGAGCGCGTCGTCGAGGAAGCCGAGGAAGGCGATCCCCAGCAGGTAGGGCAGCCAGCGCCGTAACTCGGGATCGAGCAGGTCGAGGTCGGCCCGATCGTTGAGGAAGGCAAGCGGCGCCAGAGTGACCAGCGCCGCCGTCGCCAGCACCGCGCCGAGCGGGAAGGCGAGCCGGGCGCCGCGGTAGTTCGCCCGCACCAGACCGGCGTCGCGCAGTCCCCGCGCCCCGGCCGGCACGACCGCCAGCGCCAGCCCGATCGCCAGCGGGAAGCCGACCCAGTACACGCTCAGCGGCCCTGGGTCAGCAGGTCCGGCAGCAGCCGGTCGGCGCTGCTCTTGACCCCGAAGCTGCCCTCGGCGCCGAGCATCCCGAAGACCAGCGCCAGCTTGCCGGCGGGCATCTCGACGTCGTCGACGCTGGAGAGGTCATTGCCCTGGAAGAAGGAGATCGAGGACGGTTCCGCGGTCGAGGTCTCGATCCCGACCGACGGCGTCCGCGTCGCCGTGATCCCGCTCATCAACCCGGATTCGAACGTCCCCGCGGTCGCCTTCTGGACCGGGCCCAGGTCCTGTGGCTGGCCGCGGACGACGATGACGCCGTCGAGGCCGCCGAAACTGCCGCTGGCACGCGAGAAGAGATGGCCGCGGACGACTTCGGGCAGGGTGCCGCCGATGACCAGCTGCCGGCCCAAGCCGGTACCCAGCGCGGTCAGCGTGTCGGGGTTGCGCTTGACATCGGCGAAGCGCGTCTTCGAGAGATCGCCGGCGAGGCCGTTGAGGTCGACCGGCTCGCGCACGACCCCGACCCCGACCAGCTTCGCCCCGGTCGGGCCGAGCGCGTCCTCGACCGCCGTCGTCTCGTCGCTCGGCAGCCCGCCGAGGGCGATGATCGCGATCCGTTTGCCCTGCAGCCGTTCGCGGGTCAGCACCGGGTAGACGCGTTCGGCGAATTCGTTCGACCGTCCCAGCTGGCTGCCCAGTTCGTCGCTCTTGGAGCGGGCGTCCTGGAGGTTGCCGACGAGGCTGTTCTCGAGGTTCTTGCGGGTATTGGTGAGCGCGTCGCCGCCGAACTCGGCGCCGATCAGGATCCCGATCGCCAGTGCCAGGAACACGGCGATCAGCGAAGTTGCGTGGTAGCGCCCGCTGTAACCCATCAGCGGGGGAAGGCTAGATGGTCGCCCCGGCGCCCGCTAGACGCCGAGCCAGATGCGGATCTTCAGCCAGACGAGTTCGAAGATGTCGTTCAGGGCCGGCGAGGTGATGATCAGGATCGTCAGCAGGATCAGGAAGGCGAGGACGAAGAGGCCGACCGGGGCCAGCGTCGAGCTGGGGTTGTAGAGACGGCTCACCCCCTTGGCGTCGACCAGCTTCTCGCCGATCCGCAGCCGGGTGAGGAAGGTCGAGGACATGCCGCCGCGCTTGCGGTCGAGGAACTCGATCAGGTTGAAGTGGGCGCCGACGCTGACGATCAGCTCCGCCCCCTTCTCGTAGGCCATCAGCATCGCGACGTCCTCGCTGGTCCCGGCCGAGGGGAGGATCTTGTGCTCCAGGCCGGCCTCGATCAGGCGCTCACAGCCGGGGGCGCGTCCGTCGGGATAGGCGTGGACGATCAGTTCGGCGCCGCAGGCGAGCGCGGCGTCGCTGGCCGAGTCCATGTCGCCGAGGATCACGTCCGGCTTCAGCCCCGCTTCGAGGACCCCGTCGGCGCCGCCGTCGACGGCGACGATCAGCGGCCGCACGTCGCGGATGTAGGCCCGCAGCGCTTTCAGGTCACGACGGTGGCGGTCGCCGCGGACGACGATCAGGACCTGGCGGTCGCGGAAGGAGGCCTTGGTGTGCGGGAACTCGACGCTGCCGGTCAGCAGGTCGGTCTCTTCGCGGACGTGGGCGACGGTGTTCTCGGCGAACTCGGCCAGCGCCTCGTCGATCCGCTCGCGCTGCTGCTCGAGCTGGCGTTCCAGCTCGAGCGCGCCGAGCACCCGGCCACGCAGCACCTCCTGCCCGCCGACCAGGATCGCGCCGCCGTCGACCCGCACCGCGTCGCCGTCTTTGAGCAGCTCGAAGAGGTCGGCGTCGGGGGCGTCGACGAGGCGGATTCCCTCCCGGGCCAGCATCAGCGGGCCGGCGTTCGGGTACTTGCCGTCGGAGGACGCGGAGGCGTTCAGGACCGCGACGACGCCGGCTTCGATCAACTCCTCGGCGGCGATCCGGTCGATGTTGACGTGGTCGATGACGGCGACGTCACCGGGCCGCAGGCGCTTGACCAGGTGCTTGGTGCGCCCGCCGATGCGGGCGGTGCCGGCGACCGGCGCGTCCGACCGCGCCCCGTTGCGACGCCCGAGCAGAGCAGGAAGGCGACGGCGACTGGTAGTGGCCACCCGCTCAGGTTAGGTCACAGGACCGGCGCCCGGCAAGCCCTAAAGGCCGCCTGGCCAAGCAGAGTAAGGACGCAGGGAGCGTGGCGTGCTCCGCACGCGAGGGAGCGAGGACGCCGCTATGCGCCGGTCAGGCGGCCTTTAGGAGCTCGCGGGCATGCTGGGTGGCGGCATCGTCGGAGCGCTCGCCACCGAGCATGCGACGGATCTCCCCGACCACGCCCTCGCCGTCGAGCCGCTCGACCGTGGCGAAAGCCTGGCCGTCGGCGACGTCCTTCTCGAGCCGGAAGTGGACGTCGGCGAGCGAGGCCACCTGGGGCAGGTGGGTGATGCAGAGGACCTGGTGGTCGGCGCCGAGCGCCTTCAGCCGCTCGCCCACGACCCGGGCGGTGTTGCCGCCGATCCCGGCGTCGATCTCATCGAAGACCAGCGTCCCCGCGGTCGCCGCCCGGCCGAGCCCGCTCAGCGCCAGCATCACCCGCGAGAGCTCGCCGCCCGAGGCCGCGTCGCGCAGCGGCGCCGCCTCGATCCCCGGGTTGGGAGCGACGCGCAGCTCGACCGTCTCACGCCCGTTGGCGCCGTAGCCGTCGGGGTGCGGCTCCAGCACGACCTCGAGCGTGGCGCCGGCCATCGAGAGCCGCTCGAGCTCCGCGGCGACCCGCTTTTCCAGCGGCTTCGCGGCTTTGGCGCGGCCGGCGCTGAGTTTCTCGCCCAGCTCCCCACGCCGCTGCTCGGCGGCGGCCAGCGCGGCCTCGGCCTCGGCACCGCGGACCTCGGCTCCCTCCAGCCGCTCGATCTCGGCCCGGCAGCGATCGGCGTGGGCGAGCACCGACTCGACGCTGCCGCCGTGCTTGCGCTCGAGCTTGTCGATCGCTTCCAGGCGCTCCTCGATCGCCAGTAACGCACCGGGGTCGGCCTCGATGCCCTCGGCGTAGTCGCGCAGCTCCGAGCTGACGTCGCCGAGCTCGACCGCGAGCGCGGCGACCCGCTCGGCGATCGCGTCGAGGCCGGGATCGACACCCTCGGCCCCCTGTAGAAGCGATTCGGCCTGGGCCAGCGCCGCCGCCGCACCGCCGCCGTCCTCTTCCTCGCCGGCCAGCCCGCCGTGGGCGCCGGATGCCGCTTCGCGCAGTCCCTCGGCGTGCCGCAGCCGCTCCCGCTCGGCGGCGATCCCGTCGCGCTCCTCGGCAACCGGCGCCACCTCCTCGATCTCGGAGAGCTCGTAGCGATAGAGGTCGAGATCGCGCTCCCGCGACCCCTCGGCCTCCCGCAGCTCGGCCAGCTCCGCCGCGAGCCGCCCGCACTCCCGGTGCGCCTCCCGGTACAGCCGCCGCGCCTCCATGTGCTTGTCGCCGGCAAACCCGTCCAAGATCTCGAGCTGCGCCGAGGCGATCGTCAACTTGCGGTGCTCGTGCTGCCCGAAGAAGGCGAGCAGCCGCCCGCCGAGCAACTTCAGATCGGCCGCGGTCGCGGCCCGGCCGGCGACGAACGCGCTCGTCCGCCCAGCGGAGGAGACCCGCCGCCCCAGCACCACCTCGTCGGCCCCCTCCGGCAGCCGCTCCGCCAGCTCGGCCATCTCCGGCTCGTCCATCAGCCCTTGCGGCAGGTCGAAGACCCCCTCGACCCAGGCCTCCTCCGCCCCCGGCCGCACGATGCTCCCTTTCGCCTTGCCGCCCATCAACAGATCCAGCGAGTGCGCCAGAACGGTCTTCCCCGCCCCGGTCTCCCCGGTGATCGCGTTGAGCCCCTCGCCGAGCCTCAGTTCGGCCCGCTCGATCAACAGCAGGTTCTCGATTCTCAACTCGCGCAGCATCTGGTCTGTGTAGCAACGAGGGCGGACCGACTCTCCCCACTTTGGCGCTAGATGCGGGGAGCGGGGTCTCGGTCGAGCGGCTACCCGTCAGCCGGCTCGGGTGGCCCCGCCTGCTGGACGAAGTCCTTGGACCGCACCAGCGCGAACCCCAGTCCCGCCCCGACGAAGGAGAGGAGTGCGGCGATCAGGATGATCTCGTTGAAGCCGCTGACGAAGGCGACATCGGCGGCGTGGACGGCTTTGGCGTGGATCGCCGGCGGCAATGGCAATGCGGCGACGGCGCGGGAGCCGCCGGAGGCGACGACTTCGCCGAGCCCGGCAGGCGCATGGGGCAGCAGTTCCGCCAGCTTCGAGTCGACGCGGGACTGGAAGACGGCGCCGAGGCCGGCGACGCCGGTGGCGATCCCGACCTGGCGGAAGGTTGTGTTGATCCCCGAGCCCATGCCGGATTTCTCGACCGGGACGACGGCGATCGCCGCCTGGCCGATCCCGGGGTTGGTGATGCCGATGCCGACGCCGGCGACCAGGAAGCCGACCAGCAGCGTCGTCCACTCCGAGTCGGGCGAGATGCCGTGCATCAGCAGCAGACCGACCCCGACCACGGCGAGCCCGGTGCCGAGCAGGACGCGGATCGGGATCCTGTTCGACAGCATCCCGGAGATCGGCGCGACGATGAAGCCGAGCACGGTCAGCGGCAGGAAGCGCAGGCCGGCCTCCAGGGGCGAGAAGTCGAGCACGCCCTGCATGTAGATCGTCAGGTAGAGGAACATCGCGAACATCCCCGCCGAGAGGCCGAAGGCGACGGCGGAGACGCCGTTGAAGGCGGGTTTGCGGAACAGCGAGAGATCGAGCATCGGGTGCTCGCTGCGCAGCTCGATCGCGATGAACGCCGCCAGCAGCACCGCCGCGCCGACCAGGCAGCCGACGATCAGGCCACTGCCCCAACCCTCGGGGTTGCCCCGGATCAGGCCGAAGATCAGCAGGAAAAGGGCGCTCGAGAAGGAGATCAGGCCGGGCACGTCGATCGGCTCCGGATGGTCGGCGAAGACGTTGACGATCTTGCGCTCGGTCAGGATCATCGCGCCGATCCCGATCGGGACGTTGAGGAAGAAGATCCACTCCCACCCGAAGCTCTCGGTGACGACCCCGCCGACCAGCGGCCCGACCGCGACGGCGCCGCCGACAACCGCCCCCCAGACACCGAACGCGGTCGCCCGGTCTTTGCCGTGGAACTCCTGGCCGATCAGGGCCAGCGAGGTGGCGAACATCCCCGCCCCGCCGACGCCCTGCAGGCCGCGGGCGAGGTTGAGCAGAGTCGGGTCGTTGGCGATGCCGCAGAGGAACGAGGCGAAGGTGAAGATCCCGAAGCCGATCGTGAAGACGCGGCGGCGCCCCAGCCGGTCGCCCAGCGAGCCGGCGGTGAGCAGGAAGGCGGCGAGCGTCAGCGAGTAGGCATCGACGACCCACTGCAGGCTGGAGAGGCTGGCGTGGAGTTCACGCTGGATGTCCGGCAGGGCGACGTTGACGACGGTGACGTCGAGCAACAGCATGAACGTCGCGATCGAGACGAGTAAGAGGGTCCACCACTTGCGCTCCATGGCGGGCACCCTAAACAACCCCATCGCTGGGCTCAGACTGCGAGGTGGCCGAACTTCTCGCGTATCCGCTGGTAGAAGCTGGTTCCGGGCAGTTGGGCGAGGCGGCCGACGCCCTCGACGAAGCGGACCTCCAGCGCCGCTCCGGGCGCCAGATCGACCATATAGGCGCCGTCGACCGCGACTTCGACCGGCTCGCGGCCCTCGGCGTTGCCGACGTGGAGCACGTCACCGGGGGCGACGACCAGGGCCCGCGCGGTGAGCGAGTGCGGCGAGATGTAGCTGACCGCGTACCCCTTCACGCCCCAGGCCAGGATCGGCCCCTGGTTGGCGAGGTTGTAGCCGGTGGAGCCGACCGGCGTGGCGGCGACGAGGCCATCGCAGCGGACGTGCCCGACCTCCTCGCCGGCGATCCGGTAGCTCAGCTCCGCCACCCGGTCGTGGGGGCGGCGGGTCAGGGTGACGTCGTTGAGGCCGATCCCGGTGGCGCCGTCGAGCGTGACCTCCAGCCCCGGCAGGTCGACCGTCTCCACCTCCCCGGCGAGAGCGCGGCGTATCCCCTCCTCCGCCTCGTCGCGCTCGACCGCGGCGAGGAAGCCGACAGTGCCGAAGTTGACGCCGAAGACCGGCACGCCGGTGCGGGCGAAGCGGCGCAGCGCGTGCAGGATCGAGCCGTCGCCGCCGAGCACCAGGCAGATGTCCGGGCGGGGCTGGTCGCTGGCGACCTCGATGCCCGCGGCGGCGGCACCGTGCTTGGCGAGCTCGTCGCGGGTGCCGACCAGGCGCCAGCCGGCCTCGCGGGCGACCTTGACGGCGACCGCGACCGCCTCGGTGGCGGCCGGCGGGTGCGAGTGGGTGACCAGCGCCGCGGTCTTCACCGATCCGCCTCCACGGCGGCGAGAACCGCGGCCTCGAGGTCCGCGACGGGCGAGCCCTCGCCGCCGCACCAGACGAAGGTCTCGCGGTTGCCCTTGGGGCCGGGGAGCCCCGACGAGGCGACGCCGCGCACCGGCAAGCCGAGGTCCCCGGCGGCGTGGGCGACGGAGAGGATCGCCTCGCGGCGGTCGCCCGCGTCCCGCACCACGCCGCGCCCGACCCGCGCCCGGCCCAGCTCGAACTGCGGCTTGACCATCGCCAGCGCCTCGCCGCCGGGCACCAGGCAGCGCGCCACCGCCGGGAGGATCTTGGCGAGTGAGATGAAGGAGACGTCGACGGTGGCGAAGCTCGGCGCGAAGGGCAGGTCGGCGGGCTCCATCGCGCGGGCGTTGAGGCGCTCGATCACGGTCACCCGCGGATCCTCTCTCATGCGCAGGTCGATCTGGCCGTAGGCGACGTCGACCGCCGCCACCCGCGGCGCGCCGCGCTGCAGCAGGCAATCGGTGAATCCCCCCGTGGAGGCGCCGATGTCGACGCAGTCGCGCCCGGCAACGTCGATCCCGAGCGTCTCCAGCGCGTTCTCCAGCTTGTTGCCGCCCCGCGAGACATAGCGCGGGCCCGAGTCGACGATCAGCGCCGCCTCCGGTTCGACCAGCTGGCTGGGTCGCAGCGCCACCGGCCCGTCCTGCCCGATCCGGACTTCGCCCGCCCGCACCGCCCCGGCCGCCGCCGACCGCGACGGAAACAGCCCCTGCTCCGCCAAAACCGCGTCTATCCGGGACTTCTTCACGCCCGGAACGCTACAGCCGATGCCCGTAACCAATCGTTTACCGGCCCCTTAGAGGGGTATGCGACCTTGCGTCAGCAGAGCGAGACGACCGATCAAGCTTCTCTGTGATCGCTCTCACACACAAATCGCACATACGTTCGTACGCTGCTCAAGGATGCAAGTGGAGATGCCGATGCAAAGCGAGATCAACAACAAACTTTTTGGCTGAGTCCCGCGTCGTAAATATGGCCCCCGTCGCTTCCCACGATGGGCGCCCACGACATCACAGGGCTCACCTACCTCCCACAGATCCACATATATAGAGATACATATCTCTCCTCCCTGTAGTAACCCCAGAAGCGCCCCGCCTCCCCGGTGGGGCGTTTTCTGTTGTGGAGCTAATTCCAGACCTTAAGAGCCTCGCGGTCAGGTGCCTTTGACCATTGGTGCGCCAGTTGGTGCGCCAGTAATGCAGCAAGTCTGCACTGGATAGCGTGAAGACACGGTCAGGCGGGCTGCCACAGCTCGATCCGATTGCCCTCGGGATCGGTGACCCAGCCGAATCGACCGACATCCTCCATGTCCTGCGTCTCTTTAGCCACATCCGCTCCCTTGGCGCGCAGCTGCGCGAGCATCGCATCCAGGTCGCGGACCCGGAAGTTGATCATTGTCTGCTGGGCACGGGACCCGAAGTAGTCGGTCTTGGACTCGAACGTCGCGAACACCGTCGGCCCGGCTTCCTGACGCCACAGACCGTTCTCATCGGCGTCCAGGCCTAGGCAATCGCGATACCACGCGCCCAGGGCCACCGGGTCGGCGGCCCGCATGAAGTACCCACCGATTCCAAGCACACGCTCCATGTCGCCATCCTGCCAGGCAGGAGCGACATCCGCGCACGCCGGGCGCTGGGTCCCCAGAAGCGCCCGCCTCCCCGGTGGGGCGTTTTCTGTTGTTGAGGGCCGGCGATAACGTGCCGGGAATGACTGACGTGCTGCGAGACGTCTTGGTGCCGGGGCTGCGGGTCGCCTTCTGCGGGACCGCGCCGGGAACCGCCTCGGCCAAGGCGCGCGCCTACTACGCCGGCCCGGGCAACGCCTTCTGGAAGGCGCTCCAGCAGACCGGGCTGACGCCGGTCGAGCTGGCGCCGGCGGAATTCGCGCGGCTGCCGGAGTTCGGGATCGGCCTGACCGACATCTGCAAGGTGCTCTACGGCTCCGATAAGGAGGTCGGGACGGTCGAGTTCGACGTCGCCGGGCTGCAGGAGCGGGTGGCGGAGGCCGAACCGGGGGTCCTCGCCTTCAACGGCAAGAACGCCGCACAGGGGGCACTCGAACGGGCGGTTCGGTTCGGGCCCCAGGAAGAGCGGATCGGCGGGGCCGAGGTCTGGGTCTTGCCGTCGACGTCGGGCCGGGCACGGCGGTACTGGGACATCGGGCCCTGGCAGGAGCTGGCCGATACCTGCGCTGGGCGGTACGGCTCGAGCTGACCGAGCCCTAACGAGGCGCCGGGCCCCAGGACGGTCCAGCGATCGCGAAGCCGAGGCCGTCTTCTTCGATGCCACCGTCGGCGAACTTCTTCACCTGACTCCCGTCGGGGCGCATCACCTCGAGATCGGAGCTGTAATGGGCTTCGGCGATGAAGGCGATGTGCTTGCCATCGGGCGCCCAGCTGGGGCTGAGGAAACATTCGCCGCGAAAGCAGCTCTGGCGCCCGTCGGTCAGGCGGCGCGCATGGCGCCCGTTCGCAGCGGCGACGTAGATGTCCAGCACGTGGGTCCTGTCGCTGGCAAAGGCGATCGAGCGGCCATCGGGAGAGTAGTCCGGTTCGATGTCCTTGCCGCGGCCGTTGACGAGCGGGCGGATGTGCGAGCCGCCGGGACGCATGGCGAAGATGCCGAAGCGGTTGCCGGCCCCGTTGCTTTCGCGTTCGCCGACAAAGGCGATCGTCTTGCCGTCGGGTGCGAAGGTGGGTTCGGAGTCCCTCGCTTCGGCGCCGGTAGTGAGCTGGCTCGGTTCGCCGCCGTCGACGCCGACGCTGAAGATGTGGCTGTAGTGCTCGTTGCCGGTCGTCGTGCGGTCGAAGACGATCCGCCGGCCGCTCGACGAGAAGGATGGGTGGGAGTCACGTTCGCGGCCGCTGGTCAGCTGCCTCACCCCGCTTCCATCGGCCTTCATCACGTAGATATGGGGCCGGGTTGATGCGGATGTGCCCGGGTCGGCGGCGAAGACGACCAGGCGCCCGTTCGGCGAGTAGGCCGGGCTTTCATCCTTGGCCTCGCTGGTCAGCCGGCGAGGAGGGTCGCTGCGCTTCGGGCCATGGGTGAAGATCCCACCCGCCCAGCTGATTTCTCCGAAGCCCGGGCTTGGTTCCCGGAGCGCCAAGCGCTGGTAGGCAATCGGCCCGGCGGCACCGGGAAACGCCGCCTGCGCCGGGGCAGCCGCACCGGCGAGCGCGGCCAGGGGCAGCACCAGCACCGCCGCCGACCGGAAGATTCGCGAAGTCACAGGAGCCTCTTCGCGGGACCGCGGCCTATTCCTCGCCGGGCCAGGTGCCGGTGAGCGAGGCGAAGCCGGAGCGGGCGCCACGGTCGGCGAAGCCTTTGGCGAGGCGGAAGATCGCTCCCTCGAGGACCAGGGCGCCGACCAGCTTGAGGATGGCGATGTCGCGGTTGCCGGGCTCGGGCGGGTCCTCGTCATCGATCACGGCCCAGATGCGCTCGAAGGCCTTCTGGGCGGCGATGCCGGCAAGGAGGCCGGTGACGATGCCGATCGGGGCGAAGAGGAACTTCATGGGAGCAGGGTACCCGAGGGGTCCGGAGACAAACGATGCGACCTGTTACGATATATCGCGTTAGTTCAAGATAGAAAGGTAATTGGATGCACCACAGACATGAAGCACGACACTCAGGACATCGCCACCGGCCGGAGTTCGCCCGCAGCCGCGGTCCCAGGTATGGGCGCGGACGCGGTGGGCCGAGGGCCCGGCGCGGCGACGTCAGGGCCGCGGTTCTGGCCCTGCTGGCCGAGCGGCCGATGCACGGCTACGAGATGATCAAGGAGATCGAGGAGCGCACCCAGGGGGCCTGGACCCCGAGCGCGGGCTCGATCTACCCGATGCTGCAGCTGCTCGAGGAGGAGGGGTTGATCCAGGCCGAGGAGAGCGACGGCAAGCGCCGCTTCACCCTGACCGAGGCCGGGACCGCCGAGCAGCGGGAGAAGGCCGGCGAGGAGACCCCCTGGGACGCGGTGCGGGCCGGAGCCGACCCCGAGCAGATCCACCTGCGGGACTCCGTCCACAAGCTGCACCACGCGATCGGCCAGGTGTTCCACGCCGCCGACGAGGGACAGCAGAAGCGGGTCCGCGAGCTGCTCGACGAGACCAGGCGCAAGATCTACGCGATCCTCGCCGAGGAGAGCTAAGAGGAGAGGAGGGCTAGCGCGGGACCGGGCCCCAGGCGGGAGCGTCGTTCCCGTTCCCGAAGCCTTCTTCTTCGGTCCCGTCTTCGGAGAAGGTCTTCCCTCCGCTCCCATCGGGTCGCATTACCTGCAGATTGGAGGCGAAGCGGCCCCTGGCGATGTAGGCGATGTGCTTGCCGTCGGGCGCCCAGGACGGGTCTTCGTAACAGGCGCCGCTGGTGCAGCCGCGGCGGCTGTGGGTGATCTGGCGGGGGTGGGCGCCACTGGCGCTGGCGATGAAGATGTTGGGGCCGGCGTTGCGATCGCTGGCGAAGGCGATCGAGCGGCCGTCGGGAGAGAAGTCGGGCTGTTCGTCCTTGGTCGGGCCGTTGATCAGGGCCCTCAGGTTCGTTCCCGTGGGGCTGATCGTGAAGATGTCGGTGCGATCGCGGCCGCCATTGCCGGCGCGGGTGCTGACGAAGGCGATCGAGCGGCCGTTCGGCGCGAAGACCGGTTCGGTGTCGCTCTTGGGACCGCTGGTCAGCTGCCGCAGTCCGGTCCCGTCGACGTTGACGGCGAAGAGGTGGCTGGCGCGGCTTGTCGCGACGCTTCTGCGGGCGAAGACGATCCGCTTCCCGTCCGGCGAGAAGGTAGGCCCGGAGTCGGATTCAGGGCCGCTGGTCAGCTGTCTGACGCCGGTCCCGTCGACCTTCATCACGAAGACATGCGACCGGGCCGGGTTGGCCGCTTCTCCGGCCGCGGTGAAGGCGATCAGGCGCCCGTTGGGCGAGAAGGCCGGGTCGCTGCCTTGATCGCCGCCCGCCAGCCGCCGTGGGTGGTCGCGCAGGCGCGGGCCGTGGAGGAAGATGGCGCCGTGCACGCCGGATTCCCTGATGAAGATGTGCTCGTAGGCGATCGGGCCCGCCTTGCCCGGAAACGCGGCCTGGGCCGGGGCGACCCCAATAGCCGCGGCGACCAAGGCCAGGGCGAGTGGGGCGAGCCGGCGGACCGGCTTCTTGCTGTGGAGGCGTGCCTTCACGGGGCGCAAGCCTAACCGGCGACCGCGGACCGCGCCGGCCAGCGGTCGAGGCCCACAACGCGAACCGGGCCGCACTGGGCGGCCGGTCGCGATAAGCCCGTCCCCCAACGGACCCACATATATAGAGATGTCTCTCCTCCCTATGACGTTCCCCAGAAGCGAAGTTCGCCGGAGAGACTCGGGCAATCTATTCGATTGAGCCGATTGAATCAATCGTCAAAATTACCTAGTTGAGAATTGGCTGCGCGGTCGGGGTCGCGGCAAGTACTCGCTCCGCCACAGACTCGCCGGTGAGGCCCGCCTCGGCCCGCAGCAGGGCCGGCTTGCCGTGGGTTACGTAGCGGTCCGGCAGGCCGACGCGGAGCACGCGTGCGCGCTCGCCGGGGCCCTCGGCGAAGGCCTCCTCGAGATGCTCGAGCACCGCCGAGCCGAAGCCGCCGGGCAGGACGTTCTCCTCGATCGTCACCACCAGGTCGTGGTCGCGGGCCAGCCGGGTCGCCAACCCGCCGTCGATCGGCTTGGCGAAGCGGGCGTCGGCGACGGTGACCTCGAGGCCGTGGCCGGCGAGGATCTTCGCCGCCTCCCGGGCGACGGTGACGCCGTAGCCGTAGCCGAGCAGGGCCACCCGCTCGCCCTCGGCGAGGATCTCGCCGGTGCCGATCGGGATCAGCTTCGGCTTCGCCGGCAGCTTCGCCCCCTCCCCCGCCCCGCGCGGGTAGCGCAGCGCCGCCGGGCCGTCGTGGGCGACCGCGGTGTGGAGCATGTGGACCAGCATCGCCTCGTCGCGCGGCGCCATCACGACCACATGCGGGATCGGGCGGAAGTAGGAGATGTCGAAGGCGCCGTGGTGGGTCGGGCCGTCGTCGCCGACCAGCCCGGCGCGGTCCATCGCGAAGGTCACGTCCAGCTCCTGCAGGCAGACGTCGTGGATGATCTGGTCGTAGGCGCGCTGGAGGAAGGTCGAGTAGATCGCGCAGACGGGCTTGGCCCCCTGCAGTGCCAGGCCGGAAGCGAGCAGGACCGCGTTCTGCTCGGCGATGCCGACGTCGTAGTACTGACCGGGGACCTCGTCGGCGAGCTTCTGCAGGCCGGTCCCCCCCGCCATCGCCGCGGTGATCCCGATCACCCGCGCGTCCGCCCTGGCCTCGGCGACCATCGCGTCGGCGAAAACCTGCGTGTACTGCGGCGGCGCCCCGGCCGCCGGCGGCTTCTCCAGCATCTCCGGTGCGATCGCGTCCGGCGCGTCCGTTTCCGTCACGGGCACGGGTCGTTTGGGGGCGGGGACTCCGTTGACGATCGAGTTGGGCTTGGCAGCGTGCCATTGCTCCATCGACTCCTGGCCGCCGGCTTCGGCGGGTAGGAAGCCCTTGCCCTTGACGGTGTGGATGTGGACGACGACGGGGCGTTCGGCCTCGAAGGCCTCGGTCAGCGCCTCGCGCAGGGCGTGCACGTCGTGGCCGTCGATGACGCCCATGTAGGCGAGGTCGAGCTCCTCGAAGAAGAGGCCCGGCGCCCAGTAGGCCTTGATCGCCGACTTGATCTCCGGGCCGAGCCGCTCGATCCGGCGGCCGAGGCCGAGCGGCAGCTTGGTCAGCCGGTCCTCGACCCCCTCGCGGGCGTGGAAGAGGCGCGGGTTGAGGCGGATCCGGTTGAAGTAGCGCGAGAGGGCGCCGACGTTGGGCGAGATCGACATGCCGTTGTCGTTGAGGACGATCACGATCGGCGTCTGCAGGCCGCCGGCCGCGTGCAGCGCCTCATAGGCGACGCCGCCGGTAAGGGCGCCGTCGCCGATCACGGCGGCGACCTTGCCGTCCTCGCCGATCCCCTTGCGCATCGCCTCCTTGAGGCCGACCGCGTAGCCGATCGAGGTCGAGGCGTGGCCGGCGCCCATGATGTCGTGCTCGGACTCCTCGATCGAGCAGAACGGGGCGAGGCCCTCGTACTGGCGGATCGTCGGCAGCCGGTCGCGGCGGCCGGTGAGGATCTTGTGCGGGTAGGACTGGTGGCCGACGTCCCAGAGGACCTTGTCGCGGGGCGAGTCGAGCAGGCTGTGCAGGGCGACGGCGAGCTCACAGGTGCCGAGGTTGGCACCGAAGTGGCCGCCGATCTCCCCGATCGTGTCGATGATGTAGGTGCGCATCTCCTGCGCCACCCGCTGCAGCTGCTCGTCATCGAGCTCGTGCAGGTCGGCGGGGCCGTCGATGCCGCCGAGCAGCTGCTCGGCTTTCTCGTCCTCGTTGCCCTGCGTGGGGGGCTTCTCGGTCATTCGTTCCTCGTAAAGATGTAGTCGGCTACGCGCCTCAGGTCGTCCGTCTCCCCAGCGGCCTCGGCCAGCGCCGCGGTCGCCTTGGCGTGGGACTCGGCGGCCAGCTCGCGGGCGCGATCGAGGCCGAAGAGGCTGACGTAGGTGAGTTTGCCATGTCGCTCGTCGCTTCCATGTGGCTTGCCGAGCTGCTCGTCGCTCTCGGTGACGTCGAGGATGTCGTCGACGATCTGGAAGAGAACCCCCAGCTCACCGGCGAAACGGCGGTAAGGGATTGTCTCAGGTTCTCCCAGCCCCGCCAAGATCAGGACGACGCCGACGCTGGCGGCGATCAGGCGCCCCGTCTTCAGCGCGTGCAGAGCGCGCAGGCCCTCGGCGTCGCCCTCGGCCCCGACCACATCGACGTACTGGCCGCCGACCATGCCGTCGACGCCGGTGGCGCCGGCCAGCTCGCGCAGGGCGGCCAGGACCAGAGCCGGGTCGCCGGGCTGCTCACAGAAGAGACGGACGGCCTCGGCGAAGAGGCCGTCGCCGGCGAGGATCGCGACGTCCTCGCCGAACTTGACGTGGGAGGTCGGCAGGCCGCGGCGCAGCTCGTCGTCGTCCATCGCCGGCAGGTCGTCGTGGATCAGCGAGTAGGTGTGAATCAGCTCGATCGCGGCGGCGACCGGAAGATAGGGCTCGGGGTCGGCGCCGAGGGCGCGGGCGGTGGCCAGCGCGAGCACCGGGCGGACCCGCTTGCCGCCGGCCAGCAGCGAGTAGCGCATCGACTCCTCGAGGCCGGCCGTCGGCGCGGCGGTGGAGAAGCTGAGGCGGTCGAGGGCGGCATCCACCAGGGAGCGCAGATCCTCTGGGTACGTCGACGCCGGGGCGGCGCTCACTCGGCGCTCGCCGCTTCGCGCGCCTGGCGATTGGCCTCCTCGACCGCCTCGGCGGAGAGGTCAGCGGCCTCGGCGGCCAACTCGGCGGCGCGCTCGTCGCTCGTGCCCTCCCCGTCCAGCTCAGTCGAGATCTGGCGCAGGCGCTCGGCGATCTCGCGCAGGCGACTCACTTGGCCGGCTCCCGCTCGCGGACGATCGCGCCGAGGATGCCGTTGATGAATTTCGGCGCGTCGGCGCCGCAGTACTCCTTGGCGATCTCGACCGCCTCGTCGATCGCCACCTCGACCGGCACCTCGCCCTCCTCGATCTCGAACAAGGCCACCCGCATCACGTTGAGGTCCAGCGGCGCGATCCGGTCGACGGTCCAGCCCCTGGCGTAGGCGGCGATCGTCTCGTCGAGCTCTTCGCGGTGGGTGTCGACGCCCTCGGCGAGCTCGCGGGTGAGTGGCTTGGCGTCACCGATCAACTCGGCGAGCGGGCGGCCGGTGACGTCGCGCTGGTAGTTGGCGAAGACGGCGTCGCGGCGTTGGTCTGATCGGCGCATCGGTTCATTCTCGCGCTTTTGCCGGCGCGGGAACGGGCGGACGGCCACCTAGCGCAGGATCTCGACCAGCAGGACCCAGGCGTTGGAAATGGCGCCGACGATCGCGAAAACGATCCCGGCGGCGACCCAGTAGAGGCCGCCGCCGGTCGAGGCGAGGACGCTGGCGCCGCCGACGATCAGCGGCACCGTGCCGGCGAGGCGAACCGCCCAGCGGCTCCAGAGCCAGATGCGCGGCTTCGGCTCGTCGGTCTCGTGGGTGGCCGGGAGTGCCGCGATCACGCCGCCGATCGCGAGACTGACGACGAGCAGCTCGATGCCGAGCGCGGCGTGGCTCTGCGCCGGGACCAGGCCGACGATCGAGACGAGCAGGACACCGAGCAGCAGCAGCACCGTCTCCAGCGCCCGTTCCGGCAGGCCGGGGTACTTGAGGATGCGCTCGATGTTGATCGAGACGGCGACGAAGACGAGCCCGGCGAGGGCGGCGGAGGCGCCCGCGGTGGCGACGAAGAGGTCGTGCCACTCGGTCGGGTCATAGGCGGTCATGGCGCGACCATCCTAGGGCGCGGCGGAGGCTGGATCAGGCGCGCGAGATGTACTCACCGGTGCGCGTGTCGACCCGCACCGTTTCGCCCTCGTTGATGAAGAGCGGCACCTGGACGACCACGCCGGACTCCAGCGTCGCCGGCTTGTTGCCGCCGCCGGAGGCGGTGTCGCCCTTGACGCCGGGGTCGGTCTGGGTGACCTTCATCTCGATCGCGCCGGCGACCTGGACGTCGCTGGGCTGTTCGTCGACGAAGAGGACCTCGACGTCGGTGTTGGGCAGGACCCACTGCATCGCGTCGCCGAGGGCGCCGGTCGGGATCTCGATCTGCTCGTAGTCGCGGCTGTCCATGAAGACCGCCGCATCACCGGAGTCGTAGAGGTACTGCATCTTGCGCGACTCGGTGTGGACCGGGCGGAACTTCTCGCCGGCGCGGAAGGTTTTGTCGATCACCGAGCCATCCTCGATACGGCGCAGCTTGGTCCGCACGAAGGCGCCACCCTTGCCCGGCTTGACGTGCTGGAACTCGATGATCTTCCAGATCTTGCCGTCGATCTCGATGTGGTTGCCGTTCTTGAACTGGTTGGTGGAGATCACGGCGGGGATCCTAAAGGCCTCAGGCGCTGGAGGCGGTCGCCGGGGCGGCGCAGGCGACGGTGACCTCGGCCAGGTCGCGGCCGATCTGACTCCAGGCGTAGCGGCCGGCGACCTCGGCGCGGGCGCGGGCGCCGCGGGCGCGGCGGCCGGCGGGGTCGTCGACGGCCTCGACCATGGCGTCGGTGAGAGCCGCCACGTCGTCGGGCGGGACCAGCCAGCCGGTCTCGGGGTCGTCGACGATGACCGAGGGGCCACCGCGGTCGACGGCGACAACGGGGAGCTCACAGGCCATCGCCTCGACCAGGACCTGGCCAAACTGCTCGTGGACCGAGGCGTGGACGAGCAGATCGGAGGCGCGGAGGAAATCGGGCAGGTCGGCGTGGGAGTGCCAGCCCGCGAGGAAGACGTTGGGGCAGGCGAGGCGCTCGACCGCCTCGATCGGGTGCTCCCCCTCCCACTCTCCCGCGTGGCCGCCGAGCAGGACGAGGGCGGTCGGCTCACGGAAGCGAGGGCGGGCCTGGGCGTAGGCCTCGATCAGCAGCGGCAGGCGCTTGACGTCGGTGAAGCGGCCGACGTAGAGCAGGACGGTGCCGTCCAGGGCCGCCAGGTCGGGCTCCTCGTAGGCGACGCTGCCGGGGGGCGATCCGGGCCGCCAGCCGCGCGGGCGCTCGACCAGGTGGCGGCGCCAGTGGGCGCGGCGGTCGATCGCGGCCGGGGCGAAGTTGGTGCCGAAGCCGTTGGGGACGCAGTCGAAACGGTCGGGATCGACGTCGAGCAGCTCGGCGGCCCGCTGCAGGCCCTTGGGGTCGCTGACGACGAGCCGCTCGCAGGCGGACGCCCACTCGCGGATCCGCTCGGCCCAGGCCTCGGCGTAAGTCCATCTGATCGGGGCACCCGCGGCGATCCGTTCCAGCATCAGCAGTTCGGTGCCGTGCACGTGGCCGAGCACCGGGATCTCGGGAAAGGCGCGGGCGGCGGCCTCGTTCAGCGGGGTCAGGTGGTGCAGGTAGAGAAGGTCGACCCCGGCGGCGCCGGCCAGGTCCAGCTCACGGGCCCAGGCGTCGACCTGGAGCTCGAAGGCGTCGTCATCGAGGGCGGCCAGCACCGGGTCCTCGGCGCCGCGGCGGTCCTCGTAGGAGCCGTGGATCGGGGCGGTGCCGGCGGGGCCCTCGAACTCGAGCGGGTCAGGGGCACGCAGCGCCGGGGCGAAGTCGACCGCGCGCAGGTCGAGTCCCGAGTAGAAGCTGGCGGCGTCGGTGTGCTCGTCGAGGTCCGAGCGCGAGCCGGAGAGCAACGTGACCTCGAACTCGTTGCGCTCGAACTCCCGGGCGATCGCCCGACAGACGTGGGCGGAGCCGCCGCGCGGATAGAAGTAGATGCCCATCAACAGCTTGTTCGGAGTAGATGGCATCCACACCGAGGCTACTGGTGCGACCAAACCGCCCCCATGCGCCTACCGCGCAACGAAATACGCCTACTGCGCAACGAAATTGAGGGCGGTGGCGATCTCGCGGCCGCCGCTGAGCTCCAGCCCGTGCTCCTCGCGCGGCGTGTTCTGCAGAGCGCCATCGACGACCAGTGAGGCCGAGCCGCCCCCGTCGAGGTTGATCGCCTCGGCGGCGCCGAGGCCGGTCATCGCCCCGGCCAGCTCCTCCATGGTCAGGCCCGCCTCGTCGTTGGCACGGCCCTCGCTGACGACGGCAATCAGCTCCCTCCCGGTCAGGCCGAGGGCGGCGCGGGGGTAGCGGCCCGCGGTGATATCGGAGTCGAACTGGCGCGAGCCGGCCGAGAAGCCCTCGAGGTCTTGGCCATGGTGGATCAGCGACTCGCCGGCGGCGACCAGCATCGGGCCGGCCTGGAGCAGATCGCCCTCGGGCTCGGCGGGCAGGTCGGCGCGAGAGGCGAGCAGGACCGTGCCGTCGGCGTGGACGCAGGCGCGGCGGGCGCCCCAGGGCGCTTCGAAGGGCTCGGTCGGAAGGGCGCGGCCGTCGATCCGCAGGTCGCCGAGCGGCGGGCCGCCGGGGCGCATGTAGAAACCGCCGACCAGGGCGTGCTCGGCGGCGTTCTCGGCGCACCAGTCCAGCAGCGCCGAGCAGGGGTCGATCGCGACGACGCGGGTGCTGAAGTGACGGCGGTCGAACCGCGCCACCCGTAGGGTCGTCCCGGCCCCATCGGCCAGGGTCAGTCTGACGCTCTCGAGCGAGGGACCGGACATCGCCGCGCGATCCTAGACAGCGAGACCGTCGAAGACGTGAACCTCACGTTTCCCGATGCCCCGCCGTTGAATAGAGATGGAACGCAAAGACTTCGACACAGAACGCAAAGACCTCGAGTTCGTTTCGGCTGGCGAGCGCTGCGCCGCCTGGCTCTACCCCGCCGCGAGCAAGGCCGAGCGGGCGCCGGCCGTGGTGATGGCGCACGGGCTCTCGGGGACGCGCCGGGACGGACTCGGTCCGTTCGCGGCACGCTTCGCGGCGGCCGGAATCGCGGCGCTGGTCTTCGACCATCGCGGCTTCGGCGACAGCGGCGGTGAGCCGGACCTCTTCCGCCCCGCCCGGCAGCTCGACGACTGGAGGGCGGCGATCTCCTGCGCCCGCTCGCTGCCGGGGATCGACCCGGAGCGGGTCGCCACCTTCGGCTCCTCGATGGGCGGCGGCAACGCACTCGCGGCGGCGGCCGGCGACCCGCTGATCGCGGCGGCGATCAGCCAGGTCCCGTTCATCGACATGTGGCGCCAGGCGCACCGCTCCTCGCCGCTGGTCACGGCGCGGATGCTGCTCGCCGCCGCGCGCGGCCTCCACCTGCCGGCAATCGGCCAGCCCGAGGAGGCGGCCCTCATCAACGCGCCCGGCGGCGCACCCGGCTGGCGCCATGTCGTCGCGATCGGCGAGGACTCGCGCTGGCGCAACCGGGTGTCCTCGCGCTGGCTCCTCGGCGCTCCCTTCCGTCCCAGCCGCCACGCCGCCAAGCTCCACTGTCCCTGGCTGCTCTGCGTCGGCGAGGCCGACCGGGTCGCCAGGCCCGGGCCGGCGATCGCGGCGGCGCGGCGGGCGCCCCAGGGAGAGCTGCGCACCTACCCGGGCGTCGACCACTTCGACATCTACGACGGCCCGGAGTTCGAGGCCGTAATCGCCGACGAGGTCGAGTTCCTCAGGCGGCACCTCCTGCGCAGGCCGGCCGGCGTGCCAGGACAGTCACGCTCGCCGCGGAGCCCACGGGACTAATCGCCGTCGTCGGTTTCTTCCCCGGTGCTGGTCGTCAGGTTCGCGGCGGCGCCGGCGGTGAGGACCCGGCGGACCAGGCCGGGAGCGACGATGCGCAGGACGGCGGCCAGCGCGTAGGGCCGCGGCACGTAGCGCTCCGCCTTGCCGCCCGGGCCGGCTTCGTAGATCGCCTCGGCGACCGACTCGGGCTTGGAGACGATCCAGCGGGTCAGCGCTTTCTGGCGCAGCTCGGTGGCCGGGAAGCCCTCGGTGGCGACGAAGCCGGGCAGGACCACGCCGACGTGGACGCCGTGTGGCAGCTCCTCGGCATAGAGGGCGTCGGTCCAGCCGATCAGGGCGAACTTGCTCGCCGAGTAGGCGCCGGTACGGGCGCGGGCGACCCGGCCGGCGGTGCTGGCGACGTTGACGATCGCGCTCGGCGTCGAGCGGCGCAGCAGCGGCAGCAATGCCTCGGTGAGGCGGACGACGGCGTCGAAGTTGAGCTCCATGTGGCGCTGGACGTTGGCGTAGCCGCTCTCGGCGAAGCCGCCGCGCCAGGACGCGCCGGCGTTGTTGACGAGCAGGTCGAGGCGGTCGTGGTTGGCCTCGACGTGGGCGCGGACGCGCTCAGGAGCGTTGGCATCGGTGAGATCGGCGGAGACGTAGGTCGCCCTGCAGGGCAGCGACTCGGCCAGCTCGCGCAGCATCTCCTCGCGGCGGGCGACGAGCACCAGCTCCATCCCCGGCTCGCGCGCAAGCCGGATCGCCGTCGCCTCGCCGATCCCCGTCGATGCCCCCGTTACAAGCGCCACGCTCATCGCCACAACCGTATTGCAAGGATGGCGCGATGCCGGACTCCTCCGCAGCCCGCACGTCGCGGTTGAGCGCCGCCCGGCGCGAGGGCGAGCGGGTGACGCCGCTGGAGCTCTTCTTCGACCTCGTCTTCGTCCTCGCGATCACCCAGTGCACGGCGCTGATGTCCCACCATCCGACCTGGTCGGGCCTGGCCCAGGGCCTGCTGGTCCTGGGGGTGCTCTGGTGGGCCTGGGTCGGCTACGCCTGGCTGACCAGCGTCATCGACCCCGAGGCCGGCGCCGTGCGACTGGTCCTCTTCGCGGCGATGGCGGCACTGCTGATCGCCGCTCTCTGCGTGCCCCACGCCTTCGGCAGCCTCGGCCTTGCCTTCGCCCTGGCGCTGGGCTTCTTCCGCGTCGCCCACATCGCCCTCTTCATGCTCGCCAGCCCCGACGACGACGCGCTGCGCCACTCCGTCCTCGGCCTCGCCGCCAGCACCGCGGTGGCGGTCGTCCTGCTCGCCGCCGCCTCGCTCTTTGACGGTCTCGCCCAGGGGGCGCTGTGGCTGCTGGCGCTCCTGCTCGACATGGGGCTGCCCTACTTCTTCGGCACCGATGGCTGGAAACTGGTGCCGGGCCACTTCGCCGAGCGCCACGGCCTGATCGTGATCATCGCCCTCGGCGAGTCGATCGTCGCGATCGGCGTCGGCGCCTCCGGCGCGCTCGACTTCGGGATCGGGGCCGTCGCGGTCCTGGGAATGGCGCTGGCCGCGGCGATGTGGTGGATCTACTTCGACCTCGTCGCCCTGATCTCGGCCCAGCGCCTGGGTGAAGCCGAGCCGGGCCGGGTGCAGAACGCACTCGCCCGCGACTCCTACTCCTACATCCACCTGGCCCTGGTCGCCGGGATCGTCCTCGTCGCCTTCGGCCTGAAGACCTCGATCGCCCACACCACCGACCACCTACACGCGGTCCCCGCCTTCGCCCTGCTCGGCGGCGTCGCCTGCTACCTGCTGGGCCTGGTCGCCTTCCGCTACCGCCACGTGCAGACGATCAACCGCCAGCGGCTCGGACTGGCGATCGTGCTGCTGATCCTCGTCCCCGTGGCGACGGCGATGCCAGCGGTGATCTCCCTGGCCGTCGTCGACGTACTTATCTGGACGATGGTCATATACGAGCACCACGGCTACGACGAGCGTCGCGATCAGCTTCGCCGCGAAGCCTCGGTTTCGCACTCCTAGGCACGATGACCTCGCGACGACCGAACAGCCGACTTCGACATACTCCACGGCCTTGAGCACGACTCCCGCCCTACTCGACAAGCTCCTCCGCGCAGGCGCCCCCTCCGGCTACGAGGGGCCCGCCGCCGAGATCTGGCGTGACGCCGCGTCTTTCGCCGAGCTCAGCAGCGACGGCCTCGGCTCCTCGATCGCCCGCGTCGGCGACGCCTCGCCGCTGCTCGCGGTGGTCGGCCACATCGACGAGATCGGCCTGATCGTCACCCACATCGACGAGAAGGGGTTCCTCTGGTTCGCCCCGATCGGCGGCTGGGATCCGCAGATCCTGGTCGGCCAGCGGGTCGAGGTCCGCGGCAAGGACGGCCTCGTCCCCGGCGTCGTCGGCCGCAAGCCGATCCACCTGCTCGAAGCCGACCAGCGCAAGAAGGTGGTCGAGCTGAAGGGGCTTCACATCGACGTCGGCGCCGCCGACCGCGACGAGGCCGCCGGGCTGATCCGGGTCGGCGACCCGGTCGTGATCGCCGCCGAGCCGATCGCCGTGCTCGGCGACCGTCTCGTCTCCCGCGCCATGGACAACCGCCTCGGCGCCTACGTCGCCCTGGAGAGCCTGCGCCGCGCCAACGAGAGCGGCAACCTCAAGGGCTCCTTCGCCGCCGTCGCCGCCGTCCAGGAGGAGATCGGCCTCTTCGGGGCCCGCACCGCCGCCTTCGAGGTCCGGCCCGACCTCGCCGTCGCCGTCGACGTCACCCACGCCACCGACGCCCCGGGCGTCGACGAGAAGGAGATCGGCACCCACCCGCTCGGCTCCGGCCCGGTGATCGGCCGCGGCTCCACCCTCTCCCCCAAGGTCTTCGAGCTGCTGGTCGAGACAGCCGAGGCGGAGGGCATCGAGTACTCGCTCAGCGCCAGCGGTCGCGGCACCAGCACCGACGCCGACGTCCTCCAGATCTCCCGCGCCGGGATCCCCACCGGCCTCGTCTCGATCCCCCTCCGCTACATGCACTCGCCGGTCGAGATGGTCGATCTGCGCGATGTCGAGGCGGTGGTCGAACTGCTGGCGGCTTTCGCGGGGCGGCTGACGGCGGACGTCGACCTCAGTCGGTAAACCGCCTGCTGGTGGGCGCGGCGCGGCGTGAGGCGTCTTGTACTTTTGGCGCTGCGAATCTCGGACCGGCGCTGGGCGGATCACAAAAAAGTTAAGCGAAACCCCTGCCCGGCCCCTCCACCCCCTCGCCGCCCCCTACTCGACTATCTGAAGATCCTTCGGTAGCGAGCTGAGATTCCGGTACCCGTCCTCGGTGACGACCACGAAGTCCTCGATCCGCACCCCCAGCTCCCCGGGCAGATAGATCCCCGGCTCGACGGTGACGACTTCGCCCGGCTCGAGCACGTCGTCGGCGCGCGGTGAGAGGCGCGGGGCCTCGTGGACCTCGAGGCCGACGCCGTGGCCGAGGCCGTGGCCGAAACGGTTGCCGTGGCCGGCCTCGTCGATGATCTTGCGGGCGACCGCGTCGACGTCCTCGCCCTTGGCACCGGGGACCACGGCGTCGAGGGACGCCAGCTGGGCCGCGAGGACAGCCTCGTAGACGGCGCGGGCGCTCTCGCCAGGGTCGCCGGTGGCGTAGGTGCGGGTGCCGTCGGAGCAGTAGCCGTCGAGCTTCGCGCCCATGTCGAAGACGACCAGCTCGCCGCGGCCGATCTCGCGCTCGCCCGGCTCGGCGTGTGGCAGGGCGCCGTTGGGGCCGGCGGCGACGATCGCCGGGAAGGACGGGTCGCCGCCGAGCTCGCGGATCCGCGCTTCGGCGGCGCGGGCGACCTCGCGCTCGCTGCGCCCGGCGAAGCCACGCTCGACGCTCCACAGCCAGACCTCATCAGCCAGCTTCGAAGCGGCCTCGATCGCCGCCAGCTCGAGCTCGTCCTTGACCCGGCGCAGCTTCTCGACCGAGCCGCCGGCCGCGACGGCCTCGACCCCGTCGGCCAGTTTCTCTTTCAGCTTCTCGAAGACGCGGACCGCCATGTGGTCGTCCTCGAAGCCGACCCGGCCCTCCAGATGCGCGGCGATGCTCGCCAGCCAGTCGCCCTCGACCGTGATCGGCTCCCAGCCCTCGACCTCGGTCGCAGCGCGCTCGGTGTAGCGGAAGTCGGTGAAGAAGAGGCGGGTGCCGGGGCCGCAGACACAGGCCCCGTTGGTGCCGGTGAAGCCGGTCAGGTAACGGACGTTGACCAGGTCCGTAACCAGCATCCGGTCCAGCTCGCGCCCGGCGAGCAGCTTCTCGAGCCGGTCGCCGCGACCCCGCATCAGGCTTTGTCGGCGCCCAGCTCGTGGGCCAGCAGCTCCAGCGCCTCGCGGTAGCCGTCCGGCCCCTTGCCGGAGATCTTCGCCAGGACGAGGCCGTCGAAGACCGACTGGCGGCGCCAGTCGTCGCGGTTCTCGACATCGGAGAGATGAACCTCGACGGCGGGCAGGCGGGCGACGTCGAGCGCGTCGGCGATCGCGCGGCTGTAGTGCGACCAGGCGCCGGCGTTGATCAGCGAGGCGTCGGCCGTCTCGGGCAGGCGGTGCAGGTATTCGACGAACTCGCCCTCGTGGTTGGTCTGGAAGAAGATCGGTTCCAGCCCCTCGAGCTGCGCCCACTCGCTGATCCGCTGCTCCAGCTCGCTCAGCGAGAGGCCGCCGTATACCTCCGGGTCGCGGCGGTCGAGGATGTCGAAGTTGACCCCGTGCAGGACGGCGACGCGGTTGCGGGTGACGCTCATTCGGCTAGCTCTTCCACGGCTGAACGGACCCTAGCGGGGTCGACCATCTGCCCCACCCGGGGCTCGCCCGGCGCGGAGAGCAGGACAAAGCCGACGCCGGCCGCAGTCCGCTTCTTGTCGCGCTGGAGGGCATCGAGGATGGAGTCGACCGAGATCGAGTCACCGTCGAAACGGACAGGGAGGTCATGGCGGACGAGGAGGCCCTCGACCTCGGTGCGCAACTCGGGCGCCCTGGAGAGACGCAGGGCGGCAAGGAGCCCGATGCCGATCGCCTCGCCGTGGCGGTAGCGGGCGTAGCCGCTGGCCGCCTCGATCGCGTGGCCGACCGTGTGGCCGAGGTTGAGCGCGGCGCGCAGGCCGTCGTCGTGCTCGTCGGCGGCGACCACCTCACACTTGTAGCGGGCGCAGGCGAAGACGACGTCATCGAGCCGCCCGGGGTCGAGCGCCTCGATCGCCCGCACCCGCTCCCAGAGCGCGCCACCGGCCAGCAGCCCGGTCTTCAGCGCCTCGACGAAGCCGGCCGCCAGCTCCGCCGCCGGCAGGGTCGTCAGGGCCGTCGTGTCGGAGATGACCGCGGCCGGCAGCTGATAGGCGCCGGCGTAGTTCTTGCCCTCGGGCAGGTCGACGCCGGTCTTGCCGCCGTAGGCGGAGTCGACCTGGGCGACCAGCGTCGTCGGCACCTGCACCACCGGCACGCCTCGCTGGTAGAGGTGGGCGCAGAAACCGGCGAGGTCGCCGACGACGCCACCGCCGAGTGCGACGACGTGGTCCTCGCGGGTCATTCCGGCAACTGCCAACTCGCGCAGCACCCGCTCCGCCTCGGCCATCGTCTTCGCCCCCTCCCCCGGCTCGACCTCGATCGTCGCCGCGAGCGGCCCCAGATACCCCGCGTACAGCGGCGCCACGGCACGGTCGCTGACGCAGAAGCGCCGCCCCTCCAACGGCCACAATGGGCGCCCGGCACCACCATCGCGATCCTCCTCCCCGCGGAGCGCGTCCAGCAACCCTGACCCGACATAGATCGGGTACTCGCCGGAGGCGCTCGCGGCCCACAGCATCTTGACCCCGACGGGAAGATCGCGCAGGGCAAGGATCGACGGCAGGGCGCGGCCGGCGATCGCCCGGTCGCCGGCCGGGATCACCGCGTTTGCCAGCTCCTCGTAGAGCGGTTCGCGCACCGCCAGGAGCTCGGCGACGTCCTCGGCGCTGGTCGCCAGCGGCCGGTCGCTGTGGGCAATCCGCCGCCATGCCTCCTTGGCGTCGACCTGCAGCCAGACAACGACGTGGCGGCCGAGCGCGCCGCGGATCCGCGGCGAGAGGATACTGCCGCCGCCGAGCGCGATTGCACCCCCGTCGACCCCCTCGAGCAGCGCCCCGACGACCTCAGCCTCGCGCTCCCGGAAACCCTCCTCGCCGTGGCGCTCGAAGGCCGCGGCGATCGGCATTCCCAGCTCGCTCTCCATCAGCGCGTCGATCTCGGTCGTCTCCAGCCCGGCCTCGCGGGCGGCGGCCAGCGCCGTGCTCTTGCCGGCCCCCATGAAGCCGATGAAGACGATCGCCGGCCTCATCGCTCGCTCACCGGCGGAAGTCGATGCGCTTCTCGTAGGCGGCGACCGCGGCGAGGACGTCGTCGATGTGGTCGCCGCCGAACTTCTCGCGATAGCAGCGGGCAAGGGTCAGCGCGACCATCGCCTCGGCGACCACGGCTGCGGCGGGGACGACGGTCGAGTCGGTGCGCTCGCGCAGCGCCTGCGCCGGCTGCTTGGTCTCGGTGTCGACCGAGCGCAGCGGCTTGGTCAGGGTCGAGATCGGCTTGATCGCGGCCCGCACCGAGAGCGGCTGCCCGTTGGTCATGCCGCCCTCGAGGCCGCCGGCGTGGTTCGTTTCGCGAAAGTAGCCGTCCTTCTCGGACCAGAAGATCTCGTCGTGGGCCTCCGAGCCGGGCCGCCCGGCGACGTCCCAGGCTTCGCCGATCGCGACTCCCTTGACCGACTGGATCGAGGCGACGGCGCCGGCCAGGCGGCCGTCGAGCCGGTCTTCCCAGGAGATGTGCGAGCCGAGCCCAGGCACCAGGCCGAAGGCGCGCACCTCAAAGGTGCCGCCGAGGCTCTCGTTGGCCTTGCGCAGCCGGTTGATCTCGGCGACCATCGCCTTGCTGGCCTCGGGGTCGAGGCAGCGCACCGGATCGTCGTCGACCCCGGCGAAGTCGGCCGATGTCAGGTCATCACGCTCGGCCGCTTTGACCGAGGCGATCTGGGTCACGTGGCTGTGGATCTTCACCCCGAGCGCGGTGAGGAAGCCGCGGGCGATCGAGCCGGCGGCGACCCGGGCGGCGGTCTCACGGGCGCTGGCCCGCTCCAGCACGTTGCGGATGTCCCGGTGGCCGTATTTCTGGGCGCCGACCAGGTCGGCGTGGCCGGGCCGCGGGAGGTGGACCTCGTCGGGCTCGAACCCCTCGACCGGCCAGGGGCTCATCCGCTCCTCCCAGTTGGCGTAGTCGCGGTTCGCGACGAGCACCGCGATCGGGCTGCCGAGCGTGCTGCCGTGCCTAACTCCGGAGCGGATCTCGGCCGTGTCGGTCTCGATCCGCATCCGCCCGCCACGACCGTGCCCGAGCTGGCGCCGCGCCATGTCGGCGTCGAGCGCCTCGCGGTCGAGCACGAGCCCGGCCGGCATCCCCTCGACGATCGCGACGAGCCCCGGCCCATGCGACTCCCCCGCGGTGGTGAAACGGAACGTGGTCATCAGGGCGCCAAGGCTATCGGCGCGACGTTTGTCGAGTTGACCCCCTATCGGGGGTTGAAGTCGACAGAACCCGGCTCAGGCCCGAGCCGCGGCGCGCATGGCATCGAGCGGCGGCTCACGGTCGGTCCAGATGCGCAGTGAGAGGGCGCCCTGCTGGACCAGGACCTCGATTCCATCGACGACGGTGGCGCCGTTGGCCTTGGCGACTGCCAGCAGCCCACTTGGCTGGTCTCCGTAGACCATGTCGACAACGACCTGCCCGGCAAATTCGCCGGCGCGGAGCGGTGCCTCAGGCAGATGCTCGCCCAGACCAGCTTCCTCCAGCGGCAGGTGATCGAAGGGGTTCTCATCACGCAACCCGACCGCAGTGGTGTTGACGACTATTCCGTAGGTGCTCTGCTTGACGACGGCAACCGGCCTCCCACCCAGCTCCGCACAGATCGCCTCTGCGCGGGCGCTGGTCCGGTTCCAGACGTCGACCACGGCACCTTCCTTGGCAAGCATCCAGATCGCCGCCCGCGCGGCGCCGCCCGCCCCGAGCACCAGTGCTCGCCGCCCGCGCGGTGAGCCTGGCAGCGCATTGCGAAGCCCGCCGGCGTCGGTGTTGTCGGCGGCGATCCGCCCGTCCCTGAAGCTCAGCGTGTTGGCGGCGCCGATCGCCAGCGCTGCCTGGCTCGGATCATCGGCGAGGGCCAACCCCGCCTCCTTGTGAGGGATCGTGACATTGGCACCGACGAAGCCCTCGGCGGGCATCGCCCGCACCCGCTCCTCAAAAACCTCCGGAGAGAGATCCACCGCCTCGTAGCTCCACTCCTCCCCCAGTCCAAGTGCCGCCAGCGCCGCGTTCTGCATCGCCGGCGAGCGCGAGTGGGCGACCGGGTGGCCGATGACCGCGAGCCGCGGCATCACTCGCTATTCCCCGCAGGTGGACGGCTCGTTGCCGCCGTTGGCTTCGCGGGCCGAGTTGTACTTTTCGACGTTGCGCTCGAATTCGGCTTCGGTCTTGGCGAAGGCCAGTTCGTCGCACGTCCCCGGCTTGTTTACGTAGAAGAGGTAGCCGGTCTTGGCCGGGTGGGCGGCGGCTTCGATCGCGGCCAGGCCGGGGCTGTTGATCGGCCCCGGCGGCAGGCCGGCGTTGGTGCGCGTGTTGTAGGGCGAGTCGACAGCCAGCTGCGATTCGGTCAGCGGCTCTTCGTAGTTGCCGGTGGCGAAGCGGATCGTCGCATCGATCCCCAGCGGCATCCCTTCATGCAGGCGGTTGTAGATGACCGAGGCGACCAGCTTGCGCTGGCTGGCGACGCCCGCCTCGCGCTCGACCATCGAGGCGATCGTCAGCACGTCGAACACGGTCAGGTTCTTCGACTTCGCGTAGCTCATGTCGACGCCCTTGATCCGCCGCTGGAAGTCCTGCAGCTGCAGCTGGACGAGGTTGCCGACCGGCGAGCCTGGCTTTAGTTCGAAGGTGTCGGGGAAGAGGAAGCCCTCGAGGTCCTTGGCGCCCTTGCCGCCGTACTTGGCGGGGTTGAGGTACCTGGAGTGGACGGTCTCCTTCGTGTAGCTGCCCTTGAGCCCGTCTTCTTCGACCAGCGGGGCCGCCTGCGAGCGCGCGTAGCCCTCGGGGATCGTGACCGTGGTCGTCGTCGGCTTTTCCCGCGGCGTCGTCAGCGCGTCGATCGCGCTGGAGTAGCTCATCCCGTGGGCCAGCGTGTAGTGGCCGGGGAAGAGGTCGGAGCGCTTGCCGTCGATGGTGACCCGGACCTGGAACAGGGTCGAGCTGTCGATTACGCCCTTTTCGCCGAGCAGATCGCCGACTTCGCTGACGCTGGCCCCTTTGGGAATCGTCACCGCGACCTTGCCGGAGCCGTCGCCATGGAAGGGCTGGAAGAGGGCGAAGAGGAACCAGAGGACGAGGAGCGCCGCGATCACTCCGACGACGCGGAACGGGTGGCGGCCCAGAGCGCCGAGCCGGCTGCCGCCGGAGCTCCCACCCTTGCCCCCGGCGGGCCCGGCGGGCCCGCGGAGGTCGGAGGTCTGCTCGGGGGGGAGTCCCTCGTCGACGGGCAGACCCGCAAAGGGCTCCTCCTCGGCGGGGGCATCCTCATCCCAGAACTCCTGCTCGGGCGTGCGCGGCGGCAACGGAGGCTCAGCCGCGGCTGGCGGCTCGGGCAGAGGCAGTGGCGCTGTCGACGCGAGAGGCGCGGACGGCGGTGGCTCGGGGGGAGACGGCGATTCAGCCGAAGGCGTCGGCTGAGCCGATGGCGCCGGCTCGGGCTTGGCCGCGGGGGCGGGGGCCTCCTTGGCGGCTCCCTTCTTGCCGCGCTTCTCCTCGCGCTTACGGCGCTTCTCCTCGCGCTCCAACCGACGCTGCTCGCGCTCGCGGGCAGCGGGGTCATCCGGGTTGGCGAAAGGGTCGCCGCCAAGCCAGTCGTCCTCGCTCATCGGTCCTCCTCCCTCGCTTCGATCGCGGCCTGACCGGCCAGGTAGGCCTGCAGTAGATGGGCAGCGGCGATCGAGTCGCGCGAGGCGGTGGCGCCGCCGCGCCGGGTGGCGTCGGCCATCCGCGTGGTCAGGCGCTCGTCGTAGGTATCGACCGGAATCGTGAGCATCGCTTCCAGTTCGACGCAGAAGCCGCGGGCCATTTCGGCCTGGCTGCCTTCCTCGCCGCTGAGGTGCAGGGGCAGGCCGACCACGACCCGCTCCACCCCGTGCTCGGCGACCAGCTCGACGACCGCCCGCGCCTGCGGCGGTTCGATCACCGGCAGCGGCGTCGCCAGCGTGCCGCTCGGGTCGGAGAGCGCACAGCCCATGCGGACCGTGCCGTGGTCAAGAGCGAGGACCCGCACGGGCTAGCCGAGCTCCCGCTCGATCGCGGCCCGCGCGGTCGCCAGCGCGTCGTCCAGCTTCGCCGGGTCGCGGCCACCGGCCTGGGCCATGTCCTCACGGCCGCCACCGCCACCGCCGACCACCGCGGCCGCCTCGCGGACGAGCTTGGCGGCGGAGAGCCCGCGGCCGACCGCGTCCTCGGAGACGAGCGAGACGAGCGCGACCTTGTCACCGTCGCCGCCACCGAGCAGTAGTGCCGAGGCGCCGCCAAGCGTCGACTGGACCCGGTTGGCGAGGTCGAGCAGCTCTTTCTGCCCCGGCAGCTCCGCCGCCGCGACCACGACCTTGACGCCCCCGACCTCGGCGGCGGCGGCGACCAGCCGCTTGGCCTCCTCGCCAATCAGCTGACGCTGCGCCTGCTCGGCGCCGGCGCCGGCCTCGCGCAGCTGCTCCGCGGCGCGGCGGGCGCCGCCGAGGGGGTCCTGGGGGCTGCCGAGCAGCTCCCCGGCCTCACGCAGCTGGTCGTCGCGCTCGCGGAACCAGTCGATCGCGGCCGGGCCGGTGACCGCCTCGACCCGCCTCACGTTGGCGGCGCTGGACCCCTCGGAGACGATCTTGAAGATGCCGACCTCGGCGGTGTTGGCGACGTGGGTGCCACCGCAGAGCTCGCGGGAGACGCCGTCGACCTCGACCACCCGCACCCACTCACCGTATTTCTCGCCGAACAGGGCCATCGCCCCGAGCGCCTCGGCATCGGCCCGCCCCATGCTCATCCAGCGCACCGGCGCGCTCGCCTTGACCCACTCGTTGACGCGGTTCTCGACCTCGCGCAGCTCCGCCGGGCTGAGCCCATGGCCGTGGGTGAAGTCGAAGCGCAGCTTGTCGGGACGGACGGCGGAGCCGGCCTGGCGGACGTGGTCGCCGAGCCGCTCGCGCAGGGCCGCGTGGAGCAGGTGGGTGGCGGTGTGGTTGCGCATCGTCGCGTGGCGGGTCTCGCGGTCGACCACGGCTTCGACCGCCACGCCGGGCTCGATCGCACCGCCGCTCGGCTCGACTTCCAGCGCCTGATCTTCGCCGACCCGGTAGACGTCGACGACCCGCGCCTCCTCGCCGGCCCAGCGCAATACGCCCGAGTCCGCCACCTGGCCGCCACCCTCGGCGTAGAAAGGGCTCTCCTCGAGCTTGACCAGGGCGCGCCCGTCATCGCTCTGCACGGCGGCGAGACCGGTGGTGGTGCGCAGCGTCTCGTAGCCGACGAAGTGAGTCGGGGCCGCGCCGGCAGCGAAGGCGATCACCTTCTCGTGGCGGTCCTCGGAGCCGTGCGCGGTGGCGGAGCCGGTGCGGGCGCGCTGGCGCTGCTCCTCCATCAGCTCCTCGAAGCCGGAGTCGTCGACCGAGAGCCCGCGATCGGCCAGCAGCTCCTTGGTCAGGTCGTAGGGGAAGCCATAGGTGTCGTGCAACTTGAAGGCAGCGGCGGCGTCGATCCACGAGGTCTCCGACTCCTTCGCCTCGACGACCAGGCGCTCGAGCAGCTCGGTGCCGCGCTCCAGGGTGCGACCGAAGCTCTCCTCCTCGTCGCCGACCCAGCGCACGATCGTCTCCCGCTCGGCGACCAGCTCCGGGTAGGCGTCCCCCATCAGCTCGATCGTGCGCTCGGCGAAGCGGCCGAGCCAGGGGCCCTCGAGGCCGAGGGTGTTGCCTTGCTGGATCGCCCGCCGCATGATCCGGCGCAGGATGTAGCCGCGGTCCTCGTTGGAGGGGACGACGCCGTCGGCAAGCAGGAAGGCGGCGCCGCGCGAGTGGTCGGCGACGATCCGCATCGCCCGGGTCACCGCGTCCCCCTCCTCGTAGCCGTGGCCGCTGAGCTCCTCAGCGAGGTCGATCAGCGGCCGCACGTGGTCGGTCTCGAAGACCGAGGGCACGTCCTGGAGAATCGCCGCCATCCGGTCGAGGCCCAGGCCGGTGTCGATGTTGCGCATCGGCAGCTCGCTGAGGCCGCCATCCGCGGCGAGGTCGTAGCTCATGAAGACGTGGTTCCAGAACTCGAGGAAGCGGTCGCCCTCGCCGCCGGGGCGCTCGTCGTCGTCGCCGAACCCGGGGCCGCGATCGAGGTAGAGCTCCGAGCAGGGGCCGCAAGGTCCGCTCGGCCCGGCCTGCCAGAAGTTGTCCTCGCGGCCGAGCCGCACGATCCGCTCCTCGGGCACGCCGACGCCGCGCCAGATTGCGATCGCCTCCTCGTCGGGCCCCAGCCCCAGCTCCTCGTCGCCGCCGAAGACGGTCACCCAGATCCGCTCCGGGTCCATCCCAAAGCCCTGCGTCGAGAGCTCCCAGCCCCAGGGGATCGACTCCTGCTTGAAGTAGTCGCCGAAGCTCCAGTTGCCGAGCATCTCGAAGAAGGTCATGTGACGGGCGGTGTTGCCGACCTCCTCGATGTCGGTGGTGCGGAAGCATTTCTGGACATCGGTGAGGCGCGGCGCCGGCGGCTTCTCGCGGCCGAGGAAGTAGGGCTTGAAGGGCTGCATGCCGGCCGTGGTCAGCAGCACCGAAGGGTCATGTGAGGAGGGCACCAGCGAGGCCGACGGGACCACCTTGTGGCCGCGCTGCTCGAAGAACGAGAGGTAGGTGCCGCGAATCTCCTGGGCCTTCATGTGAGGGAGCCTAAATATTTCGCAGACAGAAAGGGCTTGGGCTGCGGCGGGCCTTGCGAAACTCGTCAGGCCGCGACGGTGATCGTGCCGTGGCCGACGATCGTCTCGCCTTCCAGCAGCACCGCCGTCTGCCCCGGGGAAGCGCCGAGGAAGTCCTCGCCGAGGGCAATGTCGAGCGCGTCGTGGCGGCCGGCGCCGGCGGTCCCGACGGAGGCCGGCAGGGCACGCGAGTGGTAGCGCAGGCGGACCGCGTCGACCCGGCCGCCGTCGCGGTGGAGGATCGCGTTGCGGATGTGGATGCTGCGGGTCTCGAGCTCCTCGCGGCTGCCGACCGTGACCGTGTTGGCGACCGCGTCGGTGGCGGTGACGTAGAGCGGCTCGGGGGCGGAGACGCCGATGCCGCGGCGTTGGCCGACCGTGAAGTTGTGGTGGCCGCTGTGGCGGCCGACGGCGCGGCCGGAGCCGTCGAGCACGGCGCCCTCGTTGTCGGCGAGGCCGCCGTGACGACGCAGGAAGCCGCGCTTGCCCTGCCCGGCGAGAAAGCAGAGGTCCTGGCTCTCCGCCTTGCGAGCCACGGAGAGCCCGTGGCGGGCGGCGATCTCCCGCACCTCCGGCTTGGTCAGCTCCGTGAGCGGGAAGTCGAGCCGGCCGAGCAGCTGCGGCGGCAGCGCCGCCAGCATGTAGCTCTGGTCCTTGGCCTCATCGGCGGCGGAGGCGAGCAGCGGCCCGTCGGCGTCCTCGACGATCCGCGCGTAGTGCCCGGTGACGAGCCGGCTGGCGCCGAGCCGCTCGGCCAGGTCGACCATCGCCGCGATCCGCACCTCGCCATTGCAGAGCACGCACGGGTTGGGCGTCTTGCCGGCCGCGTACCCCTCGATGAAGCGCCCGACGACCCGGCGCCGGAATTCCTCCTCGAGGTCGAGCGTGAAGTGCGGGATGCCGAGCGAGTGCGCCAGCCCGCGGGCGCCGAGCACCGCCTCGGGCGAGCAGCAGGCCTTGGCCCCGTCGGTGTCCGGATCGGCCCAGAGCTTGACCGTGATCGCGACCACGTCCGCCCCCCGCTCCCGCTCCAGCAGCGCCGCGACGGCGCTGTCGACGCCACCGGACATCGCAATCGCGACGCGCTCGCGGGGAGCAGCGGCCGGACGGACCGCTGCGGTGGGCACGAAGGTCGCCAGGCGCTCGGGCGAAGCGGCGGCACTCGCCAGCCCCCTGTGCAGCGCATCGGCCGCCAGCTGCGCGGCGTGCCGCTTGGCCGGCGTCAGCCCGCCGATCGCCTCGTCGACCGCATCGATGTCGATCGCGGCCGCCTCGAGCACCGGCGCCCCGTCGACCATCTCGGCAACCGCCGCGGTCGCGGCCCTGGTCGCCCCGCATCCCTCGCTGTCAAAGCTGACCGAAGCGATCCGCTCGTCCTCGACCAGGAATGAGATCCGCGACAGGTCCCCACACGCAGCCCCCCCGGCCGCGCCCGTGAAGGCGCCTTCACCAGCCGGCCCACGCCGGCTCTCGTCGCTCAGGTAGTGCTCGAATAGCTCCCGATCCATCTCTACAGGGTAAGAGGCGACGAGCCGGCCCGCAGCAGCTCGCGCAGGTCGACTGCAATTGCGGCTGGTTCGTCTCGCAGTTGCCGCCAGGTGATCCGGGTCGAACGCCAGCCCTCCACCAGCAGGATCCGGTCCCGCTGCCGGTCGCTCTCGAACGCTCGGTCGGTCCCGTGAACTGCCCGGCCGTCGAGCTCGGCGATCAAGCGCTGCTCGAGCCACATGCAGTCGGGGTTGAGCAACCGTCCCCGAACCGGGAGCGTCCCGTTGAGCAACGGCCGCGGCAGCCCGTGCGAGTCGAGGAACTCAACGAACAGCTCCTCGAAGTCGTTCTGAGTAACCCCGGCAGGCGCCTTCGACTCGAGCAGCTCCCGCAGATTCGCCGCCCCCTGCCGTCGCGGATACCTGTCCAGGAGGTCGGGTAGGGAAAGCCGGTCCGTCAACCGCCGCACCTCCGCCTCGTGCATCGCCCGCTCCAGTTCCCGCTTCGAAGCCGTCCCCGCGAAGTCGAACAGCGTCCGCGACACAGAGGTGACCAGGATCCCGCGGTGGAAGGCGACTTCATCCGACCGAAGTCGGGATCCGCGTACGCGGATCCCGACGGGGGAGCGCCAACCGTGTCGGCGCGTGACTTCCGTGATTATGGACGATCGGGGGATCAGACGCCACAGCTGGGCCGCCGAACGATGACTCAGTGCTGCTCCGCTGCCGGCCGCCAGGACCGCCGCCAACCACCTTCCCTCCTGGCTGACGAGGCGATGTCCAACCGAATACGCGCCGGCGTGCAAACGGTGCAGCTGTCCACGCGCCAGCCGTCCCTCGATCGCCCCTCTCCCAATTCCAAGATCCAGCAACTGCCGCCGCCCGACAACCCCGTGCTGCTGATCCGCGAGCTCAGCGATAGCCGCATCCACCCCACGCGACCCCCATTTTCCATCCATCGCATGGGAAATGGGGGTCGCGTCACCGGCCATGCCTCGATCCTTCCCACCAGCGGCGCACCTGTGGCACGCCAAATGAGCCATCTCTCAAACAAGCCCGTCGAGGGAAGCTGCGGTGGGTGGCCGGCGAGGGCGGGAACGAGACAGGCAAGCAAAGAGGCCCCAATCCGCCGTTGCCGCCTCTGGCTTTGATCCCTTCAAGTGAAGGTGGGTGCCTGCTCCAAACCCCAAGGGGCCCGAAGACTCCCGGCTCCCGCGCCGTTTGTGTTGGGTCAAACGGTGAGACGGCTCTCGTACGGACTCGAGCCTCGCCTCAACCGTACCACCGCAAGCGCGCGCCGAGGGGCTGTCGCGGCCGCTACCGCGTCACGCCCAGAACCCGTCCACGCCCCGCTCAGAACCCGTCCGCGTCCATGTTGGAGAGGTGCATCTCGGCCTCGCTCCAGCTGTCGGTCGGGACGCGCAGGGCGATGTCGCCGTGGCCGAAGCGGTCCAGCGGCCAATCGGCGGTCAGCACCGCCTCAATGTCGGCCTCGACCAGCGACTGGTGCCAGGCCCGCGCCGTCCGCAGGTCGACGAAGTCGCGCACGACCTCCCAGCTGTCGAAGCTGGGATCGTCGACGAAGACCGGCGTCTGTCCGGGGCCGGGAACCGGGCGCCACCTGCGTGGAAGCCAGTCCCGGAAGGCCACGTCAGAGCCCCGCGGGCTTCCGCTTCTGAGGGGCGATGCCGAGGTCGCGCAGCTGCACGTCTTCGACCGGGGCCGGCGCGCCGGTGAGCAGGTCAAAGCCGGAGGCGGTCTTGGGAAAGGCGATCACGTCACGGATCGTCTCAGCCCCGGAGAGCCTCTGGACGATGCGGTCGACGCCGTAGGCGATGCCGCCGTGCGGAGGGGCGCCGTAGCGCAGCGCCTCCAGTAGGAAGCCGAAGCGCGCCTCGGCCGTCTCGGCATCGATCCCGAGGGCCGCGAACACGGCCTGCTGCTGGTCGGCGCGGTTGATGCGGATCGAGCCGCCGCCGAGCTCCTGGCCGTTCCAGACCACGTCGTAGGCCTGAGCCCGCGCCGCGCCGGGATTCTCCGGGTCGAACTCCCCGGACGGCGCCGTGAACGGGTGATGCAGAGAGTCCCAGCGCCGCTCGCCCTCGTTCCACTCCATCAGCGGCCAATCGACGACCCAGACCAGCCGGTGCTCGTTCTCGTCGATCAGCCCGAAGCGCTCGGCCAGGTCGATCCGCATCTGCCCCAGCACCGCGTCGGTGACCTTGCGCTGGTCGGCGACGAGCAGCAGCAGGTCGCCCTCCTCGGCCCCGAGGCGCGCGTTGAGGTCGGCCAGCTCCGCCTCGCTGAGGAACTTCGCGGTCGGCGAGCGCCAGCCGTCGCCCTCGCGGAAGGCCCAGACCAGCCCCTTCGCCCCCAGCTCCTGGGCGCGGGAGATCAGCTTGTCGAGCTCCGAGCGCGGCATCTCGCGCTTGCCGGCATTGATGCCGCGGATCGCGCCGCCGCCCTCGAGCACCGAGCGGAAGACCTTGAACTCGGTCTCGGCCAGGGCCTCGCCGAGGTCGACCAGCTCCAGCCCGAAGCGCAGGTCCGGGCGGTCGGAGCCGAAGCGGCCGATCGCCTCGTCATAACACATGCGCTGCATCGGCAGCTCGATCTGCGGCCCGCCGGCGCGCTCGAAAACATGCGCCAGCAGCCGTTCGTTGACGGCGATGATGTCCTCACCGTCGACGAAGGACATCTCGATGTCGAGCTGGGTGAACTCGGCCTGGCGGTCGGCCCGCGTCGACTCGTCACGGAAGCAGCGGGCCACCTGGTAATAGCGCTCGAACCCGGCCACCATCAGCAGCTGCTTGAAGAGCTGCGGGGACTGCGGCAGCGCGTAGAAGGATCCCTGTTGCTGGCTGCTGGGGACGAGGAAGTCGCGGGCGCCCTCGGGGGTCGAGCGGGCCAGCATCGGCGTCTCGACGTCGACGAATCCCTCGCCGTCGAGGAACTCACGCATCGCCGCGGTGACCCGGTGGCGCAGCATCAGCGCCTCGCGCATCGCCTCGCGGCGCAGATCGAGGTAGCGATGGCGCATGCGCGCGTCCTCGCCGACCTCGCCCGAGAAGCCCTCGATCTGGAACGGCGGGGTCTCCGAGTCGGCGAGCAGCTCGGCGGCCTCGACCTTGAGCTCGACCTCGCCGGTCGGCAGCTCCGCGTTGACGGTCTCCGCCGCCCGCCGCACCACGCTGCCGGAGGCGCTCAGCACGTCCTCGGCCCGCAGCTTGTGGGCCAGCTCGAACGCCTCGCCCGAAGTGTCGGGATGGAAGACGAGCTGGACGATGCCGGTGCGGTCGCGCAGGTCGATGAAGATCAGGCCGCCGTGGTCGCGGCGGCGGTTGACCCAGCCGGCCACCCGCGCCTCGGAATCGACCCGCTGCGGCAGCACCTCGCCGCACCAGGTGTCGCGATACCGGTTGGGCTGCAGCGCGGGGGCACGCGCTACCGCGGGGCGCGCGCTGGTCTCTGCATCGCTCACGACTCTCCTCCAGTCATCTCATCGATCAAGTTCGCGGTGTCGGCGGGGCGCTGCTCGCCGCTCTCCATGTCGCGCAGCTGCACGCCGCCGTCGGCCTCGAGCACGAGGACGCGGCGGGCACCGATCCGGTTCGCGTGTTTGAGCTGGCCCTTGAGGCTGCGCCCGGCGAGGTCGAGCTCGGCCGAGAGACCGGCGTGGCGAAGCTCGGTCGTCAGCGCCATCGCCCGCTGCCGCTGGCTGTCGTCGGCGATTGCCACGAAGGCGTCGCGCCCGGCCGGCTGCTCCTCCTCGTCGAGCGCCAGCAGGATCCGCTCGATCCCGGCCGCCCAGCCGACCGCCGGCGTCGCCGGCCCGCCGAGCTGCTCGATCAGGCCGTCGTAGCGGCCGCCGCCGCCGATCTCCGACTGCGCCCCGAGCGCGTCACAGACGAAGGAGAAGATCGTCCGCGTGTAGTAATCGAGGCCACGGACCAGGGTCGGGTCGACCACGTAGGCGATGCCGGCGGCGTCGAGCAGCGCCCGCACCTCGGCGAAGTGCGCGGCGTCCTCGCCCTCGAGCGCCCCCACGATCGTCGGCGCGCTCGCCATCACGCCCCGCGTCCCCTCGTGGTCGGAGTCGAAGGCACGCAGCGGGTTGATGTCGATCCGCTCGCGCACGTCGTCGCTCAACTCGCCCTCGTGGGCGTGCAGGTGCGCCTTCAGCTGCTCCAGGTAGGCGCGCCGCGCCTCCAGCGAGCCGAGGCTGCCCAGCCGCAGCTCCACTCCGGGCACGCCGAGCTCGCCGAGCAGGTCGGAGAGCAGCATGATCGCCTCGGCATCGGCCAGCGGCGAGTCGGTCCCGATCGCCTCCGCGCCGAGCTGGTGGAACTGGCGATAGCGCCCGGCCTGCGGGCGCTCGTGCCGGAAGAACGGGCCGACGTAGGAGAGCTTCACCGGCTGCGCCAGCTTGTGCATCCCGTGCTCGAGGTAGGCGCGGCAGATCGGCGCCGTCCCCTCCGGCCGCAGGGTCAGGTTGCGCCCTCCCTTGTCCTCGAAGGTGAACATCTCCTTGCGGACGATGTCGGTGGAGCGGCCGACGCCGCGCTCGAACAGCTCGGTGTCCTCGAAGGACGGGGTCGCGATCGGCTCGTAGCCGGCGCGGGCGAAGATCCCCGCCGCGGCACGCTCGATCCGCGCCCGCGAGCGCGCCTGCTCGGGCAGCACGTCGAAGGTCCCGCGGGGTGCCTGGTACTTACTGGCCATGGTTGCGGCGACCTTATTCGACCGGGATCGGTCGCCTACCGCGCCGGCGAGCTGAGAAACGGGTTCGTGGCGCGCTCGGCCCCCAGCGTCGTGATCCCCATGTGGCCGGGATGGACGATGGCCTCGTCCGGATGGGAGTCGAGCAGGGTGCCGATCGACTTGAGCAGGGTCGGGCCGTCCCCACCGGGCAGGTCGACGCGGCCGACCGAGCCCTGAAAGAGGACGTCGCCGGAGAAGATCGCCTCCTCGCCACGCACGGAATAGGTGACGTGGCCGGGGCTGTGGCCGGGGGTGAAGATGACGTCGAGCTCGAGCCCGGCCAGCTCCAGCGTCTCGCCGCCGCTGATCGTCTCATCAGCGTCGTAGCTCTCGTAGGGACCGAACCCCTCCCAGGGGACGAAGCTCATGATGTCGGCGAGGATCGGCACCTCCATCGCCGGGCAGTAGACAGGGGCCCCGGTCGCGGCGGCCACCGGCGCGACGGCGCCGATGTGGTCGAAGTGGCAGTGGGTGAGGAGGATCGCCTCGACCTCGGCGCCGCTCGCCGCAACCGCGGCGAGGATCCGCTCCGCCTCCTCGCCGGGGTCGACGACGAGCACCTTGTCGGAGCCCTCGCGGCGCAGCAGGAAGCAATTCTCGGCGAGAGGCCCGACCGTGAGCATCTCGACCGCGAGGCTCACTAGTCGCCCCGCTCGCGGATCCGCGCCCGCTCTCGCCGCCGCCACAGGGTCATGTCGATGTAATAGCCGGCGGGGATGTAGAAGGCGAGCATGAAGCCGCCGAAGGCCAGCGCGACGCCGGCCGGGCGTTTGAAGATCACCAGCAGGAGGACGGCGAAGATCACCGCGGCGGCGAGGCCTCGGATCGCCGAGTTGCGCCAGGTCGGCGGCAGATCGGCTTTCGGCGCCGCTTTGCCGCGGTTGGAGCGGGCACGGGCTTTTGCCTCCTCGCGGCTGCGGGGGCGGCTGCGGGTCTTGGTCTCGATGCGGCCGCCCTGCGTGCCGCGGCGCTTGCGGCGACGCTTCTTCTTGGTCTGGGCCATGGCTTGAATCTAGATGATGAACCCGGGTCCGCGCGCTCCCGGGATCAGCCGTTCAGGGCCGCCAGGCGCCGCTCGATCACGTGCCGCTCCGGGTCGAAGCCGCGCATCGGCACGTCCTCCGGGTAGCCGGCCAGGGCCGCGGCGGGAATCAGGCCGACCAGCTCGGCCTCGAGCGGCCGGGCGGCGAGTGGCGCCGCCAGCTCCCGCACCCGCTCGACCACCGCCGCGAGCGGCACCGCCAACGGGTCGTGGACGTTGGTCGAGACCTGGGTGCGGCCGCTGGAGAGCAGCAGCCCGATCGCCCGCACCCCGGGCAGGCCGCCGCCCGACTCGCGCAGCCCGGCGGCGACCGAGCGGGCGACCTCGACGTCGCCGCTGTCGAGCTCGACGTTGAAGGCGGCGAGCGGCGGGCGGGCGGTGACCAGGGTCGCGCCGGCCCGCCGGTGCGGCAGGTCGGGCCCGAAGTCCGCGCGCAGCTCCCCCGCCTCCATGCGCAGCCAGAGCTCGGCGAGGCCGCCGTTGCGGAAGTAGGCGCGCTCGGCCCGGATCGGCTCGCGCGCCAGCTCCCCGTAGAGGAAGACCGGGATTCCGAGGCCGCCGATCTGCGCCGCGGTCGCCACCGCCTCGGTGCGGGCGGCGCCGCGATCGGCGGGGTCGAGCCAGACGACGGGACAGACATCGACGGCGCCGACCGCGGGATGCGCGCCCGCGTAGTGGGACATGTCGATCGTCTCTAGCGCCTCCTCGGCCCCGGCGACGAGCGCGTCCAGCAGCGGCCCCGGCCGGCCGGCGAGGGTGAAGACGGTGCGATCGTGGTCGCCGTCGGTGTGGCGGTCCAGCAGCGACGCGCCCCGGGCGAAGGCGTACTCCAGGCGCGCCAGCGTCGCCGGCTCGCTTCCCTCCGAGACGTTGGGCACGGCGAGCAGCGGCGGCATGGTGATGAGGCTAGCCGTCGACCGGCCGCCCCGCCCGGCTCAGAGCAGCAGCTCGCCGCCGCTGACGATCGTCTCGCCGTCCACTTCCACGGTCGGTTCGAGGACGACGCAGTCGAGGTGGACCGGGACCTGGACGGTGCCGCCGATCGCGGCCGAGGCGCCGAAGGCGACGTGGCAGGTGCCGAGGATCTTCTCGTCCTCGAGGATGTTGCCGGTCAGGATCGCCTCTTCGTTGGTGCCGATCCCCAGCTCGGCGACGTTGGTGCCGTCCGGCCCGTGGGCATCCAGCAGCTCGAACAGGGCGGCCCCGTCGGAGCCGGTGGTCTCGGCCAGGTGGCCACCGCGGATCGTCAGCGAGGTCGGCGTCTCCAGCAGTCCGACGCCGGCGATCGAGCCGTCGACCACGAGCGTGCCCTCCGCCGTCCCCTCGACCGGGGCGATGAACCCCTCGCCGCAGGGCAGGTTGCCAAAGGCGCCGCGGTTCCCGAGTTCACCGGCATCGACGATCGAGAGTCGCCCCTCGAGGCCGAGCCTGAGGTCGCTGCCGCGTCGGCAGGTGATCCGCGCCTCGCTGCCGCCGTTCAGGACTGCGCTGAGCGCCCAGCCACGCCGGCGCACCTCGGCCAGGTCGCTTGTCATCAGCCGGGTCAGCATGTCTTCGGTGACGCCCGGCAGGGTGCCGATCCGGACGCCCGCCTCGCTCGCCCGCTTGCGCGCGGCGGTGTGCGACAGCGACTGGATCGTCGGCGCCAGCACCACGTCGGCCTCGGCCATCGCCGCGGCGACCACGTCGGGCGGCTCGGCGGCGGCGGAGTCGCGCTCGGACATCACCGCCAGCGTCGCGCTTGCCCCGTCGCCCTGGGCCTCGATCCGCATCAGCGCCCCGATCTCTTCCGTCGCCGGGTTGCAGACGACCAGCACCTCCTCGCCCGGGGAGACGCTCATGCACTCGCGGACGACCGTCCGCACCGCCCTGTCCAGCTCCGCACTCACTGGCGCAACCCTAACCCGCCCAACTGGCCACACCATTCCGGCAGCCGCAGGTCAGTCGTCGTCGTGCCTGTGTCCAATCGCCCAGCCCTGGAACCAGAGCAGGCCCAGCAGCAGCGATCCGAAGGCGATGAACGGCGCCCACCAGCCCTCGGGGCGCGCGATCGCCAGCGCCGCCACCACGAAGGCATCCGCGGCCAGAAGGAACGCGACCAGCACCGGCCGCATAGCCGCCCATCCCGATCCCGGAGTACGACCAGACCCAGATGCCATCGGCCAAGGATCGCAGGCCGCCGAAGCCCCCCTCCTCATCGCTACCATGCCCCGTCCCCGCCGGAGTAGCTCAGCTGGTTAGAGCAGCGGAATCATAATCCGCGTGTCGGGGGTTCGAGTCCCTCCTCCGGCATTGCTTGTAGAGCTGAATGCACGGGCTCCGTGGTCAATACTGCCCCCGGTGTCAGCGTAAGTGTCAGCAAGAGGCGACGATCCACCCCGGTCACCCCCTTATTGCCGGTGGGTCCCAATCTCTTAATTAGACATCTCCTTCTGTACCTTCACCAGAAGCAGCGTCACGGGATGAGCTCGCCACGAGAACGAGCCAAAAAAATTTGGCGCAAAGGTCGTTGGCGTTCGCCTTGGTCTGTTCCGCTAAGTCTCCGCGAGAGGCCGTCCGGGGGGCCCGCAAAGATCGGCCAAAATGGCCCGCGAGGGGCGACGGGGGCTAACCCCGGCCTAACGGCATATCGAAACCTCGGAGCGGATTCGGACGGCCAGCGGACCGGCGACATTTTGTCGCGACTTGGGGGCGAAGGCGCGATACCCGACTAACTGAGGCAACGAGAAGGTTGCCAGGAGTCCACCGTCGATCAGCAAGGCGCAATTGCCCTCCTATTGTCGCTTTCCCTCAGGAACCTAGATCTTCAAGCCTTGCTTCCTGGGCTGTATGCCAGGAAAGGGGAGTTGTGCCGCATTACTTTTCTCGATGTAGATTCCGCTGCGAGGGTGAACTGCAGAGAGATTTGCCGCCCTCTTTAGGTTTCAGCGTATGCCGCCGAGGAGTTGAGCCGGAGGGATTTCGAGCGCGCGGGCAAGCCGAACGATCGTGGCTAAGCGTGGATCTCGGTTGGCCCGCTCCAAGCGACTGATCTCGGTCGGATGAAGGTCACAGGCATGTCCTAACGCTTCCTGCGAGAGGCCGGCCTGCTTGCGCTCGGTGAGCAGGTTGGCGGCAAATTGATCTCGTGGCTCCACGAGACAACATGCTCAACGGACTAAGCCAACGACTCTAGAGCCAAAACCTCATTATTATGCCGAGGATCTTTGGACGAGCGAGTGATTGAGCAGACGACTGAAATGAAGAAAAAGGCTCCATGACTTGGTGGGAATTGATCATCGTCGTGCCCATGGCCTTGTGCCTAACCGGGCTCGTCCTCGGTGTGTCCGTGACCGTATTACACGAGCTGTGGGGCGCCGACTGGCTATACGGATTGAGGCGTCAGCTTCACGACCGCGGATGGATCCGAGATCCCGAGATCGCCGTGTATCGCCTTGGGGTCGAATGCGAGCAACTTCAGGACGAGCTGACCGCCCTATACCGCAGGCTTGGAGGGTGGGCGACCTCGTTGGAAAATCGCAGAAGCCATCTCAACGAGCATTCGGGGAGGCTGGGGGATCCAGAGCGCCCTTACAGCGAGATGCTGGACTGGCTACGCCCCGTCGTTGAGAAGAACAGAGAGCGCGAGCTTCAGCACGGAAAGTCGGCCTCTGGAGAATGAAGTCTGGCACCGGGACAAGCTCGAATCAGCGCGACGGCGACAGAGCTATTAGGAAGGCCCTGGAGCACATGGCTGGGTCACACGTCTGGGTCACAGGGCGCACAAGCCGTGACCTGTGCCCCGGCGAGCCTGGTCACGGGGCTCAGATGCAGGCATGGGTCACAGGGCAGCCGGCTCGTCGAGGAGCCAGGAACCTCGAGGACTCACCCCGGGCCTGGAGCACGCACACGTGCCTGCGTCAGCCGCTAGCTGCGTGCGTGCTAGGCGCGCTCAGATCGGCGAACGTGATTGCCATTGGCAACTTTCAACTCCCACGGAGTGAGTCACACCGGGCGTGCAATGGAAGGGACAGGTGACGTGAAGACGGGTTACGGCCCTCGCGCAAAGCAGGAAGGCCGGCCCTTGTTGGCGAGGCGCTGGCCCGCAGGACTAGCCATTCTCGCGATTCTGGCTCTGCTCTGGGGGATGGGCGAGTCGCATCGCGCCGATTGCGTTCAGAACGGAAGGGAAGGCTGTTCGATTCTTCTTTGGGAAGACGGCGAATCAGCCGCTGGCGTCGGGCGTGGCGTCGACGAGAACCCTTTCTCTCAAGCCCAGGAAGAGAATCCGTTCGACCAGGTGGCTAAATCGCTTGCCGAAAAAGGTGACGCTATCGACCACGCTCTCCAGCTCCCAGGTCGATGACCTCAACGGCTGATGTGACGGCAGTAGAAATCTTCTTCGCGCCGAGCCTTTGGCTCTTGCTCGGATTCGTGCTGCTCTGGTTCTGGGTGCCCTTCATCGCCGGCGTGTTGATCTCTCGCTTCGGCCTCGACGACTGGTGGGGAGCCCACCGGCTTTTCAAGATGCCGCCCTGGAAGGCACAGGTCAAAGCTCGTGTTGACGCACTGGCGGCTTGGATTGAATCGCGCCGTGACCCAAACCCACGCACCGGCGGTTTACGTGGTCGCGCACATTTGCGCCGTGAGGCCGAGCTGCAACGCCAAAAGGGAAAGTAGGGGCTGCTAGGCGCGAGGTCCGGACCACGACCACACATGGAACACATGACCTCATCGCCTGGCACAACTACAACGCCGACGATGTAAAGCTGCGGGCGGTCGTGAATATGGAAAACGTTGCCCGATGCACTACGAGCTCTATCTCTGTCGCGGTGTTTTGGGTCAAACGTCTGACCGCTTTGAGAATCTGAAAGCCACAACAAGGAGCTGGCTGCGGGTGAGACGAGTTCCCCCCGCGTTCGCCGCTTCGAAGCTCAGAGCGATGCTCGACGGACGAGCTGTTGCCATAGCCAGAAGACCGTCCTTCTGAAAGAGCCCAGCGAAAGTCAGGCTGCTGACGGAGCGAGTCTCCTGAGGTTTGACCGCCAGGTTGGGTAGCGATTCCGTCTCAGGACGATTGTCGCTGACTGACAAGTCAAGCTTTCGGGAGTCTTTGTGGCCGATGAGACCAGCATTGGAGTCTTTAGTGCCAAGCATCGCCAGGGACAGGCTGGCACGCCGTGAGCAGCGAGCTGCGGCTGGACCTACCGCCTGACCTAATCGAGACGATCGCCCAACGCGCCGCCGAGTTACTCGTCGAACAGCACCCTGTGGAAGGGCAATCCCCCTTTCTGAGCGTCGAGGAGGCTGCCGAGTACCTGCGCTGCAAGCCCAAGCGCGTGTACGACCTCTGCTCACAGCGACGTCTCCCTTTCGCCAAGGACGGCAGTCGGACGCTGTTGCGCCGCGCCGACCTCGACGCCTACCTGGAGTCGTCGGGTTGACTCCAGGCCGCTGGCACCCCGCTGACACCCCGGCTCTGACCCGGCATGGCAGGCCGCTTTGCGAGCTGACTGCAGGAGGCTCAATCCGCGTGTCGACCGCTCCCATCTTGACCTCGCTCACGGCACTCCATAGGCTGCCCGCAACACAAAGCGACCCTCGACGGCGCGTCAACGCCAACCGAGGGCCTAACCGCAAGGAGAGCAGACCTCCTCATGGCTAATCCCGATCCTACGGGCGGCGGCGCGACCGTCGCCGTCGTCCAGGAACCCGTCCAGCCCACGGAGGCCCGCTGATGGCCGCAAAGCTCGAGAAAACTCGGACCCCCGGTATTTACAAGCGCGGGGGCCGCTACGCGGTCCTCTACCGCGACTCTGAGGGGCGCCAGCGGCAGGAGAGCGCCCGCACCCTCGATGAGGCGCGCAAGCTCAAAGCGTCCCGCAGCACGTCGGTCGCCATCGGCGAGTTCCATGTCGCCAGCCGAATTAAGCTGCGCGAGTACGCCCTTGAATGGGTCGAGCGCTACCAGGGCCGCGGCCGGCGCGGCTTCCGCGAGTCCACCCGCGACGACTACCGTCGCGACCTGCACCGCTATGCGCTGCCCTACTTCGACGAGAAGCTGCGCCGTCGGGTCGAGCAGGTCACGCCGCGCGACGTGGCCGCGTTCGTCGGCTGGCTCTGCGACGAGGACGAGCAGGGCCGCCGTGTCGCCGTCGAGCGACGCGCGGCAAGGGCCAAGAAGCTGGACGTCGCGCCGACGACGACGCTCGAGCTCGAGCCCGTCCACCTGGCCGATGCGACCGTGAGGCGCATCCTCTCGCCCCTCCGGGCCTGTCTGAGCTCTGCGGTCGCCGAGGGCGTCATCCGCTCCAATCCGACGATCGGCGTCGCTCTGCCGGCTAGAGACGAGCAGCGCGCAATCGACGCGGGCGTCGAGGAAGACGAGCGGGAGGTCAAAGCACTCAGCACCAGCGAGCTCGTCGCCTTCCTGCTGGTCTGCCCGAAGCGCTGGGGAACGTTCTTCCGGCTGCTCGCGGCGACTGGCGTACGGGTGTCGGAGGCGTTCGCGCTCCGCTGGCGTGACCTCGAACTCGACGGTTCCAATCCCCACATCCGGGTCCGGCGAGCCTACGTGCGTGGTTGCTTCGGTCCGCCTAAGAGCAAGTACGGCAAGCGGTCGATCCCGATCGACGCCGCGCTGGTCCGCGAGCTGCGAGGCCGACGCAAAGCCGCCGAGTGGTCTGAGGATGACGACCTGCTATTTCCAGCCACTAACGGCAAGCCGCTGCGTCAGGAGAACGTCCGCCGGCGAGCACTCAAGCCAGCGGCTGAGGAGGCTGGCGTGCCGTGGGCGGGGTTCCACACCTTTCGACACACCTGCGCGACGCGGCTGTTCGCCAAGGGGCGCAACGCCGTCCAGGTGCAGCGTTGGCTCGGCCACCACTCCCCCGCCTTTACCCTTAGCGTCTACGTTGATTTGCTCGACGGAGACCTCGGCGCCCCACTCTCCCTCGAGGTTGATGCAGTCACGACCATGGTTGACCAGGACCCGGCCTGGGCCGCCGTGGCATCCTGATCATTTCGGGTTCCTGCCCTCGACGAACGGGGGCGGCGCAGCCGCGAAGAATCACGATGCCTCTGCGCCCTCCTAGGGTCGCTCTCGAACCAAGACCCATCCAGCGTTGGACTGAGACCTGTTCAACTTTGTTACCGGCTACCTGGGCCGTGAGGAGCTCCTGTCGGGGTTCATCGCCGGCTACTCGAAGATCGACCTCAGCCACCAGGTGCCGAAGCTGCTCACCACCGAGGACGCCGAATGGGCCGACGTGGTGGTGACGATGGGGTGCGGCGACAAATGCCCCTACGTCCCCGGCCGCCGCTACGTCGATTGGGATCTGTCCGACCCGAAGGCCAGCCGATCGAGGCCGTGCGGGCGACCCGCGATGAGATCGCGGTAAGGACTAGGCGCTTATCGGCGAACTAGATCGCGCCTGACCTAGAGGGGGTCTGCACATCCGCGGACAAGCCCGAAGTCGGCGTGCCCGACGAGGCAGGCGCGGCTGCGAGCCCGGTTCGACAGCTTCGCGGATACGCCGGCGCCCCGGAGAAGGTCGCGTGAGCGCGGTAACGAATTCTCCGTAACAGGGGTATTTCAGGACATGCATGCCGCCAGATATGACACGATGCCGCGCAGTGCGGGAGGCGTGCCAAGCATCAAGCCGGGCGAGGAAGTGGCCGATAAGTGGCTCGTGGAGCCCCGACGGCACACACCTGGCATCCTGGAGAGGAACGAGATGACCCCGCTGATCGCCTGCCCGCCGCCCAACACGACCGCCTTGACAGAGTCCGTGCCCGCGCTGGAAATCACCGTCTCGGGCAACCGGACGCGGCAGGAGACCGAAACCGGCGATAGCGGCTATCTGCTCGAGGGCATTGATTACGACAGCATCACCGTTCCTGACGCGGCACCGCGCGGCACGTTCGCCGACCCGCTCGACGGCCCGGAACCTTTCGACGACTGAGCCAAATCGGTGACCGTCGGCGATCCGCCGTTCAAGCCCCATGACGACGTGCTCGAACAGGGCGACATCATCGCCAACGTTCCGATCGTGCGTTGGAAAGACGGCAAGGTCACCGGAGAAACGCCGAAACTCTGCGTGGTCACGTCGAACGAATGCACCTGCGAGGACTACGAGCGCGCTAAAGAGAAGGGGTCATCGGCGCTCAAGCGCGTCTGGATCCATGTCGCCCCCCTGGTCAATGCCAGCACCTTCCCCGGAGAGAAGCAGGAGGAGCTCAAACGCGGTCAGCGCTATGACAAGTTCTACGTCTACGGCGACAACAAATTCGACGACCACGTCGCCAACATCGTCCAGGAGCAACCCGTCCCAGCGGCCGTGTTCGAGGGTCTTCAGAAGGCGGCGCGACTCGCCGATTGGCAGTTCAAGAGACTGCAAATTCACTGCACCGTTTCCCGCTTCCACCTAAAGCCGGAGGAACTGTTTCGCGAGGACTTGCTAAAAGGAGCCGGTAGTGGAACTTGACACGCTGATCATTGCCGACGCGGTCAGCACGCCGCCGGATGGGAAGTTCAACATCCTGGGCGGCGGCATCTCCCGCTGCACCGTGCCGGAGCTTCCATTCCCAATCCCGCTTGGCGTCTTGGCCCGGCTGAGGGTCGAGAATCGGGATCTAAAAAAGGACCACCAGTTCATGGTGCAACTCATCGGTCCCGCCGGCATTCCCAATGTCCCCCCGTTTGAAATTGTGGGATCGCCACAAGAGGAGGCAAACGATGGGCTGGCGGACGGAGAGGAGAGATTCGTCCATTTCAGCGTGCAGATCCCGGCGGTCGCTGCTCGAGCTGGTCTTTACCACCTGGAGTTTCACATCAACGGGAAACTTGCCCGAAGTGTCCCACTCCCAGTGGTGGTCGGCGACGGCGACGAGAGAGACCCCAAGAACGGTAAGGCGTCGAAACCGAAAGCCAAACGCCCGCCGCCGCCTCCGAAAAAACGTCCCCGCCGCTAGGCGGCCTCGTCTTTGACCTGAAGCGCCCGCGCAGGCGCCCGGTAGGCCCTGGCGCCGTGGCAGTCGCGATCTTCCTGCTCGTCCTTGGAGCGATAAAGCTCGCCGACGTGGCCACCAACGCCCGGCACATCTACCGCGCGTCCGGCAGTCGCGAAACCGACATCGACTGGGCTTGGACGCCAATTTTTGCCTGGGCTGAGAGGCGCAGAGATGGACTCAAGACCAAGCAGCGCGAGAAAGGAGTGCGGGCCCTATTCGCGCCCAGGTGTTAGCGACCCTCTCCGGCGGTGCGGTCCTCTTGCGGTCGGCACAATCCAGGCACCTCCCCCAAAGCGCGGGCGCAGGTGGCGTCTTCCCGACAACTGCCTCGGGCGCCAACGGATGGCTGAACGTCGCGACGGGAGCGATGGGGGTGCTGGTCGGGATGGCCTCGGTCTTCACCCTCCTGCAGGTGATTGCCGCGGGCCGCAGCAGCGATCCGCGAGGCGCCGCCGGCAGTATGTGGGCCGCTCACACGGAGAGGGCGGCAGGAAGCTGCTCGACCCAGGACTACCGCCCTGACCACGATCATCTCACTCGTCATCGCATTCGCGGCGCTCTATGGGTCGCTGGTCGCGATGCACGGCTCATGGATCGCCGCGTCGCCCTGCCACCTGGGCCCGGTCGACCTGATCTATTTCAGTTGCTCGGTTGGGGCGACGGTCGGATTCGGCGACATCTCCCCTGTCGCGACGACGCTGCGCCTGGTGACGACGGTTCAGATTCTCGCCTTCTTCGCGGTGCTGGCGCTCTTCCTGCAGGCGCTCTGGGTCGGCTCCCGGCGTGAAGTCGAATAGGCCCCTCGCGCCTGAGCGCGGTACGCCCATCCACCCCCGGTAGGTTGCCACCGGTGCGTGGGCGAGCTTCCAAGATCTAGCCTGGCAGAACTTGAGCTCGAGGACGTGCGGCAAATGTCGAGCACTCGGCCCGGAAGTTGCCGAATCCGAAAATGTTGCTCCTAGCGGGGGTAAAGCCGATTCCGGCTGCGATCAAATATCCGCTATATGCGGGAATGGGCCATCGAACAGGACGAGTCGCGCCGCTTAGCCCCTCATGATGTGGTTGGGGGCGGAAAGCCACCCAGGATGGCCCTGAAGCCGGATTCCGATGATGTGGCCCGGTGGTAACGCACCGGAGACTCGTCAGGTCAGATTCTGCCCCTCGAACTTACACCCCCGCCGAGTCGTGATCGCCGATCGCGGCTCGGCGAATTGGGGATTTGCGGACTTGTTGACCGGCATCTCTAAGAACAGCGACCGTCAGGCTGCGCGCTTCTTCTCGCCCTTGATCGACTGCAAGCGCGCTTCAGCCTCTTTCACGTGCTTCTGCGCCATCTCGATGTCCTCTCTACAGGCCTCAAGCTCAGCGCCGTCTGCGCCCCACTGTTCGCTGAGCTTTAGCATGTCCCTGAACCAAGACAAGTTCTCCTTCGCCCCGTGGACTTCCGACACAGCCTGAGCCCAGAAGCGCCGCGCGTCCACAGCATCACGCTCGGCTGCGGCTGAGTATCCGGCGGGAACGGGGTGCCACTTCCCGCTCGCCTGTGCCTCGAGAGACGCGGCTGCGGCCTTCCGCCGACGATCCTCGGCATGGTCTTGAATCTTGCCGATCTTGCGCAGACCATCTTCGGTGGCAACAATGCCGTCCTCGCTCTGCTCGGCGTAGCCCTGCCGCAGGAGCACGAGAGCGGTGGATGTGTGAATGTTGAGCTCGCCGTCCGTCACCTCGGTCGGGTGACCGGAGGCAGTCGCAAACTCGCGCTCAGCCAATTCCTTCAGCGCCCAACGCTGGTTGTGGTTGAGGTCGCTCGCCCATCGGGTACGGACAAATTCGCGCATTGGTCTCAGGTTAAGGGCCGCTCCGGCGGATCCGGGCCGCCCTGATGAGAAGTGGACTCTTTCACCTGACCATGAGGCATTTCGAGAACACGCTTCGATAGTCATACCCGCGCTCCAAGCAGGCGAGACTGTCCCTGCGACGAATCCTGGCTCGGAAAGTCATACGCGCCGCCCCCGACGATGTTTGGCGGGTCCTGGTCCGGTGGACTGACGTTGCCGGAAAGCGCTGGGAGTTTGTGAAAGAAGATCTAAAGGATCTTCAGAAGCCAGCGCGCAAAGTTCGGCAGTGGTGGCTTCCTCGCCGCGGCTGGTGAGGACGCTCAGCGCCTCGCCGCCCAAAGCTATGCCCTGCCGGGAGCGACTGCCCGTAGCTCTGCGACCGCCCGCTGACACCAACTCCCACGCCTCGTACTACAAAGGGGTTGCGCTGATGCGGCAGGGCCTGATGAGGGGCGGCTACGCTTCGCATCCGTGATGGAGATCGTGACAACGGATGACCAGTCGGGCGCGGATCCAGTCGAGGTTGCCTTCGCCAACAACCCGGCGGAAGCGAAGATGGTCCAGGGTCTGCTCACGAAGATGGTCCAGGGTCTGCTCAAAAGTAGTGGCATCCCCAGCCTCCTACGCCGGTCGGTATGAGCCGCTCGCGGCGGGTGATGGTCCGCGCGACCGAGGCCGAGAAAGCCCGCGCTCTGCTGGTCGAGGACGAGGAAGCGGCGTGGCCGGAGATCGCCAACGCCAAGCATCTGGAAGACACCGGTGGGAGGGGGCCCCGTGGATACGGGCTCGCCGGCAGCGCCTCCAACAACTTCGACGACCCCGATGCCGACCACGACGGGTCGCCTGCGAGAGCAACCCGTGCCCCTGCTCGAGCGCCCAGGGCGGCACTGGGCCCGTAGCGCCGGCGCCTCCCCTCCCCCACCCGTCGAAGCGGAACCGACGGTGCCCGAAGGCGAAGAACTCTCGGTCCGTATCGTCCGCGACGTCGACGGCGACACCGTCCGCGCGCGGTACGCCAACGACGCCGAAGGCTACGTCCGCCTGATCGGGATCGACACCCCCGAGGACGTCAAACCGGACTACCCGGTCGAGTGCGGCGCGAGGGCGGCGGCGAGGTCGATGCAGCACATGGCTGCCGGGGCGCCGCGCCATCCTCGTCACCGACCCGAGCCAGGTCCGCTTCGGGCGCCTGCTGGCTTACGTCTACGTCGGTGACAAGAACGTAGCCTGGCGCAGGTCAGGCGTGGCTGGGCGGAGGTCTACGTCTACGACGACAACCCCTTCGAGCAGGTCGGCGCTTTCCGCCGGGCCCAGCATGTGACGCACAGAAAAGATCGCGGCGTCTGGGGACGCTGCGGGGGCGACTTCCACTCGGCGTCTTAGCCCGACACAGCCGATCAGCGTCTACGCTCACCTTCTCGACGGAGCGGTTTGAGAAATCCGCCGAACGCCGATCCCCTGGGTGTCAGCAGGGTGTCAGCGGAAGCCACGGATACAGCGCGCAATCGGCACCTGGGACCCTGGCACGATCTGGCAGCGTAGAGCCGGAAACCCGTAGCCTCCCGCACTCCACCGGAACGGCGGCGCGCGATCATAATCCGCGTGTCGGGGGTTCGAGTCCCTCCTCCGGCATTGACTTCTGGCGTCGAAGACTTCTCCAGCTACGCCGCCGCGCGCAAGCTGACGCTCGTTCCCGGCGCCCGGCTGCCGCGCACCACGCCGCTGCTTGCCGAGGGGGAGCTGCGCAGCGTCGACGCGGTGATGACGGGCTGGCTCTCGACCTACGTCGAAGCGCAGATGGCGCTGATCGCTCGCGACGAGACGACCACCGACGCGCAGGGCACAGAGACCAAGGGGGAGGCGCACTTCACGGTGGCGGTGACGCACGTGCCGAAGGCGAAGCGGTCCGTCCCCTGGTTGTTCTGCCAGCGGGTCGAGGACGAGCACCTGCTGGGGCGGGCGGCAAACGCGCTGATCCACGGCAACGACCGGATCTCCCTCGAGAGCACCGAGCTGAACGAGCGCTACCGGATCTTCGCCTCACCGCAGCGCGACGACACCTGGCTGCACGAGCTCTTCTCGCCGCAGTTCATCGTCTTCATGCTCGAAAGCGCGCCACAGGGCCTCGCCTTCGAGTACGTCGAGGGGACGCTCTGCGTCAGCCTGGTCGGCCGCCGCACCCTGACCGAGGACCTCGACCGACTGCGGGACGCGACCGTGGCGCTGGTCGCCCGCATGCGCGAGCAGATCCGCGAGAGCCTGGGGCCCGCCCAGGGCCGCTCCGCCCCGCTGGCGCCCGGCTTCCCGTCCAGCGGGGGTTGAGCCCGGCGGCGGCGCAGCGCTCAGCCCCCGCCGCGCCTTCAGTCACCGCTGCTCAACGTCCAGCATCAGCGTCACCGGGCCGTCGTTGACCAGGGCCACACCCATGCAGGCGCCGAAGACGCCCCGCTTCGCCCCGAGCCGCTCGCAGAAGCGGTCGTAGAGCGGCTCAGCGACCTCGGGGCGAGCGGCCTCGACGTAACTGGGGCGATTGCCCTTGCGGGCATCGCCGTAGAGGGTGAACTGACTGACACAGAGGATCTCACGCTCGCCCAGCGGTTCATTCATCTTCCCCTCGGCGTCGTCGAAGATACGCAGCGTCCGGACCTTGTCTGCGAGCCGGTCCGCCTGCTCCGCACCGTCCCCCACACCGACCCCGAGCAACACCAGCATCCCCGGCCCGATCTGGGCGACGCGATCGCCCTCGACGTCGACAGCCGCCTGGCTGACCCGCTGGACGAGCGCCCTCATCCGCCCGAGCCGACGGCACCGCGGTGCCGGGTCGCCACCTCAGCCGCCGGCGTGACGGCGATGGCGATGATGGTGGTGTCGCTTCTTGTGGACCCTGACGCAGTGGGGCTTGCCCCTGACCTTTTTCTTATGGAAGCCATGCCGGCACCTGAGCTGGCGGGGCACCGGCACAAGGGTCACCTGAATCGGGGTGCCGGTGTGCGGGAACTGGTTGACCACTTCGCCGTCGATCCCGGTGAGTACCTGCGGCGGCGAGATCGTCAGCGGGGTCGCTGCCGCGAACGCGGTGACTCCTCTGTAGAACGCGGTCGAGAACCCATCGCCGTCGAATTGGCCGGCCGGCCGGGAGAAGGCGACGACATAGGTCCCGACGGGACGGCCGCGGAAGGCATAGTGGCCGGCGGCGTCGGTGAAGACGTACTTCAGGTCTTCTTCGGTTCCCGGCGCCAGCAGGTCTACCCGCAGACCGGCCAGCGGCTTGTGGGTCCCCACTTCGGTCAGCGTGCCGGAGATTTCGGCCCCCCGGTTCAGAGCGGCGTCGATCCCGGAAGTGACCGAGTTCGGAGCACCGACGGCGACTTTCGTGAAGCTGTGGAAATCTTCGCTGCCGTCGTAGTACTGGGTCCGGTAGTTGAATTCGCCCTCTCCGACGAATTCGACCTGGTAATTCGGCATCGCCGGCAGGCCGTTGATGATGTACTGGCCGACGCTGTCCGTCTTCGCACAGCGACCGTACTCCCCCTGCAGGTTGTCGGCAAAGGCGCAGACTGGGAACCCGGCCACGCCAGCATGGCTTTCCGCATCGGTGACCGTTCCCGTAATCGACGCGCCTTCGGCCATCGAAGCATCGATCCCGGTCCTCGCTTCGCCCGTTCCGAGGACGACGGGAGTACCGGGACCTTCACTGATCCCGTTCCAGCGCTGGTTCACGTAGTTGAGGTGCTGGATGTCGCCGGAGAAGGAGACGACGTAGGAGCCGGCCGGCAGCCCGCTCAGCGTGTAGCCGCCAGCCGTGTCGGTCTGGACGCAGGATTCTTCGATCGTCCCTTTGGATTCGTACTGGCAGACCTGGATGCCTGCGATCGGGGCGCCGCCCGAGGCGGCGGTCACGGTGCCCGAGATCGAGCTGGCCGATGCCACCGCCGGCAGGGCCCAGCCCAAGGCTCCACACACCGTCAACACAAAGATCGCCTTTGCCGCACGAGCACCGCTCACCAGACACAGCCTCCTTTTGACTTACTCCCCATCGACTGACCCATCAACCGGTGAGCGCTCAGGCAGTTGCGGTGCCGCCCTCGAGCGCCTCGACCAGGGACGAAGCGTCGTAGGCGCCGAAGAAGCGCTTGCCGTTGATAAAGAAGGTCGGGGTGCCGGTGGCGCCGCTCGCCGCCGCCGACTCGACGTCGCGCTCGACCCGGCCGCGGTGGGCACCGGCGTCGATCTCCGCCGCCATGCGGTCGGCGTCGAGGCCGAGGTCGCTGCCGACCTTCAGCATCGTCTCGCGGGAAAGTTTGGGCTGAGCCTGGAAGAGGGCGTCGTGGTACTCCCAGAAGTCGCCCTGGGCCGCGGCCGCCTCGCTGGCCTCGGCGGCCAGCTGCGCCAGCGGGTGGCGCTCGGGGATCGGCAGGTGGCGGAAGGCGAAGACGAGGCGGTCGCCGAGGCGGTCGTGGACGCGGCGCAGGACCGACTGGGCGCCGAGGCAGAAGGGGCACTGGAAGTCGCCGAACATGACCAGCTCCAGCGGCCTGCCCAACTCGCCACGAATGTGGTCTTCTGCGTCCAGCTGAGGGATGAGCGTGTCGTCCACTCGGCAGGATGTTATGCCCACATGAATCACATCGAGTCGATCCTGGTCCTGATGCTGGCGGCGACGCTGCTGGTCCGGCTTGCCGAGTTTGGCAAGGTGCCGGCGCCGATCGTGCTCGTCGTCGGCGGCCTGGCGATCGCCTTCGTCCCGGGGCTGCCTACGGTTGACCTCGATCCCGACGCGATCTTCCTCGTCTTCCTGCCGCCGCTGGTCTTCTCCGCCGGCTGGCGTACCTCGCCGCGCGAGCTGCGCACGGTGATGCGGCCGCTGGCGCTGCTGGCGGTCGGCCTCGTCTTCGCCACCGCCGCGGTGGTGGCCGTGGTCGCCCATGCGACCGTGCCGGGCCTGGGCTGGGCCGAGGCGGCGGTGCTCGGCGCCGTCCTCGCCCCCACCGACGCCGTCGCCGCGATCGCCATCTTCCGCCGCATCGGCGGCCCCGAGCGGGTGCGGCTGCTGGTCGAAGGCGAGTCGATGATCAACGACGGCACCGCCCTAGTGCTTTACTCGATCGCCCTCGGCGTCGCCACCGGCGGCGCCTTCTCGATCGGCGACGCGGCACTCGAATTCGTCGCCGTCTCGGTCGGCGGCCTCGCCGTCGGCCTCGCCGTCGGCTTCCTCTCGATCCTCGTCATCCGCCGCCAGACCGACGCCAGCCTGGTCGTCGTCCTCACCCTGCTGACCGCCTACGGCGCCTACATCGGAGCCGAGGAACTCGGCGTCTCCGGCATCCTCGCCGCCGTCGTCGCCGGCCTCTACGGCGGTTACCAGTCGCCGCGCGCGGTCGACGCCGACACCCGCCTCAGCTCCGTCGCCTTCTGGAACGTCCTCATCTTCACCCTGGAGATGACCCTCTTCGTCCTGCTCGGGGTGCAGTTGCCGGGGATCGTCGAATCGCTCGAAGCCAGCTCCTCCGGCGTCAGCGAGCTGCTCGGCCCGGTCGCGGCGATCGCCGCCGCCTCGATCGGGATCCGGCTCGCCTTCGTCTTCGCGATGCGCTCCGACGCCGGCGAGACCCTGGGCGAACGCTTCGCGGTCGGCTGGAGCGGGATGCGCGGCGCCGTCTCCCTGGCCGCGGCCCTGGCGGTCTCACTCGACGTCCCCGACCGGCCGCAGATCATCTTCCTCACCTTCGCCCTGATCCTGGTCACCCTGGTCGGGCAGGGCCTCTCGCTGCCGTTCGTGATCCGCAAACTGCGGCTCGAGGAGCCACGGCGCTGGAGCGACGAGGAGGCGGTGGCGCGGATGGAGGCGGCGCAGTCGGCCCTCGACCGCCTCGACGAGATGGAGGAGGAGAAGCGCGCGGACGAGTCGCAGCTGAAACGCCTGCGCGACCTCTACCGCGCTCGCTTCCGGATGTGCCAGGCCGTGCTCGGGGGCGAGGATCCGGAAACAGCCGCGCGCGAGCAGCGGATCGCCGACTACGGCGTGCTGCGCCGGGAGCTGATCGGGATCGAGCGGGAAACTCTGCTCGACCTGCAGAGCGCGGAACGCCTGCGCAACGCCACCACCCGCCAGATCGAGCGCGACCTCGACCTCGAGGAGGCGCGGATCCGCTCCTAGGCGGCCTTTGCCTGGCCGGGACCAAGGGGGAGAAGAGCTCGCGCGCCCGCACCGTGCGGTGGCTGACGCCGTCGACATGAGGCGGCTCGGTCACCACCACAGGCTATGGGTCCGCGAAAAGGTCGGCGCTAGCGCAGCGCGGTCGCCGCGGTCTGGCGAAACTCGGCGAGCATCTCGCCCATCGTCTCGACGTTGCAGGCGACCATTTCCGGCCATGGCTTGTCGGGGTGCTCCTGAAGCGTCTTCAGGCCATTGCCGCTGATCACGGCGACCACCGTCTCGTCGGCCCCGATCTTGCCCTCGGCGGCGAGCCTCGCCGTGGCGGCGATCGTGGTGCCGCCGGCCGGCTCGGTGAGGATGCCCTCGGTCGCGCCGAGCAGGTCGATCGCGGCGAAGACCTCCTGGTCTGAGGCCATCGCCGCCGAGCCGCCGCGGCTGCGGACAGCGTCGAGGACCAGGGCGCCGTCGCCGGGGGCGCCGATCGCCAGCGAGTGGACGGCGGTGTCCGGCGTCTGCGGCTCGATCTCGCCGCCGCCGAGGATCGCGGTCGCGATCGGCCCACAGCCACCGGCCTGGGCGATGTTGATCCTGGTCGCTCCGGTCTCGGCCAGCCCGACCATCTCCAGCTCGTTGAGCCCCTTGTGGACGCGCGAGGACAGCGTCCCCCCGGCGGCCGGGATCACGAAGTGGTCCGGCGAGCTCCAGCCGAGCTGCTCGACCACCTCGAAGGCCATCGTCTTCGCCCCCTCGGCATAGAACGGGCGCAGGGTGATGTTGGCGAACTCGATGCCGCTGGCGAGCGAGAGCTCGCGGCAGGCGCGGTTGGCCTGGTCGTAGTTGCCGTCCAGCTGGCAGACCTGGGCGCCGAGCGCCCGGCACGCCTTCGCCTTGCCCTTCTCCATGTTGCCGGGATAGAAGATGTAGGCGGTCGCCCCGGCCTTGGCGGCCAGCGCCGCCACCGCGGTGCCGACGTTGCCGGTCGAGACGCAGCCGACCTCGTCCTTGCCCAGCTCGAGCATCCGTGCGATCGCCATGCCGACGACCCGGTCCTTGTAAGAGAGCGTCGGCCGGTTGGTCGAGTCGTCCTTGAGGTAGAGGTTCTTCAGGCCCAGCTCGGCGCCGAGGCGGTCGGCGCGGATCAGCGGGGTCTGCCCGGAGAACTCTCCGACCCGCTGCTGCGCCGCCCGCGAGACGATCGGCAGCAGCTCCTCGAAACGCCAGATGTTGTTCGGTCGCTCGGTCAGGCTGCGCTCGGCGATCAGCGACTTCGCCCGCTCGTAGTCGTAGTCGATGTCGAGGCCCTCGCCGCAGGCCGGGCACTTGAAGGCGGTGTCGAGCAGCGGCGTCAGGTAGCCGCAGTCGCGGCAGACGAGTTCGGTGGCACAGGAGCTGGTTCGGGGCCCCTCGGGCCCGGCCAGATGCGAATCGACCGCGTCGCTCATGACTCCTCCTTTGCCGCCGCGCAGCGGGCCCCGGGGGCCCGAACCTGCTCTGGCGCTCGTCCTTTGTCCGCGTGGGTATAACACATACTCGGTCAGCGCTAAATGCTTTCTGCGCAAAAATGCGCATCTCCTGCGCAATTGATCGACTGGACGGTAGCGGACCCGTCACCCCGCACGGTCGAAAGGGAATCTTCTGTCTGTAGAGTTCCTGTCTTCAGCGCAAAAGAATCGCACCGGATGAGACCTCAGGACCGCTTTGCCGCCAACCTCCGCCAGGCCCGCACCAAGGCGGGGATCTCACAGGAAGAGCTCGGCTACCGCTGCGAACTTCACCGCACCGAGATCTCCCTGCTCGAGCGGGCGGGTCGCGAGCCCCGCCTCAGCACCATGATCAAGCTGGCCGGCGCGCTGGACACCACCCCGGCCGACCTCTGCACCGGCATCTCCTGGCACGCCTCGAAGCGGCGCTTCGAGGTCAAGCAGCTGCCTCGCCCCAAGGACTGAAGCGGCCGCAGCAGCTCAGCTTGCGGGGGCGATGGCCTCGGCGGCCACCGGAATCGCCGCCGCGTCGGGCCAGCGCCCGATCGAATCGGCACCGCCCGCCGTGGTCAGCAGCTCCTCGGCCGCGTGGGGCGCGAACGGAGCCAGGGCCTGCAGCAGCAGGACGAGAGCGGCGACCTGGGCCTCCGCGTCGGCGCGGTCGAGCTGGCCGCGGCGCTTGACGACGCGCTTCTCGAAGTCCTGAATCCGCTCGAAGAGGCGGGTCAGGTTGCGGACCGCCTTGTGCATCTGCAGCTCCTCGGTGTCGGCGGTGATTCGAGCCAGGCCGTTATCGCACCATTTCCGCAACCGGTCGCGCATGAACTCGGTGTCGGCGGCGGCATCCGCGTTGTGAGGAGCGTCCTCCAGCGCCGCGAAGCGGTCCTGGCAGTAGGTCCAGAGGTTGCGCAGGAAGCGGTTGGCGAAGCGCAGTGACCCGTCGCTCCAGTTGAGCGTCTTCGCCGGCCCTGCCGCGTAGAGGACGGCGAGCCGGACCGTGTCGGCGCCATAGCGCTCGACCAGCTCGTCGGGGTTGACGACGTTGCCGAGGTGCTTGCTCATCTTGCGGCCGTCGGCAATCACCATCTCATGGAAGAGGCAGCCGGCGAAGGGCTCGCCGTCCTCGAGGAAGGCGAAGGGCCCGATGTCCCGCAGCGCCTTGGTGACGACCCGCTGGTCGAAGACGAAGCCGCCGCTGTCCCCACCGGCGACGAGGCGCTCGGCCGGGAGCCACTCCTTCAGGTCAGGGTGCTCGAACATCAGCTCCGCGCGGTCCTGCGGCGGCACCGCGGCCGGGACCCAGAGCCAGAGCGCATCGAAGTGGCAGTCGAGGGTGTCGGTCTCGCGCTTGGCCGGCTCGCCGCACCCGGGGCAGGCGACGTCGACGAAGTCGGGGCGCTCGCCGAGCGGGTTGCCCTCGCCGGTCGGGGCGATGTCCCGCGGCAGCACCACCGGCAGGTCCGCCTCGGGCACCGGCACCGGGCCGCAGGCATCGCAGAGGACGATCGGGATCGGCGTGCCCCAGGAGCGCTGGCGCGAGATCGAGAAGTCGTTGGCGCGGTAGCGCTTCGCCTCGCGGGCGCCCGGCACCGGCTCGGCGGCCGGCGCCTCCCCATCCTCGTCCGCACCCTCCCAGTCGTCCACGCGATCCATGCGGCCGGCGAGATCGCGGTCGGACTCGTCGACCGCGGGGATGCCGAAGGCCGCGGTCGGCCCATAGCGGGCGTCGACGATCGGCGAGACGAAGACCGGCAGCTCCTCTCCTCCCGGCCCGGAGATCGAGGCCCCGGTGTCGACGATCGGCATCGAGCGAGCGTCGCGGGCGCTGCGATCCCAGCCGCCGGAGCGCATCCGCTCCAGCTCGTCGCCGACGCCAGGTGCCTCTGTCCACGCCTCGACGTCGGGGTGGCGGGGCGAGAGCAGGATGAAACGGGCCTCGGCGAGCGCCTCGCGGTGCGGGCTGAAGACCGTCAGGGCGCGCCCGCCCGAGCCCT
>CAVTKD010000005.1:0-68122 GCA_963735235.1 uncultured Solirubrobacterales bacterium | reverse complement strand
CGAGATCGACCTCCACCCCATCGCTGCGACCGAGGATGTAGCGCTGGGTGGCGAGCGCGAGGTCGTCCCAGTTGCGCAGCGCCTCGGTGTTGCGGTCGTTCTCCTCCAGGTAGGGGGTGATCCGCAGGAACCAGGTCGGGCGGCGGATCAGCCGCACCTCGTTGTGGCAGCGCCAGCAACGGCCGTCCTCGACCTGGATCGAGGCGAGGGTCGTGCGGCAGGTGTCGCACCAGTCGACCGTGGCGTCGTCGCGGTAGATCAGGCCCGCCTCGAGCAGGGTCAGGAAAAGCCACTGCGACCAGCGGTACTGGCTCTCGTCGGAGCTGTAGAAGACGCGGTCGTAGTCGAAGGAGAAGCCGAGCCGCTTCATCTGGCCGAGCATCCGCTCGCCGCACTGCGCGACCCAGTCGGCCGGCGGCTCCTGGCGCTCGATCGCGGCCAGCTCGGCGGGCAGGCCGAAGGCGTCGAAGCCGAAGCCGAAGAGGACGGCGTCGCCGCGGGCACGGCGGAAGCGCGCGTAGGCGTCGCCGATCGAGTAGTCGCGGACGTGTCCCATGTGCAGATTGCCCGAGGTGAACGGGCTCGAGGGCTTGATGTAGACGCGGGCCTGGCCGCCGGCGGGTCGCGGCGCCTCGAAATCTCCGCGCGCCTGCCAGGCGGCCTGCCTGGCCGGCTCGATCGTTCCCGCGTCGTATGAAGGCTTGTTCGCGCTCATCAACTCAAGGCTAACTGAGCCGCGAAATCCCCCGAGGGGCCGAAAAGCAAGCAGGTCGGGGGACGCAGGGAAGGCGAGCGAGGGGAGCGCACTTCAGTGCGTGACCCGAGGGAGCCGACCGAGGACCCCGAGATGCGCCGCTTTGCAGGCCCCTCAGGCGAAGGTCCAGAGACGGTTGCCGAGAAAGTTGAGGGGCATGACCAGGGCGACGGCGATCGCCTGGGCGGTGAGGTCACCGGCGCCGGTGCCCGCCAGCAGCGCCTCCAGCACGGCGAGGTTGACGATCAGGGAGGCGAGGCTGATGATGAAGAAGCGCGCCGCCTGGAAGCCCGCCGTGCTGCTGCCCGGGCCGAAGGTCCAGTAGCGGTTCCAGAGGAAGTTGTTGGTGACGGCGACGCAGAAGGCGGCGATCGCGGCGATCGCGTGGTGGACGCCGAGACGGTCGACGAGGGCCGCGAAGACGACCAGGTTGATCAGGTACCCCGAGCCACCGACGACCCCGAACTTGAGCAGCTGTACCCAGTTGGCCGGCTGCCGTGCCGCCGCCCCCAGCCGATCGGCGAATCTCTCCGAGGTGCTCACCGTTTACCCCGCGCGGGCACCGGTTTGGACCGCGGCCCGTCGATGACCACGGCGTCGTCGCCGAAGCCGGTCGGCAGGTCACGCAGAGTGTGGAACTTGATCTTCACGGGGTGCTTGGAGACGTAGCGGATCAACGTCAGCCGGTCGGCCCGAACCCGAGCCACCTGGCGAAACGAAGGCGGCAGGATAACGGGCAGCCCGGTGGCCAACGGCTTGCGGAGCACGTCGACCTCGCCTATGCGTTCGACCCCACCGTACATGCGGACCGCGTCGTCGTGCAGGTAGTACCGCACCGGGTCGGCGGCGAGCTTCCAGGTGACGATCGCCCGGCGCCCGGCCCGCGCCGGGCCGAGTTCGTCGGTGACGGTGCGGAAGTCGGGCCGCTGCAGGTTCGGGGTCTGGGTGACGTGGATCGCAAAGGCAAGCCAGTAGGCGGAGATGACGACCGCGAGGAGCAGCCCGAGCCGCCGCGCTCTGTCGCAGGCAAACCCGATCGCCGCGACCGCCAGCAGCGGGATCAGCGCCGGCAGCAGGTTGCGCTCGACCACGTAGTCCTTGCCGGCCAGGGCGGCGATCGCGGCCAGCGCCGCGACCCCGAGCCCGAGGGCCAGGCCGACGGCGGCGCCGCGCCGCTCGCGGCGGCTGCCGCGGACAGCGATCAGGATCAGCGCGGCGCCGATCAGGATCAGCGGGACGAGCGCGTAGCGCTCGCGCGGGGCCTCGGCGATCACGTGCCCGGTTTCGCCGATCAGGAAGCTGACACCCGTCTCCCGGAGACGGGTGACCAGCGGGCTGTTTTCGATCCAGCCGATGTGGGTCGGGTTGACCTGGGCGTTGATCAGCGGCAGCAGCGCCAGGCCGACCGCACCGACCCCGGCGAGGGCCGGCAGGACGAGGCGCCAGCGCGCCCGCAGGGCGATCAGCAGCCAGACCGCCTCGATCCCCACCACGAAGACGGCGAAGTAGTGGCTGCAGAGGGCCAGGGCCGAGGCCAGGGCCCAGAACGCCAGGTCCCGCCCCGAGCGGGTGTTCAGCGCCCGCGCGAAGAAGAGCAGCGAGAGAGCGCCGAAGAAGACCAGCAGGGCGTAGGAGCGGGCCTCCTGCGAGTACCAGATCAACATCGGGTTGAGGGCGATCAGCGCGGCCAGGATCAGGCCGGCGCGGCGGCTGGCCAACTGGCGGCCGATCAGATAGCCGACCGGCACCGTCGCCGCCCCGAACAGGGCCGAGAGCGAGCGCAGCCCGAACTCTCCGGTGCCGAACGCCTTCGCCCAGCCCCAGGCCAGCACGTAATAGAGCGGCGGATTGGACTCGCTGGTCTTCACCCGGTGCAGCATTTCTTCGAAGCTGCCCGGGATCACCCGCATCGCCGTGATCACCTCGTCGTGGTGGTAGCTCTGCAGGCCGAGGCTGGCGAAGCGCACGGCGACGCCCAGCGCCGTCAGCCCGGCCAGAGCCCAGAGCACGGCCGAGCGGGCGCCCGGAGCCGCACGGGTCTCCGCGGTGCCGACTGCGGCTGCAGCGATGGGGGCTGCGGGGGTGTCCACGAGGCTGGAGATTCGACGGGGTGGCTCAGCCGGTCCTCAAGGGCGGCTAAGTCGGAGTTAAAGGATGGCGCCGCTCAGGGAGTGCAGGCACTCTTCGGCATCGGCCGTTGAGGCCCAAACGATGGTGGCACAGCCGTCGCGGCGGCGCCCCAGCGGCGATCCGGGTGCAATCCGAGTTGAAAGCTGAGCGTGGCCCCGCGGGCAAGCGCGCAGTACGTGGTCCACGGCTGGTCGTGGACGCGGCCGTTGAGGCTGAGGGACTGGACGTACGGTGCGCTCGAGGGACTGAGCGAGTGGACTTCGCGATGACGCTTCTTGCCGCTGCCGGTGGTCCTCACTTCGTGGGCCGCGGCGAGAATCAGCGCCCGCCGCCGGTGCGGCAGGCGGATTTCGGTCCTGGCGAAGAGCGGGCTGCCGACAGCCAGCACCCCCACTCCGGGCACCTCCGGGTAGAGGCCGAGGGCGCCGAACACGTACCAGGACGAAAGCGTGCCGAGGTCGTCATTGCCGGGATAGCCGTCGGGCGCAGTGTCATAGAGACTGAGCAGCGCCCGCCGCACCGCCGCCTGCGTCCGGTAGGGCCGCCGCATCCAGTCGTAGAGCCAGGGGGTCTGCAGAGTCGGCTCGTTGCCCAGCAGCGCGTGGTCGGTGTGGGTCCCCCCCGGCCCGCCGTTGAGCTCGCGCAGGAAGCCGTCGAGCCGCCCGGCCGCCGTCGCCGGCCCCCCCATGCGGTCGATCAGCCCACTGGGATCCTGCGGGACCATCCAGGTGTACTGGGCCGAGTTGCCCTCGACGAACCCTCCCTCGTTGAGGTTGTCGTAGGGATGCGGAAAGGCGCCACTGGCATAGCGCGGCTCGATCATGCCGCTGGCCGGTTCGTAGAGGCGCCGCCAGTTGGCCGAGCGGCTCATGAAGGTGCGGTAGGTGGCGCGATCGTGCCCGGAGCGGGCGGCGAGCTGGGCGATCGCGAAGTCGTCGACCGCGTACTCGAGCGTGGTCGCCGCCGAGCCCCAGACCGATTCCGGGTCACCGTAGATCGAGTTGGCGTTGCGGGTGTTGGTGTCGGAGTCGAAGGGGACGTAGCCGAGCGCCTGGTAGTCGGCCAGCCCCTGCCGCTCCAGATATTCGCCGTTGGCGCTCCGGCAGGGCTGGGTCGCCCCCTTGACCATCGCCGCCAGCGCCGCGCCCTTGTCGAAGGCACGGGCGCCGAAGGCCGCGGCCGAAGCGATGATCGGGTCGGCGGAGTCGCCGATCATCGTCATGCTCTGGCCGTCGGCGTAGGGCCAGCGCGGCAGGCAGCCGCTCTGCTGGGCGTCGGCCAGCAGCGAGCGAACCATGTCACTGGCCCGTTCCGGCGCCAGCAGCGAGAGCAGCTGGATGTCGGTCCGGTAGATGTCCCAGCCGGAGAAGTCCGCGTACTGGGTGCGGCCATGCACCTGATGGATCGCCCCGTCCATGCCGGGATAGGCGCCGGTCACGTCGTTGAAGGTCCGCGGGGCCAGGAAGGCGTGGTAGAGCGCCGTGTAGAAGGTGTCGAGCAGGCGCTTGGGGCCACCGCTGGCCCGGACCCGGCCCAGTGCCTGGTTCCAGCCGTGCAACGCCCGCGCGGCGATCGTCCCGAAGCCGGCGCCATCGCTTTCGGCGGCGAGGTTGGCCTGGGCGCCGGCGACGCTGACGAAGGAGACGCCGACCCTGGCGGTGACGACCCGGTTGTGGCGGGTGTCGAAGCTGGCGTAGGCGCCCGCCTGGGCGGTCGTCTGTGGGTTGGCGGCCGGGCTCTGGCTGTCTTCGGCGGCGCCCGAATCGGGATCGAGCGAGCCGCCCTCCCAAGTGCCCGAGGCGTCGAAGCGGCGGTTGAAGACGGCGGCGAAGTAGACCTTGTAATGGGGGCGCTGTCCGCAGAAGAGGCCGCTGGAGGCGGTGCCGGTGATTTCGCGGCGGCCGGGATCGACGCCGACCGCGGCGAAGTCGTCGGCCTGGGCACTGCCACCGGCGTTGATGAGGACGCTCGAGTGCGGGTTGGCCGGGAAGCTGAAGCGCGCCATCCCGGTCCGCGTGGTCGCGGTCAGGGCGACGCCGATGTCGGCGCCGCCGACGGGATTGAGGCGAGCCTCGTAGAAGCCCGGCCGGGCCTGCTCTTCGGAGTGGGAGAAGCCGGGCTGGAACCTGCCGTCGAGGCCGGGGCCACCCGGTGCGGCCGGCGAGGAGGTGAGCGGCTCGGTCGTCGGCAGGAATGGGAAGTCCCCGTAGAGGGCGCAACCGGCACCACTGAGGTGGGTGAGGCTGAAGCCGGAGAGGTGGTGGTCGCGGTAGTCGTAGCCGCCGGAGTGCGGCGCCGCGGGGGTCGTGTCGGGGCTCCACTGGACCATCCCGAAAGGCGCGGCGGCGCCGGGGAAGTTGTGGCCGCCGCCGAAGGTCCCCGGCCCCGGCCGGGTGCCGGCGAAGGGGTTGACGTGGCCGGCGAAGCCGGCCGCCGGCGCCCCAGGCGCCGTCAGGGCAAGCCCGAGCGCCAGCGCCAGGATCGTGGTTGGAACTCGTCGCATGGGGATCTGGAAGTTACGCGTAGTGTTCCCGCTCCAATGCGGGGAAGGACTGCAACCTTGGCAGCACTGGCGGCGACCATCGTCGTCCTGGCCTTAGCCCTCGCCTTTGGGGGCAGCTCCGACTCGAAACACGGCAATGCGAGCGCAGCAGCGGTGCCCGGCCAGCCGAGCGTCGACATCGTCTCCCCCCGCAACGGCGCCCGGCAGACCAGCCACGCCGTCGTCGTCAAGGCGATCGTCAGCAACTTCCAGCTGGCGCCGCGCCAGTTCGGCCGTGCACCGCAGCTCGGCGAGGGGAACATCCGCTTCAGCCTCAACCGCGTCCCCGACTGCGTCGACCCGGTCAAGCTGCTGCACGCGATCAACAGCTCGATCGGCAACGGTCGCCTCGTCGGTGCCTCCTTCGACTACCCGCGCTACTCGGGCCCGAATGGCGTCCTCGCCGAACGGATCGACTCCACCGGCAGCTACTCCCCTGGGACCAAGCCGGAGATCTTCTACCACGGTCTGCCGCCGGGCTTCTACCGCCTGATCGTCACCCTCGCCCAGAACAGCGGCGCCATCACCACCTTCCACGCTGTCACCAACTTCCAGATCCTCCCCCGCCCCGGCAACGGCCCGAAAGCCTGCGCAAAGGGCAAAGTCCCGAGCGCCAAGGCCGCCGCCCGGTTGCGCTGAACGACAGGGACGCCCGACCCTCCCGATCGCTGCGCCATATCGCAATACTTCACTTTGTATAGTGAGGTACGTGCGTACGTACCGGCGATTGATGGGATTCCTGCGTCCCTACCGGCCCCAGCTATGGGGATCGATGGCGTTTGCATGGGCGGCGATCGGGATGACGGTGCTGATTCCGCTGCTGACCGGGCACGCGGTCAACGCGATCAAGGACGGCGACAAGTCCTCCCTGCTGCCGCTGGCGCTGGCGATCGTCGGCGCCAGCATCCTGCGGCTCGGCCTGACCGTGGTGCGGCGGCTGGTCGCCGGGAAGGTCTCCCTGGCGGTCGAATTCGACCTGCGCCAGACCTTCTATGCCCACCTGCAGCGGCTCGACCTCGGCTTCTTCGACGGCCAGCAGACCGGCCAGCTGATGTCGCGGGCGACGGTCGACCTGCAGGCGATCCGCTTCTTCCTCGGCTACGGGCTGATCTTCATCACCCAGAGCCTGCTGACGATCGTCCTGGCGAGTGTGGTGATGATCGCGATCAACCCGCTGCTGGCGTTGATCGCGCTGGCTCCGGCGCCGTTCGTCGTCTACACCGCCTCGCGCTACAACCGGGTCTCCCGTCCGGCCCTGCAGGAGGTCCAGCAGCGAATCGCCGAACTGACCGCAGAGGCCGAGGAGAACGTCTCGGGAATCCGCATCGTCAAGGCCTTCGCCCGCGAGGAATACCAGCTGCACCGCTTCCAGCGCGCGGTCTCCCGGGTCTTCGACCAGAGCATCTACTCGACCCGCCTGCAGGCCTTCTTCTCGCCGCTGATCGGGCTGCTGCCCCAGTTCGGGATCGCCCTGGTGCTCCTGGTCGGCGGCCGCGAGGTGATCAACGGATCGCTCAGCCTCGGCAGCTTCAGCGCCTTCTACCTCTACGTCGGGATGCTGGCCGGACCGATGCGGATGCTCGGAGTGACGATGGGGATGGCGCAGCGGGCGATCGCCTCCGGCAACCGGATGTTCGAGATCATCGACCGCGAACCGGCGATCCAGAGCCCGCCCGGAGCGCCGGCGCTGCCTGCCGGCGGCGGCGAGGTCGACCTGCGCGGCGTGACCCTGCGCTATGAGGGCTCAGCGCCGGCGCTGAGCGAGGTCGACCTCCATGTCGACGCCGGCAAGACGGTGGCGCTGGTCGGCCCCTCGGGCGCCGGCAAGACCAGCCTGGTCGGGCTGATCGCGCGGCTCTACGACCCCAGCGAGGGCACCGTCCTCGTCGACGGCGCCGACATCCGCGAGATCGACGTCGGCTCGCTGCGCTCCGAGGTCGCCTTCGTCGCCGACGACAGCTTCCTCTTCACCGCCAGCGTCGCCGAGAACATCGCCTACGCGCGCCAGTGGGCGAGCCGGGAGGAAATCGAAGCGGCGGCGCGGCGCGCCCAGGCCGACGAGTTCATCCGCGAGCTGCCCGAGGGCTACGAGACCCGGGTCGGCGAGCGCGGCCTGACCCTCTCCGGCGGCCAGCGCCAGCGGGTCGCGATCGCCCGCGCCCTGCTCGCCGACCCGCGGATCCTGATCCTCGACGACGCCACCTCCTCGGTCGACGCGACGACGGAGGAGGCGATCAAGTCGGGACTGGGCGAGGTGATGTCCGGACGGACGACCTTCATCATCGCCCACCGCCTCTCGACCGTCTCGCTGGCCGACGAGGTGGTCGTGATGGACGGCGGCAGGATCGTCGATCGCGGCACCCACGAGGAGCTGCTCGCCGGCTGCGGCTTCTACCGCGAGATCGCCGAGCACGGGCTCGCCGACCAGGTCTTCCTGCAGCGCGACCTCGAGAGCCGCGAGGAGATGGCGCGCCTGTGAGCGAGGCCCAGCCGAACAACGCCGAGCTGAACGACACCGAGCCGAGCGGCAACCGCCTGCGCAACGTCTACCTGCTCTTCGTGGCGCTCTGGCGCCTCGTCCGCGGCGAGGACCAGCGCGGCCGCAAGGTGCGCTGGATGATCGGCCTGCTGCGTCCCTACCGCGGCCGGATGATCCTGATGTTCGTTGCCCTGGTGATCGAGACCGGCGCCGGCCTGGCGCCTCCCTATCTGGCCGGCCAGGCGATCGACGCCGGGATCAACACCGGCGACCTCAGCGCCCTCGACCTCACCGTCGCGGCCTTCGTCGGCGCCGCCCTGCTCTATGCCGTCGGCACCTACGCCGAGACCTACCTGGTCGGCTGGGTCGGCACCCGTGCCCTCCAGGACCTGCGCGAGCGCCTCTTCAGCCACATCCAGTCGATGTCGATCGGCTTCTTCACCCGCCGCAGCCCCGGCGTGCTGATCTCACGGATGACCAACGACGTCGAGGCCCTCAACCAGCTGGTCACCAGCGGCGTGGTGACGATGTTCTCGGCGACGCTGACCCTGGTGGGTGTGATCGTGATCCTGCTCGTGCTCGACGTCAAGCTCGCGCTGATCACCTTCCTCACCCTGCCGCTGCTGGCGATTGCCAGCGTCACCTTCCGGATCGTCTCCGCCGGCGCCTACCGGGCCACCCGGGAGCGGATCGCCGCTGTCACCTCCTACCTGCAGGAGACGCTGAGCGGCGTCCGGGTGGTGCGCAGCTTCGGCCAGGAGCCGCGCCACGTCGACGTGATGACCGATCTCAACGAACAGAACCGCGACGTGAACATGAAGACGGTCTACCTCAACGCCTCCTACTTCCCGGCGGTCGAACTGCTGGCCGCGATCGGCACCGCGGTGATCCTGCTCTACGGCGGCAGCCAGGCGATCGACGGGGCGATCAAGGTCGGCATCATCGTCTCCTTCGTCGCCTATCTGGCGACCTTCTTCGAACCGATCCAGGAACTGTCCCAGCTGTACACGACCTACCAGCAGGGGATGGCGGCGTTGGACAAGATCTTCGACCTGCTCGACACCAAGCCCGACATGGTCGACGCGCCGGGGGCGGTCGACCCGGGCACGCTGAAGGGCGAGATCGAGATGGAGGGCGTCTGGTTCTCCTACAAGGAAGACGCCGTCCCGCCGGCCGATGGGCAGCCAACCTCACCTGACTTGTCCGACATCTGGGCGATGGAGAACGTCGACCTGCACGTGCCGCCCGGCCAGACGCTGGCCCTGGTCGGCGCCACCGGCGCCGGCAAGTCGACCTTCGCCAAGCTCGTCGCCCGCTTCTACGACCCGCAGAAGGGCCGCGTCCTGGTCGACGGCCATGACCTGCGCGGGGTCCAGCAGCGGGCGCTGCGGCGCCAGCTCGGGATCGTCCCCCAGGAGGGCTTCCTCTTCTCCGGCAGCGTCCGCGAGAACATCGCCTTCGGCCGCCCGGAGGCCGGCCTCGAGGAGATCGAAGCGGCCGTCGCCACCGTCGGCGCGAGCCAGTTCGTCGAGGCACTGCCGGAAGGAATCGAGACGGAGGTCGGCGAGCGCGGCGTGCAGCTCTCGGCCGGCCAGCGCCAGCTGATCGCCTTCGCCCGCGCCCTGCTGGCCGAGCCGCGCATCCTGATCCTCGACGAGGCGACCTCCAACGTCGACGTCCGCACCGAGAAGACGATCGAGAAAGGCCTCGAACGACTACTCCAGGGACGCACCGCGATCGTCATCGCCCATCGCCTCTCGACGATCCGGCGGGCCGGCAAGATCGTGGTGCTGGAAGGGGGCGGGATCGCCGAGCAGGGGACGCACGACGAGCTGATCGCGGCTAACGGGCCGTACTCCCGACTGTACGGTGCCTGGGCCGACTCTTCCTCTGCTGCTTGAGGGAGCCGGTTGCTGTTCCCTCTCCCACGGACGCCCAGCGTCAGCCGGGTCCAACGCCGCCGGAACTGCCGCCGCCGCCGGTTTCAGGTGCCGCTTCTTCGGCAACCCCTCCACCCGCACCACCGGTTTCCGGCGCCACTTCTTCGGGCGCCACTTCTTCCACCGGCGCTTCTTCTTCGACTTCTTCAGGAGCGACTTCGACGCCACCTTCTTCCGCTTCTTCGGCGGAGGCCGCCCCGGTGCCCGAGGCCGTCGGTGCACTCGGGCCTTCGCTGCAGTCTTTGAAGCCATAGATGCCGGCCTGGCTCTCGAATTCTTCGAGCGCCGGCGCCGCCTTGGTCGTGGCTTCGGCGAGCGCGGCGGTGTCTTCGCGTTCCGCCGCCAACTTGACTTCGCCCTCGGCCTTGGAGAGCTCTTCGGCGGCTTCGATGAATTCGGGGTACCCATCGGCTTCGTCCGGCGTCCCGAGGCGCCTGATGCTTTCGATCATGCCGACGTAGAGGTCGGAGACCTGGATCGCCTGCTGCGGAGCTTCCGCTTCGGAGCCACCGATCGAGCCGACGGCGGCGTTGACCTCGCCGCAGATCGAGTCGCCCTGGGAGATCAGCTCCGCCTTGCTCAGTGCCGCGGTCGTTTCGGTCATCGTCGCCGCAGTCGAGGTCGAATCGCCGCCGCCGCCGCAGCCGGACACGGCCAACGCAAGCAAAGCGGCCAGCGGGATTGCGGTCTTCAGCAGCTTGGAAGGTCTCATCGAAATAGCTGCGGCCCAGGGACTCGAACCCCGACTGCCTCTTCCAGAGAGAGGTGTGCTGCCATTACACCAGGCCGCAAAGCACTGCCGAAAGGATACCGACAGGCGGCTCTTTGACTCTCAGGCGCCGATCTCGGAAAGGTCGCTGCCGGCATCGGCGATGCGATCGCGGGCGGCGGATACGTCAACGCGATCGGCGAGTAGGCGGCGGGCTTCGGCAAGGTCTTCGGGACGATCGACGCTGAGGGCGCCGGCGACGCGGCCGTCCTTTAGGTACCAGACGGAGAACTCGCCCTTGTCGCGGTCACCGCGCCAGATCTCCTCGTCCCAGTCCACGGCCGGGCCGACGTACTCGAGGCCCGCCCAGTCGGCGAGGTCGCTGAAGAAATAGGGGACGACCTCATAGTCACGGTCGTCGCCGAGCATGTTGCCGGCGGCGTGTGTGCCCTGCTGCATCGCCACGTCCCAGTGCTCGACCCGCAGCCGGCGGTCGTGGACGACGCTGTCGTAGGAGCAGCAGTCCCCGGCGGCGTAAATGCCCTCGACCGAGGTCCGCAGCTTCGAGTCGCAGACGATCCCGTCCTCGACCTCGAGCCCGGCCCGCTGGGCGAGCATCGCGTCGGCGCGGACACCGGCGCCGACCACGACCAGGTCGCACTCGATGCTGAGCCCGCTCTTGGTCACCACCGCCGAGATCCGGCCGTCGCCCTCGAAGGCATCCAGCTCCTCACCGCCGTGGAACTCGACCCCCTTCGACTCGATCAGCCGCTGGAACCAGCCGCCGGCCTCGGCGCCGAAGGTGCGCGAGAGCGCCACCTCCTCCATCGCCACGATCGAGCAACGCGTGCCCCCAGCGGTCAGCGAGGCGGCGACCTCGGTGCCGATGTAGCTGCCGCCGATCAGGACGACGTGCTCGGCCGCCTTGGCCTCGGCGCGGATCGCGTCGGCGTTGCCGAAGGCCCGCAGGTAGTGGATCCCCTCGTTCTCGGCGCCCTCGACGCGGAGGATGTTGACCATCGCGCCGGTGCCGATCAGCGCTTTGCCGAAGCTGACCTCCTCCCCACCCTGGATCTTCACGGTGCGCGCCCCGGCGTCGAGCGAGATCACGTTGCGCCCACTCAGCAGCTCGACGCCGTTCTCCTCATACCAGGAGACCGGGTTGACGTAGGCGTCGCTGCGCTCGGCCTCGCCGCGCAGGTACTCCTTCGAGATCGGCGGGCGTTCGTAGGGCGGCTCCGGCTCGCGGCCGACCAGGAGGACCGAGCCCTCGGCGCCGCGGCGGCGCAGCTCGGCGGCGCAGTGGGCGGAGGCCATGCCGCCGCCGATGAGAAGGAAATCGACCTTGCGGTCAGCCACCGTTGCTGCCGTTGCCGTCGGGCCCGAAGAGCACCTTCAGGTCGTCCTCTTTGCCGGGGTCCAGCACCGCGAGGATCTCGTCGCCCTCCTCGAGCACGGTGTCGGCGGTCGGCACGAAGCCCTTGCCGGAGCGCAGAACCGAGATCAGCAGGCTGCCCTCCGGCATCTGCAGGTCGCCGACCCGGCGCCCGGTCACGCCCGAGTCGCTGCCGAGCAGCATCTCGATGATCTCCAGCTGCTCCTCCTGGAGGTCGAGCAGGTGGACCAGCCCGTACTCGGGCACCTCGTGCTCGAGTAGGCGCAGGATCAGGTCGGTGGCGGAGACCGAGGGTTTGACGCCGAGCAGGTCGAAGTGCTGGCGGTTGCGCGGGTTGTTGACCCGGGCGATGATCCGCTCGACCAGGTACTTCTCGCGGGCGACCTGGCAGATCAGCATGTTGTCCTCGTCGTCGCCGGTGACGGCGATGACCATGTCGGCGCGCTGGATCCCGGCCCGCTCCAGCACCCACAACTCCGAGGCGTCGCCGTAGGAGACGTTGTGCTCGAGCTCCTGCTCGACGGTCAGGTAGCGGCGGCGGTTGCTCTCGATCAGGGTCACCTCGTGATCCTTCTCGAGCAGCTCGCGCGCCAGGTTCCAGCCGACCTTGCCCGCTCCGACGACGATGATGTACATCGGCTCCTCTGTCCTTCCCTACGCGGCTTCCGCCGCGCCGTCCGTGGGGCTTTCGCCGGTGGCGCCCTCGCGCACGGCAGTCTCCAGCATGTTGATCGCGACGCTGGTCGGGCAGACCGTGTTGAGGCCCTGGCGCTGGTACCACTCGGCCCGCAGCGGGTCGAGCACGCGGGCGATCACGGTCGCCACCTCGTAGCGCTTCTGGGCGATCTGGGCGATGATCACGTTGGTGTTGTCGCCATCGGTGGAGGCGATGAACGCGTCGGCTTTCTCGATCCCGGCGGCGACCAGCGCCTCGGTCTCGAGGCCGGCGCCGACGGTGAACTGACCGCCGAGATCCTCCCAGCTCTTCTCCAGCCCGACCTCGAGCCGTGCGTGGGACTCGGGGTCCTCATCCAGGCACGAGACTTCGTGCCCCTCGCGGAGCATCGCCCGGGCCACCGATGAGCCGACTCGGCCGCAGCCGACGATCAGGATGAACATGCGGCGGATACTAGATGGGCAGCGCTACTCGGGCGATGGTGGCGCCGTCAGCAGGACCCTGCAGGGCGCTTTCTTCAGCACGTACTCGGTCGCCGCCCCGATCTCCTCGGGCTTGGCGGCGCCGATCCCGCCGATCTTGGCGCCGCCGCGGATCCTGGTCGGCGGCTCGCCGCCGATCACGATCGCCTCGGCGCCGCTGCGCCGGGCCGCCTCGAGGATCCCGGCACCGACCTTGCGGGCGCGGATCACCTCGGTGCTGACGCCGACGTCCTCGTACTCCTCACCCACCTCCCGCGCCCGCGCCAGCGCCCGCTGCGCCTCGGCCTCGCGCTCCGGCGGCAGCACCGCGTCCAGCGGCAGCGTCAGCGGCACTTCGATCACGTAGACGACGTCGAGATGGGCGTCCTCGCCGTCGCCGCCGGACTCCTCCTGCTCTGCCGCCGCCAAGCGCCCTGCAGTGGCGACGATGTCGTCGTCGAACTTGGTCCCGAAGACGGGCACGAGGATGTTGCGGAATTCGACCTCCGGCACCTGCTTGGTGAGGGCGTGCTCGGGGACGGTGACCCGCTTGGTCAGCGTCGTCCCCTCGAAGCCCTTGCGGTAGACGACGTAGAAGAGCAGCCCGAAGATCATCCAGCCGCCGCCGACCAGGCGGGCGATGTCGTGGTAGACGAGGACGCTGATGAAGGCGAGGCCGCTGAGGATCGCCGCGAGGATTGCCGGCAGTGGCAGCTGCGCCCCGCGCCAGGGGATCCCGAGCGGAATCCGGAACGGTCGCGAGCGATCGGGGTCCTTGACTCGCAGGCGGATGATCGAGAGGTGGGCGATCGTGATCGCCAGGGTCGCGCCGAAGGCGTAGATCCCGGCCAGCAGCTTGACGTTGGTCGGGATCACCAGGCCGAGGGCGATGACGCCGCAGATCGTGATCGCCACGTAGGGCGTCGCGTTGCGCTTCTCGAGCTTGCCGAGCCAGCTCGGGATCTGACGGTTGATCGCCAGCGTGTAGATGTGGCGGGAGACACCGAGCATCGAGGTGTTGGCGGCCCAGAAGAGGACCGGGGCGGCGATCAGCGCCACCATCCAGCGCATCGTTTCGGCGACCCAGTGCGGGTGGAAGGAGGAGACGACGCCGAGCACCGGGTCCTTTATGTACTGGCCGCCGAGCGCCGTTTCGGGCCCGTGCGGGCCGGCCACGACCGGGACCGCCATCAGCGCGATCGCGGCCATCCCGGCATAGACCAGCGGCACCGCGATCGCCCCCAGCGAGGCGATCCGCTTGAGGTCGCGGCGGTCGACGTCGATGTCCGGCGCCAGGTCGGAGGCCGCCTCGATCCCGGCGTAGGCCAGCATCGCCACCACGGCGGCGTAGACGATGTCCTTGAAGTCCGGCTGGTTGAAGAGGTCGAGGTGAGCGGTGAGCCGGTCCGGATGCATGACGACGAGGACCCCGACGACGATCACGGTCAGCTGCAGGCCGAGGTCGGCGAGGGCGAGGAAGGCGAGCGAGCGCTGGCGGCCGCGGCCGGTGACGTTGAGGATGTTGAGCACGCAGACCGAGGCGATCACCGCGGCGGCGACGCCGATCTCCAGAACCGGCTTGTCGAAGCTGCTGGAGATCGGCTCCAGGTAATGCGGCACCGAGAGCGCCGCCAGGGCGATCACGATCAGGTAATCGATCAGGATCGCCCAGCCGGCGATGAAGGCGATCAGCTCGTTGAAGGCGTGGCGGGCGAAGGTCGAGGAGCCGCCGCGCTCGCGGAACATCGCCCCGCCCTCGACATAGCTGAGCGTGGTCAGGCCGAACAGCAGGCCAGAGGCGAGGAAGATCAGCGGCGTCAGGCCGAGGCCGCGGTCGGCGACGACGCCGAGCGCGAAGTAGATCGAGAAGCCGACCGCGGAGTAGGCGGCGGCGAACAGCCAGGGCACGCCGAGGCCGCGCTTCAGCAGCGGATCGGCCTCGCGCTTCTGTCCCGCCGGCCCCGGCGGCGGGCCACCCGGCTCGCTCACCGCCCCATCCTCTCGCCGACCCAGAGCCGCCCGACGCCGACGCCGACGAAGGCGACCCCGATCAGGAACCCGACCGAAAGCGGGCCACCCCCATTGGCCAAGGTCACCACCAGCACCGCGAGCCCAACCACGACGAAGACGAGCGAAAACCCCCGCACCGCCCACCGGTACACCCGCTCCCCCACCCCCTGCCGGCGTCCCTCGCCGCTCACGGGTTGACCTCGGCCAGCGCCGCGCTGGGGACGAGGACCGGTTTGTCGGTCGGGTCGGAGACGACGATGACGCGGCAGGGACGCTCGCCGAGCACCGTCTGCAGGGTCTTGTCGTAGAGCGGCACGTTGCCGCGGTAGCGCAGGCCGATCACGATCGCCGCCGCCTTGATCAGCTCCGCCTCCTCGGCGATCGCGTAGCCGGCCTGGCCAGGCCGGACCCGGGCGACGTGGCCGGTCACGCGCTGGCCGCCGATCAGCCGCGCCTCCTCGATCTTGCCCTGGGCCGCCGCTTCGGCCTCGGGCATCTCCGCGTCCAGCGGCAGGTTGGTGGGGACGGTCAGCATCGAGTGGATGTGGATGCCGCGGCGGCGCTTGGAGGCGAGCTTGACCGCGGTGGCGACCATCTGCGCGGAGAACGACTCGTCGTCCTCGAACCCGACCAGGACGCTGCGGTACTCGACCTCCTCCACCCCGAGCGGCTCCGGCGTCACGACCTTGACCGTCTCGGTCAGCGGCAGCTTCTGGTTGCGGCGGTAGAGGACGTAGACGACGATCCCGAACGCCATCCAGGCGATGCCGACGAAGAGGGTTCGCGGGTTCAGCGCCATCACCACGATCCAGGCCGCAAAGGTCCCCATGCCGCCAAGGACCGCCGTCAGCGGCAGGTCGAAGCCGAAGGCGCGGATGTTCAGCGGCGGCTTCCAGGTGCGCTCGACGTCGGGATATTTGCGCCGCAGCTGAATCACCGAAACGTGGGCGATCGTGAAGGAGAGCATCGCCCCGAACGAGTACAGCGTCGCCAGGAAGTCGGTCTTGCCCGGCAACAGGGTGACGATCGCGATCGCCGCGAAGATCAGGATCGCGATGTAGGGCGTGCGGTACTTGGGGTGGACCTGCCGCAGGCCCTCCGGCAGCTGACGATGCTGACCCATCGAGTAGGTCAGGCGCGAGACGCCGATCAGTCCCGCATTGGTGGCGATCAGCAGGATCACGGCGGCGAGGACGCCGACGTAGTAGCGGAGGATTTCGGTCGGCCCGGATGAGAGCCCGAGGTTCTCGACGATGCCGAGGATCGGGTCGTCGGCGAACTTCGAGCCGAGCGCGGTCACGTAGTGGCCGGCGGCGTCTTTGACGACCGGCATCGCCGAGAGGGCAACGATCGGAATCAGCAGGTAGAGGCCGAGCACGGCGGCGACGACCAGGCCGACGCTGCGCGGGATCGTCTTCGCCGCGTCCTTGGCCTCCTCGGCCATGTTGGAGATCGTCTCGATCCCGGTGTAGGCGATCATCCCGACCGCGATCCCGAGCGCGAAGTCGCTCCAGGACGGGGCGACGCCGAGATGGATGTTGTCGACCAGCACCTGCGGGCTGAAGACGAGCACGAGGCCGATCCCGACCAGCACCACCTGGGTGGCGAGGTCGGCGACGGCAAGGATCAGGTTGAGTTTCGCCGACTCCTCGGTGCCACGGATGTTGATCAGGGCGAGGCCGGCGATCAGCGCCGCACCGCCGATGATGTCGCCCGGGCTGTTCCCCAGCCACGGCCAGAAGACCGCCAGGTAGTGAGGCACGAAGAAGGCCGAAATCGCGACCGTGATCGTGTAGTTGAGCATCTGCCCCCAGGCGGCGATGAAGCTGACCATCTCGTTGAAGGCGTGACGAGCGAAGCTGGAGGAGCCGCCGGCCTCCGGGTAGATCACCGTCGCCTCGGCGTAGGTGGCGGCGGTGGCGGCGAAGATCAGCCCGGAGATGACGAAGGCGACCGGGGTCAGCCCGAGGGCAAAGGCGGCGGTGACCCCGAGCGCGTAGTAGATCGAGGAGCCGACGTTGCCGTAGGCGGCCGAGAACAGGGCGCCGACGCCGTGGACGCGGCTCAGCGATTCGTCTCTGGGGATTCGCTGGGCCATCTAGCAGCTGCCGGGAACGGTCACTCAGACCGAATATACGGACGTTGCCGGTGCTCGCCGCGCCAGGGCCGGCTCCAGCTCGATCCAATCGTCGTTCACAGCGCGCGACCCTAGCGCTAGCGTGTTGGCCGTGAGCGCACGGGGGCGCCCCACCCGGGCACAGATCACGAGGCGGCGGCGCGTGGCCCTGGGGGCTCTGGCCCTGGTGGCGGCGATCGTCGTCTACGGCCTGGCGACGACCGTGCTCGGCTCGAGCGACGGCCACGGCGGCGGCAGGCGCGGCTACCGCCTCACCCATATGGAGATCGACAGCAAGGCCGTGCCGAGGCGCGAACTGGGCGTCAACGTGATCGTGCCGCCTCTGGCCGGGCCCCGCGGCAAGCGCGGGCTGCTGATCTACCTGCACGGCCGTGGCGGCTACGAGGGCGCCTTCAACGAGGCGGTGCTGCGCGGCCTGCCGCGGCTGCACGGCCACGGGCCCGTCGTCGCCTTCCCCGCCGGGGGCGTCCATGGCTACTGGCACAACCGCAGCGGTGCCGACTGGGAAGACTGGGTGATCGAAGAAGTGCTCCCGCGCCTGATCCACCGCTATGGCATCGACCCCGCCAAACTGGCGATCGGCGGGATCTCGATGGGCGGCTTCGGCGCCCTCGACATCGCGCTGAAGAATCCCGGCCGCTTCTGCGCCGTCGGCGGTCACTCGCCCGCCCTCTGGTTCGACGGCTCCGAATCCGCGCCCGGCGCCTTCGACGACGAGGCGGACTTCGAACGCAACGACGTCGTCGGCGCGGTGCAGAGCGATCCCGACGCCTTCGGCAAGGCCCGGGTCTGGATCGACTACGGGACCGAAGACCCGTTCCGGGTCTACGACGAAGGCCTGGTCGCCGCCCTCGAAACCGGCGACGCCGACCTCAGCGCCCACTCCTGGACAGGCGCCCACGAGGGCGGCTACTGGAACAGCCACTGGGCCGACTACCAGCGCTTCTACGCGAGCGCGCTCGAACGCTGCGGCTAGCTAGCTCAGCGGCCGGGCGATCCGGCCGGCGGAATGCCGGGCGGCGGTGCCGGGCCCCAGCTTTCGCGCCCATCGGCCGTGGCGATCGGAATCGAGGGCCCGGCCATCGCCGGGGTATCGAGTGTGACGTCGGCGATCGCCTTGACCCGCGAGAGCACCTCGCGCACTTCGCTCTTCTCTCCCTGGTATCCCCACCGGTGCTGATCGGCGGTGAGCCCGGTTGCGTGGATGCCGGCAGCATCGGCCAGAAAGAGGGCTCGCGGCATATGGAACCCCTGCGTGACGACGACCGCGTCACGGACGCCGAAGATGCCGCGCGCCCGCTCCATCGTCGCCCAGGTGTCGAGCCCGGCATGGTCCTCGAAAATGTCGCGAGGCGTGACGCCTTCGTTCACCAGCGCCTTGCGCATCGTGTCCGGCTCGTCGTACGCCCAGGTGTGGTGGTCGCCGGAAACCAGGATCTTCTTCACCTTGCCCGCGTGCCACAGCGCGGCGGCCTGCCGCACCCGGTCGCCGAGCATCCCGCTCATCTTCCCGTTCTGCTGCACCAGCGCCCCCGGCACGATCGCCACTTCGGCCGGCGGCACATCCGCGACCTTGCCGGTCGACTCCCCCTGGGTGCTGAACAGGATATAGGCGTTCGACCCGACCACCAGCAGCACGACGAGGAAGGCCCCGGAGATCGCGGCCTTCGAAAGCCGCGGCCACCGCCGCAGCGGATAAGTCACCACCCGCCAGATGAATTTCACCCCCTGCACCCCCAGAACGCTAACAACCATTGCGGGGGGACCCGGTCCCGAACGCCAGCCGAGGAGAAAGCGTCCCTAAGCCCCCAGGCGAAAAAGTTGAGCGGGGAGGAGCACCACGCCCCTCCCCACCCGTACTAAGAGCCGAAGTGAACGATCGGAATGATCAGGATCGCGACGATGTTCGCCACCTTGATCATCGGGTTGATCGCCGGCCCGGCCGTGTCCTTGTAGGGATCGCCGACCGTGTCGCCGGTGACCGAGGCAGCGTGAGCCTCGGAGCCCTTGCCGCCGTGGGCGCCGTCCTCGATCAGCTTCTTGGCGTTGTCCCAGGCGCCACCGCCGGCGGTCATCGAGATCGCCGCGAAGAGGCCGACGACGATGACGCCGATCAGCAGACCGCCGAGCGCATCGACGCTGAGCAGACCGACGACGACGGGGACAACGATCGGGATCAGGGCCGGCGCGATCATCTCTTTCTGCGCCGCCAGGGTGACGATGCTGACCGTTTCCCCGTACTCGGGCTTTTCGGTCCCGTCCATGATCCCCGGGTGCTCTTTGAACTGTTTGCGGACCTGCTCGACCACCTGGCCGCCGGCACGGCCGACGGCTTCGATCGCCAGGGCCATGAACAGGTAGACCATCATGCCGCCGATGATCAGCCCGATCAGCACATCAGGGCTGGTCAAATTGAACAGATGGTTGAGGTCGAAGCCCGATGGGGCTTCTTCGGCGAGCTCGCTCTTGAAGCATGCGAACAGCACCAGCGCCGCCAGCGCGGCGGAGCCGATCGCGTAGCCCTTGGTGACCGCCTTGGTCGTGTTGCCGACCGCGTCGAGCGGATCGGTGACGTTGCGGACCTCCTCGGGCAGCTCCGCCATCTCGGCGATGCCGCCGGCGTTGTCGGTGATCGGCCCAAAGGCATCCAGAGCAACGATCAGACCGCAGAGCGAGAGCTGGGCCATCACGGCGATGCCGATGCCGTAGATGCCGGCCAGCTGGTCGGCGCCAAGGATCGCCAGGGCGAGGACGAGCGCCGGAGCGGCGGTCGCCTGGTAGCCCTGGGCGAGGCCCTGGATGATGTTGGTCGCGTGACCCGTCTCCGAGGCCTGGGCGATCGTCTTTACCGGGCGAAAGCGCGTTGACGTGTAGTAATCGGTGATCACGAACAGCAGTGCCGTCACGGCGACGCCGATGACCGCGCAGAGCCAGAGGTCGGTGACGCTGACGGCGCTGGCCGCGGTGCTGGCAAAGCCGAGCCGCAGCGGTTCGCTCATCAGCCAGTCGGTGATCGGGTAGAAGGCCGCGATCGAGAGCACCCCGGAGACGATCATGCCGGTGTAGAGCGCGCCCTCGACTTTATCCGTCTTGGTCCGCACCGAGAGCGCCCCGACGATCGAAGCGATGATCGCAACGGCGCCGATGACCAGCGGGAAGATCGCCACCTCCCGGGCGTAGTCGGAGGTGAAGGTGAGGACGCCGAGCAGCATCACGGCGACCGAGGTGACTGCGTAGGTCTCGAACAGGTCCGCTGCCATGCCGGCGCAGTCGCCGACGTTGTCGCCGACGTTGTCGGCGATCACGGCCGGGTTGCGAGGGTCGTCCTCGGGGATCCCGGCCTCGACCTTGCCGACCAGGTCGGCGCCGACGTCGGCGGCCTTGGTGAAGATGCCGCCGCCGAGGCGGGCGAAGACGGAGATCAGCGAGCCACCGAAGCCGAGGCCGATCAGCGCGTCGACGGCCTCTTTGTCGGTGCTGCCGGTGACGATCAGGATCCCGTAGTAGCCGGCGACGCCGAGCAGCGCCAGGCCGACGACCAGCAGGCCGGTGACCGAGCCGCCTTTGAAGGCGACGTCAAGCGCCGGCGGCACGCCGCCGCGGGCCGCCTCGGCGACGCGCGAGTTGGCCCGCACCGAGACGTTCATACCGATGAAGCCGGTGGCGCCGGAGAGGAAGGCGCCGATCACGAAGCCGATCGCAGTCTTGTAGTCCTGGAGCACCCAGAGCACGACCGCGAGCGGCACGGCGACCGCGGCGATGATCGTGTACTGGCGGTTCAGATAGGCCTGGGCGCCTTCCCGCACCGCGCCCGAGATTTCCTGCATCCGCTCGTTGCCGGGTGACTTGGCAAGCAGGCGCTGGGTGACGATAAGTCCGTAAGCGACGGCGGCGCCTGCGCAGACGAGCGCGACGACTACCCCGTATTGGGTCAAGAAGCTGGTCAAGTTTGGTTTCCTCCGGTGGGGTTTTGCGGCGCGGGAGTCTATAGACGGGGACGGCGACGGCGCCCTGAGACCGCTCTGCACCGCCTGGGAGCGCTATTCGCCGCCCGCGTAGGTGCGCTTCGTCTCGGCAACCGCATCGCGGTAGATGTCCTCGATCGAGACCCCCGCGTAGAGCGCCTCGTGCGCCCGCTGGGCGCCGTTTCGCTGCGGCAGCTCGAAATCGAGGCCGAGTTGGGAGCGCACCGGCTCGGTCCAGGTCAGCACCGAATCAAGCATCTCACGGGTCTCGACCTCGACCCCGCGCCGGAAGTCGATCATCCTGCCGCCGGCGCCATGGCGTATCGCCCGCCAGAGGTTCTCCTCGATCTCGCGGTCGGCGAGCGGCGCGCCGAGGCCGTCGTAGCCGTGTTCGTCGTAGTCGACCGCGGCCTGGGCGATGCAGGCGGCGATCAGCCCGGCCAGCGCCAGCGACTCGTCGCCCCTGGTCTGGGCGTCGCAGATCCGCACCTCGACCGTGCCGAAGTGATGGTGCGGCCGCACGCTCCACCAGAGCTGGGTCGACTCGACGATCGAGTTCGCCCGCTCCAGCATCCCGACGAACTCGGCGTAGCGATCCCAGTCGCCGAACGTGGACGGAACACCGCAGCGCGGGAAGGTGCGGGTGAAGATCTCCGTGCGGACGGTGTGCAGGCCGCTGTCGCGGCGGTCGAGGAAGGGCGAGTTGGCGGAGACGGCGAGCAGCAGCGGCAGCAGCTCGCGGACGCGGTCGCAGACGGCGATCGCCCGGTCGGCGCCGCGCACCCCCATGTGGACGTGGGCGCTCCAGGTGTTGTTGCGCTGGGCGACCCAGCCGAGTTCATGGCGCAGCCGTGTGTAGTGCGGGGTGTCGATGATCCGCTGGTCGAGGTAGCTCGCCCAGGGATGGGTGCCCATCGCCCCCAATGCCAGGCCCATGCCGCCGACGACGTCGAACAGCCGCGCCCGCCGCTCGTGCTGTCGCGCGGTCGCCTCGGCGAAGCTCTGCGAGCGGCCGGAGCGGATCTCGACCTCGGAGGCGATCAACTCGCCGGCCGCCGACTCGGCCAGCAGCTCGTCCGCCTGGCAGGCCGCGTAGACGTCCTCGAAGCGGTGCTCCAGCTCCAGCGTGCCGGGGTCGAGGATCGCGAACTCCTCCTCGAGGCCGATCGTGAAATCGGTGGAGGACTCGAATCTCTCGCGAACGAGGTCGAGATCGAGGGACAAGGGACTCAGGCCAGGTAGAAGTAGAGCGCGTAGAGCAGGTCGACTGCGGGGCTGGACGTGTGGACCGTGACCTCCGGCGGCACCTGCAGGAGCTGCTCGGAGTAGTTGAAGATGATCTTGACGCCGGCCTTGACGAGGCGGTCGGCGACGTCCTGGGCGGCGTCCGCCGGCACCGCGAGGACGCCGACGACGATCTCCTCCTCGGCGACAACCGCCTTGAGGTCGCCGAGGTCGCGCACCTGCAGCTCGCCGATCTCGTTGCCGACGACCGCGGGGTCGGAGTCGAACACCGCGACGACCTGAAAGCCGTGGTCGGCGAAGATCGCCGAGCTGGCAATCGCCTGGCCGAGGTTGCCGGCGCCGAAAAGGGCGATGTTGTGCTGGCCGGAGGTGCGGAGGATCTTGCGAACCTCGGCGACCAGCGACTCGATGTTGTAGCCGACCCCGCGCTTGCCGAACTTGCCGAAGCCGGAGAGATCGCGGCGGATCTGGGTCGGGTTGATGTGGGTGTACTCGGAGAGCTCCTGCGAGGAGATCGTCTCGCGGCCCATCTTGCGGGCCTGGGTCAGCACCTGCAGGTAGCGGGAGAGGCGCGCGGCGACGCCCAGCGAGAGTCGTTCCCCTTCGAGGGGAAAGCCTCCCGGCGCGCCGTTTTCCTCGATCACCTCGACCACGCCCCCACAGTATCGAGCCTGGCCCGCAGGCCGACTTGGTCCAGGACCAGCTCGGAGACGACCGTGCCGTCGACCTCGACCACCGGGATTTTCTCCAAGTGGCGGCGCAGCAGCAGCTCGTCGCTCTCGATATCGATCTCGTGCAGCTCGAAGCGGTAGCCCTGCCCGTGCAGGGCCACGATCGCGCCCACCGCCTCCTCGCAGAGATGACAGCCGGGCCGCGAGTAGACGACGACCTCGGTCACGCGGCGGCCGCGGTCTCGCCGGTCGCGAAGGCGTCGAAGCCGAGATACTCGGGGTAGGCGAGCCGCGGCGCGAAGCGGGCCGCAGAGCCGATCATCGCGGCGTTGTCGGTGCAGAGCTCGCGCGGCACCAGCTTCAGCCGCACCCCCTGCTCCGCGCAGAGCCGCGCGACCGCGTCGCGGAGAGGGCCGTTGGCGGCCACGCCCCCGCCCAGCGCCACCGCCGGCCAGTCGCCCTGCTTCAGCGCTCGCTTCAGCTTCGCGATCAGCTGGCCGACCACGGCCGCCTGGAAGGAGGCGGCGAGGTCAGCGCGGCGGCGCTCGACGACCTCGTGGCCGAGTTCGCGGCAGCGGTAGACCAGCGCCGTCTTGAGGCCGCTGAAGCTGAAGTCGAGGCCTGGGTCGCGGGCCATCGCGACCGGCATCTCGAAGGCTTCGGGGTCGCCCTCGGCGGCGCACTTTTCCAGTGCCGGCCCACCCGGGTAGCCGAGCCCGAGCAACCGCGCCGACTTGTCGAAGGCCTCGCCGGCGGCGTCGTCGAGGGTCTGGCCGAGCACCTCGTGCCCCTCGTGATCCCGGACTCCCGCCAGCAGCGTGTGGCCGCCGCTGGCGACGAGACAGAGGAAGGGCGGCTCGAGCGGCTCCGGCGCGAGGAAGTTGGCGGCGACGTGGCCCTGCAGATGGTCGACCGGGATCAGCGGCAGCCGCCGTGCCGCGGCGATCGCCTTGGCGGTGCTGATCCCGACCAGCAGGGCACCGATCAGCCCCGGGCCCGCGGTCACGGCGACAGCCTCGACCTCCTCGAGGCCGACCCCCGCCTCGGCCAGAGCAGCCTCGACCAGCGGCGCGGTCAGCTCGAGGTGGTGGCGCGAGGCGACCTCGGGGACGACACCGCCGAAGCGGGCGTGCGCGGCATGCTGGGAGGAGATCAGGTTGGCGAGGATCCGCGGGCCGTCGAGAACGGCCGCGCAGGTGTCGTCGCAGGAGGTCTCGACGGCGAGGATCAATCCAGCCACATGATCAGCGCGTCCTCACCATTGTCGTGGTAATAGCGAGGGCGGACACCGGCGGAGCGGAAGCCGAAGCGTTCGTACATGGCGATCGCCCCGTGGTTGGAGACGCGCACCTCGAGCGTGAACGGCAGGACCCCCCGGGCCTCCTCGAAGAGGCGTTTGAGCAGGCGGCCGGCGACGCCGTGGCGGCGCTGCTCGGGGGCGACGGCGATGTTCATCAGGTGCCAGACCTGGTCGTATCGGGAGCAGATCACGTAGCCGAGCAGCTCGTCTCCGGCGCTTGCCGCAAGGCAGATCCCCGAGGGCTTGGAGAGCTCGAGGACGAACATCGCCAGCGACCATGGGGTCGGGAAAGAGCGGCGCTCGATCGCGATCACCGCGGGCAGGTCGCTGTAGGCGAGCCGGCGCAGCCGCACCTCCCGCGTCACCTCACTCGGCTCTGTGGACAGCATCTCGCTCACGCCAACGCTCCGCGTCTGGAGGTCTCAGATATATCGGGTCGAGCGAGCCCGGGCCCCCGCTCTCCAGTGCCGCCGCTAGAGCGCAGACATGCCGCGCGGCGACCCGGTGCACGGGGTCGGCGTCGTCCGCGATGCGGACGCCCCGCCGGGCCAACTCGTCCCGAAATCGTACCGCCCCAGAGCCCGCGGCCGGTGGCGGCGCGGCCAACTCCGCCACCCGCTCGGCCAGCTCCTCGGGCCGGCAGACGAGCGGCTCCCAGATTCGCTCTCCCGCGACCGAGTAGAGCGCCGCGAAGACCTCGCCGCGGTAGCCGTCGAGGACGGCCAGGCGCTCCCCCTCCACCCCGGCCTCGGCCATGCCCTGCCCGATCGCGTCGAGGGTGCAGATGCCGTGGGCAGGCAGGCCGAGACCAGCCGCCAGGCCGCGGGCGCTGGCGATGCCGATCCGCAGCCCGGTGAAGGAGCCCGGGCCGAGGCCGACGGCGAGCCGGTCCACCGACCCCCAGCCACCGGCGGCATCGGCGGCCCGCTCGACCTCGGCCAGCAGCGAGCTCGCGTGCCGGGGCCTCCCTCCAGGAGAGAGCCCCAGCAGCGACTCGTGCAGAGCTTCGCCGTCGCGCCAGGCGCAGGCGGCGGTGTCGGCGGTCGCGGTGTCGAAGCCGACGACGACCAGCGCAGCGCCGTTTCTAGCTCTTTACCCGGAAGACGGAGGACCCGACCTTCTTGCCCGCGACGAACCAGGTGACGCGGTGCTTGCCCGGGATCGTCGAGGTGATCTTGTTCACGTAGAGCGTCCCCTGGGTCGCTTCCTGAGCGTGGGCGCAGAGGTTTTTGCCACTCGGGAACTTGACGCAGACGCTGTAGACGACGTCGCCTTTGAGGCTTTTGAAGAAGGCGCCCTTCTTACTCCCCTTCGGGCAGGCATGCGAGGGATTCGCGTTGCGGGAGATCCCGCAGCCGACGTAGTGCTTGAACGCCGCCGCCCCGGCCGTGGCGGGCGCCGCGCTCGCCAGCAGTCCAGTTGCGACCAAAACCGCTGAAAGCGCCTTGAGTCCCTTCATTGCGTCCTTCCCTTCGTGGATCGAGTTTCGAGGGGCGATGCTACAAGCTGTCTTCACTGACCCGGAACACGGTCCGGGCGCGGTCGGTGCGGCGCCACCTACCACTCGATCTCGATGCGACGGCGCTCGCCATCCGCATGCTGGAGCCGGATCTCCAGCGCCGGGCGCCCGAGGCGCTCCGCCGCGGCCGCCGGCCACTCGACGAAGGCAACCCCGTCCGGGCCGAGATAGTCGTCGAGCAGAGCCGGGTCCTCCCCTTCGAGGCTCTCGAGCCGGTAGAGGTCGAGGTGGGAGACGGGGACGCGGCCGCCGCCGTAGCGCTGGCCGATCGTGAAGGTGGGCGAGGTGACCGGGTCGGTCACCCCGAGCGCCCGGCAGGCGCCGCGGATCAGCGTCGTCTTGCCGGCACCGACCTCGCCGCTGATGACGACGACGTCGCCGGGAGCGAGCCGCTCGGCGACGCGGGCGCCCAGGGCTTCGGTTTCGGCCGCGGAGCAGCTCTCGAGCTTCTCCACCTCAGCCGAACATGTCGAGCTGATCGGCCGGAGGAGCCGGCGCCTCGGGGGCGGCTCCTCCGGGGCCGGCTTCGGCGGCCGCGATCTCCTCGGCGCTCGGCACGGGAGCCGGCGGGGGCCCGGCGAGCAGGTCCGGGATCGTCGCGAAGTCGCCCCGCAGAGTCTCCTTCACGGCGGGCGTCCGCAGCGCCGCCGCCGGGTGGAAGAGCGGCAGCAGGAAGACCGTGCGGCCGCCCAGCTCGTGCAGCTGCGGTGTCCCGCGCACCCTGGTGATGCCGGCCGGATTGCCGCTGAGCAGCTTGGTCGCGAAGTTGCCGAGGGTGCAGACGATCTTCGGCTCGATCAGCCGCACCTGCTCGAACAGGTAGGGCTTGCAGGCCTCGATCTCCAGCGGCTGCGGGTCGCGGTTGCCGGGCGGGCGGGACTTGAGGACGTTGGCGATGAAGACGTCCTCCCGCGAGAGCCCGATCTCTTCCAGCAGCTGGTTCAGCAGCTGCCCAGCCCGGCCGACGAAGGGCAGCCCCTGTCGGTCCTCTTCGGCCCCGGGCGCCTCGCCGACGAACATCAGCTCGGCATCGGCGTTGCCGGCCCCGAAGACCGTCTTGGCCCGGGTCTCGTGCAGGGGGCACTTGGTGCAGGCCGAGACCTCCTTGAAGAGATCGACAAGTCGCTCCCGGCGCTGCTCGGCACTCGAGGTCATTTCGCCTTCTTCTTCGGAGGGTGGGGATTTTCGCCGGCGGCGCGCTTCTTGCGGGACTCGGCAATGCGATCGTGACGCGCCGCTTCGCGCTCCCGCCGCTGCGATTCGCCGGAGCGAACCTTTGCCCCACGCGGCTGGCGCCCCGGCGGCGAGACGTTCGAGATCAACCGCCGCGTCCGCGTCGAGCCGCACTCCGCACAGGGAGCATCGGCCGCCCCAGCAGCCACCAGCTCCTCGAAGCGAGCCCCGCACTCTTCGCACTCGAACTCATAAATCGGCATCGGTCTGCATCGTACGACGGGCCCTAAGGAAGCGGCTCCCACTCCCAGGCCTTCTGGGAGGCCAGGCTCTCCTGGTCGAGGTAGCGGCGGAACTCGTCCAGCTCGGAGGGCTCGACGCCGTAGACGTGGTCGGGTTCGGGGAAGTGGCGCGAGCGGACCTCGTCGCCGTAGCGCTCGACCGCCTCGACCATCGTCTCGTGGACGTTGGCGTAGCGCTTGACGAATTTCGCCATGTGGCCGGTGGTGATGCCGAGCAGGTCGTGGAAGACCAGGACCTGGCCGGAGGTCGCCGGGCCGGCGCCGATGCCGATCGAGGGGATGTCGAGCTTGGCGACGATCGCCTCGGTGATCGCGGCCGGGACCGCCTCGATCACGATCGCGAAGCAGCCGACCGCCTGCAGGGCGAGGGCGTCCTCGCAGAGCTGCATCGCGTCCTTGGCGGTCTTGCCCTGGGCTTTGTAGCCGCCGAGGGCGGTGGCGGTCTGCGGCGTCAGGCCGATGTGGCCCATCACCGGGATGCCGGAGCGGACGATCGCCCGCGCCCGCTCGACCGCGATGCCGCCGGCCTCCAGCTTGACCGTCTGGCAGCCGGTCTCCTTGACCAGGCGCTGGGCGCTTTGGACAGCCAGCTCGTTGCTCGACTCGTAGCTGCCCATCGGCAGGTCGCCGACCATCAGCGGCGTCTTCAGCCCACGGCGGACAGCCTTGCCGAGGACGACCATCTCCTCCATCGTCACCGCCTCGGTGCCGGGGTAGCCGAGCACGACCATCGCCGCCGAGTCGCCGACCAGGACCATGTCGACGCCGGCCTCCTCGGCCACCATCGCCGAGGGGTAGTCGTAGGCGGTGACCATCACGATCGGCTCGCCGGCCAGCTTCATCTCGGCCAGGCGCGGCAGGTTCACCGGCGCTCGTTCGGAGGGCGCCGGAGCGGTGTGGGAGCGACCACCCGAGCTCATGAGAGCAGCACCTCGGGGTGGCTGTCGACGGCGACGGAGCGGTTGTCCTCGTCGACGTGGACGACGACCGGCGAGTAGCGCTCGAGGTCGGCCTCGTCATAGGCGCCGAAGGAGGCGACGATGATTTTGTGGCCAGGCTCGGTCAGGTGCGCCGCGGCGCCGTTGACCTGCATAGTGCGGGAGCCGGGCTCGCCGTCGATCACATAGGTGACGAAGCGGGACCCGTTGTCGATGTCCCAGACGTGGACCTGCTCGTTGGTGATCAGGTCGGCTTCGGCCATCAGGTCGGTGTCGATCGTGATGCTGCCGATGTAGTCGACGTCGCAGTCGGTGACCGTTGCTCGGTGGATCTTGGACTTCAGCATCTGTCTCTGCATTGGCTCTCCCTTTGCCTTTCTACGTGGTCAAGGTCGGATCAGGACGTTGTCGATAAGACGGGCCGCGCCCACCCGGGCGGCGACCGCGATAAGCACGGGGCGCCCGTTCAGCTCGGCGACCGGCTGCAGCGAGTCGGCATCGCGGGCCTCCAGGTACTCGGGCTCGACGCCGGCGGCGGCCAGCTCCCGCTGTCCGGCGGCGAGGCCTGCCTGCAGCGTCTTCTCGCGAGCGGTCCGCTCGGCGGTCCGCAGCGCCCGCGAGAGGGCGACGGCGCGGCGGCGGTCCTCCGGGCTCAGGTAGGCGTTGCGGGAGCTCATCGCCAGACCGTCGGGCTCACGCACTGTCGGCAACACCTCGATCCGCACCGGGAAGTCGAGGTCGCGGGCCATGCGGCGGATCACCGCCGCCTGCTGGGCGTCCTTCTGGCCGAAGTAGGCGACGTCGGGCGCGACAGTGTTGAAGAGCTTGGCGACGACGGTGGTGACACCGCGGAAGTGCTCTGGGCCGCGCCGGGCGGGGTCGCCGTCGAGGACGCCGGTGAGATCGCCGGAGATCTCAACCGCGGTGGCGAAGCCGTCGGGATAGACCTCCTCGACCGCGGGCGCGTAGACGAAGTCGACCCCGGCTTCCGAGGCCAGGCGCAGGTCGCGCACCTCGTCACGCGGGTAGCGCTCGAGGTCCTCCCCGGGCCCGAACTGGGCCGGGTTGACGAAGAGGCTCATCACGACCACATCGGACTCGGCGCGGGCGGCCCGCAGCAGCGAGAGATGCCCCTCGTGCAGGTAGCCCATCGTCGGCACCAGACCGATCGTCAGGCCCTGACGGCGCGGCTGCTCCAGCGCGGCGCGCAGGTGGTCCTTGGCGCGGAGGACGCTCGCGCCTTCGTTCCTGGGGGGGGAAGTGACGGTGCCGAGGTTCAAATTCATCCGGTCCATGCCCTTCGGGTCACGGCCATCGGTATCCGATTATAGGGGACTGCGTGACGTTTCAGTGACGAAATTCGATCGTCTTCAGCGCCCGGGCCGGCGCCCCGGCGGCGATCGTCGCCGCCGGCAGGTCGTGGGTGACCACCGAGTTGGAGCCGATAACGCAGCGCTCGCCGATCGTGACGCCGCTGGCGACGACGCAGTTGACGCCGAACCAGCAGTTGGCGCCGATCTCGACCGGCCCCTTGGAGCTGAAGCCCTGCCAGGTGACCGGCTTGCCGGGGTCGTCGTAGCGATGGTCGGCGTCGCCGACGAAGCAGCCGTTGGCGAACATCGTGTGGTCGCCGATCGAGACCCGCTGGTGGGCGGCGATCATCACGTTGCGGTTGAGGAAGCAGCCGGCGCCGATCTCGATCCGCGCCGCGGGCGCCAGGGTCAGCCAGCAGCCCGGCTCCAGCAGGGTGCCTTCGCCGATCGTCAGCCGGCCCTCGTCGAGCGCCTCGAGCAGCTCACCCTCGACCGGATAGCGGACGAAGAAGCCGCCGCGGGCCGCGTGGCGGTCGATCCGGCGGCGCCGCAGCCAGCGGCGATTGCGCTCATACCAGCGCCGCTTCACCCACCAGACCCGCCACCCCCGCTGTCCCCCGCCCTCGCTCATTCGCCCTGCACGTTACGAAAAGCGGGGCCGCTGGTCGACCCATAGACTGCTCGCGTGGCTGAACTGCGCGGTGGCATCGACCTTGGTGGGACGAAGATCCAGACGGTGATCGTCGATGCCGGCGGCGACGTCAAGGGGGAATCGCGGCGGCCGACGCCGACCAGCGGTGGGCCGAAGGACGTGGCGACCGAGATGGCCGCGGCGCTGACCGAGGCTGCCGAGCAGGCCGGGGTGAAGACCGCGGACCTGGAGGGCATCGGGGTCGGCTCGCCGGGCGACGCGGACGAGAAGACCGGTGTGGTCAGCGGCGCTCGCAACCTGCCCGGCTGGGAGGGCAGCTTCCCGCTGGCGGAGACTTTGAAGGAGGCGCTGGGTGCCGAGGTCCGGGTTGGCAACGACGTCCAGGTCGCGACCGAGGCCGAGTTCCACCTCGGCGCCGGGCGCGAGTTCCAGAGCCTGATCGGCGTCTTCTGGGGAACCGGGGTCGGCGGCGGTCTGGTGCTCGACAGCAAGCCCTGGCTCGGCCGCGGCGCTGCCGGTGAGATCGGCCACATGGTCGTCAAGCGTGGCGGCGCCAAGTGCCCCTGCGGTCGCAAGGGCTGCATGGAGGCCTACGCCGGGCGTTCGGCGATGGAAGCCGAGGCGCGCCGCCAGCACGAGGAGGGTCACAAGACCGAGCTCTTCAAGCTGATGGAAAAGCACGAGAAACCGCGGCTGACCAGCGGCATCTGGGAGCGCGCGATCGACGCTAACGACCACCTCGCCGAGGACCTGATCCACCGCGCGATCGAGGCGCTGGGCACCGGCATCGCCTCCGCGGTGAACCTTCTCGACCCCGAAGCGGTGATCATCGGCGGTGGCCTCGGCATCCGCTTCGGCGACCGTTACATGGAGCCGCTGACGAAGGAGATGGGCAAGCACCTCTTCGTCGACGAGCGCCCGCCCGCCGTGCGCGTCGCCTCGCTCGGCGACCTCGGCGGCGCCGTCGGCGCCTCTTTGCTCTTCGCGCGCTGAGGCCGGTCGAGCGCCGGCGGTCAGACCCGGCCGGTCGCAGAGCGCTGATTGCGGGCGATCGCGTCGACCAGGACCGCCAGCAGCAGGACGCCGCCGGTAACCATGAACTTGACCGCCGAGGAGAGCGCCAGCAGATCCATGCCGTTGGAGATCGAACCGATCACCAGGGCACCCGTCAGCGCCGTCCAAACCGAGCCGCGGCCGCCGAAGAGGCTGGTGCCGGCGATGACCGGGCCGGCGATCGCCAGCAGCAGCAATTCGTTGCCGCCGGAGTTCTGGTTGACGGCGAGCAGGCGCGAAGCGGCCATGATGCCGCCGATCGCCGCCATCGTGCCGGCGATCCCGAAGACGGCGACGCGGACGCCGTTGACGCGGATGCCGGCGCGGCGGGCGGCCTCGGCGTTGCCGCCGACGGCGAAGACGTGGCGGCCGAAGCCGGTGCGCTTGACCACGTACTCCATCCCGACCACGAAGGCGAGCAGGATCAGCACCGCCAGCGGCACGCCGCGGTCGGAGTTGAAGACCAGCATGGCGGCGATCGTCACCACCGCGACCGCACCGAAGCGGATCGCCAGCCCGGGCAGGCTCTCGCTGTCGAGCCCGGCGGCGACGCGGCGGCGATGCCCGAGGAAGAGCACCGCCCCGTAGCCACCGATCACCACTGCGGCGATGATCCAGCCGACCGTGTCGGAGTAGAAGGTGTTGGCGAGCCCGGTGATCTTGGGGTCGGTGAGGTTGATCGACCCGGTAGAGCCGAGCACCTGCAACAGGGCACCTTGCCATGCCAATAAGCCCGCAAGGGTGACAACGAAGGAGGGGATGCCAAAGTGGCTGAAGAGGAATCCCTGCAGCAACCCGATCGAGAGCCCGACCGCGACCGCGGCGGCGATCGCCAGGTAGGGGTTCCAGCCATGCTTGACGTTGAGCACGGCCATCACCGCGGCGGCGAGGCCGCTGACGGCGCCGACCGAGAGGTCGATCTCGCCCAGCAGCAGCACATAGACGACGCCGACCGAGATCAACCCGGTGGCGGCGATCTGCAACATCAGGTTGGTCAGGTTCTGAGCCGAGAGGAAGCGGTCGTTCTCGAACTGGAAAATCGCCCAGATCAGCGCCAGGCCGATCAGGACCCGCAAGGAGGCGAGGTCGCCCTGGACAAGCCGTTGGATCGTCTCTTTCGGCCGGGGAAGGCTCTCCTCGCCGTCGGCGGTGGCAGTTGCCGCGTCGCTCATCGCCCCTCCTCCTCGGTTCCGGGATCCGCCGGCTCCGTGCTACCGGCCTTCTTGCGAGCATCGGAGCCGACTCCGGTTATCGCCGAGACGACGTGCTCCTCGGTGGTCGATTCGGCGGCGAACTCACCGGCCGCCTTGCCCAGTCGCAGGACAAAGATGCGGTCGGCGACCTCGAAGACGTCGACGAGGTTGTGGCTGATGACGACGACGCCGAGCTCGCGCTCGCGTAGGCGCCGGATCAGGTTCAGGACCTGTGCGGTCTGGGCGACGCCGAGTGCCGCCGTCGGCTCGTCGAGCAGCACGACCTTCGGCTCGCCGAGCAGCGAGCGGGCGACCGCGACCTGCTGGCGCTGACCGCCGGATAGCGTCCCGACCTCGCTGCGCAGGCTGGGGATCGTCACCGCGAGGTTGGAGAGCAGCTCGCCGGTCTGGTGCTCCATCCGCGCCTCGTCGAGCTGGCGCGAGGCCGTGCCGACGCCGGGCGAGACCTCCTCTCGGCCGAGGAAGAGGTTGGCGACGACGTCGAGATTGTCGCAGAGGGCGAGGTCCTGGTAGACGGTCGCGATCCCCAGCGCGGTCGCATCCTGGGGCTTGGAGATCGAGACCCCCTGGCCGTCGAAGCGGATCGTGCCTTCGTCGGCCGCGTGGATGCCGGCGATCGTCTTCACCATCGTCGACTTGCCGGCGCCGTTGTCGCCGACCAGGCCCACGACCTCGCCGGCACTGACGGCGAAGTCGACCCGGTCCAATGCCTGGACCGGGCCGAATCGCTTGCTTACTCCCTCCAGCTCAAGGAGTGGAGCGGCGGTGCTCATCTCAGCCCGAGATTCCCGCTTCTTTGCATGCCGCGGCATAGGCGCCGGTGCACAATTCAGAGGCGGTGACGAAACCGTCCGCGACCACCGTCGACTTGACGTTGTCTTTGACCACCGCAATCGGTTCCAGCAGCACCGCCGGCACTTTGCCCGCACCGTTGTCGACTTCTTCGGTGACTTTGTCCTGCGGAACTTCCTTGCCTTCGGCGAGGGCGAGGGCGATTTCCGCGCTGACTTTCGCCTGCGGCCCGATTTCCTTGTAGACGGTCATGAACTGCTGGCCGGCGAGGATGCGCTGCAGCCCCGCCACGGTCGCGTCCTGACCGGTGACCGGGATGTCTTCGGGATTGAGGCCAGCCCCTTTCAGTGCCGCGATGGCGCCGCCGCCGGTGTCGTCGTTGGCGGCGTAGATGCCGGCGAAGCCGTTGTTGCCGAGCGCGGTGATCGCCTGCTGTGCCTCGCGCTGGGCATTTTCGGCCGACCAACCGGGAGTGTCGTATTCCTTCGCGACTTTGACCCCCGCGGCTTCGAACCCCTTGTTGGAGCCGGCCTTGAACAAAGCGGCGTTTGGGTCCGCTGGATCGCCGTTGATCTTGATGATCGGGCCACTCGGTTTGCCGTCTTCTTTCAGTTTTTTGCTCAGCGTTTCGGCCTGCAGTTCGCCGACTTTTTCGTTGTCGAAGGAAACGTAGGCGTCGACTTCGCCGTTTTCGATCAGACGGTCGTAGCTGAGGACCGGCACGTTCTGGGCCTGCGCCTTTTCGGCGATGGCGGCGGCCGATTTGGAGTCCATCGGGTCGACGACCAGGACTTCGGCGCCCTGGGTCAGCGCCGCTTCGGCCTGGCTCTGCTGCTTCTGGGCGTCGCCACCGGCGTTGTTGTAGAGGACTTCGCAGTCGCTGCAGATTTCTTCGACCGATTCTTCGAAGTCAGGGCGGTCGTTGGTTTCGTAGCGCGGCGTCTCGTTTTCGGGCAACAGGAGGGCGATCTTGGTGCCACCGCTATCGCTGCTGCCACCGCAACCCGCGGCGACCAGGGCAATCACGAACAGTGCCCCGAGCCCGAACAAAATCCGCTTAAGCGCGGTAGGACTGGTCATTCGTCTCCTCCTTTTGCCGGGCTTCCACCCGATTCCCAAGATCTTCATCGACCATACCCACCCCATGGGGGTCTCAACCAAGATTTGGGCCGGGGCGGCCAAGAGCCCCGGCAAAGGTGGGACGCGACGTCCTAGACGCCGTGCCTATTCAGGCGGCGAGTGCTTCGCGGCGCTTGCCGCCGCGCTTGGCTTTCGCCGGCGAAACCAGGTCGGCGAGGAAGCCGCCGGTGTAGGAGCTCTTGACCGCGGCGACCTCCTCGGGGGTGCCGGTGGCGACGATCTCGCCGCCCTCTTCCCCGCCCTCGGGCCCGAGGTCGACCAGCCAGTCGGCGGTCTTGATCACGTCGAGGTTGTGCTCGATGACGACGATCGAGTTGCCGGCATCGACGAGGCGGCCGAGCACGTCGAGCAGGCGCTGGACGTCGGCGAAGTGGAGGCCGGTGGTCGGCTCGTCGAGGATGTAGAGGGTGTCGCCGGTGGCGACTTTGGAGAGCTCGGTGGCGAGCTTGATCCGCTGCGCCTCCCCACCCGAGAGCGTCGTCGCCGGCTGGCCGAGGCGGATGTAGTCGAGGCCGACGTCGTGCAGGGTGCGCAGGCGGCGGGCGATCTTCGGCACGTTCTCGAAGAACTCGACCCCCTCCTCGACCGACATCTCGAGCACGTCGGAGATGTTCTTGCCCTTGAAGCGGACCTCGAGCGTCTCGCGGTTGTAGCGTTTTCCATGGCACTGCTCGCAGGGGACGTAGACGTCGGGCAGGAAATGCATCTCGATCTTGATCTGGCCGTCGCCCTTGCAGACCTCGCAGCGCCCGCCTTTGACGTTGAAGCTGAAGCGGCCCGGCTTGTAGCCGCGCGCTCGGGACTCCTGGGTCTGCGTGAAGAGCTGGCGGATGTGGTCGAAAACGCCGGTGTAGGTGGCCGGGTTGGAGCGCGGCGTGCGGCCGATCGGCGACTGGTCGATGTTGATGATCTTGTCGATCTGGCTGAGCCCATCGATGCCGTCATGGGCGCCGGGCCGCAGCTTCGCCTGGTGCAGGCGATTGGCGACGGCGTGGTGCAGCGTCTCGTTGACCAGCGTCGACTTGCCGGAGCCGGAGACGCCGGTGACGCAGCAGAAGACCCCGAGCGGGATCGCCACGTCGACGTCCTTGAGGTTGTGTTCGCGGGCACCGCGAACACGCAGCGCCCCGCTCGGCCGGCGGCGCTCCTCGGGAACCTCGATCTTACGCTTGCCGGAGAGGTACTGCCCGGTCAGCGAAGCCGGGTCCTTGGCTACCTGTTTCGGCGTCCCGGCGGCGATGATGTGGCCGCCGTGTTCGCCGGCGCCCGGGCCGAGGTCGACGAGGTGGTCAGCGGCCATCATCGTCCCCTCGTCGTGCTCGACGACGATCACCGTGTTGCCGAGGTCGCGCAGCCGGTTCAGGGTCCCGATCAGCTTCTCGTTGTCGCGCTGGTGGAGCCCGATCGAGGGCTCGTCGAGCACGTACATGACGCCGACCAGGCTGGAGCCGATCTGCGTCGCCAGGCGGATCCGCTGCGCCTCGCCGCCGGAGAGCGAGCGGGCCGCGCGGGCCAGTGAGAGATAGCCGATGCCGACGTTCTCGAGGAAGGCGAGGCGTTCGGTGATCTCACGCACGATCAGGCGGGCAATCGCCTTCTCGGTCTCGTTCATCTCCAGCGCCGCTATCCACTCTGCCGCCGCCCGCGCCGAGAGGTCGCTGTACTCGGCGATGCTGATGCCGCCGACCTTGACCGCGAGGCTCTCGGGGCGCAGCCGGGCGCCGTCGCACTGCGGGCAGGGCTGCTCGGCCATGTAGCTCTCGATCCGCTCGCGGTTGGTCTCCGAGTCGGTCTCCTCGTAGCGGCGCTGCAGGTTGTTGACGATGCCCTCGAAGCGGACTTTGTAGGAGCGGCGACGGCCGAAGCGGTTGGTGTAGGTGACCTGGTGGCGTTCCTCACCGGTGCCGTAGAGGAAGATCTCCTTCTCGGCCTTCTTCAGCTTCGACCAGGGCTTGTCGGGGTCGACACTGTTCTCCTCGCAGACGGCCGCGATCAGCCGCTTCCAGTAGGCGGTGATGCCGCGATTCCAGGGCTGCAGTGCGCCCTCGGCGAGCGAGAGGGTCGGGTCCGGGACGACCAGCTCGGGGTCGATCACGCGCTGAAAGCCGAGCCCGTGACAGCGCTCACAGGCGCCGTGGGGCGAGTTGAAGGAGAAGATCCGCGGCTCCAGCTCGGGGATCGAGGTACCGCAGTTGAGGCAGGCGAACTGCTCGGAGAAGAGCAGCGGCTCGGACTCCTGGCCGGCGATCTCGACTTCGATCAGACCAGCGGCGATGCCGGCCGCCGCCTCGACCGACTCCGAGAGCCGCCGCCGCAGGTCGGTCTTCATGACCAACCGGTCGACGACGATCGCGATGTCGTGTTTGAACTTCTTGTCGAGGACGATCTCCTCGTCGAGCCGGCGCAGCTCGCCGTTGACCTTGGCCCGCGAGTAACCCTCCAACCGCATCTGCTCCAGCAATTTCCCGTACTCGCCTTTGCGCCCGCGCACGACCGGCGCCATGACCATGAATTTGGTGCCCTCATCGAGGGTCATCAGGCGATCGACGATCTGCTCCTGGGACTGGCCGGCGATCAGCTCGCCGCAGGTCGGGCAGTACGGCACACCGATCCGCGCCCAGAGCAGCCGCAGGTAGTCGTAGATCTCGGTCACCGTGCCGACCGTCGAGCGCGGGTTGCGCGAGGTCGTCTTCTGGTCGATCGAGATCGCCGGCGATAGCCCCTCGATCGAGTCCACGTCCGGCTTCTCCATCAGCCCCAGGAACTGCCGCGCGTAGGCGGAGAGCGACTCCACGTAGCGCCGCTGGCCCTCGGCGTAGATCGTGTCGAAGGCAAGGCTCGACTTGCCGGAGCCCGAGAGCCCGGTGATGACGATCAGCGCATCCCGGGGCAACTCAACGTCGACGTCCTTGAGGTTGTGCTCCCGGGCGCCCGAGATGACGATGCGGTCAGAGGCAGCCACTGGAATCGATTCTACGCAGGCGAACAGATGTTCCCGTGGGGAGAACTTTCATCCGAACGCACTTATGCCCGTTATGCGGCAAGAAATGCGGTCGGGGTCGATGCAGCGGCGTCAGCCAAGAGCGGCGGCGAGCTTGCGGCGGTAGCCGCGGGCGGCGGGGTCGGCGGGGTCGAGCTCGCTGAGGATGCCGACGATAACGCGGCGGAGGAGGTCGGGAACTTCTTCCTGCGCCGCGCGGTCGGCGGTGCCCGCGGCCAGCTCGTCGAGCAGTGAATCGAGCGCCGCCTCGCGCTCGCCGCGGTCGAGGGCGGCGAAGGCGTCGATGCCGACACCGGCGCGGGCCAGGCGGATGCGGGCCGCCAGGCCCTGGGCGGCGAAGTCCTCGGGGTGGGACTCGACCGCCGCGAGCGCCTCGTCCTCCGCCCCGCGCTCGAGTCGCGCCCGGCCGAGCGCGACGGCGACGTCGGCGCGGCGCGGCTCCAGTTCGGCGGCCTCGCGCAGCGAGAGCTCGTCGCCCTGCTCCAGCAGCTCGTCAGCCTTCGAGGGGACCAGGGCGTCGAAGAAGGACTCGACCTTCGCTTTCGGGATCGCGCCGGTGAACTCGCTGACCACCGTGCCGTCACGAAAGGCCTTGACGGCGGGTATCCCCTGGACGCCGTAGCGGTCCCCGAGCGCTTTGTTGGCGTCGACGTCGACCTTGGCCAGCAGCACCCGGCCGCCGCGGCTCGCCTCCGCCGCTTCCAGCGCCGGGCTCAGCGCTTTGCAGGGGCCGCACCACTCGGCCCAGAAATCGACCACCACCGGCGTCTTCCGGGAGAGCTCGACGACGTCGCGGTCGAAGGTCGCTTCGCTGACATCGATGGCCATCGCGTGAGATTAGACCGGCGGCGATCCTGGCCCCACTTGCGTCGCCGCGACGACCGCGTTACGTTTGTCACAGGCGGGGCCAAACAGAGGAGGAGAGATGTCGAACATCGACACTGCCCGGTCCGCCTACGACGCCTTCGCGAGCGGCGACCTGAATGCCCTGCGAGATTCATTTGCCGAGAACGCCGTCTGGGTCACCTCGGACGAGTTGCCGCTCGGAGGAGCGGTCGAAGGCCGTGACGCGATCCTGGCGAACTTTGCCCAGATCCCCGACTACTGGTCATCGTTCAGCGTCGACCCCGACGAGTTCATCGACGCCGGCGACTACGTGGTGGTCCGCGGCACCCAGCGGGCGAGCAATGACAAGGGCAGCTTCGAGGCGCCCTTCATTCACCTGATCGAGTACGAGAACGGCAAGACCGTGCGCGGTGAATTCTTCACCGACAGCGCCAAGGCGGCAAAGCTCCTGGCCTGAGCCAGGCCTAAGCGCCGGCGGTCATCCCGTCGAGGTCGCGACGCAGCTCGCGCAGCTCGTCGCGGATCCTGCCCGCCTCCTCGAAGCGGAGGTCGTCGGCCGCCGCCAGCATCTCCTCCTCGAGCGAGACGATCGTCCGCTCCAACTCCTCCGGGCTGTCGAACTCCCCCCCGCGCTTGCCGCGCCGTTTGCGCGGCGCCCGGTCCTCCATCGCCAGGAACTCGCCCATCTCGGAGATGCCTTTGCGGACCGTCTCCGGGGTGATCCCGTGCTCCTCGTTGTAGGCGAGCTGGATCGCCCGGCGGCGGTCGGTCTCGCCCATCGCCGCGCGCATCGCGTCGGTCTCGCGGTCGGCGTACATCAGCACCCGCCCGTTGACGTTGCGGGCGGCACGGCCGATCGTCTGCACGAGACTGGTCTCGCCGCGCAGAAAGCCCTCCTTGTCGGCGTCGAGGATCGCCACCAGGGAGACCTCGGGCAGGTCGAGGCCCTCGCGCAGCAGGTTGACCCCGACCAGGACGTCGTAGTCGCCGAGCCGCAGGTCGCGGATGATCTGGATCCGTTCCAGGGTGTCGATCTCCGAGTGCAGGTAACGGACCTTGATCCCGTACTCGAGCAGGTAGGCGGTCAGGTCCTCGGCCATCTTCTTGGTCAGGGTGGTGACGAGGACGCGCTCGCCGGCTTTGGCGACGACCCGGACTTCGTTCATCAGGTCGTCGATCTGGTTCTTCGTCTCGCGGATCTCGATGTAGGGGTCGATGATTCCGGTCGGGCGGACGATCTGCTCGACGGTCCGCGTCGATTCGGCTTTCTCGAAGTTGCCGGGCGTCGCCGAGACCATCACCAGGCGGTCGACCCGCTCCAGGAACTCTTCGAATCTGAGCGGCCGGTTGTCGATTGCCGAGGGCAGGCGGAAGCCGTAGTCGATCAGGGTCGACTTGCGCGAGCGGTCGCCCTCGTACATGCCGCCGATCTGGGGGATCGTCTGGTGGGACTCGTCGACGAAGACGACGAAGTCGTCCGGGAAGTAGTCGATCAGCGTGTGCGGCGGGCTGCCGGCGGGGCGGCCATCGAGGATCCGCGAGTAGTTCTCGATCCCCGAGGTGAAGCCGACCTCCTTGATCATCTCGAGGTCGTAGGCGGTGCGCTGGCGCAGCCGGTGCGCCTCCAGCTGCTTGCCCTCGGCCTCGAGCTCCTCGGTGCGCCTGTTCAGTTCGCTGCGGATCTCCTCGACCGCGCGCTCGACGGTCTCGTCTTTGGTCACGTAGTGGGACGCCGGCCAGACTGAGACGTGGTCGATCGTGTCGAGGATTTCCCCGGTCAGCGGATCGAAGTGCTGGATCCCCTCGATCTCGTCGCCGAAGAGGGAGATCCGGTAAGCGGACTCGGCGTAGGCCGGCATGATCTCCAGCACCTCGCCGCGGACCCGGAAGGAGCCACGGCCGAGCACCGAATCGTTGCGCTGGTACTGCATCTTCACCAGCTTGCGCAGCACCTCGTCGCGGTCGATCGAGGCGCCGACTTTGAAGAGCTGCATTTTTTCGTTGTAGACCTGGGGCGAGCCGATGCCGTAGATGCAGGAGACCGAGGCGACGATGATCACGTCGCGGCGGGCGAACAGGGCCGCGGTCGCCGCGTGCCGCAGGCGGTCGATCTCGTCGTTGATCGAGGAGTCCTTCTCGATGTAGAGGTCCTGGGCCGGGACGTAGGCCTCCGGCTGGTAATAGTCGTAGTAGGAGACGAAGTACTCGACCGAGTTGTCAGGGAAGAACTCGCGGAACTCGTTGCAGAGCTGCGCCGCCAGGGTCTTGTTGTGGGCGATGACCAGGGTCGGCCGCTGCACCGCGGCGATCGTCGCCGCCATCGTGAATGTCTTGCCGGTGCCGGTCGCCCCGAGCAGGGTCTGGAACCGTTCGCCGGCTTCCAGTCCCTCGGCCAGGCCGGCGATCGCCTTCGGCTGGTCGGCGGTCGGCGTGTAGGCGGGGTTGAGCACGAACTCCGGCATTCGCTGACCTTAGCTGGCGCGCTGGTTGTGCTTTCCCGCACGGACGCGCCGCTGCGCCGCACCTGGGAGACTGCCTCGCCGATGACCTGGTCCCGACGCGCGCTGGCCGCCTTCTTCACCCTCACCGGGATGCTCCACTTCATCATCCCGCGCAGCTTCGAGGCGATCGTGCCGCCCTGGGTGCCGGACAAAAGCACGGCGGTCGCGATCAGCGGTGTCGCCGAGATCGCCGGCGGCCTCGCCGTCCTCCACCCCCGCACCCGCGGTTTCTCGCGCTGGTGGCTGCTGGTCTTGCTGCTCGCCATCTTCCCCGCCAACGTTCACATGGCGGTCAGCCCCGAGCAGGTCAAGGGGCTGGACCTGGACAAGATCCCCCGCTGGGCACTCTGGGCGCGCCTGCCGCTGCAGCCGCTGGCGATGCTCTGGGTCTGGCGCGCCACCCGCGACTGACCGGGGCGCCGCGGGGCCCGGTCAGTCGCCCCGGCGGTCTAAGGCAGCAGTTCTTCGAGGAAGCCGCCGGCCGGGCCGAGGAAGGTCTGCAGGCCGCCCAGCGCCGAGCGGGCGTCCCGGACCAATTCGATCGCCTGGTCGAGCGGGATCTGTTCGACCGTGGTGCGCAGCGGGCCGGCCAGCAGCGGGCTCAGCGCCCCGGCCTTTTCGGCGTCATTGACCGCCCGCACCAGGCCGGCCCGGATCGCCTGCGCCAGCTTCGCATCGTCGATTCCGTACTTCTTGCTGAAGCGTTCGCGGGCCTCCGGCGTCGCCAAGGCCCGAGCCAGGGCCTCGCGGCTGACCCCGAGCTTGCAGGCGGCGCCGTCAAGGGCCGAGAGCGAGAACTGCTGCGCGATTTCCTCCAGGCCCTGCGGGTTCCGCCAGGGCCGGGGCTTGCAGGGATCCTGGGTCTTCTCCGGCGCGTAGGAGGAGCCGCCGGCCGCCAGGTAGGCGCCGACCAGGGCCAGGGCGGCGAGGATCGCGCCGGCGACGAGGACCCGGGCCCGCAGCTTCTCGCTCACAGCTCCACGTCCCGTTTGCGCGAGAGCCCGATCGGGATCAGGGCCAGCAGCCCGAGCAGCGCCGCGAGCCCGAAGGAGGGACTGAAGGCGTGGGTGGCGCCGCGGTTGAGTTGATCCTGCAGTTCGCCGCGCAGCTCTTCGACTTCGGCCCGTTCGCCCGCGTCTGACGGCAGCGGTTCGAAGGCCGGCCCGAGCGTCGGCACCTTGCCGTCCTCGCCTTCGAGGCGGTCCGCGACCCGCTGGGCCAGTTCGATCTTCAGCAGCGGGTTGACCGGGGAGTCGAGGATGACCGCGGTGCCGGCGTTGATCGCGTCGTCGCGCTGCTGGGCGATGTCGGCGGTGAAGACCGGGGTCAGCGCCAGCAGCCCGATGACGACGCCGGCGTGGCGGGCCGAGATCGTCCAGCCGCCGTGGATCGCCTGCGGGGCGCGGCCGCCGAGCGCGGTCTCGGTCAGGGCCGAGAGCACCAGCGAGAGCCCGATGCCGACGAGGATCTGCGGCGGCAGGGTCAGGACCACCTCCGCCTTCGGCAGCAGGGCGAGGCCGCCGAGGCCGCCGGAGACGAGGATCGCGCCGGCGGCGGCCCGGGCCCTGGCGCTGGAGACGAGCGGGCCGAGGCGGCTGCCGAGGATTGCCGCCAGCGGCATCACCGTGACCACGATCGCGGCGCCGATCGGGCTCAGGCGCCAGCCTTCGATCAGCAGCAGGACCAGCAGGAAGAGGGCGGCGGCGATCGCCGCCGAGACCATCGCCAGGGCGATGTTGGCGAGCAGGTGCGGGCGGCCGGTGCGGCGCAGCTCCGGCTCGAGGATCCCGGTCGCCGCCTCGTGCTTGGCGACGGCCAGGATCGGCACCGCGGCGGCCAGCGCCAGCGGCACCTGGAGCAGGAAGATCGACTGCCAGGAGATCAGCTGGGTGAGGATGCCGCCGACCGCCGGCCCCAGCGCCGCCCCGGTGGCGCCGGCGGTCGCCCAGACCACTGCCGCCCGTTTCTCGGAGCCGACCGTGGCGGGCAGCAGCTCCAGCGCCGCGGTCACGGCGGCGGCGCCGCCGAGCGCCTGCACGCAACGGGCGAGGATCAGCGTCGTCAGGTTGTCCGAGAGGCCGCAGGCGAGCCCGGCGCCGGCGAAGATCGCCAGGCCGACGGCTGCGGCGCGGCCGGGGCCGACCCGGCGCGCGATCATCGCGGCGGGGACCGCGGCCAGCGCCATCACCAGATTGAAGGAGATCAGCACCCAGGTGACGGCGGCGACGCTGGTGTCGAGGTCGCGGTAGATGTCCGGCAGCGCCAGGACGACAACCGAGGAATCGGCCAAGACCAGCCCCACGGCAAGCGCCAGCGCCGCGACCCGCGGCCTGGGGGCGCCGGGGCTCAGTAGCCCAGCTCCTTCGCGTACTTGTCGCGGTAGGCTTGGCGCTTTTCGAGAACCTCGGCGACGTAGGCGCGGGTTTCAGGGAAGGGAATTCCGTCGAGAGAGAGGCCGCTGCCGCCCCACTTGTCGACGTTGCCGGGACCGGCGTTGTAGGCCGCCAGCGCCGCCACCTCGTCGCCTTCGTAGCGATCGAGCAATTCGCGCAGGACGTAGGTGCCGTAGCGGATGTTGATTTCGGGGTCGGAGAGGTCGCTCAGTTCGAAGGTGGTGCCGCCGCTGTGGCGCTCGATTTCCTTCGCGGTTGCCGGCGTGATCTGCATCAGCCCCCGCGCCCCGGCAACCGAGGTCTGGTCGCTGAACTTCGACTCCGAGTAGATCACCGCCGCGATCAGTGCCGCGTCAACTCCCTTTTCGGCCGCCTGCTGGCGGATTATGTCCTCGTGGTGCAGCGGCAGGGTCAGCTCCTGGATCGCCTGGTCGACGTCTCCGAAGGCACCCATCAGCGCCCCAGCCAGGACCACAACCACGACCGCGCCCGTGCCCGTGGCCAGCCGCCGTCGAGTCGTCCGCCTCATCGCCGCAGCCTCCCGATCAGGGCGGACAGCGCCCGCTCGAGATCCTCGACCGAGCCGTCGTTGGGGATCGTGTGCTCGGCCCGCTCCGCCTTCTCGCCCTGGGCCAGCTGACGCGCCTCGCGCTCGTCGACCAGGGTGTGGCCGCGCGCCGCCGCGCGCTCGCGGCGCACCGCGTCGTCGGTGACGATCGCGACGGTCGTGTCGAACGCCTGGTCCATCCCCGACTCAAAGAGCAGCGGCACCTCGATTACGGCGATCTCGCCATCCTCGGGAAGGTCCCCGAGCCAGGAGCCGATCCGCTCCCGGACCAGGGGGTGGATCTGCTGCTCGAGCCAGGTCAGCTGCTCTGGGTCGGCGAAGACGACCTCGCCGATGCGGTTGCGATCAACCCCGCCGCCCGGAGCGATGTCGGCGCCCCAGCGCTCGACCAGACGGCCCAGCAAGGGTTCGGAGTCCAGCAACTCGTGGACCACGGCGTCACTGGAGAGTGTCGAAGCGCCCAGTCGGGCAAAGGCCGCCAGCGCCTCGGACTTCCCGGCCGCGATACCGCCGGTGAGGCCGATCGTCAGCGGCATCGGGCCGGTTACGAGTCGGCTGGTGCCTCGGGCTCGGGCGTGTCGCCCGCGGCCTCGTCGAGGTCGTCAGGGGAATCCGGCCGCTCGCTGACCGACTCACCCTCGTGAATCTCCTCGCCGGCCTCGTCCGCAGCGCCGCTGTCCTCAGTCGTACCGTTCTCCTCCGCCACCGGCGCAGGATCGGCGCTCTCAGAAGCCTCGGCCTCGGCGACGGGTGCCTCCTCCACAGCCTCTGCCTCGACAGGCGCATCGGGCTCAGCAACAACCTCCGTCTCGGCCTCCTCAGCAACAGGCTCTTCAACTGGCGCCTCATCGGCTGCAGGCTCCTCCACCACGGGAGCCTCGTCCTGGGGCTCCTCGACGGCGCCAGCCTCCGCGGTCTCTGGCGCCTCATCCGTGGGCGCGGCCTCTGAACCCTCGGCGGTAGCCTCGGCCCCCGCCGCTGCCTCTTGAAGTTGCTCGCCCAGATCCCCCATCGGCATGTTCTGCCCCTCGACCCGCTTGATGCTGAGTGAGAGACGGCGCCGCTCTTCGTCGATCTCGAGGATCTTCACGTTCAGCGTCGCGCCCGGCTCGACCACTTCGCTCGGATTCTCGACGTGGTGGTCGGCAAGCTCGGAGATGTGGACCAGGCCCTCGACGCCGGGGAGGATTTCGACGAAGGCGCCGAAGGCGACGACCTTGGTCACCGCTCCCTCGAGCACGTCGCCGGGACGGTGGGTGCTGATGACCCGCTGCCACGGATCCTCCTGCGTCTGCTTGAGGCCGAGTGAGATGCGCTGGCGGTCACGGTCGATGTCGAGCACTTTGATCCGCACCGTGTCGCCGATCGCGACGACTTCGGAGGGATGGTTGACGTGACTCCAGGAAAGCTCGGAGATATGGATCAGGCCGTCGATCCCGTCGAGGTCGACGAAAGCGCCGAAGTCGACGATGTTGGAGATCTTGCCTTCGACGACCTGGCCCGGCTCGAGGCGGCCGAGGATCTGCTCGCGAACCTCCTTGCGCTCCTCCTCGAGGACGGCGCGGCGCGAGAGGACGACGTTGTTGCGGCTGCGGTTGAGCTCGATGACTTTGCACTCGAGTGTCTGGCCCATGAACTCGTCGAGGTTGTGGACGCGGCGGATGTCGACCAGCGAGGCGGGCAGGAAGCCACGCACCCCGAGGTCGAGGATGAGGCCGCCCTTGACGACCTCGATGACGCTGCCTTCGACCGGTTCGCCGGAATCGGCGGCGATCTCGATTTTGCGCCAGGCCTTCTCGAAGCGGGCGCGCTTCTTGGAGAGGATCAGGCGGCCCTCGGCGTCCTCCTTGGTGAGGACCAGTGCGTCGATCTCCTCGCCGAGCTCGACCTCCTCGGCCGGGTCGACCGACTTGCGGATCGAGAGCTCGTTGGAGGGGATGACGCCCTCGGCCTTGTAGCCGATGTCGACGAGGACCTCGTCTTTGTCGATCCGGACGACCTTGCCGTTGACTACATCGCCCTCCTCGAAGGAGACCATCGTCGCCGCGTAGTTCGGGACGATCTGGCCATCGATATTGAGCAGCAGGCCGTTGGAGCCCTCGACGGGCGTTGCGGCAGGCGCAGGGGCAGTCAGTACATCGGTCGCGGACACGGCGGCGAATAATGGCAGAATCGAGGCCGATGCCGATTAGAGCGACCAAGCGCGGCGAGGAGCGCACTCCCCTCGACGGAAGACACGACGTCCTGATATGCGGGGCGAGCTTCGCCGGACTTGCGATCGCACGTGAGCTTGCGGGTTCCGGCGCCGACGTGATGATCGTCGATCGCTACGAGATCGGTGAGCGCCAGACCTCGGCCTGCGGGATCCCGACCGAGTGGCTGCGGCAGCTCGGCCTGATGGATTGCGAGCGCCAGCGCTTCGACGAGCTGGTCATGCACACCCCCCACGGCGATGCTCGCTACAAGCTCCCCTGGACCTTCTCGACCTTCGACTACCGCGAAATCTGCCAGCTGCTCTGGCGCGACTGCGACGCCCACTTCGAGACCGCCAAGGTCAACGGGCGGGCCGGCGCCGCCGGCGGCAACGGGGAGATCTCGATCGACAGCGACCGCGGCACGATCTCCGCCCCGCTGGTCGTCGACGCACTCGGCTGGCGGCGCGTGCTGGCCAGCGGCGACGGCGTCCAGCCTCCCGACGCGCCGCTCTCGCGTGGCCTCGAGGTGCACCCGGGCGGCAGTGGCGAGGACCTGGAGATATGGATCGACCGCCGTTACGTGCCGGCCGGCTACGGCTGGTCCTTTCCGGCGCGGGACGAGCTGCGGATCGGGGTCGGCTCCTTCGACCCGCGGTTCCACGTCAAGGACACGACCGTGCTGCTGACCGAGGACCTCGGCAAGGAGCCGAACGAGTACCAGGGCAACTGGATCCCCCACAAGTTGCGGCGGGCGACCGAGGGCGGCATCTTCTTCGCCGGCGACTCCGCCGGGCACTGTCTGCCGCTCAGCGCCGAGGGGATCAGGACCGCCCTCTACTTCGGGATCGCCCTCGGCCGCGAGCTGCGCGGCGTCCATGAGGGCCGCCAGAGCCGCGAGCAGGCGGCCGTCAACTACGCCGGGTTCCACGACTCACACGAGTGGAAGTTCCGCTGGCTGCTGCGGGTGCAGCGGCTGATCCCGCGGATCCCGCCGCGGCTGCTCGGGCCGGCGATCCGGTTGATGGGCAGCAAGCGCTTCGTCGACTGGTCCTTCCGCCACTACCTCAACATCGCCCCGCCGCGGTTCGCGGGCTCAACGGACGACCAGGAAGGTTCCGGCCATCAGCAGGCCGATCCCGACCAGGCGCTGCGGGCTGAGCGCGACCTGGTCCAGGCCGAACAGGCCTAGCCGGTCGATCACGACCGAGGCGGTGAGCTGGCCGGTCACGGTCGCGGCGGCGACCCCGCCGGCGCCGATCACCGAGACCGCGATCAGCGCGTTGGAGACGTAGACCGCGCCCAGCAGCCCGCCGAGCAGGTAGTACCAGCTGACGTCGAAGGTCGAGCTGAGCCCGCCGGCCTTGCCGCTGAGGACGACGATCACCGCCAGCGCGACCGAGCCGACCGCGAAGGAGACCAGCGCCGCCGGCAGGCCGCCGGTCGACTTGCCGAGGCCGGCGTTGATCGGCGCCTGCAGGGCGATCAGGCCGCCCGCGGCGGCCGTGAGCAGCAGCGCCACGCCCCTATCCACGGCGGAATCCTCGCCTGGGTGTGATCTTCGCGCCGGGCGCGTGTTGTACGGACATCGGCCGCAGCTTGAACCTCGGGGCGGTCGTATCGGTACCCCGTAAGGACCGCCGCCCATGACGCCGCCACCAGCAGAGCACCTCGCCTCCCGGATCTTCCTCGGGCCGGCGCTGCGCACCCAGCCAGACCGGCGCCTGGTCACCCTCGTCCGCGAGGGCTACGAGACCGCCTTCGAGGAGATCGTCCGCCGCTACCGGCGGCCGCTGGACCGCTTCGCGGCCACGTTCGTCGGCGGCCGCTCCGAGGACGTCACTCAGGACGCCTTCTCGAAGGCGCTGCTGGCGCTGCGCGGGTCGGAGGCGGAGATCGAGCTGCGGCCATGGCTCTACCGGATCGTCCGCAACACCGCCCTCAACGACCTGCGTGACCGACCGCCGAGCACCGAGGAGCTGGGCGAGGCGATCGCCGGCGGGCGCAGCGCCGCCGCCGAGGCCGAGGGGCGCGAGGAGATGACCGAGCTGATGGACCGCCTGCGGGCGCTGCCGGAGCCACAGCGGGCGGCGATCGTGATGCGCGAGCTCGAAGGACTGGGCCACGAGGAGATCGCCGCCTCGCTGGGGCTCAGCGGCGGCGGCGCGCGGCAGGCCATCTACCGCGCCCGCCAGACCCTGCGCGGCGGCTTCGGGATGCTGGTGCCGCTGCCGCTGCTGCGGGCGCTGTTCGATCACGGGAACGAGGCGGCCGGAGCCGGGGCGGGCGGCGCGGTGGCCGCGGCCGGGGTCGCGGGCGGCGGTGGCGCCGGAGCGGCGCTCGGCGGCCTGGGTGCCGGCGGCGCGCTCAAAGTCGGGCTGGCGGCGGCGCTGATCGCCGGCTCGGTCGGGGCCGGCGTGGCGCTGGATCACGGGCGTGACGGGCACGGTGGCCGTGAGGCGAGCGCGAGCTCGGCGCTCACCCCGTCGGGTGAGGCAGCGGAGCGCGGCCCCGGCGATTCTCCGGTGCCGGCGGGAGACTCCGAGGACACGGCGCTGCACGAGAGCGGCAGACGACATGGCCACGGCGGTAGCGGCTCGGATGACGGGCACGGTGGCGACGGGCGAGACGGAGAGCGAGACCACCACCGCTCCCACGGCGAGGGATCCAACGACGGGATCTCCGACGACAGCGGCAATTCCGGCGACTCTTCCCACGGAGGCAGCGGTTCGAGCCCCGGCGGCTCATCAGGGCACAGCGGCCGCGGATCCGACGGCGGTGGGGGCTCGGACTCGGGGAAGAGCTCCGGCGAGAGCGGTGGCGGCTCCAGCGGCGACGACGGCAGTGGTGGTAACGGCGGCTCCGGCGAGAGCGGTGGCGGCAGTGGACATGAAGGCGATGGCGATGGCGGTTCGGGAGGCTCCGGGGGCGGCGGCGGCTCGGGAAGGGACGGCGGCAACAGCCCGGTGTCAAGCGCGCCCGCTCCCGTGGCAACTCCAGTGCCGGTCGAAGAAACGCCCTCGACCAGCGACGGCGACGGCTCCGGGGGCGGCGATCCGGGCTCGCGTGGCGGCTCCGGCAGCGGCGGCTCGGGAGGCGGCGGCGAAGACGATTCGTGATCTTCGCGGCGGGCTCGGGTTGCAGAGGTGAACGTGTCCAGCTTTCGACAAGGAGGAACGGCATGACCCGCTCCACGAACAAGAAGGCCCGCCTCGGCGGTCTGCTGGCGATGGCGCTCGGCGTCCTCGCGCTGCTGGCGATGCCCGGCATCGCGGCGGCCAAGGACCGCAACCACGACCGCATCCCGGACCGCTGGGAGAATCGGCATCACCTCTCGCTCAGCCTCAACCAGGCGGGCCACGACCAGGACGGCGACCACCTGCGCAATCGCGGCGAGTTCGAGGCCGGCGACAACCCGCGCGACGACGACAGCGACAATGACGGGGTAATGGACGGCGAGGAGAACGCCGGCACGATCGCCTCCTTCGACGCGACCAGCGGCAAACTCGTGATCGACCTCTTCGGCACCGAAACGGTCAGCGGCCTGGTCACCGACCAGACCCGGATCAAGTGCGAGGACGAGCACTCCCCTGACGCCTCGACGAGCAGCCGGGGCAGCGATTCCGGCGATGACCACGGAGGACAGGGTGAAGAGCCGGGCGATGACAATGGCGGCCACGGCGAAGAGCCGGGCGACGACAACGGCGGAGGCGACAACTCTGGTCCCGGCTCGCCCAACTCGGGCCCGAGCGGTCACGACGACAACGGAGTCGGCGCCAACTGCACGACCTCCGACCTGATCGTCGGTGCGGTCGTCCAGGAGGCCGACCTCGAGATCGAGCACGGCACCGCGAGCTTCGACGAGGTCGAGCTCGCCCCCACCAACGGCTAGGGAGGGTTACTTGGCGGTGAGCCAGTCGGGGCCGACGCCGACGTCGACCTCGAGGGGCGGATCGAGCTGGTAGGCGGCGCACATCTCGCGCCGCACCAGCTCGGTCGCGCCGTCCATCTCCTCCGGCGGGCCCTCGAAGAGCAGCTCGTCGTGGATCTGCAGGACAAGCCGGGTCCCACCACCGGCCTCCCGCAGCGCCCGCTGGCAGTTGACCATCGCGACCTTGATGATGTCGGCGGCGGTGCCCTGGATCACGGTGTTGACGGCCAGCCGCTCGCCGAGCCGGCGGGTGTTGCCGTTGCCCGAGCGCAGCTCCGGGATCGGCCGGCGGCGGCCCATCAGCGTCGTCACGAAGCCCTCCTCCTGCGCCTTCTCGACGATCCCCTCGCGGAAGGCCCGCACCGCCGGGAAGCGCTCCAGGTAGCGGGCGACGAATTCCTCGCCCTCCTTGCGGGGGATGTTGAGCCGGTCGGCGAGGCCGAAGCCGGTGAGCCCGTAGACGATCCCGAAGTTGACCATCTTCGCCTTCGAGCGCTGGCCGACGTCGACCTCGTCGCGGCCGATCTCGAAGACCTCGGCGGCGGTGGCGGCGTGGACGTCTTCGCCGGCGCGGAAGACCTCTTTGAGGACCTCCTCGTCGGCGACGTGGGCGAGCACCCGCAGCTCGACCTGGCTGTAGTCGGCGGAGAGCAGGCGGGCTCCCTTCTCGGCGACGAAGCAGGCGCGGACCGGGCGGCCGAGCTCGGTCCGGATCGGGATGTTCTGCAGGTTCGGGTTGGTGCTGGAGAGGCGGCCGGTGGTCGTCGCCGCCTGGTTGAAGGTGGTGTGGACGCGGCCGCTTTTGGGATCGATCAGGTCCGGCAGCGAGTCGAGGTAGGTGTTCTTGAGCTTGGTCAGCTCACGCCAGGACTCAATCTTCTCGACGATCGGGTGCTCGTCGCGGATCTGGGCAAGGACACGAGCGTCGGTCGAGAAGCCGGTTTTGCCGCGGCGCTTGCGGGTCAGCTCGAGTTTCTCGAAGAGGACGCGGCCGACCTGCTGCGGCGAGCCGATCGTGAACTCCTCGTCGGCCAGCTCGAAGATCTCCTTCTCCAGCGTCTCGATCCGCTCGGCGAAGCCGGCTCCGACCTCGGCCAGGCGCCCGGCGTCGAGCTTCAGTCCCTCGCGCTCCATCGCCGCCAGCACCTGGACCAGTGGCAGCTCTACCTCGCGCATCAGCGGCTCTAGGCCGAGCTCCTCGATGCGCGGTCGCTGGACGTCGGCGACGGCGGCGACCAGGCGGGCTTCCTCGGGCGGGTCGAGGCCGGCCTCGACCTCCTCGCCGAGGGCGAGCTGGCCGTCCTCCTCGCCCGCCGCGGCGGCAGCGCCCTCGGCGAGGCCGATCCCGGCGTCGGCTGCCAGCTCGGTCAGCTCGTAAGTGCGGCGTTGGGGCTCCAGCAGGTAGGCGGCGAGCAGCGTGTCGTGCTCGAGCTCCAGGGCGACACCCTCGCGTGCCGCCGCGGCGAGCAGGCCGTGGCGGCCGCCGCCGAGCGACTTGAGGTCGTGCCCGGCGATCGGCTTGCCGGCCAGCGCCACCGCCAGCTCGTCCTGGGTCGACTCGCCGGCGATGATCCGCTCCGTCTCCGCGGCGGCCCAGCGGTGCCCGGCGATCGCGAGAGCCAGCGGCCCGTCGCCGAGGTCCTCCACCCCGCCCTCGACCGCCTCGATCTCCAGCTCAGTCTCGACCTTGCGCCCCGGCACCGCGTCGCCCTCAGGCAGCGCCTCTTCGAGCCGCTCCAGCACCGCCCGCAGCTCGAACTCGCGCATGAAGTCGCGCAGAGCGCCGCGGTCGGGCTCGGAGGCCATCGCCGCCGCCAGGTCGACCCCGGTCTCGATCTCGTACTGCAGCGTCGCCAGGTCCTTGGACATGCGGGCGTCGTCGGCATGGTCGACGAGGTTCTGCTTGCGCTTGGCGCCGGAGATCTCCTCGACGCTGGCCAGCACCTTCTCCAGCGAGCCGAACTGCTGCAGCAGCGCCGAGGCGGTTTTCTCGCCGATCCCCGGCACGCCGGGGATGTTGTCGGAGGTGTCGCCGCGCAGGCCCATCAGGTCGGTGACCAACTCCGGCGGCACCCCGTAACGCTCGAGCACGGCGGCGCTGTCGTAGATCTTCGTCTCGGTGATTCCACGCGAGGTGCTCATCACCCGCACCCCCTCGCCGACCAGCTGGTAGGCGTCGCGGTCGCCGGTGACGACCATCACCTCGATCCCCTGCTCGCGCGCCTGGCGGGTCAGCGAGGCGATCACGTCGTCGGCCTCGTAGCCCGCGACCTTGACGTTGGTGTAGCCGAAGGCCTCGACCAGCGGCATCAGGTGCGGCCACTGCTCGCGCAGCAGGTCGGGGCGGGGTTTGCGCTGGGCCTTGTAGAGGTCGTAGGTGACCTCGCGTCCGGACATCCCCGCGTCCCAGGCGACCACGACCCCCGCCGGCCCGTGCTCGTCGATGATTTTGACCAGCATCGAGGCGAGCCCGTAGATCGCGTTGGTCGGCCGGCCGTCACTGGTCCCGATCGACTCCGGCAGGGCGAAGAAGGCGCGGTAGGCGAGCGAGTTGCCGTCGATCAGGAAGAGCTCTGGAGATTCGGCCGCCATCGCCGCCACTCTATGAGGCGAGCGCCAGCGCGTCCCGCAGGTCCGCCGCGACCTCCTCGGCCTGATTGTTCACCTGGAGTTCACTGAACTGGCGACGTCGAAGCCCAGCCGTCGCAGATCGAGGTCGCGGGCAAGGTCGTCCTGGAAGGCCACCGCCCCGCGGTGGTAGCCGAGACCGACCCCATGGAGCTGCGCCACCGAGACGACCCCGTGCTGGGGCGTGGCGATGCGGGCTACCGCAATGTCGAGACTGTCGAGTTGGTCGCGCATATCGCGACTAAGTCGACAGTCCCTGTGCTTCGCCCCCCCTAGCGCTCAGGGTTTGGATATTTACCTGGGAGATCAATCCGAATCCGAGGCGGGGTCGCCCGAGCCAAGGCGCTGAATCTGATTCGATAGCCGCGATGGCCGTCAGCGCTCAGTACAGCGTCACGATCCGCGTCGAGCTCGATGCGCGGCAGGAGCCGCTGGGCAAACTGACCGCGGCGATCGCCGAGGCGGGCGGGCAGCTGCAGGGCGTGGATCTGGTTCCCGGGGCCGGGCCGGAGGGCAAGCGGGTGCGGGAGTTCACGATCGACGCGGCCGACCGCGAGCACTGGGAGAAGATCCTGCGCGCGATCGGGGGGACCCGGGGGGCGCGGGTGCTCGACTACGTCGACCGGACGATGCAGATGCACCGCGGCGGCAAGATCGAGACCCACAACAAGTACCCGCTGAAGACGCGCGACGACCTCTCGATGGCCTACACGCCCGGCGTCGCCCGGGTCTGCATGGACATCCACGACGATCGCGCCAAGGCCTTCGAGTACACGATCAAGAAGAACACCGTGGCGGTCGTCTCCGACGGCAGCGCCGTGCTCGGGCTCGGCAACATCGGCCCGGAGGCGGCGATGCCGGTGATGGAGGGCAAGTGCATGCTCTTCAAAGAGTTCGCCGGGGTCGACGCCTTCCCGATCTGCCTCGACACCCAGGACGCCGACGAGATCGTCAAGGCGGTGGAGCTGATGGCGCCGACCTTCGGCGGCATCAACCTCGAGGACATCTCCGCCCCGCGCTGCTTCGAGATCGAGGACCGGCTGAAGGAGTCGCTCGACATTCCGGTCTTCCACGACGACCAGCACGGCACCGCGGTGGTGACGATGGCGGCGCTGTTCAACGCGCTGAAGATCACCGGCAAGCCGATCGAGGAGCTGCGGGTGCTGGTGGTCGGGCTCGGCGCCGCCGGGGTCGCGGTCAGCAAGATGATGCTCGCCTCGGGAATCACCCAGATCGTCGGTTGCGACCGCCAGGGAGCGCTCTCGCGAGAGCGCGAGGACTACCGGTCCGGCGCCATGAACGAGGCCAAGCGCTGGTATGCGGAGAACTCGAACCCGGAGATGATCCAGGGCCAGCCCGGTGACGTAATCGAGGGCATGGACATCTTCGTCGGCCTTTCCGGCCCAGGCATCATCGAGGCGGAGGCGCTGGGCAGGATGAACGACGACGCGATCGTCTTCGCGATGGCCAACCCCACGCCCGAGGTGATGCCCGAGGAGGCCGCTCCCTACGTGCGGATCATGGCCACGGGCCGCTCCGACTACCCGAACCAGATCAACAACGTGCTCGCCTTCCCGGGCATCTTCCGCGGCGCGCTCGACGCCGGCGCGCCCAGCATCACCGAGGAGATGAAGCTCGCCGCCGCCAAGGGGATCGCCGAAGCGGTCTCCGAGGACGACCTCGCCGAGGACTACATCATCCCCAGCGTCTTCAACCGCGAAGTCGCGCCGAAGGTCGCCGCGGCGGTGGTCGAGGAGGCCAAGCGCGCCGGGATCGCCCGCTTCAACGAGGAGACCGGGACCTTCGCCACCGTCGAGGTGCAGCGATGAAAGGCCGGGCGCCAACGCCGTGAAGGTCCTCGTCACCGGAGCCAGCGGCCTGATCGGCTCGGCGCTGTGTGACTCGCTGCTCTCGCGCGGCGACGAGGTCGTCGGCCTCACCCGCGACCCGGAGAAGGTCCGCCTGCGCCGCCCGAGCATCGCCTGGCACCGCTGGGAGCCGACCCTGGAAAGGCCCGAGGACGCGGCCTTCGAGGGAGTCGACGCGGTCGTCAACCTGGTCGGCGAGAAGATCGACCAGCGCTGGACCGACGAGGCCAAGCGCGAGATCATGGAGACCCGCCGCGCCGGCACCCGCAACCTGGTCCAGGCGATCGCCGGCCTGGAGCAGCGGCCGGGGGTCCTGGTCAGCCAGTCGGGAGTCGGCCACTACGGCGACCGTGGCGACGCCGTCGTCGACGAGTCGGAGGGCCCGGGAAGCAGCTTCGACGCCGAAGTGACCGTGGAGTGGGAGAAGGCGGCGCGGGAGGCCGAGGCGGCCGGGCTGCGGCTGGCGATCCTGCGCACCGGCCAGGTCCTCGACGCGGGCGGCGGCATGCTCGCCGAACTGCTCACCCCCTTCAAGCTCGGGGTCGGCGGCCCGATCGCCGGCGGCGACCAGTACGTCTCCTGGATCCACATCGACGACGAGGTCGGGATCCTGCTCTGGGCACTCGACGACGAGAAGGTCAGCGGCGTCGTCAATGCGACCGCCCCTGAGCCCGCGACCAACCGCGACTTCTCGAAGGCACTCGGCCGCGTCCTCGGCCGCCCCGCCATCCTGCCGATCCCCGGCTTCGTCCTCGACCTCAAATTCGGCCCCGAGTTCGGCGCCGTGCTCAAGGGTGGCCAGCGGGCGGTGCCGAAACGAGCGCTCGAGCTCGGCTACGAGTTCCAGCATCCGCAGCTGGACGAGGCGCTGACAAGCCTCCTCTAACCCGTCTCGTGCAGGGCCTCGCGCACCGACTCCCGCAGCGAGCCGGAATCCGCATCCCGGATCGCGTGCAGCAGGCGTGCCATCCCGGCAGAGCCTGAGTTGCTGGAGATCCAGGCGACGCCGGCGGATTCGAGGATCGGACGGGAGAAGCTGGGGCGGGACGGAACTTCGATATAGCCGACGCTGGCCGAGTCCTCGGTGGCGCGGCGGGCATTGGCGCCGACGGTGGCGAGGTCCAGCCGGGCACCGTCGCGGGCACTCTCCAGGCAGACGAGCCGGAGCCGGACCGAGCCCGCGCGCCCGCCCTCATCGGCGAGCTGGCGCCGTGCTCCCGCGCACAGGGGCGCGTCGGCGTAGGCGCTGACGGTCGCGTCCCTGGCGACCCCCCCACCTCCACAGCCGATCGCTCCCAGAGCCAGCGCCAGCGCGAACGCCGGCACCGCCGCCCATCTCCTAGCCAAAGAAGACCTCGGCCTCGGCATAGAGGGACTCGGGGACCGTCTTCAGCTCGGCGGTCGCCTCGGTCAGCTGGACCAGCTCGATGTCGGTGCCGCGCAGCGCGGTCATCGTGCCCCAGCGGCCGGCGTCGGCGGCCTCGATCGCGTGCAGGCCGAAGCGGGTCGCGAGGACGCGGTCGAAGGCGGTGGGGGTGCCGCCGCGCTGCACGTGGCCGAGCACGGTCGTCCGCGTCTCTTTGCCGGTGCGGTGCTCGATCTCGCCCTCCAGCCAGTGCCCGACTCCGCCGAGGCGGGCGTGGCCGAAGGCGTCCTCCTGACCGTCGCCCTGGGCCGGCATGCCGCCGGCCGGTTCGGCGCCCTCGGCGACGACGACGATCGGCGCGAAGTGGCTCTCGAAGCGGTGGCCGATCAGCTCGCAGACGCGCTCGACGTCGAAGGGCAGCTCGGGGACGAGGATCACGTTGGCGCCGCCGGCCAGGCCGGCGTGGAAGGCGATCCAGCCCGCGTGGCGGCCCATCACCTCGACGATCAGCACCCGGTGGTGGCTATCGGCGGTGGTGTGCAGGCGGTCGATCGCCTCCATCGCGATGTTGATCGCGGTGTCGAAGCCGAAGGTGTAGTCGGTGGCGCTGAGGTCGTTGTCGATCGTCTTAGGCACGCCGATCACCGGCAGCCCGTGCTCCTGGTGCAGGCGCGAGGCCGCCCCCAGCGTGTCCTCGCCGCCGATCGCGATCAGGCCGTCCACTCCGGCCGCCGCCAGGTTCGCGGCGATCCGCTCCGAGCCGCCCTCGCCGGCGAAGGGATTGGTCCGCGAGGAACCGAGGATGGTGCCACCGCGCGGCAGGATCCCGCGCACCTCGGGAACGCCGAGCGGGCGGCTCTCGCCCTCGAGCGGGCCGCGCCAGCCATCGCGGTAGCCGACGAACTCATGGCCGTGGTCGCCGGCGCCCTTGCGCACGATCGCCCTGATGACCGCGTTCAGGCCCGGGCAGTCGCCGCCTCCGGTGAGCACTCCGATCCGCATCGACCCAGCTTAGAAGCTGCCCAGGGCGGTGTTAAGCGATAGGTTCGCCACAACCAGCCAAGGAGGAGCGATGACCGACTCACCGGACCTCGGGGCAGTTACCCGGACACAGCAGCAGACCTGGTCGGAGGGCGACTTCTCGATGGTCGCCAGCCTGGTCGTAAACGCCGCCGAGAGCCTGGCCGAAGCACTGGAGATCGTTCCCGACGAGCGGGTCCTGGACGTAGCCTGCGGCAGCGGCAACGGCGCGATCGCCGCCGCGAGGCGCACCTGGGGAAACACCGTCGGCGTCGATTTCGTCCCCGCCCTGCTCGAGCGCGGGCGCGAACGGGCGGCCGCCGAGCGGCTCGAGGTGGAGTTCGTCGAGGCCGACGCGCAGGACCTGCCCTTCGAGGATGGGAGCTTCGACGTCGCGATGTCGATCTTCGGGGCGATGTTCGCGCCCGACCAGGAGCGCACCGCGGCCGAGCTGCTACGCGTGGTCAGGCCGGGAGGGCGGATCGGGATGGCGAACTGGACACCTGACGGGGGTATCGGCGCCCTCTTCCTGACCGTCACCAAGCACATCGGCGGCCCGCCCGCCGGGGTCGCCCCGCCGCCGCTCTGGGGCCTCGAGGAGCGCCTGCGCGAGCTGTTCGGCGACGGCATCTCCGGGCTGCGGATCGAGAAGCGCGCCTCGCGCCAGGTGTTCCGCTCCGCCGACCATTACCTGGAGTTCTTCCGCGCTTACTTCGGCCCGGTCAAGACCGCCTACGACAAGGTTGGGCCGGAGGGCGAGGCCGCGCTGACCGCCGACCTGCGCGCCTTCCTCGATGAGGCAAACATCGCCGGCGACCGGGCGCTGGTGCTGGAGCCGGAGTACCTGCAGGTCGTCGCGACCCGCGCCTAGGAAGAAGAGGCCCGGCCGGCCTAGGAGCGGGAGTCGGGCTGCGGGGCGAAGACGCGGATGACCCCGCCGATCAGCAGGATCCCGAAGAAGACCAGTCCGGCGACGCCACCGCCTTGGCCGAGCCAGCCGTAGACGGTCACCATCGCGGCGAGGGCCAGAAAGAGGGTGACGACCATTCCCATTGCGGCGCAGATCCTAGCGACTGGCGAGGGTGACGCGCGTCTCGCTGAGGAAGGCCGCGACGGCGTCGGCCGCGCCCTCGGCCGAGCCGGCGTCGCCGGCGGCGCGGACCAGGCGGCTGCCGACGATCACCCCATCGGCGATCCGCCCGACCTCGGCGGCCTGCTCCGGAGTGCCGATCCCGAAGCCGACCGCGACGGGCGTGTGCGCATCCTCCCTGGTCGCCGCGACCAGGTCGGCCAGCGCGGCGGGCATCTCGGCCCGCTCGCCCGTCGTCCCCACCGTGGAGACGACGTAGACGAAGCCGCGGGCGGCGGCGCAGATCCGAGCCCGGCGCTCGGGCGGCGTCGTCGGCGCCACCAGCGGCACCATCGCCAGCCCGGCCGCCGTGAACGCCTCGCGCACGTCCTCGGCCTCGCCCAGCGGCAGGTCGGGCACGATCGCCCCCGCCGCACCGGCGGCAACCGCCAGCCGGGCGAACCCTGCCGCCCCCCCGTGGGCCAGAACCATGTTGGCGTAGACCATCAACACGACCGGAATCCGGGCCGAGACCGAGCGGCAGACCTCGAGCGCGGTGGCGAAGGTCGCCCCCGCCTCCAGCGCCGCGGTCGCCGCGGCGTGGATCGTCGGCCCATCGGCGAGCGGGTCGGAGAACGGCACCCCGAGCTCGATCAGATCGGCTCCGGAATCGACATAGGCGGCGGCAACCGCCAGCGAGGAATCGCGATCGGGAAACCCGGCCATCATGTACGGCATCAGCGCCGCCCTGCCTTCGTCTTTAGCGGCCTTGAAAGCAGCCGCAATTCGCTCCTCGCCGCTCACCGCCGTCACCCACCGCCCGCGTGCTCGAGGACCTCGGCCAAGTCCTTGTCGCCCCGTCCCGACAGGCAGAGCACGTCGAACCCGCCCTTCCCTGGGTTCTCCAGCAGCCAGGCGATCGCGTGCGAGGACTCCAGCGCCGGGATGATCCCCTCCAGCCGCGAGAGCTCGCCGTAGGCCGCCAGCGCCTGCCGATCGGAGATCGCCACGTAGCTGGCGCGGCCGGTATCGCGCAGGTACGCGTGCTCGGGACCGACGCCCGGGTAGTCGAGCCCGGCCGAGACCGAGTGTGCCTCGAGGATCTGGCCGTCCTCGTCGGCGAGGATCGAGGAGAGCGAGCCGTGCAGGACGCCGGTGCTGCCGGCGCCCAGCGAGGCACCATGGCGAAGCGTGTTCAGCCCCTCCCCCGCCGCCTCGACGCCGATCAGCGCCACCTCGGTGTCGGCGAGGAAAGGAGTGAAGATGCCGATCGCATTGGAGCCCCCGCCGACGCAGGCGATCACGCGGCCCGGCAGGGCCCCCTCGGCGGCGAGGGCCTGCTCGCGCGACTCTTCGCCGATCACCCGCTGCAGGTCGCGGACCAGGGCCGGATAGGGCGCCGGGCCGACGGCGGAGCCGATCACGTAGTGGGTCGTCTCGACGTTGGCGACCCAGTCGCGAATCGCGGCGCTGACCGCCTCCTTGAGGGTGCGGGCGCCGACCTCGACCGGGGCGACCTCGGCCCCGAGCAGCTTCATCCGCTCGACGTTGGGCGCCTGGCGGCGGATGTCCTCGGTGCCCATGTAGACGATGCACTCGAGGCCGAGCAGGGCACAGGCGGTCGCGGTGGCGACGCCGTGCTGGCCGGCGCCGGTCTCGGCGATCACCCGCGGCTTGCCCATCCTCGCCGCCAGCAATGCCTGGCCGACCGCGTTGTTGATCTTGTGGGCGCCGGTGTGGGCAAGGTCCTCGCGCTTCAGGTAGACCACCGAACCGACCCGCTCGGAGAGCCGGTCGGCTCGGTACAGCGGCGTCGGGCGGCCGATGAAGTCGCGCCGCAGCAGCTCGAGCCGAGCCACGAACTCGGCGTCCTCGCGCGCCTCACTCCAGGCCGCGGTCAGCTCGTCGAGCGCCGCGATCAGCGTCTCCGGCACGTAGCGCCCTCCGTAGGGCCCGAACCGCTCCTCGACCGCGCTCATGCGGCAGCGGTATCGGTATCGGTGTCGGTGCGGAGCACGCCGGCGGCTTCGAAGAAGGCGGTCATCGCCGCATGGTCCTTGCGCCCGGGCTCGGCCTCGACCCCGCTGGCGACGTCGACCGCGTAGGGCTGCGCAATCCTGATCGCCTCGGCCACGTTCTCCGGCCGCAGCCCGCCGGCGAGGATGTCCGGCACCACCGACCGGTGCCCGCGCAGCAGCTCCCAATCGAACTTTTCCCCGGTCCCGCCCCAGAGTCCCTTGCCGCGCCGATCGAAGAGATGAAAGTCGGTCCGGTAGGCCTCCGCCGCGTGGATATCCGCCGCGCTGGCCACATGGATCGCCTTGATCACCTTCACCCCCGTCCGCCGCGCCACCTCACCGCAGAACTGCGCCCCCTCCGCTCCGTTCAGCTGCACCATCGTCAACGAGGCGTTCTCGACCGCCTTCGTCACCTCCTCCAAGGTCGGGTTCACGAAAACCCCCACGACCTCGCACTTGCGCTTGAACGCCGCCCCGATCTCAGCCGCCATCGCGGGCTCGCAGAACCTGGGACTGCGGTCGTAGTGAATGAGCCCGACCGCCCACGCACCGAGCCGCACCGCCTCGGCGGCATCGTCCAAATTCGTCACCCCACAGATCTTCACCCGCATCGGCCCAGATTACGGAACCCACCCCGCGAACCGGGGCCTAAGCCCTTCCCCGGCCCGCCGGCGCCGCTATTCGGGCCCCTGCGCCCCTTCGACCGAGTTCGGCCGATCCCCCAGCGTCACGGTCGCCTTCTTGGTCGACCCTTCCCTGAGAATCGTCAGTTCGACTTCTTCACCCGGCTTGGCGGCGTTGACGATTTCGACCACTTCGTCCATCCCCGCGACCTTCTTGCCGTTGACCTCGGTGATGATGTCGCCGCCGAGGCTGACCTGGGCACCGTCGATCGTCGCCTGCGTGTTGCCGCCTTCGATCCCCGCCTTGTCGGCCGGGCCGCCCTTGACGACGGTCTGGACGATCACCCCTTCCTTGACCGGGAGGTTGAGCGCGCGGGCAAGGTCGGGGGTGATCGTGCCGCCGCTGATGCCGAGGAAGGCGTGCTTGACGTCGCCGCTGGTCTCGAGCTGGTGGATCTCCGCCCGGGCGGTGTCGATCGGGATCGCGAAGCCGATGCCGACGTTGCCTTCCGAGCCGCTGCCGCCGGTCTCGATCTGGGAGTTGATGCCGATCACTTCGCCCTTCTCGTTGATCAGCGGGCCGCCGGAGTTGCCGGGGTTGATCGCCGCGTCGGTCTGGATCACGTTGGAGATCGAGAAGCCGTTGGGGGCCTGGATCTGGCGCTGCAGCGCCGAGACGATGCCGCTGGTGACGGTGCGGTCGAGCCCGAACGGGTTGCCGATCGCAACCACCGGGTCGCCGACTTCCATTTCCGAGGAGTTGCCGAGGGTCAGCGGGTGCAGCTGCGAGGCGGGTGCCTCGACCTTGAGCAGGGCGAGGTCGGTGGCCGGGTCGGTGCCGACGACGGTGCCGGTGTAGGTGGCGTTGGAGGCGCCGAGCTTGACCGAGATCTTGCTGGCGCCTTCGATCACGTGGTTGTTGGTCAGCACGTGGCCTTCGGAGTCGATCACGATGCCGGAGCCGGTCGCGGTGCCACCGCCTTCGGATTCGGATTCGCCGAAGGGCGAGAGCGAGGAGGATTCCTTGGCGGGGAGTTCGGATTCGATGAAGGCGACCCCGTCGCCGTCGCTCTTGTAGATCTGGTTGACGACGTTGCTGCCTTCGCCACCCCCCTTGCTGACCACCGGCGCCGCCAGCGGTGCCGCCACCGTGGTCGTCGAGCTGCCTTCGGCTTGGATCCAGCCGGCTGAGATCGCGATCAGGCCGAAGACGGCGACGATCGCGCCGCCGAGCAGCGCGGAGATGAACGGGGTGCGGAAGGCTCTCTTTGGCTTGGGCATGGAAGGCAGGATCGCGTCCGGCGCTGATCCCCTTCTAAATGCCCTCGAAAGACTTTCTAAAGACGCCGTGCCGCGGGCGGGCGGCGCCTAGAAGAGGTGCTCGCGGGTGCCTTCGTCGGCCCCGGCCAGCTCCCGCGTCTTCGCCTCGGGATCCTCGGCGGTCATCAGGGCACTGCCGATCAGGACCGCGTCGACGCCGACCCGCTCCAGCTCCGCCAGCTCGGCCCGGCCGGAGATGCCGCTCTCGGCGACCACGGTCTTGCCCGCCGGCACGTCCGGCATCAGCTCGTAGGTCGTCGCCAGGTCGACCGTGCCCTCGTCGAGGTTGCGGTTGTTGATCCCGATCACCTCGGCGTCGGCCTCCAGCGCCCGCTCCAGCTCAACCTCGTCGTGGACCTCGACCAGGCAGTCGAGGTCGATCGCCCGTGCCTCTTCATAGAGGGCCCGCAGGGCGTCGTCGTCGAGGGCGCGGACGATCAGCAGCACCGCATCGGCGCCGTTGACCGCGGCCTCGTAGAGCTGGTAGGGGTCGACGATGAAGTCCTTGCGGATGATCGGCATCCCGCAGGCGGCCCGCGCCGCGCGGAGGTCCTCCAGGGAGCCGCCGAAATGCGGCTCGTCGGTGAGCACCGAGAGCGCCGCCGCGCCGCCGCGCTCGTAGCGGCCGACCTGCTCCGCCACCGAGGCGGCCGCGGAGATCTCACCGGCGCTGGGCGAGCGCCGCTTGAACTCGGCGATCAGCGAGAGACCGGGGCGCACGAGCGCCTCGTTGAAGGGCCGATCCTCGCCGCGGGCGGAGAGCCGCGACTCAAGGTCGGACTGGGGAAGCTCCCGGCGACGTGACTCCACGCCGTCTCTGGCTCCCGCGATCAGCTGCTCGATCATTCCCACTTGACTGGTAGAGCCTAGTCGGCGAGGCTGACCGTCGCCGCGATCAGCCGCTCGAGCACGTTTCCTGCCGCCCCCGAGTCGACCGCGGCGGCGGCTTTGGCGACTCCCTCGCTGAGGTCCGCCGCGAGGCCGCCGACGTAGATCGCGGCGGCGGCGTTGAGCAGGCAGAGGTCGCGGCCAGGCCCCGGCTCGCCCGCCAGCACCGCTCTCACGGCGGCGGCGTTCTCCTCCGGGGAGCCGCCGGCCACCGCCTCCAGCTCGGCCGGGGCGAGGCCGAACTGGCCAGGCTCGACGAACCACTCGGAGGTGCGGCCGTCGGCGACCTCGATCACCCGGGTCGGCGAGTGGATCGAGAGCTCGTCGAGGCCGTCGTCCGCGGCGACGACGAGCGCCCGCACGCTGCCGAGCCCGACCAGGGCCTCGGCGATCGTCTCCTGGTAATGCCGGTCGGCGACGCCGAGCAGCTGCCGGTTCGCCCCCGCCGGGTTGGTCAGCGGGCCGAGGAAGTTGAAGATCGTCCGCACCCCCAGCGCCTTGCGGGCCGGCATCACGTGGGCCGTCGCCGCATGGTGGCGCGGGGCGAACATGAAGCCGAAGCCAATCTCGTCGATGCAGCGCCCGACATCTTCGGCGTCGAGCTCGATGTTGACCCCGAGCGCCTCGAGCAGATCGGCCGAGCCGCAGCGGCTGGTGCTCGAGCGGTTGCCGTGCTTGGCGACGGCGCAGCCGGCACCGGCGGCGATCAGCGCCGCCGTCGTGGAGACGTTGAAGGTCGAGGGGCCGCCGCCGGTCCCGGCGGTGTCGACGAGGTCGGTCCGCCTGGTCGAGACGGGGGTGGCGAGCGAGCGCATCGTCCGGGCCAGGCCGACCAGCTCCGGGACCGTCTCGCCCTTGGCCCGCAGGGCGATCAGGAAAGCGCCCGTCTGCACCGCGTCGGCGCGCCCGCCCATGATCTCGGCCAGCACCGCGGAGGCGTGGTCGGCGGTGAGGTGGTCACCGGCGCAGACCGCGTCGATCGCGCGGCTGACGACGTCGTTCGGCATCATCCGCCTCCGAGGAAGTTCTTCAGGAGGGACTTGCCCTGGGGCGTGAGGACCGACTCCGGATGGAACTGGACTCCCTCGGCCGGGAGCTCGCGGTGACGGGCGCCCATCACGACGTCGCCGAGCGAGGCGCTCAGCTCGAGCTCGTCGGGAAGGTCGGGGTCGGCGACGAGCGAGTGATAGCGACCGGCCACCAGGGGAGTCGGCAGGCCGGCGAAGATCGTCTTGCCGTCGTGGCTGACCTCGGCGTCCTTGCCGTGGACCGGCTCGCCCTGGACGACCCTGCCGCCGAAGGCCTCGACCATCGCCTGGTGGCCGAGGCAGACCCCGAGCACCGGGATGCCCCCCTCGGCGAAGGCGCGGATCGCGGCGCCGGAGATGCCCGCCTCGGCCGGCGTGCAGGGGCCCGGCGAGACGACCAGGCGGTCCGGCGCGCGCTCCAGCAACTCGCCGACCTCGGCACGGTCGTTGCGGACCACCTCCATCTCCGCTCCCAGCTCGCCCAGGTACTGGACCAGGTTGTAGGTGAAGGAGTCGTAGTTGTCGATCACGAGGACGCGCATGTCAGGCCCAGTCCGGCTGTTCGCAGGCGACCTCGACGGCGCGGAAGACGGCGCGCGCCTTGTTCACCGACTCGGTGTACTCGTAGCTCGGCTTGGCGTCGGCGACGGTGCCGCCGCCGGCCTGCACGTGCAGCTGCCCGTCCTTGGCGACGACGGTGCGGATGTGGATCGCCGTGTCGAGGTCGCCGTCCCAGGAGAGATAGCCGATCGCGCCGCCGTAGGAGCAGCGCTTGACCGGCTCCAGCTCGTCGATGATCTGCATCGCCCGCACCTTCGGCGCCCCGGAGAGCGTCCCGGCCGGCAGCGCCGAGCGCAGCACGTCCATGGCGCTGATCCCCTCGCGCAGGGTGCCGGAGACCTGGCTGACGATGTGGAGGACGTGGGAGTAGGTCTCGACCACCATCAGCTCGTCGACGGAGACCGAGCCGTACTCGCAGACGCGGCCGAGGTCGTTGCGGCCGAGGTCGACCAGCATCACGTGCTCGGCCCGCTCCTTGGGGTCGTTGATCAGCCGCTCGGCGAAGCGGCGGTCCTCGTCCTCGCTGCGCCCGCGCGGCGAGGTGCCGGCGATCGGCCGCGTCTCCACCCGGTTGCCGGTGACCTTGACCAGCGGCTCCGGCGAGGCGCCGGCGATCTGGAAGTCTCCGAACTCGAGGTAGTACATGTAGGGCGAGGGGTTGACCGCGCGCAGGCCGCGGTAGACCGAGAAGGCCTCGACCGGGGCGGGCGCCGAGAAGCGCTGGGAGGGGACGACCTGGAAGGCGTCGCCGGCGTGGACGTACTCGACGATCCGCTCGACCGCGGCTTCGAACTCCCCGCGCTCCATGTTCGAGACGAACTCGGGCGGCTCGGTGACACTGGGGGCGACCGGGGCCGGCACGGCGCCGCGCAGGCGCTCGCGCATCTCGGCGATTGTCGCGGCGGCGCGCTCGTAGGCGGCGTCGATCCCGCCATCGTCGCCGGCGAAGGCGCAGGCGAGGATCGTCAGCTCGTGGCGCAGGTGGTCGAAGACGACCATCGCGTCGGTCACCATCAGCGCCATGTCGGGCAGGCCGAGCGGGTCCGGGTTCGACTCCCCGAGCGGCTCCACGGTGCGCACGAGGTCGTAGCCGAAGAAGCCGACGGCGCCGCCAGCGAAGGGCGGCAGACCCTCGACCGGGGCTGGGCGGAAGCTGTCGAGACGGGCGGCGACCGCGGCGTAGGGGTCCGGGGCCGGCTCGCTGTGGCTCGGGCCCGCGCCCGCCGCGGCCTCCTCCCCGCTCCATTCCGAGAGCGTGCCGTCGCTCCAGCGCAGCACCGAGCGCGGGCGCAGCCCGACGAAGGAGTAGCGCCCGACCTGGCCCTGCTCGGCCGACTCGAGCAGAAAGCAGGGCGCCCCCTCGGGCTCGGCGGCGCGCAGCTTGAGGAAGGCGGAGACGGGCGTCTCACAGTCGTCGACGAAGCGGGCCCGCACGGGGACCACGTTGCCCTCCCGGGCCAGCTCGCGCGCCCCCTCGAGGCTGGGTTCGAGTCTCAGCTCGGAGTCAGCTGCTACGGGCATTGAGAACTTCCATCACGTCCGCCTGCGAGACCCCACGTGAGAGCAGCAGCACGCCGAGGTGGTAGAGCAGATCGGCCGCCTCTTCGGCGACGCGCTCGTTCGACTCTTCGCGCCCGGCGCGGACGACCTCCTCGGCCTCCTCCTCGATCTTTTCGCCGACCAGGACCGGCTCGTCGAGCAGCTTCACGGTGTAGCTGCCGTCGGGCCGCTCGGCGGCGCGGCTGCGCAGCGTCCGCTCCAGCGTCGCCAGCGCTTCGTGGCTGACCGGCCCGGGTTCACCGGGAGCCGGCGGCGCGTCCTTGCGGATCGAGGCCGAGCCCAGCACCTCGCGGTAGAAGCAGCTGCGCTGACCGGTGTGGCAGGCGGGCCCGGCCGGATCGACCATCGCCACCAGGGCGTCGCCGTCGCAGTCGTAGCGGAGCTGGCGCAGGTGCATGAAATTGCCCGAGCTTTCGCCTTTTTTCCAGAGTTCGTCGCGGGAGCGGCTGTGGAAGTGCAGTTCACCGGTCTCAAGCGTCATTTCCAGCGATTGCGAGCTGACGTAGGCGAGCATCAGCACCTCGCCGGTGGCGAAGTCCTGCACCACGCAGGGTGCCAGCCCCCGCTGATCGAATTCGATTTCCCCGAACATCGGTCCAATCGTAGCCCGCATGGCCGGCTACTCGATGCCGAGCCGGTCCAGCAGGTCCTCGTCGCGGCGCCAGTGGCGGCGCACGCGGACGCTGAGATCGAGGTGGACCCTGGCATCGAGCTCGGCCTCGAGCGAGCGCCGGGCGGCGCTGCCGATCTCCCCGATCTTGGCGCCGGCCTTGCCGATCAGGATCCGCTTCTGGGACTCGGTCTCGGCCCAGATCTCGGCCCTGACGGTGATCAGGCCGTCCTCTCGCGGGACGACCTCCTTGACCGAGACCTCGACCGAGTGCGGAATCTCCTGGCGGGTCCGGTTCAGCACCTGCTCGCGGATCAGCTCGGCCAGCAGCAGCTCGCTCGACTGGTCGCTGTGATCCTCCGGCGGGTACATGTAGGTCCCCTCGGGCATCAGCTCCCCCAGCCGCTCGACCAGGACGTCCAGCCCCTCCCCCGTGCGGGCACTGATCGGGAAGACCTCGTCGACCCCCTCCAGCTCGGCGGCGGCAGCCAGGACCGGGACCAGCTCGTTCGGGCCCAGGCGGTCGGCCTTGTTGACGGCGCAGATCACCGGCAGCCTGGCGCCGGCGTCGAGCAGGGCGCGGACGATGAAACGGTCGCCGGGGCCGACCCCCTCCTCGCCGTTGATCACGACCAGGGCGACATCGGAGTCGGCCAGCTCGCGCTCGACGCGGTGCTGCATCCGCTCGGTGAGGATGTCGCGGGGGCGCTGGACGCCGGGCAGGTCGACGAGCACCAGCTGGCGCCCCGCCTCGACGTCGGTGGCGACCCCGCGGATCGCCCGACGGGTGGTCTGCGGGCGCACCGAGACAATCACCACGTGGGAGCCGACGATCGCATTGACCAGGGTCGACTTGCCGACGTTGGGCCGGCCGGCGAGGCCGATGAAGCCGGAGCGGGTCATCGCGGCGGCTCCAGGATCCGCGCCTGCAGAGCGAGCATCTCGCCGTCGTCGACCTCGTGGTCGTGGCCGCAGAGATGGAGGACGCCGTGGACCGCGGCCTCGGTCAGGTCCGAGCAGTGCTCGGGGCAGATCGCGACGTCGCCGAGCTCACGCGGGCCGGCGACCGGGCCGGTCCCGTCGACCGGGAAGGCGAGCACGTCGGTGGGGGCGTCCTTGGCGCGGTGCTCGCGGTTGAGCTCCTGGATGCGGGCGGCGTCAACCAGCTCGACGCCGAGATGGCCGTCGGTGACGCCGGCGGCGCCCAGGGTCCTCTCGACGGCGTCGCGCAGCTCAGGGGGAACGTCGGCGAGGTCCAGGCTCAAGAGCGTGGGGTCGGCCCGTGTTCGGTGCGCGCCGCCCGCTCGCGGCTGCCGTGCTCCTCGTAGGCGGCGACGATGCGCTGGACCAGCTTGTGGCGGACCACGTCCTCGCCGCCGAAGCGGACGAAGGAGATGTCCTGGACGCTGTCGAGGATGTCGCTGACGGCGATCAGGCCGGAGCGCTGGTCGGTCGGCAGGTCGATTTGAGTGATGTCGCCGGTGACGACCATGCGGGAGTTGAAGCCGAGCCGGGTCAGGAACATCTTCATCTGCTCGGGGCTGGTGTTCTGCGCCTCGTCGAGGATCACGAAGGAATCATTGAGCGTTCTACCCCGCATGAATGCCAGTGGCGCCACCT
>CAVTKD010000004.1:0-240382 GCA_963735235.1 uncultured Solirubrobacterales bacterium | reverse complement strand
CTCCAGGACGGTTCGGAGGCGTTGTTGGCGAGGACCTTCGGCTTGCCGCCCGTGTAGGGGATCGTCACGACCTTGTGGTCGGGGCCCGGTTCGAAGCCGCCGGTGTCGCCGAGGACGGTGCTGCCGTCGGCGGAGAGGGCGGTACCGACGAAGCCGACCTCGCGTTCCTTGGTCAGGGTCTTTTCGGCGCCCGTCTTCGGGTTGACCGTGACCGCGTAGGTCGTATCCTGACCGCCGAACTCGGTCAGCAGCCGCTGGCCGTTCGCCGACCACTGGGTCGGCGAGAGGCCCTGCAGCAGCGGGTCGACCTTGGTGCGGGTCAGGCGCTTGACCCCGCTGCCGTCGGGATTCATCAGGTAGAGCTCGTTCTTGGGGCCGTACTTGCGCTTCTGGGCGTCGATCAGCCTGACGAAGACGATCTTGCCGGTGGGGCCCCAGAGCGGGTCCTCGGAGCTGTGGTCGTCGGTGATGCGGACCGGAGGGACGAAGCGGAGTGACTCACCGATCGGGATGCCGAACCGGTAGACGTCGCTGCGAGGCGGGTACTTTTCGCTGCCCGCCTTCGCGTAGGTGAGTTCGGTGCCATCGGGCGAGAAGCTGAAGCCGCTGAAGTAACCGCTGGCGACGACGCTCTGAGCGCCGGTGGCGACGTCGATCAGAACCAACTTGCGCTTGCCGAGTTCGCCGCCGCGCAGCGCCGCAATCGTCTTCGAGTCGGGCGAGAAAGCGAGCGAGAAACTATCCTGCCAGCCGACCATCAGGGTGCGGGTGGGGCCACCGGCAGCCGGGGCGAGCGCCAGTTCCTGGGCGTGACCGGGGCCTTCACGCAGGTAAGCGATCGAAAGCCCGTCGGGAGAGACCTTGGGGGACCGCCCAGGGCCGACCTTGTGGGCATGGGAGCCGTTGTCGTTGGCGGCGAAAACCACCGGGTGCAGAGGGTTTCGCGTGAAGGCGAGCGTCGCCTGGGCGGCGGCGGGAAGCGCGAGCAGCGCGGCTGCGGCTGCGAGCGCCGCGATCCATTTGAACTTCGGCTGGCTTGGCATGGCCGCGATCCTAGCCGCGGCCGCGGCGGGGCGGATGGTGTTCAGCCCGGGCCGACGATCGCGGCGGCGACGAGGCCACCGCTGACGCCGATGAAGGAGACAACCGAAAGTGCGCGGTACCAGAGTCGCTTCTCGACCTCCGGGTCGAAAGCGAGCGGGACGAAGAGCAGCGGGTTGACGGCGGTGCCGAAAACCAGGGCGACGGCGATCGCCGTCGGCAGGCTCGGAATCGCCAGCCCGGCACCGATCAGGATCAGGCCCATCATCACGTAGTCGAGGTGGACCTGGCGGATCCGGTGCGGCGCGACGACGCCGATCCGCACCAGCCAGTCCGGCCTCTCCTCGCGGACCACCATCGCCCAGCCGAGCAGGCCGCCGACCGCCAGCTCGATCAGGCCGATCTGGACTACCCAGTCCATCTCAGAGCTCGGGGACATCGGCGCCCTGGGGGGTGAACGGCAGGCGCCGGACCTCGGCCCAGCCGGCACAGCGGGCCTCGAGGGCGGCGGCGACGTTGCCGGCGTCCTGCCAGGTGGTCCAGACGAGCACGGTCGGGCCGGCGCCGGAGATCGTCGCCCCCAGCGCGCCCAGCTCGGCGGCCGCGTCGACGATCTCCATCGAGCGCGGGTAGAGGTCGCGGCGGCGCGGCTGGTGGATCGCGTCGGCGAGGCCGCGGCTGACCAGGTCGAGGTCGGCGCTCTGCAGGCCCAGCACCAGCTGCGCGACGGCGGAGATGTTGGCGACCGCGTCGGCCAGCGGCACCTCGGTCGGAATCGCTTCACGCGCGAGCTTGGTCGAGACCTCCTCGGGCGGGATCACGGCGATGCCCTCGAGTTCTTCCGGGGGGCTGAAACGCGCAGCCAGCGGCTCTCCCCCGTCCCCGGTCCCGCAGATCACGAAGCCGCCGTAGATCGCCGCGGCGACGTTGTCCGGGTGCCCCTCCAGCTCGCTCGCCTTGACCAGCATCTGCTCGCGGCTCAACGCCAGCTCGAAGAGGTGGTCGGCGGCGAAGAGGCCGGCGACGATCGCCGCGGCGCTGGAGCCGAGGCCGCGGGCGAGTGGGATCTCACTGCGCAGCCGGAAGGCGATGCCATCGGCGGAGTGCAGACTCTCGAAGGCCCGCACGACCAGGTTGTCGCGCCCGGTCGAGACGTCGAGCCCGCCTGGGTCGAGCGAGAACTCGCCGGTCTCCTCCACCTCCAAATCGAGATGCAGCGCCACCGCCGCCGCCATCGCGTCGTAACCGGGGCCGAGGTTGGCCGAGGATGCGGGGACGCGGACGAGTCGGTGCCGGACGGTCAATCGAAGACGGCCCGCTCGACGGCGCTGAGATCGTTGGCGCAGTTGATCACCGCGGGGGCTTTGCCGAGGGCGGTGTCGGGGTCCTTGAGGCCGTGGCCGGTGAGCACGCAGACGACCGACTCCGGGGTTGCGGCACCCTCGACGACCGGCAGGCCGTGGGCTAGCAGGCCGGCCACGGATGACGCGGACGCGGGCTCGCAGAAGACGCCTTCGGTGTCGGCGAGCCAGTGGTAGGCGTTGAGGATCTGCTCGTCGGAGACGGCGGCGACGCGGCCGCGCGAGGTCGTGAAGGCGGTCATCGCCTCCTCCCAGCGGGCGGGGTTGCCGATCCGGATCGCCGAGGCGACGGTCTCCGGTTCGGCCACGGGGGAGCCGATCACCAGCGGCGCCGCGCCCTCTGCCTGGAAGCCGTAGAGGACGGGTTTTGAACCCGCGTTCTCGACCTCCTGGAAGCCGCGCCAGTAGGCGGTGACGTTGCCGGCATTGCCGACGGGGATCGCCAGCGCCCCCGGCATTTCCCCCAGGTCCTCAACCACCTCGAAGGCCGCCGTCTTCTGGCCTTCGATGCGGTGCGGGTTAACCGAGTTGACGAGCTCGACCGGGTGCTTCTGGGCGATCTCGCGGACGATCGTCAGGGCGTCGTCGAAGTTCCCCTGCAGGGCGACCACGCGGGCGCCGTGCATCAGCGCCTGGGCGAGCTTGCCGATCGCGATCTTGCCCTCGGGCACGATCACCGCGCCTCGCATCCCGGCGCGGGCGGCGTAGGCGGCGGCGCTGGCGGCGGTGTTGCCGGTCGAGGCGCAGATCACGGCCTCCGCCCCGCGTCCCTTCGCCCGCGACACGGCCACGGTCATCCCCCGGTCCTTGAAGGAGCCAGTCGGGTTGGCGCCCTCGAACTTGAGGTAGGCGCGGGCGCCGATCCGCTCCGAGAGCCGCGGCGCCTCGATCAGCGGCGTCGAGCCCTCATTCAGCGTCACCACGGGGTCGCCGGGCTCGAGCGAGAGCTTGTCCCGGTAGCGGTCGATCAGCCCGGCCGCCACTAGAACTCCTTCTCGATCACGTGGATCGACCTGGGCGGCGAGCGCAGGTCGTCGAGGGCGGCGAGCGCCTCGAGCGCTGCCGCGAAGCGCGACTCCAGGCACTCGTGGACGACCATCACCAGGCGTGCATCGGCGCCGGCACCGCGCTGGACCACGCTCTTGACCGAGACCTCGTTGTCGCCGAGCACCGTCGCCACCGTGGCCAGGACCCCGGGCCGGTCGGCGACCTCGAGGTAGAGGTAGAAGGAGGAGGTGACGTCGGCGACGATCGGCAGGTCGGCGCGGGTCTCGTGCACCGGCGCGTCACCGGCGAGGATCGAGACGACGTCGCCGAGCACCGCCGAGGCGGTCTGCAGCCCCCCGCCCCCGGTCCCGACATCGTCACCTCGGTGATCGCCGGCGCCTCGACCATGACCGCATTGAACGGCCCCTCGATCGGCGCCAGCGGGTGGCCGGGATAGAGGAAGCAGGGGAAGACGCGGACGCTGATGCCGCCGTCGCGGCGTTCGGCGACGCCGAGCAGCTTCAGCGAGAGGCCGAGCTCCTTGGCGTAGGCGAGGTCGTCGGGCTGGATCGCCTCGATCCCCTCGTAGGAGACCTCCGAGAGCGTCACCGGGGTGTGGAAGGCGAGGCGGGCGAGGATCGCCATCTTTGCCGCGGCGTCGGCGCCGCTGACGTCGTCGCTGGGGTCGGCCTCGGCGTAGCCCAGCTCCTGAGCCCGGCCCAGCACCTCGTCGTAGCCGGCGCCGGTCTCGGCCATCTCGCTGAGGATGAAGTTGGTGGTGCCGTTGACGATCCCGAACACCTTTGAGATCTCGGTCACGCCGAAGCTCTCCTGGATCGTGCGGACGATCGGGATCACCGCCGCGACGGCGGCCTCGAAGCGCAGCTGCACACCGGCCTCGCGGGCGACGCCGAAGAGCTCGTCGCCGTGCTGGGCGAGCAGCTGCTTGTTGGCGGTGACCACCGGTTTGCCCGCCCGCATCGCGTCGAGGACGAACTCACGCGCGGGGTCGGTCCCCCCCATCAACTCGACGACGATGTCGGAGCGCCCGAGGATCGCCCCGAAGTCCCCCTCGGAGCGGGTCAGCACCCCGGAGATCTCGGGACGGCGGCCGGTCGCGGCCTCGACCGCTTCCGCTCGCTCGGCGAGCAGGCCGGCGAAGGCGGCACCGACCGTGCCGCGCCCCAGCAGCCCGATGCGGATCGGTTTGGAGCCCTCAGACATCGCGCGCGGTCAGGTCCTCGTAGGTCTCGCGCCGGACCACGACCCGCGCCTCGCCGCCGCTGCAGAAGACGACCGGTGGCCGCGGCACGCCGTTGTAGTTGCTGGCCATCGCGTAGCCGTAAGCGCCGGTCGCGGGGGTGACCAGGACGTCGCCGACGGCCGGCGCGGCCAGGTTGGCGTCGCGGACGAGGATATCGCCGGACTCGCAGTGCATGCCGGCGATCGTCACCAGGGAATCGGGTGCCGCGGCGGCACGGTCGGCGACGAGCGCTTCGTAGCGGGAGCCGTAGAGCATCGGCCGCATGTTGTCCGACATGCCGCCGTCGACGGCAACGTAGGTGCGGACGCCGGGGATCTCCTTGACGGTGCCGACCCGGTAGGCGGTGACGCCGCCGTTGGCGACCAGTGAGCGGCCCGGCTCGACCAGGATCCGCACCCCCTCGCCGAAGACCTCGGCGACGCCGCGGACCTTGACGTCGACGTAGGAGTCGATCGAGGGGGGCTCGTCCTCGGCGGTGTAGGCGACGCCGAGGCCGCCACCGACGTTGACGACCTCGCACCAGTCGCCGGCCAGCTCGCCGAGGGCGCGGATCGCCAGCTTGTAGGGCTCGAGCTCGAAGATCTGCGAGCCGATGTGGGCATGGAGGCCGACCAGGTCGAGCGTGTCGGAGGCAAGCACGCGCTCGATCGCCCGCGCCGCCAGCCCGTCCTCGAGGCCAAAGCCGAACTTGGAGTCGAGCTGCCCGGTCTGCACATAGGTATGGGTCGAGGGCCTGATCCCCGGCGTCACCCGGATCAGGACGCGCTGCGGGGAGTCGAGCAGCCGCTCGCAGCGCTCGATCTCGTCGAAGGAGTCGAGGATCAGGTGGCGGATCCCGGAGCGGGCCGCAAAGAGGATCTCCTCGTCGCTCTTGTTGTTGCCGTGCATGTGGATGCGGTCGGGGTCGAAGCCGGCCCGCAGCGCCATGTGCAGCTCACCGCCGGAGGCGACGTCGACCGAGAGGCCCTCCTCGGCGAAGAGCCGGTAGGCGGCCGTGCAGGGCAGCGACTTGCTGGCGAAGAGGACCTCGAAGTCGTCGCTGCGGCGCTGGAAGGCCTCGCGGTAGGCGCGGGCGCGGGCGCGAACGTCGTCCTCGTCGTATATGTAGGCGGGGGTGCCGAACTCGGCCGCCAGGTCGACCACGTCGCAGCCGGCCACCTCGAGGTGGCCGCGCTCGTTGACCCGGCTCCCGGCCGGGTAGACCGCCGAGCCCTCGATCGGGTCGCCGCTCACGACCGACCCCGCCTGTTCTTGCTCCGCCATCGGACCGGCATTGTGACCGGTTGGGCCTTAACCGGGTTCAGCGGTTGCCGTGCAGCAGGCCGCCGACGGCGCCGGCGGTTTCATCGACGACTTTGCCGACCGTCGATTCGGGGCCGGTGACACCGTTGACGACACTTTCGGTGACTCCGCTGACGCCGGTTTCCTGGAGCGTTCCGCCAAGCGCCGTTTCATCGACTTTCGTGACCGTGCTGTTGACGGTTTCGGTGACCTGGGCCGAGGGCGTGGACGTGGTGCCGCTGGTGCTCCCGCCGCCACTACCGCCTGTCGCTCCGCCTTCCCCACCGCCCGAGGAGCCGCCGCCGGACGACGAAGAGCCAGACGTGCCACTCGGGCTGGTCGAGCTGGGACTCTGCAGCGGAGGCGGTGCTTCCGGAGCCGCCGCCCTGGCCGCCGGTGCCAGGTGCCGATTCACCCGGCGCGGTCGTCGTGATCTGACCCCCATCTGAGGTGCCGACGCCGTCGCCGCCGGCGACGGAGCCGCTGCTGCCGCCGGCGAGCTCTACGGCCGCCGGCGAGGCTTTGCCGGCGGCGGCCGCGATGGTGGCGGAGCCACTCGGCGCGCCCGTAGCCGAACCACCGGCAGGGTGCGCCCTGGAGACCGCCGCTGTCTCATCGCCGCCTCCGAGGGCGGCAAGCGGCCAGTCCCTAAATACCTGGGCGGAGACAAGCACGACGAAGAAGGCGATGGCGATCGCGATCAGAGTCGCTCCGGACATCGCGCCGACCAGATAGGTGTGCGCCTGGCGGACCATCCGTCATTGCTAAAGGTAGCCCATGGGGTCGGTGACGACGCCGTTTATACGAACCTCGAAGTGGACGTGTGGCCCAAAGCAGTAACCGGTGCAGCCGCTGTATCCGATGATTTCCCCCTGGGAGACCGATTGCCCGGCCGAGACCGCAAAGGAGGTCTGGTGGGCGTAGCAGGTGGACAGCCCGCCGCCGTGGTCGATGCAGGTGTAGTTGCCGTAGCCGCCGCTGCTCGCCTCGGGCTCGGTGAAGATCACGGTGCCGGCCGCGGCGGCGCGGATCGGTGTCCCTTCCGGCACGGCGATGTCGATCCCGGGGTGGTACTCGTAGCTGCCGTTGATCGTGCGCGGCCCGAAGGGCGAGACGACCGGCCCGTCGACCGGCCAGATCAGGCCGCTGCCGCCGCCCTGGATAGGCCCGGCCGGAAGCGGCGCCGAGCCGGTGGCGGCGAGCTGGGCGGCGATCTTGCCCTGGATCGCGGCCACCGACCCATCCAGCTCTTCTTCGTGTTCGCCGATCTTGGCCAGGGCTGAGACGCGGGCCGCCCGGGCGCCGACCAGCTCCTGCTGGTGGCTCTGCAGCGAGGTGCGCGCCGTCGCCAGCGCCTGCTCTTCGGAGGCGATCGCGTCGCGGGCGGATTCGATCCGGTCCTTGGTGCCGCGCAGCCGCAGCACGATCGAGCGCACCTGGTCGCGCAGGTCGCGGACGCGGCCGACCACCGCTTCGTCCATGCCGTGCAGGCGGTCGAGGTATTCGGTGCGGGCGGCGAGGTCGTCGAGGTTGCTGGAGCCGACGAGGACGCTGGCCAGGTCGGGGCTGCCGGCCTCGTACATCGCCACCAGCCGTTCGCGCAGGGCCGACAGCGCCCGTTTGAGGTGGGAGCGCAGCTTCTCCAGCCGTCCCTTGGCGGTGTCGAGCTGGGCGACCGCCTGGTCCAGTTCGTCCTGCTTGGCGCTGAGCCGGGTGCGGACAGCGGCCTCGCGGTCGCGGATGTCCGCCACCTCGCCGGTCAGGCGATCGATCTGGTCCTTGTAGTGGGAGATCGTCGTCGTCAGCACGTCCTTGTGCTCGCGCACGTCTTCCAGCTTCGACTGCTTCGCTTCGAGCGTCGACTGAAGATCCTTGGCCGGCGCCGCCGGAGCGGCGGCGAGCATGCCGCTGAGCGCCGAGATGGCGACGAAGAGCGCCAGCACGACGGAGTGCTTCCTGCGCATCGTTCGAGGCTAGCCAAGCCCCAATTTCGGCCTGTGACCTGCATCACTCCTGCAACCGGGCTTGCGATCAGCCTTTGCCAGGGACGTTCTCCACCCGCAGCAGCGCCTGGTCGGCCTCTTCCTCCATCTGCAGCGTGGTGTGCTCGATCCCGAAGCTCTCCGCCAGGGTCAGCTCGAGCCGGCGGCGAACGAGGTCGCGGTCGCAGTCCCGAGAGACGACCACGTGGGCCGCGAGGGCGCCGAAGCCGGCGGTCACGGTCCAGACGTGGAGGTCGTGGACCGAGCGCACCCCCTGCTCCCGGCAGATCGCCGCCCCCATCCCGTCGACGTCGAGGTCGGCGGGCGCCGCCTCCATCAGCACGTCGAACGGCTCCTTGATCAGGCGCCAGGAGGAGGCGAGGACGAGGCCGGCGATCAGCAGACCGACGATCGGGTCGACGATCGAGGAGCCGCCGAGCAGGACGAAGCCACCGGCGAGGACGACGCCGAGCGAGCCGAGCGCGTCGGCGGCGCTGTGGCGAAGCACGCCCTCGAGATTGATGTCCTCACGCTGGCCGCGCGAGAGCACGACGGTGGCGGCGATGTTGCCGGCGAGGCCGAGGACGCCGAGGCCGAGGACGCCGGCGCCGTCGATCGAGGGCGGGTCGGAGAGGCGGCCGATCGCCGCCACGGCGATGCCGATGCTGACCGCGACCAGGAGCAGGCCGTTGACCAACGCCGCCAGGACCTCGGAGCGCTGGTAGCCGAAGGTGCGCCGCCCGGCCGCCGGCAGCGAGGCGAGCCGCACCGCGATCAGCGCCAGGACGATCGAGGCGACGTCGGAGAGCAGGTGCCCGGCGTCAGCGAGGACCGCCAGCGACCCGGTTAGGAGGCCGCCGACCGCCTCAGCGAGGAGCAGCGCGACGTTGATCGCCAGCGCAATCCACATCCGGCGCCTGCTGTCCTCGCGCCGAGCGTCCAGCGCATGCGAGTGCCCGTGCGGTCCGTGCATGACCCGAGCATAAAGCTGGGCCGATGGGCCGATCAGTCGACTCATAGGTGACTTATCGGCCCATCGGCCGGGCAGTTAGGCGGGGACGGGCTCCTTGGGGGCCATCGCCCGCGCGGCCACCTCGGCGCCGAAGCTGAGGCGCTCGGCGTACTCGCGGGCCTGCATCCGCGAGATGACCATCCGCTGGATCTCCGCCGTGCCCTCGAACAGCTGGTAGATCTTGGCGTCGCGGAAGAACTTCTCCAGCGGGTACTCGGTGTTCCAGGCGTCGGGGCCGATCAGGTCCATCAGCGTCGTCGTCGCCCACATCGTCACGTCGCCGGCCTTGAGCTTCGACATCGAGCCCTGGCCGCCACGCATCGGGATGCCGTTGCGGCCCATCCAGGCGGCGCGCTGGACCAGCAGGCGCGCGGCTTCGATCTCGGTCGCGACGTCGGCCAGCGTCTGCTGGACGCGCTGGGTCTTCAGCAGCGGCGTGCCGCCTTCGGAGTGGGCGTCGAGGTACTCGAGGCTCCACTCGTAGGCGGCCTGGGCGATGCCGAGCGCCGAGGCGCCGACCAGCGGCCGGGTCACCTCGAAGGTCGCCAGGGCGTCGGCACCGCTCGATTTCTTCCCTTCCCTGCCCCGCTGCAGCTTCTTCTCCAGCTTCTCCTCGCCGCCGAGCAGGTTCTCGACCGGGATCCGGCATTCGTCGAGGACGATCTCGGCGGTGTGCGAGGCGCGGATCCCGAGCTTGGTCTCCTTCTTGCCTTCCGAGAGACCGGGGGTGTCCTTGCCGATCACGAAGGAGGCCTGGCCGCGGGTGCCGAGCGCCGGGTCGACGGTGGCGACGACGACGTGGACGTCGGCGATGCCGCCATTGGTGATGAAGACCTTGGTCCCGTTGAGGACCCACTCGTCGCCGTCGCGCCTGGCCGTGGTCTTGAGGCTCTTGACGTCGGAGCCGGCCTGCGGCTCGGTCACGGCGTAGGCGCCGAGCTTGATCTGCTCGTCGTCGCCGAAGCACTCCGGGACCCAGCGCATGATCTGCTCCGGGGTGCCCGAGGAGGCGATGCCGGCGGCGGCGAGGCCGGAGCCCGAGATCGCCAGCGCGGTGCCGGCGCAGCCCCAGTGGAACTCTTCGGCGGTGATGACCTGCATCTGTCCCTCGGAGTCCGCGGCCGAGCGCTGAATGCTCTCAAGGCCGCCGAAGCCCTGCTTGCGAGCCTCTTTGATGACCTCCCAGGGGATGCTCTCCTCGCGGTCGTGCTTGGCGGCCGCCGGGCGGATCACCTCGCGGGCGAAAGTTCGGCATTCCTCCTTGTACGCGAGCTGCTCGTCATTAAGTCCGAAATCCATTGGTTCCTTCCTCGCCGTGGACTGATTGACTGGTCAGTCAGCCAGTCCTCCAGAACTTTATCTGAACGGCCAGCCAGGATCCGCCTGTAGCGTTCCCGCCGTGAGCGCCGACCGCCCGATCAACGCCGACGTGCCGGCCATGGATGCACCTGCCGCCACTCCGCCGCCGGAGGCCAAGCCCAAGGCCGCTGAGCCTAAGTCTCCGGCGCCCGAGGCCAAATTGACACCCCCCGAGCCGAAGGCCCGGCCGGCAAAGCAGAAGCCGCCGCGTCCCCCCCACCGGCGGCGCAAGCCGATCCCGGGGGCGCTGAAGGGGATCTTCGCGCTGGTCCTGATCGCGATCGTCTTCATCATCGCCGCCATCATCGGCGGCAGCGGCGACTCCAAGAGCTCCTCCGGCTCCGCCGGGCCGGCGCCCACGCCGGCACCCACCCAGAACGGCAACGGCTCCGGCACCGCGGCGGCCCAGACCGCCGAACAGCTCGGCTATCCCACCTTCGCCACCGGCAACACGACCAGGGTCGGCGGCTCCGACCCAGCCTCCAACGCCGCCGGCGTCACCCTGGCGGTGTTCCCCTCGACCACCCCTGCACAGCGCCCCGCGGCGGTCACCCTGGTCGGCGAAGACGACTGGCAGGGAGCGATCGCCGCCTCCGTGCTGATGGCGGCGCCGGTGCGGGCCCCGGTCCTGATCTCCAGCCCCGATGGTCTGCCCGATCCGACCTCCGAAGCCCTCGACGCCCTCGACCCTCAGGGCGGCAAGTCGACCGGCGGCGCGACCGCGTTCGCGATCGGCGACGTGGCGACGCCGGACGGCAGCAGGGTGACCCAGGTCAAGGCCGGTGAAGCGGCCGCGACGGCGGCGGCGATCGCGAAGCTGCGCGATCGCCTCTTCGGCTCCGCGCCCGACCACGTCGTCATCGCCCCCGCCGGCGCCCCGGACTTCGCCATGCCGGCCGCGGCCTGGGCGGCGCGCTCGGGCGACCCGGTCCTCTACGCCTCGGGCGGCAAGCTGCCGAAAGCGACCGCGACGGCGCTGAAGCGCCACACCAAGGTGCCGGTCTACGTCCTCGGCCCCTCCTCGGCGATCCCCTCTTCGGTGGTCCGGGAAATTGCCAAGATCGACGCCAGCGTCCACCGCGTCTCGGGCGAGAATCCCGTCGCCAACGCCGTCGCCTTCGCCCGCTACGCCGACGGCGGCTTCGGCTGGAACATCAACGACCCCGGCCACGGCTTCGTGCTCGCCCGCGACGACTCGCCGCTCGACGCGGCCGCGGCGGCGCCCCTCTCCGCCTCGGGAACCTGGGGCCCGCTGCTGCTCACAGACGGCGCCGCTACGCTGCCCAAGGAACTGCGCCAATACTTTCTCGACGTGAAGCCCGGCTATACGACCAACCCCACCCGCGCCTTCTACAACCACGTGTGGGTGATCGGCGACCAGGAGGCCATCGACGTGAACCAGCAGGCCGAAGTGAACGAACTGGCGGAGCTGGCCAAGATCGGCGGCGAAGAACCGTGAGCGAGTCCGAGAACCCGCAGCTGCTCGACCAGGCTCACGAGGTCACCGCCGAGGACATCCGCGCCCTCGCCGGCGCCTCCACCCCCCACTTCGCGCTGCAGGTCCGCAACCGGATCCGCCGCCTGATCGAGCCGCTCCCCGCCGACCACCCGGCCCGGCTCGAAGGCGAACGCAAGATCGCCCAGCTCGAGGACCTCGCCGAGCACAGCGGCGACCCGCGCGGGACCCTCGGTATCGGGCATTGAAGTACCTCGCCCCGGGCGTCTGGCGGCTCGACGAATTCCCCCGGCCGATGATCAACGTCTACCTCGCCGAGGACGTGCTGGTCGACGCCGGGCGACGCTGGGATATCGGCCGCATCCGCAAGCAGATCGACGGCATCGAGCTGTCGCAGCTCGCGCTGACCCATGTCCACCCCGACCACCAGGGCGCGGCGAAGACGATCTGCGAAGAGCGCGGCATCCCGCTGGCCTGCCACGCCGACGATGTCGATGCGATGGAGGGAAGGCGATCCGTCTCGGCGACTCCACACCCGATCGCAAGAACCTTCGGGCGACTCTGGCAGGGACCACCACACAAGGTCGATCGCGTCCTCAGAGAAGGCGACGAGGTCGCCGGGTTCCGGGTCGTCCACGCTCCGGGACATGCGCCCGGCGAGGTGATCTTCTGGCGTGAGTCGGATCGGGTCGCTATCTGCGGCGACGTGATCAGGAACATCAGTTTCCTGACGATGCGCACCCGTCTCGACGAGCCGCCGAAGGATCTGACGCCCGAACCGGCCGAGAACCGGCGCTCGATCCGCAAGCTCGCCGAGCTCAACCCGGCCCTGATCCTCCCCGGCCACGGCCCCGCCGTGTCCGATATCGCCGCCTTCGAGCGCTTCGTCTCGAAGCTTCCCGCCTAGCCGCGCCCGCAAGCGGGTAGCGCAGGGAATACCGCAGCTTCCCCGAAGCGGGGGTTTACCTGATTTCAACGACTGGAAGGGAATCCAGAGATGAGCAAGCTCAAGCAGCTGCGCCCCTCAGGCGCGATGGTCGTGGCGATCATCGCCCTGGTCGTGGCCCTGGCGGGCACCGCCTACGCGGCGCAGACGATCAACGGCGGCGCGATCCAGAAGCAGACGATCGGTGCCGGCAAGCTCAAGCACAAGACGCTGACCGGGTACCAGATCAACACCAACAAGCTCGGGGTGGTGCCGACGGCCCGGCACGCCGAACGCGCGACCCACACCTACTGGGCCGTCGTCAACAACCCGGCCGGCGCCGGCAACGCCACCCTCGCCCGCGCCAGCGACGCCGGCATCACCGCGACCGAGGGCAGCGGCGCCGTCAGCGTCGTCTTCCCGGTCAACGTCAGCGGCTGCGCCGACGTCGCCGGCCGCAACAACGCCGGCACCACGGTCCCCGGCCCCGGCACCGCCCAGACCAACACCTCGGCCGCGAACGCCAACGCGATCGAAGTCCACACCCGCGACGAAAAAGGCGCCAGCGCGGACGCCGACTTCCATCTGATCGTCATCTGCCCCTAGCCGAGGCGGGCGACATCCATCTCCACCCGCTCGCCGCGAAACGGGACGCCCTCAGCGACCAGCAACCGTCGCTGACGGGCGCCCTTGGCGAGCGAGCCGTCGGCGCGGACGACGCGCCACCAGGGCAGGTCGGGCTCGTCGACCTCGAAGAGGACCGTGCCGGCGAAGCGGGGCGCTCCCGGGGAGACGTCGCCGTAGGTGCGAACGAACCCCGCGGGGATCTCCCGCACCCGGTCGAGCACTTCCTGCAGGCGCGATTCGGGTTCGACGGTCAGGCGCCGGGGCCGAAGGCGTCGATGATCCGGTTCTGGAACTCGCTCAGCTCCTCCGGCGAGATGAAGTAGGTCGGCGGGGTGAGGAAGAGGCCGTCGGCGCGCTCCGCGGTCGCCTCCACCCTGGCCCGGACCTTGTCGAGCGGCCCGGCGGCACAGTAGGCCTCGACCATCTCGTCGCTGATCGCGGCGGGGACGGCGGCGAGGTCGCCACGGCGGAAGGCCTCGCCGGCGGCGACGGCATCGTCGGCGAATCCGTGCAGCTCCCAGAGCGGCATGTACGTCTTCACCGTCGCGTAGAAGGAGATCGTGCGGCGGGCCATCTCGATCGCCCGCCCCTCGTCGTCGTCGATCGCGCAGCAGACGGTCGGCAGGTAGTCGAAGTCCCTGCGTTCGCGGCCGGAACGGCGCAGACCCGTCTCGAAGGCGTCGACCACGACCTCGTCGATCCAGCGCAGGCTCTGGATCGGATGCCCGATCAGGCCGTCGGCGACATCGCCGGCCATCCGCGCCATGCCCGCCTGCACGGCGGCGGTGTAGATGGGAACTGCCTGGCGCGGCGCTGGGTGCGGCCGCACCCAGCCCTTGATGTCGATGTCGTAGTACTCGCCCTGGTAGCGGATCGGCTCGCCGGAGCTAGCCTGCTGCATGATCAGCCGCGTCGCCTCGATCGCCTCGCGCAGGTGCGGCGCCGGTTTGCCGTAGTCGGCGTTGTGCCAGGTCTCGTTCAGCCGTTTGACCCCGGCGCCCATCCCCAGCCGGAAGCGCCCGCCGGACATCTCGTCGATGTCGAGGGCGCTGATCGCGTGGATGAAGGGGCTGCGGGTGAAGGCCCAGAGGATGCCGGTGGCGACGTCGATCCTGGTCGTCTTCGCGGCAAGGTAGGCGGCCTGGGTGGCGGCGCTGCGGAACAACTCCGGCGCCCAGACGCACTCGACCCCGGCCGCCTCGGCGCGCAGGGTCTCCGCCTCGAGGTCGGCGACCGAGGTGCCGATCGCGGCGACGGAGATGCGGTCGAGGGCGCCCATCGCGATCGAGGTCAGGCTGCGCTCGGCGCAACGGCGCGGGCGAGCACGGCGTCGGCGACCCGTTCGCGGTGCCACTTGGAGTCGCCGAAGATCGCCGCGTTGGTGCGGCCGCGCTTGAGGAAGAAGTGGAGGTCGTGCTCCCAGGTGAAGCCGATGCCGCCGTGGACCTGGATCGAGGCGTCGGGGACGCGCCAGCCGGCATCGGAGGCGTAGGCCTTGGCCATCGAGGCGGCCAGCGGCAGCGACTCGGGCTCGGCGTCGGCGGCCCAGGCGGCGCCGTAGACGGCGGAGCGGGCGTTCTCGGTCTCCAGCAGCATCTGCGCGCAGCGGTGCGAAACGGCCTGGTAGGCGCCGATCGGGCGGCCGAACTGCTGGCGGTCTTTGGCGTACTCGACCGCCATCTCCATCGTCCGCTGGGCGATCCCGGTCGACTCCGCGGCGAGGGCGACGCAGAGGCGGAAGAAGACCGGGTAGTAGTCGGCCTCGGCACCGGGCAGGGTGTCAGCGGCGGCGACGCGGACGCCGTCGAGGCGGACCGAGGAGAAGCGGCGGGTGGGGTCGATGCCCGGCTCCGGGGTGACGGTGACGCCATCGGCCCCGCTCTCGACCAGGTGCCGCCTGCCATCCGAGGTGGCGACGAGGAAGAAGTCGGCGCTGGCCGCGTCGGGGACGAGGATCTTCTCGCCGTCGAGGACGACGCCGTCGCCGTCCGCCTTGGCCTCCATCGTGAAGTCACCGGGGGTCGCCGGTGAGCCCGCGTCCCAGAGCGCCGGCGTGCCGCGCTTCTCACCCGCGGCGAGAGGCCGCAGGTAGCGCTCGCGCAGGTCGTCGGAGCCGCAGAGGCTCAGAGCCAGTCCGGCGATCGTGTTCGAGAAGAGTGGTGAAGGCGCGAGCGCGTAGCCCATCTCCTCGAAGAGGATCGCCAGCTCGACGATCCCGAGACCCTGTCCGCCCCACTCCTCCGGCAGCGCCAGCCCGGCCCAGCCGAGCTCGGCCATCTCGGCCCAGCCGGCGGCGTCGAAGCCGTCATCGCCGGCCGCGATCTCCCGCAGGCGCTCCGATTTGAAGCGTGAGGCGAGGAAGTCGTGGGCGGTCGACTTGATCGCCTGCTGCTCGTCGGTGAGGTCGAAGTACATGGGTCGTCGCCCTAGCGCAGCCTAGGTAGGCCGAGCACGCGCTCGGCGATGATGTTCTTGAGGATGTCGGTGGTGCCGCCCTCGATCGAGTTGGCGCGGGAGCGCAGGAAGCCGTACTGCCAGGCGCCATTGTCGATCGCGTTCTCGGAGCCGCGGGCGAGCGGCGCGTAGGCGCCCTCGATCTCCAGTGCCAGCTCGGTCAGGGCCTGGTTGATGTCGGCCCACTGCCACTTGCCGAGCGAGCCCTCGGGGCCGGGAATGCCGGACTGCATCGTCTTGGTCAGCCCGCGGTAGGCGTTGAGGCGCATCGTCTCGGCCTCGATGAAGAGCTGAGCGATGCGCTGGCGGAAGTAGGAGTCGTCGGCCGCGGTGCCGCCGTTGGTGCGGACCTCGCCGGCCAACCGGGCCAGCCCGGTGAGGCTGTTCTGGATCTGGGCGATCGCCCCGAAGGCGAGGCCGGCGCGCTCGTTCATCAGCGTCGTGATCGCCACCCCCCAGCCGTTGCCGACGCCGCCGACGATATTGGCGTCGGGGATCCGCGCTTCGTCCATGAAGACCTCGTTGAACTCGCCCTCACCGGTGATCTGCACCAGCGGCTTCGCCTCGACTCCCTCCTGCTCCATGTCCATCAGGAAGTAGGTGAGTCCCTGGTGCTTGGGCGCGTCGGCGTCGGTGCGAGCGACGAGCATGCACCACTTCGCGTACTGGGCGAACGTCGTCCAGACCTTCTGCCCGCTGACCACCCATTCGTCGCCGTCCTTGACCGCGCGCGTCTTCAGCGAGGCGAGGTCGGAGCCGGACTCGGGCTCCGAGAAGCCCTGGCACCAGATCTCATCGCCGGTCAGGATCGGCTCCAGGTAGCGCTGCTTCTGGGCGTCGGTGCCGTGGGCGATCACGACCGGCCCGCCCATCGCCAAGCCGAGCACGTTGGCCGGGCTGGGCGCTTCCTGGCTGGCCGCCTCGCCGACGAAGATCGCCTGCTCGATCATCGTCGCGCCACGACCTCCGTACTCCTTCGGCCAAGAGATGCCGGCCCAGCCGGCGGCGTGCAGCTTCAGCTGCCACTCGCGCCGGAAGGCCATCACCTCGTCAAGGCCGGCCTCGGGCTCGGGGCCGGGATTGTTCGCCTCGATCCAGGCGCGAACCTCGTCGCGGAACTGCTCCTCCGAAGGCGACAGCGTCAGGTCCATCGACTGGGCAGCATATAGAGGTGCCTGGCTGAGCAGCCAGGCACCTCCGCATCACCTATCCCCGACCGCACTCCTTGAAGCCGAACTCTTCGGCGAGTTCTCTCGGCTTGTCGAGCGGACCGGGGCCTTGATGACTTTCGAGCAGCGAGGCCGGGTCGTCTTCGAGTTTCTCGGCAGCGGCTTCAAGCGCGTCGATTATCGCCGCGGTCTTGCCCTCTTCGCCCTGCGGAGCATCCAGTTCGCTCAGCTCGTCGGCCTGAGCCTGGAGGGAGGGAGCAAAGATGGTCGCGATGACCTTTTCCTCGTCCTTCTTGCTGAGATTGCTCCCGTCGCCGCCGTTGTCCTTGATGAACGCCTTCCCTTCGGCTTCGAGCTTCTTACTGTCCTTGGCGCAGATCGCGTCGCCCTGCTTGATGAACTCCACCTTCGTCAGGGTGATGGTGGCCCCGGTGCTGGCGCCGCCGCCACTGCTGCCGCAGCCCGCCGCGACGATGGCAATCGCCACCACGCCGGCGAGCATCGCAATTGGTCGCTTGCTCAACTGGTCTCCTTTCATACTCTTTGGATCAGCGTCCCCGTGCCGAGGCCGCCGCCGCAGCACATCGTCACCAGGCCCATCTCCTTGTCGGTGCGCTCCATCTCGTGCAGCAGGGTGGTGATCAGGCGGGCGCCGGTCGAGCCGAGCGGGTGGCCGAGGGCGATCGCACCGCCGTTGACGTTGACGCGGTCCATGTCCGGTTCGAGCTCTCGGCGCCAGGCGCCGACGACCGAGGCGAAGGCCTCGTTGATCTCGATCAGGTCGATGTCGTCCATCGCCATGCCGTTGCGCTCGAGCAGCTTGCGGGTGGCGGGGATCGGCCCGGTCAGCATGATCACCGGGTCGACGCCGACCGTGGTCTGGTCGTAGATTCGCGCCCGCGGCTCGAGGCCGAGCTCGTCCGCCTTCTCGCGGGCCATCAACAGCACCGCGGCGGCGCCGTCGGAGACCTGTGAGGAGTTGCCGGCGGTGATTTTGCCGTCCTCCTTGAAGGCCGGTTTGAGGTTGGCGAGGCCCTCCAGCGTCGTCTCGCGCAGGCCCTGGTCGGTGACGTAGGTGTCGCCGTTGACCGCGAAGGGGACGATCTCACGCTCGAAGCGACCCTCCTCGGTTGCCTTGGCGGCGAGCTGCTGGGAGCGCAGACCGATCTCGTCCAGCTCGGAGCGGGAGATCTCCCATTTGTCGGCGATCATCTCCGCCGAGAGACCCTGCGGGATCAGGTCGTAGCGCTCCATCAGCTCGGGCGAGAACGGCGAGCCGTGCTCTTTCATCACCTCGTAGCCGTCGGCAAAGGAGATGTGGCCCATGTGCTCGACCCCGGAACCGACCACGACGTCGTGAACGCCGCTGGCGATCAGTGCCGCTCCGAAGTTGACCGCCTGCTGGGCGGAGCCGCACTGGCGATCGATCGTCGTCGCCGGCGTCTCCACCGGCAGCCCGGCCTCGAGCCAGGCGTTGCGGCCGATGTTCACGCCCTGCTCCCCAAACTGCTGCGCGCACCCGGTGATCACATCCCCGGTCTCCGCCGGGTCCACCCCGGTCCGCTCGAACAGCTCCCCGTAGACCTTCGCGAGAAGGTTCGAGGGATGCAGGTCCTTGTAATAGCCCTTGGTCGGGTGCCCACGCCCGATCGGAGTCCTCGCGGCCTCGACGATCACGACCTCGCGCCCGCCGAACTTGCCCTTTCCGTTCTCCGCCATGGCCATCTCCGTTCGTCTCAAAGCTGGAGGCGCCGAGTGCGCCTTGTTTTTCAAGAATAACCGATTGACTGGTCAGTCAGCCAGGGCTGAGAGACCCCGGAAGGCATGAGTCGGGGAGGGATTGATAGGAACCCGGCCATGAGCGCTAACCAGGGGTACGAGAGTCCGGGGATCGCGGGGAGCGGGGCAATCGCCACCGGTCTCGCCGCCGTCTCGACCACCACGGCAGACACGATCCTGCTGGCCCGCAGCGAGGCGTCCGCCTGGCGAGCCGAGGAGAAAGTGGTCGCCGCCTGCGCCAAGATCGAGGGTGCCGAGCCCTCGCGGCTGCGCGTGACGACCGACCCGAAGGACCTGTCTCACTGCGACGTCATCGTCGAGGCGATCGTCGAGGAGGTCGAGCCCAAGGGCGAACTGCTGGCGACCATCGCCGAGGCCTGCCCCGACGCCGACCTCGCCACCACCACCTCCTCCCTCAGCATCGCCTCGATCGCCGCGGCGGCAGGGACGGACAAGCTCTTCGGCCTTCACGTCTTCAACCCGGTCCCTCGGATGAAGCTGGTCGAGGTCTGCGTCCCCGACGGGGCCGCCCCCGCCCGCGAGAAGGCGCTGGCCTGGTGCGCCGCGCTCGGCAAGACCGCGGTCGAGGTCCCCGACGCAGCCGGCTTCGTCGTCAACCGCCTGCTCTTCCCCTACCTCTTCGACGCCGTGCGGATGATCGAGCGGACCGGCATGGAGGCCGGCGAGGTCGACACCTGCATGAAGCTCGGCGCCGGCCATCCGATGGGCCCGCTGGCCCTGCTCGACTTCGTCGGCCTCGACGTCTCCGAGGCGATCGGCGACGCCCTCTACGCCGACTCCGGCGAGCCCACCCACAAGCCACCGGGCCTGATCGTCGAGATGATCGGCGAGGGCAAGCTCGGGCGCAAGAGCGGCGCCGGCTTCTACGACTACAGCTAGCTCTACTCGGCGCTGGCCGCCTTTCGCTTTCCGGATAGATCCCAGATGACGTCGGCCTCGGAGATGCTCTGGCGGCGGGCGATGATCTCGATCTCCTCCCAGGGGAGCTCGGCGTCGGGGAGCTCGTCCCAGCGGGCCAGGTCGAGAGCCTCGATCGAGCCCTTCAGCGCAGGGCCGAGGTGTTCCTCGGAGCGCAGCAGCGCTCTCAGAACCTCGAGTTGCTTGTCGGTCAGGCGAACAACCCACATGCGGTACCTCCAACGTTTCTTCGGCGGATCGCGGGTTGCCCGGAGAAATTAGGCCGAGGAACGGACGGAACCGCTGATCCGGACCGCCTCGATGCGGTTCTCCCGCACCGCCTCGACCCGGATCGTGTAGCCATTGGATTTGATCGCATCGCCGCGCTTGGGCAGCCGCCCGAGCTCGCCGAAGACATAGCCCCCGATGGAGTTGTAGGCGTCGGTATCGACCGGCAACTCGATCCCGGCGTCGGCGAGATCGCCGAGGGAGACGTGGCCGCGAACGAACCAGTCGCCGTTGGTGAGCCGCCGCAGCGCCGCCGCGCGGGGGTCGGTCTCGTCCTCGATCTCCCCCACGACCTCCTCGAGGATGTCCTCGACGGTGACGATCCCGACCGTGCGCCCGTACTCGTCGACCACCACCGAGAGTGAGGTGCGCTGGACCTGGAGGTCGTGCAGCAGGTCGTCGAGCGGCCGCGTCTCGGGGACGATCAGAGCGTCGCGGATGACGGACTCGATCGTCGCCGCGGGCCCGTCACTCATGTAGATGCGGGCGAGGCTGTTGTTGTGGACGATCCCCTTGACCCGGTCGGGGTTGTCGTCTTCGATCACGACCAGGCGGGTGTGGCCGGAGGTGACGCAACGGCGCAGGGCGGCCTCGACCGTCTCCGCGGCATCGACGGTGATCACGGCCGGGATCGGCGTCATCACCTCGCGCGCCTCCTGCTCGTGCAGGTGAAAGACGCCGCCGAGCATCCCCGCCTCGCCGGGGTCGAGGGTGCCGCCGATACGCGAGGTGTCGATGATCTGCTTCAGGTCCTCGGCGGTGTGGTGCTCTTCGAGGTCGCCCGGGTTGACGCCGAAGAGGCGGACGATCGCGTTGGAGACCCAGCTCAGGCCCTTGGTCACCGGCGCGGTCGCAACCCGGAACCAGTTCAGCGGCCGCGAGACCCGGCGGGCGGTGCTCTCGGCGTTGGCGATCGCCAACATCTTCGGCACCTGCTCGCCGACGCTGATGTGGACCGCCGTGACCACAGCGAAGGCGATCGCCAACGAGATTGCCGCGGCGGCCTCGTGCGAGAGCCCGCCGAAGACCGGTTCGATCAGCTTCGCGATCGAGGGCTCGCCGAGGAAACCGATCCCGATCGAGGCGACGGTGACGCCGATCTGGCAGGCGGACAGGGATTCTTCGATCTTGTCGAGCTGCTCGACGACCGCCTCGGCGCCGGATTCGCCTTCCTCGGCGAGCTGTTCGATTTTGCCGCGACGACTGCGCACGAGCGCGAACTCGGCAGCGACGAAAAAGCCGTTGATGGCGATCAACAGCAGCAGCAGGATGAGCAGCAGAACACTCATCAGCTATATGGCCTGGTACTTCGGGCTGGGACGTCTTCGGCCATTCGGCGAACGCAATATAGCTGCCCGGCCTCGTGCTTTTTCCCGTAGGTGCGATATTGAGCAAATAATGCGCGTTGCAACGCTCAGCGAGATGCTCGAAGAGGTGGTCCGCCTGGGCGAGGCCACCGGCATGGAAGAGCATGCCCATGAAATCCGGGGCGAACTCGAGGGCAGGCTCGCGACGGTGCGGGCGGCCGTGTCCGGCGCGAGCAGCCCGCGGGTGATCGCTCTGGAGCGCTTCGATCCCCCGCGCGTCGCCGGCTTCTGGATCCCGGAGATGATCTCGATCGCCGGCGGCGAGGACGTCGCCGGCGACCCCGGGCTGAACCCACCCGATGTCGGCTGGGGAGAGCTCGCGAGCCTCCGCCCCGATGTCGTCATCGTGATGCCGGACGGCTCGGCGGAGAACGCCCGCGCGCAGGCGATGGAGCACTGGGAGCTGATCGACTCGCTCGGCGCCAGCCGGGTCTTCGCAGTCGAAGCCGGCGCCGCCTTCATCGAGCCGGGCCCGCGCCTGGTCGATGGGACCGAGCTGCTCGGGCACCTGCTGCACCCGGACCTGATGGACGCGCCGGGCAACACCTCCTTCTCGGCGCTGACGGCGCCGAACCCGATCCGCCGCTACTGAGCCTCAGGCGACAGCCAGGGCGCCGGCGACCGAGATCGCCGCGACCAGTGCCATCACGGCAAACTCGGCCTGCCGATGCCGCGGGCCCAGCGTGCCCCGCTCACCGGCGACGATTGCCAGGCCGCAGAGCAGTCCCGCGACCAGGCCACCGAGATGCCCGCCGATGCTGATGTCGTTGGAGCCGAACGTGAAGACGAGGTTGATCACGATCAGGAAGCCGAGCTGGCCGGCCAGCTCGCCCATCCCACGGCCACGGGCGATCACGAAGGCCGCGCCGATCAGGCCGAAGACCGCGCCGGAGGCACCGAGCGTGGAGACAAGCGGATTGGTCAGAAGAAGGGCGCCGAAAGCACCGGCGAGCAGCGCCGTGAAGTACAGAGCCAGAAAGCGTGGGATGCCGAGCGCAGGCTCGAGCAGCCTTCCGAGAAAGAAGAGCAGCGCCATGTTGAAGACGAGGTGCGGGAAGAAGCTGGCGTGCAGGAAGCCGCCGGTGACCAGCCGGTACCACTCGCCGTTCGCAACCGAGACGCCGCGCAGGGCGAAGTCGTTGACGCTTGCGAAGCTGGGGTTGCTCAGCCCGCCCCCGCCCCCCGCGATCTCGAAGAGATAAGCGGCGACGTTGATCCCGATCAGGATGAAGGTCGCCGGGGCGCGCCAGAAGCCCTCGCCGCTGTTGCCGACCCCCCGCACCACCTTGGTCCGCTGCCGCATGCACTCCGGACAGCGCATCCCGACCGGGGTCGGGGTCATGCAGTCGGGGCAGATCGGCCGCCCGCAGGAGGAGCAGGAGACCGCGGTCTCGCGGTCGGGGTGGCGGTAGCAAGTCTCGGCCATCGGGACGCGGAGCCTACAATCGACGCCGATGGAGCCCGCCAGCCCCGCCCGCCTGTACGCGACTGTGGTCGGCGCCCTCCTCGTCGTGCTCGGGATCGTCGGCTTCTTCTACAGCGCCTCGTTCGGCAGCCCCGGCACGGTCGAAGCCGCGCTGGGCGTGCTCAGGGTCAACGCCTGGCTCAACCTCGTCTACATCGTCACCGGCTCGCTCGGCCTGTTGTTCGCCGGCCACGCCTCCCGCCCCTACGCGCTCGTGCTGGGCTTCCTCCTCACCGCCCTGGCGATCTGGGGATTCGCGCTCGGCAGCGGCGAGGCCATCCTCGGCTTCCTTCCTGTCAGCGGCGGCAACAACACCCTGCACCTGGTGCTCGGCCTGCTCGGCCTCGCCGCGGCGGCGGGCACCGCGAAAGCGAAGAGCTCTCAATCGCAGCCGCTAAAGGCGCGAACGAAGCTCGCCGGAAAGGGCGCGTAAGCCGCTCTCGCCCTTGTTCCTGCTGCGGCGGCGCAGCTCGAGCAGGACCAGGGCGCCGGTCGCGACCCCGCCGGCGCCGACGGCAACCACCGGTCGCACCCAGTTGCGGGGGTCGCGCAGTGCCCGCAGCTCGCTCTCGGAGAGCTCCTCGGCCCAGTCGGAGAGCTCCTCGGCGGCGGCTTGGGTGACCGCCGAGAGCGTGTCCTCGACCCGGCCGGAGAGGCGCTGGGGGGGCTCGATCGGCCGCAGCGCGTCGGCCAGCAGCTGCTCGACGTCCCAGGTGCTGCCACTCAGGGTCTCGCCCGAGTCAGTCATCGCTCATCTCCTCCTGCAGCTGCTTGATCGCGCGATGGATCAGCACCTTGGTGGCGCCGTCGGAGCGGCCCAGGGCACGGGCGATCTCGCGGTTGTCCATGCCGAGCGCGAAGCGCATGATCAGCGCCTCGCGGCGGTCGTCGGAGAGATGCTCGAGGTTGGCCATCACCTGGCGCAGCTCCTCGCGCCCCTCGGCGATCGCCACGGTGTCGTGCCGGGCGGCAATCGGCTCGGTGCTGTCGAGTGGCGTCTGCGGCCGGCGCGAGCGGTCGCGGTAGTAGTTGGAGGCGAGGTTGTGGGCGATCCGGATGACCCACGGCCGCAGCGGCCGCCCGCCGGACTCGCGGCGGGCGCGGTCGAAGTGCCGGTAGGCCTGTAGGAAGGCCTGCTCGGTCAGGTCCTCGGCGTCGTGGTGGTTGCCGATCCGGTAGTAGGCGTAGGAGTAGACGTCGCGCAGGTGAGCCCGGTAGAAGTCCTCGAAGGCCCGATCCAGGTCCGCCTTGGCCGCCGGCCCGAGGTCGCCGGGCTCGACGTTCTCCGTGCGGCCGCTCACCGGCCAAGCCTAGTCGCATCACGCGGCTCGCCGGGATCGCTCGGTGCGGCGCAGGCCGGCGACCCAGTCCTCGGGGCCGATCTCGCCGTGGATCAAGGCCGCCAGCCCGCCCAGCGCCTCGGCCGGGCCGCCGGAGGCGGCCACCGCTTCGGCCAGCAGCGGCGTCGTGTCGAGCCCCTCCGAGGCCTGGCCGATTTTTTCCTGAATCTGCTCCGCCGGGGTGCCGGTGCCGAGCAGCTCGCCGGCGCGGCGGTTGCGACCGGTCGGAGCCATCATCGTCGCGGTCAGGTCACCGACCCCGGCCAGGCCGGAGAAGGTCTCCAGCTCGGCGCCGCGGGCGATCGCGTAGTCGATGCACTCACGCCAGATCTCGGCGGCGGCGATGCCGGCGGCGTTGAGCCCGTGCGGCTCGGCCGCGGCGGCGGCCAGCGCGGCGGCGTTCTTGGCGGCGCCGGCCATCTCCACCCCGGTGACGTCGCCGGAGCGCTCGCAGACCAGCCCGGCCCGGTCGAAGACCTTGCCGAGCTGGACGCGCAGGTCGAGGTCGGCGGAGCCGAGCACCAGCGCGGCCGAGCCGGAGACGGCCTCGCGGGCGTGGGCCGGGCCACCGAGGCAGGCGATCGCCCGCGCCCGCACCCTTTCGCCGACGTACTCGGCGGGCAGCTGCCCCTGCGGCGCGATCAGTCCCTTGGTCAACAGCAGGATCGAGGAGCGCCCGCCGACCCGGTCGGCGATCGCGCCGACGGCCTGCGGCAGCGACTTCGATGGAATCGCCAGGCAGATCAGGTCGAGCCCGTCGAGCTCGATCGCCGAGGCCGGGCGCACGTCGATCGCCTCCGGCAACGGCACGCCGGGCAGGTAGCGCCTGTTCTCCCCAGCCTCAACCATCTCCGCCGCTCGCTCGGCGTTGCGAGCGCCGAGCTGGACCTCGAGGCCGCCGCGGGCGAGCAGCACGGCGACGGCCGTCCCCCAGCTGCCGGCGCCGATCACCGCGGCGCGGCGCATCGGCGGCAGGCCGCCGAGGTCTTCCCACTGCAGCTGCACGTTGGGCCAGATCCGCGCCGTCACCGTTTCCGCCAGCGCCGGCGAGGGCTCCTCGGCGCGGGGGAAGGTCATCGCCCGGCCGAGGCGTACCTTCACCTTGCGCGGCCGGATGCGCCAACCGCGACGGACGTTTTCGGTCCCGAGCACGGCGGTCGGGATCACCGGGGCCCCGGTCTGCAACGCCAGCCGGCCGACGCCGCGCCTGGGCTCGCCCAGGGTGCCGCGGCGGGTCCTCGTCCCCTCGGGAAAGACGCAGACGGCACCGCCGCGCTCGACGATCCGGCGGGCGGTCTCCATCGATTCCTCGTCGGACTCGCCGCGGCGGACCGGGAAGGCGCCGAGCCGGGAGAGGACCCAGCCCTGCCAGCGACGCTCGAACAGCTCCCGCTTGGCCATGTAGTTCATCGGCCGCCGCCAGGGCAGGCAGCCGCCGATCGAGAACGGGTCGAGGAAGCTGCGGTGGTTGGAGGCGACGATCAGCCCGCCCTTCAGCCGGGCGTGCTCACGGCCGGTCCGCGCGTAGCGGAAGTAGACGAGGAAGAACGGCGTCATGAAGACCCTCGCCAGCAGGTAGAGGAGCCAATTGACGCTGTGCTTGCGGCTATATGCGTGGTAGCGGTCGAGTCGCTCGGCGGTCACGCAGAGCGCTACACGGGCGAGGGGGCTGAGTTACCCGGGGGCGTCTCGGGGGGTGGGAGTCGGTCCCCGACTCCCACCTACCAGGCGGCGGCGACTAACTCCGCAAGGTCGCCCTTGGTAAGAGGAGTGCCAGGGACGAAAGCAAGCTCGGGACGGACGATCATCGACTCGAGAGCCGCGTCGAGCTTCGAGCGATTGGCACCTATGGCCTCCAGGCCGGCGGGGTCGCCACCGAGCCGGAGGACACGGGCCTCGATGTCTTCGGGGTCGGTCTCGATCGCCGCGGAGAGATCGGCGAGCCGGTCGGGTGCGCGGGCGACGAGGAAGGCCAGCGCACGGGGCAGGATCGCCGCGTTGGTCTCGGCGTGAGGAGCGCCGCAGACCCGGACCAGCGTCTGGCAGATCACGTGGTGGAGGCCGAACATCGCGGAGTCGATCGCGTAGCCGCAGAGGATCGAGCCGAGCGCCAGCGAGGAAGCGTCGCGCGCACCCGGATCGTGGTCGAGCGAGGTGGCGATCAGCTCGGCGCCGCGCAGCGCCGCCATCTCCGAGACCGGGCTGGAGAGCGGCGTATAGAGCGAATCGGCGCCGTGGGCGAGGGCGTTCATCGAGCTCGCCCGCAGCGCCGGCTCCGCCTGGCCGGTCATCGCCTCCGGGTCGGCGATCACCAGCGCCGGCCGCATCATGCCACTGACGTCCGCGCCCTCGGGAAGGCGATGGATGGCGGTCATCTCGGCCCCCGACATCGTCGTCGGGATCGCCGCGACGCGGGCACCGCTGACCGCGGCGATCGCCTTGGCGGTGTCGATCACCCGGCCGCCGCCTAGCGCCACCAGGCACTCGGAGGTCGCCGATCCCAGCAGCGCCCCGGCGAGCTCGGGCACCTGCCCGGGCGGCACCTCGTGCACGACGCCCGCCGCGGCCGCCAGGCCGGCGGCGCCGGCCAGCGCCCGCGGGGTGCTCAGCAATTCGAACGGGGCGAAGCCGTGCTCGCGGAGCAACTGCGGGACCTGGGCGACTCCGTTGTGGCGGAAGACGACGGTGCGCCCGGCGTCCCTCCAGATGAAGTCTCCGCTCACTCCCCCGGATCCAGCCGCGGGTTCCTCACCGGTCTCAGGTTCGGCTCGACCTCGGCCCGCAGGTGCTCGTAGTCGGGCGGCAGCGAGAGCTTCTCGCCGAGGTGCTCAAGCGGCTCGTCGACGGTGAAGCCGGGCCCAAGCGTCGCGATCTCGAAGAGGACGCCGCTGGGCTCGCGGAAGTAGATCGACTTGAAGTAGAAGCGGTCGATCTCCGGCGTCGGCTGTGCCCCGGCCGAGATCGCCTTCGCCCGCCATTGCATGTGCTCCTCCAGCGAGGAGGCCCAGGCGACGTGGTGGACGCTGCCGGCGCCCTGCAGGCCGCGCTCGCCGGGCGGCTCGTCGTAGAGGTAGCGGCCACCGCGCTTCTCGCCGCGCGCTTCCCAGGCCCCATCGACCCGCTCGAACTCGAGCGCCTCGAGCAGGCCGCTGCTGGCATCGGGCACATCGGCATAGGCCCGCACGGCGTGGAAGCCCTGCAGGGCCAACTCGGCGGGGATCTCGGGATGGTCGGCGACCAGAGGCGCGTCGGGGACGTCGACGGCGAGCAGCTCATGGTCGAGCCCCTCTGGGTCGGAGAAGAGCAGGCCGGCGCCATCGCGCTCGGACTCGATGCCCTTGGCGGCGAGGCGCCCCGCCCAGAAGGAGAGCGAGTCCTCGGAGGCGACACGCCAGACGATGCGGTGGACCATCCCCGCTCCGGCGCGGCCTTTCGGCACCCCGGGGTACTCGAAGAAGGTGAGGTCGGAGCCGGCGTCGCCGCCCTCATCGGCGAAGAAGAGATGGTAGACGGTCGGGTTGTCCTGGTTGACCGTTTTCTTGACCAGCCGCAACCCCAGGACCCCGGCGTAGAAATCGACGTTGCGCTGGGCGTCGTCGGTGATCGCGGTGATGTGGTGAATGCCTTCCAGCTTCATTGCTCACGTATAGCATCCGCCGATGAGCCGCGGGCGCCGACGCACGGTAAAAGGGCTTGTCGTCCTCGGCTCCGTGCTGGCTTTTCTGAGCGTCTTCGCGATCTGGGTCGAGCGCCAGGCGCTCAACACCGACGACTGGGTCACGACCAGCGGCCAGCTGCTCGACAACTCGACGATCCGCTCGGCGCTGGCCGACTACCTGGTCGACCAGCTCTACGAAAACGTCAACGTCGAGAAGGAACTGAAGGAAATCCTCCCCGGCGAAACCAAGCAGTTCTCGGGGCCGCTCTCGGGCGGCCTGCGGCAGGTGGCCGGCGACGGCGCCGAAAAACTGCTGGAAACCTCGACTGCCCAGGGGCTGTGGAAGGAAGCGAACCGGACCACGCACGAACAGCTGGTCGAAGTCCTCAACGGCGAGGGCAACACGGTCTCGAGCGAAAACGGCGACGTCACCCTCAACCTCGGCAGCCTCCTGACCAACCTCGCCGGCCAGGTCGGAATCGGCGCCAACCTGGCCGAAAAGCTGCCGCCGGACGCGGGCCAGATCGACATCCTCCACTCCGACCAGCTGCAGACCGCGCAGAACATCACCGTCGCGGTCAAGGGGCTGGCCCTGCTGCTCTCGATCCTCACCTTCGCCGCCTTCGCCGGGGCGATCTACTTCGCCCGCGACGGCCGCTGGGTGACGGTGCTGTCCTGCGGGATCGGGTTGATCGCCGCCGGCTTCGCGGCGATCGTCGCCCGCCACATCGCCGGCGGGATTGTCGTCGACCAGCTGGTCACCGAAGACAGCGTAAAACCCGCCGCGAACGCCACCTGGGGCATCGCGACCTCGCTGATGACCAGCATCGCGACGACGCTGATCATCGTCGGCGTCCTCTTTGCGATCGCCGGCTGGCTGGCCTCTCCGACGGGACCCGCGCGGGCCTGCCGCCGCGCCTTCGCGCCGGCGCTGCGCGACCACGTCGCCTACGTCTACACCGGGCTGGCGATCGTCGTCTGCCTCTACTTCCTCTCCGCCCCGACCCAGGGCCTGCGCTCCTTCCTGACCACCGTGATCGTCGCCGCGATGGCCGCCTTCGGGATCCACGAGCTGCGCAAGCTGACCGCGGAGGAGTTCCCCGACGCCGACTACGGCAACGCCTTCGGCAACACCAGGGACCGCGTCGTCAGCGCCGTCAAAGGCGCCAACATCCCCGAGCGCGCCTCGAAACTGCGCCTGCCGGAGGTGAAACGGCCCAGCTCCGGCGCGGACCCCTCACCTGCCGAGGCGCCGACCGCCGTGATCGCGCCCGACGACGAGAACGCCCGCCTGCACCGGCTGGAACGCCTGGCGACGCTGCACGAGAAAGGCGTGCTCTCCGACGCGGAGTTCGCCGCCGAGAAGTCCCGCCTGCTGAAGCGAGACGGCAGCGCCTGAGGAAAAGAGCCCACCGCCGGAATCGAACCGGCAACCTCCTGATTACAAATCAGGTGCTCTTCCAGTTGAGCTAGGCGGGCATGGTGACGAAGATAGGACAGATGGATGTGACTTTCCGATTTCTCGGGCCGGACGAGGGTGGCGTCCTCACCGAGGCGATAGAAGCAGCTTATGGGGCAACGTATGACGTCCGCTGGGTTTACGACCCGGCGGAGGTATCGGCCCGGCTGGCCGACGGCAGGTACGTCTCCTGCGTTGCCGAGACGCCCAGCGGCGAGCTGCTCTGCCACATGGGGATGAGCCTGGCGGCGGCCGGCGACGCGGTCGCGCACTCCGGCCAGGCGGTGACGCTGGCGGCGGCGCGCGGCCAGCATCTCTTCACGCGGACGAAGAGGTTCCTGATGGATTGGGCACGGGAAGAGGGCCTGGCGGGGATGTTCAGCGAGGCGACCGCCGCCCATCCCTATAGCCAGCGGGCCAACATCGAGCTGGGCGCGCACGAGACCGGCTTCCTGCTCGGCTGGATCCCAGCCTCCGTCGCCAACGACGCGGCCGCCGGGGCGCCGCGGCGCCGACAGTCGGCCGCGCTCTTTTACACCAAGCTCAACGACGGCCAGGAGCGGCGGGTCTACGCGCCCGAGCGCCACCACGAGATCGTCGGCCAGACGCTGGCGCTGTGTGAGCTGCGCGGCACCCTGGCGAAGCCGGGACCGGACGCCGAGCTGGAGAGCCGCACCGAGCTGCACGTCGAGGTCGACACCGACCACAACCTGGCGCTGCTGACGGTCCAGGTACCGGGGGCGGACCTCGAGCAGACGATCGCCGCCGAGCGTCACCACCTCTTCCACCGGCTCTGCCTCGACGCGATCTACATCGACCTGCCGCTGGAGAAGCCGGCGACGGCGCTGGTCGCCGACGACCTCGAGCGCCTCGGCGTCTCCTACGCCGGCGTCTTCCCCAACCACCGCACCGACGGCGACGTGCTGCGCATGCAGTCGCTGCACCGGGTCCGAGTCAAGGCCGACGACATTGCCGTCGCCTCGGACCACGGCCGCGAGCTGCTGGACTACGTAATCGCGGATCTACCTCAGCACTAGGCGGCCACCTCACGCGAGGCCAGGTGGCTGCCGACCTTACGCTTGACCCGCTGCAGGGCGTTGTCGACGGTCTTGGTGTCGCACTCGAGCTTCTCGCCGATCACCTCGTAGGAGTAGCCGTCGAGATAGAGGGAGAGGACGCGGCTCTCGAGGTCGGAGAGGACGCCGGAGACGCCGGAGAGACAGGCGACCAGGCTGGCCAGCTCTTCGGTGGCGATCACCTGGTTGACCGGGTCGTGGACGGTCGGCCCCGGCAGGATCTCGTCCAGCGTGGTTTCCGAGTCACCGGCCGCGGCGGGCGTCTGGCTGAAGGAGACGTACTGGTTGAGCGGCGTGTGCTTGTTGCGGGTCGCCGTCTTCACCGCGGTGATGATCTGGCGGGTGATGCAGAGCTCGGCGAAGTTGCGGAAGCTCGACTCGCGATCGGTTCGGTAGTCGCGGATCGCCTTGTAGAGGCCGAGCAGGCCCTCCTGGATCAGGTCGTCGGACTCGCCCCCGAGGAGGAAATAGGAGGAGGCCTTGAGACGGACGAAGCCGCGGTAGCGGCGGACGATCATGTCGTAGGCATCGGGCCTGCCGTCCTTGGCGAGGGCGACGAGGTAATGGTCATCAAGCTCAGCTTGAGAGTTAGCCTGATGGGAACGGGAGGTACTGGCACGGCCAGAGGCGGGAGCCCGCATCTGGTGCGTAGGCATAGGAAGAGCCACAGATCCTTCTCCTTGCTGAAGGGTCGTGGCGCCACTTACCTCCCCCGGGGCGCCTCTTATCGACGGGATCACCTCACACTCAAGCTGAGGTTCACCCTTGTTGCGACGCTAGTTTACGCGCGCGCGGAGCTATGTCAACCCCTGGGGGACATAAATGCAACCGCCGTTGCATTTGCCAGGAGAGTCAGCCGCGCTGCCGGAGCGCCTCGAAGAGCAGCGCCGTCGCCGCCGCGGAGACGTTCAGCGACTCGATCTCGCCGCGCCGCGGCAGGGCCACCAGGCCGTCGCACGCAGCGGCGACGCGGGGGCGGATCCCCTTGCCCTCGCCGCCGAGGACGAGAACCGTGGGGCCCTTGAGGTCGACGCTCCACGGGGCCGACCTGGCGTCGGCGTCAGCCCCCCAGATCCAGAAGCCGGCGGCCTTGGCATCAGCGAGCCAGTCGGCGAGGTTGCGGACGTGGGCGACCTGGAGGTGCTCGACGGCGCCCGCCGAGGCCTTGCAGGTGACAGCGGTGACGGCCGCCGACCGACGCTCGGGGACGATCACGCCGACCGCCCCGGCAAACTCGGCCGAGCGGCAGACGGCGCCGAGGTTGCGCGGATCCTGGACCTGGTCGAGGGCGACGATCAGCGCGTCCTCCCCCCGCAGCATCCCCCGCGCGTCGGCGTACGGATAGGGATCCACCTCGGCGACCACACCCTGGTGGTCGGGCGAGCCACAGAGCCGCTCCAGCTCAAAGGCATCGGTCTCCGGCGCCCGCCAGACCCGCTGCACCCGCCGCCTTCCCCGCTCCGCCTCGGCAACCGGCTGGCGCCCATAGATGATCTGGTTGGCCATCTAAGCCCTCGGCACCAGGCGCGGGCCGTCGGCGGAATCCCGCACTTCCCAACCCAGCTCGGCAAGCCGACCCCGAATCTCATCGGCCCGCCCAAAGTCCTTGACCGCCCGCGCCTCCTGACGCTCCGCCATCAACCCCTCCGCCTCGGAGCCAGCCCCCTCCTCCGCCGAAGCCAGCGACTCCAACCCGACCAACTCGAGCATCTCGAGCAAAGCCTCAGGAGCGCCCGGAACCTCCTCGCGATTCGCTTCCGCAACCAGCTCAAATGCCTCAGCCATCGCCCTTGGCGTATTGAAGTCATCGGCCAACGCATCGCGGAACGCGTCGAGCCGGGACCGGCTCCCACTCGCTCCAGGCTCGCCAACCGGGTGCTCCCGGAAAAAGTTCCTCAGGCGCTCTACCCGAGCCGCGGCCTGGTTCATCTGCTCGGCGCCGAACGCGAGTGGCTGGCGATAGTGGCCCGAGATCAGGTAGTCGACGACGGCCTCGCGCCCGTAGCGGTCGAGTGCCTCGGAGAGCTGGAAGATGTTGCCCTCCGACTTCGACATCTTCGCGGCGTCGGTCTCGATCATCCCGTTGTGCATCCAGATCCGAGCGAACGGGCGCCCCGCCGCCTCCGACTGGGCGATCTCGTTCTCGTGATGGGGGAAGACGAGGTCGGAGCCGCCGCCGTGGATCGCGAAGGAGTCGCCCAGCTCGGCCTCGGCCATCGCCGAGCACTCGATGTGCCAGCCGGGCCGGCCCGGACCCCAGGGCGAGTCCCAGTGAGTGTCCTCGCCGGACTTGTGAGCCTTCCAGACGGCGAAGTCGAGCCCGTCCTCCTTGAGCGTGGCCGACCCCGCCTCCTCACCCTGGTCCATGTCCTCGGGGCGGCGGTTGGAGAGCTTGCCGTACTCGCCGAAGCTGCGGACGCGGAAGTAGACGTCGCCGCCGGACTCGTAGGCGTGGCCGGACTCGATCAGGTCGCCGATCAGGGCGACGATCCCGGTGATCGTCCCGGTCGCCAACGGCTCTGCGTCGGGGCGGCCGAGCCCGAGCCGATCGGTGTCCTCGAAGTAAGCGCGGGTCATCCGTGCCGCGAACCCGCCCGAGGGCTCCCCCGCCCCACCGGCGGCGACGTAGATCTTGTCGTTGATGTCGGTGACATTGACGACCAGCCGCGTGCGGTAGCCCTCGGAGCGCAGGAAGCGGGCAAAGAGCGAGAAGACGACGAAGGGCCGGGCGTTGCCGATGTGGATGCGGCTGTAGACGGTGGGGCCGCAGGCGTAGATCCCCACCTCTCCGGAGGGGTCGAGAACCTGCGGCTCGCCGCTGAGCGTGTCCCTGATCCTCACCTCGCGCATCGCGAGGCAGAGGCTAGAAGGTTCGGTAACCGACCGTCGAGGCGGTCGACTCGCCCCGTCGCAGCCAGACCGGCGCCGTCTCGTCGGCCGCCGCCTGTGCCTCGCGCTTGGCGCGGCTGGCGCTCGCCTTGATCTCATCCTCCGTGGCCTCGCGAACGCGTTCCTCACGCCGCTCGGCCTGGGTGCGAATGCGGTCGGACTCGACCCGCAGTTGATCTTCGGCACGGGCGCGAGCGGCCTCCTCGGCCTCGCGCTCGACCTTCTCGACCAGCTTGCGGACGCTTTCCTCGGCTTCGCGGCGAACCTCCTGGGTGCCATCCATGACGCGCCGGTCGATCTCGGTCTCCAGGCGCACCGCGGTCTCGTGGGACTCGGCCGCGACGGCCTCGGCGTCGGCGGCACGCTGCTCGGCCGCGGCGATGCGCCGGTCAGCCTCGGCCTGCAGTTCTTCGCGTGCCGCTTCGACCCGGCGATCTACCTCCGCGGCGATCCTGCCGTCAGTGGCGGCGAGTGTCTTCCCGGCCTGCGCTCGCGCATCGGCGGCACCGGCGGCGATCGCTTCCCGCTCGACCTGTGAGCTCTGCTGAAGCTCCTCGAAAGCCTTCTCGGCGCGGTTGCGCGCAGCCTCGGCGCCGGCGACGCGGGCCTCGGCCTGCCGGCGCGCCTGGCGCTCGGCGGCGATGCGCTCGCGGGCCTCGGTGGAGACGCTGCGCAGCGTCCCCATAGCCCGCTCCTTGAGCACGGCGTGGATGCCGTCGGCTCGAGCCTCGGCCACGGCAACTCGTTCCTCGCCCACCCGGACCCACTCCAGCGCCTGCTTGGCGACGCCGTGCATGGTCTCGGTGGCCTCACCGACCGCTCGCAGCTGCCTTGCCGGATCGCTCATTCCAAGGCAACCTACTATGGGCACCGGAAGCCACGCCAGTAGAGCCGGTGCCGCGTTGGCCGCAATTTGCGCGGACGGTAAATCTCAGGCTGACCGCGAGGCCTCGCGCGCCTGCAGATCGCGCTTGAGGACCTTGCCGGTGGCGTTGCGAGGCAGCTCGTCGAGAAACTGGACTTCGCGCGGCGTCTTGTAGCCGGCCAGGTTGGCCTTGACGTGAGCCTTGAGGTCGTCTTCGGAGACCCCGGCTCCGTCCTTGGCGACAACGAAGGCCTTCAGCCGCTGGCCGAACTCGGCGTCCTCGACTCCGATCACCGCCGCCTCGATCACCGACTCATGGTCGGCGAGCAGGTCCTCGACCTCGCGCGGGAAGACGTTCTCTCCGCCGGAGACGATCATCTCGTCGTCGCGGCCGTCGATGAAGAGGCGCCCATCGGAGTCGATGTGGCCGACGTCGCCGCTGCAGAGCAGGCCGTCGATCACTTCCTTGCCACCACCGCCGGTGTAGCCCTCGAAGGACATGTCGTTGCCGACGAAGATGCGCCCGACCTCGCCCTGGGGCAGGTCGTTTCCGCCCTCGTCGATGATCCGCACCGTGGTCCCCCGCGGCGGCCTGCCGGCGGTGCCAGGGGCGGCACGCAGGTCGCCCGGGGTGGCGACCGTCGCGTAGGCCACCTCGGTCGAGCCGTAGAGGTTGTAGACGGTGTCGCCGAAACGATCCATCCACTCGATCGCCAGCTCGCCCGGCAGCGCCGAGCCCGACAGCGAGGTGATCCGCAGCGCCGGCAGCTCGTAGGAGGAGAGCGTCTCGTCCGGCAGGCCGAGAATCCGCTGGATCATCACCGGCACCGCCGCCAGTACCTCGGCGCGGCTTTCCTGGGCCGCCCGCAGCGTGCCCTCGGGGTCGAAGCGCCGGCGCAGCACCATCGTCGAGGCGGTCGGCAGGCTCATCACGAAGTGGAAGAAGCCCCAGGAGTGAAAGAGCGGGGCGGCGATCATCATCGTCTGGCGGCTGCGGAAGGGGATCTTGTCGATCAGTGCCGCGATCGCCAGCAGCCCGTCGGGGCTGGAGCGCTGGGCGCCCTTCGGGGTCCCGGTCGTGCCGGAGGTGAGGATCACGAAGCGCGGTTTTTCCGGCGGCGGCCTCAGGTCCGCCTCATCGCCGGAGGCGATCAGCTGCTCCAGAGTCACCTGCCCGGCCTCGCCCTCCTCGTCGGTCCAGCCGACGACGCGGGCGACGGAGTCATCGACACCCTCGAGTAGATCGGCGAACTCCTCGTCGTAGACGAGGGCGCGGGGCCCCTCGCGGCGGGTCACCTCGACCAGCTGCGGGCCGGCAAACATCGTGTTCAGGTAGAGGGCGCTGGCGCCGAGCTTGGCGGCGGCCAGGGTCGCCTCGACGAAGCCGCGGTGGTTGCGGCACATGATCCCGACCCCGTCCCCGTGGCCGATCCCCATCTCCGCAAAGGCGTGGGCGAGCGCGTTGGAGCGCCGGTGCAGCCGCTCGAAGCTGAGCGAGCCGCGCTCGTCGATGATCGCTATCTCGTGAGGATGGTGGATCGCCGCGGTGGCGATCCCGGTCGCCGGCGATGCTCCCCAGCGCAGGAAGGTCGAGCCGACCTTGAGCGCCTTGTCGGGCCGCATCGGGGCGACGATGCCGGCCCCATGCAGCACCTTCATCTCGAAGATCGAGTCGGCGACCGAACCCCGCAGCCCGGTCAAGCTGTCGCTCAGATTCCCCATGCGAAGCGCAGACTATTCGCTCTGCACCGAGGCGACGGCGATGCAGGCGATGCCCTCGCCGCGACCGATCCAGCCCATTCCCTCGTTGGTCGTGGCCTTGACGCTGACCCGGGCCGAGGTCGCGTCGGCGATCGTCCGCTCCATCTGCGCCCGGTAGGGCCCGAGTCGCGGCTGCTCGCAGATCAAGGTCGCATCGACGTTGACGATCGGGCCGGCGATCGTCCCGACCACGGTCCGCAGCAGGTCGATCGAGTCGGCGCCCCGCCACTGCTCGTCGTCGTCGGGGAACATCGTGCCGATGTCGCCGCCACCGCCGGCGCCGAGGACCGCGTCAATCACCGCGTGGGTGAGGACGTCCGCGTCCGAGTGCCCGATGAGCCCGAGCGCGTAATCGATCTCGACGCCCCCGAGGACCAGCCGCCGGCCCTCGGCGAAGCGGTGGCTGTCGTAGCCGATGCCGACCATCAGCCGACCCGGCTGGCGAGCGGCGCCAGCCGCTTCTGGCGACGCTCGAAGACGCAGATCTCCCCCACTCCGAGGCCGTCGAGGAACTCGACCGCGCGGTCATAGGCGAACCCGACCTGCTCGGGTAGGTGCGCGTCCGAGGAGAGCGCGAAAGTGGCGCCGGCCTCGATGCACATCTCGGCGAAGCCGCGCGCCGGGTAGAGCTCGCCGACCGGCTTGCGCAGACCCGCGGTCGAGACCTCGACCGCGATCCCGCTCTCGGCGATCGCCTCGACCGCCGGCTCGTAGAAGTGGCGGGGATCGCGCTCCGGCAGCGGCCGGGCGCCGCCCCAGACCTTGACCAGGTCGGGGTGGGCGAGAATGTCGAAGAGGCCCGAGCGGGCGCACTCGGCCAGCGCCTCGAAGTAGCGCCGCCAGACCTCGTCCGGGTCGCCGCTTCCCTCCCAGACGTCCCAGCCGGGATGGTCGACCGCCTCGTCGCCGATGAAGTGGACGGAGCCGACCACGTAGTCGAAGTCCCGCGCCTCGAGCATCGAGGCGGTGCGGTCCTCGGCGCCGGGGACGAAGTCGCACTCGATGCCCAGCTTGAGGGAGGTGCCGCGGACGAACTCGCAGTAGGCGTCGAGGTCGTCTTGCCCGTTGCTCTCCCAGAGCGGGTGACGCCAGAGCTCGAGCGCCTGGTGGAAGCGGTAGACGTGCTCGGAGACGCCGAGCTCCTCAACCCCGGCCGCGGCCGCCGCCTCCAGGTAACGGTCGACGTTCTCGGCCGTGAAGAAGCGCTCGGCGGGGGTGTCGTCGCCGTCCGGGCGCAGGTGCAGGTGGTAGTCGGTGAGCATGAAGTCGGGAGCCTAGACTGCGGCGTCAGTGAGTCGTCAGCTTCTACTCCTCCTCTTCGCCTTTGCCGCCGGGACCGCGCTCGCCGGCCTGCTCGGCGCGGTCAGCCTCGGCGTCGCCTTCGGGGTCGGCCAGCTCTGCTTCGCGGCGACGCTGGTCTGGATGCTGCTCCGAGGCTGAGTCAGTCAACGGCTGCCGACACCGGCTCGTTCGGCGAGCAGCAACTCAGCGATCCGGAGGTCGAGCGGGGTCGTGACCTTGAGGTTCTCCTCCGCGGTCGGATGGATCAGCACCGTCCCCCCCGCCGCCTCGACCAGCATCGCCTCGTCGGTTGCGGCGTCGCGCTCCTCCTCGTCGACCGCCAGGGCCTCACGCAGGGCGTCGGTCCGGAAGACCTGCGGCGTCTGCGCCGCCCACAATCGCGACCGATCCAATGTTCCCTCCACGACGAGAGAACCGGGCCGTCCCTCCTTGATCGTGTCGGTGACCGGGGCGGCGGCGATGACGCCCGCCACATCGGGATCCCCGTCGAGATCGGCGACCAGTTCTTCAACAAGCTCAACCGTCAGCAGCGGCCTGGCGGCGTCGTGGATCGCGACCAGCTCGGTCCCGACCGCCTCCAGCGCGTTGGCGACCGACTGGGCCCTGGTGGCGCCGCCGGAGACGACGCTGAGGTCGGGGTGGCCGGCGAGGTCGCCGACGTGCCCTGGCGGGGAGGCGACGACGATCGAGTGCACCGATCCACACGCCCGGAAGGCGTCGATCGACCACTCGATCATCGGCCTCCCCGCCAGGGGCACGAAGGCCTTCGGGCCGCCGGCTCCGAGACGCTCCCCGGAGCCGGCGGCCGCGATGACCGCGGTAACCGCCGCCGCTCTACGCCGTGGTGACGAAGCGCTCCTCCAGCAGCCCGTCGAGGTACTCCTCCGCGCCCTCCTCGTCCTTGTCGAGCGCGTACATGAACTCCGACGCGAGGATCTTCTTGGCTCGCGTGTACATCTGCTTCTCACCGGTGGAGAGGCCCTTCTCCATCTCGCGGATCGCCAGGTTGCGAACCACCTCGGCCAGCTCGAAGACGTCACCGGTCTTGATCTTCTCGCGGTTGTACTTGAAGCGCCGGTTCCAGTTCTTCGGCATCTCCGAGACTTCGTCGGTGAGGACGTTTGTGACCTTCTTGATTTCTTCCTCGTCGATGACCCGCCGCAGGCCGGCAATTCCGGCGTTTTCGCAGGGGACCATCACGGTCAGCTCGTTGTGGATGATTTTGATCGTGAGGTATTCACGCTCACTGCCCATCAGCTCCCGGGTCTCTTTCTTGAGCACCAGGCCAGCCCCGTGATGGGGGTAGACGACCTTGTCGCCCTCCTCGAAGTCACAGACGTAAATCACGTCCTCCTCGAAGACTGCCTCCACGGCCTCTTCTAGCTCAGAAATCGGTGGCTCCTTTCGTCTTCGACGGCGCCCATCGCCGTCAGCTCTGTAAGTACCGGTCGACCAGATCGATCTCCTGCAGCCGGCGCAGGCCCTCGCGGATGTCCTTGGCCCGGGTGGGGCCGACTCCGTCGACGGCGGCGAGGTCGGAGTCGGAGGCCGCGAGGACCTCCTCCAACCCGCCCAGCTCGTGGATGATCTTCTGGACGACAAGCTTGGGGATACGCGGGACCCGGCCCAGCGCGCGGTAGCCGCGCGAGGCCACCGGGAAATCGAGGGTGTTGAGCTTGCGGTCGTAACCGAGCAGCTCGGCGAGGCGGCCGAAGTCGAGCACGTCCTGGTGGGGCATGCGGCCGAGCGCCTGCAGGGTCGCCGCGAGGCTTCCCTCGGTGTCCTCGACCGAGTAGTCGCGGATCAATGCGGTCTTGTCGGCGGCGACGCCGACCATCGTCTCCTCCAGCTGCATCTCGATCAGGCGGCCCTCGGTGCCGAGCTCGACGATGTAGCGCTCGACCTCGACCGCCATCCGCGTCACCAGCTCGGCCCGCTGCAGAACAGCGAGGGCGTCGTGGAGGAAGCTGCTGCCCTCGAACTCGAGCACGGTCAGCCGGCCGGAGACCTGGTCGAGCCGCTCGCGGTACTTCTCCAGCGTCGCCAGGCCCTGGTTGGCCTTGGCGAGCACGGCCGGGATCTCCTGCAGGATGTACTTCGTCCCCTCGACGTAGAGCGAGACGACGTCGCGGCGCTGCGAGATCGCGATCACCAGCGCGTCGGTCTGTTTGGAGACGCGCTCGGCGGTGCGGTGGCGGGTGCCGGTCTCCGAGGAGAGGATCGTCGGGTCGGGCATCAGCTGGACGTTGGCCCAGGCGATCGTCGTCGCCTCGCGGTTGAGCACGATCGCCCCGTCCATCTTCGCCACCTGGTAGAGCATCGCCGGCGTGTAGTCGACGTCGAGCTTGATCCCGCCGGAGAGCATGTGGGAGATGTCATCGAGGTCGCCGACGACGATCAGGCCGCCGGTCCGCGAGTGGACGATGTTGTCGATGCCCTCGCGCAGAGCGCCCCCGGGGGCGACCACGTCAAGTGCCCTCAGCAGCCGAGGATCTTGACGTTCTGAAAGCTCATGGAGCTCATCCCCGGACAAAGAAGGCATCCTCCTTAGGATGGCAAAAACCGCTCTGGAATGCGGTACGCCCATATCCGTGTGGAAAGCTCGGGATTCCGTTTGTCAAGGAAGAACCGCCACGCGACGCTCGCTGCCTCGCAACTGAGGCGCTCAGAGGTGGAAGCGACGGTGGTGACGATGGTGTTTCAGCTCGCTCGGAGGCGGGTCGCCGGCGACGGTGGGGTCGGGGCCCGGCTGCTCGGGATCGCGGACGAAGGCCCAGGTGAGGCCGACGCCGACCGCGCAGAGCGCCGCCGGCACCCAGGTCGAACCCGCCACCGAGGCCGCGAAAGAGTGGCCCTCGCCCTGCAGAGCGTGGAAGACGGCTCCGGTGGCGGCGAGGGCGACGGCACCGGCGAGGACCCTGTCCATCGCCAGCACGCCGGAGGCGATCCCTACCTTCTCGCGCGGCATCGCCGCCATCGCCGCTGTCGACATCGGCGCGTAGACGAGCCCGAGTGCGATCCCGAACAGCAGGTACCCGGCCAGGCTCAGCGAGTAGGGGCTGGCGGCGCCGACCCGTGTCAGCACCAGCAGGCCGGCGACACCGAAGGCCATCCCGACCGTCATCAGGCCACGGGCGCCGAAGCGGGCGATCAGCCGGCCCGAGAAGGGAGAGACGAAGATCATCGGCACCGTGACCGGGAGGATCATCACCCCGCTCACGATCGGCGAGTGGCCGCGCACGTCTTGGAGGTACTGAGGCTGGAAGAACATCAGCGCCCAGTAGCCACCCACCAGCGCGAAGGCGGCGGCGCTGGCTCCGAAGTAGGGCCGGTTGTGAAACAGCGAGAAGTCGACGATCGGCTCTCGGGTGCGGTGCTCAATCCGCCAGAAGGCAAGCAGCGCGAGGAGGCCGGTGATCGAGATGACGACGATCGCCGCCGAGCCCCAGACCCGCGACTGAACCAGGGACAGGACCACCGCGGTGACCCCGACCGAGAGCGCAGCCAGCCCTGGCCAGTCCAACCGGGTGCCGGCGTCGGGGTCGGTCGACTCAGGGGCGGCGGCGAGGACGATGGCGATTCCGATCGCCGCAACCGGCAGGTTCATCCAGAAGATCACCCGCCAGTCGATTTCGATCAGGACGCCGCCCGCCAGCGGCCCGATCGCCAGCGCCAGCGCCGAGACCGCGGCCCAGATGCCAAGTGCCCGCGGCTGGTCCTCGTCTGAGAAGGCGTTGCAGACGAGCGCCAACGAGAGCGAGAGCATCGGCGCCGCACCGACGCCCTGGATCACCCTGCCGACGATCAACCCGACCTGGTCGCCGGCGGCGCCGGAGACGACCGAGCCGACTGCGAACACCGCCATGCCGGCGACGAAGACGCGCTTGCGCCCGAACATGTCGCCGAGCCGGCCGGCGGTGACGACAAGCACCGCGATCGTCAACAGGTAGCCGTTCATCACCCACTGCAGTCCCTCGGCGCTGGCGCCGACGTCGCCGCGGATCGCCGGCAACGCCAGCGCCACCACGGTCGAGTCGAGCATCAACAGGAAGAGCCCTGAGCAGGCCCCGGCAAGCGTCCACCAGGGCCTGTTCGAGTCACTTATTCGGAACACGAGGCTGACGCTATCGGCGGCCGCGGCGGGTCCCTTGACAGCCAGCGGGTGTGGAGTCGTGAGACCCTCCCCCGGAGGGCGCCAGTTCGTCCTTGCCGGCTTTCTGTGCTGCTAGCGACTGGCGACGACCAGGTCGCGCTCGGGATCGATGCCCCAGCGGTCGCCGGCCTCGACCAGCTCCTCGCTCAGGCCCCAGCGGTCCGGCTGCTCCTCGCCCTCGTGGGCAGGACTGGCGCCCTTGAGGACCATCGAGCCGGTGTTGTCGCCGATCGACCGGATCTCGGCCCGGTCGGCCTCGCTGAGCCGCAGCTCGGCGGGCAGCGCCGCCAGGTCCGTCCGCTTCGCCTCGATCGGCCGGGCCTCGAGGCCGGTCTCCTGAATCAGCGTTGGAGCCACGCACTCGACCGCCGGGTGGGCGAGGTTCCACTGGCAGGCGAGCTGGATCGGAGTCAGGCCGTTGCGCTCGGCGTAGGGCAGTAGGCGATCCAGCTTCTCGACCCCGGCCTCGATCCAGCCATCCGGACGGAACGAGCGGTGATCGGTCGGCCCCAGCTCCATCCCCGGCCGCAGGTCGCCCCAGAAGAGGCCGCCGTAGTCGACGACGCGGGTCAGGACCTTGACCTCGGCGCGGGCCGCCGCGTCGAGGCAGAGCTCGCCGGGCCAGGGCTCGAGCGGGTTGAGGATGATCATCGCCCAGTCGATCCGCTCGCCGAAACGCTCGAGGCAGGCAATCAGGTCGAGGGTGAAGCCGTTGGCGGGGCCCGGGGCGACGCCGATCCGCGCCGTCAGCCCGGCCTCGCGCAGCGCCTCCATCCCATCCCAGACCGCCTCGCTGGAGTAGCCGGTGCGATCGGGGTTGTGCAGCAGCAGCAGGTCGAAGGACGAGGCGCCGATCCGCTCCAGACTGGCCTCGGTGGCCATCCGCAGGTAGCCGGCGTACTCAGAGGGGCCGCGCAGGCCCGGGTCGGTGAAGCGCGGGAAGCCCTTGGGCCCGTTGCGCTCGCCCTCATAAAAGTCGTGGCCGACGGCGCCGACGAGGCTGAACTCCTCCCGCGCGACCCCCTCCAGGGCGCGGCCCAGGACCCGGTCGGCCTCGCCCTGCCCGTAGGCATCGGCGCTGAGAACGGTGTCGATGCCGCCGCCGGGTCGCAGCAGGGCGAGCAGGCGATCTTCCTCGATCGCCTCCCCGAAGTGCAGGAACCTGCCCCCGCTCCAGGTGCCGATCGCGCTGCGGCCGGGCTCGCTCAAGCGTCCAGGAAGGTCAGGACGCGGGATCGTCGTGCGCGTCGTCCACGCCGCCGTGCTCGCCGTCGTCCTTCTTGGCGCCGACGCCGACCTTCTCGGGCTCGGGCTTCTGCGCCGGCTTCTTCTTCGGTTTCTTCGGCGCGATGATCTTCAGGCTCAGCGGCTTGTCCTCCTCGTCCCCGGCGGGGTCGCGATCGACCATCACCGTCGAGCCGGGCGTCATCGGACCGGCGCGCAGGACTTCGTCGGCCAGCGGATCCTCGATGTAGCGCTGGATCGCCCGGCGCAGCGGACGGGCGCCCATCGACGGGTCCCAGCCCTTGTCGACCAGCAGGTCCTTGGCCGCCTCGGTCAGGTCGAGCTGCAGTTCGTGCTCGGCGACCTGGACGCGGACCCGGTTGATCATCAGGTCGACGATCTCCTTGACCTCGTCCTTGGCGAGCTTGTGGAAGACGATCACCTCGTCGATCCGGTTGAGGAACTCGGGCCGGAAGACTTTTTTGAGGTCGCTCATGATCCGGTTCTTCATGTCGCCGTAGGACATGCCGGTCTCGTCGGAGACGGTGAAGCCGATCGAGGTGTTCTTGGAGATCTCCGAGGCGCCGATGTTCGAGGTCATGATCACGATCGCGTTGCGGAAGTCCACGGTGCGACCCTGGGCGTCGGTGAGGCGCCCGTCCTCGAGGATCTGCAGGAGGATGTTGAAGACGTCCGGGTGGGCCTTCTCGATCTCGTCGAGCAGCAGCACCGAGTAGGGCTTGCGCCGCACGGCCTCGGTCAGCTGCCCGCCCTCGTCGTAACCGATGTAGCCCGGGGGCGAGCCGACCAGGCGGCTGACCGCGTGCTTCTCCATGTACTCGGACATGTCGATCCGGATCATCGCCTCCTCGTCGCCGAAGAGGAAGTCGGCGAGGGTGCGGGCCAGCTCGGTCTTGCCGACGCCGGAGGGGCCGAGGAAGATGAACGAGCCGGCGGGGCGCTTGGGGTCCTTGATCCCGGCCCGCGAACGGCGGATCGCTTTGGAGACGGCGGTGATCGCGACCTCCTGGCCGATCACCCGCTTGTGCAGCTCCTCCTCCATGCGAATCAGTTTCTTGGTCTCGGCCTCGGTCAGTTTGAAGACCGGGATGCCGGTCCACATCGAGACGATGTCGGCGATCTCCTCCTCGCCGACGACCGGGCGCTCACCGTCCTCGCCCTCCGCCCACTCGTCTTCGAGCTGGCGCTTTTTGGTGGTCAGCTGGCGCTCGGTGTCGCGCAGGTTGGCGGCCTTTTCGAACTCCTGGGCCTCGATCGCGGCCTCCTTGTCGCGCCGCGTCGTCTCGATTTCCTCCTCGAGGTCGCGGTAGACCGGCGGCGTCGACATGCTCTTGATGCGCATCCGCGAGCCGGCCTCGTCGATCAGGTCGATCGCCTTGTCGGGCAGGAAGCGGTCGGAGATGTAGCGGTCAGCCAGTTCGGCGGCGGCTTCGAGGGCTTCGTCGTTGATCGTCACCCGGTGGTGCTGTTCGTAGCGCTCGCGCAGACCTTCGAGGATCTTCACGGTGTCCTCGGGCGAAGGCTGATCGACGCGAATCTGAGCGAAGCGGCGCTCCAGGGCGGAGTCGCGCTCGAGGTACTTGCGGTACTCGTCGAGAGTGGTCGCACCGATCGTCTGCAGCTCGCCGCGGGCCAGGGCGGGCTTGAGGATCGAGGCGGCGTCGATCGCGCCCTCGGCGGCACCGGCGCCGACGAGGTTGTGGAGCTCGTCGATGAAAAGGATGATGTCGCCGCGCTGGGTGATCTCTTTCATCACCTTCTTGAGCCGCTCCTCGAACTCGCCGCGGTACTTCGAGCCGGCGACCAGCGCGGCCAGGTCCAACGTGTAGATCTGTTTGTTCTTGAGCAGCTCCGGGACCTCGCCTTTGTTGATCCGGGCCGCCAGGCCCTCGACCACGGCGGTCTTGCCGACCCCGGGCTCACCCAGCAGCACCGGGTTGTTCTTGGTGCGGCGGGAGAGGATCTGCATGATCCGCTCGATCTCGGTCTCGCGACCGATCACCGGGTCGAGCTTGCCCTCCTCGGCGAGGCGGGTGAGGTTGCGGCCGAACTGGTCGAGCAGTTTCGAAGACTTTTTGCCGCCCTCACCCTGGCCGCCGCCACCGCCACCGCCCTGGCGGCGCCCGCCGGGTCCGGAGAGCATGCGGATGACCTCGTTGCGGATCTTGTCGGAGTCGGCGTCGAAGTCGAGCAGGATGCGGGCGGCGACGCCCTCGTTCTCGCGCACCAAGCCGAGCAGGATGTGCTCGGTGCCGATGTAGTTGTGGCCCAGCGAGAGCGCCTCGCGCAGCGCCAGCTCGAGGACCTTCTTGGCGCGCGGCGTGAACGGGATCTGGCCGGAGGTGACCTCCTCACCGGAACCGACGATGCGCACGACCTGCGAGCGCACCCGTTCGACGGTGATCTCGAGAGACTCGAGGACCCGTGCGGCCAGGCCCTCCTCCTCGCGAAGCAGGCCGAGCAGGATGTGCTCGGTGCCGATGTAGTTGTGCTTGAGAGTGCGCGCCTCCTCTTGGGCGAGGACGACGACTTGGCGGGCTCTCTCGGTGAATCGCTCGAACAAAAGATTCCTCTTCTTGGTCGAACCCGGTTGGCCCGGGTTAGTACCGGCAGACGCCCTTTCGATATCGGCAGGCGCCCATGTGTCGCTTAACTCTACCGAGAGCGTCCGGTCGGCCCGCGACCCCCAAGCCGGTCTTTACGTCTTCATCGCCGGGAACAGCAGCACCTCGCGCAGGCTGCTGGTCCCGGTCAGCATCATCACCAAGCGGTCGATGCCGAGGCCGACGCCGCCGGTCGGCGGCATCCCCTGCTCGAGCGCCTCGACGAACGCCTCGTCGAACGGCTGCGCCTCCTCATCGCCGCGATCGAGCTCGGCCGCCTGCTGCTCGAAGCGGCGGCGCTGCTCGTCGGGGTCGTTGAGCTCGCTGAAGGAGTTGGCGATCTCGACGCCGCCGGCGAAGGCCTCCCAGCGCTCGACCACGCCGGGCTCGGAGCGGTGGGCCTTGGCGAACGGGGACAGCTCGGCGGGGTAGTCGAAGACGAAGGTCGGCTGGATCAGGCCCGGCTCGACATCGCGGGAGAGCAGGCCGTCGACCAGCTTGCCCCAGCCCTCGGCCGGGTCGGGCTCGGTACCGATCGCCGCCGCCAGCGCCTCCCTGGTCGGATGCTCGGCGATGTCGATGCCGGCCCGCTCGAGGATCCCCTGGCGCAGGGTGATGCGGCGCCAGGGCGGCGCGAAGTCGATCTCGACCTCGTTGCGCCTGACCCTGGTCGTTCCCAGCACCCGCTCCGCCACCTCGGCCACCAGCAGCTCGAGGTCGTGCGCCGTCTTCTCGTAGTCGGCATAGGCCTCGTACCACTCGAGCATCGTGAACTCGGGGTTGTGCTTGTGGGAGACGCCCTCGTTGCGGAAGTCCTTGCCGAGCTCGTAGACGCGGTCGATGCCGCCGACCACGAGCCGCTTCAGGTAGAGCTCGGTGGCGATGCGCAGGTAGAGGTCGCGGTCGAGCGCGTTGTGGTGGGTGGTGAAGGGCCGCGCCAGGGCGCCGCCGTAGAGCGGCTGCAGGACCGGCGTCTCGACCTCGGTGTAGCCGTGTTCGTCGAGCCAGCGGCGGATCTCGCTGATCGTGCGGGCGCGGACCTGGAAGATGCGGCGGCTGTCCTCGTTGGCGATCAGGTCCAGCTCGCGACGGCGGAAACGCGTCTCGGTGTCCTCGAGGCCGTGGAACTTGTCGGGAGGGGGGCGCAGGCTCTTGGCGAGCAGGCGCCAGTGGTCGAGCGCCAGCGAGAGCTCGCCGCCGCGGCGCGTGGCCATCGCCGTGCCCTCGGCGCCGACGATGTCGCCGAGGTCGAGGTTGACGAGCAGCGCGAAGGCCTCCTCGCCGAGCAGGTCCTCGCGGGCGTGGAGCTGAATCTGGCCACTGCCGTCGCGGAGGTCGAGGAAGCAGGCCTTGCCGTGGCCGCGGCGGGCGACGATGCGACCGGCGACCCGGTGTCGCGACTCGGTCTCGATCCCCGGCGCCAGCCCCGCGTGAGCCGCCCGCACCTCGGCGATGTCCTCGCGCCCGGAGAACTCATGCGGGAACGGGTCGATCCCCGAATCCCTGATCCGATCGAGCTTCTCGCGCCGGTCGCGGAGAACGTCGGAAAGCTTGGGCTCGGCAGGCTCGCTCATCGCCGCGCGAGCCTATCGACCGTCAGGCCTTCTCGATTTTGGTGATTTTGAGTTTTTTCTTCGGGCCGCGCGGCACCTCCACCGTGACGATGTCGTTGCGCTTGCGGCCGACGAGCGCTTTGCCGATCGGCGACTCGTTGGAGAGTTTGTGCTCGACCGGGTTGGCCTCGGTCGAACCGACGATCTGGAATTTCTGCGAGTTGCCGGTCTTCTGGTCTTTGACGTGGACGACCGAGCCGAAGCCGACCTCCTCGGTGTTGAGCGCCTTCTCGTCGATCACGGTGGCGCGGCGCAGGCGCTCCTCCAGCTGGACGATCCGCCCCTCGAGCAGGGCCTGTTCGTTCTTGGCATCGTCATATTCGGCGTTCTCGGAGATGTCGCCGAATTCACGCGCCTCCTTGATCCGCGCCGCGACCTCACGACGTTTGGTCGTCGAGAGGTACTCGATTTCCTCTTTCAGCTTTTCGAGGCCTTCTGAGGTGACAACTGCCTGACGACTCACTAGTACGACCTCGCTTTTGGCTGTGGGGAGAGCCGCGAAAACGACTCCCAGACCGAAAAAAACGCCCGGATATGGCGGACTGATTCGCCATACCGAGGCACGGAGTCGCGGGATTATAGCGAGGGCCGCGCCCCGGCAATCAGGGGCGTTCCAGCAACGACGGCGGGCTCGGCAAAGGTGCCGATCAGCTCCCTGGCGCGGGTCAGGTCAGCGCTGCGTTGAAGCTCCTCGAGGACATCCGCCGGCGCCTCCAGGCGCTCTATGTACCAGGGGTAGAACTTGCGCAGGTAACGCTCGGCCCGCTGGGGACCGAGGTGCTCCTCGGCCCCATCGACGACCCAGAGCAGCTCGGCCACGACCTCCCGCGGCGTGGGCGGCTCGACCCTGCGGCCGGTCAGTTCCTCGAACAGCCAGGGATTCCCCAGCGAGCCGCGGGCGATCATCACCGCGTCGGCACCGGACTCGCGGTGGGCCGCACGGACGGCCTCGGCACTGCTGAGCCCACCCGAGACGATCACCGGGACGTCGACCCGTTCGACCAGCTCCCTGGTCAGGGCGTAGTCCGGCGAGCCCTTGTGGCCCTTGGTCGCCGCCCGCGGGTGGAAGGCGATCGCCGCCACGCCGGCCTCCTCGGCGAGCCGCACCGCGAGGTCGAAGCCGGAGCGATCGCCGGCCTCGATTCCGGAGCGCAGCTTCACGGTCACCGGCAGGCCGCTGCCCTCGGCGGCGCCACGGGCCAGTGCCAGCGCCAACTCGGGGTCGCGGAGAAGCTGCGCGCCGGCGCCGGTGCGGCGCACCTTCGGGACCGGGCAGCCCATGTTGATGTCGATCAGGTCGGCGCCGGCCTCGGCGGCGATCGCGGCGCCGGAGCGCATCACCTCGGCGTCGTGACCGAACAGCTGCATCGAGACCGGGTGCTCGTCGGGGTGGATCCGCATCAGGTCACGCAGGGTGCGCTCGTTGCGGTAGTGCAGGGCGAAGCTGGAGACCATCTCCGAGACGGCGAGGCCGGCGCCGTGGCGTTTGGCCTGCAACCGCACGAACCAGTTGCCGATTCCCGCGAGCGGCGCGAGCAGCACCCGGTTGGAGATCGGCACGCCGCCGATCTCGAAGGGGTCCGTCAGCTCATGCTCGGTTGCGGTCATAGATGAGACGAAGCCCTTTCAGGGTAAGCAACTCTTCGACCTCGTCGATCGTCTCGGTAAAGGGGACGATCGCCGAAGCCAGCCCTCCGGTGGCCAGGAACCGTGCCTCGCCGAGCTCTTCCTCGATCCGCCGGGCGACGCCGTCGATCAGCCCGGCGAACCCGAAGACGACCCCGGACTGGATCGCGGCGCGGCTGGAGCGGCCGATCGCCGCCTCCGGCTCGGCCAGTTCGATACGGGGGATCCGGGCCGCCCGTTCGACCAGGGCGGTGAGGGAGATCTCCAGACCGGGGGCGATCGCCCCACCCAGGTACTCGCCCGCGGCCGAGACGGCGTCGAAGTTGATGCCGGTGCCGAAGTCGACGACGACGCAGGCATCGCCGACGAGGTCGTAGGCGGCGACGGCGTTGACCAGCCGGTCGGCGCCGACCTCGAGCGGGTTGTCGATGCGGATCGCCATCCCCGTCTTGATGCCCGGCTCGACCAGCAGGCAGTCGGCCTCGAGATAGCGCTCGGTCAGCTGCTCGTACTGGGTGCCCAGTGGCGGCACGACCGAGGAGACGCAGACGGCGCCGAGCTGATCGAGGTCCATCCCGCGCAGCGCCAGGAGGCCGCCGATCCGCTCGGCAAGCTCGTCGCCGGTCGCCCCGGCGCGGGTCTGGAAGCGCCAGCTCTCGGCCAGGCGCTCGCCCTCGAAGGCACCGAGGTGGGTCTGGGTGTTGCCGACGTCGACCGCTAGGAGCATCCGGGGATTATCGCCTGAGCAGCCGCTTGAGCGCTCTTGCCCATAGGATCGCCGCGTGGACGCGCGCCTCTTCGTAATCCCCGCCTCACACCCGGCCATGGCGGCGCGGCTGATGCTGGAGCACAAGGGGATCGCCTACAAGCGCACTGACCTGCTGCCGGTGATCTCCAAGGGCGCGCTGCGGGCCGTCGGCTTCCCGGGACAAACCGTGCCGGCGCTGAAGATCGATGGCGCCAAGGTGCAGGGCTCGCGCCAGATCGCCCGCGAGCTGGAGCGGCTACGACCCGAGCCGCCGCTTTTCCCGGCTGACCCCGAGCAGCGGGCCGCGGTAGAGGAGGCCGAGCGCTTTGGCGACGAGGAGCTGCAGCACCCGATGCGCCAGATCCTCTGGTGGGCGCTGAAGCGCGACAAGGCGCCGCTGCGCAGCTACTCCGAGGGCGCCAAGATCGGCCTCCCGATCGGCCTGGCGATGAAGACCTCCGCCCCGATCGTCGCCCTCTCCGCCCACTTCAACGAAGCCAGCGACGACAACGCCCGCGCCGGAGTCGCGGCGCTGCCGGCGATGCTCGACAAAGTGGACGAGCTGATCGCCGCCGGTGTCATCAACGGCGCCGAGCTCAACGCCGCCGACTTCCAGATCGCCCCCAGCATCGGCCTGGCGATGACGCTCGACGATCTTCGTCCCGCGATCGAGGGACGTCCGGCGGGCGCGCTGGCCCAGCGCGTGGTCCCCGACTATCCCGGCAAGACCCCGCCTATCCTCCCCCCCGCCTGGCTTGAGCCGCTGCGCGGCCAGCCCGCCGCCGCCTAGAGCGGCCCGGCCAGGTCCGCGCGCTGGCCGTCCGGCAGCACCGCCATCGCGTCGGCGAGACGGGTGCCGTCGGGGAGCGTCAGCTCGGGATCGAGCTCGAGCAGCGGCGCAAGGACGAAGCGGCGACTGGTCACCTCCCGGTGGGGCAGGGTCAGGCGCTCGGTCCGCAGCTCGAGGTCGCCGAGCAGCAGCAGGTCGACGTCGAGCGGGCGCGGGCTGTGCCGCGGAGCCGAGAGGGAGCGGCCGCGGTCAGCCTCGACGGCCTTGCAGGCGTCGAGCAGCTGCTCGGGCTCGAGGTCGGTGCGGATGCGGACCGCGGCGTTGAGGAAGTCGGGCTGGTCGAGGATCTCCCCGACCGGCTCGGTGACGTAGGTGGAGGAAACCGCCTCTATCTTGATGCCGCGGACGCTCAGCAGCTCGATCGCCGCGCGCAGGTGGGCGGCGGAGTCGCCGACGTTGGAGCCGAGGCCGAGGTAGCCGGTCCGCACCAGCCGCGACGCCACTAACCCTCCGGGTCTTCGCCCTCGTCGACGGCGCGCTCCTGAGTGACCTCGACCGCCACCTCCTGGATCGCCAGCGGCAGCGGCGGCTCGGGCTTGGCCGCCCGCACCCGCACCGACTCACAGCCGTAGCGCTCCATCAGGCGCTGGCCGACGACCTGTGCCAGCCGCTCCAGGGTCTTGTAGCTGCGCTCGGTCGCGGCGAGAGCGACGATGTCGCAGACCTGGGCGTAGTCGACCGTGTCCTCGAGGCGGTCGGTGAGCATCGCGTCGCAGTCGGGCACGTCGAAGGAGACGTCGAACTCGAGCCGCTGCCCGACCTCCTGCTCGGCTTCGCTGACGCCGTGATGGGTGTAGATCGAGAGGCCGCGCAGCTCCACTTCGGCGCTCGACTCGATGCCGTTGCCGTGGGCCTCCATGCCCGGCAACCTACCCGAGTACCGCCGTGGCGACGGCCATCGCCTGGCCGACCTCGGCGACGTCGTGGACCCGCAGCACCTCAGCGCCCGCCGCCGCGGCCAGCACCGAGGAGGCGATCGTGCCGCCCAGGCGCTCGCCCGAGTCCGAGCCGTCGACCTTGCCGATGAAGCTCTTGCGCGAGGTCCCGACGACCAGCGGCCGGCCCAGCTCGGCAAGCTCGGAAAGGCGCCGCAGCAGCTCCATGTTGTGCTCGGCGGTCTTGCCGAAGCCGATGCCGGGGTCGAGCCAGATCCTCTCTTCCGCCACCCCGGCGGCAAGCGCCGCCTCGATCCGCCCGGCGAGAAAGGCCTTGACGTCAACGACCACGTCGCCGTAGATGGGGTCCCGCTGCATCGTCCGCGGGCTGCCGAGCATGTGCATCAGCACCACCGTCGCCCCGCGCTCTGCGCACAGCGCCGCCATCTCCGGGTCGCCGCGCAGCGCCGTCACGTCGTTGACGATCGTCGCCCCCGCGCCCAGGGCCGCCGCGGCGACCGCCGCCTTGGAGGTATCGACGGAGATCCCAGCCTCCAGTCCGGCGAGCCCCTCGACCACGGGAACCACCCTCCGCAGCTCCTCCTCGACGCCAACCTCCTCCGCACCGGGCCGGGTCGATTCCCCGCCCACATCGAGAATCGCCGCCCCTGCCCGAGCCAGCTCCTCCCCATGCGCGATCGCCGCCTCCGGATCGAGGTAGAGCCCCCCGTCGGAGAACGAGTCGGGGGTCACGTTGACCACCCCCATCAGCTTCACGGGAACGCTCAGCTGGCGTCGCCGCCGGCGAAGCCGGGGCGAGGGGGGTGCGGGTTCGCCCGCGCGCCCTCGCGCTGCGGGCGCTCCGGCTCCGCGGCCGGCTCGGCCGGCTTGGCGGGCTCCTCGTCGTCATCGGCGAAGACCTCCGCCGCGGACTTGCCGTCGAGCAGCGCCGCGAACTGGTCGGCGTCGATCGTCTCGCGCTCCAGCAGTAGCTTCGAGACCTGGTCCAGATCCTCGCGGCGCTCGTTCAGCAGGCCCTTCGCGGTCTGGTGGGCGCTCTCGACGATGCGGCGGATCTCGTCGTCGATCTCGCGGGCGATCTCGTCCGAGTAGTCCGGTTCGGAGTTGAATTCGCGTCCGAGGAAGGGCTGGCCGCGATCGTGGCCGAAGACGCGGGGCCCGAGCCGCTCGGACATTCCGAACCGCATCACCATCTGCTTCGCCGTCTCGGTCACCTTTTCAAGATCGTTGGAGGCCCCGGTGGTGATCTCGCCGAAGATGATCTCCTCGGCGGCGCGCCCGCCCAGGGTCATCGCCATCGTGTCGGTCAACTCGGCGCGGGTGGTGAGGAACTTGTCCTCGGTCGGCAGGCTGATCGTATAGCCGAGCGCCTGGCCGCGGCTGATGATCGAGATCTTGTGGACCGGGTCGCAGTTGGGCAACAGGTGGCCGACGATCGCGTGGCCCATCTCGTGGTAGGCGGTGATCAGGCGCTCCTTCTCGCTCATCACCCGGGTCTTCTTCTCGGGGCCGGCGATCACCCGCATGATCCCCTCCTCGAGCTCCTTCATGCTGATCTCGCGGCTGCCGGTGCGGGCGGTCAGCAGCGCCGCCTCGTTGATCAGGTTGGCGAGATCGGCGCCGGTGAAACCGGGGGTCTGGCCGGCGAGGGTGTCGAGATCGATTTCGCGGGCCAGCGGCTTGCCGCGGGTGTGAACCTCGAGGATGTGCTTGCGGCCTTTGCGGTCGGGACGGTCGACGACCACCTGGCGGTCGAAGCGACCGGGCCGCAGCAGCGCCGGATCGAGGATGTCGGGCCGGTTGGTGGCCGCGATCAAGATGATGTTGTCCTTCATTTCGAAGCCGTCCATCTCGACCAGCAGCTGATTCAGGGTCTGCTCGCGCTCGTCGTGACCGCCGCCCATGCCGGCGCCGCGGTGGCGGCCGACGGCGTCGATCTCATCCATGAAGATGATGCAGGGGGAGTTCTGTTTGGCCTGCTCGAAGAGGTCGCGGACGCGGCTGGCGCCGACGCCGACGAACATCTCGACGAAGTCCGAGCCGGAGATCGAGAAGAACGGCACCCCGGCCTCGCCGGCGACGGCACGGGCGAGCAGGGTCTTACCGGTGCCCGGAGGCCCGTAGAGCAGGACGCCCTTGGGAATTCGGGCGCCGAGCGCCTGGAACTTCTTCGGGTTCTCAAGGAATTCCTTGATCTCCTCCAGCTCCTGCACCGCCTCGTCGACCCCGGCGACATCGCGGAAGGTGATTTTCGGCGCGTCGACGGACATCCGCTTCGCTTTCGATTTGCCGAAGTTCATGACTTTCGAGCCGCCGCCCTGCATCTGGTTCATCAGGAAGATCCAGAAGCCGAAGAAGAGGATGAAGGGCAGGATGTAGGTGAGCAGCGAGAGCAGGCTGGAGCCGCCGGTGCCGTGGACGATCGTTTTCGTCGTGCCGCTCTTGTTCAGCAGGGCGAGCAGGCTTTCTTCGGTGTTCGGCGGGTAGCCGGTCGAGAAGCTTTCGCCGTTGGTCCGTTCGACGTCAAGGCTGCTGCCCTTGACGTTGATCGAGACTTCTTTGATCTTGTGGCGGGCGATCAGGCCGTTGTCCGGCCGGACCAGCGCACTGTAGGCGGGCGGTTCCGGCCCAGGGTCATGGCCGATCCACCGCTGGGCCACGAAGGCCAGGATGACCACCAACAGGATCGGGAACGCCGCGCTTTTGAAAAAACGCCTCAAGGGTGAAATCAGGGTACCAGGGGGGTTTTGCCTGCTCAGTCGGCGAGCGCCGCTACGTAATCGAGATTGCGGTAGCGCTGGGCGTGGTCGAGGCCGTAGCCGATCGCGAAGCGGTTGGCGATCTCGAAGCCGACGTAGCGCGGCGAGAGGTCGACGCGGAGCCGCTCCGGCTTGGTCAGCAGCGCGCAGACCTCGAGCGAGGCGGGGTTGCGGGCCCGCAGGTTGCGCATCAGGTAATGGAGGGTGAGGCCGGAGTCGATGATGTCCTCGACGATCAGCACGTGGCGGCCTTCGATCGGCGCATCGAGGTCCTTGAGGATCCGGACCACCCCGGAGGAGTCGGTCTGCGAGCCGTAGCTGGAGACCGCCATGAAGTCAATCTCGCAGGGCACGTCGATGCTGCGCATCAGGTCGGCAAGAAACAGCACCGCGCCCTTCAGCACCCCGACCATGACCAGCTCGCGGCCGTCGTAGTCGCGGCTGACCTCCTGACCCAGCTCGGCGACCCGGCGCCGCAGTTCATCTTGGCTGACGAGGGTCTCGCCGATCGCGGGGTCGCTCACGCGCCGCAGTCTAGATATAGAGAGCCGGCGGAGAGCGAGCGCCATCAGTCCTGCTCGGCGCGCAGCACGCCCGCCTCGACGACGGCGCGGACGTGGCCGCCGAGATCGAGCATCGCGGTGCCGGTCCGCCGCAGGCCCAACAGCTGCTCGGCATAGCGGGCGGCGCCGGGGACGGGGCGGCCGGCGGCCATGTCGGCAAGGCGCTGGACGACGAGCCGGCGCAGCGCCGGGTGCAGCTCCCCCAGCCGCTCGATCGAGACCCTGCCGCGGGGGGATCCGGTCGAGCCACCGCCGACCTCGGCGTCGACCAGGGCATCGAGCACCTCGGCCTCGTCGCGCAGCAGCGCCGCCGTGCGGAGGACGTTGGCGGCGGCAGCCGGGTGGATCGCCGCCAGCTCCGGCAGCAGCCCGTTGCGGACACGGTTGCGCGCGTAGTCCTCCCCGGCGTTGCTGGCGTCGTCGCGCCAGGCCAGGCCGCGCTGCTCGCAGTAGGCGGTCGTCTCGGCGCGGGTGAAGGGGAGCAGCGGCCGCGCCAGGCTGCCGTCATGGGGGCGCATCCCCAGGAGGGCGCGGCGGCTGGGCGAGGAGGCCAGCCGGTAGAGGATCGTCTCGACCTGGTCGTCGGCGGTGTGGCCGGTGACGATCGTCGCTCCACGCGCCAGCGCCAGCCCCGCCGCCGCCGCGTAGCGGGTGTCGCGGGCCCAGGCCTGCAGGTTCCCCGGCCCCTCGGGCCGCCGCGGGCGCTCGATCGCCAGCTCGACCCCGAGCGAGGCGCAGAGCTCGGCGCAGTGGCGCTCGTCCGTGTCGGAGTCGTCGCGCAGGCCATAGTTGACGTGGAGGGCGGTCACCTGGCCGGCCCCGGCCCCGCGGACCGCGAGGTCGAGCATGCAGACCGAGTCGCGCCCGCCGGAGAGCATCGCCAGCAGCGGGCTCCCCGCCACCACGAGCCCTTCGGCAAGCACCCGCTCCAGCATCCGCTCGGCCTCCACCGTTCGAGTTTAGGAGCGGCCGCTCAGCCCGCGGCGCGGACGACGAAGAGCTCGGTGGGAGTCGGGAAGCCCTTGAGGCTGACCTGACCGATCGGCTCCAGCGCCAGCTGGTCCCGAGCCTCGATCGCCGCGGCGACCCGGTCGGTGACGAGGACCTCGCCGGCCAGGGCCCGGTTGACCACCCGGTGGGCGAGGTTGACCTGGCTTCCGAAGTAGTCGCCGTCGCGGTAGACCGCCTCGCCGCAGTGGATCCCGACCCGCGGCTGCGGGCGCTGCGGAAAACGGCCGAGCAGCCCGACCGCCCACTCGGTCAGCGAGGCGGCATCCGGGGAGACCACCATCACCTCGTCGCCGATCGTCTTCACGATCGTCGCCTCGGGCGGCAGCGTCGACTCCACGGTGGCGACGAAGTTCTCGATCACGTCGAGGGCCTCCATGTCGCCCTCCTCCTCGGTGTAGCGGGTGAAGCCGGTGAGGTCGATGAAGCAGAGGGTCACGGTCACCTGGCCCAGTTCGATTTCCGCCGTGTCGGCGCTCAGCCCGGCCTCCATGTGGCCGACCACATCCTGCTCGAGGAAGAAGCGCAGGTAGCGGGTGTGCAGGTACTCGGTGAGGGGAGCGGCGAGGGGCAGGATGTCGGCGGCGAGGTCCCCCATCTCCTCGGCCATCTCCAGCTCCGGGACGGCGTCGCGGATCAGCGGTTCGTGCACGTAGAGGTGGAAGAGGCGGACCTCGGCGTCGGCGATGCGGCGCATCGACTGCACGTAGACGCGGACCAGCTGCAGGAAGGCGACGAGGGGGAAGCCGGCGGCGAGCACGCGGGCGCAGTGGCGCAGGGTCGCGGCCTCGTCGGGGGTGAGGTTCCGCTGCCGGCCCACCGGGGTGCCGAGGATGGTCAGGATCCGCTCGATCAGCTCCGGCTCCAGGCCCGTCTCCCGGGCCACCGCGGTCACCGAGACCTTCTCGTCGGTCTCCGAGAAGAGCTCTTCGGCGAAGCCGAAGGCGAGCCGGCCCTCGCGACCGGCGCTTTTGAGGTCCGCGAGCGAGTAGCCGCGCTCGCGCATGCGCGCCACGACCCGGGCCTGGGCGGCCGCGGTCGCCGTCCAGCGACCGCGCCGGACGGGCACGATCTTCTCCTCGGCCCAGCGTTTCAGGGTGCTGGCGGGGACCCCGGATCTACGCGCTGCCTCACTCAGCGATATGCGCTCGTCGGCCATCGCCGCGAGGCTACTCGTGCGACTGGAGCACCGCCTCGCCGCCCTCGCCGGTGCGGATGCGGATTGCCTCCTCGACCGGCAGCACGAAGATCTTGCCGTCGCCGACCTCGCCGCTGCGAGCGTGCTTGAGGATCGTCTCGATGACGAGCGCCTTGTCCTCGTCTTCGACCACGACCTCGAGCTTGAGCTTCGGCCGCACGCCGACCGTCAGAGCCGAGCCGCGGTAGTGCTCGACGACGCCCTTCTGGCGCCCGGAGCCCTTGGCCTCGAGGATCGAGAGCGAGGGCAGGCCGCGGTCGAGCAGCTCCGCCCGGATCGGCTCGAACGCCTCATGGCGGATGAACGCCTCGATTTTCTTCACTCCCAGACCCTCCTAGGCTCGTAAGCATCAACCTATGAAGGGGCCGCGGGGCGGTGTTTGGACGGCTGGAGCAAATCCACGGAAGCGATTTCGCCCGAGTGGCGAGCGGCGGCAGAGGGCCGGGGTGACGCTCTAGGCTCGCCGTACCGATGCCGGCCCGACTCCGTCCCACCGCCGCGGTCGCGGCCGACGCCATCCTCGTCGGCGACCCCGGGCGGGCGCTGATGCTGGCCCAGGAGCTGCTCGCGCAGCCGAAGATGAGCAACCACGCGCGCGGTCTGTGGGGCTACACCGGACGGACGGCGGCCGGCGCCGAGCTGACCGTGCAGGCGACCGGGATGGGTGGCCCGAGCGCGGCGATCGTGCTCGCCGACCTGGCCGAGCTGGGTGTCCGCCGGGCAATCCGGGTCGGCACCTGCGTGGCCCTCGATCCGCATCTTGGCGGCGGTGAGCTGCTGGCGATCGTCGAGGCGCACGACCTGACCGGGCCCAGGCCCCAACCAGGCGAGGCGTTGCTCCCCGACGCGGAATTGACGGGACTGCTGCGGCGCGAGCTCGGGGACGACTCTCGGGCCGCCATCGTCGCCAGCCTCGACGGGCTGCACGGCGGCGGCGAGCCGACAGCGGCTTCGGCGGGCAGCGCCGCCGACATGCAGTCGGCGGCGCTGCTGGGTCGCGGGCCGGCACTCGGGGTGGCTCTCGCCGTCGTACTGATCGTCGCCGAGACAAGCAAGGGCACGCGGGTGCGGGACGAGGAGGTGGAGACCGCGGCAAGACTGGCGGGGACCGCCGCCAAGACCGTACTCTCAAGCTGAAGTCGAGGGTTAGTCTTTGGCTTTTTTGGCCGACTGCCGGCGGATCGCGCCGAGGTCGCGACTGACCTGGTCGATCTGCTCCTCGACGTCCTCCAGCCGCTGCGAAAAGGAGCGCAATCGGCGCTCGAGGCGTTCGAGGTCGGTGGCCGAGGAGAGGTTGAGGGCCCCCATCGCCGCCTGCTGCGCCTCGATCGCCTTCTCACGGGCACCAAAGGCAGCGGAGATCGCGTTGTGCAGAGTGGGGTTGTCGATCAACGCCTGGGCCAGCTCTCCGATCGCCTGCTCGCTGCGCGCCCGCAGGCCATCCTGCTCGTCCTCCTCGAAGGTCATTCCACCCGCCCCGATCCGTTCATTGACGGCAGCTTAACGAGCGCATCCGATTCAGCTGAAACGCTGCCGGATGCAGGCATGAGACCGATGTTGATTAAGGCCTTGTTGGGGGGCGGCCAAGGCCGTTGCGCCCCCCTGGGCGAACGAGTAGCTTGGACCCGCCTGCACCGGGAGGAAGTAGGCGCAGTTTCCGCGAACCGCTGCACGGGGTACCGAGGCGCACTGGGATGAGACTCAAGATCGCACTGATCGTCGTACTCGCCAGCTTTCTGGCGGCGGCTGCGCTTGGCGCTGCCATGGCGGGCGCCGACCCGGTGGCGGAAAGCACCCCGGCGGAACCACCGGCGGTGACGACCACCGCCGCGGTCCCGTCGCTGCAGGCGCCGGCCTGCGCCAACGGCGTCGATGACGACGGCGACGGCCTGGTCGACATGGCCGACCCCGACTGCACCTTGCCCACCGGCACCAGCGAGGCGGCGGCGCCTTCCAGTGGAACCAGCTCGGCCAGCCAGGCACCGGCCCCGGAAGCAGTGACGACTCCGAGCCCGAGCCACAAGGCGGACGGCGTTCACCAGGGGAGCACGATCGGCGGCAGCGACAACGAAGCCGAAGAAATTTCCGGCGGCGTCACCCATAACGAAAGCCTCGGCGACTCCAGCGGCGGCGGCGGATCAGGCGGCGGGCTGAGCGCGCCGAGCGCCACCGGCGGCGGCGACCAGCCGCTCGGCGAAGGCGAAGACGGGGGCTCCCAGTTCTCCGCCGGCGGTACCCCCACCACGGCCAACCCGACGACCACGATCGCGCCGTTCGGCCCGGCCCCGATCGGCGTACCCAACTTCGTCATCGACTCCTTCGAGATCCCGCCCTTCCTGCTGCCGATCTACCAGGCCTGCGGAACCGAATACGGGATCCCCTGGGAGGTACTCGCCTCGATCAACAAAATCGAGACCGCCTTCGGCACCAACCTCAACGTCTCCAGCGCCGGCGCCGTAGGTTGGATGCAGTTCCTCCCTTCGAGCTGGGAAATGTACGGCGTCGATGCCAACGGGGACGGGCGCAAAGACCCCTACAACCCGGTCGACGCGATCTGCGCCGCCGCCAGCTACCTCAAGGTCGCCGGCGGCACTCACGATCTCTACAACGCGATCCTTGCCTACAACCACGCCGACTGGTACGCCCAGGAGGTGCTGCTCTACGCCCGCGCCTACGGCAAGCTGCCCTCCGACCTGGTCGGCTCGCTAACCGGGCTGACCGAGGGAGCCCACTTCCCGGTAGCGGCCGGGGCCCGCTACGCCGACGACGTCTCGGCCCGAGTGGCGTCGAAGAGCTCCGCCTCCGCCAGCGGCGCGGCCGAAGTGATCTCCTCCTCGCCGACCCGCCGCGGGATCAACATCTTCTCCCACCAGGATGCGCCGGTGGTCGCCGTCAACGACGGCGTGATCCGCAAGATCGGCAGCTCCTCGAAGCTCGGCAAGTACGTCGTCCTCGAAGACACCTACGGCAACCGTTACACCTACGCGGAGCTGGGGCAGCTGGTCCGTGACCACCGCACCGTGGTCGTCGCCTCCGGCAAGGAACAGCAGATCCCGGTCGAAAGCCAGGATCTGCGGCCGCGCCTGCGGGCACTGCCCGACCGCGCCGCCGGCGACGCCAAGCCGGAGAACGAAGGCGCCGCGAGCGAAGGCACCGCCCCGACCGGCGTCAACCCGGCCCCGGCCGACGGCTCGCTGCGGGTCGGCTCCAAGGTGATCGCCGGCACGGTCCTGGCCAAGGTCGGCGGCAGCGAAAATGGCGTCGATCCGCACATGAACTTCTCGATCCGCCCCGCCGGCCGCGGCGCCCCGCGGATCGATCCGAAGCCGATCCTCGACGGCTGGAAGCTGCTCGAAGCGACGGCGATCTACCGCGCCAAGGGTAAGAACCCGTTCAAGTCCCAGCTCAGCGGCGCCGGCGTGCTGCTGCTCTCCAAGGACGCTCTGGAGAAGCGCGTCCTCGACGACGAAGGGCTCTCGATCTACCCGTGTGGCCGCCAGGACATCGAAACCGGCCAGATCGACCGCCGGGTGCTGGCGGTGCTCGAGTACCTGCGCTCCAAAGGCCTCACGATGACCATCACCGCGCTCAAGTGCGGGCACAGCATCATGACCACCTCGGGCAACGTCTCCGAGCACAGCACCGGCGACGCCGTCGACATCGCCGTCATCAACGGCATCCCCGTGACCGGCCACCAGGGCCCCGGGACGCTGGTCGACGAGCTGATCCGCGACGTCCTGGCGCTGCAGGGAACGATGCACCCACACCAGGTGATCTCGCTCGAGGACCTGCCGGGCGAAACCAGCTTCGCGCTGCCCGACCACTACGACCACGTCCACATCGGCTACTACGCGGTCGCGACCGAAGCCAACCCGCTGGAAACGGAATTCTCCGCGCTGCTGAAGCCGGAGCAGTGGCAGCGCCTGATCGGTCGCCTCGGCGAGATCGAAAACCCGGAAGTCCCGATCGGGCCGTCCAAATACTCGCTGCCCGACAAGAAGCGGGCCGCGGGCGGCACCGCCTCCAGCGGCGTCCTGGCCGGCGAAGACTAGACCGGCCCGGGAGAATCCCGGCCTCTGACCAAGCTATTCGGATTCGCGCAACTGGATTTCGCCGGGCCGCTGGCCTTGGCGGACGGGCGCTACCTGGCTCGGCAGGAGGGTGAGCAGGGCGAGAGCGTCCTCGTCGTGCAGACGCTGGGCGCACCGGCACCGCCGGCGCGCAGGCGGCGCCGGACGCGCAAGGCCGAGCCGGGCGCGGAGCCCTCCCCCCTGCCGCTCTCCCGCGCCACCGCGGTGCGTGCCTTCGCCCCGTTCGAGAGCGAGGAGGGCGCCGCCCGCTGGCTCGACGAGGCGACCGAGGCCGAGGACACGGCCGACGTCCTGGTCGCCGACGGGATCGGCCTGCTCAACCGCGCCCTGCACATCCACGCCGTCGCCGGCGCCGATCCGCACGGGCACGAGCTGACCGCAGAGCGGGCGGTGGCGGTGCGGGTCGGCTACGGGGACGGCGAAGAGATCGCCTCCGGCAACTTCACCGCGGCCCGCGAGGTCGACGTCTGGGCCGGCGGGGCCTCACGCCGCCGGCGGCGCCAGGAGGACCTGCGCCCACAGGAACGGGTCGCAGCGGTGCTCGGCGGGCGCGAGTCGGTCGACGCCTGTGAGACCCTGCTGCTGCGGGCCCGCGCCGACCTCGATGCCGGCCGCCGCCGCGAGGCGGCGCTGCAGTTGCGGGTCGGCCTCGAGGCCCTGCTGGTCGAGCTCAAGGACGCGGTTGCCGATCCCGCTCACGAGGAAGACATGGTGACGCTGAGCGCCCGTCGGGTTGAGGCCGGCGAAGCCGCGAACTCGGCCCTCTCAGGCGATCCGAGACCGGATCAGGACCGGCAGGTGGGCGAACTGCTCGAGATCTGCGAGCGGGTCCTGCGGCGACGGCGGATCCTCCGCGGCTGAACCCATCTCTAACCCTCAACCAGAGGGTTATAGATGCCTCAGAGAGCGAGCCGGCGACCGACCACCGCGTCCAGCAGCGACTCGGCCAGGTGGTGGGCCTGCTCGAGCGCGACCCCCTCGACCGAGGGCACGCCGATCACCGTCAGGCCCGCGGCCCGTGCCGCGGCAACTCCGGTCGGCGAGTCCTCGAGGGCGACGACGGCGGGGCTCGGCTCCACCCCGAGGCGCCGACAGGCCTCCAGGTAGGGATCGGGGGCCGGCTTCGGCGCCGCGACTTCATGGGCGCTGAGCACGACGTCGAAGTGGTCCTCGAAGCCGGCCAGCTCGAGCGAGCGGCGCACGAAAACGATCGGGGAGTTGGAGACGAGGCCGATCGGGGTGCCGCGCTGCTTCAGCGCGTGCAGCAGGTCCCGCGCTCCGAGCATCGCCTCGACCCCGTGCTCGAGCTCAGCGACGACCAACGCGTTGAGCTCCTCGATCAGCTCTCCGGCTCGGCCCGGCTCGCCGAGCCGAGCCTCCAGCACCGCCCCGGCGATCGCGGCCGAGGTGCCGACCAACTCGCGCTTGTCGGCGGGGGTGAACTCCTTGCCGCGGCGCTCGAAGAGATCCTGCTCGGCCCGAGTCCAGACCGACTCGGTGTCGAGCAGCAGCCCGTCGTTGTCGAAGACCACCGCGTCGGGAAGATCCGGGTCCATGCCCGGATCATTCCAATTCCGCCCCGCTCGGCGGAAAGCGCTAGCGTCGCCGCGTGTTTCACGTCGAGATAGCCGAGGGCTTCCACCGGGCGCGGGTCTTCAACCTCAACCGCGAGGACCTGATCGCCAAGGTGGTCCAGCCCTGGCTGGAGGACCGCCGGATCGAGATGGGCGACCGCGAGTGGGAGCCGCGTGAGAGCAGCCTGAAGATCCTCGACGGGCCGCACATGGAGCCGGCGGACCTCGCCTTCAGCCAGGGCTGGTCAAATGCCGAGCGCGCGTCTGAGAACGTCACCCGCGCGGTGCTCGCCGAAGCGCCGGCGCCGGCCTTCCCGGATGCCTTCGTGGTCGAAACGGACACGCCAGAGGCGGTCACGGCGGAAGTCCTCGCCGAGCGCGACGGCCGGGCGATCCACTGGGCCGAGGCGCGGCAGAGGCTCGACGGCCGCGATCCGGAGATCGCGGCCGTGATCCTCGTCGTCAGGCGACCCGGGGCTGACTCGCAGTGAAGTCGAGGGCAACGCCCCGCGGCGTCACCAGCACCGGGTAGCTGGCCGCCTCGACCGCGTAGTCGCTGGCGGCGCTGAGGGTGACCTTGCCTGCCGCGGCCTCGGGCCGGGAGCCGACGACCAGCAGGTCGACCGGGCCGGCGCCGTGCTCGCCGACGCTCGCGCCGAGCGCAGCGGCGAGGCTGTCGGCGGTCTGCCTGGCGCTGGCGTCGCCCTCATCGATGACGCCGACGGTGTTGACGCTGACCGACGGGTGCGAGCGCAGGCCCGCCGGGGCGACAGCGATCGCGGCAGGGCCGCCGAGCAGCAGCTTGTGGGCCGAGATGCCGGGCTTGACGATGCCGTTGGCGGTGCGGTACTCGGAGCCGAAGACGATGATGTCAGCGCCCTCACGCTCGGCCAGCTCGGTCAGGCCGACGCTGGTGCCGGCGTTGACGACGACGTGGCGGGGCATGTCCGGGGCGCCAACCGAGGCGGCACCGCGGGCCAGCATCTCCTCGGCCTCCTTCTCCTCCAGCGCGCCGCCGACCGAATGGCGGACGTAGGCGAGGGAGAGCTCGGCGCCGGAAAAGGCGAGCAGGCGCCCGAGGGCGAGGGCGTCGCGGTCGTTGTCGGTGTCGTCGTAGGAAACGATGATCTTGAGGGACATCTTGCTTCCTCCTTGAGAGGGGTTTTCGAAGGTCGAGAGCGATGGTGGCATCGATCCAGCATTAGCGCAACTGCTATTACCTATCGCTGAGATAAGCTTTGCTTATGCTCAATGCAAGCCGCCTCAGCGTCTTCCGCGAAGTGATCGCCCACGGCTCCTTCTCTGCCGCCGCCGACGCCCTCACCTACTCGCAGTCGGCCGTCTCCCAGGCGATCGCCACTCTGGAGGGGGAAGTCGGGGCGCCGCTGATCGAGCGCAGCCGCGGCGGCGTGCGCCCGACGCCCGCCGGCGCGGCGCTGGCCGGCCACGTCGGCGGGATCCTCGCGCAGATGGAGGCCGCCGAGGCCGAGATCGTCGCGATCGCCGCCGGCCATGGCGGGCGCCTCCGCGTTGCCTCCTTCCCGACCGCCGGGGCGACCCTGATGCCGCAGGCGATCGCCGGCTTCCGCGCCTCCCACCCGGGCGTCGAGGTGACCCTCGCCGAGGGCGAGCCGGAGGAGATCGGCCCGCGGCTGCGGGCGGGAGAGTTCGACCTCGTCCTGCTCTTCGAGTTCGAGGGAGTCGGGGAGCGGCTGGGGACCGGGCTGCGGCGCTTCGAGCTGCCCGACGACCCGCTGCACCTGGCCCTGCGCAACGACCACCCGCTCGCGACCCGCAGGCAGTTGCGCCTGGAGGACCTCAGCGAGGAGTCGCTGATCCAGGCCTCCGCCTCCAGCCCCTGTGCCAGGCACGTGGTGCGCTCCTGCCACGCGGCGGGCTTCGAGCCGAGCGTTTCCTTCGAGAGCGACGACTACCAGACCGTCCAGGGCCTGGTCGCGGCCGGCGTCGGCGTCGCCCTGATCCCGCAGCTGGCGCTGTCGACGGTCCGCGACGACATCCGCGTCCGCGCCCTGCATCCGGCCAGCCCGGTGCGGAAGGTGTTCGCCGCGACCCCGCGCGCCGCCGCGGTGACGCCGGCCGTGGCGACGATGCTCGACGTGCTGCGCGAGGTCTCCCGGACCCGCGCGCCGGCTCTCTCCGAGTGAGTGGACGGCCCCAGAACGGGAACCGCCCCCGAGGAGAGAGCGGGGGCGGTTCCGTACTGGTGGTTTGAGCGGCCGGAGCCGCTCGACCGGCCTAGGCGCTGCCCCCCGCGGCCGGAGCCGCGACGCCGGCGGGGTAACCGAGCGAGGGCACGTCGGACGGGTACACCTCGTGGCCGTGGACGGCGATGTCGCCGACCTCCATTTCCTCGTCCGACATCCGCAGCGGGACGACGAGGCTGACCAGTTTGAGCAGGATGAACGTCCCGATCGCCGAGAAGCAGATCACCCAGAGCGCGGTCAGCGCCTGCCATCCGAGCAGGTGCAGCCCACCCCCGGAGATCGTCCCGGCCAGGGTCGTTTCCGCCATCGCGCTGTTGGCGAAGATGCCGACCAGCAGGCCGCCGGCGACTCCCGCGAACCCATGGGTGTAGATCACTCCCAGGGTGTCGTCGACATGTCTGAACGGCGCCACGCGACTCAGGTAGTTGAGCGCGAAGTAGACGATGATGCAGGCGACGACGCCGATGATGATCGCGCCCCAGCCGTTGACGAACCCGGCTCCCGGCGTGATCGCGACGAGGCCGACGATCATCCCGTTGACGCTGCCGATCAGGCTTGGCTTGCGCCCGGTCAGGTAGTCCAGCCCGACCCAGAGCAGGAAGGCGACAGCGGTGCAGAGGTTGGTGTTGAGCACCGCGGCGGAGGCGATGCCGCTGGCTTCGTACCAGTCACCGCCGTTGAACCCGTTCCAGCCCATCCAGAGGAGGCCGGCACCGACGGCGACCATCGCCAGGTTGTTCGGAGCATCGACCTCGCGGTCACGCTGCAGCCGCGGCCCGATCACCCATGCCGCCACGAATCCGGAGACGCCGGCCGCCAGGTGGATGACGTAGCCACCGGAGAAGTCAACCGCGCCGTGCATGGCGAAGAACCCACCGCCCCAGATCATGAAGGCGTTGATCGTGTAGACGAGGACGGTCCAGAGGGCGACGAACGGAATCCACGCTTTGAAGTTGATCCGGCCGAGCACGGAGCCCAGCATCAGGATCGGCGTGATGCCCGCGAAGACAATCTGGAAGTAGGCGAGCGTCGATTCCGGGAAGGCGAGTTCCAATTCGCCATAACTCGGGATGTGCGCCTGCCCGAGCAGCGAGGAGCTACTCAGGATCGAGCCCGGTTGCCCCCACATGTGCCCGAAGAAGCTGCCATGGCTTCCGAGGATGTGCATCGGGTTCCCGAACGCCATTTTGAAGGCGAAGAGAACCCAGAGGATGAGCACGATCGCGAAGGCGACAAACGCCATCATCATCGAGTTCACTGACCAGCGTTTCTGCATGACCCCGCCGTAGAGGACGACCAGGCCGGGGATGCTCATCAGGCCGACCAGCGTCGCGGCGGTGAGCTGCCAAGAGTTGGCGCCTTCGCTCAACCATTCCATAGATCCGGTGTTTCCTTTCGTGTTTCCATCTGGACTTAGTCGCAAACCCTCTCGACAACGGTCCCCGGGCTCTACGTACGAGTGTCTAAAGATCGGGTCGGAACGTTCGCCCGATTGTCGGAATCCGGCTCCAGGGCACTCGGTAGGCTGCTCCCCATGCCACTCGAACAGCACTACAAGACCGTCAACACCCCGCTGCGCCGGCTCGGCAAGCGCGAGCGCAACGCCGTCATCGCCGTGCTCGCCGTCACCCTGATCGGCATCATGGCGCTGATCTTCGCGACCGTCGGCGATTCGCAGCCGCCGCTTGCCAAGGGCTGCTTCAAGACGAACGTGGCCGGCCGCACCGGCGGCGAAACCGTCAAAGGCTGCGGCGCTGAAGCGACGGAAATCTGCGCCCGCGCAACGACCTTCGACGATTCCCGCGCGCAGACGGTAGTCGCCGCCTGCCGCGAGGCCGGGATCAAGTTCTGATCGCGGCGGCTAGCTCAGCGCCGCCAGCAGCGCCGCCAGCTCCGCGTCGACCTCGCCGCTGAGCTTCAGCTCGGCATCCTCGTCGTACGGGGTCGGGCCCTGGGTGACGATCGCCAGGCGCCCGCCGTGCTCCAGCGTCAGCTGCGGCAGGCCGGCGGCCGGGTGGACGGCGAGCGAGGAGCCGACGCAGAGCATCAGCTCGGCCCGCTCGGCGAGGTCGCGGGCCCTCGCCATCGCGCTCTCCGAGAGCAGCTCGCCGAAGAGGATCACGTCGGGTTTGACCGCGCCGCCGCAGTTGGAGCAGATCGCGACCCCGTCGCCGTCGAAGAGCGCTTCGACCTCGTCGAGCTCGAAGGAGCTGGCGCAGCGGGTGCAGGATGAGGTCTCGATCGAGCCGTGCACCTCGACCACGTTGCGCGAGCCGCCGGCGCGGTGCAGGCGATCGATGTTCTGGGTGACCACGCCCTCGAGCAGGCCGCGGCGCTCGAGCTCGGCCAGCGCCTCGTGGGCGGCGTTGGGCCGTTTGTCGCCGAGCGACTGGAAGCGTGGCCGGTAGTAGGACCAGAAGCGTGCCGGGTCGCGCTCGAAGACGTCGATGTGGGCGACCTCCATCGGGTCGACGTTCGCCCAGAGCCCGGTCTCCGGCGTGCGGAAGTCGGGGATCCCCGACGGCACCGAGACCCCCGCCCCGGTCAGGGCGACGGTGCAGCGCGACTCGCGGATCAACTCCGCGAGTCGCTCCACCATGGTCTTCTCTACTTGCCGCTCCACTTGGGGCTGCGCTTGGCGAGGAAGGCGCCGATGCCCTCCTTGGCGTCGTCGCTGGCGAAGGCGGTGGCGAAGCCCTGCTTCTCGGCCTCGATGCCCTCGTCGAGATCACCCCTGTGGGAGACCGTCTTGATCTGCTCCTTGGCGACCGGCGCCTGTCCGGCCAGCTTCTTCCCCCACATCAGCGCCGTCTCGAACAGCTCCTGGTCGGGGACGACGCGGTTGACGAGGCCCAGTTCGAGCGCCTCCTCGGAGAGGATCGCGTCGCCGACGAGGTTCATCTCCAGTGCCTTGTTGGGGCCGATCAGGCGGGCCAGGCGCTGGGTTCCGCCGAAGCCGGGGATGATCCCCAGCTTGACCTCGGGCTGACCGAAGACGGCCGCCTCGGCGGCGATACGCACGTCGCAGGCCATCGCCACCTCGCAGCCGCCACCGAAGGCGATCGAGTTGACGGCGGCGATCGTCGCCACTCGCGAGCTGCCGAAGTCGCGCAGCAGCGCGTGAGCGGTGTGGATCAACTCCTCGCCGGTCTTGGCGTCCATCTGGGTGAAGGCCTTGATGTCGGCGCCGGCCGAGAAAACGACCGGGACCGAGGAGGCGATCACCATCGCACCGACGTCCCCGGAGGCCTTGACCTTCTCCCAGACCGTGCCGAGGTCGCGGATCACGTCGGGCGAAACCGCGTTCATCGGCAGATTGGCCAGCCAGGCGATCGCGACGCCGTCGCGGGTCTCCAGCTTCACCGTGTCCGGCTGCTCGCCCTCGTCGGGCTGCGGGTAGGGGTAGAAGCCCTGCCCCGAGCCGAGGCCGAGACGGCCCTGGGCAACGAGTCGCTTCAGGGTGACCGGCGGCGCGAAGCGCTCGCCGTGCTTCTCCTCGAGCTGCTCGATCTGCTCCAGCACCTTGTCGAGGCCTTCGACATCGGCTTTCCAGAACGGCGGCAACAGGCCGCGGCGGGGGTCCAGCCCAGCGCCGGCCATCATCCCGAGGTCGATGTCGCGGACCGAGCAGATCCCCTCCTCGACCAGCAACAGGGACTCGATCAGAGCGCGGCCGGTGAACATCGCGACCAGTTCCTCCGCGTCCGGGGAGGCGTCGCCGGGGATCGTCTGCTCGCCGTCCTTGAAGAAGCCCTCGCCGCCGCTCTTGGCGCCGAGCTTGCCGTCGGCGACCAGCTGCTTGAGGCCCTGGTGGACGTAGAAGCTCTCGCCGTAGGACTCGTTGAGGTGCTCGGCGACGTGGAGGACGGTGTCGAGGCCGAGCAGGTCGGTGAGGAAGAAGGGGCCCATCGGGGCGACCTTCGCCTCGGCGATCGCCTGATCGATCTCCTTCAGCGAGAGGCCGTGCTCCTCCTGGGCGCGCCAGATCTCGCCGATCGTCGCCATCAGCACGCGGTTGACGACGAAGCCGGGGATCTCACCGCAGACGATCGGCTGCTTCTTGATCGCCTGGGCGAAGTTGTAGGCGGCGGTGGCGGTCTCCTGCGAGGTGTCCTCGCCGACGATGATCTCGACCAGCGGCATCACCGAGGCCGGGTAGAAGAAGTGGAAGCCGACGACCTTGTCGGCGCGCAGCGTCGTTTCCCCCATCTCGGTGATCGAGAGCGACGAGGTGTTGGAGGAGAGGATCGCGTGGCCGGGGGTGGCGGCGTCGATCTCGCGGAAGACCGCCTGCTTGATCGCCATCTTCTCCGGCACGGCCTCGATCACGAAGTCGACGTCGCCGAACTCCTCGTAGGTGGTGGTGCCGGTGACCAGGCCCATGACCTCGGCGAGGCGGCCGTCGGCCTGCTCCTGGGTCAGCTTCTCCTTCTTGACCAGGCGGGCGAGCTGGCCCTCGGTGACGGCGCGGGCCTTCTCGACGGCGGCATCGACGAACTTCTGGTCGATGTCCTTGATGACTACGGGGATGTCGGCGGCGGCGATCGCCTGGGCGATCTCGCCGCCCATCGTGCCTCCGCCGACGACGGCGGCCTTGGAAACGAACATTGCGGGTGAGTCCTCCGGTTTTGGCTTGGCAGGGCGGCGAAAGCCGCGAAGGGCGGAGGCTATCCGTTTGCGTGATCTGGCCCTGTCACCGACACAAGGGACAACCCCGGGCGGCCAAAGACTGTACGGCCGTACAAAGGCGGACTTGAGCCACGGCCATTAGGCTCTTTTGGCTCTTCATAAGGGAGTGAGACCGGTTAATCGATCGCGCCCGCACACGGGCGCGCCGCCAAGTGAGGACTACCCAAGCGATGACTCGTATCCGCCAGCAGAACGTGACCGCAGCGCAGTGGAGCTCCAACGGAGAGTCCCTCGGCGCGCTCGACCTGACCCTTCCCGAGAACGACGCCTTCGGCGCCAACGTCTTCGACGTCAACGTGCAGCGCGAACGCCTCCCTGCCGACGTCTTCGAGAAGCTGCAGGCGACCCTGGCCGGCGGCGAGAGCCTCGACCCGAGCCTGGCCGACGCGGTTGCCGAGGCGATGCTGGCCTGGGCGCTGGAGAACGGCGCCACCCACTACACCCACATGTTCCAGCCGCTGACCGGCTCGACCGCGGAGAAGCACGACTCCTTCTTCGAGCCCGCCGGAGACGGCAAATTCATCGCCGGCTTCTCCGGCAAGGAGCTGATCCAGGGCGAGCCCGACGCCTCCTCCTTCCCGACCGGCGGCCTGCGCGCCACCTTCGAGGCCCGCGGCTACACCGCCTGGGACCCGACCAGTCCCGCCTTCATCCTCGAGAACCCGAACGGGACGCTGCTCTGCATCCCGACCGCCTTCGCCTCCTGGACCGGCGAGGCGCTCGACGGCAAGATCCCGCTGCTGCGCTCGATGGACGCGCTCTCGCGCTCGGCGATCAAGGCGCTGCGCCTGCTCGGCGACGAGCAGAGCCAGCGCGTCTTCACCACGGTCGGCCCCGAGCAGGAGTACTTCCTGATCGACGAGCAGTACTTCTTCGAGCGGCCCGACCTGATCAGCACCGGCCGCACCCTGTTCGGCGCCAAGCCGCCGAAGGGCCACGAGCTCGACGACCACTACTTCGGCTCGATCCCGGAGCGGGTGCTCGCCTTCATGATGGAGTCCGAACTGGAAATGCGGAAGCTCGGCATCCCGGTCAAGACCCGCCACAACGAGGTCGCGCCGGCGCAGTACGAGATCGCGCCGATGTTCGAGAACTCCAACGTCGGCTCCGACCACCAGCAGCTGCTGATGCAGGTGCTGGAGAACGTCGCCCGCCGCTACGGCCTGGTCTGCCTCCTGCACGAGAAGCCGTTCGCCGGCGTCAATGGCTCCGGCAAGCACAACAACTGGTCGATGGGGACCGACACCGGCTCCAACCTGCTCAACCCGGGTGACACGCCGGAGGACAACATCCACTTTCTGTTCTTCTGCGCGGCGGTGATCCAGGCCGTCAACAAACACCAGGGCCTGCTGCGGGCCTCGGTCGCCAACATCGGCCAGGACCACCGGCTCGGGGCCAATGAGGCGCCGCCGGCGATCATCTCGATCTTCCTCGGCGCCGAACTCGACAAGGTCTTCGAGGCGATCGCAAGCGGCGAAGGCGATCCCAACACGCCGGCCTCGTTCCTCGACCTGGGGACGACCGTGCTGCCGCCGCTGCCGCTCGACGGCGGCGACCGCAACCGGACCTCGCCGTTCGCCTTCACCGGCAACAAATTCGAGTTCCGGGCGCTCGGGTCGAGCATGTCGCTGGCCTTCCCGAACACGGTCCTGAACACGATCGCCGCCGAGGCGATCGACGAGCTGGCGGGGAAGTTGGAGGAGAAGCTCGCCGCCGGCGCGGGCATGCCGGAGGCGGTCATGGCGATCGTCAAAGAGTCCTACCTCGCCAACAAGGTGGTCTGCTTCAGCGGCGACAACTACTCCGAGGAGTGGCACGCCGAGGCCGCGCAGCGGGGGCTGAAGAACCTCCGCACCACCCCCGACGCGCTGCCCGAGGTGGTCGCCGACGACACCGTCACCGCGTTCGAGAAGTACCACGTGCTGAACAAGCGCGAGCTCGAGTCCCGCTACGACGTCTGGCTCGAGCAATACTCGATCCGGGCCAACATCGAGGCCGAGGAGACCTTCTCGATCGCCCAGACGATGCTGCTACCGGCCGGCCTGCGCCAGCTGCGGCTGATCGCCGAGGCCGGTGTCTCGGGCCTCGAGGGCGAGATCCGCGAGCCGGTCGACGAGCTCGTCTCCACGCTGGCGGAGCTGAAGAGCGCCAATGCCTATCCGGACGACCTCGAGGGCCTGGAGCTGGCCGTCTACGCCCGCGACAAGCAGCTGGCGGCGATGGCGAAGGTGCGCGAGGCGGCCGACGAGTTGGAGAAGGTCGTCGCCGACGACTTCTGGCCGCTGCCCAAGTACGAGGAGATGCTCTTCATCAAGTAGCGGCCGCGGGGCCGGCCCCGGCTAGTGATTCCTCTCATCGTCGTTGCTGTCTTCCGGGTTGTCGCGGACGGCGCGGACGATGATGTAGAGGATGGTGAGGGCGCCGATGATCGGGATCATGCCGCCGAAGAGGACCGGCTCCCAAGCCTCTTCGGCCCGGAGCAGGATCGTGGCGAGCGCCAGGGCCTCGTTCACCGGGGCTCCGGCAGACCGGGCCCGCCGCCGAGCGGGTTGAGGTCGGCGAGCATCTCCAGCAGGCGCGGCGCCGGCTCGTCCTCGTCGATCAGGACCGCGGTGCCGGGCCAGGCGAAGCGCAGGTAGCGGGAGTAGGCCTGGCGCGAGCTCAGGTCCGGCTCGTAGATCCAGGAGCCGGTGTTCCAGTAGCGGGTCGCGCCGCCGCCGCCGCAGCGCACGTCGGCGAGTGGCTGGTGCGTGTGGGCGAAGACGATCTGCTCCGCATCGCCGCCCCAGCCGAGATTGCGGACGACCTGGGCGAAGGCCTCCAGCGCGTGCTCGGAGGGGTCGCTGCGCGAGATCACGGTCGGCTCCGGGTAGAGCGGCCGCGAGGCGGCCGGGCCGGTCAACGGCTGCTCGCGGGCCTGGCGCTGCGCCTCGTCGCGGACGACGGCGTCGAAGTGGGCCTCGCTGGGGAGCGGATCGAGCCCGACGGCCTCTCCCTGGCCGCGGTCGCGCAGCTTCGCCGCCAGCCGCTCGGCACCCCTGACCGGGGCGCCCAGCGCCTGGGCGAAGCGCCCCGCCCGCTGGGCGGCGCGGAAGACGTTCTGCTGGGCGTGGGTGCCGTGCGGCATCTGGGCGGCGATGTAGAGCCACTCGGTGAGCAGGGTCGTCACCGACTCGTAGTCCTCGATACAGGTCGGCTGCTCCGGGCCGCCGGCCGCGATCGCCCAGAGCGTCCGGGTCAGCAGGCGGTCGCCGCGAGAGCCGCTGAGGCGGGCGTGCGGGTCGAGATAATGCCCGTGCGTGCAGAGCACGTCCCCGAACCTGTAGGTGGGGTAGGCGATCTCGATCTCGATGCCCGGCATGCGGCGCTCGAGGAATTCGCGGAAGAAGCCGGGCCCGGTCGGGACGGTGGGACGGTGACCGGTCGCCAGCCTGGTCTCGAGCCGGTCCTCGTCGTCACGGTGGACGAGGTGGTGGTCGTGGTTGCCGGCGAGGAAGACGAGCCGCTTGCCGGTCATCTTCGCGGCGATCAGCCCCAGCAGCCCGTCGGCGGCGTCGACCGCCTCGTCAACCGAGCCGAAGAGGAAGTCGAAGAGGTCACCGAGGAAGATCAGCTCGTCGATCCCCTCCAGCCGCGGCGCCAGCCGCTCGAGGAAGAACTGCTCACGCAGCAGGTCCCGCCCGGTCCAGGCGCCGAAATGGGTGTCGGAGATGACCAGTGCGCGCATCGACTGGGCCGAGTCTAGGCGCGTCGGCCGTGGCGCACGGGCGCGCTAGACGGCGACCGGGGTTGGGCGCTCGCGGACCCGCATCCGCAGGCCGCCCTTGGGCGAGAGGGTCGGCATCTGGCGGATCGTCATCGTCCGGCCCGGCAGCGCGTCGAAGCGCAGGCGCTGCAGCAGCATCGTCGCCACCAGCTTCACCTCGGTCTGCCCGAAGCGCTTGCCGATGCAGACCCGCTGGCCGCCGCCGAAGGGGACGTAGGCACCGCGCGGCAGCTGCGCCTTGCGCTCGCGCTCGAAGCGCTCGGGGATGAACGCCTCGGGGTTGGGGAAGACCTCGGGGATGCGGTGGCTGGCCCAGGAGCAGTAATTGACGTAGGCGTCGCGGGGGACCGTGTAGCCGCCGAACTCGAACTCGCGGATGGCGCGGCGGGGGCCGATCCAGGCCGGCGGGTAGAGACGCAGCACCTCGTCGAGGACCATGTCGAGGTAGGGCATCTCGCGTTCGAGCTCCTCGACGGTCGGGGTGGCGCCGCCCAGCACCCGATCCTGCTCCTCGCAGAGCCGGACCAGCGGCTCAGGGTGGAGGGCGAGCTCGCGCAGCATGAAGGTCAGGGTCGAGGTAGAGGTGTCGTGGCCGGCGAACATCAGGGTCATCACCTGGTCGCGGATCTCGCGGTCGGTGAAGGCCTCTCCCCCCTCGCCGCGGGCGCCGACCAGGAGGCTGAGGATGTCCTGGCGGCCCGGGTCTGGGTCGGCACGGCGGCGGGCGACCTCGCTGAAGACGATCTCGTCGAGGACCCGCCGCGAGGAGACCAGCTTGCGCCAGGGCGAGCCGGGGCCGCGAAGCAGCCGCAGATGGAAGTCGATCCCGTAGTAGCCGAGCGCGCGCTCGAAGTGCGCCGCCGCCGCCGCGCCTTTGCCGGCCTCGTCGGGATCGAGGCCGAGCAGCGCCCGCATCGCGATCCGCATCGCCAGGTTGCGCATCCAGTCGTAGACGTCGACGGTGTCGGGCCGTGGCAGGGCGGCGATCGCCGCCTCGGTCTCCGCCGCCATTGCCGCCACCGCGGCGGCGATCTGCTCGCGGTGGAAGGCGGGCATCATGATCGCCCGGGCGCGATCGTGGTAATCGTCGTCGATCGTCAGCAGGCCGTCGCCAAGCAGCGGGATCAGATCGCCGAAGCTCGACTCGCGCCAGTGGAAGTTCTCCGGGTGGCCGACGGTGACGAAGTGGTTGGCCTCGGGCCCGAGCATGAAGATGACCCGCGAGTGCAGCAGCCGCATGCTGAAGATCGGCCCGTGCTCTTCATAGGCGCCGAGCAGCGGCGGCAGCGGGTCGTGGGCGATCTGGTGGGTGCGGGCGAGGCTGAAGTCGGTTGGGCCCGGCGGGAACTTGCCGCGCTCCCGCCACTCCCCGTAGATGTCCCCGAACACCCGCCGCAGCGGGTTCGGCGACATCCGGGGCGGCCGCGCGACCGGGGCCGAGGTGTCGACGGTTGCCATCGCGCCGATCATAACTGGCTGGCTGGCCAGTTTCGTCCCGTGCCCAGGGTTGCCCCTACCCTGGCGAGACCAGCTTGGATACGAGCGATCTAAGCGGCCGCAGCGGCGAGCTGGCCGCAGGCGGCGTCGATGTCGCGGCCACGGGTGAGGCGGACGGTGGCGGTGAGGCGGTGCTCGACGAGGATCTCGCGGAAGCGCTCGATCCGCTCCGGCGAGGAGCCGTCGTAGGCGCCGGTCGGGTTGTAGGGGATCAGGTTGACCTTGTAGACGCGCGGGTCGAGCAGGGCGGCGAGCTGACGGGCGTGCTCGGGCAGGTCGTTGACGCGGTCGAGCATCACGTACTCGACGAAGACCTTGCGGCGGCGCCTGGCCCGGTAGCGATCGCAGGCGGCAAGCACCTCGCCCAGCGGGTAGCGGTCATTGACCGGCATCAGCTTCGAGCGCAGCTCGTCGTTGGGCGCGTGCAGGGAGAGGGCGAGGCTGACCGGCAGCTCGCACTCGGCGAGGCGGTCGATCCCCGGCACCCAGCCGACGGTCGAGATCGCGGTACGGCGGTTGGTGACGCCGAGGTCCGGCAGCCGTTCGCAGGCGGCGAGGACGTTGTCGATGTTCATCGTCGGCTCCCCCATGCCCATGAAGACGACGTGGTCGATCGCCTCGAGGCGTCGGAAGTGCAGCGCCTGGTCGAGGATCTCGTCGGCGCTGAGGTTGCGGCCGAACTTCATCTGGCCGGTGGCGCAGAAGGTGCAGGTCAGCGGGCAGCCCGACTGCGAGGAGACACAGACCGAACGGCGCCCGTCGCGGTAGCGCATCAGCACCGCCTCGATCGGGCGCCCGTCGGCGGTGTGGAAGAGTGACTTGACGGTGCCGTCGTCGGACTTCGCCTCGGTCTGGAGCGAGAGCGTGGAGAGCGGCACGGCGGCCCCGAGACGGTCGCGCAGGGCCCCCGGCAGGTTGGTCATCTCCCCGTAGCTCTCGACCCCACGCGTCAGCCACTCCCAGACCTGCCCGGCGCGGTAGGAGGGCTCACCGGCATCGGCGAGAGTGCTGTCGAGCAGGGCGCGATCCACCGGCCGAGTGTACGAGGCGGCCGCACCCGCTCCGGCCGCAAACGTCAGTGAATCTTCTCGCCGCGCTCCAGCATGGCGATGAATTTGCGCAGCCGGCGCTCCCGCGTCTCCGGCTTTTTGGCGTCGTTGAGCCGGTAGACGATCGCGTAGCGGTTGCTGCTGTCGAGGGTCGCAAAGAACTCGCGGGCGGCCTTGCTGGAGTCGAGCTCGCGCTGCAGGTCGTCGGGGACCTTGGCCGTGCGCGCACCCTCGTAGGCGGCCTCCCAGCGGCCGTCGGCTTTGGCGGCCTCGACCTCGGCCATCCCGGCCGGACGCATCGCCTTCGCGGCGATCAGCGCTTCGGCCTTGTCGCGGTTGATCCGCGACCAGCGCCCGCGTGGCCGCCGCGGCGTGAAGCGCTGCAGGAAGAACTTCTCGTCGTGACCACGCTTCTGGCTGTCGATCCAGCCGAAGCAGAGCGCCAGCTCCAGCCCCTCCGCATAGCCGATGCTCACCTCCCCGGAGCCTTTCTTGGCGATCTTCAGCCAGAAGCCGTCGGAGTCGGCGTGGTTCTGCTCGAGCCAGGCCTCGAAATCCGGCGGCGCCGCGAAGAGCAGGATCGGCAGCTCGTCAGCGATCGAGCGCCTCGGCCAAGAGATCCACCTGCTCCGCGTCGCCGGAGCAGGGGCAGAAGATCAGCTCGCCGCAACCGGCGGCATCGAAGGCGGCAACGTACTGGCGAACGGTCTCGGCATCCTTGGCGGCGCTGCCCGCGATGTAGCCGGCGACCTCCTCACCGAGCCAGGCGTAGTAGTCGCCCAGATAGGAGCGGGCGCTCTCCTCGGCGCCGTCGCCGAGCGCGAAGTAGGCGAGGCTCATCAGCCGCGGCTCCCCGTCGCGACCGGCCCGCGACCAGGCCGACTTCACCTTCGCGGCCGTCTCGGCGTATTCGTCAGGCCCCGAGCCGCCGGCGATCCAGCCCTCGCCGAAGCGAGCGGCACGGGCGAAGGAGGCGTCGGCGGCGCCGCCGACGACCAGGCGCGGCGCGCCCTCGAGCGACGGCCCGACCTCGTCACCGGCCCAGACCTCCTGCATTCGCTCGAGCATCGCGTCGAGGCGCCTGCCGCGGCCCCTGGTCTCGATGCCGCTCACCTCGTAGTCGTCATCGCGCCCGCCGAGGCCGATGCCCAGGGTCAGGCGGCCGGCGGAGAGGGCGTGCACGCTCAGCGCCTGCTTCGCCAGCTCGACCTCGTTCTCGCGCAGGGGCCCGAGCAGGACCGAGGTGCAGAGGCCGATCCGCTCGGTCACCGCCGCGGCGGCCGCGAGCGCGGTCAGCGGCTCGTAGTTGTCGTAGACGATGCGGTCGATCGTGCCCAGGCTCGAAAAGCCCCGGTCCTCGGCGCGCCGCGCCCACTCGATCAGCTGCGCTCCACTGGTGCCCGGAACCGCGTTGGGAAGTCCGATGCCGACGTCCATCTGAGGCTCTCCTCGCTGGGGAATTCAGGTCTCCGAACCCTAGCCAACACTTGTCGCGGTCCGGCGATGGCTGACCGCGCGCGTCAGCCGCGCAGGCGACCGCGGACGAAGGCGGGCCAGGCGCGAGGGCGACGGGCGAGAGTGAGGGCGATCGGGGCCGAGTCGAAGTAAGAGACGCGTTCGCTGGCGAGCCCGTCCTCGCCGACCACGAAGCGATCGACCGCGTTCCAGGAGATCGGGCGCCCGCCGGTCGTGCCCGAGATCGTGAACTCGATCAGGACGCCGTCGCCGGTGGCACCCCAGCGGTGGACCTCGGCGCTCATGCCCTGGACCAGCTCGAAGAGGGCGGCGAAGGCCTTTATTCCCTCGGCGCGGCTGTGAAGCGTCGGGGTCAGCGGCGCCACCAGGCGGGCCTGGGGGGCGAGAACCGTCTCGAGACCCTCCGGGGTGGGCGCCCGCCAGTAGGCCTCGAAGCGCTCGACGAAGTCAGCGGCGTCGCTCACTCCGGCAGCTCCGCTTCGAGGCGCTCCAGCGCCTCCCGGGCATACTCGAAGACCCGCCGGTCGCCGCTGAGCCGGTAGCGAGCATTGGCTCCCATGACGACGGCGTAGAGCTCGAAGGCGAAGCGCTCGGGGTGCTCGACACCGGCGATCCCGGCCTGGCGCTCGAGCTCTCCCATCCAGCCATCGAGGGCTCCGGCGACGGCGTCGCGGACCGGGCCCGGCCGGTCGTCGTACTCGGCCGAGGTCGCACCCCAGAAGCAGCCACCGGAGTAAAGATCCAGGTGATCGAGATAGCGCTCTCCCATCGCCCGCAGCCGCGGGGCGCCGTCGGGGGCGCTCATCGCCGGCTCGATCACCGCGGTGCGGAAGCGCTCGGCGGCGGCTTCGATCGTCGCCAGCTGCAGCTCCTGCTTAGAGCCGAAGTGGGCGAAGAGGCCGCTCTTGCTCATCCGCAGCTCGGCGGCGAGGCGGCCGATCGTCAGTCCCCCCAGACCCTCTACCGAGGCCAGGTCGACGGCGCGGTCGAGGATCGCGGCCCGGGTCTGGGCGCCCTTGGTCGGCTGCTCGATCGTCGTGCTCATCTCCGGCAGACTACAAAAGAGCACGAACGTTCGTGCAAATCACGTAGGATGCCGCCGCAGTCCAGACAGGGATCAACGAAGAGGAGAGTCATGAGCAGCTACGAGGTGAAGAAGATCGACGAGATGGAGGCGATCTACGGCGGCGGCTTCAAGCGCGCCCGGGCCGAGCTCGGCGTCGAGTCGTTCGGCATGCAGATCATCGACCTGCCCCCGAACTACGAGAACTACCCCGAACACGACCACACCCACGACAACCAGGAGGAGGTCTTCCTGGTTATGCGCGGCAGCGGCGAGATCGAGATCGACGGCGAGCGCTTCCCGCTCGACGGCGACCACATGGCCCGGGTCGGCCCGGAGACCAAGCGCAAGATCCTGCCGGGGCCCGACGGAGTCCGCGTCGTCGTCCTCGGCGGCGTGCCCGGCCAGGCCTACCAGGCGCCGGACATCACCAAGCTGGGCGAACCCGACCCGATGGCCACGGCCTAGGCGGGAGGCGCCTCCGGGGCCGGCAGGTCCGGCCCCGGATCGAAGCCCGGGCAGCTGAGCACCGGGACCGGTGGGTAGCGCGGGTAGTCGGGGTCGGTTCGAGAACGCTCGCAGAGCGAGAAGACCGAGCCGCGGGTGTTGGGAACCAGCCGCTGCTGACGGCAGCTGTCGCAGAGGCCGTTGGAGGGCCTAGGAGCGCTCGGCATTGTGCTTGACCCCGGCCATGATGCGACGGGTGACGAGGACGTGCATGCGGGTGCCGATCACCAGCGCCCGGTAGACGCCTCCCTTGAGGCCAGGGAACTCGGCCCGGGTCTCGGCCCGCAGGCGAGTGCGCCCACCCCCGAGCTCGTCGAGGCGGAAGACCAGCGCGTAGTCAGAGAATCGATGGCTGCCGGCCAGGGCCAGCTCTGCGGGCGCGTCGGCGGCGGCGACGTGGAAACCGGGGAGCACGGACTCAGCGGCCAGCGGCCGCGGCCCGGACGGGGCGGTGTCGGCGCAGCCGACGATCCGGGCGAAGCGCGGAGCGCCGCCGGAGGAGACCGACGCCTCGACGACTCGCAGCAGTGACTTCCAGGTGTCCTCGCGCCCGGCCTCGACGACCAGCGAATGCTCGTCGACGTGCGGTAACCGCTCGGTCTCGGTGCTCACGCCTTCATGCTATTTGCGGGATCGATTGCCGCGACTCCCGCCTCGCCGGCGGCTAGCTTTCAGGTGTGAACCGATCAGCGACCCTCTTCGACGCCGATGCAGCCGCCTACACGGGCACGATCGAGGTGGTCGGGGTCATCTTCCGGGCCGAGGACGACGGCTACGCGGTGCTCGAGGTGCAGGAGGCCGGCTCCGGAGAGGGCTTCGCACTGATCGGGCCGGTCGCCCACCTCGGCGCCGGCGACCGGGCCGAAGTCAGCGGCGAGTGGCAGACCCACAGCCGCTACGGGCGCCAGTTGCGGGCTCAGGGAGCGCTGCCGCTCGACCCCGCCGACCGCGAGGGGCAGGTCGCCTACCTCACCTCGCTGCGCCACATCGGCCCCGCCCGGGCCGAACGGCTGGTCGACGAGCACGGCGAGGGCGTCCTGCAGAAGATCGCCGCCGACCCACAGGGTGTCTTTGGCTCGCTGCGCGGAGTCAGCCCCGACCAGGCCGCGGCGGCAACCGAATCCTGGCACGCCAGTCGCGCCGTCCGCGACCTCCACGTCCAGCTCGCCCCACACGGGTTGGCGCACCTGGCGGCAGCGATCCACGCCCGCTACGGCGAGCGCTCGATGACGATTCTGTACGAGGATCCCTACCGGCTGACCGAGGTCGACGGGGTCGGCTTCGCCCGCGCCGACAGGATCGCCCTCGCCGCCGACGTCCCACCCGAGTCCAGCCGCCGTGCCCAGGCCGCCGCCGTCTTCGCCCTGGCCGAGTCCGAGCAGCAGGGCAACAGCTTCCTGCCGCTGGACGAGCTGACGGCGCGCACGACCCGCCTGATCGGGCTCGACGCCGAGCCGGAGGTGCTGGTCGAGGCCCGCGGGCTGCTGGTCGAAGAGGGGCGGGTCTACCGCGAGTTGACCCACGCCAGCGAGGTCGCCGTCGCGAAGACGCTCTGCGCCCGCACCGCCGCTCCCCCCACCTCGCCCACGACCCCGGTGAGACCCCGCGCGAGCAGCTGACCGACGAGCAGTGGGCGGCCGTGCGCGGAGCCTTCGCCTCGCGGGTCTCGGTCCTCACCGGCGGCCCCGGCGTCGGCAAGACCGTCTGCACCAGGGAGATCGTCGCCGAGGCGGAAGCGGCCGACGCGAGGATCGCCCTCTGCGCCCCCACCGGCCGGGCGGCGCGACGGCTCGAGGAAGCGACCGGGCACGAGGCGCAGACGATCCACCGCATGCTGGAGTGGATGCCCGGCCGCGAACCCGCCTTCCGGCCGGGCCACCCGCTGCCGGTCGACCTGATCGTCGTCGACGAGTCCTCGATGCTGAACCTGCGCCTGGCCGAGGTGCTGCTGGGCGGGCTGGCCGAGACGACCCACATCGTCCTCGTCGGCGACGCCGACCAGCTGCCCCCGATCGGCGCCGGCAAGCCGTTCGAGGACCTGATCGCCTCCGGCGTAGCGCCGGTCGTGCGGCTCAGCCAGATCTTCCGCCAGGCGGCGCGCTCGATGATCACGACCGCCGCCCACGAGATCAACCAGGGGCGCCAGCCGCACCTGGAGCCCGAGGCCGACCAGGACCACGACTTCTTCTTCATCGACCGCCCCAGCCCCGAGCGAGCACTGGAGACGGTGGTCGAGGTGGTCGCCGAGCGGGCGTCGAAGCGCTTCGACGTCGACCCGATCCGCGAGGTCCAGGTGCTGGCGCCGATGTACCGGGGGCCGGTCGGGATCGACGCCCTCAACGAGCGCCTGCAGGCGCGGCTCAACCCGGGCGGCAGGAAAGCCCTGAACGACCGCTTCCGGATCGGCGACCGCCTGATCCAGACTCGCAACTCGCACGAGCTGGGCCTGATGAACGGCTCGATCGTCTTCCTCCGCGCCGACGAACCGGGCGAAGAGGCGATCGTCGTCGACACCGACGAGGGCGGCTCGCTGACGATCCCCTACGGAGAGACGGCGACGCTGCGGCTGGCCTACGCGATCTCCGTGCACAAGGCGCAGGGCTGCGAGGTGCCGGTCGTGGTCGGCGTCTGCCACCGCTCGCACTCGCGGATGCTGACCCGGCCGCTGCTCTACACCGCGATAACCCGCGCCCGCAACGGCTGCGTCCTGGTCGGCGACATCGCCGCCATGGAGTCGGCGGTGCGGCGCGATGACAGCGGCGGCAGGCACTCGGGCCTGGCCGAGCGGCTGCGCGGCTGAGCCGCTTCCGTCGGCAGCCGCCCTCAGACTCGCCGCCATGAAGAGAACCCTCGGTTTGTCGATCGTCCTGCTCGCCCTTGCCGTCCTTGCCCCGCCGGCCTATGCCGCCGCCGCTGTCGCGCTGCCCGAAAAGTCGGTGGAAGCCCTGCTCTTCCTGCGCCACCCGCGCGGCCTCAACCGCTTCGTGCGCGCGGTCTCCGACCCCACCTCGCCGCACTACCGGCAGTACGCGAACGTGGCCACGCTGGTCAGCCGCTTCGGCGCCTCCGAAGCCGACCAGGAGCAGACGTTGGCCTGGCTGGCGCGGCAGGGCCTGCACGGGACGGTCGGCCCGACCGGCACCTACGTGACGGCGCCGATCGCGCCGTGGCGCGCCGATCGCCTGCTGCCGCGCCCGGCCTCCTCCTCCGTCCAGGGAACCCTCGGCCGCAAGGTCCCGGCGGCGCTGCGCGGGCCGGTGACGGGCGTCGGGGTCCTCGGCAACCGCAGGGTGTTCAAGAACGTCACTGCTGCACCGAGCGCCGGCCCCACCCCGGCCAAAACCAGCAGCTACAGCTCGATCCTCACCCACAGCGGCACCGCGAGCGGCTGCCCCGACGGCCGCAACGCCGGGATCGGCGCGCCGCTCGAACCATTCACGCCGAACCAGTACCTCACCGCCTACGGGCACGACGCGATGCACGACCGCGGCCTGCGCGGCCAGGGCGAGACCATGGCCGTGGTCGAGATCGACGGCTTCCGCCACAGCGACATCGAGACCTTCGACAGGTGCTTCGGGCTGAAGACCCCGCCGATCCGCGTCGTCCCGGTCAGCCCGCTGACCAAGCCCTTCCCGCCGGGAACTGAGACGACCCTCGACCTCGAGGTGCTCTCCGCCGGCATCCCCGACGTCGATCGCATCGACGTCTACGAGGGCTACGGAACCGAAACGGGGATCATGCTCACCGCCGGCTCGGCACTCGGCTCGCCCGGGCACCGTCCTGACGTGATCTCGATCTCGCTGGGAATCTGCGAGCCGAAATACTCCGGCCACCTGGTCCTCTACCGGGCGATGAACAGCATCTTCGCGGTCGCCGCGGGCGCCGGCATCTCGACCCTCGTCTCCTCCGGGGACACCGGCTCCAGCGGCTGCCGGGTCGAGACCAAGACGGCGAGCACGGCGCTGCCCGTCAAAGCCGTCAGCCTCCCCTCCAGCTCCCCCTACGTGACCGCGGTCGGCGGCACCAACCTGCGGCTGACGGCTGAGAACCGGATCCGCTCGGAGATCGTCTGGAACGACTGGCCCGAACTCGCCGGCGGAGGCGGAGGCGGCACCAGCCTGCTCTCGCCGCGGCGCCCCTGGTGGCAGCAGGCACCGGCCCTCGCCCGCTACAAGAGCGGCCGCATCGTCCCCGACATCGCCGCCCTCGCCGACGTCTTCCCCGGCTTCGCCTACTACTGCACGGCGCCCGAATGCGCCCAGTTCCGCCAGACGGTGCCGGGCTGGACCTCGATCGGCGGCACCAGCGCCGCGGCGCCGCTGATGGCCTCCGGCGTCCTCCTCGCCGACCAGTTCGCGGCGCGCCACCGGCAGCGCTCGCTCGGCTTCCTCAACCCCCTGCTCTACGAGCTCGGCAACGACCCCAAGTCCCACCGCGCCGTCTTCCGCGACGTCAGCAAGGGCAACGACGACATCGGCGCGCTGCTGCCGAAAGAGGCGGGCGGCGGCCATCCGCTCGGCTGCTGCGGCGCCCGGCCCGGCTATGACTGGGCGAGCGGCTGGGGCTCACTGAAAGTGCTCGGCCTGGCGCGGGCCGCGGCGACCGCCGCTCCGTAGCCGGGGATGGCGTTGTGCGACCCTCGCCGCCAGGTGAGCGACGGGTCGAGAGAGATGAGCGCGGGCGATCCCGGCAGTCGCCGGCGCCCGCGGCTGCCGCTGACCGAGATCGGCGTGACCATCGCCGGTGTCGCGGCACTGGCCCTGCTCGTCCTCGCGGTGCCGCCACTGCGCGAGGCGATCGTCGCCGCGGTCCATGGCGACACCGACGAAGTCCGCAACCAGATCGACAAGCTCGGCGTCGGTGGCCCGCTGCTGATCGTCGCCCTGGCGCTGCTGCACTCGGTCGTCGTCTACCCGGCGGAGATCGTCAACGTCGCGGCCGGCTTCGCCTACGGCTTCTTCCCCGCCCTGGCGATCGTGACCGTCGCCTGGATGCTCTCAGCACTGCTCTGTTACGCCTTCGGCAGCCGCGTCGCCAGGCCGCTGCTGGACCGCTGGTTCGGGGAGGAGCGCTTCGAGCGCTTCGAGCGGATGATCGAGCGCGGCGGTGTGATCCTGCTGCTGGCGCTGCGGCTGATCCCGATCGTCCCCTTCAGCCTCGTCTGTTACGCCGCCGGAGCCGCCCACGTACCGCTGCGGCGCTACATCTGGACCACTCTGGTCGGGTACCTGCCGGTGACGGTGCTGGCCGTCTACTTCGGGACCAGGCTGGAAGGCCTGAAGCTGACCGACCCGCTGGTCTTCGGCACCGCCGCCGCGCTGCTGATCCTCGTCCTCGCCGGCAACTGGATCGTGCGCCGCCAGGCGAAGGCCGACGACGGCGAGGTCAGTCCACCCGCTTGACACGGAAGTGGAAGACGGCGGGCGAGCGGTCGACGTTGCCGGCCGCGTCGTGAGCCCGCACCTCCACGGTGTGCCTGCCGACCTCGAAGCGGCGCGAGATCCGCGAGCGGCAGAACCGCAGCAGGCCGCGATCGACTTTGCAGACGAAGGCGGCGCCCGCCTCGTTGGAGCGGAAGCGGAAGACCTCGCGCACCTTGCGACGGTGGGTGCGGACGAGCTTCGGCGGGTGCTTGGCGATCCGCGTCCGCGGCGCCCGAGTGTCGATCGTGAACGAGGCGGCGGGGCTGGTGCCGAGCCGCCCGCCGAGATCGACCCCGCTGACCGCGATGTCGTGCCTGCCGTCGCCGAGTGCCGACGGCACCATGTAAGGGGACGAGCACGGCTGGGCGGCGGCGCCGTCGACAGCACAGGAGAAGGCGACGATCCGGTTCGCCGTGAACTGGATCGTCGGCCTGCGGTTGCGGCTGAGCGGCTGCGGGGCCTGGGTGATCGCGATCGTCGGCGGCAGGGCCAGCGCGTCGACCGCGCCGTAGGCGTCGACCAGGCCGGCGCCGACCTCATCTACGCCGTAGGCGCCGACCGGATGGGCGGTGGCGGTGAGATCGGCGCGCACCTGTGCGGTGGACGCGCCGGGGTCCGCCTGCAGCACCAGCGCGGCCACGGCGGCGGCATGCGGAGCCGCAGCCGAGGTGCCGCAGAACCGCCAGACGCCCGCTTCAAGGTGAGCGAAGAAGGTCGTCGCGCCGCAGTCGGTGGCCGCGATGTCGGGCTTGACGATCGTCCGGGCCGGGACCGCCGCGGCGGCGCCACCACCGGTCACCGGGCCGAAGAGATGAGTCACCGGCCCGCGCGAGGAGTAGCGCTCGAGCTGGGCGGGGTTGCTGTAGCGAACCGCGCCGACGGCGATCGCCCCCGCGGCACCGGCGTGGCCGAAGACGGTCGGACCGACCACGTCGCCGCCGCTTGACCGCGGGTACTCGGTCTCGCTCACGCCCCGGCCGTTCTCCATCAGCGCCAGCTTGAGAGGCGGGTTGCCACCCGGGACGGTGAAGCGGTTGATGACCAGCCGGACCTCCTGCTCGGGGCCTTCGTTTTCCCATGAGAGGAACTCGAACGGCCGCTGCGAGCCGCCGACGTTGTCTTCGATGCTGAGCACCGGCGCGCCTTTGGATTCGACGACTTCGCCGGCTTCGTCGAGGAGGAAGGCATCGAAGTCGGTGGCGACGCCGTTCCACGGTTCCGCCCACTGCAGGTCAAGCGCGAGTTCCTGCCCTTTTTCGATCGTGATCCCGAAGGTTCCATCGTCTTCTCCCAGGCCTGGAGCGAAGTTCATGCAATGGGTCGGACGCAGCCCCTGCGGCGCCGCCGGGCTTTTTGCTTCTTCTTCGGCTTCGATCGCTTCCGAGAGTTCGACGATCGCCGCCGGGCATTTGCCGGCCTGCCGAAATTCGGGCGCTTCCCAGGAGGCGATGTCGCGGCCTTTTTTATCGATCAGGTTGTCGTTGCCGGCGGCCGAGAAGTAGGAGACGCCCGCCGCGGCGACTTCATTCACCGCGACCGCGACCGGGCCGTCCTGGAAGAAGGGCTCTTCGAAGTAGGAGACATCGTCGGCGATCACCCTGGCGCCGACGGCGGCCAGCGCCTTGATGTTGGCGGCGAAGGCCGGTTCGCCGGTAAAGGCCGTCGCGAAGTCGATCGAGGCGCCGGGGGCGAGGTCGTGGACGATCTGCGCCATCGCCCGTCCCTCGTCTTCCCCTTTGGCTTCAGAGTCGTCGAGGACGCCGACCGGGGAGCTCGAGCCGCAGGGGCTGCCGGCTCCGGGCAGGTCACCGCTGGCGACATCCCCGGCGGTGTGGGTGGCGGCGCCGAGGTCGCGGTCGAAGGAGTCGGAGAGAATCCCCACGGTCACGCCGCTGCCGTCGACCCCGAAGCTGCCGCGGGCATTGGCGGCGTTCAGCTGGACGTCGCCCTCCGACGTGGCCGACCCGCCGCAGTCAGCTCCGCGCACGACCGGGGTCAGCACCCCGGTCACCCCGGTCACCCCGGCAACCCGACCGATCCTTGCCAGGTCGACCGGCCTGGCCGCGACGGTCACCGTCCCATAGTGGCCGCTGCCGTCGATGATCTCGGCACCCGCCGCGCGCAGGGCTTCGGAGTCGGCCGCCGCCCCACCTTCGAAGCGGACTTCGGCCAGGACGCGGTTGCCGGCGCGCAGCAGGCTACCGGGACCGCTGGCGGCGAGGCTCAGCCGCGCCGCCTGCTCGGCGGGCGGCGCCGAGCGGGTCGCGGGCTTCACCAGCTCGGCCAGGCGCGGCGAGAGGCCCGCCTCCCCGGACCGGGCCGCCAGCGCGGTCGCCGCCCCGGGCGCCAGAGCGCTGGCGGCCGCCAGCGCGGCGATCGAGCACCGCCCCGCCAAACGGCTGCGGAAGATTCGCGAAGCGTTCATCTAAAGCAAAGTAGCGACACGACCGGTACTCCCTGAACACACCTAGACGGGATTCCGAGCGGGCGGCTCAGAGGTAGGAGCCGCGACGGAACCAGAACAGCAGGCCGATCACCGAGAGCACCAGGCTGCCGATGCCGAGGACGATGAAGTCCGCCTCGGAGTCGATGTTGACCACCATCCACTTGAAGTTCTGACCGAAGAAGCCGACGATGAAGGAGAGCGGCAGGAAGATCGTCGCCACCACGGTCAGCTGCTTGGTGATCTGGTTGAGCCGGTTGGAGACGACCGAGAGGTAGGCGTCGCGGGTGCCCGCCAGCAGGTCGCGGTAGGAGTCGATCTGGTCGGAGATCCGGATCGCGTGGTCGTAGACGTCGCGGAAGTAGTTGCGGGAGTCGGCTTCGAGGCCGGGGATTTCGAGGATGTCGTCGACGCCGCGGGCCAGCAGGTCGCGCTGCGGGGTGACGACCCGCCGCAGCGCCACCAGCTGCCGCCTCAGGGTGACGATTTCCTCGAGCTGGCTCGGCTGCGGCCGGTCGAATATTTCGCCGTCGAGGCGCTCCATCCGGTCGTCGAGGCTGTCGAGGACCGGGAAGAAGGTGTCGGTGAGGCCGTCCAGGACGCGGTAGACGACGAACTGCTCCGAGCGCGGCGTCTGCGCCTCGAGCCGTTCGTGCGCTTCCTCGAGCGCCGCGCAGGCGCCCTGATGGGCGGTGACCATGTAGCCGCCGCTGAGGAAGGCGTGGACCTCCTCCAGCTCGATCTCGCCACCCTCCCCTTCGCCGGCGCCGTAATAGACGAGGAACATGTAGTCGCCGAAGTCGTCCAGCTTCGGCCGCTGGTCGCGCTTGCGCATGTCCTCGAGGGCCAGCGGGTGGAATGAGAAGACCTCGCCGAGGGCGGTCACCTCGTCCTCGCTCGGATCGGTCAGATCGAGCCAGAAATACTCGTCGCGGGCCAGCAGGCCGGCGATCGCCTCGCGGTCGATGCTCTCCAATAAGCGCACGCCGCCACGCTAGATCCGGCCCCGGACGCCCCACCCGGCCCAATTTGCGGCGCCGCCGTCGGCGATCCTGCTACGGTCCCCCGTGTTAGAGCCGGTTAATACCGGCAAAGTTTGTGTCTAGCGCTCGCGTCGTTGCTTCACCGCATGCTCCGCGTTCGCAGCACATTTATGTGGAGGCAAGCATGCCTACTGGAACTGTTAAGTGGTTCAGCGACGACAAGGGCTACGGGTTCATCACGCCCGACGACGGCTCGAAGGACGTATTCGTTCATCACAGCGCCATCCTCGGCGAGGGCTTCAAGTCCCTGACTGAGGGTGCCAAGGTGACCTACGAGTCCGAAGAAGGCCCCAAGGGCCCGGCCGCCGCGAGCGTTCAGCAGACTTCTTAGTCCGCACCGCGCTTAAGCAGCTTGCGAAGCCCGCCTCATGGCGGGCTTCGTTTTGCCTGGACCCCCTCGGCACCCCACCGGACCCCGTCCCCTACCCTCAACCTTCGCCATGACCACAACTCGAGACGACCTACGGAACATCGCGATCATCGCCCACGTCGACCATGGGAAGACGACGCTGGTCGACGCCATGCTCTGGCAGACGGGGACCTTCCGCAAAGGCCAGGACGTCAACGAGCGGGTGATGGACTCGATGGACCTCGAGCGCGAGAAGGGGATCACGATTCTCGCCAAGAACACCGCGGTCAACCACGGCGACGTCAAGTTCAACATCGTCGACACCCCCGGCCACGCCGACTTCGGCGGCGAGGTCGAGCGCGCCCTGACCATGGTCGACGGGGTGCTGCTCCTGGTCGACGCCTCCGAGGGGCCGCTGCCGCAGACCCGCTTCGTCCTGCGCAAGGCGCTGGAGTCGAAACTGCCGGTGATCCTCGTCGTCAACAAGGTCGACCGCCCGGACGCCCGCATCGCCGAGGTCGTCGAGGAGGTCTACGAGCTCTTCATCGACCTCGACGCCGACTCCGACCAGATCGACTTCCCGATCGTCTACACCAACGCCAAGGCGGGCTGGGCGGCGCTGGAGGAAGGCGCCGAGGGCACCGACCTCTCCCCCCTGCTCGACCTGATGCTGGAGCGGATCCCCGCCCCCACCTACGAGGAGGACCACCCGCTTCAGGCGCACGTCACCAACCTCGACGCCTCGCCCTACCTCGGCCGCCTGGCGCTCTGCCGGGTCCGCAACGGGACGATCCGCTCCGGCCAGCAGATCGCCTGGTGCAAGGCCGACGGCAGCATCGCCAAAGCGACCGTCTCCGAGCTCTTCATCACCGAGGCGCTCGACCGGGTGCCGGCCGAGGAGGCCGGGCCGGGAGAACTGATCGCCGTCGCCGGGATGGAAGAGGTGACGATCGGCGAGACGCTGGCCGACCCCGAGAACCCGGAGGCACTGCCGGTGATCACCGTCGACGAGCCCTCGCTCTCGATCGTGCTCGGCATCAACACCTCGCCGCTGGCCGGCAAAGAGGGCAGCAAGCTGACCGCGCGCCAGGTCCGCGACCGGCTCGACGCCGAGCTGATCGGCAACGTCTCGATCCGCGTCCTCGACACCGAGCGGCCGGACGCCTGGGAGGTCCAGGGCCGCGGCGAGCTGCAGCTCGTCGTGCTGCTGGAGCTGATGCGCCGCGAAGGCTTCGAGATGACCGCCGGCCAGCCGCGGGTCCTGACCCGCGAGGTCGACGGCAAGGTCCACGAGCCGGTCGAGCGGCTGGCGATCGACGTCCCCGAGGAGCACGTCGGCTCGGTCACCCAGCTGCTCGCCGGGCGCAAGGGCCGCATGGAGCAGATGGTCAACCACTCGACCGGGTGGGTGCGGATGGAGTACCTGGTCCCGGCCCGCGGCCTGATCGGGTTCCGAACCGAGTTCCTCACCGAGACCCGCGGCACCGGGATCCTTCACCACGTCTTCGACCGCTGGGAGCCCTGGGCCGGGGAGCTGCGCACCCGCCCGACCGGCGCCCTCGTCGCCGACCGTCAGGGCAAAACCGCCAGCTTCGCCCTCTTCAGCCTGCAGGACCGCGGCACCCTCTTCATCGGCCCCGGCGAGGAGGTCTACGAGGGGATGATCGTCGGTGAGAACGCCCGCTCGGAGGACCTCGACGTCAACGCCGTCAAGGAAAAGCACCAGACCAACGTCCGTGCCGCCAGCGCCGACCTGCTGGTCCGCTTGACCCCGGCGACCCGGCTCTCGCTGGAGAACTCGCTGGAGTTCGTGCGCGACGACGAGTGCGTCGAAGTGACCCCCGAGTCGGTCCGGCTGCGCAAGCTCATCCTCGACAAAAACGCCCGCCAGAAGGCGGCGCGCCAGCGCACCCGCGCCGGCGTCGCCGGTTAGCCCCTCCTAGGTAGCAGCGGCGGGCTCTGCCGCCGCGGCCGGCTGTCTGGTTGGGATCCGTCCGGTGAGACAGAGCCCGACCAGGGCCAGCAGAGCAAGAATCGCGAGCGCGGTGCGCAGCCCGACCAGGCGCGCTTCTTCGTTCTCTTCGACGATCGCGTCGGTCGCCCGGGGGGACACCCCAGGGGCTTCGTCGAGCGCGGTTTCCAGTTCGTCATCGGAGAGGAAGGGAATGCCACCGGAAAGCTCGGTCGACGCCCTCGCCATTACCGGAGTCGGCACGGCCGGGTTTTCCTCGACCCCGGTGAGGAAGGACGAGCTGAGCGCGGCGATGATGATCGCGCCGGTCAGCGCCGTGCCGACCGAGATGCCGAGGTTGGTGATCGTGTTCTGCAGGCCGCCGACCTCGCCGCTCTGCTCGTCGGGGACGGAGGAGACGGTGACGCTGCCGAGCTGCGAGGCGAGAGCGCCCATCCCGAGGCCGGCCAGGAGCAGCGGCCAGGTCACGATCTCGGCCCCGGCCCCCGCCTCGAGCGCGCCGACCATCACCACCAGCCCGGCGAACATGGCGACAAAGCCGAAGCGGACAACCCGGCGCGGCGAGACGTCTGGGAACACTTTCGGGATCCCGGCCGCGCCGAGGATCAGCGTGAAGGAGAGCGGCAGCAGGCGCACTCCCGTTTCGATCGCCGAGAGCCCGAGGGCGATCGAGAGGAAGAGCGGCATCGCGAAGAACATCCCGCCCTGGAGGAAGTACTGGAAGAAGAAAGAGGTGAGCCCCCCGCGCAGGGCCGAGACCCGCAGGATCGCCGGGTTGACGAGCGGCTCGCGCCCGCGGGCCAGCAGGCGGTTCTCCCAGGAGACGAAGAGCGCAAGCACCGTGGCACCGCCGAGGATCAGCCAGATCACCGGCGAGAGACCCAGCCACTCGGGCGCGTCGGGCCGGGCCTTGACGAAGCCCCAGGTCCCCGAGCGCAGGACGCCGAGCACGATCAAGCCAAGGCCGAGGGCCGAGAGCGCGGTTCCGACCAGGTCCAGCCGCACCTTCCGCTCCGGCTCGCCGGCGGCGATACGGCGGGTGAAGACAAGGATCGCGAGCACGATCAGGACCTCGCCGGCAAAGACGTAGCGCCAGGAGAGGTAGGTGGTGAAGAAGCCGCCGACGATCGGGCCGACCGCGACCGCGATCGCCGCAGCCGCGGTGACCAGGCCGTAGGCGCGGGGCCTTTCGCCGGGGTCGAAGTTGGCGGCGACGAGGGCGACGATGGCGGGCAGAATCAGGGCCGCGCCGATGCCCTCCAGGCCGGACCACCCGATCAGCAGCACCGGCAGGCTCGGCGCCAGGGCGGTGGTCATCGAGCCGCAGCCATAGATCACGCAGCCGATCGCGAAGGCGCGCTTGCGGCCGATGATCTGGCCGATCTTGCCGCCGGTGATCATGAACGAGGCCATCACCAGCGTGTAGAGGGTGATCGCCGTCTGGATCCCGGTGATGGTGGTGTCGACGTCCTTGGCGACGGTGGCGATCGAGACGTTCATCACCGAGCTGTCGAGCATCATCAGGAACTGCCCCGCGCAGAGGGTCATCAAAATCAGGCCGGCAGCGCCGGCGCTCGCCTTGCGCGCCATGCTCAGAGCTCCTCGGCCTCGATGCGCCCGGAGTCGATCGCCGCGACCAGCGCCGCGTGGTCGCGCTCGCTCTGGTCGGCATAGCTCTCGGAGAACTCGGCGATAGCCCGGTCGAAGGCGTCGCCGCCGCCGAGATAGGCGGCGATCGCGATGCGGTCGCCAGAGCGGGCGTGAGCCCGGGCCAGCGTCCAGCCGCACATCCGCGCGTAGACCTCGAGTCCGCGCGGGGTCAGGCGCTCGACTTCGGCCGAGCGCTTCCAGTCCCAGAGCTGGCGCACGTAGAAGTCGCGCTGACGGCCGTCGATGCCCACCGCCGGGCACCAGCCGAGAAAGATGTCGCTGGCCGCCTGCATCAGCCGCTGTCCCTCGACCACCCGCCGGCCGTGGTTGCGGTAGTGGCTGGCTCCGGCATAGGGCTCCAGCACCGAAGCCTCGGCCTCCTTCGCCTGTAGGAACAGGGGGTCGGAGTCATCGGCACCGGTGAGCAGGATCACCCAGGCGCGGGTGCCGACGCTCCCCACCCCCACCACCTTGCGGGCGATGTGGCGCATCCGGTAGCCGTCGAGCAGGTGCTGGCGATCGGCCGGCAGACTGGCGCGGTAGGCGTCCAGGACCCCGGTCAGCAACTCGGCCAGATCGTGGCCTTCATCGTCGGCCAGCAACTCCTCGGCCGGGACCAGCAGGGGCGGTTCGCTGCGAATCCGCAGCTCGCCGTCAACCACCTCGGTGAGCTTTCGCAAAGCCCGCAGGCTGTCCTTCGAGCGTGCCTTGGTGACGCCCTTGCGAATCCGCTCCACCTCCGTCGGGTCCTCGTCCTCGACCTCATGCAGCGCCGCCTCGACATCGAAGCGGGCGTACCAGACCTCGAGATTGCTCTGCGCGGCAAACTCCCGCATCGCCTCACGGTAGGCCCGCGCCCCGGTCAGCACCGCCAGCTCCCGCTGCTTGCGCTTGAAGCCGCTTTCGCGGCCGGCGATCGCGAAGCTGGCGGCGAGCCGCTTGAGGTCCCACTCCCACGGCCCCGGCAGCGACTCGTCGAAGTCATTGAGGTCGAAGACGAGGCGGCGGTCGGGGGCGGCGAAGGCGCCGAAGTTGGAGAGGTGGGCGTCGCCGCAGGCCTGGACCCGCAGCCCCGAGACCGGGGTGCCGGCGAGGTCGGCGGCCATCACCGCGGCAGCGCCGCGGAAGAAGGCGAAGGGCGAAGCCGACATCCGCCCGTAGCGGATGGGGACCAGCTCGGGAACACGCGAGCGGGCCTGCTGCGCGAGGGTCGCGACCGGGTCGACGCGGCCCGCGGGGGGCTCCCAGGCAGCGTGGGAGGAGCGACGCACCTCCGAACGCGCCGCCCTTCCCGCAGCGGCACGTTCGGGGGCGTCCATGGCCTAGACCGTAGCGGCTGCCTGCTCGGACTGGCTCTGCTCGGAGGCCTGCGCCTTGGCGTCCGGCGCCGGAACGTCGTCGACGGAGCGCGGCAGCAGCACTTCTTTGGCGATGACCAGACGCTGGATCTGGCTGGTCCCCTCGTAGAGCTGCATGATCTTGGCGTCGCGCATCAGTTTCTCGACCGGGTACTCCTTGATGAAGCCGTAGCCGCCGTAGACCTGCACAGCGTCGACGGTGATCTCCATCGCCGAGTCGGCGGCGAAGCGCTTGGCCATCGAGGAGACGCGGCTGTTGCGGATGCCCTGGTCGAGCAGGAAGGCCGAGTTCCAGACCAGCAGGCGGCCCGCTTCGACCTTGGTCGCCATGTCGGCGATCATGAACTGGATCGCCTGGTGCATCGCGATTGGGACGCCGAACTGGACCCGTTCCTTGGAGTAGTCGGTGGCGTACTCCAGCGCCGCGCGGCCGATGCCGACCGCCATCGCCGAGACGCCGGGACGGGTGCGGTCGAGGGTCATCATCGCCAGTTTGAAGCCCTTGTTTTCCTCGCCGATCAGGTTCTCGGCCGGGATCTCGACTTCGTCGAAGGAGATGGTCGCGGTGTTGGACGCCCGCTGGCCCATCTTGTCCTCCTTCTTGTCGACGGAGACCCCGGGGAGGTCGGCATCGACGACGAAGGCGCTTATCCCACGGTGACCGGCCTCAGGGTCGGTCTTGGCGAAGACCGTGAAGTAGTCGGCGTAGGTGCCATTGGTGATGAAGCACTTGGAGCCGCTGATGACGTACTTGTCACCCTTCTTGACGGCCTTGGTCTTCATACCGCTGACGTCGGAGCCGGCGTCCGGCTCGGTCAGGCAGAAGGAGGCCAGCTTCGGGCTTTCGGTCAGCATCCCGAGGTACTTCTTCTTGGTCTCCTCGGAGCCACCGAGGCTGATCGGAGCCGAGGCGAGGCCGTTGGCCGCCAGCGAGGTGCCGATGCCGGAGCAGCCCCAGCCGAACTCCTCCTCGATCAGGCAGCCGGAGAGGTAGTCCAGGCCCGCGCCGCCGTAGGCCTCGGCGACGTGGGTGTTCAACAGCCCGACCTCCCAGGCCTTGTCGATCACGTCCTGGGGCCAGGTGCCGTCCTTGTCGTACTCCGCGGCGACACTGCGCATGTCTTTCTCAGCAAAGCTGTGAGCCAGCTCCTGCAGGTCCTTCTGCTCGTCGGTCAGGGTGAAGTCAACCACCGGTCGGTGCTCCTTTTCGTCCGTGCGTTAAGTCTTGCCTGGAGCGCCGTCACCGGGACGAGCGTTCCGCCGATTGACTGGTCAGTCAACCAGGCTGAAGGTTAGCGAATGCCCCGGGTTTGGGGGGGCGTTTACCCTTGTTTATGTGAATCTGGTGCTGGCGATCAGCGTGAGTCAGAAGTGCCTCGCCGTCCTGCTCTTCACCGGGGTCGCGGCCCCGATCGCGGGTCTTCTCTTCAGACACGTCGCCGGCAGCTGGGACTCGATCGGCAAAGGGCCCTTCGCGATCGAGCAGGAGCTGCCGCCGATGCGCCCCGCCGCGACGCCGGTCCCGGTCGACCCGGCGATACAGGCGGCCGAGGTGCGGCAGATGCTGGAGGCGAAGGCGGAGCGGCTGAGACGGCGGGGAAAGGCGCCGCTGGATGTCGAGGCCGAGGCCAAGCGGCTGCTCGCGCCGGCCTCGGAGCCCGCCGCCGCCGCAGCCCGCCACGACGGCGAGCTGCGGGCCGAGATCCGCCAGCTGGTCGTCAGCCGCAACGAACGGCGGCTGCGCAAGGGGTTGGATCCGCTCGACGTCGAGACCGAGACCGACCGCCAGCTCGACGATTTCATAGGATCGCCCTGATGGCAGGCGCAGAGGACAACCTCTACGAGGTCGAGCAGCTGCTGGTGCAGCCGGGGACCTACTTCAACCCGCAGACCGAGGTCGTGGTCGTGGTCGACGATTCCGCCTCGATCGACCAGGAGGTCTTCAATATGGAGGCCTACGAGGGAGCCGACTGGGTGCGGATCTCCGAGGAGATCCCGATCGACGAGGACGGCCGCGACCGCCTGCTCGAGACCTTCCAGACCCATTACCACCCCGGCTCGACCGGCTCCGTCTCCGAGACCGCGCTCGAACAGGGCGACGAGGAACTCGACGAGGGCGAGGACGGCCAGGACCCCGGCCGCGAGGACTGATGCCGGCCGAGGGCGACGCGGCGCCCGATTTCACCCTCTTCGACCAGAACGACAACCAGGTCAAGCTCTCCAGCCTGCGCGGCGAGACCGTCGTCCTCTACTTCTACCCTCGTGCCGATACGCCCGGCTGCACAACCCAGGCCTGCGGCGTCCGCGACCGCGGCGCCGAGTACCGCGAGGCGGGAGTGCGGGTGATCGGCATCTCCCCCGACGAGGTCGACGCAATCGAGAGGTTCGCCGGGAAATACAACCTCGACTTCACCCTGCTGGCCGATCCCGACCACGCCGTCGCCGAGGCCTACGGCGCCTGGGTCGAGAAGTCGATGTACGGCAAGAAGTACATGGGCGTCGCCCGCGCGACCTTCATCATCGACCCGCAGGGCAAGATCGCCAGGGTCTTTCCCAAGGTCCAGCCGAAAAAGCACGATGACCTCGTGCTCGAGGCTCTCGGAGCCCTTCCCGGTAGGGTTTCCACTTAACTTTCAGGCGCTGAGCGCGACTACGAAGATGAAGCTCGCGTAGAGCCCGAACCAGCCAATTACGGCCGGGAGACGGAAGCGGTTGCCACGGTGCAGGCTGAGGTAGGCGATCAGGCCACCGGCGACGCCGAGGCAGATCGAGAGCACGGCGTTGGCGTCGAGCGACCAGTCGGTGAAGAGCAGGCCGATCCCGACCGGGATCGTCGACTGGAAGACCATCGCGCCGCTGACGTTGCCGAGCGCGAGGGCGTCCTTGCCTTCGCGCACCCAGAAGAAGCTATTGACCTTCTCCGGCAGCTCCGTCGCCAGCGGCGCCAGGACGAGGGCCAGGACCAGCGCATCGACACCGATGCTGTCGGCGATGCTGAGTAGCTGTTCGACGAAGAGGTGGGCGCCGCCGACCATCGCGGCGAGACCGACCAGCAGCTGGAGGACGCAGAGCCCCAACGCAGGGTCGGAGCGGCGCTCGAGCCTGCGGTCGAAGACCAATGGGTCGAGCGTCTCCTCTCCCTGCACGTCGCCGCCGCCGCGCAGGGTGCTGCGCACGTAGAGCACGTAGGCGCCGAGGAAGGCGATCCCGACCGGAATCCGCAGCGCCGCCGGCGGGCCCCAGGCGAGCAGGCCGGCCGCGGCGAAGAAGGCGAGGAAGAAGAGTAGGTCGCGCTCCAGGGTCGGCCGGTGGGCCCTCAGCTTCAGGCCCTGCTCGCGCCGCTCGCGGTAGAGGTAGGCGAAGAGGCCGACCAGCCCCATCGCCAGCGTCGCCAGCAGGAAGGGCGCGCCGACGATCGCCCCGATCGCGACGTCTTCGGACCCCTCGGCCGCGCCGAGCAGGGCGACGATCGCGATCAGCGTCTCCGGCGTCGCCGTGCCGACCGCGGCGAGGACGCTGCCGACGGCCCCCTCCCCCAGTCCCAGCTTGTGGCCGACCCACTCGACCGCGTTGGTGAACAACAACGCCCCGGAAAGCACCACCGCGAAGCTGACAAGCAGGAGGACTACTTCCATCTCGGCAGGCTATCCCTTGCGACATGGGAGTCCCCACCCGAGACTCCTCTCAGGCGAAGTAGAAAGCGAGCCCAAACACGAAGTAGACCGCCAGCAGCTGCACACCCTCGAACCAGGTCGACTCGCCGTCCTGGGTGACGTAGTTGGCGATCAGGATCGCGATCAGGATCGCCCCCAGCTCGAAGCCGTTGAAGACCAGCGCCAGTGGGTGCGGCCCGATGAAGAAAGAGGCGAGGACCAGCACCGGGGCGACGAAGAGCGCCACCTGGCCGCTGGAGCCGATCGCGATGTTGACCGCCAGGTCCATCTTGTTCTTCATCGCGACCAGGACCGCGACCCAGTGCTCGGCGGCGTTGCCGACGATCGCGACGACGATCACGCCGATGAAGAACTCGGAGAGGCCGATCGAGTGCGAGGCCTCGCTGATCGAGCCGACCAGGACCTCGGACATCACCCCGACCAGGACCCCGGCGATCGCCAGCGCCGTGACCGAGGTCCGGGTCGACCAGCCCCAGCTGTCCTCGTCCTCGTACTCGGGGTTGAAGAGGTCGCGGTGGGTCTTCAGCGAGAAGAGCAGGCCGAGCCCGTAGGTGGCGATGAGGACGATCGCGACGGCCAGCGAGAGGTGCTCGACGGTCGAGCCATAGTGGATCGAGACGGCACCCGGGGAGGGCAGGCCCTTGCCCTCGACCAGCTCGAAGATCGCCGGCATCACCAGCGCCGCGGCGGCGAGCATCAGCATCGAGGTTTGAATGCCGGCTCCGGTGCGGCTGAAGGTCTGTTTCTCGCGCCCGATCCCACCGGCCAGCATCGCCGCGCCCATGACCAGCAGGATGTTGCCGATGATCGAGCCGACGATCGAGGCCTTGACCACCTCCTGCAGGCCCTTGCCGAGGGCGAAGAGGGCGATGATCAGCTCCGGCGCGTTGCCGAAGGTGACGTTGAGCAGGCCGCCGATCCCCGGCCCCGAGCGAGCCGCCAGCTCCTCCGTGGCGCGGCCCATCAACGCCGCCGTGGGAATGATCCCCAGCGCCGAGACGGCGAAGACGACGGTGGCGGGAGCGCCCACCAGGTCGAGCGCGACGGCGATCGGGATCAGCGGCGCCAGCAGGTAGGGATACCCCTGCGGGGTGCGGAGGAAGGACGCGTCGAGCCGCGGCCGGTTGGGGTGTCCTGCCTGGTTCAAGGTCGGCCAAGCGTATGCGGAAAGACGAAGGGCGCCGCCGAGGCGACGCCCTTCGCAAGGCGGATGGCGCTGAGCGCTACTGGGCCAGGCTGGCGCAGTTCTGCAGGTCGGCCGGGGTTTGCGCGCCCTTGATGCAGTTGAGGTAGGCCTGTTGATTGGCCGAACCGCCGGAGCCGCCCGAACCTTCCGAGCCGCCGGACGAGGAGCCTTCGCCCGAGGAGGACGAGCCGCTGCCGGTGATCCCTTCGAAGAGGCCGCCGAGGCCTTCGCCGCTGCTGCCCGCTTCGAGCAGTTCGATCGGGTTGACATCGAGCTTGAGGAACAGGTCCTGGAGCGGCTTCGCGCCAGAGGGGGCGGTGATCTTCTGTTCTTCGTTGACGGCGCCGAGCGAGAGGTCGAATTCGACTTCGACCTTTTCGCTCTTGGTGCCCTTCGGTTCGATCGTCAGTTCGCCGGCGATCTTGCGGATGATGTTGTCGTCGCCGACGTAGACGTCGACGTGGGCCTTTTTGACGGCGGTGGTGAGTTCGCCCTTGGCCTTCTCGAGTTCGCCGATCGGCAGCGGGCCGGCCGCTTCCAGCTGGGCGCTGCAGGCCGGGTTTTCGGTCAGCTTGATCAGCGCGTCGACGGCGGCGCCGGCATTGAGGTCGCCGCTGACCTTGGTCGTGCTGGTGCCGTCGACGTCGGCGCTGCCCTCGTTGGTCAGGTTGTCGACGAAGTCCCCGACCTTGAGCCCGGTCGCCGCTTCCTGACAGGCGGTGACGTCGGCGCTGTTGCCTTCGGAGCCGCCTTCCTGCTCGGCCTGTTCGAAGCCGGACTTGACGAACCCGAAGGTGGTCGGGTCGACTTCGTACTCGGTCCCCTTGTAGTTGACGAAGGCGCGGTCGGAGAGCAGCGTCAGGCCGCCTTCGAAGTCGATGTCTTCGCCTTTCGCCGTGCCGCTCGCCTTGGCGTCCAGGGCGAACTGCGGCAGGTTGCCGGCGCCGGCGCTCTGGAACGGGCCGGAGAGGGCGACGTTGACGTCCCCGCCTTCTTCGCCTTCGGCCTTGATGCCGAGCGAGAGGTCGAGGTTGGCGCTCTTGACCCCTTCGAGGCTGGCGTTGTCGATGACCTTCTGCGGGTCTTCGCTGCTGCTACTGCTCCCGCCACAGGCGGCAAAGGCGGTCGCGAGCGCGGCAATCGTGGCGAGCAGGGCGAAAATGCGGAAACGGCTCAAGGGATAGAGCTCCTCATGATCGGAGACGGAGTCGAACTCGGGATTCTAGGGCGGTGGCGGCGGCTTCTGTCCCCAGCGCCTCATTCCCGCCTCGATTTCCTCGTTGACGACGCGGACCACCTGGACCCGGGCATTGCGCTTGGACTCGGCGGAAATGAGGTGCCAGCGGGCGCGGGGGCGGTCGGTGCGGTCGAGCATCTCCTCGACCGCCTCCACGTACCTGTCGCGCTTGACCCGGTTCTCCCAGTCGTCGGGGGTCAGCTTCCAGGCCTTGAGCGGGTCGGCGGCGCGGCTTTCGAAGCGCTTCAGCTGCTCCTTGGCGGAGATGTGCAGCCAGAGCTTGACGACGACCGCCCCCTCCTCGGCCAGGCCTTGCTCAAAGGAGGCGATCTCCTCGTAGCCCCGCTCCCACTGCTCGCGGCTGGCGAACCCCTCGACCCGCTCGACCAGCACCCGGCCGTACCAGGAGCGGTCGAAGACGGTCATCCCTCCCCAGCCGGGCAGGGCCGGCCAGAAGCGGTGCAGGAAGTGGTGGCGCCGCTCGTCGGCGCTCGGGGCCGCGAACTGGGCGACGCGGACGTGGCGCGGGTCCAGCGGCGACGTCAGCCGCTTGATCGAGCCGCCCTTGCCGGAGGCGTCCCAGCCCTCAAAGACGACGCACAGCGGCGGCCCCAGCGCTTTCTCGCCGATCAGGCCGCCGAGGGTGAGGCGCAGTTGCGCGAGCCGCTTCCAGGCGGCTTTCAGCTCGCGCTCCTCCTCCCCGCGACTGAGGGAGAGGCTCAGGTCGACCTCGTCGAGGTGCCCCATCAGCCGATCGTAGACCTAAGCGCCGGAGTCGCCGCGGCTTTCTTCGATCGGCGGCGGCCGGTTCTCGGTGGTCAGGTTCGCGGCAAGGGGGAAGAGCAGGGCGCCGAGGAAGATCAGGATCACCCCCGAGGCGATCATCCACCTGACCTTGAACAGGTGCCCGAGGATGCCGATCGCAAAGCCCGCCAGCATCAGCGCGATGTAGGGGCCGGGACTGTGGGGGAAGACGTCGGCGAGGGGCGGCAGGAGGTCGAGCACGTTGCCGGATTATCATCGCCCGCATGGCCGACGGCTCCGTGGCAGAGGTGAAGGACGCGCTGGCGCAGGCCGGCTACCTCGCCGACGAGCCGGCGGCACTGGTCTCCTTCCTCGCCCAACGGCTCGGCAAGCCGATCCTGGTCGAGGGCCCGGCGGGGGTCGGCAAGACCGAGCTGGCCAAGGCGCTCTCCCGCGCGACCGGCCGCGAGCTGGTGCGGCTGCAGTGCTACGAGGGGCTCGACGAGGCCAAGGCGATGTACGAGTGGAACTACCGCAAGCAGCTGCTGCGGATCCAGGCCGGCGGCGCCCAAGGAAGCTGGGACGACGTTCAAGACGACATCTTCAGCTCCGAGTTCCTGCTGACCCGGCCGCTGATGCAGGCGATCTCCAGCCCCGAGCCGGTGGTCCTACTGATCGACGAGATCGACAAGACAGACCAGGAGTTCGAGGCGATGCTGCTGGAGCTGCTCTCCGACTTCCAGATCACGATCCCCGAGCTGGGGCAGATCTCGGCGACGACGATGCCGATCGTCGTCCTCACCTCCAACGACTCGCGCGAGCTGACCGAGGCACTGAAGCGCCGCTGCCTCTACCTCTGGCTCGACTACCCCGGAGCCGAGCGGGAGATGGAGATCGTCCGCCTGCATGTGCCGGAGCTGTCGGAGACGCTGAACCGGCGGCTGGTCGAGGTGATCGAGATGGTGCGGGCGCTGGATCTGAAGAAGCCACCCTCGATCGCCGAGTCGATCGACTGGGCGCGGACCCTGCTGCTGATGGGCGCCGAGGACATCGACCGCGAGACTTTCAAGCAGTCGATGTCGATCATCGTCAAGCACAGAACCGACATCGATCTAGTTGCAGAGCGGGTCGGGATGAAACTCGCCGGGGCGCCCAGCTCCACCCCCTAAGCGGCCCGCGCCGGCTGGCCGAGGTCAGCTGAACTTTGGGCAGTTACCGGTGCCCTGGCCCCGGTAACTGCCCAAGCTCGCCCCAGCTCAGCCCTGCTTCGAGGGCGGGATGTTCTGGTTCAGGTGGAACAGATTGGTCGGGTCGTAGCGGTCCTTGAGCTCGCGCAGGCGGGCGAACTTCTCGGCACCGTAGGCCGCCTGCACCCTGTCCTCCCCCTCCGAGGAGAGGAAGTTGATGTAGGCGCCGCCGGTCAGCGACGGCTCGATCTCACCGTAGAGCCGCTGGGCCCAATCGATGTGGATGTCCAGCCCGCCCGGCTCGTGGGTGGACGCGATCGTGTTGAGGACGAACGGCGCCTGGCGCTCGCCGGAGGCGGTCTCATCCTCGCCGACACGGGCGATCGCGCCGCCGAAGTGCTGGATGTGGATCTCCGACGACGGCGAGGTCGCGTTCTGATGGAAGCGCACCATCGTCTCGATCGCGTGGTCGTCGAGCTCGCGGAAGTAGCCCGCCTTCATGTAGGCCTGGGTGCCCTTCGGCCAGAGCGCGTCGAGCAGGCTCTGCATCTGCACATATGGCATCTGTCCGACCAGGTCCGCCACCGGATCACCCAGGTCGCGCAGCGGCTGCATCGCCTTCATCCCCTCCTCGGGGTCGCCGGAGTAGCAGCCGACCAGGGCGACCAGCTTCTTGCCGTGCCAGTCCTCGGGCAGGAAGGGGGCGGGTGGGGCCGTGATCAGATTGACCAGGGTCGTCAGCTCATCCGGCAGGTCACGCGCGAAATCGCGGTAGAAGCGCATCACCTCCTCGGCACGGTCGCCCGGATAGAAGACCGGGCCGGCGGCGACGGTCGGGCCGACCGGATGCAGGTCGAACTCGAAGGTGGTGACGACGCCGAAGTTGCCCCCTCCCCCGCGCAGGCCCCAGAAGAGGTCGGCGTTCTCGGTCGCACTGGCGGTCAGCACCTGGCCGTCGGCGGTGACCACCTCGGCCGAGCGCAGATTGTCGCAGGCGAGGCCGTGCTTGCGCATCAGCCAGCCGATCCCGCCGCCCAGGGTGAAGCCGGCGATGCCGGTGGTCGAGATCAGGCCGCCGGTGGTGGCGAGGCCGTGCTCCTGGGTCGCCGCGTCGAGTTCCCCCCAGGTCAGCCCCCCCTCCGCGCGGACGGTGTCGGCGCCCACGTCGACCTCGATGCCCTTCATCGGGGTGAGGTCGATGACAATCCCGCCCTCGACGGTTGAGAAGCCGGGAATGCTGTGACTGCCGCCGCGCACCGCGACGTCCAGCCCCTCGCTGCGCGCGAAGCCGACCGAGTGGCGCACGTCGGCGGCGACGGCGCAGCGGGCGATCACCGCCGGGCGGGCGTCGTGGGCACCATTCCAGATCGAGCGCGCCTCGTCGTAGGCGCCGTCGCCGGGCTTGACCATCTCTCCGTGCAGTCCCTCCTCGAACTCCTTCAGCGTTGCCGCTCCAAGCACTCCTTGTGCTGCCATGCCCACTCCTTCTCGTTGGGTTTCTCCGCGCCGTTGCTGACGACGCACAGCGAGGCTACGACTCGCCTCTTAGCGCTCACTTTGCAGCGCCTTAGCCTCCAGTTCCCGGCAGTAGGCGATACCGGCGTCGCCGCCGAGCAGCTCGAAGTGCCGGCTCGCACGGTCCAGCCAGCGGCGCCCTATTGCTGCCTCGCCGTCCTCCGCGCAGATCGCCGCCAGCACTGCCAGCGCCCACCCCTCCTGGTGGGTCATCTCGATCCCTCCGAAGACCGTTGTGGCGGCCTTGAGATGAGCCCGGGCATCGGCGCGGTCGCCGGCGCAGAGCGCCACGGTTGAAAGGCTCAACTCGGCGGCGCCGAGGCCAATCAGGTCGTCGTTTTCGGCGAACCAGGTCCGGCTCTGCCCGGCCGAGATGCGGGCGCCATCCGCGTCGCCGGAGCGGGCCTGGAGAATCGCCAGGCAGCCGAGGGTGATCCCGGCGCCGCGGCGGTCGCCGATCTCCTGCCGCAGGGCGAGGCTGCGCTCGAGCAGCGACCGGCCTCTTGCGAAGTCCCCGCCGGAGCGGGCCAGGTTGCCGAAGGCGTTGAGCGCAAAGGCCTCGCCCTGCTGGTCGCCCAACTGCTCGAAGCGAGCGAGGCTCTCCTCGATCAGCTCTTCCGCGTGGGCGAAATCGGCCTCGGCGCGATCCACCGCGGCGAGGTTGACGAGGATGTGGGCGGCCGCCGCCGCGCCGCCGACCCGGCGCCCGACAACCCCGGTGTCCTCATGCAGGAAGAGCGGGTAGCCGACCTCGGGCTCGACCGAGATCGTCCCGTAGCTGAGCGGCCAGAGCGCCGGGCGCGGCTCGGTGATGAGAGCGCCGGCGTGCTCCAGCGCGGCTTCCAGCTGCTCCCGTGCGCGACCGTATTCACGCCGCAACCAGGCGGCGATGCCGCGCGTGTGCGCCGCCCACATCGGCGGCCGCTCGGCTGGCAGGTCGTCGGCGAGGAGCGCCTCGTGTTCGCGCACGAGCAGCTCGATGTCCTGCGCGGGACTAACGATCACCCGGTAGGCTGCCGAGACCTCGACCGCGTCGAACATCCCGGCCCGGTCCTCGAGCTCGCGGAAAATCGCCACGCTCTCGGCCGCGAACTCGTGGATCCCTCCTTTGACGCCGCGGCGCAGCCCGATCACGCAAGCGGCGAGCAGGGCGCGAGCGCGCACCGCCGTCGACTCGGGTGCTGCGGCCAGGGCGGCAGTGAGCCAGCGATACCCCTCGGCGAGGTAGCCGCGCATCAACCAGAAACGCCAGAGGGCGACAGCAAGACGCAGCGCCGCCTGGGGATCGGCGACCAGCCCCGAGGCCAGGGCGGCGCGAAGGTTGTCGCGCTCCCGATCGAGGCCCCGCAGCGTGATTCGGGCCGGCAGGTCGCCGGCCGGCGTCGGGTCGCTCTCGGCCATTGCGACGTACCAGTCGCGATGGCGCCGCTCGAAAGCGGAGCGCTCCCCCGCCTCTTCGAGACGCTCGACCGCGTACTGGCGCACGGTCTCCAGCAACCGGTAGCGGCGCTCGTCAGATCCCTCCTCGACGTGCACCAGCGACTTGTCGATCAGACGGCCGAGCACGGCGACGGCCTCGCTGCGCCGCAGCGGATCCTCGGCGCCGACTTCCTCGGCTGCCTCCAGCCCGAAACCGCCGGCGAACACAGCGAGTCGGCGCAGCAGCACCCGCTCGCCGGCCTCGAGCAGCTCGAAGCTCCAGGTGAGCGTCGCCCGCAGCGTCTGCTGCCGGGTCATCGCCGTGCGGGCCCCGGCCGAGAGCAGGTCGAGCGAGTCGTCGAGGCGCTCGACGATCTGAGCCGGAGTGAGGACGCTCACCCGCGCCGCCGCCAGCTCGATCGCCAGCGGCATCCCGTCGAGGCGGTGGCAGAGGGAGGCGACGGCGTCCGCATTGTCCCCGCCGAGCTCGAAGCCGGGCGCCGCCTGGGCAGCGCGGGTGGCGAAGAGCCGCACCGACTCCGCCGCCGGCGACTCCGCCGCCGGCGCGCCGGCGGCCAGCTTGGGGAGGGAGAGCGAGGGCACGCGCCAGGTCACCTCGCCGGGAACGTGGAGTGGCTCGCGGCTGGTCGCCAGCACAGTCAGGTTCGGGCAGCGGCTGAGTAGAGCCTCGGCGAGGCGCGCGACCGGCTCGACCAGGTGCTCGCAGTTGTCGAGCAGGAGCAGCTGCCGGCGATCGCCGATGTGCTCGGCGAGGGCTACCTCCGGCGCCCGGTCGGAGGCGAGCCGGGTGTCCAGCGCCTGGGCGATCGCCGGGCCGACCAGTTCGGGCTCGCCGAGGGCCGCCAACTCGACCGGCCAGACCCCGTCGGCGAAATCCTCCCCCCGCTGCCCCGCAAGCTGCAGCGCCAGCCTGGTCTTGCCGCAGCCGCCGGCACCGGTCAGGGTGAGGAGCCTCGCGTCGCGCAGCAGCGCCGCGGCCTCGGCCAGCTCGCGCTCGCGGCCGACGAAGCTGGTCAGCTGTGACGGCAGTGCGGGCCCGCCGGCGCTCGCCCGACGCGGCTCGGAGCCCTGCTCCAGCTCGGCCAGCTCGGCCTCCAGGGCAAGACGGAGCTGGCTGTGGGAGTCGCGCCGCTCCCGGCTCCAGTCCTCGTAGCGATCGGCCGGCAGCAGCTCGGCGTCGAAGCCCTCGAGCGCCGCCCGGTAGGCGCCGGGCTCTCCCTGCTCGCGCGCCACGGCGGCCAGTTCTTCGAACGCGATCGCGTCGATCTGGACCGGGTCGCCGGGGCCGAGCAGGATCAGTTCTTCGCACAGCTCCAGATAGCGGCCGCCGTCCAGGCCGATCGAGTCCAGCGCGCGGCGGGCGGCGAAGATCGCCTGGTGCAGGTTGTTGCGGGCGGAGTCCGGATCCCGCCCCGCCCACAGCAGCTCGGCGGCTTGGTCGACGTGGAGGCGGTGCGCCGGCGCCAGCGCCAGCAGCTTGATCAGCGTCTTCGCCTTGCGCAGCCGCCAGGCGTCGTCGGCCACGACGCGCTCGCCCAGGGTGATCGAGAACGCCCCGAGGAGGCTGATGCACAACACCTCATCGCCCATCGATGCGCCCTTTCGTTCTCGGACCTGCCGCCAGTTGGGAAAACTACTCCGGTGCCCAGGCTGAAGCGAGGCGGGTGGCGGATCTTGCTTGCCTGGGGCTCTAAGCGGCGTCGAAGAACTCGGCGATCGCCGCCTCGTCCGGCGGGCCGTCGTAGGCTAGGCGGCCGTCGCGCAGCGCCAGGCAGCGGTCAGCGCCGCTGACGACGTCGCCGCGGTGGGTGGAGACGATCACCGCCGCGCCCCCCTCCCGGGCCTCCTTGAGCAGCTCGAAGAGGACCTCGCGGCTGGGCGGGTCGAGGCCGTCGAACGGCTCGTCGGCGAGCAGGATCGAGAAGGGCCGGACCAGGGCCAGGGCGATCGAGGCCTTCTGGCGCATCCCGTGGCTGAATTCGGAGGCCATGCTGTCGCGCCAGCTCTCCAGCCCGAGCCGCTCCAGCAGCTGCCCCGCCCGGGCTCCCCCGTCCGCGACGCCGTGCAGCGCGCCGACGTATTCGAGGTGCTCGCCGAGGCTGAGATCGTCGTAGAAGACCGGCGTGTCGGGAAGGTAGGAGACCGCCCGGCGGGCGTCGATCGAGCCGGCCGGCGCGCCGTTCACCTCGAGCTTGCCGCTGGTCGGCTCGAGCAGCCCGGCGGCGATCGTCAGGAAGGTCGTCTTGCCGGCGCCGTTGGGCCCGACCAGGGCGATCATCTCGCCGGCCTGGACCTCGACCGCGAACGAGCCGAGCGCCATGAAGCCCTCGTATTTTCGGGCCAGGCCGCGGGCGACGAGGATCGGCGCCGTGGCGGACTGCTCCTCGATGCCGGCGATCATGGCTTCACCACCGTCCCCCCCGCCACCCTCTGCCCCAGCCATGCGGCCATGATCGCCGCGACGCCGAGCAGGACCGCCTCGACCAGCGCCGCCGCGCCGACCACGGAGCCACCGCTGTCAGCCGCCGCCCGCGCGGCCAGCACCGGGGCGGCGACGGCGATCATCGCGACCACGATCGGCAGCGCCGTCTGCGTGTAGCCGATCGCCGGGACGAGCAGATAGGCATAGGGGTCGTTGGTCGCGCTCAGAGCGGCGCAGCAGAGCAGCACAAAGGCGGTCGGGACGATCATCACCGCGCCGACGCCGGCGGCGGTCGCCGCCGAGCCGAGCGCGACCGCGGCGAGCGTCCCGAACAGGGTCACGACGCTCATCGCGGCCACCGGCGCGACCAGGTGCTGCTGGATCAGCGAAGCGGGCCTGACGGGAACCAAGTCACGGCGCAGCGGGTGGTCGACCTCCTGCGCCAGCGGCTCGACCAGGTCGAGCGCGGCGATCAGCAGGGCGATCCCGGCGAGGGCGATCAGCGGCGTCGTGCCGCTCCAGGCCGCGGCGGCGAGCAGGCCGGCGACGGCACCGACCGCGAGCACCCGCCCCAGGCGAGCCGCCGGCCAGCGCAGGATGCTCTGCCAGCCGCGCCGCCAAACCGGGCGCGACGCCAGGGCGGGGTCGCGCAGCCTCACCCAGGGGCGCCGCCGTGGGCTCTCGGAGGCAAGCTGGCGGCGCAGAAGGACGACGGCGCGGAGATCCTGCACCGAGGCCGAGAAGCGCAGCTGCGCGGTCAGGGTGGCGCGACGGCGCGCCGCCTCCAACGAGAGGCCGCCCAGCGAGAGCAGCCCCGCCAACCCAGCCGCGACGGCGATCGCGAAGCCGAGCGCCGAGCCGAGCGCGACCGTGCCGCTCTGCAGCGGCAGAGTCGCCAGCACGCCGAGCATCGTCGCCGGCGACGTCTTCGTGCCGAGCACGACGTCGGCGAGCGACCAGGCTACGAGCAGCGCCCCGATCGATCCGGCCACAGCCGGCCGCAGGCGCCGGCCCGAGGCCAGCAGCGCGCTGCCGAGCGTGCAGAGCGGCACTGCCGCACCGAACGCCGCCAGGCAGGCAAGCCACTCGACCGGGGAGCCGGGCAGGCGGCGGAAGGCGAAGTTGCCGGCGACGGTGCCCAGCACCGCTCCGCCAAGAGTCGCGATCCGCAGCTGCCGCAGGGCCGAGGAGCGCAGCGCGGCGGCGCGGTCGATCGGCGCCAGCAGCACGTACTGGACCTCGGCGTCCTCGATCGCCAGCGGCCCGCCCCGGGCCCCCGATCGCAGTCCCGCGAAGACGGCCAGGGCCACCGCGATGCCGAGCAGGGCCGGGCCGTGGTCGGCGAGGCTTTCAACAGCGTGGTCGCTGACGTGGGCATCGTTGACCGCGCCGGCGATCAGCGAGAGGACGATCGCGCCGAAGATCGCGGCGACGTAGACGCGGTAGACGACCTCCATCACGTCGAGCTGCCCGACGAAGCGGCGGCGGCGCGCCGAGCGCATATCGCGCAGGGCCCGCTCCGCATCACCCTGGCCCCGTCCGACTCTCACCCGCCTATTATCGGGCCGATGAGCCCCGCCTCGCCCTACGGGCCCAAGGCCGACCCCGGCCCCCCCGGCCTGGCGGCCAAGCTGCTCGGCTTCTGCGATGAGCTGCGTGGCGAGGGAGTCGCCGTCGGCACCTCGGAGATCCTCGACGCCTTCGCCGCCCTCGAACAGGTCGAGTGGACCTCGCAGGACGACTTCCGCGAGGCACTGGCCTCGACGATCGCCAAGTCCCAGGACGACCGCCGCGTCTTCGAGCTGCTGTTCGACCGCTTCTTCTTCCGCGCCGCCGAGGCCGAGGCGGTGCAGCGCGAGGTCACCGAGAGCGGCCAAGGAGAAGGCGACGGCAGCGGCCCCGGCGAAGGTGGCGAGCGGCTCGACATCGACGAGCTGCGCGAGCTGATCCGCGAGGCGATGCTGGCCGGCGACGAGGACGCGATGCGCGACCTGGCCCGGCTGGCGATCTCCGCCTTCGGTCGCGCCGAGGGCTCGGGGGTGGTCGGAGTCGACGTGCAGCGGATCCGCCGCACCCTGGGCCTCACCGCCGGCAGCCAGCCCCCCGGCGAGAACGGCGAGGAGCGGCCGCCGATCGACCGCTCGCAGCTGACCGGCTTTGAGCGCCACCTGCGCCGCGAGCTCGAGCGCGACCTGATCGAGCGCACCGAAACCCTGCCCCCCTCCCGTCCCCTGGCCGAGCTCGACCGGGCGCTGCCGACCAACCCGACCCAGGACCTCGCCGCCGTGCACCGCGCCGTCTCCCAGATGAAGCGGCGGCTGGCGACGCTTGGGCAGGAGCAGCGCGGGCGCAAGCAAAGCGGCCCGGTCGACGTGCGGCGGACGATGCGGGCCTCGCTGGAGACCGGCGGCGTGCCGCTGCGGCTGAGCTACAAGCCCAAGCGCCCGCGGCGGCCGGAGATCTACGTCCTCTGCGACGTCTCCACCTCGGTCACCTCGGCCAGCGTTTTCTTCCTCTCGGTCCTGCACGCCCTCCACGACTCGTTCCGGAAACTGCGCAGCTTCGTCTTCATCGAGCGGATCTCCGAGGTGACCGACGTCTTCGAGCACGAGCGCGACTTCGCCGTCGTCGCCCAGAAGATCTCCAGCGAGGGCGGTGTCGCCGACGTCTCCGGCTACACCGACTACGGCCGGGTCTGGCTCGAGTTCCTGACCGAGATCTCCGACGACCTCGACCCGCGCTCGACCGTGATCGTACTCGGCGACGCCCGCACCAACGGCCGTGAGCCCCACGCCGAGGTCTTCGCCCAGGTCGCCGAGCGCGCCGGCCGCCTCTTCTGGCTCAACCCCGAGCCGAAGCTCTACTGGAACTACGGCGACTCGGTGATGGCCGCCTACGAGCGCTACTGCGACGGCGCCTTCGAGTGCTGGACCACCCGCCACCTGGAGAACTTCGTCAACATCGTCGCCGGCGGCGTCCCCGCCGCCGAGTGAGCGCCTAGCTGGATGCAGCGCCCGTGGGATCCGCCGTGGCGACGCGGGGCGGGTCGTCCGGCGAGACCTGCCACTGCTCGTTGACGATCGCCCCGGGCGGCGGCACCACCGGCCCCTGGAGCAGCGGGTCCTCGGTCTCCAACATCCAGGCGTCGAGCCGCTCGCGCATCTCTCCGAGGGCGTCACCGTGGGCCGGGTCGGCGGCGAGGTTGGCCCCCTCCGCGGGGTCGAGCACGAGGTCGTAGAGCTGCTCGCGGGGCACGACCTGCTCGCCCCACCCGGCCTCGACCAGCAGGTCCTTGCTCTCGCTGTCGTCGCAGTTGGCAAGCACCGGGTGGTCGTAGTCGTCGAAGCGCTTGATGTACTTCCAGCGCTCGGTGCGGACCGCGCGATGAGGCTGATAGGCGGCGTGGTAGGTCGTCTCGGCAAAGATCGCGTCGTGCAGGCGCTCGACCTCTCCATGCACCAGCGGCATCAACGATGTCCCCTGCAGCCAGGACGGCGCCTCGACGCCGGCCAGCTCGCAGAGGGTCGGGTAGACGTCGAGGTGGCTGACCGGCGCATCCATGACCTTGCCGCCGGTGAAGCCGCCGGGCCCACGCATCAGCATCAGCACGCCGATGCCCCGGTCCAGCAGCGTCGCCTTCGAGCCCGGGAAGGCAATGCCGTGATCGGTCGTGCAGAGCACCAGCGTGTCCTCGACCAGATCGAAGTCGTGCAGCGCGTGCAGGACGGCGCCGATCCCCTGATCGAGCGAGCGGGCGCTGGCCTTGAAGGCGGCCATGTCCTTGCGGGTGGCGGCCACGTCCGGAAGGTTGGCCGGTGGCAGTGAGTAAAGCGTGTCGCGGACCGAGGTCGGGGAAAAGAAGTCGCGGTGGGTCTCGAAGAAGCCGACCGACATGAACCAGGGCTCCGGCGACCCCGAGGCGCCCCGCAGCGCCTCGATCGTCAGCGGCGCCACCTCCTCGGCCCGGTTGGAGCCGACCGGGAGGATCTCGTCGTAGCCGATCACGCCGGGGTCGGTGGAGATGTGCTGCTCGCCGATCAGGGTCGAGCGATAGCCTGCCCGGCGCAAAGCGTGGACCCAGTGCTGGCTGTAGTCGTTGAGCGCCCAGCCACGGTGGGCGAGCCCGAGCATGCCGTTGTTGTGACAGTAGAGGCCGGTCAGCAGGCTGGCGCGGCTGCCGGAGCAGGTCGGCGCCGCGCAGAATGCCTCACGAAAGAGCACGCCCTGGTCGGCGAGCAGCTGGATGTTCGGGGTCGGGACCTGGAAGCCGTAGGGCTGGACGAAGCGGCCGGTGTCGTGCGAGTGGATGTAGAGGATGTTCGGGGGCGAGTCCAACGGAGTCTTTCTCCTCCTGCCGGGTACAGCGGAAACACTAGCGAGTGGACTCTCTTGCTGGCTTTGTTGATTAACTTACTCGGCAAGGAGAACTTCTATGCAACCGGATCGCTCTTACATCGTCTGCGCCACGCCTCGAAGCGGGAGCACCCTGGTCTGCCACGCGCTCGAGGAAACCGGCGTCGCCGGTCGCCCCGAGGAGTACTTCGAGGCGCTCCGCCACAGCGGCCGGCCGCGGCGCCCCGAGGAGTACTTCGTCGGCGTCGAAGACCCGTCGATCCGCGACCACCTCGGCGAGCGCGCCGTCGGCAGCGAGCCCACCCCACGCTCGCCGCTGTGGAGCCGCGCCGCCTACGACCGCTATCTCGAGTGGGCCTTCGAGGCGGGCACCACGCCCAACGGCATCTTCGGCGCGAAGCTGATGTGGGGCTACTTCAACGACTTCGTCAGCCTCCTGCGCAACGTTCCCGCCTACCGCGACATCCCGCTGGCGGAGCTGCTGCCGACCGTCTTCCCGGACCTGACCTTCGTCCGGGTCGTGCGCGCCAACAAGGTACGCCAGGCGGTCTCGCTCTGGAAGGCGGTGCAGACGGCGACCTGGCGCGAGGACCAGGCCAACGCCAAGGCCTCCTCGCTGGAGGACGACGGCTCGCCGCCGTATCGCAGCTTCATCGAGGAGCACCGTCCGCAGCTGCGCTTCCACTACCGGGCGATCGAGCACCTGCTCGAACAGATCCTCATCGAGGAGTCCCGCTGGGATGCCTTCTTCGAGCACGCCGGGATCAAACCCGTCCTCGTCCTCTATGAGAACTTCGCCGCCGACTACGAGACCAGCACGCTGCGACTGCTCGAGCGTCTCGGCCTCTCACCGCCGGACGACTTCGACTTCGAGCCGCGCATGAAGCGCCAATCAGACCGCGTCAACGACGACTGGGTCAAGCGCTACAGCGAGTTGCGGCTGGGGACGGACTTCGACCTGGTGCCGGTCCAGGCCTAGGCGCCTTTGGTGGCCATTTCCTTGGTCCCGGTGCTGGCGACCCAGGCATCGGGGCTGGCGATCAGCTCCTCAACGACCGGCGGCAGGTTGCCGGAGACGAGGTCGGCAAGAGTGACGTTCTCGAGCACGGTGCGGAGACTGGCGCGAACGGCAATCCAGACCTTCTGCAGGGACTCGGCATTGCCGTGGTACTCGATCGCCTCCGGTGGGGTCGACTGCACGTGGGCGATCGGGCCCTCGACGGCGCGGACGATGTCGGCGATGGTCACCTCGTCGGCGGGCTTGGCCAGCCAGTAGCCGCCCTTGGCGCCGCGGCGGGCGCGGACGATGCCCTGGTGCTTGAGCTCGAGCAGGATGTGCTCGAGGAACTGCAGCGGGATGTCCTGAGCGTCGGCGAGGCGCTCGCCCTTGATCGGACCCTCCTCGGCGGCGGCCAGCTCGGCTGCGGCCCGCACCGCGTAGTCGGCCTTGGCTGAAACACGCATGGAGTTAGTAAATCAGTCGACCGCCGGCGCCTACGCCAGCGCTCGCGCCTGGTCGGCCTCTTGCCGGCGCTGACGCTCGCGCCGTTTGTTCAGCCAGTGCGGCGCGTAGAGCACCAGGCCCAGCCCGACCGCGGCGACCGCGGCGGCGATCGGCCAGACGTTCGGGTCGCCCTTCTGGATCGTGACGATGCCGGAGCCGATCAGGACCAGGCCGAGAGCGGTGCGGATAAAGCCCTGCGGCGCCCTGTCGGAGAGGGCCGAGCCGACGATCACGCCCGGGACCGAGCCGACCAGGATGTTGGCGGCGAGCCCGAAGTCGACGTTACCGCCGACGATGTGAGCGAGACCGGCGGCCCAGAGCAGGATCGCGGCGTGGAAGACATCGGTCCCCACCACCTTCTTCGGCGCCAGCCGGTAGACGGCGATCAGCAGGATCGCGATCACCGTGCCAGAGCCGGCCGAGGTGATCCCGATCACGAAGCCGGTGGTGGCGCCGATCACGATCGCGGCCACCTTGTGCCGGCGCTCGATCTCGAAGCGGTCGCGCTCGTCGATCAGTTTGCGAAGGATCAGCGCCCGGGCCAAGGTGATGATCCCGACCATCAGCAGGGTGCCGCCGAGGACCGCGTAGACGAGCGCGTCGAGGCGGTCTTCGCCGATGTGGTCGGCGAGCACGGAGACCAGTGCCACCCCGGCGACGGCGGCGGGCACGCTGCCGAAGGAGAGCCACTTGACCAGCTCCATGTTCACCGTCCCCATCCGGAAGTGGCGCCAGCCGCCGACGGTCTTGGTGATCGCCGAGTAGAAGATGTCGGTGCCGATCGCCGTGGTCGGCTGGATCCCGAAGATCAGGATCAGCAGCGGCGTCATCAAAGAGCCTCCGCCCATGCCGGTCATACCGACGAGTACGCCGATGCCCAATCCGAAAAGGACGATTGCCGGGTCCATGATGAGTTGTGGTGCGCCGCGCGGGGTACTTATCGACTTTCCTGACCTGCTTGGTCGGGAGCGCGGAGTGCGCCAGGATACCAGGATGAGCGCGGATTCTGGTCAGGTGGCGGCCCCTGCCATGACGTCACAGGAAAGCCCTGGCGTCTCGACGGCCGGCGTCTCGATTCGTGCGCTCGAGCACGCCTACGGCGAGCTGCGGACGATCGAGCGGCTCGACCTCAGCGTCGAGCCGCACAGCGTCGTCGGCCTGGTCGGTCCGTCGGGATGTGGCAAGTCGACCCTGTTGGAGCTGATCTGCGGCCTAGCGGAGCCCAGCGTCGGCATCGTCGAGGTTGGTGGCGCCGGCGGTGCGGCCGAGCGCCTTTCCAGCTGCGCCTACATGCCTCAGCGCGACCTGCTGCTGCCCTGGTACTCGGCGCTCGACAACGCGGCGCTGGCACTGCGCAACCGCGGCCTGCGCAAGGCCGAGGCCCGGCGACAGGCCGCCGACCTGTTCACCCGCTTCGGGCTCGCCGGCTTCGAGGCGACGGCGCCGGCCGAGCTCTCGGGCGGGATGCGCCAGCGCGTCGCCTTCCTGCGCACCCTCGTCGCCGGCAAGCCGGTGCTGGCGCTCGACGAGCCGTTCGCCTCGCTCGACGCGATCACCCGGGCGGAGATGCAGGAGTGGTTGGCCAATGCCCTACGGGCAGACCCCCGCACCGTCATCCTCGTCACCCACGACGTCGAGGAGGCGCTCTACCTCTCCGACCGCGTCGCGATCCTCTCCACCCGGCCGGCGCGGATAGTCGCCGAGCTGCGAGCGCCGTCGCCACGGGCTCCCGACCGCGATGCAGCCGTCACCTCCACCGAGTTCGTCGCCGTCCGCGAGCAGGCGATGCGCGCGCTTCGCGAGGGCTCGAGGTGAAGCGCTGGCTCCTTCCCCCCCTGGTACTTGCCGCGCTCATCGGGATCTGGCAGATCGCCGCCGATACCGGCGCCATCGCCGAAGCGCTCAATCTCGAAAACTTCCTCGTTCCCTCGCCGTCCGAAATCGCCAGCGCGCTCTGGGAGAACCGCGCTCTGCTCGCCGAAAACGCCTGGATCACGTTGCGTGAGATCCTGCTCGGCCTCGGCTGCGCGCTCGTTGCCGGGCTCGGGTTCGCCGTGCTGATGTACCGCTGGGTGACGATCCGGCATGCGACGTATCCGCTGATCGTTGCCTCGCAGGCGATCCCGATCATCGTCGTGGCGCCAATCCTGGTGGTCTGGTTCGGCTATGGAATCGGCCCCAAGCTGGCGATCGTGGCGCTGATCTGCTTCTTCCCGATCACCGTCAGCGCACTCGGCGGCCTCGGCTCCGCCGACCCCGAGGCGATCAAACTTATGCGCACCCTCGACGCCTCCCGCTGGCAGATCTTCCGCCGGGTCGAGGGACCGACCGCACTCCCCAGCACCTTCACCGGCGTCAAGATAGCCGCCGTTCTCGCTCCCATAGCTGCCCTTTTCGGCGAGTGGGCCGGCTCCAGCTCCGGCCTCGGACATCTAATCCTCCAGGACAGCGCCCAACTGGAAGTCGCCCGGCAGTTCGCAACCGTGGCGGTGCTCTCGGCGATCGCGCTCGCCCTGATGGGCTTAGTCGCCCTCATCGAGCGACGTGTCGTCACTTGGCGATAGAACACAGGGATGAAGTCCTCCCGAATCCCGGCGATCGCCGTCGCCGTCGCGCTTCTCCTGCTCGTGCTTGGCCTCGCCGCCTGCGGTGAGAAGTCAGAGGACTCGAACACCGAAACGCAGCCGCTGAGCCTGACGCTCGACTTCTACCCCAATCCCGACCACGCCGGGATCTACATGGCCCAGAAGCTCGGCTACTTCGAAGAAGCGGGCCTCGACGTCAGCATCGACTCCCCTTCGGACCCCGCGGCGCCGATCAAGCAGGTCGCCGCCGGGCAGTCGGACCTGGCGATCTCCTACGAGCCCGAGGTGGCGCTGGCCCACGAGCAGGGGCTCGGCGTGATTGCGATCGGCGCCCTCGTCAACCGGCCGCTGACCTCGCTGATCTGGTTGAAGGAATCAGGGATCAAAGGCGTCGGCGGGCTCAAAGGCAAGACGGTCGCCACCGCCGGCATCCCCTACCAACAGGCCTTCCTGAAGACGATCCTCTCACGCGTCCACCTCTCCCCCGCCGCCGTCAAGGAAGTCAACGTCGGCTTCGGCCTGCTGCCGGCCCTGATCAGCGGCAGCGCCCAGGCGATGCTCGGCGGCTACAGCAACGTCGAGGGCGTCGACCTCGGCCAGCGCGGCAAAGACCCGGTCGTGACCCCGGTCGACCGGCTCGGCGTGCCGACCTACGACGAGCTGGTCCTGGTCGCCAACCAGAAGAAGCTGGAAGAAGACCCGGAAAAGTACCGCCTCTTCATCGCCGCCCTCGAACGCGGCACCAACGCCGCCGAGAAGAATCCGAAAGCCGCCACAGAAGCGGTGCTGGCGGCCAACCACGGCCTCGAACCGAAGCTGACCGAAGCCGAGGTGAAGGCGACGCTGCCCCTACTGGCGGCAAGGACCTCCGGCCAGCCCTACGGCTACATGGACCCGGCCGAGTGGAAGACCTTCGCCGGCTGGATGCGCGACAACGGCCTGATCGAGTCGCTGCCGACTCCGGCTGAACTGCTCAGCAACGCCTACCTGGCCGGCGAGATCCCCGAATAGTCCAGGGCGCCTTCGCGCAGCAGCCGGCTGACGTCGCCGGCCGGCATCGCGGCGTGGAAGAGGTGGCCCTGGGCGTAGTCGCAGCCGAGCCGGCTCAACTCCGCCAACTGCACCTCGTTCTCGACCCCCTCGGCGATCACCTCCAGGGAAAGCGCCCGGGCCATGCCGATGATCGCCTCGACGATCGCGGTGCGCTCCTGCTCAATCCCGAGCGCGTCGACGAAGGAGCGGTCGATCTTGAGAGCGTGGAAGGGAAAGCGGTTGAGATAGGCGAGCGAGGAATAGCCGGTGCCGAAGTCGTCGAGAACCAGCCGCACGCCGATCTCGTTGAGCGCCTCCAGCGAGGCGATCGCGGTCGCCGACTCCTCGACCAGGACGCTCTCGGTGATCTCCAGGCGCAGGTGGACGGGGTCGAGGCCGGTGCGGGCGATGATCTCCTCGATCGCGGCGGGCAGGTCACGATGGGCGACCTGGCGGGCCGAGAGGTTGACCGCGACGTCGAATGGGCGCGCGTCCGGGCGCTGCTCGTGCCAGTCGAGGATCTGCTGACAGGCGCGCTCCTGCACCCAGCGCCCGATCGGCTCGATCAGGCCGCTGTCCTCGGCGATCGGGACGAAATCGGAAGGGTCGAGCAGACCGCGCTTGGGATGCTGCCAGCGGACCAGGGCCTCGAGGCCGGTGATCTCACCGGTTCGCAGGCTGACCACCGGCTGGTAGTGGAGGGCGAGCTCATCGCGGTCGAGCGCGTAACGCAGCTCCCGTTCGACCTCGAGGCGGCGCACCGCGATGGCCCGCATCTCGGCGTCGAACAGCACGCAGCGGGCACGGCCGCTCTCCTTTGCACGGTACATCGCCGCGTCGGCGTCGCGGATCAGCAGCTCGGCGCTGGCGGTGGGCTGTTTGGAGGGATGGGCAATCGAGATCCCGATGCTGGCGCTGACGAAATGCTCCACCCCCTCCAGCGAGAAGGGCTGGGTGAAAGCGGCGGCGACCCGGTCGGCGATCGCGATCGCCTCCTCTTCGTCGGCGAGGCGGTCGATCAGGATCCCGAACTCATCGCCCCCGAAGCGGGCGACGACGTCGCCGGGCCGCAGGTGGGCGCGCAGGCGCGGCGCGACCAGACCGAGCAGCGCGTCGCCGGCGTGGTGGCCGAGGCTGTCGTTGATCAGCTTGAAGTGGTCGAGGTCGAGGAAGAGGATCCCGATCGGAGAGCCGGAGACGGTCGCGCGCTTGAGCGCGTCGGCCAGCGCATCGACGAAGCTGAGCCGGTTGGGGAGGCCGGTCAGCGAGTCGTGGAGGACGCGGTGGCGCAGCGCCTGGTCGGCCGCGTGGCGCTCGATCGAGTCGGCCAGCACGTTCGCGGCAGCCTGCAGGAAGGGCACGTCCTTGGCCGTGAATCGGTGCGGCTCCGTTGCGTGGACGTCGAGGACCCCGAACGGGTGGTCCTTGCCGTCGATCATCACCGCCAGGCTGCTGGCGGCGCCGAAGGCCCGCAGGACGGGCGGCATCGTGAAGCGGCTCTCCCTGTCCCAATCGGAGACGATCGCGTGGGTGCCGGAGTCGAGCGCGGCGCCGACGTGCGAGTCCCGGGCGGCGGAGACGCGGCGGCCGGCGCCGACCACCTGGTCCTCGAGCCCGGCGTGAAGGTTGAGGCGGCGGCCGTCGTGGCCGAGCTCCCAGACGCAGGCGCTATGGACACCGTCGACTTCGCCGATCAGGGAGGCGGCGGCGCGCATCAGCGACTCGGGGTCGCCGTCCTGCAGCGCCCGCTCGCCCAGTTTGGCGACGACGGCCTGCTGGGAGAGCGCCCGCTGCAGCTCGTCCTCGGCCTGCTTGCGCTCGGTGATGTCGTAGAGGACGCCGTGCCAGACCGGCACCCCTTCCTCGTCGGCCTCGAGCACGGCCTCGTCGAGCATCCAGACCACCTCACCGCCGCGGGTGCGCATCCTGTACTCGACCGGGCTGGTGTTGCGGCTGCCGAGGAAGTCCTTGTCTTCGATCGCCAGCGCCCGCTCGCGATCCTCGGGGTGCAGGATCCGCGCCCAGAGCCCGGGGTCGCGCTTGAACTCCTCGGCGCTGTAGCCGAGGATCTCCTCCACCTGGGGGCTGACGTAGCGCCACTGCCCGTGCTCGCCCAACTCGGAGGTGTAGACGATCACCGGCAGCCGCTCGACCAGGCGCCGGTAGTCCTGCCCGCCCGCCGATATCTGGTCAAGGAATTCATTGACCTCGTGGTCAGGCCAGTTCCTGTCGCCGCTTTCCCGCATCGCGTCGTTTATCGACAGATGGTCCACTCGCTTGACCGCACGTCCGTCCAGGCACGTATGCGTGCAGCGCCGACCGCCGGCTTCGCTCAGGCCGCGAGCCGCAGCGGCGGGCCCTGCGCGGCGAGCCCATGCAGGCCCGCCAGGGTGATCGCGCCGGCCAGGCCACGGTACGGCTCATACGGCGCGTAGAACTCCTCCACCTCGGCGACGGTGGCGCGGTGACCGAGGCCGGCGAGGCGGCCGACCATCTTGATGTAGCCGAGGTCCCCGGCCGGCAGCGAGTCCAGGTCGCCGCGCCCGAAGAGAGCGAGGCATCGCACGGTCCAGGGGCCGACCCCCGCGATCGCCAGCAGGCGCCGGTCGGCATCCGCGGAGTCGAGATCGCAGCGCCCCGCCGCCACGGCTACCCGCCGCAGTGCCGCAGCGCGGTTCGGAGCCAGGTCCATCGAGGCAAGTTCGGCGGGGGCGCGACCGGCGATCGTCGCCGCGGCGGGGACGTCACGCAGGGCGTCCCGGCCGTCCCCGATCCGCGCTCCCCAGCGGCCGACGATGCGGCGCTCGATGCGGATCGCCCGATCGGCCTCGATCAGCTGGCCGACGACGGCCGCCGAAAGCGCCTCCCAGGGCCAGGGCCGGCGCTGTGGGCGGAAGCGCGGCAGCTTCCGCAGCAGCGGCCCGAGCAGGCGATCGCCGCGGAAACGGCGGTGGAACTCGGTGAGATCGAGGTCGACGGCGAGCGCGAAGCGCATCCGCTCGATCGCCACCCGGAGCTGAGCCTCGCCGGCCGTCGCCGGATCCTCGCCCCGGGGGGCCAGTGGCATGGTGAGCACCGCCGGGTCGACCGGCTCCGCCCGTAGGACGACCCGGTCGGAGCCCGGCTGCCAGATCCGCACCAGCACCGGCCGGCCGTCAACCTGGAGCAGCCGGGTGGCGACACCGCCCTCGACCCGCAGTGTCCGGTCCCCGCTCTCCCGCGGCGGCAGCCGGTACGGCGAAGCCGGCCGCACCTCTAGCTCGAGAGCGTTCACCTGCCGAGCAGGTGCACGTCCACGAGAAACGAACGGCTGGCGACGACGTTGGTGCGGTCGCGGCGGCGGCCGAGACGGCGTGGGGAGCGGCTCTTGGAACCGACGGCGCTGACGGCGCGCACGGCGGCGACGGTGGCAGCACCGGCCAGGACCCCGCCCGCGGCGGCGATCGCGGCGCTGCGGACCTCGCCGCGCAGCACCGGCAGGGCCGGCCCTTCGTAGGGCAGCGGCAGCGCCCGCACCGGCGCCGCGTCCCGCGGCTCGGCGTCTTCCTCGGCCACGATCTCACCATCTAGCTCGAACTCGCTCACCGGATCGACTCTAGCGAGGGTCCAGGTCACCTCCCCGGCACTCACCGCAAACTGCGGACATTGGGGAGATGTCCTTGTGAGGAGGGTCGGGTGGGCTCGCCAAGCCTCCCCGCAGTTCGCGCGGGTGAGCCCCACCCGACCCCTCCCGGCAAGCCTTCGCCCTACAACGCCCGCTCGTAAATGCGGTACCGCTTGACGACCTCGCCGCCCATGCCCTCCATCGCCCGGTTCATCGGCCCGTTCGTCTCGAGGATCCAGCCCATCTCGCCGCCGACGATGCCGCCGGGGACGGCCGCCTCCTCCAGGTGCCGCAGGTAGAGGCCGGCGGCGACGCCGCTGTGGCGGTACTCGTGTTTGACCCCGAGCGCGAAGACCCGGCACTGGTCGATCTTGCGCTTGCCGAGCAGGAAGCGGGCCCAGCCGAAGGGCAGCAGGCGCCCGTTCAGCTTCGCCATCACCTGGTTGATGTCGGGCAGCGTCAGCGCGGCGCCGATCACCTCGCCGTCCTTCTCGGCCATGTAGGCCCAGTTCTCGTCGATCACCTGCTTGAGGTTCTTGGCCTGGAACTCGACCTCGGCGTCGGTGATCGGGACGAAGCCCCAGTTGTCCCCCCAGGCCTCGTTGTAGACGTCCATGAAGCGCCGCACCTCGGCCGACATCTCGCGCTTGCGGAGGTTGCGGATCACGATCCCTTCGTCCTCGAGCGCCTTCTTGGCGGCGGCGTGGATCGCCGGATCGAAGCTCTCCCCCTCCTTGAGGCTGCCGAACTGCAGCTCCCACATCAGCACGTCCATCGCCTTCGCGAAGCCCTCGGCCTCGATCAGCTCACCGTAGAAGGGGGGGTGCCAGGGCTCGAGGATCATCGGCCGCCGCTCGAAGCCCTCGACGAGGATCCCGATCTCCTCGTTGGTGGTGAAGTCCATCGGCCCGAGGATGCGGGCGCGCCCCTTCGCGGCGGCCCACTCGGCAGCGGCGTCGATCAACGCTTTGGCGATCTCGCTGTCGTCGACCGACTCGAAGAAGCCGAACATCGCGTCGCTGCCGCCCTGGAACTCGTCCCAACGGTGGTCGATCTGGGCGCTGATCCGCCCGACCGGCTCACCGTCGCGCTCGGCGATGAAGTACTCCGCTTCGGCGTGCTCGAAGTAGGGGTTCTTCTCGCGGTTGAGGAACTCCATCCGCTCGAAGACCAGCGGCGCCACCCACTGCGGGTGGTCACGGTGGAGGTGGAAGGGCAGTTTGACGAAGCGCTTCAGCTCGCGACGCGTTCGCACCGGCTGGATCGACACGCTTCCCATACGAGCCGCAACCTACACTCTGGGGCGATGAGCGAGACGGCGAAGGCCCCGGTCGACGTCTTCGAGAAGGCCCGCAGCCACGACCGGCTCGAGCAGCTCGAAGCGGCCAAGGAGCACGACCTCCTCCCCTACTTCCGCCTGCTCACCTCGCAGGCCGGTCCGGTGGTGGAGATGGAGGGACGCGAGACGATCATGCTCGGCTCCAACAACTACCTCGGCCTGACCGGCGACGAGCGCGTCAAGGGGGCCGCCCGCGAGGCGCTGGAGACCTACGGCACCGGTGTCACCGGCTCACGGTTGCTGAACGGCACCACCCCGCTGCACGTCGACCTCGAGCGCGAGCTGGCCGAGTGGATGCGGACCGAGGACGCGATCGTCTTCACCACCGGCTACCAGGCCAACGTCGGCTGCATCGGCACGATCCTCGGCCCGGCCGACACGGTCATCTGCGACTCCGGGGACCACGCCTCGATCCTCGACGGCTGCCGCCTCTCCGGCGCCAAGCTGCGCCCCTTCCGCCACAACCGCATGGACAAGCTGGAGAAGATGCTGCAGCGCGCCGCGGAGGACGGCGGCGGCATCCTCGTCGTCGTCGACGGCGTCTTCTCGATGGAGGGCGACGTCTGCGACCTGCCGCGGATCGTCGAGCTCTGCAAGGCCCACGGCGCCCGGCTGATGGTCGACGAGGCCCACGGCGCCGGCGTCCTCGGCGCCCGCGGCGCCGGCGCCGGCGAGCTCTTCGGCCTCGAGGACGAGATCGACCTGCGGATGGGCACCTTCTCCAAGAGCCTCGCCTCCTGCGGCGGCTTCATCGCCGGCCCGGCCGACGTGATCGAGTACCTGCGGGTCTCCTCGCGCTCCTTCATCTTCAGCGCCTCCGCCGTCCCGGCCGCGGTCGGCGCGGCCCTGGCGGCGCTGCGGGTTATCCGCGAGGACGGGCCGCGGCTGTTCGAGGCCCTGCTCGCCAACGCCGAGTACCTGCGCGAGGGGCTGCGTCACCTCGGCCTCAAGGTGATCGAGCCCGGGACGCTGCCCGACGGCACGGTCGCGACCACGCCGGTGGTGCCGGTGATGGTCGGTGACGACTGGCAGGCGGTGCTGCTCTGGAAGGCGCTCTACGACGCCGGCGTCTACACCAACGTCGCGATCCACCCCGCCGTGCCGCCGGGCGGGGCGATGCTCCGCACCAGCCTGATGGCGACCCACGAGCGCGAGCACCTCGACGGCGCCCTCGGCACGATCGCCCGGGTCATCCAGGACTTCCCGGAGCTGCCGCGCGCCTAACCCGGCGGTAACGAGTTCTTGACATCCCCCGTCGTGGGTAGTTTCAGGCTTGTCCGGATAGGGACAAGCCTTTCCCCGGCTCGAAATTGTTGCTCTTAGCGACCGGGCCGGACACCCTCCCGGCGTTTGCCGTTGACGGCCGCCACCCGTTCGGCATAGCTTGGCCTCCTCGCCGATCGCCCCGGGCGGGGAGGACCGGCAGTCACTCGGTTCAGCCCAGACCATGGCTTCACAGCCACTGGTTCCGGCGGGGAGCGAGATACCCAGTTAATCCTGATTCCTTGAAGGGAGGAGTCCCAGTGGACGCTGCCTCAACGGCACCCGCAACGACGATCGCAACTTCGGTGGAGGCCCCGCAACACATGCGGGCGCTCGAACGGGCCAACCTGGTGCGGCTGGCGCGCGCCGAGCTCAAGCGTGCCATCGCGCGGGGAGAGACCGACGCCTCGGAGGTGGTCCAGGAGTGCCCCTGGGAGACCGAGAGCATGACCATCGCCGAGCTGCTGACCAGCCAGCGGCGCTGGGGCCAGACCCGGGCCCGCAAATTCCTCCTCCCCCTCTCCCTCAACGAGAACAAGCAGCTGGGGACGCTGACCTCGCGCCAGCGCCGGCTGCTCTCGACCGAGCTGGCCTCCCGCTCCACCAACGGCCGCGGGGTGCTGACCGTCTAAGGGCTTCAGCCGCGCATTCCGCCGACCCGGAAGCTGAGGCCTCCGGAGGCGCGCTGGAATGCGCGGCGGGCCAGGAAGAAGGCGATCGCGAAGGTCACGGCGCCGGCGCCGAGGGCCACCGCGAGGATCTGGTGGGCGATGTAGAAGAGGCCGCCGACCGTGAGCACGAAGACCGCTCCCGCCAGCAGCGTCGTGTGGGAGCGGTAGCCAGCGAAGTGCTCGCGGACCGCGACCTCGAGCCCGCCGAGGCCGGCCAGGGCGACACCGACGCCGATCGTGGTCGGGTTCTGGCCGACGACGCCGAGAATCAGGGCGACGATGCCGCCGAGGATGACCAGCTCCGCCAGCGGCACCGCTCCCCAGGGAGCGGGCGGGCGATCGTCGGGGGTGGTGACGCGGCGCGCCGGCTTCGGCGCGTTCGGCGCGGCAGCGACCGCCTTCTCAGCCGCTGTAGCCCGTTTCGGTCGCTTCCCCTTGCGCTTCCCGCTCAACGGCCGTAAGCCGCCCGGCTAACGGGCATCCCGAGGAGACCTTGACCCGCCACCAGCCCATCAGCATCCCGATCGGGCCGAGACGGGGACGCGAGTGCCAGGCGCCGCAGCCCGGCTCGCCGACGTCGCCGCGGGTCACCTTGACCCACCGGTAGTCCCCCGGCGAGATCAGCATCTTGCGCAGCAGCTCGCGGTTGCCGGTCTCCACCCGCGAGCGCTCGAGCAGCGCCAGACGAGCCTCCGCGACCCGGTCGGCGAGATCGTCGCGGACCCGCTCCAGCTCGCCCAGGTCCAGGACCCGCGGCTCCACGGCCAGCGCGCCGACCCTGTGATCGATGTCGATCCGACCGAAGGCCTCGCCGAAGAGGCCGCCGAGCTCGCGCTCCAGGCGTCCAACCTGCCGCCGCAGTTCAGTGCGTGCGAGGCGCTCATCGACCTCGACGCGAAGCCCCATGAGGCTGTCTCTTTCGAGCAGATCCGGCATCGGCCTGGCTCCGAGTGTAGATCACCCGCCGCTCCTCGCAAGCCAGGAATCGGTTAAGGGCCGGCGGCCCCGAGCGTCGTGGTCGCCATCCAGAGCGCCTCGTCGACGGCAATCTGCGGCACTCCCTTGACTTGAACGGCGACGATCGTGACGCGGCGGCTGTCCGGCCCGACCTCGTAGCCCTCGCCGGTCACCCCGAAGAGGAGCCCGACCGGGGTCCGCTCATCGGCGATCGTCAGCGTCCCCTGCGCCAGCTCACCGGGGCGGCCGGGCAGCGACTCGCCCGGCGCCGAGTCGCGGATGCAGAGCCGGCCGTCGAGGCGGTCGGCATCGAAGGCCCTCAACGCCACGCCGGTCTCGACGGTGGCGACGGTCAGCGCGTCGGCGGGCAGCCCGTCGCTCTTGAAGGCGCCGTCGTGGAGCCGGTCGAGGGCGAGCTGCTCGATCGGAGTGCGGGTGCGGTCGGGGTCGAGGCCGATCTGGCGGAAGAAGACACGGTAGGCCCAAGGGATCGGCCGTTCGCGCATGTGAATCGCCTGGGCGCCGTAGAAGCGGTCGGAGAGATCGCGGAGGCGACGCCGGACCGGCTCCGGGCTCTTGCCAGGATGAGTATCGAGATCGACCCAGGCGATGCCGAGGCCGGGGAACTCGGCGGCGATGTCCGGCGCCACCCAGCCCTGGATCGGAGCCGGATCCCAATCGGCGCCCGAACGGGCAGCTTCGAAGCCCCTCACTTCAGCTCGCTTCCGCTGCCCGGGTGGCGCTCAGCAGGCGCTGCACATGGGCCGAGAGCTGGGCGGCGGTGAGTTCGCCGATGCTGGCGCTCTGCAGCGTGCCGCCGGGGTAGACATAGGCGAGGGTGGGGCAAAGGCCGACTTTGTAGAGGCTGCCGACGGCACCGTCGCGGTCGTAGCCGACCGGCATCTTCCAGCCGTGCCGGCGGACCAGTTCGCGGACCGCTTCGCGGTCGTCATGGATGTCCAGCGAGAGGAAGTTCACCTGCCCACGGTAACGCTCGTAGACGCTCTCGACGACATCCTGCTGGTCGGCGCAGTCGCCGCCTTTGGTGAACCAGAAAGAGATCACCAGCGGGCGGCCGAAGAGTTCACAGACCCGGATCGCGTGAGCGGTCGCGATCCGGCAGGCCGGCTTGCGGCTGGCGCCTTCCGGACAGGGGACCGAGGAGCTTTCGCAGTCGTCCTGGGCCACGTTGGCGTCGCCTTCGAGCGGGCCGGCGGCGTCGGGGACGGCGAACTCCGGCAGCGGCCAGCGCAGCTCCTGGCGGTCGAGGCCGAGCGTTTCCGCGTTGCCGCCGCCGTTCAGGGTGTGGATCGTCGCGATCGCGACGATCGCCAGGAAGAAGAGCCCGACGATGATCGAGTAGCGGTCCCTCATCTCTCCTCGATCCAGGTCAACGCCGCGGGCAGCACCACGATCACCCCCACCAGCGCCACCGTTAGGTCGATCACGGTGACGAAGCCGAAATCGCGCAGCATCTGGATGTCGCTGGCGACCAGCACCGCGAAGCCGGCCGTCGCGGTCACGCCGGAGGCGAGGACCGCGGCGCCGGTGCGGGTGTAGGCCCGGCGCAGCGCCTCCTCCACCCCGCGCCCGCCGCCGCGCTCCTCGTGGAAGCGGCCGGCGAGGATTACCCCGAACTCGGTGGCGATCGCGATCGTCAACGCCCCCAGCGCCGCCGACATCGGGTTGAGCGGGATCCCGGTCAGCCAGAGCACCAGCGAAGCCCAGCCGGTCGCCATCACGGTCGGGACCAGCGGCAGCAGCGCCCGCTTCAGTGAGCGGTAGACGGCAAGCAGCGCCAGCGCGACTGCAATCAGGCCGGCAAGGGTCAGCCAGTAGCGGCTGGCGGCGAGGTCGGTGGCCGATTCGGCCGCGATCACCGGCAACCCGGCCAGGTGCACCTCGACGCCCGCCGGCGGCCCACCCTTGGAGCCCGGCTCGCCGATCTCAGAGCGCACGCGCTCGACCAGCTCCTGCTGGCCCTCCAGCGACTGGGCGCGGATGCCGAACGAGATCAGTGCCACGTGGCCGAGCCGGCCACTGCGGGGGTCGAGCGGCGCGACCTGCCGCAGGTCGTAGGAGGACAGTGCCGCGAGGGTTTCGTCGATTCCCTCCTGGGTCAGCCTGCCGCCGCCGCGGGTGAGGAAGTCCGAGAGAGCCGGGCCCGGGCAGACGTCGGCGTTGAGGCAGCTCGGGTCTTCGCCCGTGAATCCGTTCGAGCTCAGCACCCGCTGCTTGAAGGCCGCCATCCACTCGATCGTCGCCGGGTCGGAGAGGTCGGGCGCGTTGACACTGACGTCAAGCTCGCCGGAGACCCCGGTCGCGTCTTGGAGCTCGTTCAGGTTGCGCACCGCAGACAGGCCCTGCGGGGCGAGGGAGTTGATGTCGGAGACCGTTTCGATCTGGGTGCCGAGGCCCCAGCCGACCAGGGCCAGGGCCAGGCCGACGCCCATCACCCGGATCGGGTGCTCGAGGGCGAGCCAGAGGGTCCAGTCGCGGAGCCACGCCAGGACGCGTCCTGGCGGACGGGCCTCGCGGGGAGAGGATCCTGCGAGTGGGGGCTTCGCCTCCGTTCTCGGACCCTCCCCCCGCGACCCTCGTCCGGGGAAGCGCCTGCGACCGACAGAGCTGGGACGAAGGCCGAGGGCTGAAAAGCCGGCGGTCAGGGCGAGGAGGAAGGCGACGGCTATGCCTATTAGGAGGAGAAGTCCGAAGCTGCGGACCATCGGGGTTGGGGAGAGCTGGAGGACGAGGAAGCCGGCGGCGGTGGCCAGGGCGGCGGTGGCGATCGTGGGGCCACCGCTGGTTGCCGCCGCCCGTGCCGCCTCAATGCCCACCAGGCCACCCGCGGCGGCCTCGTCAAAGCGGGCCTGGAACTGGATCGCGTAGTCGACGGCGAGGCCGATCAGAATCGGCAGGACGGCGATCGAGGCCATCGTCAGCGAGCCGCCGAAAAGGCCGAACAGTCCGAAGACGAGCGCCGCCGCCGCGAGTGCGACGGCCAGCGGCAGCAGGCGCATCCGTGAGCGGAACACGGCGAGCAGGGTCAGCGCCATCACCATCAGGGCGACGCCGAAGAGGACGAGCAGCGCGTCCTTCAGCGCCCTTGCCAGCCCTTCGACCACCACCGGCGCGCCGGAGACGACGTAGCTGCCGCCGTGCAGCACGAAGCACGGCGCGGGCGCGCCCCTCTCGGCGCAGGCCTGACGCGGCGTCGTTTCGTGAACCGCCGCTTCGATCAGATCCAGGGCACGGTGGCGGTCGGCGCCGCTGAGATCGGGCCGCAGCCGCACCACGATCTGGGCCGAGTGCGCGTTCGGGAAGAGGTAGGAGAGCCGCGCCTTCGGGGTGCCGCGGGCGCGGCCGAGATCGAAGACGACCGTGGCGACGAAATCCGGGTTGTCGAGGCTGGGAACGCTGGTGATCCCGTATCGAGTGGCGACCGTGAGCAGGAACTCGCGCAGCTTCGCGGCCGGGACATGCCGCGAGAGCCGTTGCAGCTGCCGGTCGATCTGGACCACCGCCTCGTTGAGGAAGGTCGCCGGCCCGGAGACGAACTCGACCGGGTCCAGCCGCGCCAGCTCCGTGCAGGGCCCGGGGATCGGCTTCGCGCCCTTCGGCACCTTGCCCGAGAGACAGCCCTCGAGGCGCAGCAGGCGGAAGACGTTCGAGGTCAGGATCAGGTGCTGCAGATCACCCCGCGCCAGCACCACCACCGGTTCTTCGCCGAAGGCGTCCCGAACCTCCTGGGTGGCCCGGTAGGTCGCGGTGTCGGTGTCGGCCAGAGTGCCGACCCCGGCGTCGGTCGGGATCCTGGTCGCGCCGACCGTGGCGGCGATCGCCAGCACCACGGCCACCGCCAGAACCGCCCGAGCATGGCCGGCGGCCCACGCCGCGACGCGGCCGAACCGCTGCCCGGCGCTCAACTCAATCCATCGAGAGCGGGCCGCTGACGTCCGCGTTGAGGAACTGGTTCACAAAGGGGTTGCTGGAGTCGAACAGTTCTTCTTTGGGGCCTGACTCGACGATCTTGCCGCTCCAGAGCACGGCGATGAAATCGGCGATCCGGCGCGCCGTGCCGAGGTCGTGGCTGATCACCAGATAGCAGCCGCCGTGCTCGGCGTGAACCTCGCGGATCAGCTCGCAGAGCAGCGCCGTCCGCACCGGGTCGAGGCCGGAGTCGGGCTCGTCGAACATCACGATCGCCGGTTCGAGGACCAGGGCGCGGGCGAAGCCGGCGCGCTTGCGCATGCCGCCGGAGAGCTCGTTCGGCATCTTGTAGGTGGCCTCGGTCAGGCCCACCTCTTTGAGCCGGCGGTTGACGATCTCGCCGATCTCCTCCTCGCTTTTGTCGGTGTGCTGGCGCAGCGGGAAGCAGGTGTTGTCGTAGATGTTCATCGAGCCGAAGAGGGCGCCGTCCTGGAACAGCAGGCCGAACTTTTTGCGCACGTCGAAGAGTTCGTCGTCGGTCATATTCGGGATCGATTCGCCGTGGACCAGCACGTCACCGGAGTCCGGGTAGAGCAGCCCGACGATGTGCTTGATCAGCACGCTCTTGCCGGTTCCCGAGGGGCCGAGCACCATCGAGACCTGGTCTTCGGGCAGGCCGAGATTGAGGCCGTTGAGGATGCGGGCGCGGCCGAACTGTTTGACCAGGTCGATGATCTCGATCGCGTCCTCGCCGCCGTGGTCGCGCTTGCGGCCGGTGTGGAAGCGGTAGGGGTCGTGCTCGTCGGGAGCGACGCCCGGTATGACGAAGTCACGGCCCATCACCGAGCCGTCCTCGCTCACATACGGGCCGGTCGCCTCGGCGCTTTCGGGGTGGCCGGCGGTGGCGGCGAGCGGCTCGGCGAGCTCGGCGCTCGTCTCCGCCTCCTCCTCGTAGTCCGGTGCCTGCCCCTCGTCGATGATGCGGTCCTGGTCGTCGCTAGACACGGTCAGCCTCCTATCGGTGCCCTCGGGTTGGCCCCCCAAAAGACAAGGGTCCCAAGCATCCCGATGATGTGGACTAAGACGATGTTGAGGACCATCGACTTCGCGGTCGCGGTCCCCACCCCCACCGGCCCGCCGGAGGCCGTGTAGCCGTAGTAGCAGCCGACGAGCACGATCACGGTCGCCATGACCATCCCCTTGATCAGGCTGAAGATCAGGTCAGGGGGGTTCTGAAACTCCCAGAAGATCAGGAAGTAGCCGCCGGAGGAGACGTCGCCGATCTGCTTGACGACGGCCAGGTAGCTGGCCAGGTACATGATCCCGATCCCGACTAGGTACATGAACGGGAAGGCGATCCAGGCTGCGAGCAGGCGGGTCGCGCAGAGGAAGGTGATCGGCGGCACCCCCATCACCTCGAGCGCATCGATCTCGTCGGAGATCCGCATCGCGCCGAGCTCGGCGACGATTCCGGTCCCGACCTTGGCCGCCAGCATGTAACCGAAGGCGTAGGGCATGATCTCGCGCAGGTCGCACCAGGCCGAGAAGACGCCGGCGTAGGCGGGCGCGCCCTGGGCGCGCAGCAGGTAGGCACCCTCGATCCCGCACTGCAGGCCGAGCGTGAAGACCAGGCCCCAGATGATCAGGGCCGAGCCGAGGATCAGGATCCCGGCCTGGCGCAGGCTCTCGCCGAAGAAGCGCAGGACCCGGCCGGAGTAGACCTGGCCGGCGACGCCGCCGCCGAAGCGGGCGATCTCCCCGAACGAGTCCAGCCAACCGCGCGGTACCGCGAGCCAGGGATTCATCGGATCGTCTGCAGCTCCGGGTTGGTGGCCAGCAGCGTCTGGGTGAAGACGTAGTTGAAGGCGAAGACCCCCATGAAGGAGATGACGACGGCCTCGTTGACGGCGCGGCCGACGCCGGCGGCGCCGCCGGACGCGGTCATCCCTTTATAGGAGCAGACGACGGCGATCAGGGCGCCGAACAGGGTGCACTTGATGACCGAGCCCCAGAGGTCGGTGATCGAGGCGTTGGAGAAGAGGGTCGCGAAGAAGCCGCCGAGCGGCTGGTGGTAGAGCAGCTCGGTGAGGATGCCTCCGCTGATCCCGAAGACCAGCGCGTAGATGTCGAGCAGGCCGGTGATCAACATCAGCGCCAGGAAGCGGGGCACGACCAGGTTCTTGATCGGGTCGACGCCGAGCACCTGCAGGGCATCGAGCTCCTCGCGGATTTTGCGGGCGCCGAGGTCGGCGGTGATCGCGGTGCCGGCGACGCCGGCGACGACGACCGCGGTGACGAAGGGGGCGAACTCGCGGATCGAGGCGAGCACGAAGAAGCCGCCGAGCCGGTCGAGGGCGCCGAACAGCGAGAGGAAGTTGGCCGCCTGCAGGCCGGGCGCCCCGAAGCCGAAGGCGACGGTGGAAACCAGCAGCGGAAACCAGCACAGCTGCAGCGCGAAGAGGAACTGGCCGATGAACTCCTCGCCGTAGGGGTACGGCGGCTTGACCGCGGAGACGATCGTCCGCGCGGTGAGAATCATCATGTTCCCCACCTGCTCGAAGACAGACTTAGCTGGCAGGAAAGCCCTGTTTACCGCGGATCCGACCATCTGCTCCTCCAACGAGCTGCGCCGCACTTGCGCGACGCCCCACTCGGTCATCTGAGTCTATGGGATGGGTCAGCCTCGGCGGTTAGCTCAGTGTTGAGATCCGACTAACCCCGGCGGGCTACCTGAAAAGCGCCCGGATGCGGGGAAACCCCATGGTATGTTCGGCCCGCTTTGAGGGGGACCGGAAGACATTCCCGGCTGACCTGCCTCCGAGCCACCGCGACCGGGGTTGTCGCTTTGGCCGTGGCGGCGTCGCTGGCCGCCTGCGATGGGGAATCCTCATCCGACGCCAACCAGGGCTCCGGCACCTACCGGGTCAAGGTCACCGATGCCGGCTTCCCGACCGCACAGCGCCTGGGCCAGACCTCGCTGCTGCGCCTCGGGGTCCGCAACACCGGCAAGCGGACGATGCCGGCGCTGACCGTGACGATCTCGATCGCCGGCAAGGCGGGCCAGGGGTCGTCGCTGCCGTTCGGGGTCCACGATCCCACGCCCGGCGTCGCCCAGGGAGACCGCCCGGTCTGGGTGCTGGCGGCCGGCTACCCGCGCCTGGCCGGTTCGTCGGAGCCGGGCGGCGCCACGACCTCGAATCGCAAGACCTTCGCCTTCGGGCCGCTCAAGCCCGGCAGGACCACCGACGCCGTCTGGAAGCTGAGCGCAGTCAAGGCCGGCCGCTTCACCCTCCTCTACAACGTCGACGCCGGCCTCAGCGGAACCGACAAGACGAAGACCGAAGGCGGCGTCGCGCCCGGCGGCTCCTTCGTCACCGAGATCTCCGCCGTGCCGCCGGACACCGAAGTCACCGACAGCGGCGAAGTGGTCGAAGTCAAGAAGCAGCGGCAGCGCACCGAGCCCGGCGGCAAATAGCGACCGCCGCCAGCGGGTACCGTTTGCCCATGCGGCGCCCCTCCATAGCCTCGGCCCTGATCGCCGCGGTGCTGGCACTGGTCCTGCCCGCCTGCGGATCGGCCAGCTCAACCAGCCGGTCCACCGAAGCGGGCACCACCGCAACGCAGCGGAATGCCGCCAAGACCGGCGGCAGCGGCGTCGCCCTGAAGAAGGTCGGCAGCTTTGACCACCCCGTCTACGTGACCGGCGCCCCCGGCTTCCCGAAGCTCCTCTTCGTGGTCGAGCAGCCGGGACGGGTCGCCGTGCTCAGCAACGGCCACCGCCTCTCCCGTCCCTTCCTCGACATTCGCGGCATGGTCGGCTACGACGAAGCCGAGCGCGGCCTGCTCTCGATCGCCTTCCCCCCCGACTACGCCCAGAGCAAGAGCTTCTACGTCTACTACGTGAATCACGCCGGCAACATCCGCGTCGACGAATTCAGGCGCGGCAGCGCCACCCGTGCCCTGCGCAGCTCCCAGCGCCAGGTAATCGAAATCCCCCACCCCGAAAACGCCAACCACAACGGCGGCCAGATGCAGTTCCTCGGCAACCTCCTCTACTTCGGCACCGGCGACGGCGGCTCCGGCGGGGATCCGCCGAACAACGCCCAGAACAAGGACGTGCTGCTCGGCAAGCTGCTGCGGATCGACCCGCGGCCGGCCGGCGGTCGGGCCTACTCGGTGCCGGCGAGCAATCCCTTCGTCGGCAAACCCGGCCGTGACGAGATCTACAGCTACGGGCTGCGCAACCCGTTCCGCTTCTCCTTCGACACGGTGACCGCGAAGCAGCCGCGGATCGCGATCGGCGACGTCGGCCAGAACAAGTTCGAGGAGGTCGACTACACCACCGTCGCCGCGGCCAGCGGCGCCAACTTCGGCTGGGACGCGCTCGAGGGCTTCGCCCCGTACAAGGAAGAAAACAGCGGCACGCCCGACCCGGGCGGCACCACCAAGCCGATCTTCGCCTACAACCACAGCCGCGCCGGCGGCAGTTGCTCGATCATCGGCGGCTACGTGGTCGCCGACCCCGGCCTGCGCTCTCTTTACAAGCGCTATGTCTACGCCGACCTCTGCGAGGGCCAGCTGCGCAGCCTCGTCCCCCATCTGAAGGGGGCCGGCGGCGACCGCAAGCTCGGCCTCGCGGTCGAAAGCCCGACCTCCTTCGGCGAAGACGACGCCCACCACCTCTACGTCGCCTCGCTCGAAGGTCCCGTATTCCGCCTCGTCCCGCGCTGAGCCGGGTACAGTTGGCTGACCAGCCAAGGGTCGACGAAGGGAGCACCCAGTGGAGAGCGGCACTGCCGAGACCAGCACGCAGGCGAGCGAGGCGACGAACGGCGGCGGCGCGCCGGCCGCCGACACGATCGAGGTCCTCAACCCCGCCACCGGTGGGCTGATCGAGACGCTCGCGGTCGACTCGTCCGACGCGGTCGCCGAGACCGTCGCCCGGGTTCGTGCCAACCAGGCCGAGTGGGAGGCGATCGGGATCGAGGGTCGCTACCACTGGCTGGGCAAGCTGCGCGACTGGATACTCGACAACACCGAGCGAATCAGCGACACGATGCAGGCCGAAACGGGCAAGGTGCGCGCCGACGTCTCGCTCGACCTCGGCTACGTCGCCGACCTGATCAACTTCTACGGCTCGAAGGCGGCCGACTACATCGGTGACGAGTCGGTCCGCCCCAACTCGCCGTTGCTGGTCGCGAAGAAGCTCACCATCCAGTACCGGCCCTTCCCCGTGGTCGGGGTGATCAGTCCCTGGAACTTCCCGCTGGCGATGGCGCTCGGCGACTCGATCCCGGCTCTGCAGGCGGGCGCCGCGGTGGTCGTCAAGCCCTCGGAGTTCACTCCGCTCAGCCTGATGGAAATAATCAAGGCCTGGAAACAGGAGATCGGCGCCCCCGACGTGTTCGACTGCGTGCTCGGGACCGGCGAGGCCGGCGGTGCGCTGATCGACGATGTCGACTACGTCCAGTTCACCGGCTCCGACCGGACTGGCCGCAAGGTGATGGCCCGCGCCGCCGAGACCCTGACCCCGGTCAGCCTCGAGCTCGGCGGCAAGGATCCGATGATCGTCCTCTCCGACGCCGACGTCGACCGCGCCGCCAACGCCGCCGCCTGGGGAGGGATGGTCAACTCTGGCCAGCTCTGCATATCGGTCGAGCGGATCTACGTCGAGGAGCCCGTCTACGACGAGTTCGTCGCCAAGCTGACCCAGCAGGTCCAAGGCCTGCGCCAGGGAGCCGACGGCAGGACGCCCGAAAAGGACGTCGGCGCGATGACCTCGCCGAACCAGACCGCGATCGTCGAGAGCCAGGTCGATGACGCCCTCGCCAACGGCGCCCGGGCGCTGACCGGCGGCAAGAGGGTCGACGGGACCGGCGACTACTACGAGCCGACCGTGCTGGTCGATGTCGATCACTCGATGAAGGTGATGCGCGACGAGACCTTCGGCCCAGTAGTCGGGGTGATGAAGGTACGCGACTCCGAGGAGGCGCTGCGGCTAGCCAACGACACCCGTTACGGGCTTGCCGCCTCGGTCTTTGGCGAGAAGGGCCGGGCGGAGAAGATCGCGCGCCGGATCGAGGCTGGCTCCGTCAACGTCAACGACGTGATCACCAACATGGCGGCGATGGGCGTACCGATGGGCGGCTGGAAGCAGTCGGGGATCGGCTTTCGCCACGGCGAGTACGGGATCAAGAAGTACTGCCGAGCAGAGTCGATCGTGGTCACCCGCTTCGGTGGCAAGCGCGAGCCCAATTGGTACCCCTATACGCGGGGCCGGCGGGGCCTGGTCGACCGCGTCTCGCGGGCGGTCAGCGCCCGTGACCTCAAGCGCCGCCTCGGCCTGCGCGGTTAGCCCCGCCCGACCTACCGCACCGAAACGGCGCGGCCCCGTGCCCCCGGTAGCCTCTTTAGGTTCATGGCCGAGCGCGATTACATAGCCGCAACCAAAGAGCGGGTCGTCGTCTTTGACGGCGGCATGGGCGCCACCCTGGAGATGTTCGACCTGACCCAGGAGGACTACGGCGGCCTGCAGGGCAAATGCCACGAGGCACTGGTGCTAAATCGCCCCGACGTGATCGAGGGCGTTCACACCTCAATGCTGGAAGCCGGCGCCGAGGTGGTCGAGACCGACTCTTTCCAGGGCTCCCGGCTGAAGCTCGAGGAGTGGGGTCTCGGCGAGCACACGCTAGAGGTCAACACCAAGGCAGCTGAAATCGCCCGTAAGGCCGCGGGGCCGGACCGCTTCGTCGCCGGCTCGATCGGGCCGACCGGGTTCCTGCCCGCCTCGACCGACCCAACCCTCGGCGACATCTCCTTCGCCACCCTGGTCGAGGTCTTTGCCGAACAGGCCCGCGGCCTGGTTGAGGGCGGCGCCGACCTGATCATCATCGAGACGGCACAGGACATCCTCGAGGTCAAGGCGGCGATCTTCGGCGCCCGCGAGGCCTTCGCCGCGACCGGCCGCACGCTGCCGATCCAGACCAGCGTCTCGCTCCTCCCCAACGGCGGCAAGATGCTGCTCGGGACCGACATCCAGGCGGTGCTGACGACCCTGCGGGCACTCGACGTCGACGTGATCGGGCTCAACTGCTCGACCGGGCCCGAGGACATGCGCGATGCGATCCGCTTCCTCGGCGAGACCAGCCCGCTGCCGGTCCACTGCATCCCCAACGCCGGCCTGCCGCTGCAGGGGCCCGACGGCGAGACGATCTTCCCCGAAAAGCCCGGGCCGCTGGCGGCGACGCTGGGCGAGTTCGTCGAGCGCTACGGCGTCGGCATCGTCGGCGGCTGCTGCGGGACGACGCCCGAGCACATCGCCGCGATCGCCGCGCGGGTCAAGGGCCACGTCCCCGGCGAGCGGCCGGCGCCAGGGCCGATCGAGGTCTCCTCGATGATGACCTCGACCGCGCTCGTGCAAGAGCCGCGCCCGACCCTGATCGGCGAGCGGGTCAACTCGCAAGGCTCGAAAAAGGCGAAGGAGCTGCTGCTCGCCGACGACTACGACGGCCTCGTCCAGGTCGCCGAAGATCAGGTCGAAGGCGGTGCCCACGTGCTCGATCTCTGCGTGGCGCTGACCGAGCGCCAGGACGAGGACGAACAGATGAGCGCCATTGCGAAGCGGGTCTCGCTGACCCAGCCGACGCCGATCCAGATCGACTCGACCGAACCCGAGGTACTGAAAGCGGCCCTGGAGACGATCCCCGGACGGGCGATCGTCAACTCGATCAACCTCGAGGCCGGCCGCGACAAGGCCGACAAGGTGATCCCGCTGGCCAAGGCGCACGGCGCGGCGCTGATCGCGCTGACGATCGACGAGGTCGGGATGGCGAAGACGGCCCAGCGCAAGGTCGAGATCGCCGAACGGCTGCGCGACATCGCCTGCGACGAGCACGGCCTCGAACCTGAGGCGCTGATCTTCGACGCCCTCACCTTCACCCTGACCACCGGCGACGACGAGTGGAAGCCATCCGCCGTGGAGACGATCGAGGGCATCCGCCGGATCAAGGCCGAGATCCCCGGCGTCAAGACCTCGCTGGGCGTCTCCAACGTCTCATTCGGGATCTCGCCGCGACCGCGGGCGATCCTCAACTCGGTCTTCCTGCACCATTGCGTCGAGGCCGGTCTCGACCTGGCGATGGTCAACCCGAACCACATCACCCCCTACGGCGAGATCTCCGAGGAGGAGCGCGAGCTGACCAACGACCTCGTCTTCAACCGCCGCGAGGACGCCCTCGAGCTCTTCATCGCCCACTTCGAGTCGAAGGGCGAGGAGGCCGAGGCGGAGGTCGCCGACCCGACCGCCGGCATGGAGCCCGAGGAGGCCTTGCACTGGCACATCCTGCGCCGCAAGAAGGATGGGGTCGAGGACCAGATCGAGCTCTCGGTGAAGAAGATCGGCGCCGTGCCGACCCTCAACGAGGTGCTGCTTCCGGCGATGAAGGAGGTCGGCGACAAATTCGGAGCCGGCGAACTGATCCTGCCCTTCGTCCTGCAGTCGGCCGAAGTGATGAAGCGCGCCGTCGCCCAGCTGGAGAACCACCTCGATCGGATCGACGGCCACACCAAGGGCAAAGTCGTGATCGCGACCGTCTTCGGCGATGTTCACGACATCGGCAAGTCGCTCGTCAACACGATCCTCACCAACAACGGCTACACGGTGATCGACCTCGGCAAGCAGGTCCCGATCGACGCGATCATCGAGGCCGCGGTCGAGAACGACGCCGACGCGATCGGCCTCTCCGCGCTGCTCGTCTCGACCTCCAAGCAGATGCCCGCCTGCATCCAGGAGCTGCACCAGCGCGGGCTTGAGTTCCCGGTGCTGATCGGCGGCGCCGCGATCAACCGCGACTTCGGCCGCCGCACGCTCTACCCGAAGGGCCGCGAATCCGACGAGGTCTACAACCCGGGCGTCTTCTACTGCAAGGACGCCTTCCAGGGCCTCGACACGATGGACGCCCTGGTCGACGAGCCGGCCCGCGAAGCGCTGGTCGAGCGGATCAAGGCCGAGGCCAAGCAGCTGCGCGAGAAGCCGGTCGTCATCGACGACTCGCCGCCGGTCACCGACAGCAGCGTCCGCTCCAAGACCCGCACCGACACGCCGATCCCGGCGCCGCCGTTCTGGGGCGTGCGCGAGATCCCGATCGACCTCGACGACGTCTATCCCTACCTCGACCGCCACGTGCTCTTCAAGCTGCACTGGGGCGGCAAAGGGGTCAAGGGCGAGGCCTGGCGACAGCTGGTCGAGGGGACCGACGAGGAGGAGGGCTTCGCGCCGCGGCTGGAGCGGATGTGGCGCGAACAGGACTACCTCCACCCCCGGGCTCGGCTCGGCTACTTCCCCTGCAACTCGGACGGCAACGAGCTCGTCGTCTTCGACCCCGAGGACCCCGAGCGCGAGGTCGAGCGTCTGGTCTTCCCGCGCCAGCCCAAGCACGACCGCATTTGCCTGGCCGACTTCTACCGGCCGATCGACTCCGGCGAACGCGATGTCGTCGCCCTGCAGGGTGTCACCGTCGGCCCCGAGGTCACCGAGCTGATCGAAAAGCTCGAGCAGGAAGGCGAGTTCGCCGAACAGCTCTTCGTGCACGGGCTCGGCGTCCAGTCGGCCGAGGGCCTGGCGGAGTGGCTGCACTCCGACACCCGCCGCCAGCTTGAGATCGACGCCGACCAGGGCCGCCGCTACTCATGGGGCTACCCGGCCTGCCCGGACCAGTCCGAGCACGAGAAAGTCTGGCGCCTCCTCGAACTCGAAGAGATCGGCATGACCCTCTCCGGCGGCTACGCGGTGATGCCCGAGCAGTCCACCGTGGCGATCGTCGCCCATCACCCCCAGGCCGTCTATTTCGGCATGAAGTCCGGCTTTATCCCCGAGGACAAGACCCCCGACGAACTGATCGCCGGCACCGACCGCGGCGGCGAGCTGCCGCCCGAGTCCGACCCCGACGAGGGCGAGTCCGAGGCGACGGCCGAGCCCGAGCTCAGCCGCTAGACAACGCCCTCGCGACCGGCGCCTGAGCGGTCACGGGGTTTCGGCTCGAGCCGCACCGGAGAGGTCGAGAGAGCCTGCACCCGCAGGTCGCTCCAGGTGAGCCCCTCGCGGACCAAGGCCGGCAGGCCGAGCGCCACCGCGGTGGCGATCTCGACGGCCTGGAGGATGACTCCGTAGGCGAGGGCGTCCGCGGTGCCGACTCCGAAGCCGGTGTGCAGGACGCTGATCACGGCGAGCTGGAAGACGCCGATGTTGGACGGGGTGGCGGGGACGACCGCGGTGACGTTGACCGCGAAGAGCACCGCGGCGGCGGCGCCGATCCCCGCTTCGCCATCGAGGCCGAGCGCATAGAGGAGCGCCCAGCAGGCTGAAAGCTGGATTGCCCAGGCGCCGAGCTGGGCCGCGGCGGCGGCTGCCCCCCGGCGCGGGTCGCGGAACACCGCCAGCCCGGCCCGGACCTGGATCAGTGCTCGGTGGACGGCGGCGCCGAGGCGGGCCAGGCGGCCGTTGCCGTTGCGCCGCATCAGCAACGGCGCGGTCAGGACCACCAGCAGGATGATCAGCGGCACGAGGCTGAAGAGGAAGAGCTTCTGCGTGCCCGAGTGGAAGAGCGGCGTGGTCGAGACGATGATCACGCCGAGCAGCGCCAGCGCGATCAGGTTGAGCAGCGTCTGCGAGACCAGGGTCCCGAGCAGAACCGGGAAGGTTTCCCGCATGCGCCCGGTGCGGCGAGCGAGGGCGAGGGCGCGCGCCGGCTCCCCCAGGCGCGCCGGCAGCGTCGCCGACATCAGCACGCCGATCATCGTCGCCGAGGTGACGTCACGGCGACGGACCGGGCGGTTGGGCAGCGCGGCGCGGACGATCCAGTACCAGGAGGCGGCCCGGAAGAAAAGCGAGACCGCCATCAGCGCGCAGGCGACCAGGACCCAGGTGAAGTTGGAGCGGACGATGCTTTCGACGACGTTGTCGACGCCGATCTTCTGCGCCGCGAGAACCGTAAGCCCGACCCCGAGGGCACCGGCGACGCCGAGGCCGATCCGCCTTGCCACCTGCCGGCCGCGATTGCCGGCGCGGGCCGGCGCCGGGTCGAGGGAGGGAAGCTTTCGTGCCGGACGGTGGGGAAGCCCGTCGGCGGGGCGGACTCCCGCCCAGTGGGCCAGACGCTCACCCCTGCCCGCCGGCCGGGGGAGCTCGATCGCCCGCTCGTAGACCTCGGCCACCTGATCGGCCACGCGCGGCCAGGCGTAGCGCTGGGCGCTGCGGCGGGCCGCCTCCCCCATCGCTCGCAGGCGATCGCGTTCGTGGTGGACGCGCTGAAGCTCCTCGGCCAGGCGCTGCGGGTCGCCGGGCGGAACCAGCAGCCCGTCGACGCCGTCACTGACGACGTCGCTGTAGCCGGCGATGGCGGAGGCGATCACCGGGGTGCCGGCGGCAAAGGCCTCGGTCAGCACCATCCCGAAGCTCTCACCGGAGAGCGAGGGGGCGCAGAGCACGTCGGCGCCGTGCAGCTCGGTCCAGAGGCTCTCACCGGAGACGCGGCCGCGAACGTCGATCCACTGCATCAGCTCGGGGTCGGCGACGTAGCGAAGGACGTCCTCGCGGTCGGCGCCGATCACGGTCAGCCGGCAGGGGACGTGCTCGACCAGGGCGCCGAGGGCGGTGAGCAGGATCGGCAGCCCCTTGCGCTCCTCCGGGCGGCCGACGAAGAGGATCCGCAGGTCACCACCCGTGGATGCCGGAGCGCTGGGAGCCGCATCGACGTCGACTCCGTTGGGGACGATCGTGTAGTCGCCGCCGTACCAGCGGCGCCCGGTCCAGGCGGCCGCCTCGGAGACCGCGATCCGGGCGGAGAGGCGGTTGCAGAGACGGCGGGCGCCGGCCGCGTTGGCGATGTAGTTCGGCATTGGTTTGGTCGAGTAGGCGTGGAAGGTCCCGACCACCGGCGTATGCGAGCCCAGCGTCGCGTTCCAGCCGACCAGCGGCGCCAGCGGCTCGTGGACATGGATCACGTCGAAATCCCCAGCCCGTACTTCTCGCCTGGGCGCGAAGACACCGCTGCCCAGGAACGGTGCCAGATTGGAGACGGACCCGTTGGCACCGAAGCCCACCGTGCGGCCGAGTGGGGTCAGGTAATCCGGCAGCTCACGCGGTTCGGTGGCGGCTCGGTGCAGCACGCGACTTACCCGGCCGGGCGGGTCGAAGGGGGCAAGCACGCGGACGTCGTCGCCACGACTGAGGAACTCCTCTGCCAAGGCTTCTACGTGCCGGTTCACGCCGCCCTGATAGGACCAGGAATATGGCGAGACGAGAGCTATTCGCACAGACAGCTAAGGGTAGATCATCGACCGGCTCTCGCCCCCTCACTCCAGGCGAAGCCGGCGAAGGCCAGGAGATAGACGGAGCCGATCTCCAGCAGCAGGGCCCCGGAATCGTTGGCGAGGGTGCCGACGACGGTCGTCGCGACGGCGCCGATCAGCCCCGCCCGCATCGCCGGGCGGCCATCCAGCCAGCTACGGAGGCTGTCGCGACGCACGATCGCGAGTGCGATCAGGAACGCGATCAGCGGCAGGAAGACGAAGACGATCGGGCGGGCGAAGCTGTGCGCGGAGAGCTGCAGGCGGCGCTGGGCGACATCGGCGAGGTCGTTGAGGCCGCCGGCGTCCAGCACCGAGCGGGTGAAGTGCGCGTTGGCCCCCGAGACCAGGTCGATCAGCGCCGAGAGCCCAAGCACCGCGAACGGCGCCGCGACGACGAGCAGGACCGAGCGGCGCCGGCGGGCCGCGACGACGGCCGCGGCGACGGCCGCGCCGACCGGGAAGACAATCGCCGCCCCGACGTCGGCGCCGAAGCGCCCGGCGGCGAAGACGAAGGCGGCGAGGATGCCGATCGCCAGGAACGCGATCGCGCAGCCGCGCGGCGAGAGCCGCGGCCCGAACCCGGTCAGCCCCGCCCCGGTACCGGCCACGATCAGGACCGCCAGCAGCGCCTCGAGCTCGTTGCCGATCCCGTAGAACCGCACTCCCAGCCCAGGGTTCGGCCCCAGCAGCGCCAGCGACGTCAGCGGCGAGCCGGCGATGACGTCGAGCGCGTAGGCGAAGACCGTCAGCCCCGAGGCCACCGCCAGCGCCCGGTAGCCGCCGAACAGCACCAGCGTCAGGGCCGCCAGCATCGGTGCCGCCAGCATCACCAGCATCATTTCCACCGCCTGACCGGGCTCGACGGCTGCCCCGAGCAAGAGCACCGGGGGCAGGTATATGACGGCGAGGCCGATCAGCCTCACCCCGCGGCGCGCCGCCCTCCCCCGCGTCACCGCAATCGCCAGCCCCAGCGCCACGACCCAGGCGAGCAGACTCAATCCGATCACCGGCCCCCGGCGCTCGGAGATCACCGACAACCGCTCACCCAATTCCGTGACGGCCCCCGCGTCGACCGCCCCCTCGCTCCGGATCGGCTGCCCCGACATCTGCGAAGGCACGTCCACCCCCAGCCGTTCCAAGATCGTCGGCGCGATGTCGGTCGAGAGCACGTAGCCGTCGAGCCGGGTGCTGTCCGAGGTCAGATTCCCATCGAACCCCCGCCCCGCGATCCCGATCGCCAGGAGCGCGTCGGAGCGACCGGTGGGACGAGAGACCGCGATCAGCAGGCCATCGTCACGAAGGGAGCCGCGAATTGACTTCGCCGCCCGCAGCGAGACGTCGCCGATCTGCAGGATTCCGGCGCCAATCGGCCCCTCGCCCGTCGCGGGTGCGCCGCCCAGCGCGCACGAGCTCGTCCCACTGAAGAAGACCGCCGAGTCGTGCTCCTCCAGAGTGCTGGCGAGGAGACCGGGAACGATCTCGGCCGGAGCCGATTCCGCCCGCTTCCGGGCGGCATCTATCCAGCGACGACAGTTCCCACTCAGCTGCTCGAGCTTGGAGTCGTAGAGAGAATCGAAGACGCGGTTCCCCTGCCCGACGTCGAGGTAGGTCTGCTGCGGCGGCACCGTCCCGAGACCAGCCGAGAGCAACCCCGGCGAAAACCCGTCCCGCGCCAACTCCCGAACCGAAATCCCTGGCGGCAACCAAGCCAGAGTCACTCGCCGAACGGCGCTGCTGGATTCGGGCGGGGGTCGGTGGTCGGGTGAAGCGTCTTGTACTTTTTCGCCACCGACGCTCGCGGCAGCCAGTGACGGCCCCTCTAAAAAGTTAAGCGAAACCCCACCCGGGATCCCCGCCCCAACCAGCAGCAGCACGGCCGCTATCGTGACCCAGATGCCCGACCGCACGTTCGCCAAGTTCACATTTCTCAAGATTGATCCAGCCTGGTGCCGTCAGGATCCCGACCGCCGGGCCACCGACAAGGAGGAGTTCCTCGCCGCCTGCGAGGACTTCGGCCTCGACCGCTCGCTGCGCGCCTACTCAACCATAGGCACGCGTGGCGACGTCGACCTGGTACTGCTCAGCCAGAGCCCCAACCTCGACGACATCCACACCTTCCACGTCGTGCTCGGCCAGAGCGGCCTGGCGAAATGGGCGCAGACGCCCCACTCGTTCCTCTCGATGACCAAACGCTCGCCCTACTCCGACGAGCAGGCCCGGCCCGAGATCTGCGTCTCCGAGCGCAAGTACCTCTTCCTCTACCCGATGGTCAAGCAGCGCCGCTGGTACGGGCTGGCGCCGGAGGAGCGCGGGCGGATCATGAAAAGCCACATCGAGGTCGGTCGCCGCTATCCGGAGATCACAATCAACACGACCTACTCCTTCGGCATCGACGATCAGGAGTTCGTCGTCTGCTTCGAGGGCGACGACCCGGGGATGTTCCTCGACCTCGTCAACGAGCTGCGCCCGACCGAGTCCAGCGAGTACACCGAGCGCGAGACGCCGATCTTCACCTGCGTGGCGATGTCGACCCGGCGGGCGCTCGACGCGCTCGACGGCGCCTCCAGCGCGGTCCCCGCCGATGCACCGGCGCTGAGCTGACGCTCCGGCACCTCGCCCTTCGCATTCCCTATTCTTCCGCCTTCGCATGAGCAAGATCGGAACCGAAGAGAACCCCCTGCGCGTCGCCATCGTCGGCGCCGGCCCCTCCGGCTTCTACGCCGCCGAGCACATCCTCAAGGGCGAGGACCTGCACGCCCAGGTCGACCTCTTCGACCGCCTGCCGACCCCGTTCGGCCTCGTCCGCGGCGGTGTCGCCCCCGACCATCCCAAGATCAAGTCGGTGACGCGGGTCTACGAAAAAACCGCGGCGCGGGACGGGTTCCGCTTCTTCGGCAACGTCAAGATCGGCCACGACATCGAGGTCGAGGATCTGGAACGGCTCTACCACGCGATCGTCTTCACGGTTGGCTGCGAGACCGACCGCGCCCTCGGCGTCCCCGGCGAGGACCTGCCCGGCAGCGCCGCCGCCACCGCCTTCGTCGGCTGGTACAACGCCCATCCGGACTACGCTGACCACGACTTCGACCTCTCCAGCGAACGGGCGGTGGTGATCGGCAACGGCAATGTGGCGATGGACGTAGCCCGGATGCTGGCCCTGAGCGACCACGAGCTGCGCCAGACCGACACCGCCGACCACGCGATCGAGCTGCTCGACGCGAAGAAGATCCGTGAGATCGTCGTCCTCGGCCGCCGCGGGCCGGTCCAGGCCGCCTTCACCAACCCGGAGATCAGGGAGCTGGGCGAGATGGAGGACGCCGACGTCATCGTCGACCCGGCCGACGTCGAGCTCGACGCGGCGAGCGCCGCCTTCCTCGAGTCCGACGAGGTCGACAAGACCACCCGCGTCAACGTCGAGACCCTGCGCGAGTTCTCCCAGCGCACTCCCGAGGGCAAGCATCAGCGGATCGTCCTGCGCTTCCTCGCCTCGCCGATCGAGATCAAGGGCGACGGCAAGGTCGAGAGCATCGTCATCGGCCGCAACAAGCTGGTCGAGGAGGGCGGGACGCTGCGGGCTAAGGACACCGGCGAGCGCGAAGAGCTCGAGTGCGGCCTGGTCCTGCGCTCGGTCGGCTACACCGGCATCCCGATCGAGGGCGTCCCCTTCGACCCCAAGCGCGGGCTGATCCTCAACGACGGCGGCCGCGTGCTCGACTCCCACGACTCCGGCCACAAGGTCGGCCACTACACGGCCGGCTGGATCAAGCGCGGCCCCTCCGGCGTGATCGGCACCAACAAGAAGGACGCGCTGGAGACGGTCACCCACCTGCTCGCCGACATCGAGTCGCAGACGCTGCTGGAGCCGGCGAACCCGGATCCCGTCGCGGTCGAGGCGCTGCTGGCCGAGCGCGGCGTCCGCTACGTCAGCTTCGAGGACTGGCAGGCGATCGACCAGGCCGAGGTCGGCCGAGGTGAGCCCCACGGCCGCCCCCGCGTCAAGTTCGTCCGGGTCGAGGAGATGCTCTCCACCCTCGGCGAGAAGATCTCTGGCTAGCGGCGCAGCGCTGTCGCAGACAAAAAGTTACACTTTCGCGCACCACAGGCGCGACCTGTCCGCCTAGCCTTTGGAGCATGGAGTCGATGAGAGCAACCTGGACCGATTCACGCCTTGACGACCTCGCCAATCGAGTCGACGCCGGCTTCGCGCGAGTCGATGAGGACATTCGTGAGATGCGGGGAGAAATCGGCTCTCTACAGCGCACCATCATCCAGGTGGGTGGCGCCCTTGCCGCCGGATTCGTTGCCCTCTTTGCGGCCGTACTCGGCCTGATCGCCACGCAGCTTTGACCCAGGCCCCGCTCGAGCCGCGACGCATACAATGCCCCCGTGGCTGACTTGGCGGAGCTGAAGGGAATGATCGAGTCCGCACTGCCCGGCGCCGCGGTCGAGGTCTTCGACGAAGACGGCGGCGGACAACACTTGAAGGCGGTCGTCAGCGCCACCCAGTTCGCCGGTCTCTCGCGGATCGACCAGCACCGGCTGGTAAAGGCCTCTGTCAAGAGCCGTTTCGACGACGGCGCGATCCACGCGCTCTCGGTGAAGACCGAGGTCCCGAGCTAGCTACTCTGTGCCGATGGCCGACCCCGAGCTGAAAACCAAAGTCCAGGAGCTGATCGCCGCCAACCCGGTGCTGCTCTTCATGAAAGGGACGCCGGAGATGCCGCGCTGCGGCTTCTCGATGCGCGTCGTCCAGGTCCTCGACCAGATCGACGTCGAGTATGGCGCGATCGACGTCCTCCCCGCCCTGCAGCCGTTGCGCGAAGTCACCGCCGAGATCTCCGACTGGCAGACCTTCCCGCAGCTATACGTCAACGGCGAGCTGCTCGGCGGCGCCGACATCGTCGAGGAGATGTTCGAGTCCGGCGAGCTGGCCGAGGCACTGGGCGTCGAGCAGCCAGAGGCAGCCACCGCAGCACCTGCTGCTGAGGGGCTCCCCGCGCAGTCCCCTCCGCTCCAGATCGAATAGCTCGGTCGATTTGCAGCGTCCGCGCCGCGCTAAACGGCAGCGGCCGCGGTCTCAGCGGCGTCGTCTTTGACCTGAAACGACGATCCGCAGCCGCAGGCCGCGACCACATTCGGGTTGTTCACCTGAAAGCCCGCACCCTGAAGGCCTTCGACGTAGTCGACCTCTGAGCCGAAGACGAATTGCATGCTGACCTTGTCGACGACGACAGCGACACCGTCGACCTCGAAGACGTTGTCGTCGTCCTTGGGCTTGTCGAAGGCGAGCGCGTACTGGAAGCCGGAGCAGCCGCCGCCGCGGACGGCAACGCGAAGCGCCTGCTCGACGCCCTCGGCCTGACTTCCGAGCAACTCGCCGATCTTCTCGGCGGCCTTGTCGGTGAGGGTGATCGCGGCATTTGAGGTATCGGTCACTTCACAAAGTGTAGCTGGACGGCGGCGGCAGCCCGGCACATGGGCCGGGTCTGCCAGAATCGCCCGTGTTGAACTCGAGCGCCCAGACGGCCGTCGTCTGCGACACCACCGCGTACCTTCCCTGTGACCTGGTCGCCGAGCGAGGCATCGAGTCGATCAGCCTCTACGTCTCGGTCGACGGGCACCAGGAGCGGGAGCGGGACATCTCCGACTACGCCGACTTCTACGAGCGGCTGCGCGCGTCGGAGAGCGGCGCGACCACCTCGCAGCCCTCGATCGGCGACTTCCTCTCCATCTACGAGCCGCTGCTGGACGCCGGCAGGGAAGTCGTCTCGATCCACATCTCGGCCGGGATATCCGGCACATTCGAGGCGGCCAATCAGGCCCGCCAGCGCCTGGTCGACGAGGGCAAGGGCGGCGAGCGGATCCAGGTCATGGACTCCCGATCCGCCGCGGGCGGCATGGGCCTCGCCGTCCTCGGGGCCTCCGCCGCGGCCGTGAACGGCGCCGACGCCGACGCCGTGGTCGCCCGCGCCGAGGAAACACGCGAGGCGCTGAAAATGTGGTTCGCGATCGACACTCTCGAGTACCTGCGCCGCGGCGGGCGGATCGGCGGCGCCCGAGCCTGGATCGGCAGCGCCCTGAAGATCAAGCCGATCCTCACCCTGGAGGAGGAGATCACCCCGGTCGAGCGGGTCCGCACCCGCACCCGCTCACTGGAGCGGCTGCGCGACTACGCTCGCCAGCGCCACGAGTCCGGCGCCGACGGCTGGGTCGTCCAGCACATCCAGGACGAGGAGACGGCGTCGACCCTGGTCGACGACTGCCGCGAGATCTTCGGCTGCGAGCCGGTCTTCGTCTCCGAGATCGGCGCCGTGCTCGGCGCCCACGTCGGCCCGGGCCTGCTCGGGGTCGGCAGCGTGCCGACGACCCTGATCAGCTGAGCGGTCGCGCTGGCTGCGGCGCGCGCTAGCCGCGGCGGCGGAGCATGGCGCGGACGCCGATCGCAAAGCCGACCACGGCGGCGCCGATCACGAGCTGCTGCTTGTGCTCGCTGACCTGGCGGCGCCAGTCGGTCAGCTCGGTGACGCGGCCGCGCAGCGCCTCGACGGAGGTGCCGAGCTGCTCACGCTGGACGTCGATGTCGCGGCGGATCTCGTCGGCGGAGCGACCGGGGGCGCCGGTCGTGACCGGGCGCGAAGAGCTGGGGTCGGTGCTCATTTCTCCTCCTTCTGCAGCATCTCCTTGGTCAGCTTCGCCTCTTCGATCGCCTGTTTGGGCACCGGCGGCGATCCGGCCTGGACCGCTCGGTAGGCAACGAAGCCCGCAGCGGCGGCGACCAGCAGGAAGACGGCCGCCTCGATGAAGAAGCCGGGCCACGTCTTGCCGTCGAAGACCTCTTCGTTGAGCAGCCAGGCGATGCCCTCCATGATCAGGATCAGGGCGAGGAAGGCGAAGGCGCCGGCGGCGATGCCGACGACGGAGCCGCGCAGCAGCTTGCCGACTTTCTCGGTGACCTCGGCCTTGGCGAGCTCGAACTCCTCGCGGATCAGCGACGAGGTTCCCTGCGAGACGTCGAAGACGAGGTCGGCGACCGAGCGGGGATCGGGCTTGGGCTCCGCGGGCGGCACCTGCGGCGGCACCGCGGGCGGCTGCGGCGGGGTCGGCGGTGGCGTCGCGTTCTGGTCGGGCATTGAGGTCCTTCCTACTCAGGCGGGTCTTCGTCGAAGACGCGGCGCCAGATCATCGCCGCCAGCCGGGCCGCGGCGATGCTGGCGAGGGCGCTGCTCGCGGCGAGCACCCCACTCCAGACCAATCTTCTGACCATCTCGTTTTCCATACCCGTTCGCGACCTTACCTATCGCGGCTCGAGGCCGTCGCAGATCGTCGTCACCACAAGTTCCTTCGCCTGATCGAAGTCGGTCTCGGAGGCGGGGATGACGTCGAAGATCCAGCCCGAGAGCAGCTGCTCGATCGCGCCGTAGAAGGACATCGAGGCGAAGAGCGGCGCGATGTCGTCGCGGAAGGCACCGGCCTTCTGGCCGTCCTCGACGATCTTGGCGATCGACTGGTAGGCGCGGCGGATCTCCGGCAGGTGGGTGCGGCCGAAGGAGTTGGCGGCGCGGGTGACCTCGACGATAATCACCTTCATCAGCTCGGGGTCGTGGCGGTAGGAGTCGACGATGAAGGCCGCCACCGCTGCCAGTTTTTCGCGCGGCGTCTCCCCCGCGCGGTCGGTCTCCTCGATCGCGCTCAACAGCAGCGACCAACGCTCGACGAAGAGCTCGTTGAGAACCTCGTCCTTGGAGCGGAAGTAGTGGTAGACGAGCCCGTAGGCGACCCCAGCCTCATCGGCGATGTCGGAGACGCGGGTGGCGTGGAAGCCCTGGCGGGCGAAGACGCGGATTGCCGCGTCGAGGATCTGCCGCCGCTTGTCGACGGCCGGTGCTTTGGAGGCCATCAGGCGTGAGCCTCCGTCAACTGCGGCCAGGCGTAGGCCCGCGGCTGCCGGTTGGCCAGCGACGGCAGCGACTCCCGGACCCGCTCCTGGGCCGCGAGGTCGAGGTCGGCGGCGACAAAGCACTCCTCGTCGGGAGCCATCGCCAGGACAACGCCCCAGGGGTCGACGATCGCCGAGTGGCCGTAGGAGTCGAAGTGCGGGGGCGCCCCGCCGATCTGGTTCGGGGCGAGCACGAAGGCCTGGTTCTCGATCGCCCGCGCCCGCAGCAGCACCTCCCAGTGGTCGCGCCCGGTCACCCGGGTGAAGGCAGAGGGGACCGTGAGCAGGCGGGCGCCGCGGAGGGCGAGGATCCGGAACAGCTCCGGGAAGCGCAGGTCGTAACAGACGCTAAGCCCGGCGATCAGCTCGCCGGCGGGCGCCATCACCAGCTCGGAGCCGGGCTGCTCGTGCTCGGACTCGCGGTATGAGACGCCGCCCGCGTCCACATCGAACATGTGGACCTTGCGGTAGGTGGCGAGGTCCTCACCGTCGGGGCCAATCAGCACCGAGGTGTTCGAGGCCTTCTCGCCGGCGCTCTCGCAGATGCTGCCGGCGAGCAGGTGGATGCCCAACTCGCGCGCCCAGGTACGGGCGGCGGTGAGGCTGAGCCCGTCGAGCGGCTCGGCGCCGGCCAACAGCTCCTCCCCCGCGGCGAGCAGGTTCCACTTCTCCGGCAGGGCCACGAGCTCGGCCCCGTCGGCGGCCGCGGCGCCCACCAGCCGCTCGGCCGTGGCAAGGTTCGCGGCCTTGTCGTTGCTGGAATTGAGTTGTACGGCGGCTACTCGCAAGGCTTCCTCCGGCGGTCGCGTCCCGACTGGCTGATTGACCAGTCAGTCGACGGCCTGAGTATAGGAGGGCCCGACGGTCAGAGACCCATCATGCGCGCAACGATGCGGTCCCAGATCGGCGCCGGAACGAGCGGCTTGATCCGGGCCTGCAACTGGGCGTCGAGGCCGACGAGGTAGCGGCTGCGCGGGCGGGCGGCGCTGAGCGCGTGCTCGATCGTCTTCGCCACCTTCTCCGGGGGGATTCCTCGCTCGGCCAGGTCCTGGACCACCTTGCGGAAGCTCGCAATCGCCTCGCCGTAGAGGGCGTCCTGGTCGGAGTGTCCGCGAGCTTCGATCTCCTCGGCGTTGCGTGCCCCCCGCTCCCAGATCGGGGTGTCGATCGAGCCAGGCTCGACGATCGAGACCGAGATCCCCCAGGGCCGCAACTCCTGGCGGAAGACGTCGCCCACCGCCTCGATCCCGAACTTGGCGGCGTGGTAGGCGCCGTTGAGCGGAAAGGCGATGCGACCGCCGATCGAGCTGATGAAGACGATGCGGCCACGGGCCCGGCGAACCAGCGGCAGCATCGCCTTGGTGACCGCCACCTGGGCGGTCAGGTTGATGTCGACCTGGCGGCGGAAGTCCTGCAGCGGAAGCGTCTCCAGCGGGCCGGGGATCGCGACCCCGGCGTTGTTGACGAGGCCGTCGAGGCCGGCCTGCGCCACAGCCCCGACCCGCGTCGCTGCCGCCTCGATCTGCTCGGCGTCGGTGACGTCGAGGATCAGCGGCTCGAGTTGCTCGGAGCCGGCCGCGCGCAGCGACTCGGCGTCGGCCTGCTTGCGGACGCCAGCGAAGACCTGCCAGCCCGCGGCGTCCAGCCGCAGCGCCGTCGCCCGACCGATGCCGGTGGAGGCTCCCGTGATCAGAACCGATCGCACCGGGGCCAGGCTACCTGCGAACGCACTTTGTCTTGCCATACGGGACAAAGTGCGTTCGCACCCCACTGCATTCGCACCCCACCGAGGAGAGTGCGGGCGTAACCTTGGTCAGACCGTGAGCGAGACCGCAAGGGACGATGCCGAGCGCAAGCAGGTCACGGTCCTGTTCGCCGACGTCAGCGGCTCGATGGACCTGGCGGAGCGACAGGACCCGGAGGAGTGGCGCAAGATCATGCAGCGCTTCTTCTCGATCCTGGCCGACGCGGTGACCCATTTCGAGGGGACCGTCGACAAGTTCACCGGCGACGGGATCATGGCCGTCTTCGGAGCGCCGATCGCCCACGAGGACCACGCGCAGCGCGCCTGTTACGCGGCGCTGCGGATGCTCGACGACATCTCCGGCTACGCCGCCGAGCTGCGCCGGGCGCAGGGGCTCAACTTCTCCACCCGGATCGGGATCAACTCGGGCGAGGTGGTCGCCGGGGCGATCGGCCCGGGCGTCGACGCCGACTACACCGCGATCGGCCACACGGTTGGCCTGGCGCAGCGGATGGAGGCCCTGGCCGAGCCCGGCAAGGCTTACCTGACCGAACACACCGCCGAGCTCGCCGCCGGCTTCTTCGACCTCGAGGACCTGGGCGAGTTCGAGATCAAGGGATCGAGTCACCCGATCCGCGTCTCCGAGCTGGCCGGCGTCGGGCGGGCGACCTCGCGGCTCGACCTCTCCCGGCAGCGGGGCTTCTCGCGCTTCGTCGGCCGCGCCGAGGAGATGGGCGCGCTGGTGGCGGCACTCGACCGGGCCAGGGCCGGCGGCGGCGGCGTCATCGGCCTGGCCGCCGATCCGGGAGTCGGCAAGAGCCGGCTCTGCCACGAGTTCGCCCAGCGCTGCCGCGAGGACGGGGTCGAGGTCTTCGAGGCCCAGGCGCAGGCCCACGGGCAGGCGATCCCCTACATGCCGGTGCTGCAGATGCTGCGCTCGTTCTTCGGGATCGGCGAGCGCGAGCCCGAGCAGCTCTCGCGCGAGAAGATCGCCGGACGCTCGCTGCTGCTCGACCCCGGCTTCGCCGACGACCTGCCGCTGATGTTCGACTTCCTCGGCGTGCCCGATCCGGACCGCCCGGTCCCGCAGATCAGCCCGGAGGCGCGGCAGAGGGCGCTGGGCGAGATCGTCTGCCGTCTGGTCAACGCCCCCAGCCGCCGCAAGACGCTGGTGCTGATGATCGAGGACCTGCACTGGGTCGATGCCGGCAGCGAAGCGATGCTGGCCGACCTCGTCGAGTCGATCGCCGGCACCAAGACCCTCGCGGTGGTCAATTTCCGCCCGGAATACTCGCCGCCCTGGACGGGCTCGCCGGCCTACCGGGGCACCTCGCTGGCGCCGCTGGCGCGCACGGACACCCAGGAGCTGCTGCGCGACCTGGCCGGCGAGGACCCCTCGCTCGACGGCCTCGACGAGCCGATCCACGAGCGCACCCAGGGCAACCCGTTCTTCATCGAGGAGATCGTCCGCGAACTGGCCGAGACGGGGCATCTGGAGGGGGAGCGCGGGGCCTACCGCCTGGCCCGGCCGATCGAGGGGGCCGGGGTGCCGGCGACGGTCCAGGCGATCCTGGCGGCGCGGATCGACCGCCTCGACCCGGCGGCGAAGCAGCTGCTGCAGGTCGCCTCGGTGGTCGGCAAGGAGATCAGCGGCCGGGCACTGGGGATGACCGCGGGGCTCGAGGCCGGGGAGATCGACCCGGCGCTCTGCGAGCTGATCGAGGCCGGCTTTCTCTATGAAGCCGAGATCTACCCCGAGCGCGTGCTGGCCTTCCGCCATCCCCTCACCCGCGAGGTCGCCTACGGCACCCAGCTCGGCGACAGGCGCGCCGCGACCCACGCGGCGGCGGCCCGGGCGACGATCGCGCTCGAGGACGACCGCCTCGATGAGCTGGCCGGACTGGTTGCCCACCACTTCGAGGAGGGCGGCGAGACGCTGGAGGCAGCACGCTGGCACGCCCGCGCCGCCTACTGGGCCGGTCACAGCCGCCCTCAGGACGCGATGCGCCTCTGGCAGCGGGTGACGGAGCTCTCCGACGGGCTCGGCGAGAACGAGGAGACGACGGCGCTCTCGCTGCTCTCGCGCATGCAGCAACTCGAATACGCCTGGCGGCTGGGCATGGACCGCGACCAGGCGGAGACACTCGGCGCGGAGGCGGCGGAGATCGCCGGCAGGATCGGCGACCTGCGCTCGCTGGCGCTGCTGAAGCTGCTGACCTCAGTGCGGCCGGGCGTCGCCGAGCACACCGGTGAATGGACGGTCGCCGCTGGCGAAGCGATCCGCCTCGCCGACGAATCGGGCGAGCCGGGCCTGCGGGCTGCCTGCCGCGGTGCCGCCGCCTACGTCCACATGTGCGCCGGCGACCTCGACCGACTGGAGGCGCGGGTCGACGAGATGCTCGAGATCCTCGACGGCGACCCCGACCTCGGCGCCGGGATCGTGATCGGCAGCCCGATCGCCTGGGGCCGGATGGCCAAAGCGGTGGCGCTGCGCGAGCGCGGCCGGTCCGAGGAGGCCGACCGGCTGCTGGACGAGGCGTTGCGAGAAGCGGCGGGGCGGGGCGACCCCGAGACCGAGAGCTGGGTCCTCAGCTCGAAGGCGACCGTGCTCGCCGAGAGCGGCGAGATCGAGGCGGCGCTGGCGCTGGCGCTGCGCAACCGCGAGCTGACCGAGCGGCTGGGCGACGTCTTCTCTCGCACCATGTCGATGAGCTCGCTCGCGTACGTCCGCCTGGAGGCGGGGGAATTCGCCGCCGCGCTGGAAGCGATCGAGCTGGCCGATGGGAGCTATCGGGAGGCGATGGGGTCCGGTGGCGAAACCGAGGGCTGGCGTGCGGCCCTGCGGGCAAGGGCGCTGCTCGGTCTCGGCCGATCCGAGGATGCGGTGGCGCAGGCGGAGTGGGCGACGGGCACGGCACGCCGTCGCGGTATGAACTGGCAGCTTCCCGCCGCCCTTCTGATTCTCGCGCAGGCACGGGACGCGACCGGCGCAGCGGGCGTCGGCGAAGCGCTTGACGAGGCCGCCGCGGTCGCCTCGAGCCGGGGTCACCAGACGACGCTGCGCCGGATCGAGGGCGAGCGCGCTGTCCTCTCGGCCGCGTAGGACGGCAGCCGGGCCAACCGCCGGTGGAGATTATTCGCGAGCGGCGCGGTGGCGCTCGAGCTCGGCGACCAGCAGCTTGGTGTGGAGGGCGGCGATCAGGTCCTGGAGTGGCTGGGCACCGGCTTCGAGCATCTCGACCACGCGCTCCGGAGGGACCTCGCCGGCGAGGCGGTTCATCACCATGTCGACCTCCTCGCGGACGAGGTCTTCGATCGCGGTCTTGTAGCGCAGGGTGTCGTAGACGGTGAAGCCGATCTGCTCGTCGTAGCCGCCGGCGCGGAAGCGGCTGATCGCCTCGATGATCGTCACGTCGGAGGGCGAGTAGCCGCGGCTGTTGGGGGTCAGCACCTCCAGCTCGGCAAGGCGGTCGAGCACCTCTTTGGGGACGCCGTAGCGCTTGCGGACCTCGGCGGCGCTGGTCCGTGCCCGCTCGCCGGCGAGGGCGCGGTCGAGGATCCGGTCCTCGAGCTCAAGCATCGCGCTGGCCCGCTCGGGGTCCTCGTCGAGCATCGACCGGATCGCCTTCAGCGGCATGAAGCGCTCCTCCTGCAGGCGCTTGATCAGCTTGATCCGGTCGACGAACTCGGGCGGGTAGTAGGCCATGTTGCGGCTGGTCTTGACCGGCTCCGGCAGCAGCCCCTCGCGCAGGTAGTGCTTGATCGTCGGCGCCGGCACGCCCGAGGCCTCAGCCAGCTCACCCATCCGCAGCAGCTCGGCGGACTTGGCGCTCACGCGCGGAACTCCGTCGGTTTCGGCCTCGGTGCCGCCGCCGGCGGCGGCGCCCGACTCCAGCATCGCCGCGACCTCCTCGGCGGAGTAGCCGGCCTCGCGCAGGACCTCCTCGGTGTGCTCGCCGAAGGCCGGCGCCGGCCGGGTCGGGTCGCCGGGTGTGCGGCTCAGCTTCACCGGCAGCGCCGAGCTGGTGCACCGTGCCGAGCCCGGGCTGCTCGACCTCGACCACCATCTCGCGGGCGCGCACCAGCTCCGAGTCGAGCGCCTCGTCGAGGTCGAGGATCGGCTCGATGCAGCAGTCGTGCTCGTCGTTGAAGGCCAGCCACTCGTCACGGCGTGCGGGAGCGGAAGATCGCGGCGACCTCGCGCCAGGCGTCGGAGCCCGGCGCCTCGAACTGCTTCTCGATCAGGTCCGGGCGATCGGCGCCGTTGCAGAGGGCGGCCCAGAACTTCGGCTCCAGCGCCCCGCAGCTGACCCAGCCGTCGGCGACTTCGTAGGGCAGGTAACAGATCAAACCTCCCGCCAGCTGCTGCTCGCCGCGGCGCGGCACCTCGCCGTCGCAGAAGTAGCGGCCGGCGACCATCGCCAGCCAGGAGAGGGCGCCGTCGGCCATCGAGATGTCGACCAGCTGGCCCTGGCCGGAGCGGCGACGCTCGTGCAGGGCCGCCATCACCCCGAAGGCGGCCATCAGCCCGCCGCCGCCGAGGTCGGCGATCTGCCCCGCCGACTGCACCGGCGGCCCGTCCTTGGCGCCGGTCAGGCCGAGCAGGCCGACGAGACCGAGATAGTTCATGTCGTGCCCGGCCCGCTGGGCGTAGGGGCCGTCCTGGCCGTAACCGGTGATCGCGCAGAAGACGACGGCCGGGTTGGCCTCGCGCATGCGCTCGTAGCCGACGCCGAGGCGGTCGAGGACGCCGGGCCGGAAGCCGTCGAGGACGACGTCGTGGCGCTCGACCAGGCGCAGCAGCGCCTCGCGGCCGGCCTCGCTCTTGAGATCGAGTCGGACCGAGCGCTTGCCGCGGTTGAGCGAGAGGTAGAGCGCCGAGCGGGTGCCGAGCGCCTGCTGCTCGTCGTCGCCGTAGTAGGGCGGCGCCCAGCGGATGTAGTCGCCCATACCGGTGTCCTCGACCTTCAGCACCTCGGCGCCGAGGTCGGCCAGCAGCAGCGAGCAGAAGCCCCCCGGCAGGAGCCGGGTCAGGTCGAGGACCCTGACGTCGCTGAGCGGGAGAGCGCTCACGCTTCGGTATCCCGAGCAGCTCGCGAGCCTCGGCCACGGTGGCGGCGCGGCGGCCGACGTCCTCGGCCATCTGCCGCGCCTTGGCGATCAGGTCGCCGTTGGAGCGGCACATCTCGCCGTCGGGCAGGTAGAGGTTGTCCTCGACCCCGGCGCGGACGTTGCCGCCCAGCACCAGCGCCGCGGCGAGCAGCTTCCACTGGTCGCGGGAGACGCCGATCGTCTGCCACTGGTTCTGGCCCTCGGCGCCGCCGGGGATCTGGTCGGACATCAAGGTGACGTTGCGCGGCGTCGGCCGGATGCCGCCGGTCACCCCCATCACCAGGGAGATCTGCAGCGGCTCCTCGAGCAGGCCCATGTCGATCAGCGGGTCGAGGTTGGCGACGTGGCCGGCGTCGAAGCACTCGTGCTCGGGCTTGATCCCGAGCGCTTTCATCTCGGTCAGGAACTCGATGATCGTGTCGAAGCTGTTCTCGAAGACCGCTTTGAAGACGAAGTCCTTGCGCCGGCGCGAGTACTTGGCGTAGTTCATCGAGCTCATGTTCAGAGCGGCGACATCCGGCTTCAGCGCCCGCAGGTACTCGAGCCGCTTCTCGATCGGGCACCCCGATCGTCCCGGTCGAGTAGTTGACGATCACATCGCCGACCTCGGCCAGGATCGCCTCGGTGATCGCCCGGAAGTCCTCGATCTCGACCGACGGCGCGCCGTCGGGGGTGCGGGCGTGGATGTGGATCTGCGAGGCGCCCTCGTCGACCGCGCGGCGCGCCTCCGCCGCGTACTCCTCGGGCGTGTAGGGGATCGCCGGGCACTGGTCGCGATTGGCGATCACGCCGGAGATCGAGCAGCTGATGACTACCGGGTCCTCGAAGCGGCTCATCCCCGCCTCCTGTCGCTTTTTCGCATACGCGATACAAACGCGACAGGCGCCCTCATACCGGCATCACTCCGTGGCGTTTCCGCGGCTTGCGGACCTGCTTGTCTTTCGCCATTCGCAGCGCCCTGACGATCGTCGGGCGGGTCTCGCGGGGGTCGATGATGTCGTCGATGACCGCGTTGCCGGCGGCGATGTAGGGGTCGATCTGCTCGCGGACCGCGTTCAGCATCGCCTCGCGGGTGGCCTCGGGGTCCTCGGAGGCCTCGATCGCCGAGCGGCCGATGATTTCGACCGCGCCCTCGGCTCCCATCACCGAGATCTCGGCCCCGGGCCAGGCGACGATCAGGTCGGGCTCGTACGCTTTGCCGCACATCACGTAGTAGCCGGCGCCGTAGGCCTTGCGGACGATCACCGTCACCTTCGGCACCGTGGCGCGGCTGACCGCGTAGAGCATCTTCGCCCCGTGGCGGATGATCCCGGCGTGCTCGACCTTCGAGCCGACCATGAAGCCGGGCACGTCCTGGAGGAAGACCAGCGGGATGTTGAAGGCGTCGCAGAGGTTGATGAAGCGCGCCGCCTTGTCGGCCGAGTCGTTGTCGAGGATCCCGGCCAGCTGCTTGGGCTGGTTGGCGACGATCCCGACCGGCTGGCCGCCGAAGCGGGCGAAGCAGGTGATCAGGGTCTTGGCGAACTTCGGCTTGAGGTCGAACCACTCGCCGTCGTCGACGATCTCGCCGATCACGTCGTACATGTCGTAGGGCTGGCGCGAGGAGTCGGGGACGATCTCCATCAGCTTCTCCGACATGCGGTCGTCGAGGTCGTCGGTCTCGATGACCGGCGGCTTCTGCTCGCAGTTGGCGGGGAAGTAGGAGAGGTACTGCTTGATCGCGACGATGCAGGCCTCGTCGTCGGGGACCTCGAGGTCCCCCACTCCCGACTTGCGGCAGTGGACCTTGGCGCCGCCGAGGTCCTCCATCGAGATGTCCTCGCCGGTCACGGCTTTGACCAGGTGCGGGCCGGCCAGCGCCATCGCCCCCTGGCCGGAGACCATCGGCACGAAGTCCGCCAGGGCCGGGATGTAGGCGGTGCCGGCCGCGCAGGGGCCCATCATCGCCGCGACCATCGGGACCACGCCCGACATTTCGACCTCCTCGCGGAAGAGGAAGCCGGAGCCGGCGAAGAGCGAGCCGGTCGCCTCCTGGATGCGGGCGCCGGCGGAGTCGAGCAGCCAGACGAACGGCATCCGCTTCGAGAGCGCCATCTCGCGCAGGCGGGTGACCTTGAGCTCGCCGGTCATCCCCATCGAGCCGGCCATCACCGTGAAGTCGTAGGCGGCGACGCAGGTCGGGCGGCCGTCGACGTCGCCCCAGCCGGTGATGACGCCGTCGGCCGGCGCCTCGACACCGTCCATCGCCCGCTGGGCGAAGTGCGGCCGGCCGTGGATGCCGAGCTCGACGAAGGTGCCCTCGTCGACCAGCAGGTCGAGCCGCTCGCGGGCGGTCAGCTTGCCGCGGTCGTGCTGCTTGGCGATCTTCTCCTCGCCGCCGCCGAGCTTCGCCTTGGCGCGGCGCTCGTGCAGCTGCTCGTTCAGCTCCGCCAGCGGGGCGGTCCCCGGCAGGAGGTTCTTCGCCTGCTCCTCGGTGCTCGCCACTATCTGCCTTTCCATTGCGGGTCGCGCTTTTCGAAGAAGGCGGTGACGCCCTCGACGATGTCCTCGGTGCTGAAGGTGAGCGAGAGCTGCGAGCGCAGGTACTCGAGCGCGTCGTCGATCGCCATGTCCTGCTGGCGGTACATCGCGTCGTGGCCGAGCCGCATCAGCACCGGGCTCTTCGAGGCCAGCTTGGTCGCCCAGTCGGCGACCGCGGCGTCGAACTCGGCCGCCGGCACGACCTTGTTGGCGAGCCCGAACTCGACCGCCTGCTCGCCGCTGAGCCGCTCGCCCAGCAGCATCATCTCGTTGACCTTCTTGCGCGGGACGTTGCGGTAGATGATCGACATGATCATGTAGGGGAAGGCGCCGACGTTGATCTCCGGCGTGCCGAAGGTGGCGCCCTCCTTGGCGATGACCAGGTCGCAGGAGAGCGCCAGCCCCATCCCCCCCGCCAGCACGTGGCCGTTGACCGCGCAGAGCGAGGGCTTGCCGAGTCGCGGCATCAGCCTGAAGAACTCGAGGAAGAGGTCACGGGCGAAGTGTTTGTGGACGAGCGGCACGTCGGCGGCGAAACCGCCGAGGTCGGCACCGGCGCAGAAGACCTTGTCGCCGGCCCCGGTGAGGACGACCGCGCGGACCTCCTCGGCGGCCTGCGCCTGCTTCATCGCCGCGACCAGCTCGGCCAGCATCTGGCCGGAGAGCATGTTGCGCTTCTCCGGGTCGTCCAGCGTCACCGTGGCGACGCCGTCGGCGACCTCGTAGGCGACCAGCTCGTAGCTCTCCTCGCTCATCCGGCCGGACCATAGCCGAAAATGTCGAAAGTGGGAAGTGCTACTGTCTACTCGCTTCCGGCGGCCGCTGCCGCCTCCGAACCCGCGAACGAGGAGAGACACCAGTGGCGACCGCGACCAACGGCTCCAGCGTCATCAAGCCCGACCATGCAGCCGGGCGCAAGCACTTCATCTTCAGCCAGGAGCACGAAGACCTGCGCGAGTCGATGGAGTCGTGGGTGAAGAAGGAGCTGTGGCCGCACCGCAACGAGTGGGAGGACACCTACTGGCCCACCTCGGCGATGCAGCGGGCGGGCGAGCTCGGCTTCCTCGGCCTCTGCTTCCCGGAGGAGTACGGCGGCCAGGGCGGCGACTACTTCTACTCGCTGGTCCGCGCCGAGTGCATGAGCTACTCCGGCTCCGGCGGCACCAACATGGGCTTCGCGGTCCAGACCGACATGGTCCTGCCCCCGATCCACCTGCTCGGCACCGAGGAGCAGAAGGAGAAGTACCTCGAGCCGGGCCTCAAGGGCGAGAAGATCGGCAGCCTCGGGATCACCGAGCCGGGCGCCGGCTCCGACGTCGCCGGCATCCGCACCACGGCGATCCGCGACGGCGACGAATACGTCATCAACGGCTCCAAGACCTTCATCACCAACGGCCCGCGGGCGGACTTCATCGTCCTCGTCTGCAAGACCGACCCGGAGGAGCGCCACGACGGCATCACCCTCTTCGTCGTCGACCTGCGCGACGAGAACGGCGAGACGGTCCCCGGCTTCACCGTCTCCGCCGAGCTGGAGAAGATGGGGATGCACGCCTCCGACACCGGCGAGCTGGCCTTCGAAGACGTCCGCGTCCCCGCCGGCGCCGTGCTCGGCGAGGTCGGCAAGGGCTTCTACCACATCGCCTGGGAGCTCCAGGGCGAGCGCCTGGTCGCCGCCGCCGGCTCCCACGCCGGCTGCGAGCGGATGATCGAGAAGACCCTCGAGTACGCCAAGGAGCGCGAAGCCTTCGGCCGCCCGATCGGCAAGTTCCAGGCGATCCGCCACAAGTTCGCCGAGATGGCGACCAAGACCGAGGCGGCCAAGCAGTTCACCTACGCGACCGCCTGGCGCTTCGCCAACGGCGAGTACCCGGTGCGCGAGATCACGATGGCGAAGCTCTTCGCCTCCCGGGTCGGCTGCGAGGTCGCCGACGAGTGCATCCAGATCCTCGGCGGCTACGGCTACATGAAGGAGTACGAGATCGAGCGCGCCTACCGCGACGTCCGCCTCAACCGCATCGGCGCCGGCACCGACGAGGTCATGCTCGACGTGATCGGCAAGAGCTACGGGCTGTAGGCGCTCGGCAGCTAGCGGCTACTGAGCTCGTCGGTCCACATCGTCCGCTCCATGCCTCCAAGCTACATCGAAAGTGCGCACGCGAAACGCGTTGTCTGCAACGTTAGCGCACCAACCCCGTGACATGACCGTCGTCAAGGACACCGGGTTCCGCGCCATCCTCCCCCCCTTCGGCGAGGAGCACGAGGAGCTGCGGGAGACCGTCCAGCGCTTCGTCGCCAAGGAGATCGCGCCGCATGTGGACGAGTGGGAGGCGGCGCGGGAATTCCCGCGCGAGCTGTATGCCCGCTGCGCCGAGCTCGGCTTCCTCGGGCTGAAGTTCCCGGAGCAGTACGGCGGCCAGGGCGGCACCCACCTGCACGACGCGATCTTGGTCGAGGAGCTGGCCCGCTCCGGCGGCTCCGGCGGCGTCGCCGCCGGGCTCAACGCCCACGCCTCGATCGCCCTGCCGCCGATCTTCAACTTCGGCACCCCCGAGCAGAAGCAGCGCTGGCTGGTGCCGGGAATCGCCGGCGAGAAGATCGGCGCCCTCGGGATCACCGAGCCCGGTGCCGGCTCCGACGTCGCCGGGATCACCACCACGGCCGAGCGCGTCGACGGCGGCTACGTAGTCAACGGCGCCAAGACCTTCATCACCAACGGCGTCCGCGCCGACTTTCTCGTCTGCGCCTGCAAGACCACCCAGGAGGGCGGCCACGGCGGCATCTCCTTCCTCGTCCTCGAGCGCGAGATGCCCGGCTACGAGGTCGCGCGGAAGCTGGAGAAGATGGGCTGGCACTCCTCCGACACCGGCGAGCTGGCGTTCACCGACGTCGAGGTGCCGGCGGAGAACCTGCTTGGCGAGGAGAACGGCGGCTTCAAGCTGATCATGGCCAACTTCGCCTGGGAGCGGCTGCTGATGGCGATCGGCGCCGTCGGCGCGATGCAGCGCCTGATCGATGTAACCGTCGCCTACGCCCTCGAGCGCGAGGCCTTCGGCCGCCCGATCGGAAAGTTCCAGGCGATCCGCCACCAGGTCGCCGAGATGGCGACCAAGGCCGAGGCCTCCCGCGCCCTCACCTACAACGCCCTGCGGCTATTCCACTCCGGCCAGGAGTGCATCCGCGACGTCAGCATGGCCAAGCTGGTCACCCAGCGAGCCGTCCTCGAGATCGCCGACCAATCGCTGCAAATCCACGGGGGCTATGGCTACATGCGCGAGTACGGCATCGAGCGTGCCGTCCGCGATGCCCGCCTCGGCCCGATCGGCGGCGGCACCGACGAGATCATGAAGGAGATCCTCGGCAAGCAGATGGGGCTGTAGGGATCAGCGGGGATTTCCCGCCAGGCTTCCCTGGCCGTAGATGAAGTATTCGTTCGTCGAGGCGACCCGCACGTCCCAGCCGAGGTCGGCAAGGCGATCTTGCAGCGCCCGCGGCTCGTAGAAGCGCTTGACGATCCGGTACTCGCGACCGTCCTCGAGCCGGCGCACCATCGTCTCCCCCGCCTCGGGGAGCTCGCGGTCGACGCCGCTGGAGAGATCGCCGCCGGCGCTGTCGACGAAGAAGACCCTGCCGCCGGGGACCAGGGCGCGGCGCACCTTCTCCCAGAAGGCCTCGAAGAGCGGCTCGGGGACGTGGGAGAGCCAGAAGCCGAAGAAGCAGACGTCGTAGGCCTCGGTCGGCTCCCAGGCGAAGAGGTCCGCCTGGCGGTAAGCGACAGCGGCGCCGGGAAGGTGGGCACGGTTCAGCTCGAGCATCTCGGCGGAGCCGTCGACGGCGGTGAGATGCGTGGCGCCGGCGGCGAGCCGACGGGTCCAGATCCCGGTGCCGCAGGCCAGCTCCAGCACCTTGCCGCGCGGGCCGAAGCGCTCCAGGGCGGCCTCCAGTTCCGTCGCCTCGGCGAACCACCTGGCGTTGTCCTCCTCGCCGCGGTCGTAGCGGCCGCGGCGAAACCACCAGTCCTCGTACTCGGGCGCGCGCCGGCGGTAGTAGTCGCTCTGCTCGGCCAGCAGCGCCTCGGCCGGGCCGGGCCGACCGCCACGCATCGCTTCACTCGCCCACGCCGGGTCGCCGGGCGCTTCTCGCCGTGCCGCGCTCTCGCAGAACAGACGACCAGCAGCTCGACGAAGTCGCCGTAGAGATCTTGGCGCACGGCGTCAGGGCTGACCAGCGCTTCCACCGCTAGACCGATGCCGAGCGCGCGGAGAACGAGAGCGAGGTCGTCCGGCGGCGAGCGGAGCTCGACGCCGGCCTCCTCCTGAAATGCGGCGATGTAGCGGGCGACCGCCTCGCGCAGCGCCGCTGAGCGGGCGCCGAACCGCCCGGCCAGCTCGGGGTCGCGGCCGGCGTGGGCGATGAACTCCATGTGCAGGACGAAGGACTCGCGGTCAGCGGCAAAGCGCTCCATCCACTGATCGGCGAGGGCACGGGCGCGCAACTCCAGCGACGTGTCCTCGCCGAGGTCGACCTGGCTGTCGATCCAGCTCCTGTGCTCTTTGGGCCATGTACTCCTCGAAGACGGCGAGGAAGAGGTCGGCCTTGCCGTCGAAGTTGGAGTAGACGGCACCGTGGGAGTAGCCAGCCTCCTCGGCGATCTGCTCAACCGAGGCGCCGTTGTATCCGCGCTGGGCGAAGACCTTGGCGGCAGTGGCGAGCAGCTCGGCGCGGGTGCGGGCCTGCTTCTCAGCGCGAGTCTCTCTTTTCGATCTGGCGGTCATTCAGATTGTAACTCCAACTCGAATGGTGATACTAATGCAGAAATGAAAGCTCCTGCGGTGCCCCGCCTCTTCATCGCCGCCAGTCGTAAGAGATCGCTCTGGGCGCTGGCCCTGCTGGCGCTGCTCTCGGGCTTGGCGATGCTGCCGGCGATGGCGACAATGGCGGACCACGGCGCCTCGCTGACCGCATTTGAGTCGGCGGGGAGCGTCTCGCGCAGCCAGGAGATCCTCACCGGCTGGGGCAGCGCCGGTAAGAACGCGATGTGGTGGCAACTGGCCCTCGACACCGCGTTCCAGTTCGGATACGGCCTTCTATTGGCTGGCGCCTGCGCCGCCGTCGCCCGGCGCGCCGCGGCGAGCGGCATGCCTCGCCTAGAGGATGCGGCCGTAATTTCGCCTGGTTTGGGCCGGTCGCCGCCAGCGCCGACTTCGTCCAGAACATCTCGCTTGGCTTGATTCTCTCCGGCCACGTGGTGCAACCGTGGCCGCGAATCCCGGCGCTGGGCGGTTACCTCACCAACGTTTTGATGGCGACCGGCCTAGCCTTCGCCCTATGCGGAGCGATCGCGACTCGCCGGGCAACGAGCCGGTCGATGGCGGGGCCACCACATTGAGCCAGGCCTCCGTCGACGTCGCGATCGTCGGCGCCGGGCTGGCCGGCCTGACGGCCGCGCGTCGAATCGTCGCCGCGGGCCACAGCGTCGCGGTCTTGGAGGCCCGCCAGCGGGTTGGTGGGCGCCTGCTCAACGAGGAGATCGGCGGGGGCAAGGTGGTCGAGGTCGGCGGCCAGTGGATCGGGCCGACCCAAGGACGGATCGCGGCCCTCGCCGCCGAGCTCGACATCGACACCTTCCCCACCCACGACGAGGGGCGCCACCTGATCGAGCTCTCCGGCCGGCGCACCTCCTACACCGGAGCTCTGACCGACGCCCGCCTCGGGCTGCTTCGCGACCTCAGCCGGGCGATCTCGCCGCTGGCGCTGGCCGACTTCGAACAGGCGCGGATGCGCCTGGACCGGATGGCGCGGCAGGTGCCGCTGGAGGAGCCGTGGATGGCGGCGAAGGCGGCGAGCTGGGACAGCCAGACCTTCGCCACCTGGATCCGGCGCAACACCCGTACCACCGCGGCCCGGAGCCTCTTCGAGCTCGCAACCGAGGCGGTCTGGGCGGCCGAGCCCGGCGAGGTCTCGCTCCTGCACGTCCTCTTCTACACCCACTCCGGCGGCGGCTTCGACACCCTGCTCGGCACCGACGGCGGCGCCCAGCAGGACCGCTTCCAGGGAGGCTCGCAGCGCCTGGCCCTACTGATGGCCGAGCAGCTCGGAGCGGAGCGCCTGCGCCTCGGTGCTCCGGTGCGGCGGATCGAGCACGGCGAGGACGGCGTCCTCGTCGCTGCCGACGGCCCGGGTGGGGAGTCCGGCGGCCTGGCGGTGCGGGCGCGGGCGGCGATCGTGGCGATCCCGCCGACCCTGGCCGGGCGGATCTCCTACGACCCGCCCCTGCCGGGCCGGCGCGACCAGCTGACCCAGCGGATGCCGCAGGGCACGGTGATCAAGACGATGGCGATCTACGAGCGGCCCTTCTGGCGCGAGCAGGGACTTTCGGGCCAAGCCGCCAACGACGTCGGCCCGGCCCGCGTCGTCTTCGACAACTCACCGCCGGACGGGACCCCCGGCGTGCTGCTCGGCTTCCTCGAGGGCCGCCTGGCGCGCCAGTGGGGCGGCAGGCCGGCGGCCGAGCGCCGCGCCGCCGTCCTCGCCGGCCACGCCCGCCTCTTCGGCGAGCGCGCGGCGCGGCCAGAGCGGTTCATCGAGCGCGTCTGGGCGGACGAGGAGTGGACCCGCGGCTGCTACGGCGCTCTGATGGGGCCGGGCGGCTGGAGCGAATTCGGCGCCGCCCTGCGAACGCCGATCGGCCCGCTGCACTGGGCCGGCGCGGAGACCGCGACCGTCTGGAACGGCTACATGGACGGCGCCGTCGGCTCGGGAGAAGAGGCGGCCAGGGCGGTGCTGGCCGAGCTGAGCCCGTAAGGCTTACCGGCGCCGCTCGAACCAGGCGACGATCGCCGGCCAGAAGCGGACCAGCAGGACGATCGCGACGGCGGCGAGGATGAAGATCCAGCCCCCATGGGTCGCGTGGCGGAGCAGCAGGCGCTGACCGAAAGCGAGCGGGATCGCGGCGGTCAATGCCCCGGCCCGGCCTCGCATTCGTGCGACTTGCCGATCCCGGGGCCGCCGTCGCAGTAGTCGAAGCCGGGGCCGCCGTAGAGCTGGTCGGCGCCGGGGCCGCCGAAGAGGCGATCGTTGCCGGGGCCGCCATGGCAGCCGTCTTCTCCGGGCCCCATGTAACAGAGGTCCCGGCCCGGGCCGCCCCAGCAGCCGTCGCTGCCGGCGCCCTCCTTGCAGTAGTCGTTCCCCCGCCCGCCGACGCAGTCGGTGTTCTCCTGACCGGTGATGCAGACGTCGTTGCCACCGCCGCCGACGCAGCGGTTGCGCCTCGAACCTTCGGGATAGCAGGTGTCCTTCTCACCGTTGCCGATGAACTTGTCCTGCCCCGCGCCGAGGTGGACGATGAGCGGGAACGGCATGCGATCGAGGACTTCGACCAGGTCGCCGCTCGGGCCCATATCGATTTCGATCGCGTCGGCGGTAGCCGCGGAACAGACGGCGCGGAGGCGCGAACGGCTGAGGCGGCAGCCCGACGGCCGCGCTGCCGCCATGTAGCCGTCGACCTGGATGTCGTCACCGCTCGCGGTCAGGGTCAGGTGCGAGCCCGATGTCGCGCCGAAGACGACGATCCGCCCGGCGGGCGAGGCCGGGGTCGCCATCGTGAAGAAGATGGCGGAGACGAGCGGGACGGCAAGCGACAGGCGTCGCGGGAAAGGGCGCATCCGACCGATGCTAGAGGCGCAGGCTCGCCGGGTAGGTTGGCTCGCGTGGGAGAGTTCGACGCATGATCTACCTGCTGCGCCACGGCGACGCGGAGGATGGCGACGACGCCGCCCGACGGCTGACGCCGAAGGGAGAACGCCAGGCTCGCGCGGCAGGTCGGGCGCTGGCGGCACGAGGGGCGGCGATCGACGCCTGCCTCGCCAGCCCCAAAGTAAGAGCGGCCCAGACGGCGCGGCTCGCCTGCGAAGCGCTCGGGATCGAGCCGGAGGCGGCGAACGAGCTGCGCGGCGGCGGCTTCGACGCGCTCGCGCTCGCCGCCGGCCGCGGCGGCGTCCTGCTGGTCGGACACGAGCCAGACTTCTCCACCGAGGTCGCGCGACTCACCGGCGCCAGGGCGAAGCTGCGCAAGGGCGGCTTGGCGATCGTCGACGGCTCGACCCTGATCGCGCTGCTGCGGCCCGCCGACCTGGCGGCCATCTCCTCCTCGGAACCCCCGGGTTGAGCGGCTGTTCGCCGCTATGCCAGCAGCGTGGTCAGACCGCGCAACAGCAGCAGCGAGCCGATCGCAGCGGCTCCGTAGATACCGACGCGCCGCCCGTTGCGGCCGAGCCAGGCGCGAAACCGAACCACGGCTCCTTCGGTCCAGTCCGGCGCCACCGCGTAGCCGATCAGCGGCAGCTCGAGCAGGAGCTGCTGGATCAGACAGAAGGCGACCACCAGGGCGGCGGTCGCCACGGTCCCGTAGTCGAGCTTGGCCATGCGGTCGAGGGCCGCGAGATAAGAGACGCCGGGGAACGAGAGGGCGGCGCCGACGGCGAAGGTGATCCGCGCCGACCCCTTGCCGAGCATCCGCATCGGCAGCGGTTCCTTCGCCTTGCCCTCCCCCTGCTTGGCCTCCTTGCGCCGCCGCCGCCGTTCTTTCAGCGATGCGTCGCGATCCGTCCCCAGCACGTAGGCGACCAGGAGGGCGATCAGCCCGACCACGATGTCCTCGAGCGGGCTGAGGGTGTGGCGTGCGGCTTCGGCGCTTCCGGAGCCGTGCAGTGAGAAGACGACCAGCAGGCCGAGGCTGATGCTGGTCAGGTAGGCGCCGAGCAGATAGCCGAGCATCAGCTTCTTGGTGTTCGGCAACAGCATCATCACCGTCGTCGCCGCCAGCAGCGTCGGGTTGAACATCGCCAGGAGCGAGAGGAAGAAAGACGCTGGCCATCGCGCGACCATTCTGCCTGGAACAATCGCACATGAAGCAACGGGTCAGTCTGATCACCCTCGGCGTCTCCGACCTGGAGCGCTCCCGCGCCTTCTACGAAGCCGTCGGCTGGACGACCGGCGCCGCGCCCGGCGACGACGTCGCCTTCTTCCAGGCCGGCGACATGGTCCTCGCTCTCTGGGACCGCGCCAGACTCGCCGAGGACAGCTGCGTCGAGGACTCGCCCGGCTGGGGCGGCGTCACCCTGGCGCTCAACTTCGGCTCGCCGGCGGAGGTCGACGCGGCGATCGAGGAGGCCCGCGCCGCCGGCGCGACGATCGGCCGCGAGCCGGCCGAGACCTTCTGGGGTGGCTACAGCGGCGTCTTCGTCGACCCCGACGGCCACCCCTGGGAGATCGCCCACAACCCCCACTGGCGGATCACCGAGGACGGCGGCGTCAGCCTCAGCTGAGCGCCGCTCCCGAGACTGGCCAGTCAACCAGTACCGTTGATCCCTGTAGCCTCCGGCGCCGACTTCACGAACTAAAGGAGAGACGGACTGATGGGACTTCTGGACGGGAAAGCGGCGATTGTCACTGGGTCGGCACGAGGCATCGGACGGGCGACCGCGGAGCTGTTCGCGGCCGAGGGCGCCAAGGTCCTGATCAACGACCTCGACGCCGACGTTGCCGAGCAGACCTCCGGTGAAATCAGCGGCGAGACCGCCGTCTTCGCCGGCGACCTGACCGAGACCGGTGCCGCCGACAAGCTCGTCGCCGCCGCCGTCGATGCCTTCGGCTCGGTCGACATCGTCGTCAACAACGCCGGCTACACCTGGGACGGCGTCGCCCACAAGATGACCGACGAGCAGTTCCAGGCGATGCTCGACATCCACACCGTCGTCCCCTTCCGCGTCGCCCGCGCGATCGCTCCGCACTGGCGCGAGGCCGCCAAGGCCGAGCGCGGCGAGGGCACCGAGGTCTTCCGCAAGCTGATCAACGTCTCCTCGACCTCGGGCACGATGGGCAACGCCGGCCAGGTCAACTACTCGGCCGCCAAGATGGGCGTCGTCGGCGTCACCAAAACGCTCGCCAAGGAGTGGGGCCAGTTCAAGATCAACGTCAACGCGGTCGCCTTCGGCTTCGTCGACACCCGCCTCACCGCCGCCAAGGAGGAGGGCGGCGAAATGACCGCTCCCGGTGGCGAGAAGATCGAGCTCGGCATCCCCGAGCAGATGCGGGCGATGGCTTCGGCGATCATCCCGCTCGGCCGCCCCGCTTCCCCCGAGGAGGCCTCCGGCCCGGTCCTCTTCCTCGCCTCACCGCTCGCCAACTACGTGCACGGCCAGGTCCTCAACGTGACCGGCGGCATGTTCGGCGGGATGTACACCTGAGCGACACGGCGAAAGCGGGCGGGTCGACCCCCCGCTACCTCGACCTGGCGGACAAGGTCTGGCCTGCGCTCTGGCGTTCCGCGGGTGCCCACACGTTCCTCTACCGGAGGACGGGTGGGCGCCTCGGCCACTCGATTCCCGGCGTCGGCGGCAGGATGCTCCTGCTCGACCACGTCGGGGCGAAGAGCGGCACCAAGCGCACCACGCCGCTGCTCTACGTCGAGGACGGCAAGGACGTCGTCATCGTCGCCTCCAAGGGCGGCTTCCCCAGGCACCCCGCCTGGTACCACAACCTTCTCGCCAATCCCGACACCACGGTGCAGATCGGCTCCGAGCATCGGGCCGTCCACGCCCGCGTCGCCACCCCCGAGGAGCGCGACCGCCTCTGGGCCCTGGCGGACAGGGCTTACTCCGGCTACAGGGACTATCGGGCCCGCGCCGACCGCGAGATTCCGCTCGCGGTACTCGAGTCGCGATAGAGGGTCCGGTGCCCTCCCCCAGAAGCCGTCGCGCAGCTGGGGCGTCTGCCAGGGCTCAAACCCTTCCGCCTGAGCTTCTGGGAGAGGGGCACTGGACCCTCTTGTCCACCTCGATCACGCCTGGAGCGGAGAGCTTCCGTCCACGGAACCTTTCCAGCTCACAGAAAGCCGCCCACCTCTTGAAGCTTCCGACGCGGAGCTTCGCGTGAGGGCCGGGCCCCCGAGGCTCGCGGTAGGCTTGAGCCCTAGCGGTGGCTCAGCTGCGCGACGGCCTCCGGGAGAGAGCCCCCGACCTCGACCGCGCCAGCTACTCCTTCGAGCGCCGCTCCTCCGCGACCGGCGTGCCCTCGGCGTTGGCGATTGCTTCGGGGGGCCAGCGTCCGGCCCAGTTGTCGCGGGCGCCGTCAATCGTGATCGTCGTGCCGGAGTAGAAGTCGCCGGCCGGCGAGGCCAGGTAGGCGACCAGCCAGGCCATCTCCTCGGGACGGCCGGCGCGCCCGATCGGGATCGAGCGCTCGAGGTTGTCGACGACGACCTGCGGATACTTGGTCAGCAGGGTCTCGGTCGCGAACTGGCCGGCGGCGAGGGCGACGGTCTTGATCCCGAAGCGCGACCACTCGATCGCCAACGTCCGCATCATGTTCTCGACCGCGGCCCGGGCGGCGCCGGAGTGGACCATCCCCGGCATGCCGTTGTGGGGGGAGAGGGTGACGCTGAGCACCTTGCCGCCCCTCTGCGGGATGAAGGCCTTGGTCGCAGCGGCGTGGGTCATCAACCAGGTGCCCTGGACGTTGAGGTCGATGACGGTGCGGAAGCCCTTCGGGGTGATCGCCTCCGCCGGGCTGAGGAACTGGCCACCGGCGTTGTTGACGAGCACGTCGAGCCGGCCGTGGCGCTCCAGCAGGCCGTCGAAGAAGCGCCCGACCGGCTCCTCCTCGCGGATGTCCAACACCTCGTGCTCGAAGGACCCGGTCAGACCGGCGGCCAACTCGGCGGTCTCCGCCAGCGGCTCCGCACGGCGCCCGCAGCCGACCACGGTGGCGCCGAGACGCGCCAACTCCAACGTCGTCTCCCGCCCGAAACCACTGCCGGCGCCGGAGACGACGCAGACCTGGCCGTCGAGCAATCCGTCCCGAAACACCTGCGAATGCGAGCTTTCAGCCATCGTCCGGCAAGCCTATAGGCGACCACTTCGGCGCTAATGTCACCTGCGATGAAGGTCACGGTGGAGGCACAGCCCCTGCACGAGCCGCTCTCCGGGGGGACGCCGGGAGCGACCGTGGTCGTCGAACCGCTGATCGCCGGTCACGTCGACTTCCCGCAGGCGATGATGGTCAGCCCGGGCGGACGCTTCCTCACCCTGAAGCTGGCCAGGGCGCTGTTCGGCAGGCGCGAGCCCAACCTGATCCCGGTCCCGGCCTTCCTGATCCGCCACCCCAGCGCCGGCGCGATCCTCGTCGACACCGGCCTGCATCCCTCGATCGCGACAGACGGCAAGGAGAACTTCGGCGGCCTCGGCAACCGCATCGGCAAGCCGACGCTGGTGGCCGGCGAAGACGCGGCGGCGCAGCTGCGCGAACGTGGGCTCGACCCGGGTGAGGTCCCGGTGGTGGTGATGACCCACATGCACAACGACCACGCCTCGGCGATCTCGGAGTTCTCGAAGTCGACCTTCGTCGTCAGCGAGACCGAGTGGAAGGCCGCCGCGACCGGTCCCCGCCCGACCCTCAACGGCTACCGCCGCTCCCACTTCGACTACGCCTTCGACTTCCGCACAGTCGACTTCGACCGTGCCGGCAACGACTCCTACGCCAGCTTCGGCCGCACCTTCGACCTCTTCGGCGACAACTCGATCCACCTCGCCTACACGCCCGGCCACAGCGCCGGCCACATGTCGGTTGTAGCCCGGCTCGCACAGAACGACTTCGTGATCGGCGGCGACGCGATGTACATGGCGGCTCAGCTAGGCGGCGACGCGGCGATGCCGCCGCGTCCCCTTGACGCCCACAACTTCCGCCGCTCACTGCAGGAGCTGCGCCTCTTCCACTCTCAGTTCCCCGACGCGACGATTACACCCGGGCACGACCCGGACTTCTACGCTCGGCTCGCCGCTCGCTACGAGTAGCCAGCCCCTCGTAGATCTTCCGCACCTCGCCGAAGACCTCGGTCGCCGCCTCGAGCTGGCGCTCGCGACTGGGATCCGGCTCGACCGCGAAGGTCAGCGGCTCGCCGAACTCGACCGTGACCCTGGGGAAGCGCAGCCGCTTCCAGCCGCGGACCCCGGCCGAGCCGTGGATCGCGACCGGGACGATCGGCGCCCCCGACTCCAGGGCGATCCTGCCGATCCCGCGTTTCGGCTCACCCAGCTCACGCGAGCGCGAGCGGCCGCCCTCGGCGTAGACCAGCAGCATCTCCCCCTGGTCGAGGATCGCGTAGGCGGTCCTGAAAGCCTCCTCGTCGTGGTGGCCGCGGCGGACCGGGAAGACGCCGCCGTGCTTGTAGATGTAGGTCAGGACCGGCGGTCCGAACATCTGCGATTTGGCCATGAAGCGAACCTGGCGGCGCAGGTAGGCGCCGACGAAGAAGTGGTCCATCTGGCTGAAGTGGTTGGGCGCCAGGACCAGCGGGCCGCTCTTCGGCACGTTCTCGAGGCCGGTCGCCCGCAAGCGGTAGATCAGGATCGTCGGCAGGGTGAGGATCGCGCGAGCCAGCGGATAGGTCCAGCCGACGCCCTTGCGGGCCGCCGTGTGGAACCTGGTGAAGTACTCCGCCGGGCGCGGGTCCATGTAGGTCTGGGGCCTCATCTCAGCCATGCAGGAGACGCTACCCCGCGGGACGGGCCCAGTCACAGGAGCGCTCCAGGGCCCGCCGCCAGTCGGCCAGCAGCGACTCGCGCTCGTCGGCGCTCATCCGCGGCTCGTGGCGAGCCGCCTCGCGCCACATCTCCCCGACCTGCTCGCGAGTCCAGAGGCCGGTCGCGATCCCGGCCAGATAGGCGGCGCCGAGCGCGGTGGTCTCGGCGATCTCCGGGACGACGACGGGGGCGCCCAGCACGTCGGCCTGGAACTGCATCAGCCAGCGGTTGACGACCGCGCCGCCGTCGGCCTTCAGCACCTCGAGCCGCCTCCCGGCGGCAGCTTCCTGGGCGCGGACCGCGTCGACCGTCTCGTAGGCGATCGCCTCCAGGGCCGCGCGGGCCAGATGCGCGCGACCGCTGCCACGGGTAAGGCCGACGATCGTGCCCCGCGCGTAGGGGTCCCAGTGCGGCGAGCCGAGCCCGGTCAGCGCCGGCACGAAGTAGACGCCGTCGTTGGAGTCCAGCGAAGCCGCCAGCCCCTCGGTCTCCCCCGCCTCCCCGATGATCCCCAGTCCATCCCGCAGCCACTGCACCGCCGCCCCGGTGACGAAGATCGAGGCCTCCAGCGCGTACGTCACCTCATCCCCTGCCCCCCAGGCGACGGTGGCGAGGAGGCCGTCGGGCGGGTGGGGGGGCTCGGGGCCGGTGTTGAGGAGGACGAAGCTGCCGGTGCCGTAGGTGTTCTTCGCCATCCCAGAGCGGTGGCAGGCCTGGCCGAACAGGGCCGCCTGCTGGTCGCCGGCGATCCCCGCCACCGGCACCTCGCCGCCGAACTCGCTCGTCACGCCGAAGACGTGTGCCGAGGGCAGCGGCTCCGGCAGCCGGGCCGGGTCGATCCCCAGCAGCCCGCAGAGCTCCGGGTCCCAGGCGAGGCGGCGGATGTCGAACAGCATCGTCCGCGAGGCGTTGGAGTAGTCGGTGGCGTGGCGCCCGGTCAGCTTGAACAGGAGCCAGGAGTCGACGGTGCCGAAGACCGCCCGCTCCGCCCCCTCGGCGTTGGCCAGCAGCCACTCGATCTTGGTCGCGGAGAAGTAGGGGTCGATCGTCAGCCCGGTCCGCTCGCGCACCAGCGCCTCCTGCCCCGCCGCCCGCAGCTCGTCGCAGCGCTCCGCCGTGCGGCGGTCCTGCCAGACCAGCGCCCGGTGGACCGGCTCGCCGGTCGCCGGGTCCCAGGCGACCACGGTCTCGCGCTGGTTGGCGATCCCGATCGCCTCGAGGCCGGCGCCCTCGATCCCGGCGGCGGCGATCGCCTCGACGCCCACCCGGCGCGTCACCTCCCAGATTTCCGCCGCGTCGTGCTCGACCCAGCCGGGCCGCGGAAAGTGCTGCTCGAACTCCGCGTAGGCGCGGCCGGCGATCCGCCCCTCGGCGTCGAAGACGATGCAGGTCGTCCCCGTGGTCCCCTGGTCGATCGCCAGGATCACTTGGCGATCGCGATCGCCGCTGCGCCGAGCCTCTTCATCGCGCCCCTCATCCGCGATCCAGGCTAGCGACGGCGCGATGCGTACACGCGGGCGAAGTCCCAGAGCTGCACGGCGCGGTGGCGGAAGCCGGCGACGGTGCGGCCGCTGGCGCGATGCTCGAGGTCGAGCTCGTACTCGCCGAGCCGGTAGCCACCGCGGACGGCGTCGACCGTCATCCCGATCTCCATCCCGAAACCGGCGGCGAAGGGCAGGCAGGTCCGCAGCACCTCCACCCGGAGGGCCCGCTGGCCGGAGATCGGCGCGATCGTCTCGGCCCCGCAGAGGCGCCGAATCGCCCGGTGGGCGAAGCCGAGCGCGAGGCCGAAGCCGCCGCCGACGCGGCGCGAGAAGACCGCCACCGCGAGGTCGCACTCGCCCCGCTCGACCGCCTCGACCAGCGGCGCCAGCCGCGCTGCCGAGGCGCCGAGATCGCCGTCGCAGAGCAGGACCAGGCGTGGCGCGGGGGCGGCGCTCAGCGCCGCCTCGGCCGCAGCGGTGACGTTGGCGCCCTTGCCGTGCGGCCTGCCGCGGCTGACCACCTGCGCGCCCGCGGCCATCGCCACCTCGGCGGTGCCGTCCGTGGAGGCGTCGTCGGCCACCCAGATCGCCGCACCGGGGAACTCTTCGCGGAGCGCCGCGACCGTCTGCCCGACCCGATCCGCCTCGTTGCGGGCGGCCACTATGGCGATCAGCGAGTCCTCCATGGCGGCTATTGTCCCCCGCCGATGCCGAACGTCGAGGCCCACATCACCGGCAACGTCTGGAAAGTCGAGGTCGCCATCGGCGACGAGGTCTCCGACGGCGACACCGTCGCGATCCTCGAGTCGATGAAGATGGAGATCCCGGTCGAGGCCGAAGACGACGGGACCGTGAAGGAGATTCGCTGCGAAGAGGGCCAGGCCGTGAGCGAAGGCGACGTCCTCGTGGTCCTGGAGTAGAGGCACCGTGGAGGAGCAGCTCGCGGGCGGCAAGCTCGTCCTCGATCAGCCCGCCGCAGGGGTCTCCCGGCTTCGCATCTCCAACCCCGGGCGCCGCAACGCGCTCGACCACGAGATCCTCGACGCGCTGGCCGAGGCACTGCCGCAGCTCAACCGCGGGATCGAGTCCCGCTGCGTCCTGATCACCGGCGCGCCGCTGGTCTTCTCCGCCGGCTACGACCTCGCGGCGATCTCCGACGAGAGCTTCGAGCGCGACGCCGAGGCCCTCGTCGCTCACCCCTTCCAGGCGGCGATCGAGGCGATCGCCGGGCACCCCTGGCCGACCGTGGCGGCGATCAACGGCCACTGCCTCGGCGGCGGCCTGGAGCTGGCGATCAGCTGCGACCTGCGGTTCTGCGCCGCCGGCGCCAAGCTCGGCATGCCGCCGGCCAAACTCGGCCTGATCTACGGCCACACCGGCCTGCGCAGGTTCATCGACACGATCGGCCTGGCGCGGACCAAGGAGCTCTTCCTGACCGGGCGCAACTTCGAGGCGGCGCGGGCGGAGCAGATCGGGCTGGTCCACGAGGTCGTCGCCGACGAGGGGTTCGAGACGGCCTCGATCGAGTACGCCACGGCCATCGCCGCCAACGCGCCGCTCTCGATGCGTGGCAACAAACACGCGATCGACCTGCTCAACTCCAGCCCCGTCCTCACCGACCAGCAGGAGGCCGGCCTGATCGCCCTGCGCGAATCCTGCTTCTCCTCTGACGATTTCCGCGAGGGGATCCAGGCCTTCCGGGAGAAGCGCCCGCCGGAGTGGATCGGGCGGTGAGCGCCAAGGGCCGCCGCGAGCTCGCCACCGCGGATCCGACGATGGCGGCGCTGATCGAGCGGATCGGCAAGATCGACCTCAAGAAGCGCCTGGCGCGGCGTAGCGAAGAGCGCCCGCCCGACGCCTACGGGGCGCTGCTGCGGGCGATCGTCGGCCAGCAGCTCTCGACCAAAGCGGCGCGGACGATCTACCTGCGGGTGATCGACATCTTCGGCGGCACCACCCCCTCTCCGGAGCAGCTGCTGGAAGCGAGCGTGGAGGATCTGCGCGGCGCCGGCCTCTCCGGCCGCAAGGTCGAGTACATCCAGGACCTCGCCTCGCACGTGCTCAGCGGCGAGCTGGAGCTCGACCGGCTCGACGACCTCGGCGACGAGGAGGCGATCGAGGAGATCGTCGCTGTGCGCGGCCTCGGCCGCTGGACCGCCGAGATGTTCCTGCTCTTCCACCTCGAGCGGCCGGACATCCTCTCCGGCGGCGATCTCGGCATCCGCAAAGCGATCCAGATCGAGTACGGGCTGGAGGAGATGCCGACGCCCCTGCGGACGGTCGAGATCGGCGAGCGCTGGAGCCCCAACCGCAGCCTCGCCTCGCTCTACCTCTGGGAGTCGCTGGCCGCCGTTCCCGGCGCCTGAGAGCGTCTCCGTTCCACGCACGACACCTCCCAGCCTCAATGCTCAGACGTTCTTCGCCGACAATGCAGGCATGAGGCTCCGTTTCTGGATCGGACTTGTCGCAGTCCTGTTGATCGCCGCCGGCTCGGTGGTCGCGGCGCTGATCGTCCATTCCGATGACAACGCCGATTTCCACCGGATGCAGAAGGACGAGGCCGCCCGCGCCGCGCACCAGGCGGAAGCCGTCGCCGCACTCTCAGTCGGCCAGCTCTCCAGCGCCGCCGCCTTCTTCCAGGCCGAGGGCAGCTTCAACCGTCACAAGTTCGACGTCGTCGCCCGCTCGCTGCTGCGCCAGGGCGTGCTCACCTCCACCGGCTTCGTCCAGCGGGTCCCGGCCTCCGAACGCGCCCGCTTCGAACGTGTGCACCACCTTCAGATAGTCGAACGCGGACCGAGCGGACATCTGCGCAAGGCAACTTCCCGGCCCGTCTACTTTCCGCTCGCCTACGTCGCCGCCGAGCGAGGTGCCCGGCGGGCACTCGGCTATGACCTCGGCTCCGATCCCGAACGGCTGCCGTTCCTGCATCACGCCCGCGACACCGGGCGGCCCGCGGCAACCCCCGTCGTGCAGCTCGTGCTCGGCGGCAGCGGCCTGATCGTCTACCGACCCGTCTACCGTGACCGCGCGCCGATCGCCACCGTGGCTCAGCGCCGCGCGGCACTGCTCGGATTCGCCGCCGGCAGCTTCCGGATCGGCGACCTGGCCGCATCGGCGGTCGCCGCCCTGCCCGGCGACGATGCCGTGCAGCTGCGGGTCGGCCGCCGCGCCGTGACCGGGCCCAGGGAACAGCTCGAAGACCCGGCCAACGCATCGATCCACATCGCCGACCGCACCTGGGTGCTGGTCGTCCGCGACCCCGACCGCCCCGGCATCAGCCTGCCCCTGGCGCTGGCCGTGATCGGGATCTCGCTGGCCGCCCTGCTCGGCTCGCTGATCCTGGTCTGGAGCCGCAACGAGCGGATGGAGGAGCTGAAGCGCCAGGCCAGCCTCGACTCGCTGACCGGCCTCAAGAACCGCCGTCGCTTCGAGGAGGAGCTGCGGGCGGCGATGGCCCGCGGGCGGCGCGAGCGCACGACGGGAGCGCTGCTGATGCTCGACCTCGACTACTTCAAGCGGGTCAACGACTCCCATGGACACCCCGCCGGTGATCACCTGATCGAAGAGATCGCCGGCGTGCTGCGGCGCCGCACCCGTGAGAGCGACGTGCTGGCCCGGCTCGGCGGCGACGAGTTCGCCGTCGTCCTGCCCCGCTGCACGCCGGCCGAGGCGCGGGTCGCCGCCGACGCGATCGCCGACGCGATCCGCGACCACCAACCTGTCCACGAGGAGCTGGAACCGGTCACCGCCAGCGTCGGCGTGGCGATGTTCGGCGACGACCCCCGCATCAGCTTCGAGTCGATCGTCTCCGAGGCGGACACGGCGATGTACGCGGCCAAGGACGGCGGCCGCGACGGGGTCCGGGTCTTCGACCCGATCGCGATCCGCGACGAAGCCCCGGACACGACCTAGGGCCGGTCCGGAGCGGTCCAGGCGTCCGGGCGGATACCTAGCCTTGCGGCAATCCACCCCCTGGAAAGAGACCGCGCATGCCATCGCTGATCAGCTTCGAAGAGGCCCTCGAGTACGGGCAGCAGACCGACCATGACGAGATCGGAGCGCTGGTCGAGCGCGCCTGGAAGGTGCGCCGCGAGAACTTCGGCGACTCGACCGACATGTGCTCCCTGGTCAACGCCAAGTCCGGCGGCTGCGCCGAGGACTGCGGCTTCTGTGCTCAGTCGCGCTACGCCGAGGCGGACACGCCGATGCACGCGATGCTGGAGCCAGAGCAGATCCTCGAACACGCCAAAGCCGCCGAGGCTGCCGGCGCCCACCGCTTCTGCATGGTCACCCAGGGGCAGGGCCTCTCCAAACGGGACTTCCAGAAAATCCTCGAGGGGACGCGGCTGGTCGCCGAGCAGACCAACCTCAAGCGCTGCGCCTCGATCGGCCACATGTCTGCCGAGCGCGCCAAGTCGCTGCGCGAGGCGGGGGTGCAGCGGGTCCACCACAACGTCGAGTCGGCCCGCTCCCACTATCCCGAGGTCTCCTCGACGGTCCGCTACGAGGGTCGGCTGCGGACGATCCAGGCGGTCAAGGAGGCCGGCCTGGAGACCTGCGTCGGCGGCATTCTGAATCTCGGTGAGACCGAGGAGCAGCGGGTCGAGATGGCCTTCGAGCTGACCGAGATCAACCCCACCTCGGTGCCGATCAACCTGCTCAACCCGCGCGAGGGCACCAAGTTCGGAGACCGCGAGCTGATGGATGCCTGGGACGTCGTCAAGTGGGTGGCGATCTTCCGCCTGATCATCCCCGGCGCCCTCTTCCGGCTCTGCGGCGGCCGGGTCGAGAACCTCGGCGACCTGCAGCCGCTGGCGGTCAAAGCCGGCCTCAACGGGGTGATGATGGGCAACTTCTTGACCACGCTCGGGGCCGAGCCCGAGGACGACCGGGCGATGTTCGAGGAGCTGGGCCTGAACGTCGCCCGCCAGCCCGACAACGGCGCCAACCCGAGGCCCGACAACCGCTCCGGCTGGCTCGACGGCGAGACCCCGGAGACCCCGATCGACGAGCTCATCGACCACCAGGACGAAGCCAACTTCTGGGATCCCTCGACCCAGCTGCGGGTGATCAAGAAGACCAAGAAGCCCCCGCCCTACCCGCAGGCGGCGTGACCGACGTCGCGGAGCGGCTCGAGGAGCTCCGCGACCGCGGGCTCTACCGGCAGTTGCGCCTGGTCGACGGGCCGCAGGGGCCGCAGGTGATGCTCGATGGCCGCTCGGTGCTGCTGCTCTGCTCCAACAACTACCTCGGCCTCGCCGATCACCCGCAGGTCCGCGAGGCGGCGGCGGAGGCGGCGCTGCACTGGGGCGCCGGGGCGGGCGCCTCGCGGCTGATCTCGGGAAACATGGAGCCGCACCGGCGGCTGGAGGCGCGGCTGGCCGAGTTCAAGGGCTACGAGGCGGCGCTGCTGTTCGGCTCTGGCTACCTCGCCAACACCGGCACCATCGCCGCCCTCGCGGGCGCGGGCGAGGTCGTCTTCTCCGACGAGCTCAACCACGCCAGCATCGTCGACGGCTGCCGGCTCTCCCGGGCCGAGACCTTCGTCTACCGCCACGGCGACCTCGAGCATCTCGCCTGGGGATTGGAGCAGGCGGGCGGGCGCGGCTCGCTGGTCGTCACCGACGGCGTCTTCTCGATGGACGGCGACATCGCGCCGCTGCCGCAGCTGCTGGAGCTGGTGCGCCGCCACGGCTGCCGGCTGATGGTCGACGAGGCCCACGCGACCGGCGCCGTCGGGCCGGGCGGGCGCGGCTCGGCCGCCGCCGCCGGCCTCAGCGGCGAGGTCGACCTGGTCGTCGGCACCCTCGGCAAGGCGCTCGGCTCCTACGGCGCCTACGCCTGCGCCAACGCCGAGACGATCGACTTCCTCGTCAACACCGCCCGTCCCTTCGTCTTCTCAACCGCGCCGCCGCCGCCCTCGGTCGCCGCCGCGACGGCGGCGCTGGAGCTCGTCTCCGCGGAACGGGTCGGGCGCCTGCAGGCAAACGCGACGGCGTTCCGGGCGGCGCTTGCCGCCGAGGGGCTCGACGCCGGCCGCTCGCGGACCCAGATCGTGCCGATCGAGGTCGGCGACGCCGAGTCCACGATGGAGCTCTGCGAGCGGCTGCTCGCGAGTGGTGTCTTCGCCCAGGGGATCCGCCCGCCGACGGTCCCCGAGGGCTCCTCGCGCCTGCGCTTCACGGTGATGGCCAGCCACGAGGCCAGCGAGCTGGAGAGCGCCGCGAAGCTGGTCGGCGCCGCCGCCCGCGAGCTCGGCCTGCTCGCGCCCAAAGCCGCCGCCGCTTGACGCGATGCCCGTGACCGAGCCCGGCGGCGTCTTCGTCACCGGCACCGGCACCGGGGTCGGCAAGACCGTCGTCGCCGCCGTGCTCGCACACACCCTCGCCGCGCAGAGCCAAAAGGTCGCCGTCTTCAAGCCCGCCGTCACCGGCCTCGACGAACAGCCCGCCGATGGGCCGATAGGTCGAGCCCCAGGCGACTTATCGGCCCATCGACCCCTGGCCGACCATGAGCTGCTGCGCTTGGCGGCGGGATCTGGCCAGAGCGACGAGGAGATCGCGCCCTACCGGTACGCGCCTCCCGCCTCGCCCCATCTGGCCGCGGCGATGGCCGGCGAGGAGATCGACCCGGCGCGGTTGCTGGAGACGGCGCGGATTGCGGCGGACGGAGTCGATGCTCTGATCTGCGAGGGCGTCGGTGGCTTGCTCGTCCCGCTGGTGGGTCGAGTTCCTCTCGGTATGCGAGAGGAACTCGACCCGGCCTATCTCGTGCGCGACCTCGCGGTCGACCTAGGCTACCCACTGGTCATCGCCGCATCGCCAGGCCTCGGAACGATCAACCACACGCTGCTGACCGTCGAGTCCGCCCGCTCCGCGGGCCTCGAGATCGCCACCGTGGTCCTCACCCCCTGGCCCGAGCGACCGACCGAGGTCGAGCAGTCCAACCTGGAGACGATCGCCTCCCTCGGCCAGGTCGAGGTCCGGACCCTCCCTCGCCTCGACCTGTCGGCTCCCTCGACCTGGCCCGAGCTCAGCTGGTGACGATGACGTCCAGGGTGCCGGGGCCGAGCTCGACCTCGAAGCCGGCCTCGCGGGCGACCGCGGCGGCGGCCCGGGGGGCGGTGGGCGGCTGCTTCGCCAGCAGCAGCGCCCGGGCGACATCGCCGCGCACCGCCTTCGCCATGTGCGAGACGACCTTCCGCTCGCCGCCGCTCTCCGAGAAGGCGCGGACCGCCAGCAGCGTCGCCCGCTTCGGCTTCCAGGCAGCGGCGTAGCCGCCAGAGCGCATATCGACGACCAGCCCGCCCGGCTCGTCGGGCATTGCCTCCGCGAGGGCATCGCGCCAGAAGCTCGATGGCGGGCCGATCTTCTTCAGCCTCGCTTTGGACGAGAAGCGGTAGTAGGGAATGCGGTCGTCGGGACGCACCACGCCCCAGAGGGCGCTGGCGATGAGCACCCGGCGCCGTGCTCTCACCGGCAGCGCCGGCAACCCCAGCCGCTCGTAGAGCACGCCCGTGTAGACCTCGGCTGCGGCGGCGGCCGGGGCGGCTCGCAGGCCCGCGTCGATCGTCACCTCCTCCGCCTGACCCTTGGAGATGCCGAGCATCTCCACCGCTTTCTTGCTCGACACCTTGGTCAGCCGCTCGAGCGCGTCGAGCAGAGCCGCACGGCTCTTGCCGAGCTCGGCCGCGAAGGCCAGCGAGTCGAGCTCGACCGGATCGCCCTCCGCCGGCATCGCCTTGCCCTCCGAGGGAGGCAGCAGGATCAGCATCCGCGAGATTTTGTCCTAGACGTGGCTCAGCCGACCGGTTCGCCTGCACCGACAGGCTCGCCCGCCGCCACGGTCTCCCGCGCCGCGACCGCGGAGCCGCCGGGGTTGACCGTCGCCTCGGACGCCTCGATCGTGCCCTTCTTGCCTTTGGCGCGGATCGCGGTTGCGCCGACGACCGCGCCGACGAGGGCGATCGCGGCGGAGACCTCCATCGCGTGCCCCAGTGCGTAGACGAACGCTTCCCGCCCGGCGGCGATCACTTCCCTGGCCTGGGCCGGATCGACGCCCTGCACGCGTTCGGTTGAGCCGCCCCCAAGCTGGTGGGCGATTTCCGAGCGCTGGGCCGAGTCCACGCCGGAGCCCACCAGCAGCGTGTCGAGCCGCGAGCTGACCAGGCCCTGGAAGATCGCGCCTGTCACGGCAACGCCGAGGCTGCCGCCGACCATCCGGAACATCGAGAGCACCCCGGAGGCGATCCCGGCTTTCTGGACCGGCACCGCGTTCATCGCGGCGCTGGTCATCGGCGACATCGTCATCGCAATCCCGATGCCGAGCAGCATGAAGCCGGGCAGCAGGTCGAGATAGGTGGAGTCGACGGCGATGCCGCTGAAGCTGAACAGCGAGGCGGCGACGATCAGCAGCCCGCCGGCGATCAGCCAGCGCGGGCCGAAGCGGTCCGAGAGTCGTCCCGCGATCGGCGCCACCCCGACGATCATCACCGTCGAGGGCAGGAACCTGATCCCGGCTTCCAGCGGCGTGTAGCCGAGGATGTCCTGTAGGTAGAGGGCGAGGAAGAAGAAGACGCCCAGCATCGCGAAGGAGACGATCAGCGCCACCACCACGGCGCCGAGGAAGTTGCGATCGGAGAGCAGGTCGAACTGGACGACCGGCGCCTTGACGCGGTTCTCGACGAAGACGAAGAGAGGCAGCGCGACCGCGGCGATGAGCAGCAGGGCGACGATCGAGGTCGATCCCCAACCCCAGCTGTTGCCCTCGACCAGCGCCAGCACCAGCGCGGTCAGGCCGGCGGTCAGCACGGCGACGCCGGCGTAGTCGACCTCGCGGCCGACCGAGGTGTCGCGGGACTCGCGCACGGCGAACAGCGCCGCCGCCACAGCCCCGATCGCGACCGGGATGTTGAGGAAGAAGATCGCCCGCCAGCTGACGTGCTCGGTGAGGAAGCCGCCCAGGACCGGTCCGACCGCGAGAGCCAGTGCGGAGACTCCGGCCCAGGTCCCCATCGCCTTGCCGCGCTCATCGGGCGGGAAGGCGTCGGTGATGATCGACAGGGTCGCGGGCATCATCAGCGCCGCGCCGACGCCCTGAACCACGCGGCTGATGACCAGCGAGGTGGCGTCCGGGGCGAATCCGGCGGTCGCCGAGGAGAGGGCGAAGATGACGACGCCGAAGAGGAACATGCGGCGGCGCCCGAAGATGTCCCCGAGGCGCCCGCCGGTCGCCAGCAGGACCGCGAAGGACAACGTGTAGCCGTTGATCGTCCACTCCAGGCCGGAGATCGAGGCGCCGAGATCCTTCTGGATCGACGGCAGCGCGACGTTCACGACGGTGTTGTCGAGCATGATCATGAACAGCGCGAAGCACATCGCTCCGAGCGTCCACCACTTGCGGTTCTCGTCGGTGATCAGGTGCGTGTAACGGGTCAAGCCGGTCCAACTCCCTTCAAGAGCTCGTAGGTATGGGCGATGTCGTCGCGGTCCATCAGCGAGTCGACGGCGGCGTCGAGCTTGCGTCGCTGGGCCGCGTCAAGGGTCGAGGCGAACACCTGTATCCCGGTCTGGCGGACGGTGACCAGCGTGTCGACTAGCTCCTTGCCCTTGGCGGTTATCCGCACCTGGCGGACGCGCCGGTCGGTGGGATCCTCGACCCGGGTCGCGAGGCCCGCCTTGACGAGGGCGTCGACCGCCCTGCTCATCGAGGGAAGCGAAACACCGAAGACCTCGGCCAGGTCCCCCACCTGCCAAGTTTCCGCCGCCTGGCCAAGCCCGCCCAGCTCCAGCAGCGCCTTGCACTGGGTCATCGAGAGGCCCGAGTCCTCCATCACTCGCAGCTGGTTGCCGCGGTCGTAGAGGAAGAGGTGCCGCAGCAGCGCGGTCAGCCGGGCCGCGGTCTCCTGCGCCTCGGGACTGACCACGGCGGCCGCCTCTTCGGCCATCGCTTTGACATCGCTTGCTTGCATGTTGGGAACAATTGCATATTTACAACTGTTCCTCAACGGCAATAGTTGTTCCTGTGCGCTATGTCACAGAGAAGCGAGCTTCTCGGCACGGTACGGGCCCGGCTTCGGGCGGTGCTGGCCACCGGGCAGCGCCAGGCGCAGGATCGTCCGCTGCACCATGCCCAGCTGCTGCATGAAGGGGCCGCTGTTGTACGGGAGGCCGTAGCGCTCGCAAATGTCCTTCACCTGCGGCGCGATCTCGGCATAGCGGGTGCTGGGCAGGTCCGGGAAGAGATGGTGCTCGACCTGGAAGCCGAGGTTGCCGCTGGCGACGTGAAAGAGGGGACCGCCCTCGATGTTCGCCGAGCCCGACAGCTGGCGCACGTACCAGGCCCCGGCGCTCTCGTCCTCGACCTCGGCCTGGCTGAAGGTGTAGGTCTGGTCGGGAAAGTGGCCGCAGAAGATGATCGCGTAGGCCCAGACGTTGCGGGCCACGTTGGCGGTCGCGTTCGCCTTCGCCGTCGAGCGGGCCGCCCTGGCGCCCTTCTCGACCGCCCGCCGCAGATTCCCCGCGAGGCCCCCGCGCCGCCCTCGCCGGCCCGGCTCGCGACGGTCCGCCACCGACTCCAGCCCCAGCTCGACCGCAGCCGTGGCGAGGCCGCTCAGCGCCGGCCAGGCGATGTAGTCCTTGACGATCTGGCTCTTCGCCTTGCCGATGATGCCCTTGAGCTGGCGCTTCACCTCGGCCTTGGACTTCTCGCCCCGGCGGATCGCCTCGTAGTCCATGTCATGCAGCGCCACGCCCCACTCGAAGAACGCCATCAGCAGCAGGTTGTAGAAGGGCTGGAAGAGGTAGACGGGGCTCCACTTCTGCTCCGGGTCGATCCGCATGATCTCGTAGCCGAGGTCCCTGTCCTTGCCGCGAATGTTGGTGAAGGTGTGGTGGACGTAGTTGTGGGAGTGCTTCCAGGCCTCCGAGGTCGAGGCGGTGTCCCAGTCCCAGGTCGAGGAGTTGATCCTCGGGTCGTTCATCCAGTCCCACTGCCCGTGCAGGACGTTGTGGCCGATCTCCATGTTCTCGAGGATCTTCGCCGCCCCGAGCGCGGCCGTTCCGGCGACCCGGGCGGGCCGGTTGTTGGAGGCGAGCAGCAGCGCCCGCGAGACCACCCCGAGCCGGCGATGCATCTCGATCATGCTCTCGATGTAGCGGCGGTCGCGGTCGCCGAGGTCGGCGCGGACCCGGTCCCGGATCGCGTCGAGCTCGACGGCAAGCGCGTCGATCTGCTCCGTGGACAGCCCGCTGAGTGGGCTGTCAATCTCAATCGTGGCTGCGGTCATCGTTTCCTCCGTTGTCTCAAAGTGCGATCTCGATTGGCCCCTCGGGGGCGTTGACGCAAGTTCTGACCATCTCTCCCTCGCTGCCGTGCACGTCGCCGGTGCGCAGGTCGCGCACGCGGCCGGAACGGAGCTCGCCGACACAGGTGTGGCAGATGCCCATCCGGCAGCCGAAGGGAAGTGCGGCGCCGGCCTCCTCGCCGGCGGCGAGGATCGGCGTGCCGCCGTCGCAGGCGGCCTCCACCCCACTCTTGCCGAAGCGAACCGTGCCGCCGTCGCCGCCGCCCGGCTCGCCGCCGATCACCGGCTGGAAGCGCTCGAGGCTGAGCAGCTCCAGGTCGCCCTCCCGCTGCCAGTGGCGCGTCAACCCGTCGAGCATCTCGCCCGGCCCCGAGATGAAGGTGTGGCGGCGGCGCCAGTCGGGGCAGAGCGCGTCGAGGTCGGTGGGAGACACCCGGCCCTGCTCGCCGGTCAGCTGCAGCCTCAGCTGGAACCCGTCGTGGGCTCCGTCGATCGCGCGCAGGCGCTCGCCGAAGATCACCTCGTCGGCACTGCGGGCCGAGTGGATGTGGACGACATCGCCGATCGTGTCGCGGCGGTCGAGGCTGCTGAGCATGCTCATGATCGGCGTGATGCCGCTGCCGGCGCTGATGAAGAGCAGCTTCGCCGGCGCGGGGTCGGGGAGGACGAAGGTGCCTTCGACACCGCCGAGGCGGACCAGGTCCCCCGGCCTGGCGCCTCGCACCAAATAGGGGGAGACGACGCCGGCATCGACCAGCTTCGGAGTGATCCCGATGCAGCCGTCGGCGCGGCCGGGGTCGGAGGTCAGCGAGTAGGCGCGCCAGTGGTGGACGCCGTCGACGACGACGCCGATCCGCAGGTACTGGCCGGGCCGGTGCCCCTCCCACTCGTAGCCGGGACGGATCAGCACCGTCGCGGCGTCGACGGTCTCGGGCTCGATCCGCTCGATCCGGCCGCGCAGTTCGCGCGTCGACCAGAGCGGGTTGATCAGTTCCAGGTAGTCGTCGGGAAGCAGCGGGCTGAACAGCGAGCGGACCGCCCGCAGAGCCCGCAGCCGCGCCTCAGGGACCTTCGGTATCGCGCCTCGCTCAGCCATCCGTACAGATCATGACATGAATCCATGTAACATCTGTGGGTGTAATCACAGAGGCTCTCTACCCGTTCCGGCCGAAGCCGACTCTAGGGTCGCCCTTCGATGCCCGCGGACCCCGCGCAACTCGACCGAGATCACCTCTGGCACCCGTTCACCCAGCAGCAGGGCTGGAGCGATGAAGAGCTGCTGCTGATCGAGCGCGGCGAGGGATCGCACCTGATCGACAGCGACGGCCGCCGCTACATCGACGGCACCTCCTCGCTCTGGTGCAACATCCACGGCCACCGCCATCCGGCCATCGACGCCGCCGTGCATGAGCAGCTCGACCGCATCGCCCACTCGACCATGCTCGGTCTCTCGCATCCTGGCGCCGCTGAGCTGGCGGCCCGTCTCATCGACATCGCTCCCCCGGGCCTGTCCCGCGTCTTCTACTCGGACTCCGGCTCGACCGCGGCCGAGATCGCCGTGAAGATGGCCTTCCAGTACCAGCGCCAGCGCGGTGGCCAGCACGCCCGCCGCACCTCCTTCGTCCACCTCCACGGGGCCTACCACGGCGACACGATCGGATCGGTCTCGGTCGGCGGCATCGACCTCTTCCACTCCGCCTACGGCCCGCTGCTGTTCCAGACCCACGCGACCGAGCCGGGCGACGCCGGCGACCTCGCCCGCATCCTCGACTGCCATGGCGAGGAGGTCGCCGCGGTGATCGTCGAGCCGCTGGTCCAGGGGGCGGCGGGGATCCTGGTCCAACCGCCCGGCTACCTGGCCGCGGTGCGCCGGCTCTGCGACGAGCACGGCGTGCTGCTGATCTGCGACGAGGTCGCGACCGGGTTCGGGCGCACCGGGACGATGTTCGCCTGCGAACAGGAGGACGTCGCGCCCGACCTGCTCTGCCTCGCCAAGGGCCTCACCGGCGGCTACATGCCGCTGGCCGCGACGCTGACGACCGAGCGCATCTATGAGGGCTTTCTCGGCGCCCCGGAGGAGCAGCGCACTTTCTTCCACGGCCACACCTACACCGGCAACCCGCTGGCCTGCGCGGCGGCGCTCGCCAACCTCGACGTCTTCGAGTCCGAGCGGACGATCGAGCGGCTGGCGCCGAAGATCCGCCTGCTCGGCGAGCGGCTGGCGGAGATCGAAGCGATGCCGGAGGTCAGCGAGGTGCGCTGGCGCGGCTTCATGATCGGGATCGACCTCGGCGAGCACGACCCGGCCCTGCAGATGAGTCACCGGGTGACGCTCGAGGCCCGCGCGCGTGGCGCCATCGTCCGCCCCCTCGGCGACACCGTCGTCCTCGTCCCCCCGCTCTCGATCTCCGCAGAGGATCTGACCAGCCTGCTGGAAATCACCGCGGACTCGATCGTCGCCGCCTGCGCACCCGTTTCCGGCGTGGCCACGCCTCTGAGCAGTCCAGCACGCCTCCCCTTCGCGGCCTGACCGACCCCTCACCTCTCGCCGATACTCAACTGTGATGGATGGCCACGCCGCTCGTAGTAGAGGTATGGATCAGACGCTTGTCGCAGCCGTCGAGGAAGCGCCGCGCGAGGCGGACCTCTCTTTCGACCGGCTCTACAGATCAAGTCGCGACGATGTCTACGCCTATGTGGCCAGCCTGCTGCGCGATCACGCCGCGGCCGAGGAAGTGACCGCTGCCGCCTTCGAGCGCGCCTACCGCAAGCGCTCGCGCTTCGATCCGAGCCGGGGCGAGCAGCGCGCCTGGCTGTTCGGGATCGCCCGCAACGCCGCCCTCGACGAGCTGCGCCGTCGCGGCCGCCAGGCCGAGCTGACGGCAGAGCCGGCCGACCTTGCCCAAGCCGGCGCCCACGAGAGTGGCGAGGCGAGCGAGCGGCGCCTGGCACTCTCCGCGGCACTCGCGACTCTGGACCCGCGCGAGCGGGAGTTGATCTCCCTCAAGCACTTCGCCGGATTAACCAACGTCGAGATCGCCGAAGTGCTCGGAATCACCGAGTCCAACGCCGGCACCAAGCTGCACCGAGCCGTGACCAAACTGAGGGAGGCATGCCGTGGATCCCTTTAGGGACGACACCAATTTCGCCGCCGAGCTGCGGGCTCTGCGCCCGACTCCCCGGCCGGCCTTCGCGGCCGAGCTCGATGATCGCGCCGCCGCGGGCTTCCCGCGAGAGTCGTCCCTCGGCGACTCGCCGCTCGGCCGCCTGGCGGCTCGCCTGCGGGCACTGCCGCCACGGCGTCTCTTTCTCTCCGCCGGTGCGACCGCGGTGGCCACCCTGGCGGTTGCCACCGCCGTCGTCGCTGTCAGCGAACCGGGGCACCCCGGTGCCCCGGCCAGCAGCGACCTGTTCGGCCAGGCATCACCGCCAGAACCGTCTTCCGGCAGTAGACCGTCGGCTACGTCCCCACCCGCACACCCGTCTCCCTCGCCCATCCCCCATCGGGTCGAACGGGGCGGCAGTACCCAGTACGAATCCGCACTGCCGGCGCTCTCTTCGACGGGCGAGTCCAGCGGTTCCTCCGGTGCCGCTTCGGGCAGCGGCTCGGCTGCCTCGGGCACCGAATCCAGCGCCGCCCTCGAAACGACCGGCCCCTTCGCCTCCAAAGCTCCCCACCGCGACGTCGAACGCTCCGCGGAGCTGGTTCTCGACGCCAATCCATCCGAGGTCGCGGATGACGCCGCCAGAGTCTTCGAAGCGGTCCATACCTACGACGGCATCGTGCTCAGCTCCTCGGTCCGTGGCGGCCCGGCAGGCAATGCCGGAGCCGAGTTCGAACTGCTGATCCCGTCCGGCAAGCTCGGCGACGCGCTCGCCGCCTTCTCCGGGATCGCCGAGGTCCGTTCCCGCCACGACGCGAGCGACGACATCACCGCACCGACGGTCAGGCTCGGAGAACACCTACGGGACTCGCGGGCCAGGATCGACGGGCTGCTCGTGCAGCTTGCCAGGGCCGACACCGACGCCGAACGCGCCGAAGTCGAAGCGCAGCTGCAGGTGGAGCGCCGCCAGGCGGCGTCGCTCCGCTCCCAGGTGACGAAGCTGAGCCGCCGCGCTCACCTCTCACGCGTCTCGCTGCGGATCGAGAGTGGCGACGTCTCGACCTCCGGCGGCGGCTGGGGAGCGGGCGACGCGCTCGGCGACGCCGGCCACATCCTCGGCATCGCTGCGGGAGTCGCCATCGTCGGCCTCGCGGTCCTCGCCCCGCTCGCCTTGATCGCCCTGCTGGCCTGGCTGGCAAGTCGTGCCTGGGTGCGCCGCAACCGCGAGCGTGCCCTCGGCGAGTAGGGGTGTCTGACTTAACCCGCCCTATACGAACCGTTAAGTCAGACACCCCCTTATAGGGTGGGCGGATGGATGAGCGCTACCGAGGACCGGCTGAGGCGCCCAACCTGGGGACGCCGTCGGTGCCGCGCCCGGCCGCCTCGATCGTCCTGCTCAGGCGCGGCGGCAAGCACTCCGAACGGGCACTCGAGGTGCTGCTGCTGAAACGCAGCGAAGAGGCCAGGTTCATGCCTGGCGTCTGGGTCTTCCCCGGCGGTGCCGTCGATCCCGAGGACGGCGAGGGCGAGGAGGCATTCCGGGCCTGCGCGATGCGCGAGCTGGCCGAGGAGGCGGCGATCGAGCTGGTCGCCGGCGAGGAGCTGGTTCCCTTCTCCCGCTGGATCACGCCCGAGGTGATCTCGACCCGCTTCGACGCCTGGTTCTTCCTCGCCCTCGCCCCGGCCCACACGCCGCCCAAACCGGACGGGGTCGAGACCACCGAGGCCGCCTGGTTCCAGCCGAGCGCCGCTCTGGCGGCGCAGGCCGCCGGCGACCTGAGCCTCGCCTTTCCCACCGTTGCCCAGCTGCAGTCGCTGCTGCCCTTCCGCACCTCCGACGAGGCGCTCGCCGCCCACCGTGAGCTCCCGGTCGAGGCGATCCTGCCGAAGGTCGTCGGTACCGCCGAGAACCACCGGGTCGTCCTCCCCGGCGACCCCGACTACCCCGCCTAGCCCTCCGGGAAGGGCGCCAGGCCCGCGTGCCAGGGCCCGGGAGGGTAGGTGTGGATGCCGCTCTCGTCCATCTCTCCCTGTAGCCGCTTGAACAGTTCGCCGGCGTTCTTCAGGGCGGCTTTCAGCTCCTCGTCGCTGCGCTCGCGCAGGCGCCAGAGGAACCAGAGCTGGCAATCGTTGACGCCGAAGTCGATCTCCCCGGTCATCGTCGTCACCCAGGTCAGGAAGCCGGGGCTGAAGAGCTCGCGCAGGGAGACCGGGTCGTACTCCCTCGGCACCGTTGCCCAGAAGCGTTTGTTGAAGTCGATCGACTCGAATTCGACCTTGCGCGAGAAGCGCTGGGTGACCACCTCGTGGCCCTCGATCGACTCGACGTTGAAGGCGGGGACGACCTTGGCCAAGTCCGGCATGTGGGCCTTGGCGAGCAGGGCGGTCGGCACCACGGCCTTGCTGAAGAGCCCCCCGACCTCCTTTTCGTCGGCATCGCAACAGGCGCCCCAGAACCCCTCGACCAGCTGGCCGGTGAGGCGGTTGACGCCGCCGACGCAGAGCGCAACCGGGCCGTCTTTGGGGTTGATCCCGCCGACCCCCTCGTAGATGAGGTCGTGGCGCTCGCCGTAGCGACGCACCGACGCGGCCCAGTCCTCCGCTTCCTGCTTCGCGCTCATCCGCGCCGATCTTAGGGTCGACGGGCCGCTAAGTGGACTCTCGGTCGACTTTTCGGCCCATCGGCGGGGTTTCGCGGGCTAGGATGGATGTAAGCCCGGTCCGACCACAGGAGCCTTATGACCATCGTCATCATCGTCGTCGTCGCGATCATCGTCATCGCGGTCCTCTATTACATCGGCAAGCGCAACGGCATCATCGCCTCGCGCAACCGCGTCGACGAGTCCTGGAGTGGGATCGACGTCCAGCTCAAACGGCGCCACGACCTCGTTCCCAACCTGGTCGAGACCGTCAAGGGCTACGCCGAGCACGAGAGCTCGACGTTCGAAAAAGCCACCAAAGCCCGGGCCGAGGCGATGCAGGCCTCGAGCGTCGCCGACACCGCCAAAGCCGAGTCGAAACTGACCGGGGCGCTGACCGAACTGCGCGCTGTAGCCGAGAACTACCCGACCCTGCGGGCGACCGAGAACTTCCAGCAGCTCAGCCGCAACCTCTCCGAGCTCGAGGACGAGATCCAGGCCTCGCGGCGGATCTACAACTCCAACGTCCAGTCCTACAACACGGACATTCAGCAGTTCCCGGGCTCGATCATCGCCAACCAGGGCAACTTCACCGCCCGCGAGTACTTCGAGATCGAAGACAAAGCCGATCGCGATCCGGTTGCGGTCAGCTTCGGCGACAAATAGCGCCCTGTTGGAATTCGGCCATGACCGCGACCCAAGAAGTCACCCTCTGGATCTGCGACAGCTGCGGGTTCATCTACGACCCGGCGATCGGCGACCCGGACGGGGGCATCCCGCCGGGAACCGCCTTCGAGGACATCCCCAAAGACTGGTTCTGCCCGGTCTGTGGCGCCCGCACCTCGGACTTCCGCCCGCTCGAGCCGGGCGAGGCCTGAGCCGCAGCGCGGGTCCCCTGCAGTGACGCACGACTACGATTGGATCGTGGTGGGATCGGGGTTCGGGGGCTCCGTGTCCGCGCTTCGCCTTGCCGAGAAGGGCTACAGCGTCGCGGTGCTGGAGTGCGGCAGTCGCTTCGAGGACGACGACTTCGCCGAGTCGACGCTGCGTGAACCGCGGCGGTACTTCTTCGCTCCCAAGCTGGGGATGCGGGGGGTGATGCGGATGACCTTCTTCAAGGACGTCTTCGTCGTCTCCGGCAGCGGCGTCGGCGGCGGCAGCCTCGGCTACGCGAACACGCTCTACCGGGCGCGGCCGTCCTTCTTCGAGGACCCACAGTGGGCCGGGATGGACAACTGGGAGCTGGCCCTGGCGCCCCACTACGACACCGCCGAGCGGATGCTCGGGGTCACCGAGTACGAAGGGATGGGCCCGGCCGACAAGCTGCTGCAGGAATACGGCGAGGAGATCGGCGTCGGCGAGACCTTCACCAACACCCGCGTCGGCGTCTTCTTCGACCAGCCGGGCAAGCAGGTCCCCGACCCCTACTTCGGCGGCGAGGGCCCGGACCGCACCGGCTGCCTGCGCTGCGGCAGCTGCATGGTCGGCTGCCGCCACGGGGCCAAGAACACGCTGGTCAAGAACTACCTCTGGTTCGCCGAGAAGCTCGGCGTCGAGATCCACCCCGAGCGCCAGGTGACCGAGATCCGCCCGCTCGCCGCCGCCGACGGCTCCGGCGGCTACGCGGTCAGCGCCGAGCATTCGGGCTCGTGGTTCCACGGCGAGCGCAAGACGCTGACCGCGAAGGGAGTCGTGGTCGCCGCCGGCGCCCTCGGCACCAACCAACTGCTCGCCAACTGCAAGCACGGCGGCGCCCTGCCGCGGATCTCGAACAGCCTCGGCTCCGTCGTCCGCACCAACTCCGAGTCGATCCAGGCGGTCACCGCCCCCGACGACGAGCGCGACTTCAGCCGCTCGGTAGCGATCACCTCCAGCATCTACCCCGATCCCGACACCCACATCGAGGTCGTCACCTACGGCCAGGGCGGCGACGCACTGAGCGGCACCTTCACGGCGATGACGGGAGCCGGGACGAAGCTGACCCGGCCGCTGAAGTGGCTGGCGGCGATAGCGAGCCACCCGCTGCAGACCCTGCGCGGGCTGATCCCGTTCAAATGGTCGCGACGGACCGTGATCCTGCTGGTCATGCAGACCGTCGACGCGGCGATGCACCTGCAGCCGAAGCGCAAGCTGTTCGGCGGCGGCTTCCGCCTGCAGACCGAGCAGGATCCCGATCGCCCCAACCCGACCTTCATCCCCGCCGCCGAGCAGGTGACGCGCTGGTTCGCGAAGCGGACCGGCGGCGCCGCCCAGAGCGCCCTGACCGAGTCGGTCCGCAACACCCCCAGCACCGCCCACATCCTCGGCGGCGCCGTGGTCGGCCCCGACCCCGAGCGCGGCGTGGTCGACGGCGCCAACCGCGCCTACGGCTACGAGAACCTGCTGGTCTGCGACGGGGCGGCGATCCCGGCCAACCCCGGGGTCAACCCGAGCCTGACGATCACCGCCAAGGCCGAGCACGCGATGAGCCTGGTCCCGCCGAAAGACGGGGCCGAGCCGCACCACCTCCCCGAGGCGGCGCGGCCGGCCGCGGTCAGCTAGCGCTCAGCCCGCGAAGCGCTGGGCTACGTAGTCCCAGTTGACGACGTTCCAGAAGGCGTCGAGGTATTCCGGGCGCTTGTTCTGGTACTTGAGGTAGTAGGCGTGCTCCCAGACGTCGGCGCCGAGCAGTGCCGTGGCGCCGTCGGAGATCGGCGCGTCCTGGTTCGGGGTCGAGACGACCGCGAGGCTGCCCGAGGAGTCCTTGACCAGCCAGGCCCAGCCGGAGCCGAAGCGGGCGATCCCGGCGTTTTTGAACTCCTCCTTGAAGGCCTCGAAGGAGCCAAAGGCGGTGTCGATCGCGGAGGCCAGCTCACCCTGCGGCTCACCGCCGCCGTCGGGGCTCATCATCTGCCAGAAGAGCGAGTGGTTGTAGTGGCCGCCGGCGTTGTTGCGGACCGGGCCCTGCTTGTCGGCGGGCAGGCTGGAGAGGCTCTTCAGGACCTCCTCGACGTCGCGATCGGCCCACTCGGTGCCCTCCAGGGCGCCGTTGGCTTTGTCGACGTAGGCCTGGTGATGCTTGTCGTGGTGGACGCGCATCGTCGCCTCGTCGATGTGCGGCTCCAGCGCGTCGTAGGCGTAGGGAAGATCGGGCACGGAGAAAGGCATCTGGTGACTCCTCGGTTCGAGTTCGAAGGTGAATACGGAGCCTAGCGGCGCCGAACCCTCGGGGCGGGCGAGATCTATTCGGCGGCCGGTACGGCGGCTTCGGGCGGCCTGGCTTCTTCCTCGGGTTCGGCCGTTTCCAGCTGCCCGCCGGTGCCGATCCTCGCCCGCGGCACCGTGTCCGCGTCCCCCCCGGTCCAGGCGTTGAAGCGATACCAGGAGGGCTTCGCTTCCCGCTTCGCGGTCAGCAGACCGGCCGAAGTGCAGAAGCGGCAGGTCCCCCCTTCGTCGGTCCAGCTGAACCACCAGGCGCCGGCGACGCCCCAGCGGACCCGGTTGGCGGAGAGCAGCGCGAAGGACTGGGAGAGTTGTTCGGCCTGCCCCCAGAGGCCGCGCTCCCAGCGGGTCGGGCCGCTGCTCGACCCCCAGCCCAGCTCGGTCACGTAGATCGGGGTCGCGTCGTCGTTGTGGACGCGCATGATCCGGCGCAGGTTGGTCAGCTGCGCGCCCATGGCGTGGGCGCGGGCGACATACGGGTGCAGGGCGACGCCGTCGAAGTAGCGCTTCACGTTGTGCGCCCGGTAGACGCGAGAGAGGAAATCGCCGGAGCCGACGTTCGGGGGGATCTGCAGCGGCCGCCCGAAGAGGCCGCCGAGGATCACCTTGGAGCCGGGATCGGCATGGTGGAGGATCCGTCCGGAGATCCGGACCAGCGAGGCGAAGCCGACCGGGTCGGGCCGGCCGTTGAAGGAGACGATGTTCTCCTCGTTCCAGATCTCCCAGTTGCGAATCGGCAGGAAGGGCAGGTCCGGGTGTTCCCTCCAGAAGGCGCCATGAGGCCCGTAGCGATGCACTGCCGCCCGCAGGAATGTGGTCCAGCCCCAGCGCTGCCAGGCGCTCCTAACCGGCAGGTCGATCGTCTGCGGGGCGGCCCAGGCGGGCGAGCCGAGGACGAACGGCATCACCCGGATCCCGGCTTCGGCGGCGAGTTCGACGTTGTAGTCGAAGCCGCTCCAGTCCGGTTCGGCGACGTCGGGCGGCTGGCTCTGGATCGCCGCCCAGTAAAGCGGCAGCCGCACGCTGTCGATGCCGGAGTCCTGCATCAGCTGGTAGTCGGACCTGCTCGACACGCTCTGGGGCGAGATACCGATGAAGCCCGAGGGCAGGTACGCCTGCGCCGTCGCCGGCACCAGCGCGGTCAGCGCCAGCACGAGTAGAAGGGGGATCTTGCGGCTCATTGCCTTAGCTGGAACCGGCGCGCGGAGCAAAGTAGCGGCCACGCCCAGGTAGGCCGCACCGCGTTCGCGCGCCGCTCTGGGATAATCGCCGTTCTCGGGGCGTGGCGCAGCCTGGTAGCGCGCACCGTTCGGGTCGGTGAGGTCCCCGGTTCAAATCCGGGCGCCCCGATTACTGCACTTCTTCGATGGCCCGTTCGATCCGACCCAGCGACGGGCCATCCTGGAGCGTCTGGGTGCCGGTCGGCCCAGTGACGATCGCGGCCTGGCGGGTGCGGATGCCGAGGTTGGTGCCGAGTTCTTCGTAGCCTTCGAGCTGCTTGGTGATCGGCCCGTCAGTGCCGCCGTTTTCTTCCAGGTATTCCTTCCATTCCGGGAAGTTGAGTTCCTCGATGCCACCGGCGATCGATTCGAGGAAGTCCTGATCGAGGCCGAAGCGGTGGGCCGATTCCTTGTCGAGGCCGAAGCGTTCGGCTTCGCCCTGGTTGCGAAAGAAGAGGTAGGTGTACTGCCACCCGTAGCCCTGGGCCGCCGCCGCCTCGGCACCGTAGAAGCCTTCCTCGACCGGGCTTTCGCTGACCGAGTAGTGGCGGTAGAGCAGCTTCGCCTTGTCTTCGCGCGCGTACTTGGTGGTCAGGCCGGGGATCGTGCTGAGGAAGTCTTCGCGGCAGCTCGAGCACTGCAGGTCGTTGAAGATCTGGATCGTCACCGGCGCGTTGGAGGAGCCGAGCCGGTCGCCTTCCTGCGGCACGCCGCCGAAGATTTCCTGGGCTTCGGTGATGCCGGCGACGTGGACGATGGCGTGGCTGGCCTTCTTGGTGGAGATGCTGACGATCGCGTAGCCGAGCGCCCCCAGCCCCAGGGCGAGGATCAGGATCACCCAGATCCGGCCACGGCGGGGCATGGCTTTGACGGCAGCCTCGGACATCGACCGCGCATTATCGCGACCGGCGCCCGCGGGAGCCCGCAACGTGCGGCCGAGGCGATTGACACGTCTGCTCACAGCGATGAATATGAGCTACCCACTTTTCAACTACCTGGGAGGTCATCGATGGCCAATCACCTGACGCCCGCCGAGCTCGCCGACCAACTGCGGATGAACCAGCAGGAGGTGGTCGGGAAATGCGTCGAGATGGGCGTCCCGATCCTCCACGGGCGCATCGACCGGACCCTGTTCGAGACCTCCCTGCGCAACCGCGGGCCGCGCCGCGAACCACGACGGGCCGCGGCAAGCTGAGCCTGAACTAGACTTCGCCGCGAATGGGGCGGGGAACCAAGTCGAAAACGCTCGCCGATCTGCTGCCGCTCGCGGCACAGACCTATGGCGATACCCCGGCCGTCCGCTTCAAGGAGGACGGCCAGTGGGTTGACCGCAGCTTCAACGAGGTGCTCGAGATCGTGCGGCCGCTGGCGCTGGGACTGACCGAGCTGGGCGTTGAGAAGGGCGACCGGGTCTCGATCCTCGGCAACACCCGCCCGGAGTGGACCTATTTCGACTTCGCGGCGCTCTCGATCGGGGCCACGGTGGTGCCGATCTATCAGACCAACTCGCCGGAGGAGTGCCGTTACGTGCTCGAGAACTCCGACGCCAAGGTCGTCGTCGTCGAGGACGACGAGCAGCTGGAGAAGATCCGCAAGGTCCGCGACGGGCTGCCCGCGCTGGAGCAGATTGTGCGGATGACGGGCTCCAGCGAGGACGCACTCTCGGTCGCGGACCTGACCGCGAAGGGCGCCGGCGTCGACGCGGCGCGCTGGGAACAGCGCTACTCGGCGGTGACCCCGGGTGACATCTGCACCTTCATCTACACCTCCGGCACCACCGGTCCACCGAAGGGCTGTGTGATCAGCCACGGCAACTACCGCGCGATGCTCGACATGGTCAACGCGACCAGCGTGATCGAGGGCGAAGACGTCAGCTACCTCTACCTGCCGCTGGCCCACTCCTTCGCGCTGCTGATCCAGCTCGGCAGCTTCGACCTCGGCGCCACGATCGCCTACTGGGAGTGCGACCCGCTGAAGATCCTCCCCAATCTGGCCGAACTGAAGCCGACCTACTTCCCCTCGGTGCCGCGGATCTTCGAGAAGATCTACACCTCCGCCAACAGCGGCATGGAAAAAGAGGGTGGGCTGAAAAAGCTCGTCTTCGAGTGGGCGATCAAGGTCGGCGCGAAAATGCGCGCGGCCGAGCGCAGCGGGCACGCGCCCGGCTTCCTGCTGAGCCGCCAGTACGCCTTCGCCGACAAGCAGGTGCTCTCGAAAATCCGCAACCTCTTCGGCGGCAAACTGCGACTCGCCGTCTCCGGCGCGGCGCCGATCAACCCGGAGATCCTGCGCTTCTTCGACGCAGCCGGCGTGCTCGTGCTCGAGGGCTGGGGGATGACCGAGACCTCGACCGCGGCGACGATCTCCACTCCCGACGACTTCAAGGTCGGCACGATCGGCAAACCCTTCCCGGGCTGCGAGGTGAAAATTGCCGAGGACGGCGAGATCCTGGTCAAGGGCCCCAACGTCTTCCAGGGGTACCACAAGAACGAGGAGGCGACCCGGGAGACGATCGTCGACGGCTGGCTGCATACCGGCGACATCGGCGAGATCGACTCCGAGGGCTTCATCAAGATCACCGGCCGCAAAAAGGACATCATCATCACCGCCGGCGGCAAGAACATCACCCCGGCCAACCTCGAGGCCGACATCAAGCAGCACCCCCTGGTCTCCCAGTGCGTCGTCGTCGGCGACCGCCGGCCCTATCTGGTCGCCCTGGTCACCCTCGACCCCGAAGAGGCGGCCGCCTACGCCAAGGAGCACGACCTCCAGGCGAGCCCCGAAGAGCTAACCGCCAACGCCGACGTCAAGGCCTCGATCGAAGCCCATGTCGAGGAGATCAACAAGAACTATGCCCGGGTCGAGCAGGTCAAGAAGATCTCGATCCTCCCCCACGATCTCTCGCAGGAGAGCGGCGAGCTGACGCCGACGCTGAAGGTCAAGCGCGCAGTCGTGGCTTCCAAGCACGAGAGCGAGATCGAAGCGCTCTACGCGTAGTGATTGGGTAGGAGAGGCCGGGTGGCCCTCCTCACTCGGCACCTCCGGCGCTAAGCGTCTCTCAGGAAGCCTCGCCGCTCTGCCGCAGCAGCACCGAGGTCGTCTGCTCGAGCACCCGGCGCCAGGCGGAGGTCTGCTCGGGCTCGTCCTCGGCGGCGCGCTCGACTACCCGCTGGACCCGGCGGCCGGAGATCTCAAGGCCGTGGCGCTGGGCGATCTCCTCGAAGCTCTCGTAGTCCTTGGCGAGGGTGGCGGTGACCGATTCGAAGCCGTGGCGGGCGATCTCCAGGCGCCGCGAGTAATCCATGATCGGCGTGCCGAACATCAGCTCGTCGGTCGGCTCGGGCTCGAGCAGGACGATGTCGACGCCCGGGTACTTCTCCTTCCACATCCCGACCGCCTGGTGCAGGCGCTGATGGGCGATCAGGCGGAAGGTCTGGTTGGCGATCGCCGGCAGGCCCATGTCGGAGACCCGCCGCACGCGGTTGCCGAAGACGGTTGGGATCGTCTTCTCGAAGTCGTTGACGTAAGGCACCAGTGGGTTGACGACGACGATGAACTTGGCGCCCTTTTCGACCGCGATGTCGACGTTGGTGGTCGAGCGGATGCCGCCGTCGACGAGCTGGCGCCCCTTCAGGTCGACCGGCTTGTAGACGATCGGCAGGCAGGTCGAGCACTGCACCGCCTTGGAGATCGGCACGTCCTGCCAGCCCTCCTCCCCGAAGACGATGCGCTCGCAGGTGTCGAGGTCGGTCGCGGTCAGGTAGAGCTCGCGATCGAGCAGGCGGAAGTCGTTGACGCGGCCGGTCTCGGCGAGCGCTTCCTCGACATAGTCGGCGAGGCCGGAGCCGGTGTAGAGACCGGTAGGCAGCGCCTCGGCAAGACCGACGCCGATGTCCATCGCCGAGAAATCGCCGATCCGCGCCAGCGCCCGCAGCAACTCCACCGTCCGCAGCGGCAGCGCCGCCGCTTTCGAGAGAAAGCCGAGGTAGTTCGGCTTCAGCACCCGGTTGAGGTCGAGATCCTCGAGCTCGGAGGGAACCCGCGAGTTGAGCACCTGCATCATCTCGTCCGGCGTGATGCCGTTGGCGAGCATCCCGGCGACGAAGGAGCCGGCGCTGGTGCCGACGTAGACGTCGAAGTTGTTGACGGTGCTGTTGACTGCAAGCAGGTCGAGGGCGCGCAGGGCGCCGATCTCGTAGACGCCCCCGGTGAAACCGCCGCCGCCGAGGACCAGCGCCGTCTTCGAGGGCTTTTTGCGGCTGCGGGCTTTACGGCGGGGCTTGGACTCGATGTCGACGACTTTGCCCATCAGAAACATGAAGTATCCCAGGGGGATCGGGCGCCAGCCGCTACCTTGCTGCTCTGACGTGTTGGTACCGGCGATGAGACGAGGGACGATGCTGCTGGCCGCCGCCTGTACGGCGGTCTTTTTGCTTGCCGCAAGCGGGGCCCAGGCGAGCTCGCTCTGCAATCAGATGCGGGGGATGCTGACGCGCGGGGGCGGGTCGGCGAGTGGGTTGCTGGTGGTCGCGGCGGAAAGCGGGGAAGTCGTCTGCGCCAAGTCGGCCGGGACCCAGCGGTCGCTGGCCTCGAACATGAAGCTGTTCACCACGTCCACGGCGCTCTCGCGTCTGGGGCCCGAAACCCGCATCCCCACCAAGGTCTTCAGCGACGGCCGGATCGACGCCGACGGCGTCCTCCACGGCAGCCTCTACCTGCAGGGAGGCGGCGACCCGACGCTGGGCACGCCGACCTTCTACGACAGCTACCTGGCCGGCCTCGGGACCAACCTCTTCGCGCTGACACCGCAGATCCGCGCCGCCGGCATCACCTCGATCACCGGCCGCCTCTATGCCGACGACACGATCTTCGACCGCCTGCGTGGGGTCGCCGACTCCGGCTACGCCACCAGCTCCTACATCGGACCGCTCTCCGGCCTCGCCTTCGACTCCGGCTTCAGCGGCTCGACCGCCAGCAGCGGCTTCTCCTCAGACCCAGCCAAGCTGGCGGCCTCGAGGCTGGCCCGCTCGCTGAGCGCGGCGGGGGTCGCGGTCCCTCCGCAGGTGGCGCTGGCAAAGACCCCCGCGGGTGCAGAGCGGGTCGCCGTCGTCCGCTCCCCCACCCTCACCCAGATCGTCAACACGACCGACGTCTACTCCGACAACTTCTTCGCCGAGACGCTGATCAAGCTGCTCGGGGCGCGCCTCGAGGGCGCCGGCACGACGGCGGCGGGCGCCTCCGCGGTCGAGGCCTTCGCGGTCGAGCACGGCTCCGGCGTACACGCCGTCGACGGCTCCGGACTGACCCGTTCCAACCGCGCCTCGCCGCGCCAGGTGGTCAGCCTGCTGCTGGCGATGCGCAGTGATCCCGCCGGCGACGACTTCATCCAGGACCTCGCCCTGACGGGCAAGGAAGGCACCGTGGCCGACCGGATGCACGGCACCGCCGCCTACGGCCGCTGCCGCACCAAGACCGGCACGATCACCGGCGTCAGCAACCTCTCCGGCTACTGCTTCAACACGAGCGGCCGGATCATGGCCTTCTCGATCCTGATGAACGGCGTCGGCGACCTCGGCTACGCCCACCTCGAGCAGGACCGCATTGCTGGCCTGGTGGCTGACTACTGAAAGCTAGGCCTGCGAGGGTGGGTCCTGTGCCCCTCCACGCGGCCACTCAGTCCCGAAGCAGCTTCAGTAGCCCTTCCTCATCGAGAACCGCGGTGCCCAGCGACTCGGCTTTGGCCAGCTTCGAGCCGGGGCTCTCGCCGGCGACGACGTAGTCGGTTTTCTTCGAGACCGAGTTGGTGACCTTGCCGCCGGCGGCCTTGACCAAGGCCGCGGCCTCCTCGCGGGTCAGCTCCGGCAGGGTGCCGGTGAGGACGACCGTCTTCCCTTCCAGCGGCCCGCCGGTCGCGCGCCTTTCGGACTCGTCCGCCTCCAGGCGCAGCCCCTTCTCCTTCAGCTTCTCGATCAGGCTCCAGGTCAGCTCGTCGCCGAGCGACTCGGCGATCTGCACCGCCATGATCGGGCCGACCCCCTCGACTTCCTCGATCCGCTCGGGATCGGCCTCGTGTAGGGCGTCAATCGAGCCGAAGTGGTCGGCCAGCGCCTCGGCAGTGACATAGCCGACGCCCGGTAGGCCGAGCGCGTAGAGGACGCGCTTGAAGGGCCGTCGACGCGAGGCGTCGATCGCGCCAACGAGGTTGCGAGCTGACTTCTCTTTGAAGCTCTTCTTGCCGACCTTGCGCCCGACCAGATCTTCCTCTCGCAGCTCATAGATGTCGGCGACGTCTTCGATCATCTCCTCTCGAAGAAGGTTCAGCGCGAGTTCTTCCCCCAGCCCGTCGATATCCATCGCTCCCTTGCTGACGAAGTGCTTAACGTGCTGAGAGGCCTGGCCGGGACAGGTGGCCCGGTTGGGGCAGATCGTGAAGACCGCGCCGTCCGGCTTGACCGTCTCGGTGCCACAGCGGGGGCACTTCTTCGGCGGCCTCGGCTTGCGGGCGCTCTTGTTCTTCCGCGGCAGCTTGGGCGAGACCACCTGGGGGATGACGTCGCCGGCCCGCATCACCACCACCTCGTCGCCGGCCCGGACCCCCTTGCGCTCCAGATCCTCCTCGTTGTGGAGGGTGGCGGTGCTGACGGTGACGCCGCCGACGTGGACCGGCTCCAGCATCGCGAACGGGACCAGGTGGCCGGTGCGGCCGACGTTCCAGACGACCTTGGTCATCTTCGTCGTCGCCGTCGTCGGTGGGAACTTCCAGGCGATCGCCCAGCGCGGCTCGCGCCCGACCACGCCCAACTCCCGCCACAGCGCCCGCTCGTCGACCTTGACGACGACGCCGTCGATCTCGTAGTCGAGCGACTCGCGCCGCTCCTCCCACCAGTGGCAGCGGGCGACCACCCCCTCGACGCCGGGGTGGTGGTCGGTGTCGGGGTTGACCTTGAAGCCCCGCTCGCTCAGCCACTCGACCTCGTCCATATGGGTGGCGAGGTCGAGTCCGCGCACGGCGCCGATCCCGTATATCCAGTTCGAGAGCGGCCGTTCGGCGGCCAGCGCCGGGTCGAGCTGGCGGATCGAGCCGGCGGCCGAGTTGCGCGGGTTGGCGAAGGTCGGTTCTTCGGCTTCGGCGCGCCGTTCGTTGAGGGCTTTGAAGGCGGCGATCGGCAGGTAGATCTCACCCCGCACTTCGATCAGCTCGGGGGCGTTCTCGATCCGCAGCGGGATCGAGCCGATCGTGCGCAGGTTCTGGGTCACGTCCTCGCCGACCCGGCCGTCGCCGCGAGTGGCGCCCCGCACCAGCACCCCGTCCTCGTAGGTGAGTGAGATCGCCAGGCCGTCGATCTTCGGCTCGGTCGTGTAGCTGAACTCGGAGGCGGCGATGTCGAGGCGCTTCAGGTAGTTGGCCAGACGCGTCTCCCAGGCGCGCAGCTCCTCCTCGTTGCGGGCGTTGCCGAGCGAGAGCATCTGCTCGGCGTGCTCGACCTGCTCGAAGCGGTCCAGCGGCGGAGCGCCCACACGCTGGGTCGGCGAGTCCGAGGTGCGCAGCTTCGGGTTGGCGGCCTCGATCTCGCGCAGCTCGTTCAGCAGCGCGTCGTACTCGTCGTCGCCGATCTCGGAGTCGTCGAGGACGTAGTAGAGCCGATTGTGGTGCTGCAGTTGGCGCCGCAGCTCCGCCGCCCGCTGCCGCGCGGACCCGCTCACGCGGTCGGAGCGCTCGCCGCCAGCATCTCCTCGAAGCCCCAGCCACGCAGCCGCTCCAGGCCGCCGTGGTCGGTGAGGTCGAAGTGGATCGGGGTGACCGAGATCCGCCCCCGCGCGACGGCGAAGAGGTCGGTTCCCTCGATCTCCTCGTAGCCCGGCTGCCAGCCGTAGATCTCATAGCGCCGGCGCCCGTCCTCGGACTCCTCGCCGACCAGCTTCAGCTCGTCGTTGTAGATCCGTTTGCCGAGCTTCGTCACCTCGATCCCCTTCGGCTCGCCGGCCGGGCAGTTGACGTTGATCAGCGTCGCCTCCGGCATCGACTCGGTGGCGAGACGCTCGACCAGCCGGGCCGCGAAGGCGGCGGCGACGTCGAAGTCGAAACGGCCGCTGACATAGCCCATGCCGCCGCCCGAGGACTGCTGGGAGAGCGCGATCGCGGGAATCCCCAGGACGATCCCCTCCAGCGCCGCGGCCACGGTGCCCGAGTAGGTGATGTCGTCGCCGAGGTTGGCGCCGTGGTTGATGCCAGAGACGATCAGGTCGGGGCGCCCGCCGAGCAGTCCCAGCTCGGCGAAGCGGACGCAGTCGACCGGGGTGCCATCGGTGGCGAAGCCGCTGTGGCCGTCGCCGAACTCGACCTCCTCGACGCTGAGCGGCGAGCGGGTGGTGATGCTGCGGGCGGTGGCGCTGCGGTTGGAGTCGGGGGCGATCACGTCGACTTCGACTCCGTCGAGCCCGCGCAGCGCCCGCCTCGTCGCCTGCAGGCCGGGGGCGGAGATGCCGTCGTCGTTGGTGAGAAGTATGCGCATGCGGTCGATTCTAGGAGTAGGAGACGGACTCCAGGTAAAGCCCGTGTGGTGGCGCGGTTTCCCCCGCCTGCGGACGCGAGGCTCCGGCCAGCAGCGCGGTGAAGCTCTCGACCGTGCGACGGCTGGATGCGACCTCGAGCATGGTCCCGACCAGGATCCGGACCATGTTGCGCATGAAGGCGTCGGCGGTGACCCTGAAACTGAGGATGTCGCCGGGCTGGGCCTCCCAGGCGGCGGCGAGGATCTCGCGCTCGAAGTGGACGTGGTCGGTCTGGCTCGGGGTGAAGGCGGTGAAGTCGTGCCTGCCGAGCAGAGCCGCGGCGCAGGCGTCGAGCCCCTCGCGATCGACGCGGTGCGGCCACCAGAGCGCCCGTCCCCGCTCGAACGGGCTGGCCGGCCGCCGGGTCAGCAGCCGGTAGCGGTAGCTGCGCGAGGCCGCGTCGCCGCGGGCGTCGAAGCCGGCAGGGGCGGGGGCGGCCGCGGTGACCGCGATGTCATCGGGAGTGACTCCGTTCAGGCGTCGCAGCAGGTCGTCGGGGACATCGGCCACGGCGTCGAAGCTGGCCACCTGGCCACGCGCGTGCACTCCGGAGTCGGTGCGCCCGGCCACCTTCAGCGCGATCGGCTCACGTAGGATCGTCTCCAGCGCCGTCTCGAGCTCGGCCTGGACCGTGCGCTTGCCAGGCTGGCTCGCCCAGCCCGAGAAGCACGAACCGTCGTATTCGATATCGAGGCGGAAGGAGCCGGGGCTCAAACCAGCTCGAGGTACACCATCTCGGTGCTATCCGAGCGGCGCGGGCCGAGCTTGATGATGCGGGTGTAGCCGCCGGGCCGGGTCGCGTAACGCGGCGCCACCTCGTCGAAGAGCTTGTGGACGATGAACTTGTCGTTGTGCAGCGTCGAGAGCGCCTGCCGGCGGGCGTGCAGGTCGCCCCGTTTGGCGAGGGTGATCAGTTTCTCGACCTCGGGCTTGACCGCCTTCGCCTTGGCCTGGCTGGTCTGGATCCGCTCGTGCTCGATCAGCTGCTTCGAGAGATTCGAGAGCAGCGCCTCGCGATGCGCGGCGTCGCGGCTGAGCTTGTTGCGCTTCTTACGATGACGCACAGGGTTCTCCGCTCCGCTCGCCCGTCGCCTCAGTCTTGCTGGAGATCGAGGCCGCGGGCGTGCAGGGTCTCGATCACTTCCTCGATCGACTTCTGACCGAAGTTGGGGATCGCGTTCAGTTCCGCGCGGGACTTGCGGACCAGGTCGCCGACGGTCTGGACGCCGGCGCGCTTGAGGCAGTTGTAGGAGCGGACTCCCAGTTCGAGCTCCTCGATCAGGATCTCGTCGAGGCCGTTGCTGCTGGCGACTCCGTCACCGGCGGGCGCGGAAAGCGGATCGGCTGCCATGACCGGAATCGGTTCACGTGCGGTCAGCTCCTCCACCCGCTCGGCGTCGGTGAAGATCGCCAGGCTCTTGATCAGGATCTCGGAGGCCTCGCGCAGCGCCGCCGCGGGCTCGATCGAGCCGTCGGTCTCGAGGTCGAGAGTCAGTTTGTCGAAGTCGGTGCGCTGCCCGACACGGGCGGCGGCGACGTCGTAGGAGGCACGGCGGATCGGCGAGAAGATCGAGTCGATCGGGATCACGCCGATCGGCTGCTCGTCGGACTTGTTCTCTTCGGCTGGCGAGTAACCGCGGCCACGGCCGATCGTCAGGTAGACTTCGAGTTTGGTTTTCTTCTCGAGCGTCGCGATCGGCGCCTCGGGGTTGAGAATCTCGACGCCGGAGGGCAGGTCGATGTCCTTCGCCCTGATCTCACCGGGGCCGGTGGCGACCAGCGGTGCCTCGATCTCATCGGCATCGGTGTGCATGCGGACGACGAGATCCTTGAGGTTGAGGACGATGTCGGTGACATCCTCCTTGACCCCGGGCACGGTCGAGAACTCGTGTGCGACGCCCTCGATGCGGACGCTGGTGATGGCAGCGCCGCCCAGCGAGGAGAGCAGCACACGCCGGAGGCTGTTGCCGAAGGTGTAGCCGAAGCCCTTGTCGAGCGGCTCGATGGTGAAGGTGCCGCGGCGGTCGTCGACCTTCTCGGAGATGATGCGGGGGACCTGGAAATCAGTGGTCATGAGTTCCTTGCGTATGCGTGTTCAGAAATTTCAGGATCCGGACTACTTGGAGTACAGCTCGACGATGAGCTGCTCCTGAACCGGCGCCGAGATCTCGGAGCGCTCTGGGAGGCGCAGGACCTTGGCGGTGAGAGCATCGTGATCGGCCTGCAACCAGGCGGGAACGGTGGAAACGAGTTCCGTCGCCCGCTGGATCGTGTCGGTGGCGGAAGAGCCGGCCTTGATCGAGATGATGTCCTCGGGACGGACTTGGTAGGAGGGGATGTCGACGCGGCGGCCGTTGACCATCCAGTGGCCGTGGTTGACCAGCTGGCGGGCCTGGCGGCGCGAGGCGGCAAAGCCGAGCCGCACCAGCACGTTGTCGAGCCGGGACTCGAGCAGTCGCAGGAGGTTCTCTCCGGTGACGCCCTCCTGACGGGAAGCCTTGTCGTAGTAGGCGCGGAACTGTTTCTCGAGCACCTGGTAATAGCGGCGCGTCTTCTGCTTCTCGCGCAGCTGCACCCGGTACTCGGACTGCCGCATCCGGCCGCGGCCATGCTCGCCGGGCGGGTAGGAGCGCCGCTCGACGCCGCACTTGTCGGTGAAGCAGCGCTCGCCCTTGAGGAAGAGCTTCTGGCCCTCGCGGCGGCACTGCTTGCACTGCGGACCGGTATCGCGGGCCATTTAGACGCGCCTCCGCTTCTTCGGCCGGCAGCCGTTGTGGGCCTGCGGGGAGACGTCCTTGACCGTGGTCACGTCGAGCCCGGCGGCCTGCAGGGAGCGGATCGCCGTCTCGCGGCCCGAGCCGGCGCCCTTGGCGAAGACTTCGACCCGCTCGAGGCCGTGTTCCATACCCTTCTTGGCGGCGGCGTCGGCGGTCACCTGGGCGGCGAACGGGGTCGACTTGCGGGAGCCTTTGAACCCGGCCGAGCCGGCCGACTCCCAGGCGATCACGTTGCCGTCGGTGTCGGTCAGAGTGACGATCGTGTTGTTGAAGGAAGTCTTGATGTGGGCCTGCCCGTAGGTGACGTTCTTTTTGACGCGACGACGGGCTCGCCCCTTGGCGGGTTTTTTCTCAGCCATTCTCTTTCCCTACCATTCTCTTTCCCTACCTAGGTGCCTTGCGCTTACCGGCGATGCTCAAGCGGCGCGGGCCCTTGCGGCCGCGGGCATTGGTCTTGGTGCGCTGACCGCGGACCGGCAGGCCGCGGCGATGGCGAAGGCCGCGGTAGGCGCCGATCTCCATCAGGCGTTTGACGTTCTGGGAGCGGTCGCGACGGAGGTCGCCCTCGACCTCGCGGTTGTCGACCGCGTCGCGCAGCCGGATCACCTCGTCCTCGGTCAGATCCTTGGCCGCGGTGGCGGGATCGACTTTGGTCTCCTCGAGGATCTTCAGCGCCGTCGAGTGACCGATGCCGAAGATGTAGGTGAGCCCTACTTCGATCCGTTTGTTGACCGGGATGTTGACGCCCGCGATACGTGCCATCGTCTAACCCTGCCGCTGCTTGTGGCGGGGGTTTTGACAGATCACGAGGACAGCGCCATTTCGGCGGATGACCTTGCACTTCTCGCACATCGGCTTAACGGAAGCTCGAACCTTCATTGCTCCGGTCTCGTATCGAAAACAGGATTCCCGCGCGCCCCATGAGTCGGACGGCAGGTAAAGAACACCGGCCTACCATGGGCCGACCGGGAAAGATAGCAGGGGCACGTGGCTGGGCGTCGCTAGAGGAACAGGGACGTACCATTACCGGACCAGGGCGATCGTGAAGCCGTCGTAGCCCTTGCCGCCGACGGTCTGGATGGTGGTGGCGGTGACCCGGGGCTCGGTGGCCAGGGTCTCGTGAAGCCGGCGCTGGGCCTGGGTGGCGAGGTCGTCGCTAGCCGTCTCCGCCAGAGTGCCACCGCGGACGACGTTGTCGGCGACGATCAGGCTGCCGGGGCGGGAGTGATCGAGGGCCCAGGCGAAGTAGTGGGGTGTGTTGACCTTGTCGGCGTCGATGAAGGTGAGGTCGAACGGCCCCGCGCCCTCAGCGTCGAGCTTCGGCAACGTCTCCAGCGCCGGCCCGACCCGCAACTCGACGACGTCACCCAGCCCAGCCCCCTCGATGCTCCCCCGCGCCACCTCGGCGTAATCGGGATTCGCCTCAAGCGTGATCAGCCGGCCGGGGCCCTTGGGCAGGGCCCGCGCCAGCAGGATCGTGCTGTACCCACCCAGCGTCCCGAACTCGAGGATGGTGCGCGCCCCAAGTGTCCAGGCCAGCACCTGCAACAGCTTCCCCTGCGGCGGAGAAACCTGGATCTGCGGCAGCCCCGCCGCCTCGGCCCTATCCAGCGCCCCCCTCAACACCTCGTCCTGAGGCACCAAGGTCTCCCCCACAAACGCATCGACCGCCGCCCAAGCCTCAGGGTCCATCTCAAGGATTCTGACGACTCCTGAAGCCCGTCGCCCTCAGTCAGTGAACTGAGCCGCTAGCCGGCTTCGTGCCAGGGAGTGAGGACGCGCGGGCCCTCGGCGGTGACGGCGACCGTGAACTCGAAGTGCGCGGCGAGGGAGTCGTCCTCGGAATAGACCGACCAGCCGTCGTCGTCCATCCGCACCAGCGGGCCGCCGGCGTTGACCATCGGCTCGATCGCCAGGACCATCCCCTCCTCCAGCTCCGGGCCCTTGCCCGGCTCGCCGAAGTTGGGAACCTGCGGCTCCTCGTGCATCTCGCGGCCGATCCCGTGCCCGACCAGGGTGCGGATGACCGAGAGGCCCTCGATCTCGACCGCTTGCTGGATCGCCGCGGAGACGTCGCCGAGATGGTTGCCGGGGCGCATCTGCTCGATCCCGACGAACAGCGAGGTCTTGGTCACCTCGAGCAGGTGCTCCGCCTCCGGACCGACGCTGCCGACCGGAACCGTTATCGCCGCATCGGCGACCCAGCCATCCTTGATCACGCCGGCGTCGATCGAGAGGATGTCCCCGCGCTGCAGCTCGTAGGCGCCGGGGATGCCGTGCACGACCATCGAGTTCGGCGAGGCGCAGATCGAGCCGGGGAAGCCACGGTAGCCCTTGAAGGCCGGCTCGGCGCCCTGCGAGCGGATGAACTTCTCCGCCGCCGCGTCGAGCTCCGCGGTCGTGACCCCCGCCCGCGTCTTCGACTCGAGCATCTTCAGGCAGCGGACGAGGATGTCGCCGGCCACCGCCATCTGGTCGACCTGCTCAGGGGCCTTGCGGACGATCATCCGGCTAGACGGCCTCGTCCTGCTCCAAGCGCATCGTCGCCAGGGTCCTGCGGATCTCCTCGGCGACGTCGTCGGGCGGGGCGGTGCCGGCGATCCGGCGCAGCACGCTGCGCTGGTCGTAGTAGTCGACGAGCGGCTCGGTCTTGGCGTGGTACTGGTCGAGCCGGTTGCGGATCACCTCGGGCTTGTCGTCGTCGCGGACGATCAGCGGGCTGCCGTCGAGGTCGCATACCCCCTCGCGCTGCGACGGGTTGAACTCGACGTGGAAGACGTGGCCGTTCTCCTCGCAGGTGCGCCGGCCGCCGAGCCGCCGGATGACCTCGTCGTCGGAGACGTCGATCAGAACCACGGCGGTGACGCCCCGCTCCAGCTCCGCCAGCTTGGCGTCGAGCGCCTCTGCCTGCGGCATCGTGCGCGGGAAGCCGTCGAGGATGAAGCCGTCGAGCGCCTCGGCCGAATCGATGCGCTCGGCGATCACGCCGACGATCACCTCGTCGGGGACCAGGTCGCCGCGATCCATGTACTCCTTCGCGGTCCGGCCCAGGGCTGTCTCGTCGCGCACCGCGGCGCGGAGGATGTCACCGGTGGCGTAGTAGGGCAGGCGCAGGTCTTCCTGCAGGCGCTCGCCCTGGGTGCCCTTTCCCGACCCGGGTGGGCCTAGAAGTACGAGGTTTAGCTCAGTCATTAGATCTAATCGTTCCTACTGAGGGCGCGAAATTAAGCCGAGATGCGCCGGTTTTGCAGCGTCCTCAGCTTATTTGAGGAAGCCCTCGTAGTTCCTCATCATCAATTGCGCCTCGAGCTGCTTGACCGTGTCAAGCGCGACGCCGATGATGATCAGGATCGAGGTACCGCCGAAATAGAAGTTGGCCGAGGTCTGGCTGATCAGGATCGTCGGCAGCGCCGCGACCGCGCCTAGGTAGAGCGCGCCGGGGAAGGTCAGGCGCGAGAGGATGCGGTCCAGATACTCGGCGGTCGGCCGGCCGGGCCTGACGCCGGGGATGAAGCCGCCGTATTTCTTCAGGTTGTCGGCCTGGTCGACGGGATTGAAGGTGACCGCCGTGTAGAAGTAGGTGAAGACGATGATGAAGAAGATCTCGCCGAGCACGTAGGGCCAGCTGTTGGGGCTGAAGAAGGCGGCGAAGTCAAGGGCGGCCGGCGTGTTGAGGAGCTGGCCGATGGTCGGCGGGAAGGCCATGATCGAGGCCGCGAAGATGACCGGGATGACCCCGGCCATGTTGACCCGCAGCGGCAGGTAGGTCGAACCGCCGGAGGTCATTTTGCGCCCCACGACCCGTTTCGCGTACTGGACCGGGATCCGGCGCTGGCCCTCCTGGACGAAGACGATCGCGACGATCACCGCCAGGGCGATGAAGGGCATCATCACCACGAAGACCTGGTCCGGGCTGTTCCACCACTTGGTGATCCCGCTCGGGATCGAGGAGGCGATCGAGGCGAAGATCATCAGCGAGATGCCGTTGCCGATCCCGCGCTGGGTGATCAGCTCGCCCAGCCACATCAGCAGGGTGCAGCCGGCGGTCAGGCAGATCACGATCAGGAAGGTCTTGGCGAAGGTGAGGTTGCCGACGACGCTGGTGCCGGCTTCGTTGCCGAAGGAGCGGAAGAGGAAGACGTAGCCGAGCGACTGGCCGAAGGCGAGGCCGACGGTGAGGTAGCGCGTGTACTGGGTGATCTTCTGCTGCCCCACCTCGCCCTCTTTCTGCAGACGCTCCAGCGAGGGCACGACCACGGTCAGCAGCTGCAGGATGATCGAGGCCGTGATGTAGGGCATGATCCCCAGCGCGAAGAGGCTCAGGCGCGAGAGGCTGCCACCCGAGAAGAGGTTGAGGAAGCCAAGGATGTTCGAGCCGCCGAAGTTGTTCTGGATTTCCTTGACGGCCTGCACATCGACGCCTGGAGCCGGGATATAAGCCCCTAGCCGGTACAGCGCCAACATCGCCGCCGTGAAGGCGAGTTTCTTGCGAATATCGGCGACGCTGAAAGCGTTCGCAATAGTTTTGAGCATTACGGCTCCAGAGTGTGACAGGAACCGCCGGCCGCCTCGATCTTCTCTTTGGCGGCGGCACTGAACGCGTGCGCGTGTACCTCAAGCTTCGTTTTGATCTCGCCGCGGGCGAGGATCTTCACCGGGTCCGAGCGCTTCGCAAGGCCCTTCTCCTTCAGCGTCGCCGGGGTCACTTCGGCGCCGGAATCGAAGCGCTCCTCGAGGTCGGCGAGGTTGATCGGCTGCGTCTTGGTGCGGAAGTTCTCGAAGGGCATCGACTTCTTCATGTGCGGGCCGCGCAGCTTTCGCATCCGCATATGGATCGGGTTCTGGCCACCCTCGTAGTTGGCCTTGCGCTTGGCGCCGGCACGGGAGCCGGCGCCCTTGTGCCCGCGACCCGAGGTCTTGCCCAGGCCGCTGCCCTCACCGCGACCGATCCGCTTGCGCGGGCGGGTCGAGCCCGGCTTCGGCTTCAGGTTGTGCAGGCCGATCTCCTCAGAGCGGGGCGTCTCGGCCATCAGGACACCTCGACCAGATGCGAGACGACGCGGAGCTGGCCCTGCAGCTGCGGCGAGTCCTTGCGCTCCACGGCCTTTCCGATCCGGCCCAGTCCCAGCGCCGTCAGGGTGGCTTTCTGGCTCGGGTTGGTCCCGGCCTTCGACTTCACCTGCCGGATCTTGACCGCACTCACGACTTGGCCTCCTCAACAGGCGGCGAAGTCTCCTCCACGACCGGAGCCTCCTCGGCTACGGGTGAATCTGCCTCAACGGCCGGGGCGCTCGCCTCGGCGACCGGCGTCTCAGCCCCTGGAGCCGCCTCGGCGGCCGGAGCCTCGCCTGACTTAGCCGCATCCTCTGCGGCGGGACCCGCGGCCAGATGCTCCCCGTTTGCAGAAGTTCCGTTCATGTCGAGCCCGAGCACCTGCTTGACGGTCAGCCCGCGCAGCTCCGCGACCTCCTCGGGCCGGCGCAGGCGGACGAGCCCGTCCATCGTCGCCTTGACCAGGTTGATCGGGTTCTGGGTCCCGATGCTCTTGGTCAGCACGTCGCGGACGCCGCCGAGCTCTAGCACGGCGCGGACGCCGCCGCCGGCGATGACGCCGGTACCGGGGCTGGCCGGGCGCAGGACCACGTGTCCAGCGCCGAAGCGGCCGATGATCCTGTGGGTGATCGTCTGGCCGTATTTCGGCACGCGAATCAAGTTCTTGCGGGCGTCCTCGACGCCCTTCTGGATCGCCAGCGGGACCTCGCGGGCCTTGCCGTAACCGATCCCGACCACGCCCTCCTCGTCGCCGACGGCGACCAGGGCGGTGAAAGAGAAGCGGCGACCACCCTTGACCACCTTGGCGACGCGATTGATCTCAATCACGCGCTCCTGGAGGTCAAGCCCACGCGGGCTCACCGTCTCGACGTTTTTCGTATCCATTCCCTTCATCTCAAGCGGCCCACCGTAGCGGAACTAGAAGGCCAACCCTCCCTCGCGCGCTCCTTCGGCCAGGGCCTTGACACGGCCGTGGTATTGGTAGCCGCCGCGATCGAAGACACAGGTCTCGACCCCCGCGGCCTTGGCCCGCTCGGCAAGCAGTTCCCCGGCCTTCTTGGCCTGGTCGCTCGCCGTGATCTTGCGCAGATCCGGCTCGATCCAGTTCACCGCGGCCACGGTGTGGCCCTTGGTGTCGTCGATCATCTGGGCGAAGATCCCGCGGTTGGAGCGGAAAACGGACAGGCGAGGGCGCTCTGCGGTGCCGGTTACCCGAGCGCGAACCCGGCGGCGACGGCGCAGGCGCTTCTGAGCCTTGGTGACAACGGTCATGCGCGCTTACCGACCTTTCTGAGAACCTGCTCGCCCTTGTAGCGAATGCCCTTGCCCTTGTAGGGCTCGGGCTTGCGGCGCTTGCGGATGTCCGCGGCGACCTGGCCGACGAGCTGCTTGTCGATTCCCCGGACGATGACCTCGGTCGGCTGCGGGACCTCGAACTCGATCCCCTCGGGAGCCTCGATCGAAACCGGGTGCGAGTAGCCGAGCGCCAGCTCCAGGTTCTTGCCTTTGAGTGCGGCGCGGTAACCGACGCCCTGGATCTCCAGGCGCTTCTCGAAGCCGTCGGTGACGCCCTCGACCATGTTCGCGATCAGGCTGCGCGTGAGGCCGTGCAGGGCGCGGTGCTCGCCGCGATCGGTGGGCCGGGCGACGGTGACGACACCCTCGCCCTGCTCGACCGCCATCTCCTGCGAGTAGACCTGGTTCAGCTCTCCCTTGGGGCCCTTGACGGCGATGCTGCCAGGGGCGATCTCGACCGTGACGGCCTCGGGCACTGGGACGGGTTTTCTTCCGATTCGGCTCATGAGATCACCAGACGTAGGCGACGACCTCGCCGCCGACGCCCTTGGCGCGGGCTTCGTGGCCGGTCATCACGCCGACCGAGGTGCTGAGGATCGCGGTCCCGGTGCCGCCCTGGACCCGCGGCACGGTCTTGTGGTCGACGTAGCGCCGCCGGCCGGGGCGGGAGACCCGCTCGATCCCGATGATCACCGGGCGGCGGTCCTCGGTGTACTTGAGGCGCACGTTGATCGCCTCGCCGACCGTGGCGGGCTTGCGGTGGAAGTCCTTGATGTAGCCCTGCTCCTTGAGGATCCGCGACATCTCCATCTTCAGGCCCGAGAGGGGGATGTCCACCTCATCATGGCCGGCGCGGATCGCGTTGCGGAGTCGGGTCAGGTAATCGGCGATTGGATCGGTCTGCATGGTCCTACCAGCTCGACTTGGTCATTCCGGGGATGTACCCCTCGTGTGCGGCGTTGCGCAGGCAGATCCGGCAGAGGCCGAACTTGCGGTAGTAGGCACGCGGTCGCCCGCAGCGGCGGCAGCGGTTGTAACTGCGCGATTTGTACTTGGATTTGCGGCCCTGGCGGACCTTCTGCGAAGTCTTAGCCATCTGAACTCTCCTCGTCGGCCCCATTCTGGTCGGCCTCGTCGTTTCCGCCCTCGGCGGCGTCATCGCCATCGCTCTCGTCGCTCTCGGGCTTGGCGTAGGCCTCCGGGTTCTCCTCTTTCAGCTGCTCGAGGGCAGCCTGCTCCACCTCGGCCTTGAGGCGGGCCTCCTCCTTGCGCTGTTCCTCCTCGGCCTCAGCTTCAGCTTCTTCGCGATCGGCCTGCCCCGGACGCCCCTCCTGGGCGAACGGCATCCCGAGCGCCAGCAGCAGCTCAAAGGCCTCGAGGTCGGTGGCGGCGGAGGTCGTGATCGTGATGTCGAGCCCGCGCACCACGTCGACCGAGTCGTAGTCGATTTCGGGGAAGATCAGCTGCTCTTTGACGCCCATCGAGTAGTTGCCGCGGCCGTCGAAGGAACGTGGGTTGAGACCGCGGAAGTCGCGGATACGAGGCACCGCGATCGAGGTGAGCCGATCGAGGAACTCCCACATCCGCGCCCTGCGCAGGGTCACCGAGACGCCGACCGGCATTCCCTCGCGCAGCTTGAAGGAGGCGACCGACTTGCGGGCCCGGCGCACGTTCGGATGCTGGCCGGCGATCAGCTCCAGCTGTTTCTGCGCGGCTTCGAAGGACTTTTTGTCCTGTTTCTCAGTGCCGAGGCCCATGTTGAGGGTGACCTTGAGCAGTCGCGGCGCCTGCATCGGCGTCGAGTAGCCAAATTTCTTGGTCAGCTCGGGCAGGATCTCCTGCTCGTAGCGGTCGCGCAAGCGCGGCGGCGGTGCTGCCTGTCGGGTCGCAGTCGCCTCCATCAGTCGATCGCCGCCCCGCTGCTCTTCGCGTAGCGGATGCGCTTGCCACCGTCATCGCGGCGGACTCCGACCCGGGTCGCTTTGTTGCCTTTGGGGTCAAGCAGCATCACGTTGGAGACGTGGATCGGCCCCTCCTTTTCGACGATGCCGCCCGCCTGGGCGCTCGCCATGTCGCCCGTCGAGCGCGGCCGTTCGTGGCGCTTGATGATGTTCAGGCCCTCGACGAAGACGCGGCGGCGCTGGGGGTCGGTGCGAATGACCCGCCCGGTCTTGCCGGCGTCCTTGCCGCTGGTCACGACGACCTGGTCGTCGGTTCGGATCCGCATCGACTTCATCAGAGGACCTCGGGCGCGAGCGAGATGATTTTCATGAAGTTGCGATCGCGCAGTTCGCGCGCCACCGGGCCGAAGATGCGGGTCCCGCGCGGGTTGTTGTTGGCCGGGTCGATCAACACGGCGGCGTTCTCGTCGAAGGCGATGTAGGTGCCATCGGGCCGGCCGAGCGGCTTGCGGGTGCGGACGACGACGGCCTGGACGACCTCGCCCTTGCGGACGCCGCCCTGCGGGCTGGCCGATTTGACGGTGGCGGTGATCACGTCGCCGACGCTGGCATAGCGGCGGTGCGAGCCGCCCTTGACCCTGATGCAGAGGATCTCCCGGGCGCCCGAGTTGTCGGCGACCTTCAGTCTTGACTCTTGCTGGATCACTTCGCCTACCTTGCCTTCTCGACGACATCGACCAGACGCCAGCGCTTGGTCTTGGACAGCGGACGGGTCTCGACGATCCGCACCACGTCGCCCTCGCCGGCCTCGTTGCGCTCGTCGTGCGCGTGCAGCGTGCGCGAGCGGCGGACGATCTTCTCGTAAGTCGGGTGCCGGCGGGCGAAGTCGATCCTGACGGTGATCGATTTGTTGCCTTTGTTGGAGATGACGATGCCCTGGCGGACCTTGGCGGCGTTGGAGTCGCGCTCGGCCGGGGGCGTGCCGGTGCCGGACTCGCCCTTCTTCGCCTTCGCCGCGGCACGCTCAGTGCGCCGTTCGGACGCCTTTGCCTTGCGGCCCTCGCGCCGCGCGGCGGCACGCTCCTCCGGGCTCAGCGCCGGCTTCGCCTCCTGCGGCCGCCGCGAGCGCTGCAGACGGGCACGCTCCTTCCAAGGAAGATCGTCCTCCGGATTCGGCTCGGCGGCAGGCGCTGCCTCAGGGGAAGGGGCTGACTCAGCGGCGGGCGCCGGCGCCTCCTCCTCGACAGCAGGGGCCTCTGCCTCAGGTGCCTCCTCGGCCACGGGTGCCTCCTCGGCCGCCGGAGTCTCCTCGGCGACGGGAGTCGCCTCGGCCTGGGGCTCCTCAGTCGTCTCGTCTTTTTTCTGCTCGTCGTCGCTCATATCCGCTTCGTCTCTTTCTCAACGTCAATGCCTCTGTTGCGCGCCACGGTCAGCAGCCGCGCTATGTCGCGTTTCGCCAGACCGAGCCGGGACGTGTTCTCCAGCTCGCCGGTCGCGTGGCGGAAGCGCAGGTTGAACGCCTCCTGCTTCGCGTCGATCAGCTTCGCCACCAGCTCGTCGTCTTTCAGATTATGGGCCTCGGAAGCTTTCATCAGTCCTCGACCCCCTCGCGCTTGACGAATTTCGTCCTCACGGGAAGCTTGTGACCGGCCAGTCGCAGGGCGTCGCGAGCGAGATCCTCGGGGACGCCGGCCAACTCGAACATCACGCGCCCGGGCTTGACCACCGCGACCCAGCCCTCGGGGTTTCCTTTTCCGGAGCCCATCCGCGTCTCGGCCGGCTTCTTCGTGTACGGCTTGTCCGGGAAGATGTTGATCCAGACCTTGCCGCCACGTTTGATCTTGCGGGTCATCGCGACGCGGGCAGCCTCGATCTGGCGGTTGGTGACCCAACCACGGTCGAGCGACTTCAGCCCGTACTCGCCGAAGGCGACGGTGCTGCCGCCCTTGGTGTTGCCGCGCATCCGGCCGCGCATCTGTTTGCGGTGCTTGACACGTTTCGGGCTCAGCATCAGCGACCGCCTCCGCCGCGCTGGCCGCCGCGATCGCCACCAGGGCCGCGTCCGCCACCGCCGCCGGGCCCACGACCGCCGCCACGTCCGCCACGGTCACCGCCCGGTCCGCGTCCGCCACCGCCGGGACCGCCGGGACCACGACCGCCGCGCTGGTTGCCCTGCGGCTCGCCGTCGGTCGAAGCGAGGTCGGAACGGAAGCCCTCGGGCATCACTTCGCCCTTGTTGATCCAGCATTTGACGCCGATCCGGCCGGTCGTCGTCTTCGCCTCGAAGAAGCCGTAGTCGATGTCCGCGCGCAGCGTGTGCAGCGGCACCCGGCCGTCGGAATAGCTTTCGGTCCGCGCCATCTCCGCACCGCCGAGACGACCGGAGACCTGGACCTTGACGCCCTTGGCGCCGGAGCGCATGGCCGAGGTCAGGGCGCGTTTCATCGCGCGGCGGAAGGCGACCCGATTCTGCAGCTGCTCGGCGATCGACTGGGCGACCAGCTTGGCGTCCAGCTCGGGGCGCTTGACCTCGCGGATGTTCACTTTCACCGGGCTGCCGGTGAGCTTGTGAAGCTCTTTGCGAAGCGCATCGACTTCGCTGCCGGACTTGCCGATGACGATGCCGGGCCGGGCCGTGTGGATATCGACGGCGACCTCGCCGCGACGCTCGATCGTGATGTTGGAGAGGCCCGCGTGAGAGAGCTTGCCGACGATGTGATCGCGGATCTGCAGGTCTTCCTGGAGCACGTCGGCGAAGTTCTTCTCCTCGAACCAGGTCGACTTCCAGTCGTGGATGTAGCCGACCCGAAAGCCCTCGGGGTGGATCTTCTGTCCCATGACCTAGTCCTCCACCGGAGTTAGCGCCACGGCGATGTGGCTGGTTCGCTTGTTGATCGGGGTCGCCCGTCCCATCGCCCGCGGCCGGAACCGGCGCAGCGTCGGGCCCTCGTCGACGGTGATCGAGGAGACGCGCATCTCGTCGGCGATCAGGTCGTGGTTGTTCTCCGCGTTGGCGGCGGCGGAATCGATCAGCTTGTGGATGTCCTCAGCCGCACCGCGGGGCGAGAACTGAAGGAGGGCGCGGGCCTTTTCGATGTGCAGGCCGCGCACCTGGTCAGCGATCAGGCGGGCCTTGCGGGGAGCGATCCGCACGTAGCGGGCACTGGCGCGCACGACCTGCGGCGTAACTGGGGCAGGAGCGGCTTTTTTGGCCGGCGCTTTTTTGGCTTTGCCAGAAGCTTTTTTATCGGCTTTCTTGCTCTCGGCTTTTTTGGCCGGCGCTTTTTTGGCGGCAGCTTTTTTCGGCGCTTTCTCAGCGGCCGGTTTCGCAGTTTTTTTCGCCACTTTTTTGCTGCTTTTCTTATCCGGGTTGCTTTTTTTCTTATCCGGGTTCTCGTCGGCCATCGCTATTCGCCTCTGCCCGAGGTGTGCGAGCGGAAGGTGCGGGTCGGCGCGAACTCGCCGAGCTTGTGGCCGACCATCGACTCGGAGATGAAGACGGGGACGTGCTTTTTGCCGTCGTGGACGGCGATCGTGTGCCCGACCATCTCCGGGAACACGGTCGAGGTCCGGGACCAGGTTTTGAGCATTTTCTTGGTGCCGGACTCGTTCATCGCGGAGACGCGCTTCATCAGCCTCTCTTCGACCCACGGACCCTTTTTCGTCGAGCGACCCATCAGCGACCCTTCTTCTTGCCGCGACGTCTGCCGCGGACGATGTAACGATCGGACTGCTTGCCCTTCTTACGGGTCCGGTAGCCGAGCGTCGGCTTGCCCCAGGGGGTCACCGGATGGCCACCGGGCGTGTGGTGTGCCTCGCCGCCGCCGTGCGGGTGATCGACGGGGTTCATCGCGACGCCACGGCTCTGCGGCCGCTTGCCCTTGTGGCGGCTCCGACCGGCCTTGCCGATCTTCATGTTCTGGTGCTCGGCGTTGGAGAGCGTCCCGACGGTCGCCCGGCACTCGGCGCGGACCAGCCGCATCTCCGAGGACGGCAATCGCAGGGTGACCATCTCGCCCTCCTTGGCGACCAGCTGGATAGCCGTGCCCGCCGCGCGGCCGAGCTTGCCGCCCTGGCCGGCGATCAGCTCGACGTTGTGGACGATCGTGCCGGTCGGCATCTCGCCCAGGGCCAGCGTGTGACCGGGTTTGATGTCGGCCTCGGGGCCGGACTTGACCTCGTCGCCGACCGCGAGCTGCGCCGGGGCGAGGATGTAGTCCTTGAACCCGTCGGCGTAGTGCAGCAGGGCGATGTAGCAGCTGCGGTTCGGGTCGTACTCGATCGTCGCGACCTTGGCCGGCACGCCGTCCTTGAGGCGCTTGAAGTCGATTTTGCGATAGCGCCGCTTGGCGCCGCCACCGCGATGGCGGGCGGTGACGCGGCCGTTCACATTGCGGCCACCGGACTTGCGCAGCCCCTCGGTCAGCTTCTTTTCCGGCTCCGAGGTGGTCAGCTGCTCGCGCAACGGGTAGGTCGCGAAGCGGCGCCCGGGACTCGTCGGTTTTGTTTTGCGGTTCGGCATCTCTCAGACTCCTACGCGGTCTCCGCGCCTTCGAAGAGCTCGATTCGTTCCCCGGGGGCGAGCTGGACGATCGCCTTCTTCCAGGCGCGGGTACGGCCTTTCGAGAGGCCGCGACGCTTCGGCTTCGAGCGCACTTTGGAGGTCCGCACCTTGGCGACCTGGACCCCGAAGACCTCGTGGACCGCCTGGGCGATCTGGGTCTTGTGGGCACGGTCGTCGACCCGGAAGGTGTACTTGCCTTCGGCGATCAGCGCGTAGCTCTTCTCGGAGATCACCGGGCGGATGAGAATGGTGCGCGCGTCCATCAGCCCAGCCTCTCCTGCAGCGAGGCCAGAGCGGCTTCGGAGAGGACGAGTGCGGCGGCACCGATCACGTCGGCGACGCCGGTCGCGCCGACCTCGATCACGTGGGTGCGGGGGATGTTGCGGAAGCTCTTCATCGCGCCGGTCTCCTCGGCCGTGAGCACGACCAGGGTCGGGCTCTTGGCGCCCCATTTGGCGAGCGCCGCGGCCGCCTGCTTGGTGGAAGGCGTCTCGAATGCGGCGGCGTCGAGGACGGCGACGCTGTCGCGCTCGGCATGGACCGAGAGGGCCGAGCGCATCGCCCGGCGACGGGCTTTGCGGTTGACCTTGACCGTGTAGTGGCGCGGCTTCGGGCCGAAGGTGACGCCGCCGCCGAAACGGCTGGAGACGCCGAGGGCGCCGACGCGCGCGCGGCCGGTTCCCTTCTGGCGCCAGGCCTTGGCGGTCGTGAAGGAGACCTCGCCGCGGGTCAGGGTCGAAGCGGTGCCGCGGCGGCGGGAAGCCATGTCGGCGCGGGCGGCCTCGTGGACCAGCGACTGATGGAAGGGCTCGGCGAACAGCTCTTTGGGCAGGTCCGCTTTGGTCGATTTGCCGAGCACGGAGGCTTTAGACATCGGTCCTCACCTCGAGGATCGCGTTGCGCGAGCCCGGTACGGAGCCCTTGATCAGGAGAAGATTTCGGTCGGCGTCGATGTCGGCGATCTCGAGGCCCTTCTGGGTGATCCGCTTGTTGCCCATCTGGCCGGGCATGCGCATCCCTTTGAAGACGCGGGCCGGGAAGGCGCTGGCGCCGATCGAGCCCGGAGCGCGGACGTTGTGCGAGCCGTGGCTGACCGGGCCGCGGCTGAAGTTGTGGCGCTTGATCCCGCCCTGGAAGCCCTTGCCGATCGAGATCCCGGAGACCTTGACCTTCTGGCCCGCCTCGAAGCCGGCAACGGTGACGTCGTCGCCGATCTTCGGGCCGTCCTCGGCACCGAGGTCCTCGTCGCGGAACTCGACCAGGTGGCGCATCGGCGCCCCCCCGGCCTTCTTCAGGTGGCCTTCCTCGGCCTGGCTCAGCTTGCCCTGCTTGACCTCTCCGAAGGCGAGCTGCACGGCCGCATAGCCGTCGCGCTCGCTCTCGCGGACGGCCGTGACCTTGCAGGGGCCGGCCTCGATGACGGTCACGGGCACGACGGTGCCGTCCTCGCGGAACACCTGGGTCATGCCCAACTTCTTGCCGAGAATCGCGGCCATGGTTAGAGGCGGATCTCGATGTCGACGCCCGCCGGCAGCGAATCCAGGCGCTGCAACGAGTCGACGGTTTTCGGTGACGGCTGGAGGATGTCGATCAGGCGCTTGTGGGTGCGGATCTCGAAGTGCTCGCGCGAGTCCTTGTCCTTGAACGGCGAGCGGATCACGCAGTAGACGTTTTTCTCGGTCGGCAGGGGCACCGGGCCAGAAACGCTGGCGCCGGTCCGCTCCGCGGTCTCGACGATCTCGCGGGCAGCGCGATCTATGGCGTCATGGTCATACGCCTTGAGACGAATTCGAATTTTTTGTGCTGCTATCGCTGCCACGGTCTAAAAGCTGTCTTTCTCGCGCATAAAGGACGGGGCCCCTTTTGTGGGGCGCCGCCCCGGTCGTATGTCTTTGCAGTTGTCACCGCCCGGCGGGCGGTGTTAGGGACGGGCGAGCGCCCGCCCCCTTTTGGGATCGCCTACTCGATAACGGTGGCGACGACCCCTGAGCCGACGGTACGGCCACCCTCGCGGATGGCGAAACGCAGGCCCGGATCCATGGCGATCGGCTGGATCAGCTCGATCGTCATCTCGACGTTGTCTCCCGGCATCACCATCTCCGTCCCCTCGGGGAGGTTGGCGATCCCGGTCACGTCGGTGGTGCGGAAATAGAACTGGGGCCGGTAGCCGGTGAAGAACGGCGTGTGACGGCCACCCTCCTCCTTCTTCAGGCAGTAGACCTCAGCCTTGAACTTGGTGTGCGGCGTGATCGAGCCGGGCTTGCAGAGAACCTGGCCGCGCTCGATCTCCTCGCGCTTGGTGCCTCGCAGCAGGGCGCCGATGTTGTCGCCCGCCTGGCCCTGGTCGAGGATCTTGCGGAACATCTCGACCCCGGTGACGACGGTTTTGGTCGTATCGGTGATGCCGACGATCTCGACCTCGTCACCGGTGTTGACGATGCCCTGCTCGACGCGGCCGGTCGCGACGGTGCCGCGGCCGGTGATCGAGAAGATGTCCTCGACCGGCATCAGGAAGGGCTTGTCGAGCTCACGAACCGGCTCCGGGATGTAGGAGTCGAGGGCGGCAGCCAGCTCGAAGACCGCTTTCTGGGCCTCCTCGTCGCCTTCGAGAGCCTTCAGCGCCGAGCCTTTGATGATCGGCGTGTCGTCGCCCGGGAAGTCGTACTCGTCGAGGAGTTCCTTGACCTCCTCCTCGACCAGCTCGACCAGTTCCTCGTCATCGACCTGATCGATCTTGTTGAGGAAGACGACCACGTGCGGGACGTTGACCTGACGGGCGAGCAGGATGTGCTCGCGGGTCTGCGGCATGACGCCGTCGGCGGCGGAGACGACCAGGATCGCCCCGTCCATCTGGGCCGCACCGGTGATCATGTTCTTGACGTAGTCGGCGTGGCCCGGGCAGTCGACGTGGGCGTAGTGCCGGTTCTCGGTCTCGTACTCGACGTGGGAGGTCGCGATCGTGATCCCGCGCTCCTTCTCCTCGGGGGCGTTGTCGATCTCGGCGAAGCTCTGAGCTTCGGCGCCGCCCACGGTTGAGAGCGTCTGGGTGATCGCGGCCGTCAGCGTCGTCTTTCCGTGGTCGATATGACCAATAGTCCCGACGTTCACATGCGGCTTATCGCGCTCGAACTTCTCCTTTGACATCTCTCTCCGTTCTACCTTTCGAAGTCGTTGTTCTGTCTGACACTGCTCGGTAAGGTGATCTGTTCTGCCTGCGGGCGAACCTGGGAAATATAGCCAGATGCCGCCCCCTGTCGCGGTTGGGTCTAGGAACTCGCTCCGACTGGCTCTCCAGAGCGGTGCGCGACGATCTCCTCGGCGATGCTCCCGGGGACCTCCTCGTAGCGCTCGAACTGCATCGTGTAGCTGGCGCGCCCCTGAGTCGAGGAGCGAAGGTCGGTGGCGTAGCCGAACATCTCGCCCAGCGGGACGAAGGCCTGGACGGCCAGCGCGTTGCCGCGCTGATCCTGGCCCTGGACCTTGCCGCGGCGGCGCGAGAGGTCGCCGATGACGTCGCCGAGGAAGTCCTCGGGGGTCACGACCTCGACCGCCATCACCGGCTCCAGCAGGACCGGGTTGGACTTGCGCGCGCCCTCCTGGATCGCCATCGAGCCGGCGATTTTGAAGGCCATCTCCGAAGAGTCCACGTCGTGGTAGGAGCCGTCCACGAGTTCGACTTTGACGTCCACCATCGGGTAGCCGGCCTTGACGCCGTTTTCCAGCGCCTCTTTCATCCCCTGTTCGGCGGGGCCGATGAATTCGCCCGGAATGGTGCCGCCCTTGATTTTGTTGACGAACTCGAAGCCCTCGCCCGGCGCGGGCTCGAGGTTGATGACGACGTGGCCGAACTGGCCCCGGCCGCCGGTCTGGCGGACGAAGCGCGCCACGACCTTCTCGGTCCGCTTGCGAATCGTCTCGCGGTAGGCGACCTGCGGCTTGCCGACGTTGGCGTCGACTTTGAACTCGCGCAGCATGCGGTCGACGATCACCTCGAGGTGAAGCTCGCCCATGCCGTGGATCAGGGTCTGGCCCGTTTCCTCGTCGGATTCGATCCGGAAGGTCGGGTCCTCCTCGCCGAGGCGCTGCAGAGCGGCGCCCATCTTCTCCTGGTCGGCTTTGGTCTTCGGCTCGATCGCGACCGCGATCACCGTCTCCGGGAATTCGATGCTCTCGAGCGTGATCGGCGCGTCCGGGGCGGAGAGCGTGTCCCCCGTGCTGGTCTGCTTGAGGCCGACGCCGGCGCAGATGTCGCCGGAATAGACCTCATCGATCTCCTCGCGGCTGTTGGCGTGCATCATCAGCAGGCGGCCGATGCGCTCGGTCTTGCCGCTGGAGACGTTGAGGACGCGACCGCCGGCCTCGAGTTTCCCCGAGTAGACGCGGAAGTAGGTGAGTTTGCCGACGTAGGGGTCGGTCATGATCTTGAAGGCGAGCGCGGAGAAGGGGGCGCTGTCGTCAGCGGGGCGCTCGGCCTCGGTCGGCTCGGCCTCGCCTTTACCGGCGGGCACGACGCCGGTGACCGGCGGGACCTCGAGCGGCGAGGGCAGCAACTCGACGATCGCGTCGAGCAGCGGCTGCACTCCCTTGTTCTTGAAGGAGGAGCCGCAGAGCACCGGCGTCACCTTGGTGTCCAGGCAGGCGCGGTGCAGCGACTTGGCGATCCGCTCGTGCGGGATCTCCTCTTCGCCGAGATACGCTTCCATCAGCTCGTCGTCGTAGTCGGCGCAGGCCTCGATCAGCTGCGTCCGGTATTCCTCGGCCTGCTCGCGCAGGTCCTCGGGAATCTCGATCGTCTCGTACTCGGCGCCGAGCTCGTCGGTCCAGACCATCGCTTTCATCTCGACCACGTCGACGACGCCTTTGAAGTCGCCCTCGGCGCCGATCGGCAGCTGGATCGGCAGCGGGTTGGCGCCGAGCCGGTCCTTCATTGTCTTGACCGCATTGAAGAAGTCGGCGCCGGTGCGGTCCATCTTGTTGATGTAGGCGAAGCGCGGGACCGAGTACTTGTCGGCCTGGCGCCAGACCGTCTCCGACTGAGGCTCGACGCCGGCGACGGCGTCGAAGACGGCGACGGCGCCGTCGAGCACGCGCAGGCTGCGCTCGACCTCGACCGTGAAGTCGACGTGGCCGGGCGTGTCGATGATGTTGATCCGGTGGCCCTTCCACTCACAGGCCGTCGCGGCGGAGGTGATCGTGATCCCGCGCTCCTGCTCCTGCTCCATCCAGTCCATCACCGCGGCGCCCTCGTGGACCTCGCCCATTTTGTGGGTGCGGCCCGTGTAGTAGAGGATGCGCTCGGTAGTCGTCGTCTTACCGGCGTCGATGTGCGCCATGATCCCGATGTTCCGGGTCTTCTCTAGTGGAAAGCTGCGTGGCATGGTCTCTAGGTCTTTATCTCTCGAAGTGGGTGATGGGTGAAACGGAAGCGACCCAGCGGTGAGCAGGATCGGCGCGACCGGCACAAGCGCAACCAGCGCAAAAAAAGGGCCCCAGCGGGCCCGGCGAAGCATGCTGCGAAAAAACTGCCTGAGCGACCGGCGATGATAGCAGCGGCGCGCAAGCGCATCGGCTCGGTCTTCGCGAAGCTCTCTAAGACGTCCGTGAAGTGGACTCGGCGCCTCGACCGGACCGCCAACCGGGGGCTGGAGAGAGCCCACCCGCCGCTGAGTCGGGCCGGCCGTTGGTCGAAGGCCGGGGCCAAACGGTCCGCCGCCGTAGCCGGCCCGCGACTGCGGCCCATTGCCTCCTGGTTCTTCCACGGCCTCGCCTTCAGCGACCGCCAGCTGCGCCGCCGCGCCGGCGCGGCGGCGCGGGTTGCGACCGGGGCCAGCGCCGTCGTCACCCCCCAGCGGGCGATCGCCTTCGTGATCGTCGCCGCCGGCGCCTGCCTCGTCGCCTCCCAGTTCGTCGACTACCGGGCGGTCGAGATCGGCCAGCCCGGCTACGCCAACCTGCCGGGGGTGGCCAAACCGCCGGCCGTGGAAATCAGGACCGCCGGCCAGGCCCACTCCTATGTGCTGGTGGCAATCGGGCTGCTTGCGATCGCGCTCGGCGCCCTGGCCGGGCGGCGCGACCGGCGCCGGCTGGGCTTCCTCGTCGCCGGGTTGGGGCTGGTCTCGATCGCCGTGATCCTCCTCATCGACCTCCCCCACGGCCTCGACGCAGGTGCCCAAACCTCGCGCTTCTCAGGCGCCACGGCGGTGCTCGAGGACGGCTTCTACGCGGAGCTCGCGGCAGCGGCGGGGCTGGTTCTTGCCGGACTGCTCTACTATGCGCGGCCGTGCCGAATACGAATCAACTTGTCAGGAAGGGCCGCAAGCGCCCGAAGAAGAAGACCACGACGCCAGGTCTCAAGTCAGGCAACGGTCGCAAGAAGGGCGTAGCCGCCCCTCAGCGTCGCGGCGTCTGCACCCGCGTTGCCACGGTGACGCCGAAGAAGCCGAACTCGGCCCTTCGTAAGATCGCCCGTGTGCGGCTCACGAATGGCATGGAGGTCACGACCTACATCCCGGGCGAGGGACACAATCTTCAGGAGCACTCGGTCGTGCTGATCCGCGGTGGTCGTGTCAAGGACCTGCCGGGCGTCCGCTACAAGGTCGTCCGCGGCACCCTCGACGCCGCCGGCGTCTCCGACCGCAAGCAGGCCCGCTCGCGCTACGGGGTGAAGGCCTCCTAATGCCACGCCGCTCCGCAGCGACCATCCGGCCGATCGAACCTGACGCCAGGCACCGCAACCGGCTCGTGCAGCAGCTCATCAACAAGGTGATGAGCGATGGCAAGAAGTCCCTGGCCGAGCGGCTCGTCTACGACAGCCTCGCGATCGTCGGGGAGCGCAACGGCGAGGATCCGGTCGAGACGCTGGAGTCGGCGATCAAAGCCTTGACCCCGGTGCTCGAGGTCCGCTCCCGCCGCGTCGGCGGTGCGACCTACCAGGTCCCGGTCGAGGTTCCGGCCCGGCGCGCCCGCACCCTGGCGATCCGCTGGCTGGTCCAGTTCGCCCGCGCCCGCCGCGAGTACTCGATGGCCGAGCGGCTCGCCAGCGAGATCCTCGACGCCAACCAGCAGCAGGGCAGTGCCTGGAAGCGGAAGGACGACATCTACCGCATGGCCCAGGCCAACAAGGCATTCGCCCACTACCGCTGGTAACCGGGCCCACTCGGCCCTCATCTAGTCTGGGCGCATGAGCCGTCCCCTCCTTGCCGTCGACGTCGACGGCGTAATCAGCATCTTCGGTTTCGACGAGCCTCCGCCCAAGGACGAGGCGCAGTTCGAACTGATTGACGGGATGGTCCACTGCATCTCGCTGCTCGCCGGAAAGCGGCTGCTGCGATTGGCTGAGGACTACGAGCTGTTCTGGGCGACCGGCTGGGAGGACCGGGCCAACGACTACCTACCCAACATCCTCGGGGTGCCGGAGCTGCCGCACCTGACCTTCAACGGCGCCGCCCGCTTCGGCTCCGCCCACTGGAAGCTGGGGCCGCTCGACGAGTACTGCCAGGGCCGGGCGATGGCCTGGGTAGACGACAACTTCGACGAGAGCTGTTACGAGTGGGCGCGGGAGCGGCCGGAGCCGACCCTGCTGGTCCCGACCGAACCTCATCTTGGGCTCGAGGAGGCCCAGACCGAAGCGCTGACGGCCTGGGCCCGCGGCCTCTAGACTTGACCGATGACGGGGTTCTGGGCGATCTTCTTCCTGCTGGTGGTTCTGAAGATCCCGGTTCTGGGATCGATCTGGCTGGTCTGGTGGGCGAGCCAGACGACGCCTGAGCCCGAGGCCGCCGAGGACTCCGGTGGCGGCTTCAAGCGCCGCCCACGGCCGAAGCTTCCCCGCGGGCCGCGCCGCGGGCCCCATGGCGGCGGTGCCGCCGCAACGCTGCCGGCCTGCCCCCCGGGCGGCCGCGCCAGGGTCGTCAGGCCCGCTGGCCGGCCAGCTTTCGCTCCCGGCGGATCTCACGCAGGTAGGGATAAAAGTCGACCTCGACCGTATGACGCTTAGAGGCGACGAAACGCTTTCGCATCTTCTCTTCTTCGACCGCGATCTCCCGCCGCATCTCCGCCGGCGCCGGTAGCCCGGCGCCCCCGCCGAGCAGATCGGCGACCCATTCCGCCTGCGCCTCGGCCAGCGGCATGATCGGCCCGAGCGGCTGGATGAAGCCGAGCAGGTACAGGCCCGGCCGCTCCACCGAGGCCACCCGCCGGTAGAGCGGCAGCCGGTTGTCTGGCGCGGAGAAGACCTCCGGGTCGAAGAACGGGAAGGTCATCTTGTAGCCGGTGCAGTAGACGACGAGGTCGATCTCCTCCTCGCTGCCGTCGGCGAAGCGGACGGTGCGCCCGCCGCTGTAGCGGTCGATGTTGGGCTTGACGGCGATGTCACCGTGACCGAGGCGCGGCAGCAGCTCCGCGGAGACGGTCGGGTGCGCCTCGAAGAGCTTGTGGTCTGGCTTGGGCAGCCCGTAGGAGGTCATGTCGCCGGCGGCGATGCCGAGCATGCGCGAGCTGAAGAAGCGCTGCACCGGCATCGGCAGTCTCGAGATCAGTGGCGTCGAGACCTCGTCGATCGGCTTGCCGTTCATGTACTTGGGCAGCACGTAGGCGCCGCGGCGCATTGCCAGGAAGGTCTTGTCGGCAATCCGCGAAGACTCGACCGCGATGTCGGTGGCCGAGTTGCCGAGCCCGAGAACCAGGACCCGTTTACCACGCAGAACGTCGGGCTCGCGGTAGTGGTGGGCGTGCAGCTGCTCGCCGCTGAAGTCGTCGGCGCCTGGAAATGCCGGCTCGGGCCCACGGGGATCCCAGTGGTGGCCGTTGGCGACGAGAACGGCGCGGTAGCGACTGGTCTCGCGGGCACCCTCGGAGTCCGCGACGGTCACCTCCCACTCGCCATCCACCGGTTCGACGCTGAGCACCTCGGTCCGGAAGCTGATCTTCTCCCGCAGGCCGAAGTGGTCGACGTATTCGTCGAAGTAGGCCGCCATCTGAAAGTGATCCGGGTAGTCGGGGTAGTGATCCGGCATCGGCAGCGTCTTGAAGGCCATCACCCGCCGCGAGGTGTTGATGTGCAAAGAGCGGTAGGCCGACGACATCCCGTTGTCGTTTTCGTAGCGCCAGTTTCCCCCGACCTGGGATCCCTTCTCGAAACAGTCAAATGGAATCCGGCGCGCATTGAGCACCTGACAGGCAACGACCCCGGAGCCCCCCGCTCCAATCACGCAAACTTTCTCGGCGGACATACGGGGAACTTATACGACTGGCTACGTGGCCAGTCAGCTAGCGGGAGGTGGGTGCCCCTGGAGCGCGCGGCGTTCTGATTTTCGCCCTGGAGAAACAGGGCTCCCGGCGAAAATCCCAGCAAGCGGAGGGGGCACCCCACTCCTCTCTCCCTGGCCGGGGTGAAGAGGTTCACCCCTTGGGTCCGTAGTTGAAAGCGGCAATCCGCCCGAAGCTTGGTCCATCGGATTTACAACTAACGAAAGGAACTCCCGATGACCAGCAAGAACCGTTCATTCCGCGTCTCCCCCGCCCTCGTGATCAGCTGCCTTGCACTGTTCATGGCTCTCGCCGGCAGCGCCTTCGCGGCCGGTGTCGTAGGCAAGAACAGCGTCCGCTCGGCCCAGATCGTCGACGGCACCGTCCGCACCGTGGACCTCCGCGACAACGCCGTCAACTCGGCCAAAATCGCCCCCGACGCCGTCGGCTCGGAGGAGATCGCCGAAAATGCCGTCTCCTCCTCGGAGGTAGCGCCCGACTCGCTCAACGCCAGCGACCTCGGCCCCGCCTCGGTCACCTCCTCGGAGGTAGCCGACCAGTCCCTGACCGCTGACGACCTCGGCCCCAACTCGGTTGGCGGGTCGGAGATCGCCCCCGACTCGGTCCGGGCAACCCAGCTCGGCACGATCACCCAACGCAACATCACCGCCACCATCCAGGCCGGCAAAACGGGCAGCGTCAGCGCCAACTGCGAGCCCGGCGAACAGATCATCAGCGGCGGCGGTCAACCCTCCGTGTTCGGAGTCGAAATGACCAGCACCCGCCCCAGCGGCAACGGCTGGCTCTACCAGGCCAAGAACAACACCGGCAGCGATCAGACGATCACCGCTTTCGCCCTCTGCCTCGTCCAGTAATCACAACTCACATCCAGCAGCAAAGGGGCCGGGGATCACTCCCGGCCCCTTTGTGTGGTGCGGCCTCAGCGAGTAACGCTGCGCGACCGGCGAAAAGACAGCAAGCGGGAGGGGCACCCAGCCCCTCCCTCCCGCTATTTAGTCTCGTCGGAAGACTCGATCTCCTGCGCCAGCTCCTCGAGCTCCTCCGCAAAAGAAGGGCCGAACCCCTCGACCGGAGTCTCGACCCCGTCGACGCCCAGCTCGGCCGCCAGCTCGTCTTCGTCGAGCAGCTCCTCGTCGGGTGCCGCAATCGCGACCGCGGGCTCGATCGCCACCGTGCGGTAGTGCTTGAGACCGGTCGCCGCCGGGATCAGCTTGCCGATGATGACGTTCTCCTTCAGGCCCACGAGCCTGTCGCGTTTGCCCTCGAGAGCGGCGTCCGTGAGCACCTTGGTCGTCTCCTGGAAGGAGGCCGCCGAGAGGAAGGACTCGGTTGCCAGCGAGGCCTTGGTGATGCCGAGGATGACCTCCTCGCCTTTGGCCGGGGTGCCGCCTTCTCCCTTGGTCTTTTTGTTGAGTCGTTTGAGACTGCCGCGGTCCTCGAGCTGGCCCGGAAGCAGGCTGGTCGAGCCCTTCGACTCGATCCGCACCTTCTTCAGCATCTGGCGGGCGATCAGCTCGATGTGCTTGTCGTTGATGTCGACGCCCTGGGCCCGGTAGACGTTCTGAACCTCTGCCACCAGATAGAGCTCGACCGCGGTGCGGCCGCGGATCGCCAGCAGGTCAGCTGGGTACAGCGAGCCCTCGTTGAGCTGCTGGCCCGCCTCGACCTTGTCGCCGTCGGCGACGTGCAGCCGGGTCCGCAGCGGGAAGCTGTAGGCGTGCTCCTCGCCGCTGGACTCGGTAACGATGATTTTCAGCGCTTTGTCGGTCTCGTCAACCGTGACCTTGCCGTCGACCTCGGCCATCTGCGCCAGGCCCTTCGGTTTACGAGCCTCGAAGAGCTCGACGATGCGCGGCAGGCCCTGGGTGATGTCCTGGCCCGCGACACCACCGGTGTGGAAGGTGCGCATGGTCAGCTGGGTGCCCGGCTCGCCGATCGACTGGGCGGCGATGATCCCCACCGCGTCGCCGATGTTGACCGTGAAGCCGGTCGCCGGGGCGACGCCATAGCAGGAGCGGCAAACGCCCGAGTCGGCCTCGCACTTCAGGGTCGAACGGACCGGCACCTTGATCTCCTCGTCGCCGAACGCCTCGGCGATCGCTTCGACGTCGGGCAGGGTGATTTCCTGATTGCGCTTGAGCAGATCGCGACCGCGTTTGGTTTCGAGCTTCTTCGCCGCCAGACGCCCGAACAGGTTGTCGTTGAGCGAGCCGTCGTCCTTGCGCAGGTCCATCTCGATGTGTTCTTTGGTTTTGCAGTCCTCCTGGCGCACGATGACGTCCTGGGCGACATCGACCAGGCGGCGCGTCAGGTAGCCGGAGTCGGCCGTACGCAGCGCCGTGTCCGCCAGTCCCTTTCGAGCGCCGTGGGTGGAGATGAAGTACTCCAGAACCGAGAGGCCCTCCATGAAGTTGGCCTTAATCGGCCGCTCGATGATCTCGCCTTTCGGGTTTGCCATAAGACCGCGCATACCCGCCAGCTGGCGGATCTGTTTGAACGATCCACGAGCACCTGAGTTGGCCATCATGAAGATGGGGTTCAGCTCGTCGAGGTTGTCCTCCATCGCCTGGGCGACCTCGTCGGTTGCCCGGTTCCAGTGCGCGGTGACCGCCTCATGGCGCTCCTCGGCCGTGATGTAGCCGTCGTCGTACTGGCCGACGATCGCTTCGGTCTCCTTCTCGTAGCGCTCGAGGATTTCAGCCTTCTCGGGCGGCGACACGACGTTGTTCTTGGAGACCGTGATGCCGGCCTGGCTCGCGTAACGGAAGCCGAGGTCCTTGAAGGCATCCAGGACCTGGGAGACCGGCGGCGCACCGTAGGCCTTGACCAGGCTGGAGACCATCTCGTTGACGTCCTTCTTCTTCAGCGAGTGGTTGAGGAACTCGTACTGATCCGGGTCGAAATCGTCTTCGAGAGCGTCGGCGAGGGCTCGCTCGATGCTTTCGTTGAAGATGATCCGCCCGACCGTGGTCAGGAAGTGCTCCTTGCCGGCCCGCCGGTACTCGGCCTGGTCGTGCAGTTTGCAGCCGCCGTTCTCGTAGAGGAGCTCGGCCTCCTGCGCGGAGCGGAACACCTTGACCTTCGGCGAGGAGCCGTTGCGGCCGGCGTCCTTGCCGCCCTTCAACCCCTCGTCGATCTTCGCCAGCTCGTCCTCGTCCGGCCCGTAGGTCAGGTAGTAGATGCCGAGCACCATGTCCTGGGTCGGGGTGGCCAACGGCGCCCCGTGCGCCGGCGAGAGGATGTTGTTCGCCGACAGCATCAGGATCCGCGCCTCGGCCTGAGCCTCGGAGGAGAGCGGCACGTGGACCGCCATCTGGTCGCCGTCGAAGTCGGCGTTGAAGGCGTGGCAGACCAACGGGTGGACCTGGATCGCCTTGCCCTCGACCAGGATCGGTTCGAAGGCCTGGATGCCAAGACGATGCAGGGTCGGTGCCCGGTTGAGCAGCACGGGGTGTTCGTGGATGACTTCCTCGAGCACGTCCCAGACCTCCGGGATCATCGACTCGACCATCTTCTTCGCCGCCTTGATGTTCTGGACGGCTTTGCGCTCGACGAGCTGGGCCATGATGAATGGCTTGAACAGCTCGAGTGCCATGAGCTTCGGCAGGCCGCACTGCTGCAGGCGCAGGCTCGGCCCGGAGACGATCACCGAACGGCCGGAGTAGTCGACGCGCTTACCGAGCAGGTTCTGGCGGAAGCGTCCCTGCTTGCCCTTGAGCATGTCCGAGAGCGACTTCAGGGGACGGTTGCCGGGGCCCGTGACGGGGCGCCCGCGGCGGCCGTTGTCGAACAGCGCGTCGACCGCCTCCTGCAGCATCCGCTTCTCGTTGTTGACGATGATCTCGGGAGCACCGAGGTCGAGCAGCCTTTTCAACCGGTTGTTGCGGTTGATCACGCGGCGGTAGAGGTCGTTGAGATCCGAGGTCGCGAAGCGGCCACCGTCGAGCTGGACCATCGGGCGCAGCTCCGGCGGAATCACCGGCACCGCGTCGAGGACCATCCAGGCCGGCTGGTTGTCGGAGTTGAGGAAGGCGGAGGCGACTTTCAGCCGCTTCACCGCGCGGGCCTGTTTCTGGCCTTTGGAGCTGTTGATGATCAGCTCGAGTTCCTCACAGTCGGCGGCGAGATCGACCTGTTCGAGCAGGTCGCGAACCGCTTCCGCGCCCATGCCGCCGCGGAAGTACTCGCCCCAACCGAACGGTGAGCCGAAGCGGTCCTTCAGCTCGCGGAAGACCGTCTCGTCATTGACGACGTCCTTCGGCTTCATCTCCGTGAAGATCTTCCAGACTTCGTGCATCCGCTCGACCGCCTCTTCGAGGTAGGCCTCGGTGTCGGAAATCTCGGCGTCGAACTGTTTGCGCAATTCTTTGATCATTTTGGTGCGTTCGTCGTCCTTGAGCTTGCGCAGCTGCGTCGCGGTCAGCTTCAGGGAGTCGGCCCAGATGTGGTCCTCGTCGTCGAACTTGTCCTGCCCGCCATCCTCGAGGTACTTGACCCGTCGCGCCAGCGACTCGGCCAGTTCCTGGGTGCGCTTCTGCCGTTCGGACTCGTAGGAGTCGACGACTTTTTTGACCTCTTTCTCAAGTTTCCCGACGTCTTTTTCGCGGGCCTCGACGTCGACCCAGGTGACCATCGACGCGGCGAAGTAGAGAACCTTCTCCAGCTCTTTGGGAGCCATGTCGATCAGATAGCCGATCCGGCTCGGCACACCCTTGAAGAACCAGATGTGGGAGACCGGGGAGGCGAGATCGACATGACCCATGCGCTCGCGGCGGACCTTGGAGCGGGTTACCTCGACGCCGCAGCGCTCACAGACGATGCCCTTGTAGCGGACCCGTTTGTACTTGCCGCAGTAGCACTCCCAGTCCTTGGTCGGACCGAAGATGCGCTCGCAGAAGAGCCCGTCTTTCTCGGGCTTCAGGGTCCGGTAGTTGATCGTCTCCGGCTTGGTTACCTCGCCCCAGCTCCAGGAGCGAATCTTCTTCGAGGACGCGAGACTTATCTCGATCGCGTCGAAGTTGTTGATGTCGATCATCAGTCCTCCACCTTCGCCTGCTCGGCCTCTTTCACGGCCCCATCTCCATCACCATCGGTGCCGCCCTCGCCCTCGGCGACCACCTGCTCCTCCTGCTCGTCGGCGGCTCCGTTGGAAGAGTCGGCGCGAACCCCGGTCAGGTCCATCCCCAGCTCCTCGGCTGCTTTCAGCAGGTCGTCCTCCTCATCGGATATTTCGACGTCTGTCCCCTCGGAGACGACGTTGGCATCGAGCGAGAGGCTCTGAATCTCCTTCAGCAAGACTTTGAAGGACTCCGGAATCGAGGGCTCCGGGATGTTCTCGCCCTTGACGATCGCCTCGTACGCCTTGACCCGCCCGACGGTGTCGTCGGACTTGACCGTGAGCATCTCCTGCAGCGTGTAGGCGGCGCCGTAGGCCTCGAGGGCCCAGACCTCCATCTCGCCGAAGCGCTGACCGCCGAACTGCGCCTTGCCGCCCAGCGGCTGCTGGGTGACGAGGGAGTAAGGGCCGGTCGAACGGGCGTGGATCTTGTCGTCGACCAGGTGCAGCAGCTTGAGGATGTACATGTAGCCGACCGTGACCTTGCCCTCGTAGGGCTCGCCGGTGCGGCCGTTGTACAGCTGCGCCGTGCCGGAGCACTGGGCGCCCTCGCGGGCGCTCTTGTCGACGCCGAGGTCGATGCCGCGCTCCTCGTTTTCCGCCGACCACTGCACCAGCGCCGTGTCGACGTCCTCGACCGTGGCGCCGTCGAAGACCTGGGTCGCCACGTAGACGCGACCGTCGCCTTCGTCGGAGTGAGCCTGCTTGTAGGCCTCGGAACCGTCGTCGTACCAGCCGTTCGCCGCGACCCACCCGAGGTGGGTCTCGAGGATCTGGCCGATGTTCATCCGGCTCGGCACGCCGAGCGGGTTGAGGATGACGTCGACGGGGGTGCCGTCGGCGAGGTGGGGCATGTCCTCCTCGGGCACGATCTTGGAGATCACACCCTTGTTCCCGTGACGGCCGGCGAGCTTGTCGCCCTCGGCGATCTTGCGCTTGGTCGCGACGTAGACGCGGACCAGGTCGTTGACGCCCGGGGGCAGGTCATCGCCCTCGTCGCGGCTGAAGGTGAGGACGTCGATGACGACCCCGCCCTCGCCGTGGGGAACCTTGAGCGAGGTGTCGCGGACCTCGCGCGCCTTCTCCTTGAAGATCGCGCGGATCAGCTTCTCCTCGGCGGTCAGCTCGGTCTCGCCCTTGGGCGTGACCTTGCCGACCAGGAGGTCGCCGGAGACGACCTCGGCCCCGACCCTGACGATGCCGCGCTCGTCCAGATTGCGCAGGCTCTCCTCGGAGCGGTTGGGGATGTCGCGGGTGATCTCCTCGTCACCGAGCTTGGTCGTGCGGGCATCGATCTCGTACTCCTCGATGTGGATCGAGGTGAGTTCGTCGTCCTTGACCAGGCGCTCGGAGAGGATGATCGCGTCCTCGAAGTTGTAGCCCTCCCAGGACATGAAGGCGACCAGGCAGTTCTTGCCCAGGGCGATCTCACCGCCGCCGGTGGAGGAGCCATCGGCGAGCACGTCGCCCTCCTTCACCATCTGGCCGGATTTGACGATCGGCCGCTGGTGGATGATCGTCCCCTGGTTCGAGCGCATGAACTTCTGCAGCACGTACTCGTCTTTTTTCGAGCTGCTGCTGATGACGATGCGTTTGGCGTCGACGTGGCTGACTTCGCCGTCGTTCTCGGCCAGCACGACATCGCCCGTGTCGGTCGCGGCGCGGCGCTCCATGCCGGTGCCGATCAACGGCGGGTCGGGTTTCAACAGCGGCACCGCCTGGCGCTGCATGTTGGAGCCCATCAGAGCGCGGTTGGCGTCGTCGTGCTCGAGGAACGGGATCAGCGAGGTGGCAACCGACCAGATCTGGGACGGCGAGACGTCCATCAGGTCGACTTCCTTGGGAGAAGCCGTCGCGTACTCCTGCTCGCCGGCGCGGACCAGGACGGTCGAGCCCTTCAGCTTGCCGGTCTTGGGATCGAACTCGGAGTTCGCCTGGGCGATCACCTTGTCCTCCTCCTGGGTGGCGTCGTAGTGGACGATCTCGTCACTGACGACGCCGTCCGCGACGAGGCGGTACGGGGTGGTCACGAAGCCGTGTTCGGACACCTGGGCATAGGAGGCCAGGGAACCGATCAGGCCGATGTTCGGCCCCTCCGGCGTCTCGATCGGGCACATCCGTCCGTAATGGGTCGGGTGCACGTCGCGGACCTCGATCGGAGCCCGCTCACGGGTCAGCCCGCCGGCACCCAGCGCCGAGAGACGGCGCCTGTGGGTGAGACCGGCGAGGCTGTTGGTCTGGTCCATGAACTGCGACAGCTGCGAGGAGCCGAAGAACTCCTTCATCGCCGCCACGACGGGCCGGATGTTGATGATCGTCTGCGGGGTGATCGCATCCGAGTCCTCGGTCGTGAGTCGCTCGCGGACGACGCGCTCCATCCGGTAGAGGCCGATCCGGAAGGCCTCCTGGATCAGCTCGCCGACGGTGCGCAGGCGACGGTTGCCGAAGTGCTCGTACTCGTCGAGGTGCTCGTAGACCGGCTCGCGGGGGTAGGTGATCGCCTCCGCGGCGTAATCTTTGATCGGGTTCTCCTCGTCGATCTCCTCGGGGATTCCGAGCAGTTTCGGGAGCAGGACCAGCTCCTTGACCAGGGCGATGATGTCGTCGTGGGTCAGGACCCGCGTCTCGAGGTCGATGTCGAGGTCGAGGCGGGCGTTCAGCTTGTAGCGGCCGACCCTGGTCAGGTCGTAGCGCTTGGGGTCGAAGAAGAGCTGCTCGAGCAGGCCTTTGGCGGCATCGACTGACGGCGGCTCGCCCGGGCGCTGCTTTTTGAACAGCTCGATCAGGGCGCCCTCTTCGGTCCGGGTCGCTTCGGTGTCGGCCTCGATCGTGTGCCGCATGTAGATCGAGTTGTCGAACATGTCGAGCAGCTGCTGGTCCTCGACATAGCCCATCGCGCGCAGCAGGACCGTGACCGGCAGTTTGCGCTTGCGGTCGATGCGGACGAAGACTTTGCCTTTTTTGTCGACTTCGAGCTCCAGCCAGGAGCCGCGAGCCGGCATCAGGTTGGCGATGAAGACCTGCTTTTCAGGGTCCTTCGGGGCCATCACGTAGGCGCCCGGCGAACGCACGAGCTGGGTGACGACGACGCGCTCGGTGCCGTTGATGATGAACGTGCCGCGCTCGGTCATCCACGGGAAATCGCCCATGAAGACGGCCTGCTCGCGGATCTCTCCCGTCTCCTTGTTCTGGAAGGCGACGGTCGCGGTCAGCGGCCGTGAGTAAGTCATGTCCTTCTCGCGACACTCATCGATCGAGTGCGGCGGCTCCTCGAATTTGAACTCGCCAAAGACGATCTGGAGATTCCCCGTGTAGTCCTCGATCGGGGATATGTCGTTGATCGTCTCTCGCAGACCGCCGCTCTTCGGATCCGTCAGTTCCCGGAAGGAACGTCGCTGGATATCGATGAGATGCGGTACCTCGAGTGGGTTCTCTAGGCGGGAAAAACTCCTACGGGTTACGGGGGCAGCGTTCGAACGTGCCAAGTCGGCGACTCCTCGGGCGGTCAGAGGGACGAAGGTAAAGCGCAGATCTGGGCAGGAAAACTCAAATAGCGCGCGACCGGGGAAAATAACACACGGCGACGCGCGACTTCAAGCTTGGCTCCCTGACTGGGATCCGCGCTGGCGGAGCGGGCGACTCTATTTGAGCTCGACCGTCGCGCCGGCCTCCTCGAGATCAGCTTTGAGTTTGTCGGCCTCCTCGCGGTCGATGCCCTCTTTGATCGCTTTGGGAGCCTCGTCGACGAGAGCCTTGGCCTCTTTGAGGCCGAGCCCGGTCGCCGAGCGCACGACCTTGATGACGGGGACTTTCTGGCCGCCGACTTCGGTCAGGACGACGTCCACGGTCGCGGACTCTTCCTCGCCGCCGCCGTCTGCCGGGGCGCCTGCCGCCGCCGGGGCCGCCGCCGCTACCGCGGTCGCGGACACGCCGAACTCCTCCTCGAGCGCTTTGATCCGCTCGGAGAGTTCCAAGACGGAGATGCCTTTCAGCTCCTCGATCCAGTCATCGGTTGAAATCTTGGTCGCCATCTACTCCTCTTTCTCTTTGTCAGTCTCTGAAGATTTGCCGTCCGCCGCATCGGCCTCGGCGTCGTCGGAAGAAGTCTCAGCCTCGGCGGGCGCCTCTGGCTCTGCTGCGGCCTCGGGCTCGACAGCTGCCTCTGGCTCAACCGCGGGCGCCTCCGCCTCCGCGGGTGCCGCCTCGCCGGTTACCAGCCCTTGGTCGGCGATCTGGCCGAGCTGCGAAGCCAGGCCCTGGATCAGGGCGTTGAGGCCGCGCACGACACCGGTCACCGGGCTGGCGACGACACCGGCGAACTGGCCGATCAGGACTTCGCGGCTCGGCAGCAGAGCGATCGCCTTGAAGCCTTCGGCGTCTAGCGAAGTGGTGTCCATGAAGCCGCCCTTGTAGGTGAGGACGTCGTGCTCTTTGTTGAAGGTCGAGATCGCTTTCGCGGCCTGAGCGGTGTCGCCGCGGACAAAGGTGAGGGCGGTCGGGCCCTGCAGCAGCTCGGCGAGGCGCTTCTCGCCGGCTTTGTCGGCGGCGAGTTTGGTCAGCCGGTTCTTGACGATGCGGAAGCTGGCGTCGGCCTCACGGAGCTTGGTGCGCAGCTCGGCTGCCTGGGGAACGCTGATGCCGCGGTAGTCGACAGCAAAGATCGCCTCAGATGCCTCGATCTGGGCGGCAATCTCTTGGATGGTTGCGGACTTTTCTTCGCGGTTCATTTACTCACCTGCATCGGTCTTCCGGGCAGCGCCCCGCCGATGGTCTCGGGTTAGCGGCGACGCAGTCTAGGCGGTCGCCGGCTCCTCTGCGGTCTCACCCGCGGTGGCGCCGACCAGCTCGCGGTCGCCCGCCTTGGTCGTGTCGACCCGGATGCCGGGGCCCATCGAAGTCGAGAGCGTGCAGGAGGTGATGTAGCGGCCCTTCGCCGAGGCGGGCTTGGCGCGAACGATCTCCTCGATCACGGTCGTGTAGTTGTCGAGCAGCTTGGCCTCGTCGAAGCTGGCCTTGCCGATTGCCAGGTGGACGATCGCCTGGCGGTCGGTCCGGTACTCGACCTTGCCGGCCTTGGACTCGGTGACAGCCTTCTCGATGTCGTCGGTGACGGTGCCGACCTTGGGGTTCGGCATCTTGCCCTGCGGCCCGAGGACGCGGCCGAGGCGGCCGACCGTCGGCATCATGTCCGGGGTCGAGACAGCGATGTCGAAGCCGGTCCAGCCCTCCTCGACTTTTTTCGCGAGGTCGTCGCCGCCGACGAAGTCGGCACCGGCTGCTTCGGCGTCACGGGCCTGCTGGCCCTGCGCGAAGACGGCGACGGTGACGTCTTTGCCGAGGCCGTGAGGCAGCGCCAGGGTGCCGCGCAGCTGCTCGTCGGCATGGCGGACGTTGACGCCGAGCAGGATGTGGACCTCGACCGTCTCGTCGAATTTGGCGCTGGCGGTCTCCTTGATCAGGGCGATCGCCTCGGCGGGCGGGTAGGCATGGTCGCGCTCGACCTTGTCGTACTGCTGGCGGTATCGCTTGCCGTGGGCCACGAAATCTCCTATTTGACGTCGACGCCCATCGAGCGGGCGGTGCCGGCGATGATCTTCGAGGCGGCGTCGAGGTCGTTGGCGTTGAGGTCGGGCATCTTGCGCTCGGCGATCTCGCGGATCTGGGCCTGCGAGATTGTCCCGACTTTGTTGACGTGCGGCTCACCGGAGCCCTTCGGGATTTTGATCGCCTCCTTGATCAGGATGGCGGCCGGCGGCGTCTTGGTGATGAAGGTGAAGGAACGGTCCTCGTAGACCGTGATTTCAACCGGGATGATCGTCCCGCCTTCGGACTGGGTCTGCGCGTTGAAGGCTTTGCAGAAGTCCATGATGTTGACGCCGTGCTGGCCCAGCGCGGGGCCGACCGGCGGCGCCGGGTTGGCGTTGCCTGCCTGGATCTGCAGCTTGATGAGGGTTAGGACTTTTTTGGCCATGAGCGGTTGGGGAGCGTAGCGGTCTTGCCGAGCTAGATCTTCTTGACCTGGTCGTAGCCGACCTCGACGGGGGTCTCGCGACCGAAGATCGAGACCAGGACCTTGAGTTTGGCGGCGTCCTCGTTGATCTCGGCGATCTCACCGGAGAAGTCCGAGAGCGGGCCAGAGATGACTTTGACCGATTCGCCGATCGAGAACTGGGCCTGGGTGCGTGGCCGCTCGGCGGTCTCGCGGTGCAGCAGGCGGTCGACCTCCGGTTTGGAGAGCGGCACCGGCTTGTTGCGGGAGCCGACGAACCCGGTCACCCCGGGGGTGTTCTTGACCAGGCCCCAGGCGTCGTCGGTCATCTCCATGTTGACCAGGACGTAACCGGGCATCGTCCGTTTCTCGGTCTGGATTTTCTGGCCGTCCTTCATCTCCGAGACCTGCTCGGTGGGGACCACGACCTGCCGCACGTTGCGGTTCTGGCTCATCGTCTGCACCCGGTGCTCGAGATTGTGCTTGACCTTGTTCTCGTGCCCGGAGTAGGTGTTGATCACATACCAGCGATACAAATCAGAAGCCTTTGTTCAGGGACCTGTAGCTACAGGATCCGCTTGATGAGTTCATTGAAGATTGCGTCGAGGGCACCGAGGTAGGCGGCCGCTACGGCGACGAAGAGGACGGTCACTGCGGTTGCCTGGATCAGCGTTTCGCGATCCGGCCACTGCACTTTCTTCAGCTCGGCCCAACAGGAAACCAGGAATCCGATCACGCCGCCGCGCTGGCGTTCGGCGCTCGCCTGTTTCTGTTTCTTGGCGAGCTGCTCGCTCTCGCGGCGCTTGCGCTCGCCGCGCTGGCGCTTTTCAGCTTCCTTGGCGGCCTTCGCCTCGGCACGGCGGTGCGAGCGGGGTTTCGGCGCGTCGGGGGTCTCGAGATTGCCCTCGGAGGCCCCGGCGGCGATGCCGGCCTCTACCGCTTCGATCTCGGCGATATCGCCGGAGACCGGGACCTGCGTGTTGTGCTGGGCGCGCGCCTCGAGGCCACGCTCCCCCTCGGAGCGTTTCTGCTCCTCAGCTTCCCGAGCCCGGCGCTCGGCCTTGCGCTGTGCGCGGGTCTTGGCCATCGGGAACTACCGGGTCTCCTTGTGGGCCGTGTGATGGCCACACCAGCGGCAGTACTTGCGCAGCTCAACTCGATCCGGCGAGTTGCGCCGGGACTTGTTGGTCTGGTAATTCCTTCGCTTGCAGTCTTCACAAGCCATCGTCACCGCGATGCGAACATCTCCGCGAGCCATCTTCTCCCTCGTTCCTGAGGACAGTCGTTACATAGAAAAGCCTCGGGCCCAAGGCACGAGGCTGAGCCAAGGATAGCGGGCCCCCGGGGCCCGGCGCGGGGCGGCTCAGAGGCCGAGCGTTTTGGCGATGATGTTGCGCTGGATCTCCGAGGTGCCGCCGTAGATGGTGGAGACCAGCGAGGTGCGGACGAGGCGCTCCATGTCGTACTCGGAGGAGTAGCCGTAGCCGCCCATCATCTGCATGCCCTCCAGGGTCGTCCGCTTGGCGACCTCGGTGACGAAGAGCTTCACCATCGAGGCCTCCTGGGGCAGCATCCGGCCGGGGTCCTCGTCGGTGAGGGTGGCGACCCAGTGTGTCATCAGGCGGGCCGCCTGGAGGTCCGTGGCGAGGTCGGCGATGCGGTGCTGGAGCGCCTGGAAGGAGCCGATCGGCCGGCCGAACTGGCGGCGCTCCTTGACGTAGAGAGTGAGGTCGTCGAAGGCGCGCTGGGCGATCCCGAGCATCGTCGCGGCGAGGATCAGCCGCTCGACGTTGAGGCCGGCCATCAGCTGGGTCCAGGCCTGGTCGACCTGGCCGAGGACGGCGTCGGCGGGCGCGGCGCAGTCGGTGAAGTAGAGGTGGTTGGTCTCGCGGCCGCCCATCGTCTCAATCGGGACCACCTCCATCCCGTCGGCATCGCTGGGAACCCAGATCATCGTCATCCCCTCGTGCTTGTTCTCGCCCTTGGTGGTGCGGCAGACGACCAGCACGTGGTCGGAGATGTGGGCGTTGGAGCAGAAGACCTTCTGGCCGTTGATGACGAAGCCGCCGTCGACCGCCGCGGCCGAGCAGCTGAGGGCACCGACGTCGGAGCCGGCCTCGGGCTCGGTCATCGCAATCGCCTCGACCGCGCCGCCGGCGATGCCGCCGAGGATCTCGCTCTTCTGCTCCTCGCTGCCAAAGCGCTGGGTGGCGCCAGCGACGATCAGCGTCGTCGCGTAGCCGCCGATCGGCGCCAGCCCGCGCGAGGTCTCTTCCATGAACAGGCAGGCGTCGAGCATCGAGCCGCCGGAGCCGCCGTACTCCTCGGGGATCGTCACCCCGAGCCAACCCAGCTCCGCCATCTGCTTGTAGATGTCGAAGTTGTGGTGGTCGCGGTAGCCGTCGGTGAGGCGCTCGCGCTGGTCCTGCGTGCCGCACTCGCGGTCGCAGAAGTCACGGATCGCGTCGACGAAGTCGCTCTGCTCGTCTGAAAGGGCGAAGTCCACGGC
>CAVTKD010000003.1:0-70555 GCA_963735235.1 uncultured Solirubrobacterales bacterium | reverse complement strand
AGGTGGGGGAGGGGCACAGGCGGCTCTCCCGACCAGTGCTCCTACTTCTGCCGCCTTTTCAGCCCTTCGCGGCGGAGTTTCTTGGCCAGGGTGACTTCTTTTTTGTCCGAGCCTTTCTTGTCCGGCCCCGGGGTCTCGAGAGTCGCCGGCAGGCCCTCGAAGCGGGGCTCGGAGAGGAAGGCGGCGAGGCCTTTCTTGCCCATCTCGCCTTTGCCGATGTTGGCGTGGCGGTCGCGGCAGGAGCCGAGGGGGGTGGCGGCGTCGTTGACGTGAACAGCGCCGAGGCGATCGATGCCGACCTTGGCGTCGGCTTCGTCGAGCACCGCGGCCAGGTGGGCTTCGTCGGTGATGTCGTAGCCCTGGACGAACATGTGGCAGGAGTCGAGGCAGAGGCCGAGGCGCTTGTCGCCGCCGGCGCCGTCGATCAGGTCGGCGATCTGGTCGAAATCGCGGGCCAGCAGGCCTTTGTGGCCGGCGGTCTGCTCGAGCAGGAGCCGGCAGGAGTCGGTGTCCTCGAGGGCACCGGCGATCGTTTTGGCGGCGCGCTTGATCGAGGGCGCGAGCGGCTCGTCTTTCTGTGAGCCGGGATGGAGGACAACCCCCGTCGCGCCGATCGCGTCGCCGATCCGCAGGGCGTGGGTGAGTGAGTCCTGTGACTTCTTGCGCAGCTCTTTGTCCTTGCTGGCGCAGTTGATCAAGTAGACGGCGTGGATGATCACCGCTTTGACCTTGGAGGCCTCCATCGCCTCGCGGAAGGCGGCGAAGTCATCCTCGCCATATTTCGTCGGCCGCCACATACGCGGGCTCTGGTTGAAGATCTGGATAGATTCGCAACCGCGCTCCTCGCCGCGCTCGACCGCTTTGGTGAGTCCACCCGACGTCGAGACGTGTGCTCCTACGAACATGACCAGCGATAGCCCCCGATTGAGATTTGCCCCTTCGCCGACCGGTGCGCTGCACATCGGCGGAGCGAGGACGGCACTCTATAACTGGCTCGCGGCGCGCCACGAGGGCGGCGCGCTGGTGCTGCGGATAGAGGACACCGACCGCGAGCGCTCGACCGCGGAGAACGTCGAGCAGATCCTCGACGCGCTGCGCTGGCTGCGGCTGGACTGGGACGAGGGGCCGGTCTCCCAGGCTGAGCGGGCCGACCGCCACGCGGCGGCTCTGGCGCTGCTGCTCGAGTCCGGTGCCGCCTACCGCGACTCGGCGACGGCCAAGGACGTCGAGGCCTGGAAGGCCGAGCACGGCGCCGGCAGCGGCTACCGCGGCACACCCACCGAGGAGCCGGGGGCGGCGATTCGCCTGCGGGTGCCAGACGCGGGGGAGACCGTGGTCGAGGACCTGCTCCGCGGCCCCGTCTCCTTCCCCAACCGCAGCTACGACGACTTCGTGATCGCCCGTGGCGACGGCAGCGTCCTCTACAACTTCGCCGTCGCGGTCGACGACGCCGAGATGGGGATCACCGACGTCGTCCGCGGCGACGACCACCTTTCGAACACCCCCAAGCAACTGCTCGTGCTCGCCGCGCTCGGCCACCGGCCGCCCCGCTACGCGCACCTGCCGCTGCTGCACGGCCCCGACGGCAAGAAGCTCTCCAAGCGCCACGGTGCCGCCTCGGTCCAGGAGCTGCGCGAGGCCGGCTTCCTGCCGGCGGCGGTGCGCAACTACCTGGCACTGCTCGGCTGGGGTACCGACGACGACACGACATTGATGTCGACCGAGGAGCTGGTCAGGCGCTTCCGGGTCGCCGACGTCGGCAGGTCGGCGGCGATCTTCGACGAGAAGAAGCTGCGCTGGCTGAACGGCCGCTTCATGCGCGAGCTGCCGCTCGACGAGTACACGGCCGCGGTCGCTCGCCATCTCGGTCGAGAGCCCGACGAGGCGTTGCGCGGTGCCTGCGAGATCGCCCAGGAGAAAGCGCAGACGCTGGCCGAGGTCTGGCCGCTGATCCGCTTCCTCTTCGAGCCCCCGGTCGACGACCCGAAGTCCTGGGCGAAGGTGATGAAGGAGGGATCCGGGGCGATGCTGGAAGCCGCCGCCGGGGCTCTGGAGGCGGCCGAGCCATTTGACCCGGAGACGATCGAGGCGGCCCTGGCGCCTCTGCTGGAACGCTTCGAGGTCAAGCCGGGCAAGCTCTACCAGCCGATCCGGGTCGCGATAACCGGCAGCTCGGTCTCGCCGGGGATCTTCGAGTCGCTGTCGGCCCTGGGCAGGGAGCGGGCGGTCGAGAGGATTCGTACGGCGGTTGGGCGCCTGGAGGATCCAAAACTGGACGGATGATCGATCCCCGTGGCCGGTTTCAAATGACTTTCCGGCTAAACCAAACGTCGCCTACTGCCGATGTGTTGTGCCAATGGCGGTGTCAACCACTCAGAGCAACGGCAAGGTCGCCGTTGCGGACCTTCCTTCCGAGGCCAACGGCTCCCGTGGCGGTGCCGCTCCAGGCAGCCGGCTCGCGGACGCCTTCGAGGCGGTCGAGCGCTTCCCGGTCCTGATCGAGTCGCGTGAGCGGGTCATCACCGCCGCCACCACCGAGACCGCCCGCGTCGGTGACCTGGTCGAGGCGGTCGAGTCCGATGTCGCGCTCTCGATCTCCGTCCTGCGCTTCGCCAATCGCAACGGCCTGGTGGCCGGCGGGGTCGGCGGCATCCCCGAGGCGATCGAGGTGCTCAAGCCCTCCGGCGTGCTGGCGATCGCCGGCACCGCGCCCAGCTTCGACTTCTTCGAGTCCAACGGCGGTTGGGAGTTGAAGCCGGAGCGCTTTCGCGTCCACGCCCTCGCCACCCAGCGCGCCGCTGATCAAATCGGCCGCGTGGTCGGCTGGGTCGAACGCGACGAGCTGGCCGTCGCCGCCCTCCTGCACGACGTCGGCCGCCTGGTCATCTCCAGGCTTCATCCCGGCTACAAGGTCTATTTCGACGCCGTCTCGCGGACTCCCGAGCAGCGCCTGCGTGACGAACGTGACCAGCTCGGCATCGACCACACCCTCGTCGGCGGCGTTCTCGCCCGGCGCTGGAACCTGCCGCAGCGCATCGCCGTGGCAATCGAGCGCCACCATGCCGAGGACGCCGACGGCTTCGCGGCGATGGTCGCAACCGCGGACATGGTCGCCCACTACTCCCAGGGCGAGGCGATCTCACCGGAACGGCTGCGGGCCAGTGCCGAGCGCTGCGGCCTCGGTCCAGACGCGCTCCGCGACCTTCTCTACGAGCTGCCGTTGGCTCGCAAGGACGCCTCCCGGATCAGCGAGCCCTGCCCGCTCTCCGCGCGGGAGCTCGACGTCCTCCGTCACCTCTCCGAGGGCATGGTCTACAAGCAGATCGCCAGCGAGATGCAGCTCTCTGTTTCAACCATCCGCACCCACCTCCACAACGTCTACGGCAAGATCGGCGCCGTCGACCGTGCCCAGGCGGTTCTCACCGCCCGCGACTGCGGCTGGATCTAGCCCGCGGCTAGTCGATCAGGCACTCGCGCAGGGCGATCGCCACGGCGTGCGTTCGGTTCTTGGCGCCGAGGCGGGCGAGGGCGACCTTGATGTGGGTCTTCACGGTCTCTTCGCTGAGGTCGAGTTCGCGTGCCGCCACGGTGGTCGACTCGCCGTCGGCCAGCAGCTGCAGGATCTCGCGCTGGCGCCGGGTCAGCTTGCCGCGGCTGCCTTTCGGCGGCACGGCCGGGTCGACGTAGCTCTCCTGGGCGGCCGCCGCGGCGACCGCGCGGCACAGCTCGGCGGGGCTGGCGGTTCGCGCCACATAGGCGCTGGCGCCGGCCTGCATCGCGGCGCTGGCGGTGTGCCGCTCGGGGCGCTCGCCGTGGGCGACGATCCCGAGCACCGGCGAGGAGCGGCGCATTTCCCGGATCGCCTCCTGGCCGCTGATCGAGGCGCCGGTGCCGTTCAGCCGCCAGCGCATGTCGACGATCGCGACGTCGAAGTCGTCGATGTCCTGGACGAGGCCGAGGGCCTCCTCGCGGCTGGAGGACTCGTGGATCTCGAAGCTGTCCTCGAGCACGCCACGGACTCCGAGCCGGACCAGTGGGTGATCGTCGATCACAAGGCAGTTTGGGCGCTCGCTCAGGACTGCTTCCGATCACTCGTTTGCGGATTGGACCCGTCTGCCGATAACGACCCCGTTGATTCCGATCCTAGCCCAGCCCGGATCGGTGCGGTAGAAAGGGCGTCGTGATCTCGATCACCTCCAAGTCCCGCTACGCGGTCGTCGCCCTCGCCGAGCTCGCCCGCTCCGGCGAGCGGCCGGTGCCGATCAAGGAGCTGGCCGAGCGCCGCGAGATCCCCGAGCAGTTCCTCGAGCAGCTCTTCTCGACTCTGCGGCGGGCCGGTTTGCTGACCAGCCATCGCGGCATGCGCGGCGGCTACACGCTCTCGCGCCCGGCCGAAGAGATCACCGTGCTGGAGGTCGTGCAGGCGCTGGACGGCAAGATCGGCCAGGAGGCCGACGAGGCGGGGGGTATCTGGTCGGAGGGAGTGACGGCGCTGCGCAAGGTCTTCGGCCAGACCACGATCGCCGAAGTCGCCCGCCGCGAGGCCGAAGAGTCCGGCTCCGGCATGTACTTCATTTAGATCGGGGCGCATGGGCACTGGGGATTCCGCTTGTTCAAGCGGAGCGCAGTCCGGCTGAGTCCGGTTGTTTCCGGTCGTACTGGCGCACGACTGGCGCACCAGTGGCGCACGAAACGCCCGTGGATTCAGGCTAGGCGGGGTCCGTCGATCTCAATTTCGTGATCCTCAGCAACCGCTGCGCAGAATTCGTCGTGAGTCACATGCCGATAGACGAGCGCATCGCCATAAGCCAGTGGGTGGTAGAGAAGCCCAAGTCCCCCATGTGGGAAATACAGGCCGATGGCCCCAGTCCCGTGCTCTTTGGGCGGAAGGAGATTGAACCCAAACCCCCCTTGGGCAGCGGTCCCCCAGTTGAGATCGGTCCACTCTGATCCGATCTCCTGCTCGTGATCGGCTTGGAAGAACCCTTGCTGCTCGTAATGAAAGCCCCTTTTTGAGTTGGCCGTGACAAAGACCTCGCCAACGCTGGCAACGCTTTCGCTCTCCATCAGCGCGAAAGTTCCCATGCCCATTCGGATGAATGGCTCCATGGCAGCGGGGTCGCCTAATTGATCGCGGGGCGGGCTTACGCCCTCGATCCAGAGCGGCTCTGGCACGGGCGCTGCGTGGTACCCACGTTGGTAGATCTCAAAGGCGGCCGGGTCACCGATCCATCCGGCGTCGGTCGGCCCCTCGACGCCGCTGGCCGTGACCCGTTGCAGACCGCGCTCAGTATGGGCCAGCAGGTAATCCACTCCGCCGGGTCCGCCGCCTGCTTCCTTCGCGGAATCAAAAAGCCCACCCGCAAGCTCTTCAATGGGAGCATCTTTGAGCCTGCGAATCGTGTGCATCCCGAGGTCGGCATTTCCCGCGAAGGCCACGAGGTGGTCTGGGCCGAGAATGATGTTCTTAAGGACGGCGTAGGGATAGCCACGCCTGATCTCGGCGGGATCAGTCAGACGCATGTCGCCAACTACGTGAATCACGCCATTGAGATTGTGCCTCCCGACGATCAGCGTCATCCGATCCAGTATTCCCAAATCGCTATGCCTGAGGCCTGATCGACCGAGGTCGCTCGTATTTTGTTGTCCTATGAATAGAGCTAATTCCACTCAGCGTGCCTTTGCCGATGCCCACGGCGCTGATGACTCTGCTGTCGCAGAGGGTTTCCGCTGGCTGTTTAGGGTTGCTGAGGAGGGCGGGTATCGGAGAGGTGCGGTGTTCGTTTCGGGGGTGACTCAAATTGAGAGCCTTGGCTGGGTGGTGGGCACCGAGGTTGCACGCGAGCTTCATCGAAACCGGCAGATCGAGGTTGACGGGACCACCATCGATCTCCTTGTCGAGAGAAAGATCCCCGTCGCATTTGAAGACGGCCCGATCCTGGCCGTGTGGGTGAATGACAAGCAGCTCGACAAGATCGATGGTCTTCGTCCGCCGGGGATTTGCGCGATCCCTTGGTCGAGGACCGACATCGACGGATGGAAGACCAATTGGAATCCCGTGGATATTCGGACGGGGAAGCAAGGCGGCGGCGACGAGACCATTGAGAATCCCGTGGTTGAAAAGGCGATGGAGTCGTTAACCAACTCGGTCAATCTCAGCACCGGACTCGGCCACCCATCGGACAAGGAATCGGCTGTCCAGATGCTCAAGCTGCTCAACGCCGCAGGCGAGGACTACGACACCAATCAGCTTCGTGCGTGGGCTGTGCGCCATGGTTGGCAACCTCGCCATGCTCGGTCTCTGGCTGAACTCGCCGAGAAAGTCAAGACGGGAAAGCGGGTGCGGGGAGGGACGCGGAAGATGTGGCGCGCGGACATCATCGATGTCTGGCGTCAAGAGGTTGGGGCTGGCTAACCCACTCGACGTACCTAGATGCGACCTCCGACGGCCTCGTTACCGTGGCCTTCATGTCTGTTTCTAGTGCCCAGCAAGCGCTGAAGCAAGATCGACGGAATCTCGATGGCGCGACCAAGCGTCACTTTGATGCCTCGAAGAAGCAAACCAATCTCGAAAATGAGATCGCCAAGCTGGAAGGGCGCGCGGCCCAATCTCGCTCGGATTCTCAGATTCGTAGCTATGGCCGCCAAATTGAATCCATGCAACGTCAATTGGCGAGCGCCCGAACCGATGTCTCAAGGCGATTGGGAGACACCGGCAAGGCGAAAGAAAAAGTTGGCAAGGCCGAAGAGAAGCTTCGCTCGGAGGAAGAAGCTGAGCGCAAGAAAGCGAGTCGCGCCGAGGAACAGAAAAAACGCCAAGAAGATCAACGACGTCGCCAAGCTGAGCGTTCGGAGGCCGACCGGCGTAAGCGCGAGGAACGTTCCCAACACGCTGCCGACGCTGAGCGCGCGCAGCGAGAGGCCCAGCAGGATCACAAGATCACGGAGCTTGAGAGGCGCCTTGAAGAGGCCAGTCGGCAAGCAGCCCCTCCGGAGGTAGCGGTCCTCTTCCTAGCGTCCAGTCCAGAGGACCAGACCTCTCTTAGATTGGACAGGGAGACCCGCGAGATCGAAAAGCGAGTCCGAGCTTCTGATTACCGGGATTCGATCTATTTCCGCGCCCGCATGGCCCGCCAGCTACGAGATTTGCTCGATGATCTCAATGAAGTTCGTCCAACGGTCCTTCATTTCAGCGGTCACGGGAGTAACAGCGGCCTCGCCTTCGAGGACGAGAATGGCTCCACTCGGACGCTGGATAACACGATGCTTGGCCGCCTGCTCGAGGCTGCTGCCGGTGGCGTGCGACTCATTCTGTTCAATAGCTGTGATTCGGCTGCTCAGGCTGATGTCGCTATTCGGCATGTAGATCTGGCTATTGGGATGGACGCAGCCATTGGCGATGAAGACGCCAAGGTCTTCGCGGGGCAGTTCTACAACTCGCTGGGCTTCGGTCGTTCGGTAGCGGAGGCCTATCGAGAAGCCAAGGTCCAAGTCGAACTGGCCGGGGGAGGCGGGGGAGTGCCGCGCCTGTTTTGCGCCGAGGGCATTGACCCGGAGGTAGTCGTCTTGGTCAATCCAGATGCGCTCGATGAGGACTCGCCGAACTAAAAGGTCATGGACGAAACGACTGCGAAAGCGCGACTCAGGAGGAGGGAGAGCCCCGGTTTCAGACAACGAATGACGGGCGGCGTCCCAGGGGCTCTCGCTAGGGTCGCCGAATCAATGAGGGCAGTCCCATGCCTCCGGGGAAATACATCTTCAGCACGCCTCGTCGCTTGGCCTCTTGGAACGCGTAGTAAAGGTCGACATCGGGCCTATCAATCTGGGCTGCAACATCTTTGCCTTCGATTTCGCCCTCCCGGCTCGCATCGATCAGGCGCGTCGATACTTCAATTACTTCCTTCGTGAGTTCCATATCCGGCATGGCTACCACGCTACCTAGGACGTCTGACGAATATAGCCCCTGGGCCCCGCGCAGCGATAATTAATCGGATGGCAGTGGACGTGCATCTTGTCGGCGGTGATCCCTGGTGGCACCAGGTGATCGGACCGGCGCTGATCGCCGTGACGGCCATCGTCGCGGCATACATTTCCGCACGTACGGCCAACCACCGGCAGCAGGAGCAGCTCTCGCATGACCGGGAGCTTCATGGGGCGCAGCTCGCCTATGACTTGGAGCTTCAAGAGGCGCAGCTCGCTTACGACCGGGAGCAGCGGAACCGCCAGCATGTGCGTGACACCATCGACTCGGCCGTGGGAAGCCTGTACGCCGCGATGAGCACAGGTGGCGCACAAGTAAGGTGAACCGATGCGAGATTGTGCTCCCCAATCCGGCATGTACTTCATCTGACGCCCAAATTGGGCGCCGCCATCGTTCCCGCTAGCCGTCGAGGATGCTGGTGGCGTCGATGTCGCTCTCGCGGCGCATTCGGATCAGGCGGGCCGGAACTCCCCCGAAGATGGCGTTTGGGGGAATGTCGGTAGTGACGACCGCGTTGGCGCCGACCATCGCGTTGTCACCGATCTCGACCGCTCCAAGGATCACGGCGCCGGCGCCGACCATGACGTTGTCGCCTAGCTTCGGCAGGCTGCGACCGTCGGCGCTGGGCCCGCCGCGGCCACCGCCGATCGTCACGTTCTGGGCGATCGAGCAGTCGCGCCCGATCGTTGCATCGCCGTGTACGACGATCCCGAGGCCGCCGTAGCCGAACACGGTGCCCTCGCCGATCTCGGTCTGCGGCGGGATCCAGCAGCCGAAGATGAAGCGGACCGCGTAGGAGATCAGCTTCGGCGCGATCGGGATGCCCCTGGCCTGCAGGCTGTGGGCGAGTCGGTACCAGCGGTCGACCTTCCTCAAACCTCGATCTCCTCTTCGATGCTGCTGCAAGGACGCGAGCGCGAGCTTATCGAGGTGCCGTTCGGCCGAGCGGTCGGCGAAACTGGGGAGATGAGCGGATCCGAAGAGGGGAAGAGCGCGGCGGGCATCCGCCCCGAGGCCTCGGCCGCGGTCGGCAACACGCCGATCGTGCTGCTGGACAGGCTCGCCGAGGGGCTGGGCGCGCAGGTCTGCGCCAAGCTCGAGTACTTCAACCCCGGCGGCTCGGTCAAGGACCGGATCGGGGTGGCGATGATCGACGCCGCCGAAGAGGCGGGACTGGTCAAGCCCGGCCGCTCGGTCGTGGTCGAGCCGACCAGCGGCAACACCGGGATCGCCCTGGCGATGGTCTGCGCGGCGCGCGGCTACGAGCTGATCCTGACCCTGCCCGAGGGGATGAGCCGCGAGCGTTCCAAGCTGCTGCGCGCCTACGGGGCCGAGGTCCGCGAGACGCCCTCGCTGGGCGGGATGAACGAGGCGGTCGCCCTGGCCGAGGAGATCCGCGAGCAGCGCAAGGCCTTCATGCCGATGCAGTTCTCCAACCCCGCCAACGCCGAGGCCCACCGGCGCACCACCGCGGAGGAGATCTGGCGCGACACCGGCGGTCAGGTCGGCGCCTTCGTCGCCGGGGTCGGCACGGGGGGGACGATCACCGGGGTCGGGCGGATGCTGCGCGAGCGCGCCCCCGAGGCACTGGTGGTCGCGGTCGAGCCGGCCAGCTCCCCGGTCCTCTCCGGCGGCGCCCCGGGCCCGCACAAGATCCAGGGGATCGGCGCCGGCTTCGTCCCCGAGTTGCTGGACCGCTCGGTGATCGACGAGATCGTCGCGGTCTCCGACGAGGACGCCCTGGAGACGGCCCGGCTGGCGGGCCGCGAGGAGGGCATCCTGGCCGGGATCTCCGCCGGGGCGAACATCAAAGCCGCGCTCGAGATCGCGGCGCGTCCGGAGATGGCCGGCAAGAGGGTGGTGACGGTCGTCTGCGACTCGGGCGAGCGCTACATGTCCCTACCCTTCTTCTCACCATGAGCAGGTGGAAGAGGGCGGTCTCCGAGGTGCGCGCCGACATCGCCGCGGCCCGCGACCGCGACCCGGCCGCCCAGGGCGTATCCAGCTTCGAGATCCTCAGCAGCTGGGCCGGCGTGCAGGCGCTGCTCGCCCACCGCGCCGCCCACGCCCTGGTGGAGTCCGGGGTGCCGGTGCTGCCCCGCGTGATCGCCTACGCGGCCCGGATCGTGACCGGGGTGGAGATCCACCCCGCCGCCCAGATCGGCAAGGAGTTCTTCATCGACCATGGCGCCGGTGTCGTGATCGGCGAGACGGCGCGGATCGGCACCCGGGTGACGCTCTACCAGGGGGTGACGCTGGGCGGCACCGGCTTCCAGCGCGGCAAGCGCCACCCGACACTCGGGGACAACGTCACCGTCGGCTCCGGGGCCAAGCTGCTCGGCCCGATCGCGGTCGGCGACGGCGCCAAGGTCGGCGCCAACACGGTCGTCGTCGAGGACGTGCCGCCGGGGGCGACCGTGGTCGGCAACCCCGGCCACCCGGTCCGGGTCGAGGGCAAGCGGGTCGAGGGGCCCGACGCCGACTGGATCCACCTGCCGGACCCGATCGCCGACGCGATCAAGGGCCTCTCGGAGCGGATCGCCGACCTCGAGCGGCGGCTGGCGGAGCTCGACGGCGCCGACGGCCCGGCCGCGGGCTCGCCGGAGATCCGGCCCCGCACCGGCCGTTCGTCGGCCGGTGGCTGAGATAGCGTCCGCTCCCAGCGTCTGTCCCAGTCCGCGATTCACCATTCGAAAGGCACCGTCTTGAAAAAGCGTCTCCTGCTTCTTCCCTGCCTGCTGATCCTCTCCGCCCTGGCTCTCGCGGCCTGCGGTGACAGCGGCAGCAGCGCCGAATCGGAAATCGAAGAAGCGATCGAAACCTCGGCGACCAGCGGCGATCCGGCCAACTGCACCAAGTTCGAGACCGTGAACTTCGCCGAACAGAACACCAACAAGAGCGGCAAGGAAGCGACCAAGGCCTGCGAAGAAGAAGCCAAGAAGGACCCGGAAAGCAAGGCCGAATCGGTCGAGGTGAGCGAAGTCGAAGTCGACGGCTCGAAGGCCACGGCGAATGCGGCGCTCAATGGCGGCAACTTCGACGGCCAGACCGTCACGATCGCCCTGGTCGAAGAAGAAGGCGGCTGGAAGCTCGACGAACTCACCGGCTTCGCCAAGTTCGACCAGGGAGCGATTGCGCAGGTGTTCGAAGCCCAGCTCGAAGAATCCGGCGAACTCAGCTCAAAGCAGACGAGCTGCATCGTCGAAGGGATCGAAGAAATGCCGCAGGCGGAAATCGAAGAAGTGATCCTCAGCGGCAACTCGACCTCGGTCGAAGAACTCGCCGAAGGCTGCGCCTAGGCACTCTGAGGCCGGTAGCGCCCGCCGAGCGTCTGGCTATGCTCGGCGGGTGACCTTTCAGGCTCAGTTCGAGACTCCGCCGGAAGGCCAGCCCGGCCCCGGCGCCGCACCCACGGAGGTCGGGGCCGACCGCGTCGAGCGGCTGCTCGCCGGCCTCAATCCCCCCCAGCGGGAGGCCGTCGAGCACAGCGAGGGCGCCCTCCTGGTCATCGCCGGCGCCGGCTCCGGAAAGACTCGGGTCCTGACCCACCGGATCGCCTACCTGCTGGCCACCGGCGAGGCCCGCCCGGGTGAGATCCTCGCAATCACCTTCACCAACAAGGCGGCGGCGGAGATGCGCGAGCGGGTCGGCGAGCTGGTCGGCCGCTCGGTGCGGGCGATGTGGGTGACGACCTTCCACTCGGCCTGCGCGCGGATGCTGCGCGTCGACGCCGAGCGCCTCGGCTACTCGCGCGGCTTCACGATCTACGATCAGTCGGACTCGCTGCGGATGCTCAAACGCTGCCTGCGCGAGCTCGGGGTGGACCCGAAACGCTACCCGCCGCGGGCGATCCACTCGAAGATCTCCGGGGCCAAGAACCAGCTGGTCGACAGCGACATGTACACGGAAATGCAGGGCAGCGTCTTCGAAGAGGTCGTCGCCGAAGCCTTCCCGCTCTACGAGAAGCGGATGCTCGAAGCCAACGCGATGGACTTCGACGACCTGCTGGTGCGCACGGTCAACGCGCTGGAGCTGTTCGAGGACGTGCGCGAGCGCTGGCGGCGGACCTTTCGCCACGTGCTCGTCGACGAGTACCAGGACACCAACCACGCCCAGTACCGGCTGTTGCAGCTTTTGGCTTCAGAGCACGGAAATCTGATGGTGGTTGGGGACGAGGACCAGTGCCTGGTCGAGGGAACGTCCGTGACCATGGGCGATGGCTCGAAGCGGCCGATTGAGCAGCTGGATGAGGGCGACATGGTGATGTCTTCCCACGGGGGTGGCGATTTCCGCCCCGCCCGGGTGACGGGAGTCTTCAAAGCCTGGAACCGCGAGGGGATCGCCATCGAGACTCGGGCGGGCAGGCGGCTCGTAAGCACTCCGGAGCACACTCATTTCGCCGGCTACCGGCTTGGGTCGACTCCGCAGATGCATCTCGCCTACCTGATGTGGAAGCGGGGTGTGGGGTTTCGCGTCGGGACCTCAGGCGTATACACGCAGCGAGGGAAAGCGGCGGTCGGGATCCGACAGCGTTGCTTGCACGAGCATGCCGATGCCGTCTGGGTGATCTCAGCTCACGAGACCGACGCCGAGGCGCGCGCCGCAGAGTTGCTCCTGGCGCTGCGCTATGGGTTGCCGATGTTGCCTTTCCTCCGGCGCAGATCTGCCTCGGGAAACAGCCTGGTCGGCAACCAGGCTCTGATCGATGATGTTTTCACCACGCTCGACACCGACTCCGGCGGGCGTCAACTGCTTCAAGATGAGGGGCTTGGTCTTCAGCATCCGCATCACCTCGCCGCGACCTCGGACGGTCGCAGGCGGGTCCTCAGAGTGACGCTCTGCGGGGAGAGCAGGGGAGCTACGCCGATGCATCGCATCGCTCTCGCCGGGCGTGATCAGCAGGGTCGCGATGCGCTTGAAGCCATCGGTCTCAATGTGCGCGAGGCCAAGCCGGGCTCTGACTCATGGCGCTTCGAGACGGTCCTCAAGGACTACGGGGAGGCGGTGCGCATAGCCGGCGACATCAGTTCCGTCCTCGATGTCGACGTGACTTTCCAGGCGCGTTTCGGGGCCACGCAGAGCGGGCAGATTTCCGGCAGTTCGCTGAACTTCATCCCAGCGGCTTCGGTGCGACCGGGGATGACGATGTTCGCCGAGGACGGCAGCTATGACTCCGTCATCTCTGTCGAGCGGGTGGCTCTCGACCGTCCCGTATATGACATCAACGTCGAGGGCACCCACAACTTCGTCGCCAACGGCTTGGTTACGCACAACTCGATCTACGGCTTCCGTCACGCCGACATCCGCAACATCCTCGACTTCGAGCAGGACTTTCCAGACACCGCCGTGGTCAAGCTCGAGCAGAACTACCGCTCTACCCAGACGATTCTCTCGGCCGCCAACGCGGTCGTCGAGCGCAACCGCGAGCGGCGGCCGAAGGAGCTCTGGACCGATATCGAGGGCGGCGAGCTGGTCCAGCTCTCCGAGCTGAACGACGATCACGAGGAGGCACGCTGGGTGGCGGCGGAGATCGAGCGGCTCGGCGAGGAGCACGGGGTTGCCCGCTCCGACGTCGCGGTCTTCTACCGCACCAACGCGATGAGCCGGATCCTCGAGGACACGCTGGTCCGCTTCGAGGTCCCGTACCAGGTGATCGGCGGCACCAAGTTCTACGACCGCGCCGAGGTCAAGGACGCCGTCGCCTATCTCAGCCTGCTCTTCAACCCGGCCGACCAGGTCTCCTTCGCGCGGATCGTCAACTCGCCGCGGCGGGGCATCGGCGACACCACCCAGGGCCGGCTCGCCGCCTACGCGAACACCGCCGGGCTGACGATCTGGGAGGTGATCGAACGGGCCGAGGAGGTGCCGGGGCTGAGCGCCGCCGCGATCAAGGCCGTCTCGCGCTTCTTCGAGACGATGGACCTGCTGCGGGGGCGGGTGGACGCGGGGTCGTCGGTCAGCGACCTCCTCCAGGCCGTCTTGAGTGAGACCGGCTACCTGGAAGCGCTCGAAGCCGAGCGCACGGTCGAAGCCGAGGGGCGGGTAGAGAACCTCGAAGCGCTGAGCGAGGCCGCCGCCGAGTTCGACATGAACCGCGAGCGCGAGGGGGAGAGCGAGGTTCCGCCCCTGGAGGAGTTCCTGCAGCAGATATCGCTGCTCAGCGACCAGGACTCGATCGAGGACAAGCAGGAGCTGGTCACCCTGATGACCGTCCACAACGCCAAGGGCCTGGAGTACGACACGGTCTTCGTGGTCGGCTGCGAGGACGGTTCCTTCCCGCACATGCGAGCGCTCGAAGAGGGTGGCGAAGAAGAGGAGCGACGCCTCTGTTACGTCGCCATCACCCGCGCCCGCCGGCGCCTCTACATGACCTGGGCCCGCGAGCGCCGCCTCTTCGGGCGGGCCGAGCGGAACCTGCCCTCGCGCTTCATCGACGAGTTGCCGGTGGAGCTGACCGAGCGCCACGCGACGGCCTCGAGCACCGTCGGCGGCATGACCTGGACCCCTTCGCCGGCGGCCGACCCGGCCCAGCCGGTCGACCCGGGGCCGGCGCTGGAGATGCGGACCGGCGACGACGTCGTCCACGCCAGCTTCGGCGACGGCGTCGTCACCGCGGTCGAGCCCGGTGGCGTGGTCGTCGTCCGCTTCTCCGGCGACGGCACCGAGCGCAAGCTGATGGCCGACTACGCGCCGATCCGGAAGCGCTAGCGATGGCGGCGCGGACGATCGACGGCAAGGCGGTCGCCGCCGCGGTCCGCGAGCGGGTGCGCGGCGAGGTCGCCGCCTATGAGGCCGAGGCGGGCCGGGTGCCGACCCTGGCGACGGTGATCGTCGGCGACGACCCGGCCTCGGAGATCTACGTCGCCAACAAGCACCGCGCCTGCGAGGAAGCCGGGATGGGCTCGGTCCACCACGGCCTCGCCGGCGAGACGACCGAGGCCGAGCTGCTCGAGCTCGTCGTCCGCCTTGGGCGCGACGAGGAGGTCGACGGGATCCTCGTCCAGCTTCCCGTTCCCGCCCAGATCGATCCCGACGCGGTGGTCGGCGCGATCGATCCCGCCAAGGACGTCGACGGCCTGACCCCGGTCAACGCCGGCCTGCTCGCCCACGGCACTCCCGGCCTGGTGCCCTGCACGCCGGCCGGGGTGATAGAGCTGCTGCGCCACGAGGGGGTCGAGCTGGAAGGGGCCGAGGCGGTCGTGGTCGGCCGCTCGAAGCTGGTCGGCGTCCCGGTCGCCCGCCTGCTGCTCGCCGCCGACGCGACCGTGACCGTCTGCCACTCGCGCACCCGCGACCTCGCCGCGACCTGCCGGCGCGCCGACGTCCTGGTCGCCGCCACCGGCGTGCCGCGCCTGCTCGGGGCCGAGGCGATCAAGCCCGGGGCCGTCGTCATCGACGTCGGCATGAACCGCACCGAGGAGGGCCTCTGCGGCGACGTCGACTTCGCGGCGGCATCCGGGCCGGCGGCCGCGATAACGCCGGTTCCCGGCGGGGTCGGCCCGATGACGATCGCGATGCTGTTGGTCAACACCTTGCAGGCGGCCCGTGCGCGGACTCTTGCGGACCCGGCTTAGAAGGGTCGGCCATATCCCTCGCGAATAGGCGGGAAGCGGATATAGGGTCGTATCGACCGGCCAAGCTTTCGACGGAGAGGGATGCACTGATGGACGCAGACAAGCTCAGCACCGGAGAGAAGGTCGCCGGCGTATCGGCGGTGCTGCTCTTCTTCTTCATGTTCTTGGACTGGTTCAGCGTCGAAATCTCGGGGGGCAGCGGCGTCTTCACCGCAAATGCGGTCGCCGGTGGCAACGCCTGGGATGCGCTGGACTTCATTCCGATCGTCCTCATCGTCACCATTCTCACCGCGCTCGGCGTCGTCGCCCTGCGTCTCACCGACTCCGCCTACGAGCCGCCGATCTCGGCCAACGCCGTGGTCTCCGTGCTCGGTGGCCTCTCGGTGCTGCTGATTCTCTTCCGCATCGTCGACACTCCGGGCGGTGGCAGCGTCCCCGGTCTCTCCGTCGATGTCAGCCCCGCGCTGGGCATCTTCCTCGGCCTCCTGGCGGCGATCGGCATCGCCTACGGCGGCTACCGCGCGATGCAGGAGGAAGGCGCCTCCTTCGGCGACGTCGGCGATCGCCTCTCGAGCGGATCCGGCACCGGTCCGGGCGCAGGCTCTCCGCCGCCCCCGCCGTCATCTGCAACTCCGCCACCGCCCCCACCCGCGGCCGGAGGCACTCCGCCGCCACCCGCACCTCCCGCCGGCGGAGGCCAGACGCCTCCGCCCCCGCCGCCCCCTCCAAGCAGCTAGCAGCCGGCCAAGGCGAAAAAGTTAAGCGAAGCCCCCGCCCGCGATTCCCCGGGAGACCTTCTTGGCGAAGGCGATCACGGTCATCATCGGGTTGACGCCGACCGAGGTCGGGAAGAGCGAGGCGTCGGCGACGTAGAGGTCGCGGGTGCCGTTGACCGATCCGTCGGGGGCGCAGGCGCCCGCGCCGGGGTCGGCGGCGATTCGCGCCGTCCCCATCGGGTGGAAGGCCTCCAGGCGCAGCTCCGAGGGCCTGAAGGTGGTCGCCTCGAACCTGGCCAGGTCGCCCGGCTTGAGGACCCCGACCCGGGGGATGTTCGGGTAGACCTCGCTCGCGCCGGCGGCGAAGTGGATCTCGGCCGCGCGGGCGATGCCGAAGGCGAGCCGGCCGGCGTCGTCCTTGGTCAGCTTGTAGCTGGCTCGCAGCGAGCCCTCGGCGCCGAGGCCGACGCGGCCTGAGGAGTGATCGCAGAGGTGGACGCCGATCGAGCCGATGTGGCCGAAGTCGAGCATCGCTTCCTGGTGGGTGCGACCGGAACCGAGCAGCCAGGCACCGCCGAAGGCGAGCGGGGTGAAGGTCGCCTCGAGCAGGATCCGCTGCTGCTCCCACTCGTCGACATAGAAGCTCTGCATGACGCCGTCCCAGCCGCGCACCTCCTCGCCGTAGCGGGCACCGACCCAGCAGGCGGGGTGGATGTGGAGGTTGCGGCCGACATGGTGCCCGCCGAGCCCGGAGCGCTGCAGCAGCTCCGGCGTGCCGAGCGCGCCGCCGGCGGCGATGACGGCGCGGCGGGCGCGGACGGTGAAGGGGCGGTGCCTGCCGCCGCCGGCTGAGATCGAGCAGCTGACCCCGGCTGCGCGCCCGTCCTCGACGATGACCCGGTCGACCTGGACCCCGGCACGGATTCGCGCCCCGGCGGCGACCGCCCGCGGCAGGTAGCTGACGTGCATGCCGCGCTTGGCGTCGATCTCGCAGCCGAAGGGGCAGGAGCTGCACTGCACGCAGCTGCCGGCGTTGCGGTGGATCGGGGCGCCGCTGGCGCCGATCGCGGCCGCCCCCTCCATCGCCAGCTGGCCGTTGCGGCCCATCCGCTCCGGGTCGAGCTGGGTGACGTGGAGGAACTCCTCGGCCTCGGCGTAGTCGGCGTCCATCTGGCCGGCCCAGGAGACGCCGAAGCGCTCCTTCCAGTCGTCGAGGATCGGGCCCGGGGCGCGGAAGCAGGTGCCCGAGTTGATCACGGTCGTGCCGCCGACGACCTTGGCGACCGGAACCGGGATCGGCGGCCGGCCTTCGGCAATGGTGAGGCCGCCGTCGCGATAGAGCGCGGCGATCGCGTCGAGGTGATCGCTCGGGTAGCTGTCGCGGGTGTAGTGCTCGCCTGCCTCGAGCACGATCACGTCGAGACCCGCCTCGGCCAGGGTCGCGGCGGCGACCGCACCGCCGGCGCCGGAGCCGACGATGACCACGTCGCATTCCTCGCCCTCGCCGGGCGGCTCGGTGTCGCCGAGCGTCCCGGCCGGCTCCGGCAGTGAGCCGTCGGCGAGCCCGCAGGCGATCTCGAAGCCGATCCGCTCCTGCACCTGCGGAGTCACCGCGTAGCCGAGGGTCGAGAAGAGCTTGGCCATCAGCAGCAGGTCGTGGCGCAGGGAGAGGCGCGAGCCCTCGAGCTTCTCGAGGCAGGCCTCCTGGGCGGCCGGGTCGAGGCGGCTGAAGCGGCGCGGGAAGGGCAGCCACTCGAAGGCGCGGAGGCCGAGCTTGAGCCGGCTCAGGGCCCGCGGTGAGACGGAGCCGAGGAAGTCGGCGACCGGCCCGGAGACGTCGACGTCACGCTCGGCCGCGGGCAGGCCGTCGATGCCAGGCGCCATTGCCGCGCAGATCGCGCTCAGGGTGCGCTGCTCAGTGGCTGAAAGCCCCGGCGCGCGCTGTCAACCGGGGTCGGCGGGGCGGCCGATCCGGCCCGCCAGCACCCAGAGCCCGAGCGCCGCGAAGACCAGCGAGCCGTCGACGAGAAAGTTGAGCAGATAGATGAAGACGTGTTCGTCGGCCAGATAGAAGGCGAGCGAGCCGAGCGAGGAGGCGGTCTTGCCGGCGGCGAGCACCAGCAGCAGCGGCCGGTAGCGGACGACGTCGGCCTGGACGACCAGGCAGATGCCGGTGATGACCACCATGTAGGCGAAGGCCAGCGCCAGCCAGAGGTCCTCCTGGGTGTGGGGGGCGCGGGGGAAGCTGCCGATCCAGTTGCCCAGGTCCGAGATCACGTCGAGCGTGCCGCTGGGCACGGCGATGAAGAAGATGCCGACGACGGCAAAGGTGAGGGCGAGCAGGCGCAGGCAGAGGACGACGAAACGCTCTGCGGCGGGTCCCTGCATCGGGCCGGACTCTAACTGGCTGAGCAGCCAGTCGCGGGCCGCCTAGAATCTCGCCGGTGATCGACCGCGAGCAGGTCCTCTACGTCGCCAAATTGGCCCGTCTGCGGCTGTCCGAGGAGGAGGTCGAACAGATGACGGGGGAGCTGTCGGGGATCCTGGGGCACGTGGATCGGATCGGGAAGCTGGATCTGGAGGGGGTCGAGCCGACTTCCCACGTGGTCGCGCTGGAGAACGTGTGGCGGGCGGATGTGCCCTGGGAGAGCCTGCCGAAGGACGTGGCGCTGAGCTCGGCGCCGGAACCGGTCGACGGGGCGTTCAGGGTTCCCTCACCCCAGGCCGACGCCTGATGGCGGAGATACTCGACCTGACGGCCCTTGCGGCCCACGAGGCGATGCGGGCGGGAGAGCTCTCCGCCGAGGAGTGCGCCGAGGCCTGGGTGGGCGCCGCCGCCGGCGACGAGCTGAACGCGTACCTCTGGCGCAGCGGCGAGGGCGGGGGCGAGGCGATCGAGACCGCCGCGGCCGGCCTGGCGCCGATCGCCGTCAAGGACATCTTCTGCACCGAGGGGGTGCCGACCACCGCCGGCTCGCGCATCCTCGAGGGCTACCGCCCGCCCTACACCGCGACCGCGGTGCGGCGCCTGCTCGAGGCGGGCGCGCCGGTGCTCGGCAAGACCAACATGGACGAGTTCGCGATGGGCTCCTCGAACGAGAACTCGGCCTACGGGCCGGTGCTCAACCCGTGGGACCGGAGCCGGGTCCCGGGCGGGTCCTCCGGTGGCTCGGCGGCCGCCGTCGCCGGCGGTCTCGCGCCCTGGGCGATCGGCACCGACACCGGCGGCTCGATCCGCCAGCCGGCGGCGCTCTGTGGGATCGTCGGCCTCAAGCCCACCTACGGCGCCATCTCCCGCTACGGGATGATCGCCTTCGCCTCCTCGCTCGACCAGTGCGGCCCGTTCACCCGCGACGTCAGCGACGCGGCGCTGCTGCTCTCGATCCTGCAGGGGAGCGATCCGCTCGACTCGACCTCGGTCGGCCTCGCCGGCGGCGTGCGGGTGCCCGACCGCGAGGGCCTGGCCGGCCTGCGCTTCGGGGTGCCGAGCGAGCTCGGCCGCGACGAGGTCGACGCCGGCGTGCGCGAGGTCTTCGAGGCGACCCTGGCGCAGATCGAGGGCCTCGGTGGCGAGATCGCCGAGGTCTCGCTGCCGAACGCCGAGCACGGCATCTCCGCCTACTACGTGCTGGCCCCGGCCGAGGCCTCCTCGAACCTGGCCCGCTACGACGGCGTCCGCTACGGGATGCGGGCGGGGGCGGGGGCCGACCTCCTCGACATGTACGAATCGACCCGCGCCGAGGGCTTCGGCGCCGAGGTCAAGCGGCGGATCATGCTCGGCACCTACGCGCTCTCCTCCGGCTACTACGACGCCTACTACGGCCAGGCGCAGAAGGTCCGCACCCGGATCGCCGAGGACTTCACCAACACCTTCGCCAGGGTCGACTTCGTCGTCACCCCGACCTCGCCCTCGGTCGCCTTCGGCCTCGGCGAGAAGACCGCCGACCCGCTCTCGATGTACCTCAACGACTTCTTCACGGTGCCGATGAGCCTTGCCGGCATCCCGGCGATCTCGATCCCCGCCGGGCTGGCCGAGCCCGAGGGCGGCGGGCCACGGTTGCCGGTCGGCTTCCAGATCGCCGCCCCCGCCTTCGGCGAGCAGAAGCTGCTCGACGCCGCCTACGCGCTGGAGCAGGGGATCGGCTTCGACGCCAGGCCGGGAGGGGCGAATGGCTGAGCTGGAGGCGGTGATCGGGCTGGAGATCCACGTCCAGCTGGCGACGAAGACGAAGATGTTCTGCGGCTGCGAGCTCTCCTTCGGCGACGAGCCCAACGTCCACACCTGCCCGATTTGCCTCGCCCACCCGGGGGTGCTGCCGGTGCCCAACGAACAGGCGATCCTCTACGCGCTGCAGATCGCCGCGGCGCTGGACTGCGAGGTCGCGCCCTGGTCGATCTTCCACCGCAAGAACTACTTCTATCCCGACAGCCCGAAGGCGTACCAGATCAGCCAGTACGACATTCCGCTCGCCGCCAATGGCCGCCTCGGTGACATCCGCATCCACCGCGCCCACCTCGAGGAGGACGCGGCGAAGATGATCCACGTCGGCGAGTCGGGCCGGATCCACGACTCCGGCGCCTCCCTGGTCGACTTCAACCGCGGCGGCACGCCGCTGGTCGAGATCGTCACCGAGCCCGACCTGCGCGGCGCGGCCGAAGCGGCAGAGTGGGCGCGGCTGCTGCGGGAGACGGTGCGCCAGCTCGGCGTCTCCGACGTGAACATGGAGGAGGGGAGCCTGCGCTGCGATGCCAACGTCTCCGTGCGGCCCGCGGGCACGACCGAGCTGGGCACCAAGACCGAGCTGAAGAACATGAACAGCTTCCGCTTCCTGCAGCGCGGCGTCGAAGCCGAGCTCGAGCGCCAGCGCGAGCTGATCGAGGCGGGGGGGACGGTGACCCAGGAGACCCTCCATTTCGACCCCCAGAGCGGCACCCTCACTTCCCTGCGCTCGAAGGAGGAGGCCCACGATTACCGCTACTTCCCCGAGCCCGACCTGGTGCCCCTGGCGCCGACCGAGCAGATGCTGCGCGAGGCGCGGGAGGCGCTGCCGGAGTTGCCGGCGGCGCGGATCGAGCGCTACACGAGTGGGCTGGGACTCGCCGCGGATGTCGCTGCCGGCCTCGCCGCGGATCCCGAGACCGCCGCCTACTTCGAAAGCACCAATGACGCCGCCGCCGAGATCGAGCCCAAGGTCGTCGCCAACTGGGTCACCGGCGAGCTGGCGGCGGCGCTGCGCCAGGGCGACGAGGAGGTCGCCGCCGCCGACTCCAGGGTCGAGCCGGAGACCCTCGCCTCCCTCGTGGCGATGGTGCAGGAGAAGAAGATCTCCCACGGCAGCGGCAAGGCCGTTCTCGCCGTCCTGGTCGCCGAGGGCGGCGACCCCGCCGCGATCGTCGAGCGCGAGGGTCTCGCCCAGATGTCCTCGGACGGTGGCGAGCTGGAGTCGATCGTCGCCGCGGCGGTCGAGTCCAACCCCGAAGCCGCCGAGGAGATCCGCGCCGGCAACGGCAAGGCGATCGGCGCGATCGTCGGCGCCGTGATGAAGGAGACCAAGGGCCGCGCCGACGGCGGCGAGGTCAACCGCCTGATCCGGGAGCAACTCGGGCTCTAGGTGTAGGTGCCAGCCACATTGTTCCCGCCGACGCCGGAATGCCCTAAGGCGTGGCCCGGAGCTGGAGCCACACGACGACTGCCTCGAGGTCACCGCCCCACGCAGCGCACGGCCCTCTGCCGGCGTCGGCCAGCGCCGAGCGCCGAGGAGTGTATTTCCCTCCCATGGGCAGGGAAATACACTCCTCGATCTCGAAAGGCGCCTCTCGAAAGTGCGGACCGACACTTTGTAACAAGGTGTTACAAGGTTGCTATGGTCAAACCCATGGCCTGGAACGTCGTCATCGCCGGTGGTGGATTTGGTGGGGCGGCGGCTGCGCGGGAGCTGGAGCGGACGCTGCCGAAGCAGTCGGCGCGGTTGGTGCTCGTCAACGAGACCAACTTCATGCTCTACACGCCGTTCCTGCCGGAGGCCGCCGCCGGGACGCTGGAGCCGCGGCACGTGGTGACGCCGTTGCGGGACATCCTCAAGCGGACCTATCTGCGGCTGGGCTCGATCGTCGGCCACGACCCGGAGGCGAAGACGGTGCAGTTGCGGGCCAAGTACGGCGAGGTCGAGACGCTTCCCTACGACCAGCTGCTGCTCTCGCTGGGCTCGGTCTCGCGGGTGCTGCCGGTGCCGGGCTTGGAGCAGCACGCGGTTGGCTTCAAGAGCCTGGCCGACGCGATCTACCTGCGCAACCACGTGGTCGAGAGCCTCGAGGAAGCCAACGCGACCGAAGACCCGGCGCGGCGCGACGAGCTGCTCACCTACGTCTTCGTCGGCGGCGGCTACGCCGGGCTCGAGGCGCTGGCCGAGCTGCAGGACTTCGCCGCCGATGCGATGGAGAGCTATCCGCGTGCCCGCCTGCACGGGATGCGCTGGGTGCTGGTCGAGGCGACCGGCCGGGTGCTGCCGGAGATCGACCCGCAGCTGGCCGACTACGCGCTGCGGGAGCTGCGCGGGCGCGGCATCGACATCCGCCTCGAGACCACCCTGGAGGAGGTCGGGCCCAGCAGCGCCCGCCTGTCCAGCGGCGAGACGCTGCCGACCAAGACCGTGGTCTGGACCGCCGGAGTCGCTCCCCAGCCGATCCTCAAGGATCTGAACCTGCCCCTCGATGAGCGCGGCAGGGTCCCGGTCGACGAGTACCTACAGGTTCGGGGAACGGACTCGGTCTGGGCGATCGGCGACTGCGCCGCCGCCCCCGACCCGCGCGGCGGCACCTGCCCACCGACCGCCCAGCACGCTGTCAGACAGGGCCCGGTGGCGGCGAACAACATCGCCTCGCGGCTCGGCATCGGCACTCCGAGGCCCTTCGAGTACCGCAGCGAGGCCTCGTTCGTCAACCTCGGCCGCTACAAGGCGGTCGGCCGGATCGGCGACAAGACCTTCCGCGGCTTCCCGGCCTGGTGGCTGGCCCGCAGCTACCACATGAGCCAGATTCCCGGCCCCGCCCGCAAGGCCCGCGCGGTGCTCGACTGGACCGCCAGCCTGCCCTTCAAGCGCGACATCTCCGAGGTCGGCTCGATCGGCCACCGCAAGCCGCTCGCCTAGCCGGTGCCGACCCCCAGGGTGGCGTGCATGCCCTGTTCGTCGTGCAGGGGCAGGCTGCACCAGAGCCGGTAGGTCCCGGCGGGCAGGTCGAAGTGGGCGGTGCTGCGTTCCTGCGAGCCGGTTTCCGGCAGCTGCAGCGGCGGTTCCACGCTTCCTTCCAGCCGCAGGTTGAGGTTGTGCGCGTCCTCGCCGCGGTTGTCGAGTTCGATCGTGACTTCACCCGCCTCCACGCTCGGTCGCGAGAGCGTGTAGCTGTACTCGGCCGACTTGACGCCGAGCCGGTTGGCGGTCGGTTCGGCCTCCGGGGCGGGCGCCGGTGCGGCTGCGGGCGCGGGGAGCGGGCTCGCGAGCGGAGGAGCCGCAACCGCTTCGCAGGTCCACCAGTGCCTGGTGCGGGAGACCCGCCGGGCCCGGCCGTGCCGGCGGACCTTCGCCACGGTCCGCTTCGAGTGCCGCTGCCAGGTGCATTCGGCCGCCTGGGCGCGGCCGCCCGATCCACCGACCCATCCGGACCAGGGCGCGATCACGAGAGCCCCGATCAGCCCCAGGCAGGTGGCCCCCGCGGCCTTCCTCACGCCGCCACCAGCGTCGGCCGGGCGAACCCGGAGGCGCCGGGGATGATCGAGGCGGCGTCATGGCCGAGCCACTGCTCGAGCAGCGAGCAGTACATACCGCGGAAATCACTGGTTACGCGCAGGTTTTCGTTGTCGTCGAGGTTGGCCAGGCCGGGGAATTCGCCGACCATCTCGCCCTTCGATTTGGAGCCGATCACGAAGGCGCAGCCGGCGGCGCCGTGGTCGGTGCCGAGCGAGCCGTTCTCCTCTGGCCGCCGCCCGAACTCGCTCCACATCTCGATCAGCACCCGGTCGGCGAGGCCGCGCGCCTCGAGGTCGCGCTGGAAGGCGAGCAGCCCCTCGCAGGTTTCGCGCAGGCCCGCTTCGAGGTCGGGGGCCTGGCCGGCGTGGGTGTCGTAGCCGCCGGCGGCGCGGACCGTCACGACCCGCATCGGCAGGCCGAAGTTGACGTAGGCGGCGAGCCCGGCGAGCTTGTGGGCGAACTCGGTTTTGGGATAGGTCACCGGGCTGGAGAAGTCGCCGATGCCGCCGAGTTCGTCGCGCAGCTTGCTGGTCTGGGAGGTGGCGCGGCGGACCTGGGAGAGGCCGGGGGAGTCGGAGGGCAGGGTGCCGAAGCGGGTGAAGCTGTGGAGCATCTCGCTCTCAACCGGGTCGCTGACCGGCGACCAGAGGTCGTAGCCATCGACGCTGTCGATCGCCGCCACCGGCTTTTCGGCGGTCGCGATCATCGGCGAGAGCGAGCCGTCCATCGAGAGGCCCTGGAGCGGGTTTTCCTCATCGCCGACGGCGTCGATGTAGCGGCCCAGCCAGCCGGTCCGGAAGCCGACGTCGAGCTCGCCGATCTCGTAGTAATGGCGCGAGGTGAAGTGCGACTGGTCGGGATGGTCGTAGCCGATTGCCGGGAAGGCGCTGACCTTGCCCTCTTCGTGCAGGGTCGCCAGCGCCGTGGCCGCCGGGTGCCAGTGCAGCCGCGTGTCCTCGCTGAACGGGGTGCCGGCGCCCGGGTCGAGGGCGAGGTTCGGGCGCAGCTGCGCGTACCTGGGGTCGCCGACCGGGGCCAGCACGCTGAGCGCGTCGATGCCGCCGTCGAAGAAGACTGAGATGAGGATCTTGTCGGAGGAGGCGGCCTGGGCGATTCCGGTCTCGAAGGCCGAGAGCGGGATCTTCGAGGCGCCGTAGACGGCGAGCGCGAGGCCGGCGCTGCGCGAGAGGAAGCGCCGCCGCGAGAGCCCGGTCCCGGCCGGCTCGGGCATCCCCGGCTCGATGATCGGCAGCCCCTTGCCGGCCTCGGCCGCGGCCGAGCGCAGCAGCTGGGAGCGGGTGTAGTCGTTGCAGCAGTTGTCCATGGTCAGCTCGCGCTCATTGCAGGATCAGGTCGGGGCTGATGCCGATCAGCTGCAGCAGGGCGTTCTGGCGCATCGCCCGGTAGGGCCCCTGCTGCCAGTCGGCGGCGACCAGCTGCTCCGCCCGGCGCGAGAAGTCGAGCAGCTCCGCCCGGTGTTCTTCGCGCAGCGCCGGCGAGCCCCACGAGGCCAGCGCCCGGGCCAGGGCTTCGTCGGCCGTCTCGGCGGCGCTGTAGGGGTCGCCCCAGGCGTCGACGGAGATGTTGGCGAGGGCGTAGTCGACGATGTTCCAGCGCGCCCGCATCCGCGAGGTGTCGAGCCAGCGCGTGTCGTCCCAGCCGGAGACGTTGGGCGGCCAGAAGAGCAGTTGCCCGGCCGGTTCGCAGAGCCAGGCCCAGGCCGTGGTGTCGATCTGGCGCCCGAGCGAGCGCAGCATGCCGGCGAGGTGGACCACGGGCGGCTTCACCATCGGCGGCCCTTCGTAGAGGTCGGGGCTGAGCAGGATCGTCTCCAGCACCGGGCGGATCGCCCAGCCGGAGCCGCGGTAGGTGCTCATCAGCCCTTCCCGGACCGCGCTGGGAGCGGGCGTGGGGATGAAGTAGCTCCAGAGCTTGTCGACGAAGAAGGAGGGGTGGAGCGGGTTCTCGACGCAGAGCCGGCAGGCGTCTTCCCAGCCCCAGTTGCCGGCCTGGCCGAAGACGGTCTTCCGGCCGTAGTCGTGGTAGCTCGAGTCGAACCTGAAGTTGTAGGCGCCCTGCTCGCCCGACCAGTCGTTGACCCATCCGGTCAGCGAGCGGGCCTGTTCGCGGATGTCGTCCTCCGTGTAGGCGCCGCGGTCGGCGCCGAGCGAGAACAGCTCCATCATCTCGCGGCCGTAGTTCTCGTTCGGCGCGTACTTGTTGTTGGCGTTGCCGTTCAGCCACTGCAGCATCGCCGGGTCGATCGTCACCGCCTTGAAGAGGTCGAGGAAGGAGCCGAAGCAGGCGGAGCGGAAGAGGTTGGACTGGTTGATCATCTGTTGCTGCTTGGAGACCCCGGCGTTGGAGGTCGCGAACCAGTCGTGGAAGACCAGCGCCATCCGCTCGACCAGCGGCTGGTCGCTTCTGACCATCCGGTCCAGCCACCAGAGGTGATCGTGTCCCCAGGCGTCGGCGGGGGCGATCGGGTGGCCGTCGTCGTCGACCGGCGGCGCCCCGGTCAGCGTCGCGGCGCCGCTGGGCCGGGTCAGCGACTGGACCGCGCCGACCAGGCCCAGGGAAACCAGCTGCTCGGCCTGCCCAGGCACGGCGCCGAAGCCGGCCCGTTCCAGCAGCCGCACCGCCTGCGGGCGGCCGAACGGCCCCTGGTAGGCGCCGGCCGGCCGGGGATCGGTGCTGACGATGGGGGCCATCGCGTGCTTGGCCCGTGGCGGCGGCTTCGGCCCGGGCCCGCGAAAGTGGTGCTTCGGCGGCTTGTGCTTGTGGCGGAAGGCGTAGCCCTGGACCCGCCAGCCTTCTTCGCCGTCGGGGACCCAGCGGTAGTGCTTGTCCTTCCAGACGTGCCGGTGCTTACGGGGATGCCGCTTGGGCCTGGTCCTGCTCGCTGTCGCCTGAGGAATCGCCATGCGCGAGCAGCCCGAACGGGCCGCTGCACCGTTTGTCGGTGCCCGGCGGGCCGGCTTGAGGCCCTGGCGCGCCGCTGGACGTAAGACCCATGCGCCAAACCGCAACAATGCGGGGCGTGGAATACCTGCTCATCATCTTCTTCTTCGGCCTCGCCACCGCCATCATCGGCAAGAGCAAGGGCAGCTCGTTCTGGATCTGGTTCATCGTCGGGGCGGTCCTGCCCCTCCTCGGCCTCGTCGCCGTCGTCCTCTACCGGGTCGAGAAGAACGAACCGGAACGCCAGTGCCCCAAGTGCCACAAGGAGCTCAAGCTCTACGTGCAGGTCTGCCCCAGATGCGGGACTGACCTCTATCTCCCGGATCCGGCGGCCGTGCGGCACCCGGGGGTGCGTAGAGGCCCTTCCAATGGACCTAGGAGGGTCTAGCGAAACTCGGCAGCTCGCCCTGGGGGCGGGTTAGCCGGGGTCGCTGAATTGTCGATACCTCGGTTTGGGGTGAGAGCTACCCCCGTGGCTCGGCTTCCCTAGAAAAGGGGTTCTTCGATTACCGGGGGATCGACGGCAGTCGTTTCCTTGGTGCGACTGGCTTGAGCCCGTCGCAGAAGGTAATCGCGAAACCGGGGGGCAGTGTAGTCGTACTCGCCCTTGCGGAGGCGGTATAGAACCCCTGCATCCACCAGTCGTCCCAGCAGAACGTTGACATTGGCGGGGGTCTTATTAATCGCGTCGTTGAGCTTTGCCACGACCAGCGGCGGATACTCAGCGTCGGCCGTTCCGAGCAGCACGTCCTGCTCTGCGGGCGTCAGGGTTTCGACGCGGGGGTTGTAGAAGTCGAGATCCAGACGGCGATAGATGTCAGGGCGGGCGACATCGAGAAGGTCAGTGGTCAGATGGCTGACTTCGGCGATCTCGGCAGCGTCCCAAAGCTCGGCCCCCCAAAGCTGGATGAAGTAGGGATAGCCCTCAACCTCGTCGATGACTTTAGCGACCAAGTCCGAGTCTGCCGAGACATCGGCATCCGCGTCAGCGATGGGTAACTCGAACGCCTCCCTTGCGTCGTTCTCCCCCAGATTGGCAATCTCCTCCCCCCTGAACATCCGCTCGGTGTAGGAGCGAGCTCTAAGCAAATTCCCGGTGAGAGTTGGCAGTCCACAGAGCACCAATCCGAGTGGGATTTCCCTTCGCTGTAAGGCGACGATTGAGGAGATCAGAAGCGAGAGCGGATGCTCGCCCATCCGTTTCGTCTCGTCGCGAACGACCTGAGCCTCATCGAGCAGGAGCACGAACCCGGTTCGTCCCTTCTCGACTGCCATCTCGACAACCTCAAAGAGGGCTTTGGTGATGTCTTCGCGATGTTGCTCGGCCATCGGGTCATAGGTGACCTGAAATTCGTTCCAGCCCACTCCGAGCGTTCCCGCACTTCTGACAGCCCCACCGACTGCTTTCTTAAGTCGCTCAACTCGCGAGAGTCGGAGCTTGGAGTCTTGGGCGATGTTCAGCAAGGTGCTGACCATCGAGTCCTCGCGGTTGTGGCCCGGCTGAAACTCAAGAACGGCGCTAGCCCAATCGCTCCTCTCGGCTATCGCCTGGAACTCCCCGAGGAGAACCGTCTTGCCGACGCCTCGAAGTCCCGTCAACCGCATATTCGCGGGCTGCTCTGGGGCCGCTCGAAGCATCGCTTCAAATCGCTTCATGGGCTGGTCGCGGCCAGCCAGGTGGAGCGGCCTGGTCCCGACGCCAGGTCGGAACGGATTCTTTCCCAAAGTTTGGGTCATAACAGGAATCCTTTTAGTTTAGCCGAACCTAAGACGTTGTCTGTTAATACCCAATCTTCGGGGAAAAGTATGCCAATCTCGCTCTGTAGAGCGGTTTAGCGTGCTTAGAACCGCTCGCTGAGTGCGAGCGTCATCGCTACGGTTGCCGTGCATCAGGACCTATCTCCTGGTGTCACAGCCCCGGTAGCGTTCCACCGCTCGCCGGAGCCATTTGCTGTCTGGTCCCGGCGAACTTAGATCGACTCAAACGATGAGGGCAAGCGTTTCGCTAGCCGTTTCGCGAAGCCCTCCTAGATCGCCGGGACGGCCGAGGGTACGCGGGCAGACACAACGGGGTGGGCTTTTCCTCGTTGGCGGGAGCCGGCGCGGTGCGCCGGTGGCCTACCGCAGCCAGGTTCTCACTATCGCGTTCGCGAAACCCACCCCGTAGCGAAACACCGCCGGCTTCTTCGAGTGCCCGTGCAGCCGCTGTTCGACCGTGATCGGCACCTCCTTGGCGGGGATCCCCCGCTTGATCGCCTCGATCATGAACTCGGAGGTGTGGAACTGCTCCTGGCGCAGGACCAGCTGGGGGAGGACGGTGGTGCGGACGGCGCGGTAGCCGTTGGAGCAGTCGGTGACGTGGGTGCGGGTGATCAGGGAGACGAGGCGGTTGAAGAAGACGATGCCGAGCTCGCGGGCGAAGTGGTTGCGGTCGGCGTGGCCGAGCACGCGGGAGCCGTGGGCGACATCGACCTCGCCGTCGATGACGGGCTTGACCAGGCGCTCCATCTCCGAGGGCAAATGCTGGCCGTCGGCGTCGAGGGTGACGACGATCTCGGCGCCGGATTCGACCATCAGCCGGTAGCCGGTGCGCAGGGCGGCGCCGCCGCCGCGGTTGGCGACGTGGCGGGCGACGGCGGCACCGTGTCCGGCGGCGACGTCGCCGGTGCCGTCGCGGGAGCCGTCGTCGACGATCAGCGTCTCGGTCGCGACGCCGCAGACCTCGGCCGGCATCTGTTCGAGCACGTGGCCGATGTTCTCGGCCTCGTTGTAGGCGGGGACGAGGATCGCGATCCGGTCGCGGAAGCGCTCCGGCAGGCCCGCCTGGCGGAACTCCTCCCAGGCCAGCCCCTCGAGCGCCGCCGAGAGCTGGCGCGAGTTGCGCGAGGCCTGCGAGAGCGCCCGCAGGACCAGCCCGAAGAGGATGAAGATGGCGAAGACGGCGAGACCGAGGATGCGGCCGCCGTTGCCCTTCTGGAAGGAGAAGGCGGAGAGCAGCCTGTCGGTGATTTCGGTGCCGGAGACCAGGATCAGGCCGAGCCCGGCGACGAGCAGGATGAGGACGTCGACGTTGCGCAGCGAGCGCCGCCGCAGGACCGCGTATACGGCGAGCGCGACGCCGATCAGCAGACCGGCGCTGCGCAGCGCGGTCAGTTCGGCGGGGAAGATGCCTGCTTGGGGGATGGCCATCGGCCGGCAGAGGATAGGGCCGCCGCACCCCGTGAGAGGGTCAGGGCGGCGAGCGGAAAGACCAGCGTCATCAGCACCTCGTTGCGGCGGGGCGCGGCCAGGGAGGCGGCGCCGACGGCGGTTACCAGGGCGACCGGGGTCGCCAGCGCGACCAGCTCCCACCACGATCCGCGCCGCCCGAGCAGGGCCAGCCCGGCCAGCCCGAGCGCGACCAGGAGGATCTGGATCGCCCGCCCGGGGCCGCTGCCCATCGCCGCGCCGACGCCGCTGCTCCACATCCGGCCGACCTTGCGCGCGGTCATCGCCAGGTAGCCCCCAGGGTTTTCGCCGAAGTACCTGGAGAAGTTCTGCTTGCCGATCTTGCCGAGGGCGGAGTCGCGCGGCAGTTCCGGATAGCGGGCGGCGACGCGGTTGAAGAGCGGCGTCGGGTCGACTTCGTCGAGCGCTTCGGAGTTAGGCGGCAGGTCGATGTGTTCGTAGCGCTCGTAGAGCAGCGCCTTGACCCGCTGGTATTCGCCGTCGGCGGGCAGGAAGGTGCCGACGTAGAGCGCCTTGCCGCTGCCGGTCGAGATCGGCACCACGCGGCCGAGCACATCGATGTTGCGGATCGTCCAGGGCACGATCGGCAGCAACAGCGCCGCGACCAGCAGGCCCGCCCCGGCCAGCCCCGGCTTCCAACCACGGGCCATGCCCACCCGGATCGCCGCCAGGACCACGAAGGCGATGCCGACCAGCAGGTACTCGGGCCGGAACATCGCCGTCAGCCCGAAGAGGAAGCCCGGCAGCAGCCAGGCCCGCAGCCGCTCCCGTTCGCTCGCCCAGAGGAAGGCGAGCACCGCCGCGGGCAGGGTCAGGATCGCCGGTGGCTCGCTCATCAGCTCGCCGGTGGAGTGGATGAACGGCGGGTAGACGGCGACCGCGAAGGCGGCCATCAATCCCACCCAGCGGCCGCCGAGCCGCTCACCGAGCAGGAAGACGACGAGGATCGCGGCGACGCCGAGCAGCGCCTCGACGATCCGGGCGGTGCCTTCGCGGGGCCCGCCGGTGGCGTAGAAGGCGGCGGCGTAGAGCAGCGGCGCGCCAGGCGACCAATCGCTGGAGTCGTGGAAGCTCGGACCGCCAAAGCTCCCTTCCTCATAGAGAGCCTTGGAGAGCGCGTAGTAGGCGTGCGAGTCGTCGGCCGGGTTGGCGACCGGCCGGGCGACGGCGTAGGCGCGCACGCCGAGCCCGAGCAGGGCGATCAGCGCCAGCAGGATCAGCGTCTTGCGGCCGTGGCGTCGAGGGAGGGCGCGGATCCAGTTGGCGGCGGCGGTCAAGGCGAGATCAGGCTATCCGGGGGCGGGGAGGGGTCATCGCGCTCCACGCTCCAGCGCCGTGATCCATGCCCAGGTGACGCCGACGCCGGCCAGGGCGGCCAGCAGCGGCAGCATCACCAGGACCCGCCGTGGCGAGGCGACCAGCAGGGCGCTGATCGCGGTTATTGCCAGGAGGACCGTGCCGATCACCAGCGCCTCCCAGCGGCGGCGCCAGGCGAGGACGCCGAGGCCGAGCAGTCCAAAGACGAGAAGCGCCCAGTGCAGCGCCTCCCAGAGCGGCTCGCGCATGACGCTGCGCGGGCCGTGCGACCAGATCCGGCCGACCTTGGCGGCGACGAAGCCGGCGTATTCGAGCGGCTCTTCGCTGACGTCGTCCCAGAGCTGCCGCTTGCCCATCCGCGAGAGCGCCTGGTCGCTTTCGAGGCCCGGGTAGCGCCTCGCGGCGAGCCTCGCGAGGATCTGCTCGAGGCGCAGCCGGCGCGCGTCGGCGGGGCTGAAGATCCCGGGGTGGCGGGCGACGACCTCGGCGCCGACCTCTTCGGGATTGCCGTTGGAGGGCAGATAGGTGCCGGCGAAGAGGACCTGGCCGCCGCCGGTCGAGATCGGCACGAAGCGGCCGAGCGCCTCGGCGTTGCGGACCGTCCAGGGGGCGACGACGAGGACGACGCCGGCCGCCAGGATCGCCGCCTGGGCGAGCGAGCGCTTCCATCCGGCGCGAGCGCCGCGGGCGAAGACCAGCAGCGCCAGCAGGAAGGCGACGGCCAGGTACTCGGGGCGGACCATGGCGGTGGCGCCGAGCAGAAGGCCGGGGACGAGCCAGCGGGCGCGGAAAGGCCCGTCGCCGGCCCAGAGGATCGAAAGGACGGATGCCGAGAGCAGGGTCGCCGCCAGGGGCTCGCTCATCAGCATGCCCTGGTACTCCAGGAGGGCGGGATAGATCGCCACGGCGGCGGCTCCGACCAAGCCGGCGGGAGGGCCGGAGAGGCGGCGGGCGATCAGGTAGGCGAAGAGGACGGCGAGGGCGCCGATCGCGGCCAGCAGCAAACGGGCGAGGCGTTCGTGGGCGCCGCCGCTGAGCTTGTAGATGCCGGCGGTGAGGAGGGGCAGTCCGGGGGAGTAGTTGCTGGAGGGCTGGGTGGCGCCGCTGCCGGCGGTGAAGCCGTGGCCCCGGTCGAGGTTGGCGGCGATCGCCGCGTAGGCGCCGGCGTCGTAGACCGGCGCCCGCCCCTCCCAGGCGTAGTCGAGGCGGAGGCCGAGGCCGAGCAGGAGGATCGCGACCAGGGCGACGAGGCCCGCCCGGCCCCCGTTGCGCGCCGCCAGTCCGCTCACCATCGGGCGGATGCTATGGCGCCACGACGGCGTTCCCGGCTCCCCTTGGCATCGCCTCCGTCAGCTACGCTGCCGCGCCTATGCGAATCCTCATCCTTGGGGGCGACGGCTACCTGGGCTGGCCGACGGCCCTCAGGTTCTCCGCCCGTGGCCACGACGTAACGGTCCTCGACGACTTCTCCCGCCGCCGCTGGCACGAGGAGGCGGGGACGGCCTCGCTGACCCCGATCGGCGACCTCGACAAGCGCATCGCCGCCTGGAAGGAGATCTCCGGCAAGGAGATCCGCAGCTTCGTCGGCTCGGTCCAGGACGGCGACTTCCTCGACGGCGTCGTCGCCGAGACGATGCCCGAGGCGGTCGTCCACTACGGCCAGCAGGCCTCGGCGCCCTACTCGATGGCCTCGCGCCAGAAGGCGGTCGAGACCCAGTACGCCAACGTGATCGGCAACCTCAACCTGCTCTTCGCGATCCGCGACCACGTCCCCGACTGCCACCTGGTCAAGCTGGGGACGATGGGCGAGTACGGCCAGCCCGACATCGACATCGAGGAGGGCTACATCGAGATCGAGCACAAGGGGCGCAGGGACACGCTGCCGTTCCCGAAGCTGCCGGCCTCGCTCTACCACTGCTCGAAGGTCCACGATTCGACCAACATTCACTTCGCCTGCCGGGTCTGGGGGCTGCGCGCGACCGACCTCAACCAGGGCGTCGTCTACGGGATCGAGACCGAGGAGACCGCCGGCGACGAGCGCCTGATCACCCGCTTCGACTACGACGAGATCTTCGGCACCGTGCTCAACCGCTTCTGCCTGCAGGCGGTCATCGGCCACCCGCTGACCGTCTACGGCGCCGGCCACCAGACCCGCGGCTTCCTCAACATCCGCGACACCCTCGCCTGCGTCGAGCTGGCGGTCGCCAACCCGGCCGAGCGCGGCGACTTCCGCGTCTTCAACCAGTTCACCGAGCAGTTCTCGGTGCTGGAGCTGGCCGGGCTGGTCAAAGACGCCGGCGAGCACCTCGGCTACACGGTCGAGATCGAGCACTTCGAGAACCCGCGGGTGGAGAAGGAAGAGCACTACTACAACGCGGTCCACACCAAGCTGCTCGACCTCGGCCTCGAGCCCGCCCTGCTGGGCGAGGAGCTGGTCGAGTCGATGCTGCACACGATCGAGCGCCACAAGGGCAACGCGATCGAGGCCTCGATCAACCCGCGCACCCGCTGGAACCCGGCGAAATCGCCTGCAGGCCAGGCGTAGCCCCACTGGTACCATCGCCAGTCCGATGAGAGCCGCGGACACGCTGATGGAATCGCTCAAGGCCGAGGGCGTCAAGGACGTCTTCGGGATCCCCGGTGGGGCGAACCTGCCGACCTACGACGCGATGGTCGACGCCGACTTCCGCCACGTCCAGGTGCGCCACGAGCAGGGTGGCGGCCACGCCGCCGAGGGCTACGCCAAGGCCTCGGGCCGGGTCGGGGTCGCCTTCGCCACCTCGGGCCCTGGCGCGACCAACCTGGTCACGGCGATCGCCGACGCGATGCTGGACTCGGTCCCGACCGTCTTCATCACCGGCCAGGTCCGCACCGAGCTGATCGGCACCGACGGCTTCCAGGAGGCCGACATCCTCGGCGCCACGCTGCCCTTCGTGAAGCACTCCTTCCAGGTCACCGACGCCCGCCAGATCCCCGAGTACGTCCACGAGGCCTTCCACGTCGCCTCGACCGGGCGCCCGGGGCCGGTCCTGCTCGACATCCCGCAGGACCTCTCGCGCGCCGACATCGACTACGCGCCGCGCACCGAGCCGGTCGAGCTGGCCGGCTACAAGCCCTCGACCGAGGGCAACATCAAACAGATCCGGATCGCCGCCAAAGCGCTCGCCAACGCGCGCCGGCCGATCTTCTACAGCGGCGGCGGCGTCATCAACGCCAACGCCTCCGAGGAGCTGCGCGAGCTGGCGGCCTCCGACCGCTTCCCGATCACCTCGACCCTGATGGGCCTCGGCGCCTACCCGGCCTCGGGCGAGAACTGGCTCGGCATGCTCGGGATGCACGGCACCTTCACCGCCAACACGGCGATGGACCAGGCGGACCTGATCGTCGCGATCGGCGCCCGCTTCGATGACCGCATCACCGGCAAGCTCGCCGAGTTCGCCCCGCACGCCAAGATCATCCACATCGACGTCGACCCGGCGGAGATCTCCAAGAACGTCGGCGCCCACATCCCGATCGTCGGCGACGTCAAGCTGGTGCTGCCGAAACTGACCCGCGAGTACCGGGCGCTGCAAACCGACTCCTCGCGCCTGGATCCCTGGTGGAGCCAGATCCGCGGCTGGCAGGACGGGCACCCGCTCTTCTACGAGCCCGGCAAGGACGGAGAGATCAAGCCCCAGTTCATGATCGAGGCGATGCACCGCGCGACCCAGGGCGACGCGATCGTCACCTCCGACGTCGGCCAGCACCAGATGTGGGCCGCCCAGTACTACGGCTTCGACAAGCCGCGGCGCTGGATCAACTCCGGCGGGCTCGGCACGATGGGCTTCGGCCTGCCCTCGGCGGTCGGCGCCAAGGTCGCCTGCCCGGACGAGAGCGTGGTCTGCCTGGCCGGCGACGGCAGTCTGATCATGAACGTGCAGGAGCTCGCCACCTGCGTCACCGAGAAGATCCCGGTCAAGGTCTTCCTCATGAACAACGGCTACATGGGCATGGTCCGCCAGTGGCAGGAGCTGTTCTGGGATCGCCGCTACAGCTCGGTCGAGATGGGCGCCAGTCCCGATTGGGTGAAGCTGGCCGAGGCCTTCGGCGCCACCGGCATGCGCTGCGAGAATTCCGCCGACCTCGAGGAGACGATGGTCAGGGCGCTGGAGACCGAGGGCCCGGTGCTGCTCGACGTGCGCGTCGCCCAGGAGGAGAACGTCTACCCGATGATCGCCCCGGGTCAGGCCGCCCGCGACATGGTCGAGGCGCCGAAGGCGGTGCGCCCATGAGCCCCCTGACGCGGCGCATACCTGCGTCCTCGGTCGCTTGTGTGCAGAGCACACGGCGCTCCCTGCGTCCTTGGTCTGCTTGGTCAGGGGGCTCATGATGGAGGCTGGCACTCCCCAGGCGGTCAAGCTCGAGGACCTGCACCTGCCGGGGCAGCTGAGCGGGCGCAAGCACATACTTTCGATCCAGGTCGAGAACAAGCCGGGCGTGCTCGCGCGCATCGCCGGCCTCTTCTCGCGGCGCGGATTCAACATCGACACGCTCGCCGTCGGGCCCACCGACGACCCCAGCGTCTCGCGCGTGACCCTGACCCTCGACGGCGCCGTGCACCCGATCGACCAGGTGACCAAGCAGCTGCACAAGCTCGTCAACGTGCTCAAGATCCGCGACATGGAGCCGGAGGAGACGGTGGCCAGGGAGATGGCCCTGTTCAAGGTCTCCTCGGCGGTCGAGAACCGGGCCGAGATCATCCAGTTCGCGGAGATCTTCCGGGCCAAGATCGTCGACGTCGCCCGCCGCACGATGACGATCGAGGTGACCGGCTCCGCCGACAAGATCGAGGCCTTCGAGCGCATGATCCGCCCTCACGGGCTGGTCGAAATGGTCCGCACGGGAGAGATAGCCATCGCCCGTGGTAGCGACTGAGACCCTCCTAGCCGCACTTGCCGAGGGGGCCCGGCGCGGCCGGCGCACCCTCGTCAGCGTCACCGCCGAGGTTGACGTCGCCGATCCCTGCGCGGTGGTCTTCGCCTCGCGCCTCGCCTCCGATCGCTGGTTCTGCTGGGAGCAGCCCGATCGCGGCTTTGCGCTCGCCGGGCTCGGTGTCGCCTATGAGGCAGCCTCGCGGGGGGACGCGCGGTTCGCCGACGTCGCCGATGAGTGCCTGCGGACGGGCCGGGACGCGGTCCTCGACGAGCCGCGCGGGCTGCCGGCCGGCGCCGGGCCGGTCTGGCTCGGCGGCTTCGCCTTCGACGCCGAGGGCGGCTCATCCTCGACCTGGTCCTCACTCTCGCCGGGCTCGCTGGTCCTGCCCGAGCTCTCGCTCTGCCGCAGCGGCGAGCGCGCCTTCCTCACCGTCAACGCCGTCCTCCATCCCGGGGACGACGCGGGGGACAGGGGTGCGGCGCTGAGCGCCAGGCTCGCCGGCCTGCGTGGCGACGCCCCGCTGCCGATGCTCGACCCGCACCCGACCGCCCGCGCGGAGATCCGCAGCGCCCGCCCGCCGGGAGACTTCGAAGCCACCGTCGCCGCCGCCACAGACCGGATCGGCGCCGGGGAGATGAGCAAGGTCGTGCTCGCCCGCGAGGTGGTCGTCAGCGCCGCCGCCGCCCACGACCCGGCCGCCCTCTTCGGCGCCATGCGCGAGCAGTTCCCGGCCTGCTTCTGCTTCTGCGTCGGCACACCCGAGGCTGCCTTCATCGGCGCCAGCCCGGAGCTGCTGGTGCGGCGCTCGGGCGCCAGCGTCTCCACCGTCGCCCTCGCCGGCTCGACCCGCCGCAGCTCCGACCCCGCCGTCGACGACCACCTCGGCGAGCAACTGCTGCGCAGCGACAAGGACCGCCGCGAGCAGCGGATCGTCTCCAAGCGCATCGTCCGCGCCCTGCGCCCGCACGCCGTCTGGGTCGAGGCCGCGGCCGAGCCGGAGATCGTCAAGATCGCAAACATCCAGCACCTGGCGACGCCGGTGATCGCCCAGCTGGCCGAGCCGCACTCGGCGATCGAGCTGGCCGGGATGCTGCACCCGACACCGGCGGTCGGCGGCGAGCCCTGGCCCGAGGCGGCGGGCGCGATCGCCGACCTCGAGGGCATGGACCGTGGCTGGTACGCCGGCCCGGTCGGCTGGATGGACGCGACCGAGGACGGCGAGTTCTGCGTCGCCCTGCGCAGCGCCCTGCTCCGCGACCGCGAGGCCCACCTCTTCGCCGGCGTCGGCGTCGTCGCCGGGTCGGATCCGGCCGCGGAGTTGGCGGAGACTGAGGTAAAGCTGCAGGCGCTCCTACCGCTGCTGGCCGAGTAGCCATGGAGGCATCGGGAGAACATCGGCGGAGCAACAGCGGGGAGGCTCCGCCGATGTTCTCCCGATGCCTCGCGGCCTGCCTGGTGCTGCTGGCGTTACTCATGCCTGGGAGTGCTTTTGCCGAGGGGCCCGCGGGGCCGCGGCTGGCGACGGTCTTGCTGACCGACATCAAGCGCAAGGACGAGAGCGAAAGGGATCCTTCGAGGCTGTCGCTGCGGACGTTCGGTCCCTCGGGTGCACAGCGGCGGTCGTTGCTCGATGTTCCGTTTGAAGCCCGCGGCGGCGAGGTGGGGCCGGTGCCGTTCAATGGGCCGAGCTGGTCTGCGGACGGGAGTCTGCTCGCGTTCGCTGGCTCCAGCGGCAAGGTCAAGCAGATCTACGTCATCGACGCTGACGGCGGTGGGCTGCGGCCGGTCGCGGGGACGAAGAACGGAACCGAACCTGTTCTCTCCCCGGACGGCCACACGGTTGCCTTCTCCCGCACCAGATTCCGTGCCCACATCAACCCCAAGAATCCGCTCAAGACGAGGTTCTACTCCAGCGCCACGATCTGGCTTGGCGATCTCGGCGGCGGCCGCCCGCGTCGTCTCACCGACTGGCGTAACGGCCTCGAAAGCACTCCCGGCTCGTTCTCTCCGGATGGGAGCGTGCTGGCGATGACCGTGCGCGACGATCGGCTCGACGGCCCGCGGGTGATGCTGGCACCGCTTGACGGCCGGCCGGCTGCGGAGCTGGTCCAGCTTGGTGCCGAACCCGCGTTCTCGCCCGACGGCTCCCGGGTCGCGTTCGTCGGCTACGGCGATCGTGACACCGTGCATGCCGAAGAGAACCACGACTACGCCGCCGGCGAGATCTACACGGTGGGCGTCGACGGCAGCGGTCTGAAACGCCTGACCCGCAGCAAGGGGATCCTCGAGTCGGCGCCGAGCTGGGACCCATCGGGAGATCGAATCGCCTACGTCAGGGCGCGAGGCAGCACCGGCTTCGTCCCAGAGCTCGACGGGCTATTTCCCTTCGGCAACGCGATCGCCCAGGTCAACGCCGACGGCAGCTGTCCCACCGAGGTCCTCTCCCTGCGCCGGGTCGCCCTGTACGGGGTTGCCTGGCAGCCCGGTCCCGGCCGCGAGGCCGGATCGATCAGCTGCTGAGCGTTCCCCGGTCCCTCTTCAGCGCAGCTGGGCGAGAGCGGCTAGGACGCGCTCTTGGAGGTGGCGGTGGGATGCGACGTTGGTGCCGCGGTTGGTCTTGACCGCGATCAGGCCGGTGCCGGCGGCGAGCGCTCCGGGGAGGTCGGCGAGGGATTCGAGGCGGCGGTGGGGGAGGTCGAAGAGGGCGGCAGTCTTGGCGACGTCGATGCCGCGGGGGGTCCCGAGCAGCGCCTCGAACTCCTCGCCGCCGAGCGCCCGCTCCTGTGGCAGGAAGTGGAAGATGCCGCCGCCGCCGTTGTCGATGACGACGATGCGGACCGGAGTGGAGACGTCGCGCAGGGCGGCGAGGCCGCCGATGTCGTGGAGCAGGCCGAGGTCGCCGGTGACGATCGTGGTCGGGCGGGCGCTCACCCGGGCGGCGCCGATTCCGGAGGAGACGAGGCCATCGATGCCGTTGGTGCCGCGGTTGCAGAGGAACAGTGCGTCGGTATCACCGGTGGCGAGGAAGGTCTCCTGGTCGCGGATCGGCATGCTCGAGGCGGTGAAGACGAGGTCGCCGTCGCGGTGGGCGGCACCGAGGGCACGGTGCAGGGCGGGCTCCGAGATCGCTGCCCCATCGCTCCCGGTATCCGAGCCCGCGCTCCCCAGTTCGCCGTCGAGCGCCGCCTGTGCAGCGGCCTCGGCCGCAATCCAGGCCCCGGGCGCGGCGCGGGGTTCCTTCTCCAGGCGCGTCGCCCAGCCCGCGGCGAGCTCGGTCGGGTCGGCCCGCAGGATCGCCGCGGCGCGGTTGGTCGGCTCGTTCCAGCCGCCGGAGGGATCGATGACGATCTCGCTGGCGCCGCTGGCCGTCAGCCAGGCTCGCAGCGGCTTGCTGGTCGGCATCGCGCCGAAACGCAGGACGAAGTCGGGGACGACCGAGCGGGCGAAGCGCTCGTCGCGCAGCAGCAGGTCGTAGCCGGCGATCACATGGGAGCGGTCGTGGGGCCCGCAGCGCAGCTGCGAGGTCGGCTCGGCAAGGATCGGGAAGCCGGAGGCACGAGCAAGATGGGCGAGCGGCTCGCGCAGCTCCGGGTCGAGCTGGCGGCCGGCGACGATCACCCCCGAGATCGCGTCGCCGATGTGGCCCGCCATCTCCTCCAGCAGGAACGTGGAGGGCTCGAGGTCGATCCGGGTCACCGCGGTCAGCGGCCGGCCCTCCCGACCCTCCAGCGCCAGCGGGTCGGTCGCGGTCACCGCGCCCTCGACCGGCACCGGCGCCAGCGGCTCCCGCCAGGGGAGGTTGAGGTGGACCGGGCCCGGACGCGTCTCGCCCCGCGCCGCGGCCAGCGCCCGGCAGGCGACCGAGCGGTAGTGCAGGAGCCCGTCGTCATCGGCGGCATGGGTGCCGACTTCGCAGAACCAGCGCACCGAGGAGCCGAAGACCTTGATCTGGTCGATCGTCTGGCCGGCGCCGATCCCGCGCAGCTCCGGCGGCCGGTCGGCGCTGAGCACAACCAGCGGCAGGCCCGACTCGTCGGCCTCGATCACGGCCGGGTGGTAGTTGGCGACGGCGGTGCCGGAGGTGCAGAGCAGCGCCACCGGATTCCCACTCGCCTGCGCGGCCCCCAGCGCGAAGAAGGCCGCCGAGCGCTCGTCGACGATCACCGTCACCTCGATCTCCGCCTGCCGCCAGAGCGCCACGGCCAGCGGGGTGGAGCGGGAGCCGGGGGAGACGACGGCGTGTCGCAGTCCGCTCCGAGAAAGCTCCTCGACGAAGGCTGAGGCGAGGGCGGTGTTGGCGTTGGTCGGGTCCACGGTGGGGGTGGCGGCTTTTCTGTCGGATAGCGAAAGAAAAGCGCCAGGCCAGGCTAAAGCCGGTGGGCGTCGAGCGCCGTCTCGTCGATCTCCACACCCAGTCCCGGACCGGGCGGGAGATGCAGCATCCCGTCCCGCAGCTCGCACTCGACCGAGGCCACAGTGGAGGCGAACAACCGCTGGGTCGCCAGGCCGTGGGCCAGGTCGAGGCGTTCGGGGCGGTCGGTGTCGTGGAGGGTCTGGGCGACCTGGGCCGCCGCGGCGATCCCGACCGGGCCGTCGAGGGCGCTGGAGGCGTAGGCGGGGAGGATGTCGGCGATCTCCAGGGCACGCTCCGGTCCGCCGACCTTGGAGAGCTTGATTCCGGTGTAGGCGCAGGCGCCGAGGGCCGCCGCCCGCTCGGCCTCCGCGGCGCTGGCGACGCTCTCGTCGGCCGCCAGGGGAATCGAGGTGGCTCCCGCCAGCGCGGCGAGCTCCTCCATCGTCGCCACCGGCTGCTCGGCCAGCTCGATGCCGAACGGCTCCAGCTCGACCAGTGTCCGTTTCGCGGTCTCCAGATCCCAGGCGGCGTTCGCATCCACCCGGATCCGCGCGCTTGCTCCGACGGCCTCCCGCGCGGCCCGCACCTGAGCGACGTCGTCGCCGGTGCCGAGCTTCAGCTTGAAGGTCGAGAAGCCCGCCTCGGCCCAGCACGCGGCGTCCGCGGCAACGGCGGCCGGTGCACCGGCGACCAGGGTTGCGTTGCAGGCCACCGGAAGCTCCGCGCCTGGTCGAGCCTCCCCTGCCGCGCGGCGGCCGCGCAGGTCCAGCAGGGCAGTCGAGACGGCGCACCGCGCCGGCGCCGAGTAGCCGGCCAAGGCGCCCTCGAACATCGACTCATCGAGGGAAGGCAGATCGTCGAGCGCCTCCAGCTCCCGCATCACGTCGACCAGCGTCGCCCCGCCGCGCAGCGACATCGGCACCGCTTCCCCCAGCCCGACGAGCCCGTCCTCATCGCGTAGCCGCAGCAGGACCAACTCTCGCCGTGTCAGCCGGCCCCGCGCGGTTACGTAGGGCTCGCGGAAGGGCAGCGCGTAGGGGATGACTTCGACCGAGGCGAGTCGCATGTCAACAGCTTCTCACCCGGGCCCGCGCCCGGTGGCAGCTGGTCTCTCTAGCTGGAGATCAGCAGCCCGGCGGAGACCAGCAGGCTGAAGACGGCGAGCAGCGCGCCGGTCGCCGCCAGGGCGCCGTTCAGCGCCGGGCCGTCCGTCCTGTTGCTCATCGCCCGCAGCGGTTTGATCGCCAGCGGCAGGGCCAGCAGACCGATCAGCGGCAGCGCGCTTGCTTCGCCAGCGGCGAGGGAGATCGGCAGCATCACGAAGGCCCCGAGCACGAACAGCCGGTAGAGCCCGACCGCGTTGGCGCGCCCCATCCGCACCGCCAGGGTCATCTTCGCCGCCCGCCGGTCGGTCTCGAGGTCGCGGACGTTGTTGACGACGAGGATCGCCGTGGCGAGGAAGCCGATCGCGATCGAGAGCCCCAGCGGCAGCGCGTCGAGCTGCTCGACCTGCACGTAGTAGGAGCCGTTGACGGCGACGAGGCCGAAGAAGAGGAAGACGAAGACCTCGCCGAGGCCGGCGTAGCCGTAGGGCCGCGGGCCGCCGGTGTAGAGGACGCCGGCGGCGATCGAGACGGCGCCGATAAGCAGGATCACGACCCCGGCCACGGTCGCCAGGTAGATCCCGCAGGCGACGGCGACCGCGAAGGCGATCCAGGTCGCCCGCATCACCCGCTGCGGGGTGACCAGACCGGCCGAGGTGACCCGCACCGGCCCGAGCCGGTCGGCGGTGTCGGCGCCGCGCTTGGCGTCGGAGTAGTCGTTGGCGAGGTTGGTGCCGATCTGGATGAAGATCGAGCCGACCAGGGCGGCGAAGAAGGCGCCGAGCCGCGGCAGGTGCCCGACCCATTGCACCGCTGCGGCGGTCCCGACCAGCACCGGCGCGATCGCCGCCGGCAGCGTCCGCGGCCGCGCCGCCATCAGCCAGATCCTCATCGCGTCGTCTCCGTCTCTCTGGCGCTCATGGCCGGCGCGGGAATTTCGAGAAGTCCGGCTGGCGCTTCTCCTTGAAGGCCTCGCGCCCCTCGCGCGCCTCCTCGTTGCCGTAGAAGAGCAGGTTGGCGTCGTGGGCCAGCTGCTGGATCCCCGCGTAGCCGTCCTCGTGGGCATTGAAGCTGGCCTTGGCCAGGCGCAGGGCGAAGGGCGAGAGCGCGAGCATGTCGCGGCACCAGGCGACCGTCTCGCGCTCGAGGTCGTCGAGCGGGACGACTGCGTTGACCAGCCCCATCTGCATCGCCTCCTCGGCGTCGTACTGACGACACAGCAGCCAGAACTCCTTTGCCTTCTTGGTCCCGACGAGATCGCGCAGGAGCGAGGCGCCGAAGCCGCCGTCCCAGGAGCCGACCCGCGGCCCCGTCTGCCCGAAGCGGGCGTTGTCGGCGGCGATCGTGAGGTCGCAGCAGACGTGGAGGATGTGACCGCCGCCGATCGCGTAGCCGGCGACCATCGCCAGCACCGGCTTCGGCAGTCGCCGCATCTGCACCTGCAGGTCGGTGACGTGGAAGCGCCCGATCGAGGCGCCCTCGGCGACGTAGCCGCTGTCGCCCCGGACCGTCTGGTCGCCGCCGGAGCAGAACGCCTTCTGTCCCTCGCCGGTGAGGATGATCGCGCCGATCCCGGTGTCCTCGCGCGCCAGCTCGAGCGCGGCCGCGATCTCGATCAGCGTCTGCGGGCGGAAGGCATTGAGCACCTCGGGCCGGTCGATCGTGATCTTGGCGATTCCGTTCGCGGTCTCGTAGCGGATGTCGTCGTACTCGCCGGCGCCGATCCACTCGATCGGCGCGTAGAGATCCTGCTCGGGTGGGGCGTCCTTGTGGCGTTTGGGCATGATGGGCACGATATCCGTCCGATGAAGCTCGACGACTGGCTGGCCCAGAGATCGCAAAGCTGCCCCGACCGCACCGCGCTGGTGGCGGACGGCGCCGAGATGACCTACGCCGAGCTCGAGGCCGAGGCGACCTGGGTCGCCCGCCGGCTCGCCGCCCACGGCGTCCGCCGCGGCTCGACCGCCGCCCTGACCATGCACCCGCGCCGCGAGCAGGTGGTGCTCGCCCACGCGCTGATGAAGGTCGGCGCCAAGCTGCTGCCGCTGAGCCCCCGGTTGACGGCGGAGGAGCGGGAGGCGATAGTCGGCGCCGAGGAGCCGATCGTCGACCTCGACGACCCCGGCGAGCTGACCCAGACCGAGGCTGACCTGCCGCTGCTCGGCGAGCACGACATGGACGAGGTCTGCGCCCGGGTCCTGACCAGCGGCAGCACCGGCACCCCGCACCCGGTCGGTCTCACCTACGGCAACTTCCTCTGGAGCGCCGTCGGCTCCGCCTTCAACATCGGTATGGAGCCCGAGGACCGCTGGCTCTGCTGCGTTCCCCTCAGCCACGTCTCCGGCCTCAGCATCGTCATGCGCTCGGTCATCTACGGCACCACCGCCGTCATCCACGACGGCTTCGACGCCGATCGCGTCGCCGCGGCGCTCGAGGGCGAGCGGATCACGGTCGTCTCGGTGGTGACGACGATGCTGATGCGGCTGCTCGAGGCCGGGGCGGACCTCTCCGGCCCGCGGGCGATTCTGGTCGGCGGCGGCCCGGTGCCCAGGGAGCCGCTCGAAGAGGCGATCGCCAAGGGGGCCACCGTGGTCCAGACCTACGGCTTGACCGAGACCTGCTCGCAGGTGACGACCCTGGCCCCGGCCGACGCCCGGCGCAAGCTCGGCTCCGCCGGGCGGCCGCTGCTGACCACCCACCTGCGCATCCGCGACGGCGAGATCCTCGTCCAGGGCCCGACCGTCGCGCCCGGCCGCGTCGACCCCGACGGCTGGCTGCACACCGGCGACCTCGGCCACATCGACGACGAGGGCTTCCTCTACGTCAAGGACCGCATCGACGACATGATCGTCAGCGGCGGCGAGAACGTGATCCCGGCCGAGGTCGAGGAGGTGCTGCTACGCCACCCGGAGGTCGCCGACGCCGCCGTGGTCGGCCGCGAGGACCCCGAGTGGCAGCAGGCGGTGACCGCCGTGGTCGTGCTGGAGAGCGGCTCCGAGGTGACGCCCGACGACCTGCGCCGCTACTGCGCCGACTCCCTGGCCGGGTTCAAGGTGCCGAAGCGGGTCGAGCTCGCCGCGGCGCTGCCGCGCACGCCCTCGGGCAAGCTGATGCGCAGGGCGCTCCGATAGCCTGCCGCCCATGCGAACTGACGACATTTTCTACGACAAGGACGCCGACCTAGGCAAGCTCGAGGGCAAGACCGTCGCGATCCTCGGCTACGGCTCCCAGGGGCACGCTCACGCCCTCAACCTCAAGGACTCCGGGGTCGACGTGGTCGTCGGCCTGCGCTCGGATTCCTCCAGCCGCGCCAAGGCCGAAGCGGCCGGGCTCGAGGTGCTGGACATCACCGAAGCCGCCAGCCGCGGCGACCTGGTGATGATTCTGCTCCCGGACGAGAAACAGGCCGAGGTCTGGAGTTCCGAGATCGCCGACGGCATCGCCCCCGGCAACCTCCTCCTCTTCGCCCACGGCTTCGCGATCCACTTCGGGGAGATCGAGCCACCGCCCGGCGTCGACGTCGGCATGGTCGCCCCCAAGGGCCCGGGCCACCTGGTCCGCCGCCAGTACGAGGAAGGCAACGGCGTCCCCTGCCTGATGGCCGTCCATCAGGACGCCAGCGGCAACGCCCACGACCTCGTCCTCGCCTACGCCTCCGGGATCGGCGGCGGCCGCGCGGCGATCATCGAGACCACCTTCAAAGACGAGTGCGAGACCGACCTCTTCGGCGAGCAGGCCGTCCTCTGCGGCGGCGCCTCCGAGCTGGTCCAAGCCGGCTTCGAGACCCTGGTCGAGGCCGGTTACGACCCCCGCTTGGCCTACTTCGAGTGTCTGCATGAGCTCAAGCTGATCGCCGACCTGATGTACGAGAAGGGCATCCAGGGGATGCACTACTCGATCTCCAACACCGCCGAGTACGGCGACCTCACTCGTGGCAAGCGAGTGATCACCGACGAGACCAAGGCGGCGATGAAGCAGATCCTCAAAGAGATCCAGGACGGCGACTTCGCCCGCGAGTTCATTGCTGAGAACAAGGCCGGCAATGAGAATTTCGACCGCATGCGCGGCGAGCTGCAGGATGCCGAGATCGAGGACGTCGGCAAGGACCTGCGCATGATGATGCCCTGGATCGATCAGGGGTTCAGCGATACGAAGTAGGGCATCCGGGCCCCAGGCCACAACCCCGCTTCGTAGCTGCTCCAGCTGTCGTTGCTGGGTCACTCGGTCAGCCGCAGTTCACCTAGGAGATGCTCGCCGGATGGGCGTGTCGCTCGGGCCCTGCTCCGACCCGTCTACCGGTGGGTCTCCCCCTCGGCGAGTTTCCCGTCCCTGCCGACGTACCCGTCCTTGCCGCCGACGATCACGTAGATCGCCTCCTCGGAGTCGCTGACGTTCCTCACTTTGCGGGAGGTGGGGGCGTCGACCCAGGCGAGGCCGCCGGTGCCGAGGCGCTGGGTTGAGCCGTCGCCGAAGGTGAACTCGACTTCGCCGCTGTGGACGAAGTAGAGCTCCTCCTGCTCGTCATGGAAGTGGCTGCCGGTCTCGTAGGAGGGAGGGAGGACGATCGCGTTGACGCCGAAGGCGGTGACGCCGAGCTCCTTGCGGATCTTGCGGAAGCCGGGGCCGTCGCCGAGGTCGGAGAGGTTGGCGACTGCGTAGCCCTCGCCTTTGGACACGTTGTCGTTTGCTGCGTCGTTCATCGTTGTCTCCTTAAGCCGTCGGCGTGACTGGCGGGGCGGGCGGCGCCGGGGGTGCCGGCGGGGTGGCGGCGGTGGAGGACACCGAGGCCTCGAGCCCGATCGGCGGGTAGTCGTCGGTCAGCAGGAAGAGATAGCCGTAGACGCGGGCGTAGAAGCTGTTGACGAAGGTCAGCATGCTGTTTACGCCTTCCGGCAGGTAGCCACGGAAGACGATTGTCAGCCAGGCGATCACGCCGGCGAAGAGGTGGACGTAGTTGAACGCGTAGGAGATGATCAGCAGCGGCAGCGCCAGGATGATCCGGAAGAAGGCCTTGAGCCGGCTCTGGCCCTCCATCCGGGGGGCGAAATTGACGCGGATCGGATAGCTCGGATCGTCGGAGATTCCGAAGGGCGGCCACTCGTCGGTCTGCAGGTAGGCCCAGGCGTAGAAGCGGACGAAGTAGCGGACGATTCCCGAGTTGAAGTTGTAGAGCCCCTGGGGGTAGCGGCCCATGACCACGATGGCCACCCAGGCAAAGAGGTGGGTGAAGGCGGCGACGAGCAGGTAGACGTAGGCGACGATGATCCACGGGATCGCCAGGATCAGCCGGAAGAACGTCGTGGCGCGGTTTGGAGTCGGGTTGAAATCGGCTTCGTAACTGATCGGGTACATCGCTTCCCCTCCTAGTTGGACGGACCTGACTGGACGGCTTCGCGAGCCTAACCCCGCCTCCGGCCGGAGTCCACCCGCGCCTGTCAATAACCTGTCGGCCCGATGACCCCGCCGACCACAGAGACCGCCGAGATACCCGCCGGGTTGAAGCCCGCCGACGGCCGCTTCGGCTGCGGGCCCTCCAAGGTCCGCCCAGAGGCGCTGGCGAGGCTGTCGGAGCAGGCCGGCCTGATGGGCACCTCGCACCGCCAGGCCCCAGTCCGGGACTTGGTGAAGGGGGTCCGTACCGGCCTCGGCGACCTCTTCGGCCTGCCGGATGGCTACGAGGTGATCCTCGGCAACGGTGGCACCACCGCCTTCTGGGAGGCCGCGGCGGCCTGGCTGGTCCGCGGCCGCGCGCTCCACCTGACCTACGGCGAGTTCTCGCAGAAGTTCGCCAAGTCGACTGCCGCGGCGCCCTTCCTGGCCGATCCGATTGTGGTCGAGGCCGAGCCCGGCGACGCGCCGGAGCCGGTCGCCGACGCCGACGCCGACGTGCTCGCCTGGGCCCACAACGAGACTTCCACCGGCGTCATGGTCGACGTGCGCCGCCCCGACGGCGCCGGCGACTCGCTGGTCCTGGTCGACGCCACCTCGGGCGCCGGCGGCCTGCCCGTCGACGCCTCGCAGGCCGACGCCTACTACTTCGCGCCGCAGAAGGCCTTCGGCGGTGACGGCGGCCTCTGGCTGGCGCTGCTGAGCCCGGCCGCGATCGCCAGGATCGGGGAGCTCGACGGCGCCGGCGACCGCTGGCAGCCCGCCTTCCTCTCCCTGCAGACCGCCCTCGAGAACTCGCGCAAGGAGCAGACCTACAACACGCCCGCCCTGGCGACCCTGATCCTGCTCGGCGACCAGATCGAGTGGATGCTGGGCAACGGTGGCCTCGACTGGTGCGTGCGGCGGACCTCGGACTCCTCGGGGCGGCTCTACGACTGGGCCGAGCGCAGCGAGTTCGCGACCCCCTTCGTCGCCGACCCGGCCAAGCGCTCGCTGGTCGTCGGCACGATCGATTTCGACGACTCGGTCGACGCCGCCGCCCTGGCCGCGGCGCTGCGCGCCAACGGCATCGTCGACGTCGAGCCCTACCGCAAGCTCGGCCGCAACCAGCTGCGGGTGGGGATGTTCCCCTCGGTCGAGCCGGATGACGTCGAGGCCCTGACCGCCTGCGTCGACTGGGTCGTCGCCAACGTCGAGGGGGTCGCCAGGTGAAGGTCCTGGTCAAGGAGAAGATCGCCGACACCGGCGTCGACCTGCTCAAAGCCAACTTCGACGTCGACCTCGGCCTCGAGATGTCCGACCAGGAGCTGCGCGAGAAGATCGGCGGCTACGACGCGATCCTGATCCGCTCGGCGACCAAGATGACGCCGGAGCTGATCGAGCTGGCGACCAACCTCAAGGTGATCGGCCGCGCCGGCACCGGCGTCGACAACGTCGACATCCCGGCCGCGACGCGCCGCGGCATCATCGTCGCCAACGCCCCCGAGTCGAACTCGGTCGCCGCCGCCGAGCACACACTGGCGCTGGCCCTCGCCCTCTTCCGCAACGTCCCGCAGGCCCACGAATCGCTCGTCGCCGGGCGCTGGGACCGGGCCAAGTTCAAGGGCGCCGAGCTCTACGGCAAGACGCTCGGGGTGATCGGCTTCGGCCGGATCGGCCAGCTCGTCGCCAAGCGCGCCCAGAGCTTCGACATGGACGTCGTCGCCTTCGACAAGTTCGTCTCCGCCGAGCGCTTCCGCGAGCTCGGCGTCGAGGGGGTCGAGAACATCGAGGACCTGCTCGGCCGCGCCGACCTGATCACCCTGCACGTGCCGAAGACGCCGGACACGATCGACCTGATCGATGCCGGGACGATCGCCGCGATGAAGGACGGCGCCAGGATCGTCAACTGCGCCCGCGGCGAGCTGGTCGACCTCGACGCGCTGATGGCCGGCCTCGAGTCGGGCAAGCTCGGCGGCGCGGCGCTCGACGTCTTCCCATCGGAGCCCTTCACCGAGCACCCGATCTTCGCCCGCGATGACGTCGTCGTCACGCCCCACCTCGGCGCCTCCACCGCGGAGGCCCAGGACCGCGCCGGGGTAGTCACCGCCGAGCAGGTCACCGCCGCGCTCAGCGGCGGTGTGGTCACCAACGCCGTCAACATCGCCGCCGTCCGCCCCGAGGCGATGGAGGCGCTGGCTCCCTTCGTGCCGCTCTGCGAAAAGCTCGGCCGCCTCGCCCAGGGCCTCGGCGACGGGTCGGTCGACGGCGTCACCGCCGAGTTCCGCGGCCGCATCGCCTCCCACGACACCCGCCTGCTCGGGATCGCGGTCCTGGTCGGGATCCTCTCCGGCAACACCGAGGAGCCGGTCAATCTCGTCAATGCTCCGCAGATGGCCGAGGAACGGGGAATCGAGCTGGTTGAGACCAAGGACGCCAGCGCCGAGGACTTCACCGAGCTGGTCACGGTCCGGGTCAGCTCCGGTGGCGAGGAGGTCGCCGTCGCCGGCACCAGCGTCGGGCCCCGCAACGAGCCCTACCTGGTCTCCGCCTGGGGTGAGGGCTTCTACCTGCCCTTCGCCGAGCACATCTCCGTCTTCCGCTACGCCGACCGCCCGGGCATGATCGGCCGGGTCGGGACGATGTTCGGTGAGGAGGGGGTCAACATCGTCTCCGCCGCCGTCGGCGCCGAGCACGACGGTGAGAGCGCCGTGATGGCACTGACGACCGACGCCCCGGTGCGGGCCGAGACGATCGAGAAGATCCTCGGCGTCGAGGGCTTCTCGGTCGGTCGCTCCGTCGACCTCTAGAGGGCCTCTGACAACGGCTAGGGTTGGCTCATGCGCGCCGTCGTCCTAACTGGCACCGGAGGTCCCGAGGTTCTTCAAGTCGAGGAGCGGCCCGACCCCGCGGTGGGGCCCGGCGAGGTCCGCATTGCGGTCCGCGCCGCCGGGATCAACTTCGCCGACACGATGGCCCGCGTCGGCCTCTATCCGGACGCGCCGAAGACCCCTTGCGTGCTCGGCTACGAGGTCGCCGGCGAGGTGGAGACGGTGGGGGAGGGGGTCGGCGGGCACGAGGTCGGAGACCGCGTCGTTGCCGGCACGCGCTTCGGCGGCCAGGCGGAGCTGGTCACGGTCGCTGCCGACCAGGCACTGCCGTTGCCGGAGCGGCTCAGCTTCGAGCAGGGCGCGGCCTTCCCGGTCAACTACGGCACCGCCTACGCGGCGCTGACCGTGATGGGCGGGATGCGCGAGGGCGATCGCGTACTCATCCACGCCGCCGCTGGCGGGGTCGGGATCGCCGCGACCCAGCTGGCCCGCAACGCCGGTGCCGAGGTCTTCGGCACCGCTTCTCCGGGCAAGCACGAGGCGATCCGCGCCCAGGGCGTCCAGCACGCGATCGACTACCGCAACCAGGACTTCGAGGCCGAGGTGATGCGGATCACCGGCGGCGAGGGGGTCGACGTGATCATCGACGCGCTCGGCCCGACCTCGTTCCGCAAGGACTACCGGCTGCTGCGCTCTGGCGGGCGGATGGTCATGTATGGGCTGTCGGAGGGCACCAGCGCCGGCGCTCGCGACCTTCCGGCCACCTTGAAGAGCCTGCTGAAGATGCCGCTGGCGACGATGCCGTGGTGGAAGAGCCTGACGATGATGAACGAGAACAAAGGCGTCTTCGGCCTCAACATGCTGAGCTGGTGGGACCGCGAGGGCAACCTCGACCGGGTTGTCGCGCCGCTGCTGGCCGACCTCGAGGCGGGCCGCATCGAGCCGGTTGTCTCCGAGTCCTTCTCCTTCGAGCGAGCCGGCGAGGCGCACGAATTCATCGCCCAGCGCCGCAACGTCGGCAAGGTCGTGTTGTTCCCCTAGTAGGCCCCGGAAGACCTCGGCCGACATTCCGCGATGAAGAAAGCACTCCTGATTGCGTCCATGGTGCTGGTGGCTCATGCCGCCGCCGTGGCCCACGCCGCTGAACCGTCCCTCGACGTGCTGCTCGCCGGGGGCTCGGAAGCGAACACGATCTCGATCGCGCTCAGCCCCGATGGCCGCAGCTATGCGATCGAATCGGTCGGGCCGTTGGAAGTCGGCGGCAACGTCTGCTCCCACCCGGAAGACAGGCAGAACGAGCTGCTCTGCGAAGCCGCCTCGATCGCCGGCTTCGAAGTCAATGCCGGCGGCGGCGACGATTCGGTCGTCGTGTCGCGCGCCGTGCCGATCCCGGTCACCCTTCGAGGCGGCCCCGGTAACGACAAGTTGATCGGCGGCGCCGGCGCCGACAAGCTGATCGGTGGGCCAGGCGACGACATCCTGGTCGGGCGGGCCGGCAACGACTCCCTCTTCGGAGGCCCCGGTAACGACCGCCTGGTCGGCGGCAGCGGCAACGACGCGCTGCACGGCGAAGCCGGCGAAGACGTGCTGGTCGGCGGCACCGGAGAAAACGAACTGGTGCCGTGATCCAGACGCGGCCGGGCCGCGTCTAGGCCGTCTGCTCAGACGGGCGCCGGCGCGAGAACAGCGTTCCGCCGACGAACAGCAGCGCGATCAGGAAGCCGACGAGGGAAAGCGCCGCGTCGAGGCGAAAGCCGGCTTGGACGCCGTCGACGAAGGGCGGGATCGCGGCGGAGAAGACGGTCGTGGTCAGGCCCAGGCCGATCGAGCCACCGGCGATCTGGAACATGTAGACGATGCCGCCAGCGAGGCTGGTCTGCGACTGGTCGACCGAGGTGACGCCGGCGGTGGTCGCGGTTGGGTAGAAGCTGCCGACGCCGAGGCCGAGCACGACCATCCCCGGCACCAGCGAGCCGTAGCCGGAGCCGCCGTCGACCTGGGAGAAGAGGAAGGGCGCAATGGTGATGCAGGCGGCGCCGAAGACGGCGAGCGGCTTCGCGCCGAGGCGGTTGTACAGCGGGCCGGCGACGAAGGAGACGATCGCGAAGACGCCGAGGAAGGGAAGGATCCCGACTCCCGCTTCCAGCGCCGAGTAGCCGAACTGCTTCTCCATGAACTGGGGCAGGTAGAGCAGCGAGGCGAAGAAGGTCGCCGACATGAAGAGGATCGCCGCGCAGGAGGCGCTGAAGCTGCGGTTTCCCATCACCTCGCGTGGCACCAGGGCGTGCTTGCCGGCGCGGCGCTCGATCGGTACGAAGGCGACGATCAGAACCGCCGCCAGGGCCAGCAGCCCGATCACTTTCGGGTCTCCCCAGCCCCAGTCGTCGACCTGATCGAGGGCGACGAGCAGCGAGACCAGGCCGACCGAGATCGCCGCGACGCCGGCGTAGTCGATCTTGTGGTCGCTTGATTCCGGCTCCTTGACGTGGACCAGGAAGTAGGTGACGAGGACGGCGAAGATCGAGATCGGCACGTTGAGGAAGAAGATCCAGCGCCAGCTGAGCTCGTCGGTGAGGATGCCGCCGATCAGCGGCCCGATCGCGTTGCCGAGGCCGGCGGCGCCGAGGATGATCCCGCCGGCCAGGCCCGCCTTCTCCTCGGGCAGGATCGCGAAGGTCATGCCGAGGATCGCCGGCCACATCAGGGCGCCGCCGATTCCCATCAGCGTGCGGGTGGCGATCAACCAGGTCTCCGTCTGGGCGGCGCCACCCAGCGCCGACATCGAGGCGAAGATCGCGGTGCCGAGGAAGAAGGCGTTGCGGCGCCCGAACATGTCGGCGAGGCGGCCGCCGGTGACGATCATCACCCCGAAGGTCAGCGCGTAGGCGTTGACCACCCACTGGATCGTGTTGATGTTGGTGTCGAAGTCCTTCTCCATCGTCGGCAGGGCGACGTTTATGGCGGAGAAGTCGTTGGCGATCACCACCACGGCCATGCCCATGGCGAAGAGCGCGAGCCAGTTGGTGCGTTGCTCGGCGGCGATCGGACCAGCCTATGAAAAGCCGCCGACGCCGCGTCCGTCTGCGCTACCCTGCACTGACCGAATGAGCCACCGGTTCGACAGCCTCGCGCTTCTCCTTCTCCTCCCCCCTCGGGGGGAATAGCGCTGGGCGGCGCGATAGCCGCGAGAGACAGAGGCCATTCGAACGCAGTAGAGAAGGAGGAGGTCCGCATGGGACCCGCATCTGACGCCAACCGCGTCCACATTTTCGACACCACCCTGAGAGACGGCGAGCAGTCGCCCGGAATCTCGCTGAACACCGCCGAGAAGGTGGAGATCGCCCACCAGCTCGCCCGCCTGGGCGTTGACGTGATCGAGGCCGGCTTCCCGATCACCTCACCCGGGGACTTCGAGGCCGTGCGGGAGATCGCCCGCACGGTCGAGGGCCCGGTCGTCTGCGGCCTCGCCCGCACTCAGAAGGGCGACATCGACGCCGCCTGGGGCGCCGTGCGCGACGCCCGGCGCCCACGCATCCACACGTTCATCTCCACCTCCGACATCCACATCGAGCACCAGCTGCAGACCGACCGCGAGGACGTCAAGGGCCAGGCCCGGGCGGCCGTCTCACACGCCAAGGCCTATTGCGAGGACGTCGAGTTCTCGCCGATGGACGCGACCCGCGCCGACATCGAGTTCACCGCCGAGGTCTGCTCGATCGCGGTTGAAGAGGGCGCCACCGTCGTCAACATCCCCGACACCGTCGGCTACACGACGCCGGAGGAGTACGCGGACTACTTCCGCCGTCTCTGCGAGCTGGTCCCGGCGCTGAAAGCCGTCGAGCTCTCCGTGCACTGCCACGACGACCTGGGGCTGGCGGTCGCCAACTCCTACGCCGGCGTCCTGGCCGGAGCGCGGCAGGTCGAGTGCGCGATCAACGGCATCGGCGAGCGGGCCGGCAACTGCTCGCTGGAGGAGATCGCGATGCTGATTCACGTCCGCGAGGACGCACACGGCTTCGCCACCGGGATCAACACCCGCGAGATCGCCCGCAGTAGCCGCATGGTCTCGCGCCTGACCGGCTACGCGATCCAGCCCAACAAGGCGATCGTCGGCCGCAACGCCTTCGCCCACGAGTCCGGAATCCACCAGGACGGCGTGCTGAAGGAGCGCAGCACCTACGAGATCATGGACGCGACCGAAGTCGGCCTGGAGTCGAACTCGATCGTGCTCGGCAAGCACTCCGGCCGCCACGCCCTGAAAGACGCCCTGGAGCAGCTGGGCTTCCAGGTCGAGGGCAACGCCCTCAACGCCGCCTTCAAGGCCTTCAAGGAGGTCGCCGACCGCAAGAAGCAGGTCACCGCACTGGATCTGGAGGCAATCGTCTCCGATGAGATGCGGGAGCGCTCCGACGCCCACGAGCTGGCCTGGTTCGAGGTCGAGGCCGGTTCGCGCCGCGAGCCGGTCGCCAAGGTGGCGGTGATCCTGCCCTCCGGCGAGGAGGTGGTCGGCAAGTCGGGCGGCGACGGCCCGATCGACGCGATCTTCCGCGCCATCCAGGGGGCGGCCGGGACCGAGTGCGAGCTGCGCCAGTACACGGTCGAGGCGGTGACCGGGGGGGAGGACGCTCTCGGCGAGGTGACGGTGATGCTGCGCACCGCCGGGCGCCTGGCGACCGGGCAGGGCGTCGCCACCGACATCCTCGAGGCCTCGGCCCGCGCCTACGTACGGGCGCTGTCGAACGCGCTCGAAGGAGCGGCTACCCGCGAGGCCGAGGCGGCAACCGCCGAGGCCGCCGTGCAGCGCACCCCCGGCCCCTGAGGCTAGCGGCGCATCCCCAGGTCAAGCGTGTAGGTGGCGGCCTTGGCGCCGCCACCTGCCGGGTAGCCCCGCGCCACGCCGACCCCGAGGTCGTGGAACTCCGTGTCGAGGATGTTGGCCCGGTGCGGCGGGCTGTGCATCCAGGCGCGGAAGACGGCAAGCGCCGAGCCGCGCTGGGGACCGATGCCGCCACCGATGTTCTCGCCGATGAAGTAGGTGCTGACCCGTGCCAGATAGCCGGCCTGGGTCACCCGGCTGCCGACGGTGCTGCCCGCCGGTCCGTCGTGGGAGAAGTAGTCGTGCTCGACCATGTCGTTCGAATGGCCGGTGGCGGAGCGCCGCAGCGGCGCGCTTTCCTCCAGAGCCGCGATGCCGTAGTGCTCGCGGATCCGGTTGATCAGGCAGAGCATCGAGCCGCGCAGGTCGTTCAGGGTCGCCCGCCGCGGAGCCCGGGATGCCTGGTTGCAGGGGGAGGGGGTGTCAGCGCCGGCCTGGACGGGGGAGATCCCGATGGCGATGGCGATCGTCAGGATCGCCAGCCCCGCCGTCACTGTGAGTCGCCTGAGAGCGCCTTGTGTTCTCATGCTCATAAGGACCGGGGCACCATACGCATCCTGGGCGACGAATTGCAGAATAGGCATGCCTAACGGCACAAAATGGGGGATACAACTGTCTGTGATAACGTACAAAGCTGATGAACGCATCAGAGACCTTGCCTGAACAGAACCCCACCGTCCCCGCGTCGGCGCCTGCCGTCCCCGCGGTCGGCACCCGCATCCGTGCTCTGCGCGACGCGATGGGCTTCTCGCTGCGCGACCTGGCCGAGCGCAGTGGGGTCAGCGCCCCGATGCTGTCCCAGGTCGAGCGCGGTGAGACCAGCCCGACCCTGGCCGTCGCGGCGAAGATCGCCGCCGGCCTGGAGCTGACCCTCTCGCAGCTGCTGCGCCTCGACGAGGGCCAGCACGTAGCGGTCGTCCGCACCGCCGACCGCCACCGCTTCGAGCGCGGCGGCCACCGTGTCGAGGAGCTGACGCCGTCCCTGCCGGGCCAGCGCGCCGACGTCTCCCTGCATGTGCTCGCACCCGGTGCCGCCACCGGCGGCCGCGAGGATCCGCCGATGCACGAGCCCGGCAGCCGCGAGACCGCCGTCGTCCTCGCCGGGACGCTGGCCCTGACCGTCGACGGCACCCGCTACGAGCTGCGCGCCGGCGACAGCGTCACCTTCGACGCCGACCTTCCCCATCATTTGGAGAACGAGGGCGAGGAGCCGACGCGCTTCCTCGCCGTGATAGCCGCCGGGCTGAGGAGGAGCTGAGATGCCCAAGAACATGTTCGAAAAGATCTGGGAGGCGCACGAGGTCTCCGACGGGTTGATCTACATCGACCTGCACCTGGTCCACGAGGTCACCTCGCCGCAGGCCTTCGACGGGCTGCGGCTGGCCGGGCGCCCGGTGCGGCGTGCCGACCGCACCCTGGCGACCGCCGACCACAACACGCCGACCGACGGCACCATGGCGGCGCGACTGATCGCCGACGAGCTCTCGCGGATCCAGGTCGAAACGCTGGAGCGCAACTGCGAGGAGTTCGGCATCCCGCTCTACTCGCTGGGCTCCGACCGCCAGGGCATCGTCCACGTGATCGGGCCGGAGCTGGGCGTGACCCAGCCGGGCATGACGATCGTCTGCGGCGACAGTCACACCTCGACCCACGGCGCCTTCGGCTCGCTGGCCTTCGGCATCGGCACCTCCGAGGTCGAGCACGTGCTGGCGACCCAGTGCCTGGTCCAGAAGCGGCCGAAGGCGATGCGGATCTCCTACTCGGGCGAACTGGGCTCCGGGGTGACTCCCAAGGACCTGATCCTGGCCACGATCGGCCGCCTCGGCACCGGCGGCATGGCCGGTCATGCGGTCGAGTACGCCGGGCCGGCGATCGAGGCGCTGGGGATGCCGGGCCGGATGACGATCTGCAACATGACCATCGAGGGCGGTGGCCGGGCCGGGATGATCGCGCCCGACGAGACCACCTTCGAGTGGGTGCGTGGTCGTACCGCGGCGCCGGCGGACTTCGACGCCGCGGTCGCGGCCTGGCGCGAGCTGCCGACCGACCCCGGCGCGACCTTCGACACCGAGGTCGAGATCGACGCCGCGGCGATCTCGCCGATGGTCACCTGGGGCACCAATCCGGGGATGGTCGTCGAGGTCACCGACACGGTCCCCGACCCGGCGGCGATGGAGTCGCCGGGGGATCGCGAAACCGCCGAGCGAGCGCTGACCTACATGGACCTGGAGCCCGGCACGCCGATGACCGAGGTCGCCCCCGACCGGGTCTTCATCGGCTCCTGCACCAACTCGCGGATCGAGGACCTGCGCGAGGCCGCCGCAGTGGTCGACGGCCGCAAGGTCGCCGCCACGGTGCGGGCGATGGTCGTCCCCGGCTCCCAGCAGGTCAAGGCCGCCGCCGAGGCGGAGGGGCTGCACGAGGTCTTCCGCGGCGCCGGCTTCGAATGGCGCGAGGCGGGCTGCTCGATGTGCCTGGGGATGAACCCCGACACGCTCGCCGAGGGCGAGCGCTGCGCCTCGACCTCGAACCGCAATTTCGAGGGACGGCAGGGCAAGGGTGGGCGCACCCACCTGGTCAGCCCGAAGATGGCGGCGGCGGCGGCCATCGAGGGACGTTTCGTAGACATCCGTGATTGGAGTTGAAGATGAGGCCGATTGACTTGATCGAGGGCAAGGTGTCGGTGCTGGACCGGGCCGACGTGGACACCGACCAGATCATCCCCAAGCAGTTCCTCAAGCGGGTCGAGCGGACCGGCTTCGGCGAGTTCCTCTTCTACGACTGGATTCGTGACGGCGAGATCGAGCTGGAGCCGAACCCGATCCTCGTCACCGGGCGCAACTTCGGCAGTGGCTCCTCCCGCGAGCACGCTCCCTGGGCGCTCGAGGACTTCGGCTTCGAGGCGATCGTCGCGCCGTCCTTCGCCGACATCTTCTACGTCAACTGCACCAAGATCGGGCTGCTGCCGGCGATCCTCGACGAGGAGCACTGCCGCGCCGTCGCCGAGGCCGGCGAGGCTCGCATCGATGTCGACGACGAGACGATCACCTGCGCCGCCGGGGTCTTCGAGTTCGCGGTCGAGCCGGACGTCAAGCACCGGCTGCTGAACGGCCTCGACGACATCGCGATCACGCTCGAGAACGGCGCCGCGATCGACGCCTACGAGGGCTCCGCGGGCGACCCGCAGGCCCCGGTGACGACGGCGCTCTGAGCAAGCTGAGATGTCCGCGGCGACGAACAGCAACGGTCCGCGTGAGTGGGACGCCGACACCTACGACGCGGTCTCCGACCCGCAGTTCACCTGGGGCATGGAGGTGCTCGACCGGCTCGAGCTGAGCGGCGACGAGGTGGCGCTCGACGCGGGTTGCGGCTCCGGCCGGGTCAGCGCCGAGTTGGCGAAACGGCTGCCCGATGGCCGCCTGATCGCCGTCGACGGCTCGTCGGCGATGGTCGCCAAGGCTCGCGAGCGGCTGGGGACTGAGGTCACCTACCTCATCGCCGACCTCTCCGAGCTGCAGCTGGAGGAGCCGGTCGACCTGGTCTTCTCGACCGCGACCCTGCACTGGATCCCCGATCACGACCGGCTCTTCGAGCGTCTGCGGGCGGCGCTGCGGCCCGGCGGGCGCCTGGTTGCGCAGTGTGGGGGAGAGGGGAACATCGCCCTTCACGCTGAGGTGATCGCGACCGTCGCGGCGCTGCCGGAGTTCGCCGCACACATCGAGACGGTGGCGTCGAGCTGGAACTTCGCCTCCGCCGAGGAGACCGAGGCGCGATTGCGGCGGGCCGGGTTCTCCGCCGCCCGCTGTTGGCTGGAACCTCGACCGGTGCAGCCGGAGAAGCCGCTCGAGTTCACCTCGACCGTCACGCTCGGCCCGCTCCTGGCACAGCTTCCCGAGCAGCTGCGGCGACCGTTCGCCGAAGCGATCCTCGACCGTTCCGAGCAGCCGCTGGTCCTCGACTACGTGCGCCTCAACATCGAGGCCGTCCCGTCGCCGGCTAACGCGTAGAGTTCCGCCGCGTGAGCGACGCCCCGCGCATAGTTGTCCTTCCCGGCGACGGGATCGGCCCGGAAATCGTCGCGGCGGCCCAGCAGCTGCTGGAGTCGCTGGGAGAGTTCCAGTTCGACAAGCGCCTGATGGGCGGCTGCTCAATCGATGTCCACGGCACCGCCCTGACCGACGAGGTGCTGGAGGTCTGCCGCGCCGCCGACGCGGTCCTGCTCGGCGCCGTCGGCGGCCCCAAGTGGGACACCACCGACCCCGACGCGCCGCGTCCAGAGCAAGGGCTGCTCGGCCTGCGCAAGGGCATGGGCCTCTACGCCAACCTGCGCCCGGTCCGACCCAGCCCGGCCCTGGTCGGCTCCAGCCCGCTGCGCGAGGAGCGCATCGCCGGCACCGACCTGCTCGTCGTCCGCGAGCTCACCGGCGGCATCTACTTCGGGGATTCCGGCCGCGACGGCGACGTCGCCCACGACACCTGCGAGTACTCGGCCGAGGAAATCGAACGCATCGCCCGCACCGCCTTCGAGGCGGCGCGCCGGCGCGCCGCGAGCTCCGGCCGCCCGCCTCGAGTCACCTCGGTCGACAAGGCCAACGTGCTCGAGACCTCGCGACTGTGGCGCGAGGTGGTCGCCCGCGTCGCCCCGGAGTACGCCGATGTCGCCCTCGACCACCTGCTGGTCGACAACGCGGCGATGCAGCTGATCTCGCGTCCCGCCGACTTCGACGTGATCGTCACCGAGAACCTCTTTGGGGACATCCTCAGCGATGAGGCGGCGATGCTGACCGGGTCGCTGGGAATGCTGCCGTCCGCCAGCCTTGGCGTCGATGGTGCCCCGGGCCTCTTCGAGCCGGTCCACGGCTCGGCCCCCGACATCGCCGGCAAAGGGATCGCCAACCCGCTGGCGACCTTCCTCTCGGTGGCGATGATGCTGCGCCATGGCCTCGATCGGCCCGAGGACGCTAGCCGGATCGAGGCCGCCGTCGACGTGGTCTTGGAGCGCGGCCTGCGCACTCCGGACCTCGCCGCGGGGACGCTGGCGGCACCACCGATGCCAGACGTCCCCGCCGAGGTCGAGGTCGGAACAGCCGAGATGACCGACGCGGTCCTCGCGGCGCTTTCCGCCTAGGGAGCGGTCACTGCCCACTGGCCGCGGACGACGTTTTCCACGCTTGGCGCCAGGAAGCCGGCCGTCAGGCCAAAGCCAAGCCGGTTGGTTGCGGCGGGGTCGAATTCGAGTCCTTCCAGCGTTTCCCCGGCTTTTGAGGTGATGTAGACGCATAGCTGTCCGGCCGCGGCCTGCGGTGTCGCCGCGTTGCCGCCGGTGATGCCGGGACAGGCGGTGCTCGTCGCGCCGATGCCGAGCACATTCGCGTTGGGTGCCGCCGGCGTGTTCGCGAGTGGGATCGGGAAGCTTTCCGAGAAGCGCGAGATTTTCTCGCCGCTCGGGCCGACGACGAAGACACCGCGGAGCGTCTGTCCTGCCTTCAGCGTCGAGACGGTGCCGCCGATTTCGGTCGAGAGCTTCGCCGGAGTCACCGAGCCGTTGGCGAGGATCGGCGTGGTGACGGCGTTGGCGGCCAGTTTCGCTGTGTTGATGACGCCGTTGGCCAGTTTCGGGTTGGTGATGACGCCGTTCTTGATCGTGCTGGCGAGCACCGAGCCGGCGGCGAGCTTGGCACTGGTGATCGCGCCATTGCCGATGTTGCCCGGCGAGACCGAGTTGGGGCCGAGCTTGCCGGCGACGACCGACTTCGGCGCCAGCTTGCCGCTGGTCACGGCGCCCTTCTTGAGGGCGGCGGCATTGACGGCGCCGCGCTTGAGCTGCTGGGCGCCGACGCTGTGCTTGGGCAGGCCGGCGGCCACGGCGGCGCCACCGAGGGCGACGAAGAGCGCAATCGACGCGATCACGTTCGAGTAGCTGAGTTTCGGGCGAAGTCTTGAATTCATGGACTGATGTCTCCTTTTTCGCTTTCGGCCGTCATTCGCGGCGGTGGGGGTGAAGACCTTCGTTTGATCGGGCATACTTCCCTGCAACATGGATCAGGTCGATTTGATTTGGAAGAACGGCGAGTTCGTGCGCTGGGAGGATGCCCAGACCCACGTGCTCAGTCACGGCCTGCATTACGGCACCGGCGTCTTCGAGGGGATCCGCTGCTATGAGACCGCGCGCGGCCCGGCGATCTTCCGCCACGCCGACCACCTCGCCCGCCTCGAGAAGTCGGCGTCGCTCTACTACATGGACCTGCCCTACTCGGCGGCCGAGATCCGCGCCGCCACGCACGAGTTGCTGACCCGCAACGACCTCAAGTCCGCCTATATCCGCCCGCTCGCCTACCGCGGCTACGGCAGCCTCGGCCTCTACGCGACCGACGCCCCGATCGACGTCATCGTCGCCGCCTTTCCCTGGGGCGTCTATCTCGGCGAGGAGAGCAAGGCCGCCGGCATCCGCGCCAAGGTCTCGAGCTGGCGCCGGATCAGCCCGGGCGGCTCGATCCCGCACGCCAAGGCCTCGGGCTCCTACCTGAACTCGATCCTCGCCAAGACCGAGTCGCACAACTCCGGCTATGACGAGGCGATCCTGCTCGACGAACGCGGCTTTGTCTGCGAGGGCTCGGGCGAGAACATCTTCGTCGTCCGCGAGGGCGAGATAGTGACGCCGCCGCACGTCGCCTCGATCCTCGACGGGATCAACCGCAAATCGGTGATCCAGATCGCCCGCGACCTCGGCTACACCGTGGTCGAGCGCGACATCGCCCGGGCCGAGCTGTACCTGGCCGAAGAGGTCTTCCTCACCGGGACCGCCGCCGAGCTGGTGCCGGTGCGCGAGATCGACGACCACACGATCGGGGCCGGCAAACCCGGCGAGATCACCGCCCACGTCCAGGCCAAGTTCGAGGACGCCCTCTACGGTCGCGCCGAGGAGTACCACGAGTGGCTCGACTTCGTCGAGGCGCCGGCCGAGGTTGACGCCCCCAGTAAAGTCAGCTCGTGATGCGCCGTCTCAACGAGTCAATCGGGCGAATTACCGCAGCCGCCTAGCGGCTGGCGCGGCGATGCCGTGCGCTCAGGCCCTTGTGGCCTCCCCCCGATTTCTCGACTTGAAAGGCAGCGGATGGAACAGGTGAAGCTCTACGACACGACCTTGCGCGACGGCATGCAGGGCGAGGGGATGTCGCTCTCGGCGTCCGAGAAGGCACGCGTCGTCCTCGCCCTCGACAAGCTCGGCGTGCAGATGATCGAGGCCGGCTTTCCCAGCTCGAATCCGAAGGAGGTGGAGCTCTTCGAGCAGCTGGCCGAGCTCGAGCTCGAGCAGGCGACGATCTGCGCCTTCGGGATGACCCGCCGCCGTGACACCGCGCCCGAGGACGATCCGGCGCTGGCGACCCTGGTCGGCAGCTTCGCGCCCGTGGTCACCCTGGTCGGCAAGACCTGGGGCCTGCACCTGGAGAAGGTGACCAAGGTCTCCCGCGAGGAGAACCTGGCGATGATCGCCGACTCGGTCGGCTTCTGCCGCGCGCAGGGCAAGCGCGTGGTCTATGACGCAGAGCACTTCTTTGACGGCTACCGCGACGACCCCGGCTACGCGCTGGCCTGCCTCGAGGCGGCGATCGGAGCCGGCGCCGAGAACGTCTCACTCTGCGACACCAACGGCTCCAGCCTGCCCGAGCAGGTCGCCGTGGCCAGTGCGGCGATGGTCGCGAGGCTGGGGGAGGGGGTCGAGATCGGCATTCACGTCCACGACGACGCCGGCTGCGGCGTCGCCAACTCGCTGGCGGCGGTGCGCGAGGGCGCCCGCTTGGTCCAGGGCACGGTGAACGGCTACGGCGAGCGCTGCGGCAACGCCAACCTGACCTCGATCCTGCCCAACCTGCAGTTGAAGATGGGCTACGACGTCGTCTCCGACGAGCAGCTGGCTTCACTGACGGAGACGGTCCACTTCGTCGACGAGCTCTGCAACCTGATCCCGAACCCCGACGCGCCTTACGTCGGCCGCAACGCCTTTGCCCACAAGGGCGGCATGCACGTCGCCGGCGTCGAGGCCGACGCCCGCACGTTCGAGCACATCGACCCGGCGGCGGTCGGCAACCAGCGCAACATCCTGCCCTCCGAGCTCTCCGGCAAGGCGACGATCCGCAGTCAGGCCGAGCAGGCGGGCCTGGAGCTCGACGACGCGGCGGCGGCACGGGCGGTCGAGCGGCTGAAGGAGCGCGAGCACCGCGGCTACCACTACGAGGCGGCGCCGGCATCCTTCGAGCTGCTGCTGCGCCGCGAGGCGGACAGCTACAAGCCGCTGTTCAGACTGGAGAGCTTCCGCGTCGTCACCGAGAAGCGGGCCGGCGGCGAGGTCGAGACCGAGGCGACGATCGAGGTCGAGGTCGACGGTGAGCGCTACGTCCGCGTCGCCGCGGGCAACGGCCCGGTCAACGCCCTCGACAGTGCACTGCGCGGCGCGATCGCCGATCGCTACCCGCACCTGGCCGAGGTCGAGCTGACCAACTACAAGGTCCGCATCCTCGACGAAGCCCACGGCACCGGCGCGGTCACCCGGGTCCTGCTGGACTCCGCCGACGGCGAGCGCGAGTGGGGGACGATCGGGGTCTCGGAGAACATCATCGAGGCCTCCTGGGAGGCGCTGGTCGACTCGCTGGAGTACGCGTTCCAGTGAGCATCGAGGAGATCCCGCTGGCGCGGCCGGAGATCGGGGAGCGCGAGGAGGAGCTGGTGCTGGAGGTGCTGCGCTCCGGCCGCCTCTCGCTGGGGCCCACTGGCGAGCGCTTCGAGCGCGAGCTCGCCGCCTGGCTCGGGGTCGAGGACGCGGTCGCGGTCTCCAGCGGCACCACCGCGCTGCACCTCGGGGTGCGGGCGCTCGGCTGGGGCCCCGGCGATGAGGTCCTGACCAGCCCCTTCAGCTTCGTCGCCTCGGCCAACTGCCTGCTCTACGAGGGGGCCCGGCCGGTCTTCTGCGACGTCGACCCGGTGACCCTCAACCTTGACCCGGCCGCCGCCGCCGCCGCGGTCGGGGAGCACGCCCGCGGGATCCTGCCGATCCACATCTTCGGCTACCCGGCGGCGATGCCGGAGCTGGAGGCGCTCGCCGCCCGTCACGATCTGGGGATCCTCGAGGACGCCTGCGAGGCGATCGGCGCGGTCGACTCCGAGGGGCGGGCGGTCGGCGCCCGCGGCAACCTCGCCACCTTCGCCTTCTACGCCAACAAGCAGATGACCACGGGTGAGGGGGGGATGATCGTCCCCGGTGACGCCGGCACGGCGGCGCGCCTGCGCAGCGAGCGCAACCAGGGCCGGGCCGCCGACATGGGCTGGCTGGACCACGGTGGCCTCGGCTTCAACTACCGCCTCTCCGACCTCGCCGCCGCGCTCGGCGTCGCCCAGATCGAGCGGCTCGACTCGCTGCTCTCACGCCGCGACACCGTCGCCTCGCTCTACGCGCAGCGGCTCGCCGGCGTCGAGGGGGTCGAGACTCCGGTCGCCGCCCGCGGCAAGGAGCGTCGCAGCTGGTTCGTCTACGTCGTCCGCCTCGCCGACGACGTAGACCGCGACGCGACGATCGCCCGCCTGGCCGAGCGCGGCGTCGCCAGCAAGGCCTACCTGCCCTGCATCCACCTCTTCCCGCACCTGCGCGAGCTGGGCTATGGCGAGGGCCAGTTCCCGGTCGCCGAAGCGGCCGCCGCCCACTCGCTGGCGCTGCCCTTCTTCCCGGCGATCAGCGAGGGCCAGGTGGATCGTGTCTGTCAGGAGCTGGCGGCGGCGCTCGGCCAATCGGCCGGGCCGGGATAATCGCCCGCTCATGTCCCGCTTCCGCAAAGAGCCCGATCCGCGCTTCTGGGCGCTCAACCGCTCGCTCCCGTTCGACTGGCAGCTGGCTGCCTACGACATCGACCAGTCGCAGGCGCACGCCCGCGGCCTGCTCGGCATCGGCGTCCTCGACGAGGACGAACTGAGCCGGATCGACGCCGGTCTGGAGCGGGTCCGGGCCCGCATGTCAGAGCACGGCTTCGCCTTCGAGGAGGCCGACGAGGACATCCACATGGCGATCGAGCGCCTGCTCGGCGAGGAGATCGGGCCGCTGGCCGGCAAGCTCCACACCGGCCGCTCGCGCAACGACCAGGTCGCCACCGACGTGGCAATGGTCGTGCAGGCGCACTCGCTGCGCGGGATCGAGCTCTGCGGCGACGCGATGGAGCAGCTGCTGAGCCTGGCCGAGACCCACCGCGACTGGCCGATGCCCGGCTACACCCACCTGCAGCGCGCCCAGCCGGTCTACCTGGGCCACCACCTGCTCGCCTACTTCTGGATGCTCGCCCGCGATGTGCTGCGCTTCCAGTTCGCGCTCGACAGCGCCGGCGTGATGCCGCTCGGCTCCGGCGCTCTGGCCGGCGTCAACTGGGAGATCGACCGCGAGTCGGTCGCCGCCGACCTCGGCTTCGCCCACGTCAGCCACAACTCGATCGACGGCGCCTCCAACCGCGACTACGTCCTCGACTACCTGGCGGCCGCCTCGGCCTGCTCGATGCACCTCTCCCGCTTCGGCGCTGAAATCGTCATCTGGTCGAGCACCGAGTTCGGCTTCTGCGAGCTCGACGAGTCCTTTTCGTCGGGCTCGTCGATCATGCCGCAGAAGGTCAATCCCGACTCGGCCGAGCTGCTGCGGGCCAAGAGCCCGCGGGTCGCCGCCAGCTACGCCACCCTGCTCGGCGTCATGCACGCCCTGCCGCTCACCTACGGCAAGGACATGCAGGAGGACAAGGAGCCGCTCTTCGACGCGATCGAAACCGTCGAGCTCTGCCTCGACGCGACCGCGGGGATGCTCTCCGGGATCGCCTTCGACCGCGCCCGGATGGAGGACGCCTCGGGCGACGAGATGCTGGCCGCGACCGAGGTCGCCGACCTGCTGGTCCGCCGCGGCGTTCCCTTCCGCGAGGCGCACGGGATCGTTGGTGGCCTCGTCCGCGACGCGGTCGAGCGCGGCGGCTCCCTCTCCGAGCTCACGCCCGAGGACCTGCGGCGCCACTCCGACCAGCTCGACGATTCCTACTACGAGGTACTGCAACGCAGCAGCTGGCTGGAGTCGAAGCGGATCGCCGGTGGCACCGGCTCGGTCCCCCTGGCCGCCCAGATCGACGAGGCCCGCGAGACGCTGGCCGCGGTCCGGGCGCGGGTGCTCGACGAGCGCTCTTGACGGTCGCGCCGGCAGTGTCGGAGCAGCGGCTCGCCAGGGCCTTCTTCGACCGCTCGGTGCATGACGTGGCCCGCGACCTTGTCGGTTGCCGGCTCTTCTTCGAAGGCTGCGGCGGCGTCATCGTCGAGACCGAGAGCTATGAGCGCGACGACCCGGCCTGCCACGCCTACGTCGGCCTCACCGACCGCACCGAGGTCCTCTTCGGCCCGCCGGGGATCGCCTACGTCTACCTCTCCTACGGCATCCACAGCCTGCTCAACGCGGTCTGCGAACCGGAGGGCGACGCGGCGGCGGTCCTGATCCGCGCCCTGGAGCCGACGACCGGCCTGGAGCGGATGCGCGAGCGCCGCGGCGAGCGGACCGACTCGGAGCTCTGCTCGGGCCCGGGCAAGTTGACCGAGGCGCTCGGAATCGGCCTCGAGCGCAACGGCACGGACCTCTGCGCCGACCCGTTTCTGCTGCTGCCGTCCGCGGGTCGGGCTCCGGAGGTCGTCGTCGGCCCCCGCATCGGCATCACCAAAGCGGTCGAGCGACCCTGGCGCTTCTGCGCCGCAGGCAGCCGCTTCGTCTCGCGCCCGCGGCCTTAACCGCCCCCGGGCACGGGAGCAGAGGAGGAGGAGGCGTCCTGCTCAGCCGGCGGTGACGCCGCCGCCGCCCCCGCTGGATTCGGGCGCTGCTTCCGGCGTCGCTTCGGGCGCTGCTTCCACTTCCGGGGCCGCTTCGACTTCGGGTGCTTCTTCGGTTTCCGGGGCCGCTTCGACTTCTTCGGGTTCGGTCGACGGTTCGGCCGGCACGTATTCGCCGCCGGAGCCGCCGCCGGACCTGCTGTGTTCGCCGCTCGCCTTTTCGGCGGCGCGTTCGGCTTTGATTCCTTCCCAGGAGGAGATCACGCTGGCCCAGATCAGCGCCGGGAAGGTGCCGCCCATCACCGGCCCGCCGTTGAAGAGGGTCGTCATCGGCGTCGCCGAGTCGGGGTAGCCGACCCAGACGCAGGCGGTCACTTCGTCGCTGACGCCGCCGCAGAACCAGGCGTCGACCTCTTCGGAGGTCGTGCCGGTCTTGCCCCACTCGCCTTCGGCGCCGACCTGGGCGGCGGTGCCGGTGCCGCTGGAGATGACGGTTTCGAGGATGCTCTTGGCCTCTTCGGCGGTGCTTTCGGAGATCGCCTGGGTGTGGATCGAGTTGTTGTCGCCGCCCTTGATCGTGTGCCCGTCCTTGTCGGAGACGTCCGTGTAGGCGACCGGGCTGTCGCCGGGCTCGGGCGCCAGCGTGCCGCTGACGCGGTCTCCGTTGTTGCCGATAGTCGTGTAGGCGTAGGCCCAGCCGAGCGGTGTGACCCCCTCCTTGAGCCCGCCGAGCACCATCGCCGGGTTGGTCGAGATCGGGTCGGTGTATCCCGCCTCGTGGATCGTGCCGGCGATCGAGTGGGTGCGATCCTCGATCGTCTTGCCCTTGAGGCCTTCGAGGGCGAGCTGGGCGTAGATCGAGTTGTCGGAGTAGGTCGTCGCGCAGATGATCGAGCAGGAGCCGAGGTAGGAGTCCTCGTCGTTACTGACTTCGAAGGTTTCGCCCCCGTGCTTGCCGAAGTGGAAGGCCTGCGGCGCCGATTCATAGACCGTTTCCGGCGAGATCCCCTCTTCCAAGGCGGTCAGGAGCGTGAAGGGCTTGATCGAGGAGCCGGGCTGGCGATGGCCCTGGGTGGCCAGGTTGAACGGCTTGGTTTCGAAGTCGGGCCCGCCGACCATGGCCTTGATGCCGGCGTTCTTGTTGTCGATCACGACCACCGAGGCGGTCGCCGGTGAGTAGCCGAGGTAGGAGCGGACCGATTCTTCGGCCGCTTCCTGCAGCTGCAGGTCCAGCGTCGACTTGACTTTGAGGCCGCCGAAGAAGGCCTTCGAGGCGCCATAGCGATCGACCAGCTGCTGGCGCAGGTAGGCCGTGAAATAGGGCGCCTTGGAGTCGAAGGTGGGCGGTGTGATGTCGCTCGGCGAGGGCAGCGCGTGCTTGATCCCTTCCTCGTACTGGGAGTGGGAGATGTAGCCCTGTTCGTACATTTTTTCCAGCACCAGATTGCGCCGGCCCAGGCTGTTTTCGGGATAGGCTTTTGGATCGAAGGCCGACGGCGAGGCGATGATTGCCGCCAGCGTTGCCGCCTCCCAGGGCTCGAGCACCGAGGCGCAGGGCTCCTGGGGGGTCCCGCAGCCGGGGTGCGAGGCGCCGAAGTAGGTGCGGGCGGCGGCCTCGATCCCATAGGCCCCCTCGCCGAAGTAGATCGTGTTCAGGTACTCGGTGAGGATCTTGTCCTTGCTCCAGTGGCGCTCGAGTTTGTAGGCCAGCGCCGCCTCGCGAAACTTCTCCAGGATCGTGCGGCTGCCTTCGGCTTCGAGCGCGTTCTTGACGAACTGCTCGGTGATCGTCGAGGCGCCCTGCTGGGCGCTCTGGCTGAGGACGTCTTTGACCAGGGCGCGGCCGATGCCCTGGAAGTCGACCCCGTTGTGTTCGTAGAAGCGCGAGTCCTCGATCGAGACCACCGCGTTCTTGATGTTGGGGGAGATCTGCCCCGAGCTGAGCAGGATTTTGTTCTGGTCGCTGGTCAGCGTCCCCAGCGGTTCGCCGTTGTCGTCGAAGACCTCGCTGTTCTTCGAGGCCTTGTACTGGGCGAAGTTGTAGATCGCCGGCAGATCCTGGGAGACCGCCGCCATCATCCCGAAGATCATCGAGACCAGGGCGAGGACGCCGAGGCCGAGCAGGACGAAGAGAACGCGCAGCTTCTTCAGCCGCGGCTTGGCGCGCTTGGTCGTGGAGGCCGGAGAGGCGGGCGGATCGTCGCCGTCGCGTCGCCGGCGCTTTAGTCGGAAGGCCGCCATCGAGAAGAGGTGCTGCCCGGCGCGGGCTCAAACCGCCGAGCGGAGGCGGCAGTCTAGCATTCGTCCGATGCCGGATCTGACGCGTAACGCGGTCGACGTGCTGCCCGAGGGGATGCTCGCCAAGCAGCTCGCCGGGCCCGGACCGCTGCGCGTGAAGCTGGGGATCGACCCGACCACCGCCGATATCCACCTCGGCCACACGGTCGTCCTCGAGAAGCTCGGCGAGTTCCAGCGCGAAGGCCACACCGTCGTCCTCATCATCGGCGACTTCACGGCCCGGGTCGGCGACCCCAGCGGCCGCTCGGCCGCGCGGCCGATGCCCTCGCCCGAGGAGATCGAGGCCAACGCCGCCACCTACCAGGAGCAGGCCTTCAAGCTGCTCGACCGCGAGCGGACCGAGGTTCGCTTCAACAGCGAGTGGCTGCGGATGGAGCCCGAGGCGCTGCTGGGGCTTCTGGCGCGGACGACCGTGGCCCGCCTGCTCGAGCGCGACGACTTCCAGAAGCGGCTGGCGGCCGGACAGCCGATCGCGGCGCTGGAGCTGCTCTACCCGCTGCTGCAGGGCTACGACTCGGTCGCGGTCGAGGCCGACGTCGAGCTGGGGGGGACCGACCAGAAGTTCAACCTGCTCTTCGGCCGCGACGTCCAGACCGCCTACGGCCAGAAGCCGCAGTCGATCCTGACGATGCCGATCCTGGTCGGGACCGACGGCGTCCAGAAGATGAGCAAGTCGCTCGGCAACTACGTCGGCGTGACCGACGCGCCCGAGGAGATGTTCGGCAAGCTGATGAGCATCCCCGACGAGGCGATGGCCCAGTACTACCGCCTGCTGCTGGGCGCGGAGCCACCGGCGGGACCGCCGAACGAGGCCAAGCGCGAGCTCGGCCGGCGGATCGCCGACCGCTTCCACGGCGAGGGGGCGGGCGCCCGGGCGGAGGAGCACTTCAACCGCGTGATCAGAGACGGAGGGGTGCCGGAGGAGATCCGCCGCTGGGACATCGATCCCTCGGCCGGCGAGGCCGGCGTGATCCTCCTGCCGAAGCTGATCGGATCCGGCTTCGAGCTGAGCTCGAGCGAGGCGCGGCGCCTGATCAAGCAGGGAGGGGTCAAGCTCGATGGCGAGCCGCTCGCCACGGATATGCTCGAGCTGCCTCGTGCGGCCCTGGACGGCAAGGTCCTGCAGGTCGGGAAGCGGCGCTTCCTCAGCCTCTACGACAGCGCCGCCTGATCTGCCCGGCGAGGCACTAGGCAAACGTCCGCTGGAGCGCTATACTCCCGCGTCCTTCTGGGGCTGGCTGTTGCAGTCCCATGCGTGAAGAGCGTCGAAACCCGGCGCAGAGGCGCAGCGGTCTTTGAAAACTGAGCAGCGTGCACTCCGCGGACCCATCAACAGGTCTGCGGAATGTTTGAGCCCGATCCATCCGGCGCGCCAGCGCACCGGATGGTCTGATTTACCCGTCATGCCGGTCACCGAGTTTGTGTACCCGGTGGCCATTCGAGATATGACCACTCTCTGAGTGA
>CAVTKD010000002.1:0-135365 GCA_963735235.1 uncultured Solirubrobacterales bacterium | reverse complement strand
CGAAGGCGGCAGTCTAGCATTCGTCCGATGCCGGATCTGACGCGTAACGCGGTCGACGTGCTGCCCGAGGGGATGCTCGCCAAGCAGCTCGCCGGGCCCGGACCGCTGCGCGTGAAGCTGGGGATCGACCCGACCACCGCCGATATCCACCTCGGCCACACGGTCGTCCTCGAGAAGCTCGGCGAGTTCCAGCGCGAAGGCCACACCGTCGTCCTCATCATCGGCGACTTCACGGCCCGGGTCGGCGACCCCAGCGGCCGCTCGGCCGCGCGGCCGATGCCCTCGCCCGAGGAGATCGAGGCCAACGCCGCCACCTACCAGGAGCAGGCCTTCAAGCTGCTCGACCGCGAGCGGACCGAGGTTCGCTTCAACAGCGAGTGGCTGCGGATGGAGCCCGAGGCGCTGCTGGGGCTTCTGGCGCGGACGACCGTGGCCCGCCTGCTCGAGCGCGACGACTTCCAGAAGCGGCTGGCGGCCGGACAGCCGATCGCGGCGCTGGAGCTGCTCTACCCGCTGCTGCAGGGCTACGACTCGGTCGCGGTCGAGGCCGACGTCGAGCTGGGGGGGACCGACCAGAAGTTCAACCTGCTCTTCGGCCGCGACGTCCAGACCGCCTACGGCCAGAAGCCGCAGTCGATCCTGACGATGCCGATCCTGGTCGGGACCGACGGCGTCCAGAAGATGAGCAAGTCGCTCGGCAACTACGTCGGCGTGACCGACGCGCCCGAGGAGATGTTCGGCAAGCTGATGAGCATCCCCGACGAGGCGATGGCCCAGTACTACCGCCTGCTGCTGGGCGCGGAGCCACCGGCGGGACCGCCGAACGAGGCCAAGCGCGAGCTCGGCCGGCGGATCGCCGACCGCTTCCACGGCGAGGGGGCGGGCGCCCGGGCGGAGGAGCACTTCAACCGCGTGATCAGAGACGGAGGGGTGCCGGAGGAGATCCGCCGCTGGGACATCGATCCCTCGGCCGGCGAGGCCGGCGTGATCCTCCTGCCGAAGCTGATCGGATCCGGCTTCGAGCTGAGCTCGAGCGAGGCGCGGCGCCTGATCAAGCAGGGAGGGGTCAAGCTCGACGGCGAGCCGCTCGCCACGGATATGCTCGAGCTGCCTCGTGCGGCCCTGGACGGCAAGGTCCTGCAGGTCGGGAAGCGGCGCTTCCTCAGCCTCTACGACAGCGCCGCCTGATCTGCCCGGCGAGGCACTAGGCAAACGTCCGCTGGAGCGCTATACTCCCGCGTCCTTCTGGGGCTGGCTGTTGCAGTCCCATGCGTGAAGAGCGTCGAAACCCGGCGCAGAGGCGCAGCGGTCTTTGAAAACTGAGCAGCGTGCACTCCGCGGACCCATCAACAGGTCTGCGGAATGTTTGAGCCCGATCCATCCGGCGCGCCAGCGCACCGGATGGTCTGATTTACCCGTCATGCCGGTCACCGAGTTTGTGTACCCGGTGGCCCGCCAGGCATGGCAGCTCTTTGTGAGTACCTTTCACGGAGAGTTTGATCCTGGCTCAGGACGAACGCTGGCGGCGTGCTTAACACATGCAAGTGGTGCGACGAACCAGGGCTTGCCCTGGGGCTAAGCCGCGAACGGGTGAGTAACACGTGAGTAATCTGCCCCGATGACCGGGACAACCCGAGGAAACTCGGGCTAATACCGGATGTGGTGCACGGGTATAAGCCTGTGTACTAAAGGAAGCTTCGGCCTCCGCATTGGGAGGAGCTCGCGGCCCATTAGCTTGTTGGTGGGGTAACGGCCTACCAAGGCAACGATGGGTAGCTGGTCTGAGAGGACGATCAGCCACACTGGGACTGAGACACGGCCCAGACTCCTACGGGAGGCAGCAGTGGGGAATCTTGCGCAATGCGCGAAAGCGTGACGCAGCAACGCCGCGTGGGGGAAGACGGCCTTCGGGTTGTAAACCCCTTTCAGGAGGGACGAAGGTTCACCGGTTAATAGCCGTGTGGATTGACGGTACCTCCACAAGAAGCTCCGGCTAACTACGTGCCAGCAGCCGCGGTAATACGTAGGGAGCAAGCGTTGTCCGGAATCATTGGGCGTAAAGCGCGCGTAGGTGGCTCTATAAGTCCGTTGTGAAAGTCAAAGGCTCAACCTTTGAAAGCCGATGGATACTGTAGAGCTAGAGTCCGGAAGAGGCGAGTGGAATTCCTGGTGTAGCGGTGGAATGCGCAGATATCAGGAGGAACACCAATAGCGAAGGCAGCTCGCTGGGACGTGACTGACACTAAGGCGCGAAAGCGTGGGGAGCGAACAGGATTAGATACCCTGGTAGTCCACGCCGTAAACGATGGGCATTAGGTGTGGGAGGTGTCGACTCCTCCCGTGCCGTCGCTAACGCACTAAATGCCCCGCCTGGGGAGTACGGCCGCAAGGCTAAAACTCAAAGGAATTGACGGGGGCCCGCACAAGCAGCGGAGCATGTGGTTTAATTCGACGCAACGCGAAGAACCTTACCTGGGCTTGACATGTTGGTGACCGCCGTGGAAACACGGTTTTCCTTCGGGACACCATCACAGGTGGTGCATGGCTGTCGTCAGCTCGTGTCGTGAGATGTTGGGTTAAGTCCCGCAACGAGCGCAACCCCCGTCCTATGTTGCCATCATTAAGTTGGGGACTCATAGGAGACTGCCGGTGACAAACCGGAGGAAGGTGGGGATGACGTCAAGTCATCATGCCCCTTATGTCCAGGGCTACACACGTGCTACATTGGCGCATACAAAGGGCAGCAATACCGCGAGGTGGAGCAAATCCCATAAAGTGCGTCTCGGTTCGGATTGGAGGCTGAAACTCGCCTCCATGAAGGTGGAGTTGCTAGTAATCGCAGATCAGCAATGCTGCGGTGAATACGTTCCCGGGCCTTGTACACACCGCCCGTCACACCACGAAAGCGAGTAACACCCGAAGCCGGTGGCCTAACCGCAAGGAGGGAGCCGTCGAAGGTGGGACCCGTGATTGGGGTGAAGTCGTAACAAGGTAGCCGTAGCGGAAGCTGCGGCTGGATCACCTCCTTTCTAGGGAGATTTCTCTAGAACGTCGACCGGGCTCCCCGCCGACACCTGTATTTGTCGGTGGGCACGCTGCTCAGTTTTGAGAGACCACCACGGAAGAACTCCGTGATGTGCCTCGGTGGACCTTGAAAACTGCACAAGGCAAAGATGGGTATTTAATTTCGACCCGTACACCTCGGTGTGCGGGTTGTATCACCGTCAAGATATTAAGAGTTTACGGTGGATGCCTTGGCACCAGGAGTCGATGAAGGACGTGGACGGCTGCGATAAGCCGCGGTTAGGCGCTGAACAGCCTTTGACCCGCGGATTTCCGAATGGGGAAACCCGACGCCGGTAATGCGGCGTCATCCAACGATGAATACATAGTCGTTGGAAGGCAACCGGGCGAACTGAAACATCTAAGTAGCCCGAGGAATAGAAATCAACCGAGACTCCCTTAGTAGTGGCGAGCGAAAGGGGATCAGCCCAAACCTGACAGGTGTAAGTGGGCACACGTTGCCTGTTGGGGGTTGTAGGACGTCATGCCCAAGCCGTGCCTGGCTTGGCGACAGTTACAAAATCAGGTGTTAGCCGAAGCAAGTGGAACCTTGCACCATAGAGGGCAATCGTCCCGTAGGTGAAAACGCACTGATCTGTCGAATGATGTTCCTGAGTAAGACCACACCCGTGAAACGTGGTCTGAACCTGGGGGGACCACCCTCCAAGGCTAAGTACTACCTGGTGACCGATAGTGAACTAGTACCGTGAGGGAAAGGTGAAAAGCACCCCTGAAGGGGAGTGAAATAGTACCTGAAACCGTAAACTTACAAGTGGTCGGAGCACCTTCGGGTGTGACGGCGTGCTTTTTGCATCACGAGCCGGCGAGTTACTCGTCAGTGGCAAGGTTAAGCGATGAGCGGAGCCGTAGCGAAAGCGAGTCTGAATAGGGCGAATCAGTCACTGGCGGTAGACCCGAAACTGAGCGAGCTATCCATGGGCAGGCTGAAGCGGGGGTAAGACCTCGTGGAGGGCCGAACCGACCTAGGTTGAAAACTGGGCGGATGACCTGTGGATCGGAGTGAAAGGCTAATCAAGCTCAGAGATATCTGGTTCTCTCCGAAATATATTTAGGTATAGCGTCGAGTGATTGCGTTGCGGCCGTAGAGCACTGTTTGGATTAGGGGCCCTACCAGGTTACCGACTTCAGGCAAACTCCGAAGACCGTTACGGTTAACTCGGCAGTCAGTGTGCGGGGGATAAACTTCGTACGCGAGAGGGAAACAACCCAGACCATCAGCTAAGGACCCTAAGTACTAGCTAAGTGGCAAACGATGTCCGAATGCAGAGACAACCAAGAGGTTGGCTTAGAAGCAGCCACCCTTGAAAGAGTGCGTAACAGCTCACTGGTCAAGTGTTCGGGCGCGGATAATTCAACGGGGCTCAAGCTAGTCTCCGAAGCTATGGGTGTGCAGGCCTGCGGGCTCTGTACGCGGTAGGAGAGCGTTCCAACTGCGTGAAGCGGCGTCGTAAGGCTCCGTGGAGCGGTTGGAAGTGAGAATGCCGGCATGAGTAACGAAAGTGGGGTGAGAATCCCCACCACCGATTGTCCAAGGTTTCCTGAGTAAAGTTCGTCTGCTCAGGGTTAGTCGGGACCTAAGGCGAGGCCGAAAGGCGTAGCCGATGGCCAACAGGTTGATATTCCTGTACCACGTCGATTCCGTTATGACCGATGGGGGGACGGGGAAAGGTAAGGGATCCCAGGCGATGGTCGTCCTGGGGCAAGCACGTAGCTAGTCGCTGTAGGGAAATCCGCAGCGGCGTTTTGACGCGAGGTGCGATGCCAGCTGGCTTGACCGCCGGCCAGTCCCCGATCCTATGCCTCCAAGAAAAGCCTCTAGGCAGGATTCGCGTGCCCGTACCGATAACCGACACAGGTGGACAAGTAGAACATACTGAGGTGAGCGAGCTAACTATCGTTAAGGAACTCGGCAAAATCGTCCCGTAACTTCGGGAGAAGGGACGCCCCGTTAGGGTGAACTCCATACGGAGGGAGCCTGAGGGGGCCGCAGTGAATTGGTCCAAGCGACTGTTTACCAAAAACACAGGCCTCTGCTAAGTCGTAAGACGACGTATAGGGGCTGACGCCTGCCCGGTGCCGGAAGGTTACGCGGACTTGTTAGCGCTTCGGCGCGAAGCAGCGAAGCTAAGCCCCGGTAAACGGCGGCCGTAACTATAACGGTCCTAAGGTAGCGAAATTCCTTGTCGGGTAAGTTCCGACCTGCACGAATGGCGTAACGACTTGGACGCTGTCTCAACGATAGGCTCGGTGAAATTAAAGTCTCGGTGAAGATGCCGAGTACCCGCAGCTAGACGGAAAGACCCCGTGAACCTTTACTGCAACTTGATATTGGAGTCTGGGGTATCTCGCTCAGGATAGGTGGGAGACTTTGAACCAGTGGCTTTGGCCGCTGGGGAGTCACCCTTGAGATACCACCCTTGGTAGTCTGGGCTTCTAACACCACGCCGTGATCCGGGTGGTGAACAGTGTCAGGTGGGCAGTTTGACTGGGGCGGTCGCCTCCTAAAGAGTAACGGAGGCGCCCAAAGGTTCCCTCAGCACGGTTGGAAATCGTGCGTAGAGTGTAAAGGCAACAAGGGAGCTTGACTGCGAGACCGACGGGTCGAGCAGGAACGAAAGTTGGGCTTAGTGATCCGGCGGTAGCAAGTGGAAGCGCCGTCGCTCAACGGATAAAAGGTACTCCGGGGATAACAGGCTTATCGGTTCCAAGAGTCCACATCGACGAACCGGTTTGGCACCTCGATGTCGGCTCGTCGCATCCTGGGGCTGGAGTAGGTCCCAAGGGTTGGGCTGTTCGCCCATTAAAGCGGTACGCGAGCTGGGTTCAGAACGTCGTGAGACAGTTCGGTCCCTATCTGCTGTGGGCGTTGGAGAGTTGAGAGGAGTCATCCCTAGTACGAGAGGACCGGGATGAACGTGCCGCTGGTGTATCTGTTGTCCTGCCAAGGGCATCGCAGGTTAGCTACGCACGGAACGGATAACCGCTGAAAGCATCTAAGCGGGAAGCCGTCCTCGAGATGAGCTCTCCCATCCCCTTGAGGGAGTAAGACCCCTGGTAGACCACCAGGTTGATAGGCCGGCAGTGTAAGCGCAGTAATGTGCTCAGCTGACCGGTACTAATGGGTCGAGGGCTTGACGGATATTTCAATTACTTACTCTGAAGGCCTTGTGCAGTTTTCAAGCTCCACCGGGGCGGTCTCGCAAAATTCCGGTGGCACATAGCGAGTGGGAGACACCTCTTCCCATTCCGAACAGAGCAGTTAAGCCACTCTGCGCCGATGGTACTTGGGGGGCAACCCCCTGGGAGAGTAGGTCGCCGCCGGTTCTTTCTGAGAGGCCCGGGTCGCGCGGAGGCGCGGCCCGGATGCCTCCGAATCAGCTGCGCGCTAAGCCACCGGCCCGTGGCTTGCGTGGCACTGCCACGTGGCGCCACGTGGCGCCGGTTTCCCGCTTGCTGCTCGAAAGCCCCTTAGGGACGGAGAAGGAAGGGGCCGTCGATTTGGTGCCGGCGTCGCGGCCGCGGCTCTTCGGTTGCCAGAACCAGGGTGGGGGTGCCGGGGCGGCGTCGCTGGCTCGGCAGGGATGGGCTCGGCCGGCGGTGGCGGATCTCGCAGCTGGGAGCGGGCTTGCCCGCGGACTCGAGGCCGTATTCGCCGAGGGTGGCGAAGTCGATCAGGAGGTCGGCGGCGTCGGCCAGCCGGGTGCTTATGTTTTTGCTTGAGTCGAACATAGGTTCGTAAGGTACGGAGGGCTTCGGACGGCACGGTCTGGCTGCAATGGAGGTTGCAGGCGGCGCTTGCAAACCGCTCTGGAATGCCGTTTACATGCCACAGCGCTACTGGTCGTCAGTGGCGCTGCGAACCCCAGAAGCTCGAATGGAGATGGTCGGGAGCTTCGCTGTGGCTCGGCGCCACGCTCCGTCGCGTCTCTTGGAGAGGACCTTAAAACCTAACGGGGGGATTTGGCAAATTCGAGGACTAGGCGGGCGGTCTCTGCCGGCTTCTCGACGTTGGGCGAGTGCCCGGCACCAGCGATCAATCGCGTCTTGGAAGACGGGTCGCCGGCGCGGTAGGCGGCGAGCGCGGCCCGCGGGTCCTTGGCGATCTGCTCCTCGGCGCCCATGATCGCCAGCAGTGGCTTCGAGACCGCGGCTGCCCGCTGCGGAAGAGCCTCATCGCCGGTGTAGTTGTCGTAGGCGTCATGTGAGCCGGTGTAAGCGCTGTAGGTCATGCGCTTAACGTCGTTGACGAAGGCGTCGGGGACCGAGAAGCCCGGGGCAAAGGCGACCTCGAGGCCTTCGCGGATCGAGAAGTCGGGCTTGACCCGCCAGAGCAGCTGGCCGAGCACAGGCTTGAACGGCAGTTCCCCGATCAGGCCGACGTCTCCGTAGGAGTCGTCGGGGATGCTGTCGATAAGGACCAGGCGATTGACCAGCCGCGGCGACTGTTCGGCAAGGGCGACCGAGACGGGGCCACCGAGGGAGTGGCCGACGACCTCGGCGTCGCGCACACCGAGCCTGGTCAGCGTCTGCGCGACGAGGTTGGCCTGGTCTTCGATCGAGTAGCCGTCCGCCGGCTTTTCCGAGCCGTCGTGGCCCAGCAGGTCGATGGCGACGACCCGATGGTCGCGTTCCAGCGCCGGCCGCATCCCGTCCCACCAGTCGATCCCGCAGGTGAAGCAGTGGATGAGGACGATCGGGCTGCCCTCGCGGGGGCCGCCGTCGACCACCTGGACTTCGCCGCCGGGCAGGTCGAGCAGTCGTCCGCCGGGCACGGTCACCGCGGCCGGCTTGGTTTCCCCATCGACCAGCAGGGCGTTGACGAGCAGCAGCGCGATCAGCGCCGCGACCACCCCGATCGCGATCTTCCAGCCTCTCCCCATGCCGGTCGTTACCCTAGCCGTCGTGAGCGAGAAATTCGTCATCGAGGGCGGTGTGCCGCTCTCCGGAGAGCTGACCGTCGCCGGCAACAAGAACGCGGCCCTGCCGATCCTCGCCGCCTGTCTGCTGACCGAGGAGGAGCTGCTGCTGCACAGGGTCCCGCGCATCCGCGACACCGAGGCCCAGATCGCGATTCTGGAGCGGCTCGGGGTCGAGGTTGCCTGGGTGGCCGACAACAGCGTCCGTCTCTGCGCCCGCAACGTCTCCGGCGCCGGTGTCGACGAGGAGCTCTCGAGCCGGATCCGCGCCTCCTTCCTGCTTGCCGGGCCGCTGCTGGCGCGTTTCGGCGAGGCGCGCATGCCTCCGCCCGGGGGCGATTTCATCGGCCGCCGGCGCCTTGATGCCCATCTGGACGCCTTCAAGGACCTCGGCGCCCGGGTGGACGGGGACCGCTGGATCGAGCTGACCGCGCCCGGTGGGCTGCGGGCCTGCGAAATTTTCATGGATGAGCCCTCGGTGATGGGCACCGAGAACGCCCTGATGGCGGCGGCCTTGACCGAGGGGGCGACGACGATCTCCAACGCGGCCTCCGAGCCCCACGTTCAGGACCTCGCCCGGCTGCTGACCAAGATGGGCGCCCGGGTCGATGGCATCGGCTCCAACGTGATGACCGTCAATGGCCGCGACCGTCTCGGCGGCGCCGAGCACACGATCTCCCCCGACCACATCGAGGTCGGCAGCTTCATGGCGCTCGCCGCGGCGACCGGCGGCGAGCTGCGGATCCGCGACGTCGAGCCGGCCGACCTGCTGATGGTCCGCCGCCAGTTCCGCCGCCTCGGGCTGCGCTCGGAGATCGAAGGCTCCGACGTGCTGGTGCCGCCGCGGCAGCGGCTGCAGATCGAGTCCGACCTCGGCGACGCGATCCCGAAGATCGAGGACGGGCCCTGGCCGGCCTTTCCTGCCGACCTCACCTCGATCGCCCTGGCCCTCGCCACACAGGCGACCGGGGAGATCCTGATCTTCGAGAAGATGTTCGAGAACCGCCTCTTCTTCGTCGACAAGCTGGTCGCGATGGGCGCTCGGATCACGCTCTGTGATCCCCACCGGGCGATCGTCAGCGGTCCGAGCCGGCTTCACGGGGAGCGCGTCGAGAGCCCCGACATCCGCGCCGGCATGGCGATCCTCATCGCCGCCCTGGCCGCCGACGGCACCTCGCACATCGGCAATATCCGCCAGATCGATCGTGGCTACGAGCAGATCGACGAGCGGCTGCGTGCGCTCGGCGCCCAGATCGAGCGCGTCTCCGCCGAGGTCCCTGCGTAGCAGGGCTTTTCCTCCGCCTCTCGTAAGGTCACCCGAGTGATTCACCCGATTCCACCCGGAACGCGCGACGTGCTCCCCGATGAGATGCGGGAGCTGCGGCGTCTCAACAGGTCCCTGATCGAGGTTTTCGAGAGCCGTGGCTACGGCGAGGTCGCGACGCCGGCGATCGAGTACGACGAGGTGCTCGCCCGCGGCAGTGGCCGCGCCGCCGAGAGCGCCTACCGCTTCTTCGACGAGAGCGGCGACCTGCTGGCGCTGCGCTCGGACATGACGATCCCGATCGCCCGCCTGGTCGCCAGCCGCTACGCCAACGCCGAGCCGCCGCTGCGCCTCTGTTACCTGGCCAGCGCCTACCGGGCCGTGCGCCCGCAGCGCGGCCAGATGCGTGAGTTCGTGCAGGCCGGGGTCGAGCTGATCGGAGCGCCCGCGCCGGCCGGCACCGCCGAGGTCGTCGAGGTGCTGGAGGCCGCGCTCGACGCGGCCGGGCTGGACCGCGCCGTGATCGGGCTCGGCGACGCCGATCTCTACCGCCAGCTGCTGACCGAGTTCGGCATCGAGGGCGAGGCCCGCGACTCGATCATCGCCCGCCTGGCAACCCACGACATGGTCGGTCTCGAGGCCGAGCTCTCCGAGCTCGACGGGATCGGCGAGGAGCAGTGCGCCACCTGCGTCGCCCTCGCTCAGCTGCGCGGCGGCAGCGAGGTGCTCGAGCAGGCCCGCGGCCTCGGCGGTGCCGCGGTCGACCGGGCGATCGCCCGGCTGCAGGAGACCTACGACGCGCTGGAAGAGCGCGGCGTCGCCGACCGGGTCCAGATCGACCTTGGCCTGCTGCGCGACCTCGGCTACTACAGCGGCGCCATCCTCGAGGTCTATGACCCGGCGCTCGGCCACGTGCTCGGCGGCGGCGGCCGTTATGACGAGCTGCTCAAGCGCTTCGGCGTCGACCTGCCCGCGGCGGGGTTCGCCCTCTATCTGGAGCGCGTCCACGTCGCCCAGATGGAGGAGGAGTCGCGGCGCGGAGGGGAGGGGCGATGAGCTTCGAGGTCGCGGGGCTGGGCCAGGCCAAGGCCGACGGGCCGCTGAAGATCGCGGTGCCGCGCGGCGCCCTCTTCGGTGAGACGATCGACATCCTCGAGGCGGTCGGAGTCGACACCTCCTCGCTGCGCGGCGACTCGCGCTCGCTGATCTTCGAGACCGAGGGGATGACCCTGGTGACGATGCGCCCATCCGACGTGCCCACCTACGTCGAGGCCGGCGCCGCCGATGTCGGCATCACCGGCAAGGACGTGCTGCTGGAGCAATCCGACCGGGTCGTCTACGAGCTGCTCGACCTCGGCTTCGGGCGCTGCCGGATGGTCCTCGCCGGGCGCAAGGGGGACGAACGCATGGGCGAGTCCCAGCGGCGCCTGGGGATGATGCGGATCGCGACCAAGTACCCGCGGATCGCCGCCCACCACTTCGAGGCGACGGGCCGCCAGATCGAACTGATCGAGGTCAAGGGCTCGGTTGAGCTGGCGCCGCTGATCGGCCTCGGCGACGGCATCGTCGACCTGGTCGCCACCGGCCGCACCTTGGAAGAGAACGACCTCGAGGTCCGCGAGGAGATCCTCGAGTGCACCGCGCGCTTCGTCGCCAACCGCGTCGCCCACAAGCTGCGCTCGGCCGAGGTCGACGCGCTGACGGCGAAATTGAGGGAAGCGACCGCCCGGTGAGGGCGCGCCGCTTCGAGTGGGAGGGCGCGGCGGAGACGGCCGCGGCGGTGAGGAGCTGGGTCGCGGAGACGGTGTCGCTGGTGGACGTGGCGACGATCGAGCGCGAAGTCGTCGACGGTGGTGACGCGGCCGTCCTGTATTTGACTGAGCGCCTTGACGCCACCGACCGCGCGCCGAGCGCCCTGCGGGTCGATCCGGCGGGGGCCACCACCGCCCTTGCCGCCCTGGACCCGGATCTGCGCGCGGCGATGGAGGTCGCGGCGGCGAACGTGCGCGCCGTCGCCGAGGCGCAGCTGGCGTCCGAGCCGACGCGGGTCGAGCTTCCTCAGGGCCAGACGGTCAGCGTCCGCGAAGTCGCGGTCGGCGCCGCCGGCATCTACGCGCCGGGCGGGCGGGCCGCCTATCCCTCGAGCGTCCTGATGTGCGCGATCCCGGCCCGGGTCGCCGGCGTCGAGCGGATCGCGCTGGCGTCCCCGCCCGGGGCCGACGGGCGAGTGCACCCCCTGGTGCTCGCCGCGGCCGCGCTCTGCGGCGTCGAGGAGATCTACGCGATGGGCGGCGCCCAGGCGATCTTCGCCCTCGCCCGCGGCACCGAGACGATCGCGCCGGTCGACGTCGTTGCCGGGCCCGGCAACGCCTGGGTGCGGGAGGCAAAGCGGGCGGTGGCCGGCAGGGTCGGGATCGACTCGCTGGCCGGGCCCTCGGAGCTGATGCTGATCGCCGGCCACGACACCGATGCCGAGTGGGCGGCGCTGGATCTCTGCGCCCAGGCCGAGCACGGGGCCGACAGCCCGCTGCTGGCGGTCGCCGTCGAGGAGCACGTCCTCGAGGCGCTCGCCGCGGCCACCGAGTCCGCGGCCGCGGCCCGGCCGAGCGTCACCGACGCGCCGCTGGCCCTGGTCCAGGTCCCCGATCTCAGCGACGCCGCCGATCTCGCCAATGCCTTCGCCCCCGAGCACCTGGAGCTGTTCGAGGAGGACGCGGTGCTGCTGGCCGAGCGAATCGTCACCGCGGGCTGCGTCTTCGCCGGCCGCTACGGCGCGACCGCCTTCGGCGACTACGTGGCCGGCTCCAACCACGTGCTGCCGACCGGAGGCGCCGGGCGCTTCTCGGGGCCGCTGGGGCCCGGCACCTTCCGCCGCCACATCGCCACCGTCGACCTCTCCGCTGAGGCCGCGGCGGCCCTGGCGCCGCACGCCGACGTCCTCGCCCAGGCCGAGGGCTTCCCCGTCCACGGCGAGTCAGCGATGATTAGGCGATGAGCAGAACCGCAAACAGAGAGCGTCAGACGGCCGAGACCCAGATCCAGCTCTCGCTGGACCTCGATGGAGGGGAGGCGAGCGCCGAGACCGGCGTCGGCTTCCTCGACCACATGCTGGACCTGCTGGCCCGCCACGGGCGGCTGGGACTGCGGGTGCAGGCGAACGGAGATCTTCAGACCGGCGCGCACCACACCGTTGAGGACGTCGGCATCGTGCTCGGCCAGGCGCTCGACGAGGCGCTCGGGGACCGGACCGGGATCCGCCGCTACGGCTCCGCCGTGGTGCCGATGGACGAGTCCCTGGCCGAGTGCGCGATCGACATCTCCGGGCGGCCGTTCTGCGTCTTCGAGGCCGACCTGCCGGCCACCTCGATTGCCGGCTTCGACACCGAGCTCGCCGAGGAGTTCTTCCGGGCCGTCGCCAACAGCGCCAAGCTGACCCTGCACGTCTCCGTCCGTTACGGCACCAACGCCCACCACATGATCGAGGGCAGCTTCAAGGCCTTCGCCCGCGCTCTGCGCGTGGCGGTCTCGATCGACCCCGAGGAGAGTGGCGTGCCCTCGACCAAGGGGACGCTGAGCGAATGAGCACCCGGATCGCGATCCTCAACTACGGGATGGGCAACCTGCGCTCGGTCGAGAAGGCGCTGGAGCATGTCGGCGTCACCGCGTCGGTCACCAGCGACGCCGCCGAGGCGCGCGCGGCGGACGGGCTGATCCTGCCCGGCGTCGGCGCCTTTCCGCGCGCGATGGAGCGGATCCGCGCGCTCGGGCTCGATGAGCTGATCGCCGAGCGGCGCGACGCTGGCGTGCCGATCCTCGGCATCTGCCTGGGCCTGCAGCTGCTCTTCGAGTCGACCACCGAGCTTGGTGGCGCGGAGGGGCTGGCGCTGCTGCGGGGCGACGTCGGCGACCTCGAAGCGGACGGCCTCAAGGTCCCGCACATCGGCTGGTCCCCGGTCCGCTGGGAGCGCGACTCGCGCCTCGCCGAGGGGATCGAGTCCGAGACGCCCTTCTATTTCGTCCACTCCTTCGCGCCTCGTGCGGAGCCGGAGGAGCTGCTCGGCAGCGCCGCCTACGGCGTCCGCTTCACCTGCGCGGCCGAGCGCGACAACGTCTTCGGCGTCCAGTTCCACCCCGAGAAGTCGAGCGCCGCCGGGCTGCGGCTGCTCGCCAACTTCGCCGGGGTCTGCGCCTCCGTCCCGGCGTGATCCTCTATCCCGCAATCGACATCCGCGGCGGCCAGGCGGTGCGGCTGCTGCAGGGCGACTACGAGCGCGAGACCACCTACGACGCCGACCCGGTCGACGCCGCGACGCGCTGGGCGGGCGAAGGGGCCCAGTACCTGCACGTGGTCGATCTCGACGGCGCCAAGGCGGGCAAGCCGCGGAACCTCGGGGCGATCGGGCGGATCGCCGCGGCGGTCGAGTGCCCGATCCAGGTCGGCGGCGGCCTTCGCGACGCGGCCTCGGTAGACGCGGTGCTCGGGGCCGGTGCTGAGCGGGTTGTGATCGGCACCGCGGCGCTCCGCGATCCGGAGTTCCTCGCCGAGACCCTGGAGAAGCACGGAGAGCGCGTGGTCGTCTCGGTCGACGCTCGCGGCGGCAAGGTTGCGCTGGCCGGATGGACCGAAGCAGGCGAGGAGGGGGTGGTCGAGGCCGTCGCGGAGCTGAGCTCCCGCGGCGTCACGAGGTTCCTCTGCACCGCGATCGAGGTCGACGGGACGATGGAGGGGCCGGCGATCGGCGAGTTGGGGCGGATCGCCGCGGCGACGCCGGCCCAGGTGATCGCCTCGGGCGGCGTGGGCAAGCTCTCTCACCTCGAAACGCTGCTCCGCGAGGCCCCGCCGAACATCGAAGGTGCGATCGTCGGCCGCGCCCTATACGAGCGCCGATTCACGGTGACCGAAGCCATCGCGGTGTTTCGCGGCGGCGTTTAGGCTCGGGGTGTGGCGCTTTTCTTTCGGCATGGGGAAGAAACGCGCCACTCTAGGCTGTAGGGCATGGTCCTGAAGCGAGTTATCCCCTGCCTTGACGTCGACGCCGGGCGCGTTGTCAAGGGGACGAACTTCGTCGGGCTGCGCGACGCGGGCGACCCGGTCGAGCTGGCCGAGCGCTATGACGCCGAGGGCGCCGACGAGCTGGTCTTCCTCGACATCACCGCCTCGCACGAGAAGCGTGAGACGATCGTCGAGCTGGCCCGGCGCACGGCCGACAACGTCTTCATCCCCTTCACGATCGGCGGCGGCATCCGCTCGGTCGAGGACGCGCAGGCGGTGCTCGACGCCGGCGCCGACAAGGTCTCGGTCAACTCGGCGGCGCTGGCGCGCCCGCAGCTGCTGAGCGAGCTGGCCAACCACTTCGGCGCCCAGTGCGTGGTGATCGCGATCGACGCCAAGCGCGACGAGAGCCCATCGACGGCGTCGCCGACCTGCGAGGCGCCCGCCGGATGGTTCGGTGGCGGCTGGGGCGTCTACGCCAACGGCGGCCGCAAGCGGGTCGAGGGGCGCGACGCGGTCTCATGGGCCGAAGAGGCGGCCGAGCGCGGGGCGGGGGAGGTCTTGCTGACCAGCATGGACCGCGATGGCACCAACGACGGCTACGACATCGAGCTGACCCGCGCCGTGGCCGATGCGGTCTCGGTGCCGGTGATCGCCTCCGGCGGCGCCGGCGAGCTGGGCCATCTCAGCGCGGCGATCGCCGAGGGCGGCGCCGACGCGGTCCTCTGCGCCTCGATCTTCCACTACGGCCGCCACCGCATCCGCGAGGCCAAGGAGCGCCTCGCCGCCGACGGCATCGCCGTTCGCCTGTAGTGGTGAGAACGCACTTCCTCCCGGCATGCGGGAGCAGGCGTTCTCGGCCGTCAGGTGCCGGAGCGGAGGTCCGCGGCGAGGCCGGAGATGCCGCTGGAGCCGAGGATCTCGAAGCGGGCCAGTTCGTAGGGCGAGTCGCGGGTCGCGTAGCCCGGTATCTCGGTGGTGGCCCCCGTGTAGCCGGCGGCTTCGACCGCGGCGATGACGGTCGGGTCGAAGCGCCCCGCCGGGTAGCAGAAGTTGGCGACCGGAACGCCGTATTCGCGCCGCAGGATCGCCCGCGAGCCGGCAACTTCTTCCTGCAGCTGCTCGGCGTCGAGTTCGGTTAGGTCGAGATGATGGATGGTGTGGGCGGCGAGCTCCCAGCCGGCGGCGATCATTGCCTTGACGTTGCTTTCGTAGAGGTCGGAGCCTTCGGCCTTCAGATTCAGCAGCCCCGCCCAACCGTGCTTGCGCAGTTCCGGCAGGGCGAAGGTGAACTGCGGCCGGTAGCCGTCATCGAAGGAGAGCACCACCGGCTTGGGAGGCAGCGTCGCGCCGTGGTACCAGGCCGCCTCGACCTGTTCGAGAGTGACCGCCTGGAAGCCGTGCCGGTCGAGCCAGTCCAGCTGGCGCCGGAAATCCGGCCGGCTGACGTACAGCTCTGGGTAGGGCGCGTCGGCCGGCGCCGCACCGAGCACGTGGTACTCGAGGATCGGCACCGGGCCGACATGGGGTCCCCAGCCAGGCTGCGGTGTCGCATTGCGGACCGGTCCCGAGGATTTGCGCCCCGAGACGGAGGCTTCCCGTTCCCTTCCCGCTCCCGTCGATGCGGCTTGCGGAGACTTGCCTGGGCTGGATCCGGAGCCGCCGCCGGCGAGAGCCACGACGGCAACCGCGGCGACGATCGCGCTCATCACCGCGCCGGAGGCGATCAGGCGCCTGCGCCTGATCCGGCGCCGCCGCTGCTCGCGGCGCCCGACCAGCGCCTCCCTTCGCGCGTCCGGCCCGCCGGGCCCGTCTGTCTGCCCGTTGGCCATCCGTGGAGCCGATCATGGTAGGGAAGGACCAGATGCCGAGCCCCGTGACGCCGATAGAGGACCTTGCCGAGGCGCTGCGCAGTGCCTATCCGGAGCTGGGCGCCCTGCGCGGCATCCCCGGCGCGCCTGTCTACGTCGTCGGCGGCGCGGTTCGCGATCTGCTGCTGGGTCGCGGCCGGGCCGACATCGACCTCGTGGTGGTGGGGGACGCCGCCGACCTTGCCGCTGATCTCGGTGCCGAGACCCTGAGCGAGTACGAGCGCTTCGCGACGGCCAAGGTGGAGATGGACGGTCATGTCCTCGACATCGCCTCCGCCCGTTCGGAGACCTACCCGCGCCCGGGGGCCCTGCCGGAGGTCGCTCCGGCGGGCGACATCGAGGCGGACCTCAGCCGCCGCGACTTCACGATCAACGCGATGGCGATCCCCCTGCGCGGCGAGGTGCGGCTGATCGACCCTCACGGGGGCCTCGCCGACCTCGCGGCGGGGCTGCTGCGGATCCTCCACCGAGCCTCCTTCGCCGACGACCCCACACGGGCGATCCGGGCCGCCCGTTACGCCGCCCGCTTCGACTTCGCGCTCGAGCCCGGGACGGCGGACCTGGCGCGCGCCGCCGACCTCGCCACGGTCTCGGCCGACCGTCGCCGGGCGGAGCTGCTGCGGTTGGCGGCGGAACCGACGGCTCCGCGTGGGCTGGAGCTGCTCGCCGGCTGGGGTTTGATCGAGGCCCGGGAGGGCGGGATCAAGCTGGCGACGAAGGCCCTCGAAGTCCTCGCCATGCCCGAGTGGAGCGGCCAGGCGGAGCGGTCCCAGGTGGCGCTCGCCGCGGCCCTCGGCCCGCCCGGAGATGAGATCGGGCTCGCCGCGGCGAGCCCGAAGCGGCCGTCCCAGATGGTCGAGCTGGCGAAGGGAAGCGACCCGGTCGAGCTGGTGCTGGCGCGGGCGCTGGGCGCCGGGTGGCTGGATGAGTACCTGGAGAGATGGCGCGCGGTCGAGCTCGAGATCGACGGCGCCGACCTGATCGCCGCCGGCGTCCCACAGGGCGCGGCGCTGGGCCGCGGCCTCGAAGCGGCGTTGCAAGCCAAGCTCGACGGCGAGGTCGGTGGGCGCGAGCAGGAGCTCGCCGCGGCACTCGCGGCCGCCAGGGCGGGTTAGGCGGGTTAGCGGCCGGAATGCGCCGCGCATCTGCTTAGTTACGGGCATGGAGTGGCGTGAGAGCGGCGGGGTGCGGTGGCTGCAGGCTGACCTTGGCTCGGCGCGCGCTGCGTTCACCACCCGGACCGGAGGCATCAGCGAGGCGCCCTTCGACAGTCTCAACCTCGGCGTTCTCACCGATGACGCGAACGAGGCCGTGGTCGAGAATCGCCGCCGGCTCGCCACGGCGCTCGGCCTTGATCCGGCGCGGATCCCGATCGGCCTCCAGGTTCACGGCGGCGAGCTTGCCTTTCACTCGAACCCGCAGCGGCCCAGCCCGTTCGTGCGGCCGGGCAGCGAGATCCCCGAAGTCGACGGCCACGTCGTCCGCGCGCCGGGCCTGGCGCCGCTGGTCTTCGCCGCCGATTGCCTGCCGGTGGCGCTGTCGGGGCCGGGAGGGGTGGCGATGCTGCACTGCGGCTGGCGCGGGCTGGCCGGCGGGATCGTCGCCGCCGGGGCCGAGGCGGTCGGCGCGACCGCTGCCGCGATCGGGCCGGGCATCGGGCCCTGCTGTTACGAGGTCGGCGACGAGGTGCTGGACGCCTTCTCCGCCCTCGGCGACGGGACAGCCGACGGCCGCATGCTCGACCTGCCGGAGGTCGCGCGGCGCCTGCTCGGCGAGGCCGGGGTCACGAAGGTCGAGTCGGCCGGCCTCTGCACCAGCTGCGAGCCGCAGCTGTTCTTCTCCCACCGCCGCGACCATGGTCGTACGGGGCGCCAGGCGGGGATTGCCTGGATCGAGCCGGGGAAGGGCTGAGATGGCGGAGCTGATCCACGGCATCGATCCGGCCAGGGTCGCGGACAACCTCGCGCGGGTGCGCGAGGTGACGGGGGAGAGGGTCGAGATCCTCGTCGCCGCCAAGTACGTTCCGCTCGAGGAGATGGGCGCCCTGGCCGAGGCGGGCGTCCTCCTGGTCGGCGAGAACCGCCAGCAGGACCTCGCCGCCAAGCACGAGCGCTGGGGCGACGCCTTCGAGTGGGACTTCATCGGCAACCTGCAGAGCCGCAAGGTCAAGCAGGTGCTGCCGCTCTGCCGCCTGCTCCACTCGGTCGCCACCGACTCGGTGCTGGCGCAGCTCGGCCGCCACGGCGGGCCCCATACCGAGGTCCTGATCGAGGTCAACGTCGCCGGCGAGGGGGGCAAGGGCGGCGTCGCTCCGGCGGACCTGCCGGCCTTCATCGAGCGCTGCCCGGTGCGGGTCGGCGGCCTGATGACGATGCCGCCGTTCAGCCCAGATCCCGAGGCATCGCGCCCGCATTTCGCCCGTCTCGCCGAGCTCGCCGCAGCCAACGGGCTGCCGCGGCTCTCGATGGGGACCTCGCAGGACTGGCGGATCGCGGTCGAGGAGGGGGCGTCGATCATCCGGCTCGGCACCTCCCTGTTCGTGTGAATCGCCGCTAACCTCGGCATAATCCGTAAAGGAGTCGGCCGACCTAGGCCGAATCACGCGATACATATGGCCCTTCGAGATAACTGGCATAAAGCACTCGTCTACTTCGGCCTGGCCGAGGATCACGACTACGGACCCGAGTACGAGGAGGACTTCGAGCCGGAGACGGGGTCTGAGGAGGTCTTCGAGGCGCGCCGCGAGCGCGACCAGGGCTCGGTCCGGCGCCTGCCGACCTCGCGCCGACCGCGCCGCGACGAGATCGACGACATCTTCGCCGACGACGAGCCGATCGCGGCCAGCCGGACGCGGACGCTGCGCCCCGTGGACAACGGCGGCGGCGGTTCCGATATCCAGGTCCACCTGGTCATTCCGCGCAACTTCAACGACGCCCAGCAGGTCGCCGACCAGTTCAAACGCCAGGTGCCGGTGATCCTCAACCTGCAGACCGCCGATCACGAACTCTCGAAGAGGATGATCGACTTCTGCTCCGGGCTGACCTACGCCATGGACGGCGGCATGCAGCGGATCGCCGAGAAGATGTTCCTGCTGACGCCCCGCAACGTCGAGGTCTCCGCCGAGGAACGGGCGAGACTGATCGACAAGGGCTTCTTCAACCAGTCCTAGGCGCCCAGCGGCGACTAGTCTGCGGCCGATGATCGTCGGATTCATCGGTTCCGGGAGCATGGCCGCCGCCATGGCCCGTGGCTGGAACGGGCGGTTCGAGGGAATGCTGTTCTCCGACAGTGGCTCCGGGCGCGCGAAAGCGCTGGCCGAGGAGCTCGGCGGACAGGTCGCCTCCAATCGCGAGATCGCCGAGCGGGCAGATTTCGTCGTCGTCGCGGTCAAGCCGGCGGCGCTCGACGCCGTTTCGCCCGATCTGGGCGCCGCGAAGCGGATCGTCTCGATCCTTGCGGCAGTGCCGTTGAAGCGGCTGAAGGAGGCCTTTACGGGGACGGAAGTGCTGCGGGTGATGCCAAATGTGGGCGTGGAGGTGCGCAGAGGGGTGCTCTGCGTCGCCGGCGAGGCTTCTGAGCAAGTGCGAGGGGCATTGACGGCGCTTGGGCATGTGGTCGAGATACGCGACGAGGATTTCGACGCGGCCACCGCGGTGATGGGCTGTGCGCCCGCCTATCTGGCCCTGGCGGTCGAGGCGATCGCCGCCGCCGGGGCGGCGGACGGCCTCGACCCGGACCTGGCGCGGGAGCTCGTCGTCGAGACCGCCGCCGGGACCGCGGATCTGCTGCGGATCCACCAGCCGGCCGACGTGCAGAAGGCCGTCGCCTCGCCCGGCGGCAGCACCGAGGCGGGCCTGGAAGCACTCGACCGCGAAGGCGCGCGGGAGGCATTCGAGGCCGCCGTGCGGGCGTCGCTGGAGAGGATGCGACGGTGATTGCGGCGGCGCTCAGCCGTGGCGACGTCGCCGATTACGTCAGTGCCCTCTTCACCGTCTACATCGTCCTGATCTTCGCCAACATCCTCATCTCCTACATCCCCCGGGTGCCCTACAGCCCGCCGCTGCGGGCGGTGCTCGACTTCGTCACCGAGACCACCAACCCCTACCTGAACATCTTCCGGCGCTTCCTGCCGCCGATCGGCGGCTCCGGCTTCGCGCTGGACCTGAGCCCGGTGATCGGGATCATCCTGCTCTTCGTGGCGCAGACCGTTGTCGTCAGTCTGATCTCAGGGTGAAGCCCGCGACGCGCGCCTGGTGCCTGGCCGGCGCCCTCTGCCTGGTCGTCGTCGCTTTCGATCAGGCCGCCAAGGCGGCGATCGAGGATCACCTCGTGATCGCGCAGAAGGTCGAGGTGCTCGGGCCGCTGCGCCTGACCCTCTCCCACAACAGCGGCGTCGCCTTCGGCCTCGCCGGCGGCGCCGGGGTGCCGCTGGTGGCGATCACCCTGGCGGCACTGGGGGTTGTCGCCTACCTCTTCGGGCGCAATCCGACCCGTCCCGGAATGTGGATCGCGACCGGGCTGCTGGCCGGCGGCGCCCTCGGCAACCTGACCGACCGGATCCGCGCCGACGCGGTCACCGACTACATCGAGCTGCCGCACTGGCCGCCCTTCAACCTCGCCGACATGTGCATCACCGTGGGGGTGCTCCTGCTGGTCTTCATCTACCTGCGCGACGCCGAGGCGGAGTCCGGCGATGGCTGAGCCGCAACTCCGCGTCGTCCACCTCGACGATGCCCTGGCGGTGGTCGACAAGCCGGCGGGCCTGGTCGTCCACCCGGCGCCGTCGCACAGCGGGCCGACCCTGGTCGACGAGCTGGCCGACATCCTCGGCGGCGGCGGTGATCCGGAGCGGCCGGGGATCGTCCACCGGCTCGACAAGGGGACCAGCGGCCTGCTCGTCGTCGCCCGCACCGACGAGGCCCACGCCGCCCTGCAGGCCCAGGTCCAGCGCCGCGAGGTGGAACGCATCTACCTGGCCCTGGCCGGCGGCCGGCTCGCCTCGCGGACCGGCACGATCGACGCCCCGATCGGCCGCGCCCAGCGCCAGCGCCACCGGATGGCCGTCTCCGGCGCCGCCTCGCGCCAGGCGCGCACCCACTTCACGGTCCTCGAGCTGCTGCCCCTGGAGACCTATCTGGAGGCGAAGCTGGAGACCGGGCGGACCCACCAGATCCGCGCCCACTTCGCCGCGATCGGGCATCCCCTCACAGGCGACGCCACCTATGGCGGCGCCCGCCGCTACGGCCTGCGGCGCCAGTTCCTGCACGCCCATCGCCTCGCCTTCGACCACCCCATGAGCGGCGAGCGCCTGGCCTTCGAATCGGCCCTGCCCGAGGACCTCGCGGCCGCGCTGGAGGCGTCCCGCGCCCCCTAGGCGCGCCTCTCTACAATCCGCGGCTCAGAAATCAATCCCCGTTCGACTGCGAACCGGATCCTGCCTGGCGCACGGCGCCAGGTCCGGCAAGCGGGGCGGGATCGCTTCGCAACGATCAAGGAGACGTAATGCCAGAGTCACAGGCAGAGGCAGGCCTCACGGATCTGCTCCAGGCCGGAGTCCACTTCGGCCACCAGACGCGCCGCTGGAACCCGAACATGCGCCGCTTCATCTTCGGTGAGCTGGACGGGATCCACATCATCGACCTGCTGCAGACCGAGGCGCTGCTGGAGAACGCCCGCCGTTTCGCCGGCGAGCTCGCCGCCGGCGGCGGCACGGTGCTCTTCGTCGGCACCAAGAAGCAGGCGCGCGACACGATCCAGGAATGGGCCGATCGCTGCAAGATGCCCTACGTCAACAAGCGCTGGCTGGGCGGGCTGCTGACCAACTTCAACACGATGTCGACCCGGATCGCCCGCCTGCACGAGCTCAACGGCTGGAAAGAGGACGGCAAACTAGCCCTGCTCCCGACCAAGGAGCGGATGGGCATGGAGGCCGAACTCGCCAAGCTCGAGTTCAATCTCGGTGGCGTCCGCGACATGGACCGCCTTCCCGACGCTGTCTTCGTCACCGACCTCAAAACCGAGGAGATCGCGGTCCACGAGGCGGCCCGCCTGCGAATCCCGATCATCGGCCTGGTCGACACCAACTGCGACCCGACCCCGGTCGACTTCGTGATCCCCGGCAACGACGACGCGATCCGCTCCTGCGAGCTGGTCATCGGCACGATCGGCGGCGCTGTCGACAAGGGTGCCAGTGGCTGGCGGGTCCAGGAGGAGAAGCGGATCGCCGAGGAAATGGCGCGCCGCAAAAAGGACGAGGAAGAGCGCAAGAAGCGCGAGGAGGAAGAGAAGGCCCGGCTCGAGGCCGAGGCGGCGGCGAAAGCCGCCGCGGACGCCGAGGCGCAGGCGAAAGCGACTGCCGCCGCGCAGGCGAAGGCCGCGCAGACGCCGTCCCAGCCGCCGGCCCCCAAACCCTCGACCGAGCCCGTCAAGCCGCCGCCGGAGGCCGCCAAACCGGCCGCCGCACCGGCACCGAAAGCCGAGCCCGCCGCGCAGCCCAGCGCAGCGGAGCAGCCGGCCGCCGAGGCTGACAAAGGAGAGGACAAATGAGTGGCGTCACCGCCGCTGACGTGAAGGCGCTCCGGGACCGCACCGGGGCCGCGATGATGGACTGCAAAGCCGCCCTTACCGAGGCCGACGGCGACACCGAACGGGCGATCGAGCTGCTGCGCGTGAAGGGCCAGGCCTCCGCCGCCAAGCGCGAAGGTCGTGGCACCAACGAGGGCGTCGTCTCCTCCTACATCCACGCCAACGACAGGGTCGGGGCGATGGTCGAAGTCCAGTGCGAGACGGATTTCGTCGCCCGCAACGAGGACTTCAAGGCGTTCGCCTACCAGGTGGCCCTGCACGTGGCCGCGACGGCGCCGCGCTACGTCTCCTCGGAGGAGATCCCCGAGCAGGAGCGCGAGGCCGAGCAACGGGTCTTCGAAGAGAAGGCGCGCGAGGAAGGCAAGCCCGACGACGTGGTCGAGAAGATCGTCAGCGGCCAGCTCTCGAAGTGGGCCAGCGAGGTGGCGCTGCTCGACCAGTCTCACGTCAATGCCGAGAAGCACGACTCGAAGACGATCGAGGAGCTGCGCCAGGAGCTCGCCGCCAAGACCGGCGAGAACGTTCGCATCGCCCGCTTCACCTATTTCCGCGTCGGCGAGGAATAGGGTCACCCGCACGTGACCTCTTCTCCCGAGCCGCGCTTCGGGCGCATCCTGCTGAAGCTTTCAGGCGAGGCCCTGATGGGCAGCCTCGAATACGGCACCGACGGCGTCGAGGTCGACCGGATCGCCAAGCAGATCTCGGCGATCCGCGACCGCGGCGTCGAGGTCGCGATCGTGGTCGGCGCCGGCAACATCTACCGTGGCCTGGCCGGGGCGGCCCAGGGCATGGACCGGGCCACCGGCGACTACATGGGGATGCTCGCCACGGTGCTCAACGCGCTGACCCTGCAGGACGCCCTCGAGGGGCTGGGCCAGCACACCCGGGTGATGTCGGCGATCGACGTCAAGGAGGTCGCCGAGCCCTACATCCGCCGCCGCGCCATGCGCCACCTCGAGAAGGAGCGGGTGGTGATCTTCGCCGCCGGCACCGGCAACCCGTTCTTCACCACCGACACCGCCGCGGCGCTGCGGGCGCTGGAGATCCACGCCGAGGCGATCCTGATGGCCAAGAACGGGGTGGAGGGGGTCTTCGACGCCGACCCGGCGACCCACCCGGAGGCCAAGTTCATCCCCGCGATCACCCACCGCGAGGCGATCGAGCGCGACCTGCGGGTGATGGACTCGACGGCGCTCTCGCTCTGCATGGACAACGACCTGCCGATCTACGTCTTCAACATGGGCGACGAGACGAACATAGATAGGATCATCTCCGGCGAGAAGGTGGGCACGCTGGTCGCCAGTGCCCCCGCCAAGTGAGCGAGGACGGGAACCAGTGGAGCTGATCGACGAACTGCTTGAGGACGCCAGGGGGCGGATGACCAAGTCGGTCGATTCGAGCCGTGGCGAGCTGGCGACGGTCCGCACCGGCCGCGCCTCCCCGCACCTTCTGGACCGCATCACCGTCGACTACTACGGCAGCCCGACCGCGCTCAAGCAGCTGGCCAACGTCGCCACCACCGACGCCCGCCTGCTCACCGTCACCCCCTTCGACAAGGGCGCGCTGGGCGGGATCGAGAAAGCGATCATGGAGTCCGACGTCGGCCTCACCCCGAGCAACGACGGCAACGTGATCCGCCTGCAGATCCCGGAGCTGACCGAGGAGCGCCGCCGGGAGATGGTCAAGGTCGTCCACGGCGTCGCCGAGGAGGGCCGGGTGGCGATCCGCAACGTCCGCCGCGACATCATGCACGACCTCCGCGAGCTGAAAAAAGAGGGCGATGCCGGCGAGGACGACGAGCGCCGGGCCGAGGCCACGCTGCAGAAGCAGACCGACGACTCGATCGCCGAGATCGACGCTTTGCTGAAGGGCAAGGAAGAGGAAATCCTCGAGGTTTGAGGCGGGCCACGGCAGCGTGACCGCGCCCAGATACGTAGCGATCATCACCGATGGCAACGGCCGTTGGGCACAGCAGCGCGGTCTGCCGGTCGCGGCCGGGCACCAGGCGGGGGCCGATGTCGTCAAGGCGCGGCTGCGCGACGCGGTCGAGCTCGGGGTCGAGGAGCTGACCGTCTTCTCCTTCTCGACCGAGAACTGGGCCCGGCCGGCCGAGGAGGTCGAGGGGCTGATGCGGATGATGGGCGAACGGATCGCCAACGAGACCCCCGAGCTCGACGCCGAAGGGGTGCGGGTGCGCTTCGTCGGACGCCGCGAGGGGGTGCCGCCGCAGCTGGTCGAGCTGATGGAGTGGGCTGAAGCGGAGACCGCCGCCAACGACCGCATCGTCTTCTTTGTCGCCTTCAACTACGGCGGCAGGGCGGAGATCGTCGATGCGGCGCGAAGCTTTCAGGGGAATTCCGAGGAGGAGTTCCGCGGCCACCTCTACGCGCCTGAGATGCACGACCCAGAGCTCCTGATACGAACCAGCGGCGAGCAGCGGCTCTCCAACTACCTGATCTGGCAGAGCGCCTACTCGGAGCTGGTCTTCCGCGACGAGCTCTGGCCCGACTTCGACCGGGCGGCGCTGGAGGACTCGCTGCGCGAGTACGAGACCCGCCAGCGGCGTTTCGGGGGGCGCTGATGAGGTCAGACCTCTTCGATGACGAGATGTTCGAGGACGACCCGGTGCCGCCGCCCAAACCGCCGCGCCAGCCGCGCCGCCGGCGCGGCCTCGACGGCGAGACGGTCAAGCGGGTGCTGGTGGCGCTGCCCTGGATCGCCTTCGCGATCGCGATCACCGTCGCGGGCGGACTGATCTTCGCGGCGGCGATGATTGCGATCGGCGCGGTCTGCCTGAACGAGTACCTGGCGATGACCGCGGAGACGCGGCCGTTGCCGATCCCGGCCTACGTCGCCGTCGCCGCCCTGATCGTCGCCGCCCACTTCGGCACCGCCTTCAACGTCCTGCTGATCCTCGCCGCCTCGTTCCCGCTGCTGTTCGCCTTCAGCGCCGACGCCCGCCACCGCGACGGCGCGACGGTCTCGATCAGCGTCACCCTGATGGGGATCTTCTGGATCGGGATCCCGCTGGTCCACGCGGTGCTGCTGCGCGACCTGCCGAGCCACGGCGCCGGGCTGCTGGTCGACGTCCTGGTCGGGACCTTCGTCGCCGACACCGCCGCCTACGCCACCGGGCGCATGTTCGGCAGCCACAAAATCGCCCCCAGCATCTCTCCGAACAAGACCATCGAGGGGCTGATCGGCGGCTTCCTGATCGGCACCATGGGCTTCTGGTTCGCCGGGCTCTACCAGGACTGGCTGACCGGGGTGAACGCGCTGATCATCGGCGCCGCCGTGGCCGCCGTGGCCCCAGTCGGCGACCTCTTCGAGTCGATGCTGAAGCGGGACCTCGGCAAAAAGGACACCGGCACCCTGTTCGGCCCCCACGGCGGCATCCTCGACCGCCTCGACGCCGTCTTCTTCACCGTCGTCGTCGGCTACTACCTCTCGGTGGCGCTCGTTTACTAGTGCGTATGCGGCCGTCCCTATCCTCTGAAGCCGGATGAAGAAGGTCTTGATACTCGGGTCGACGGGGTCGATCGGGACGCAGGCGCTCGACGTCGTCGGTCGTTCCGGGGAGCTTCAGGTGGTCGGGCTGGCGGCCGGTCGCGGCTGGGAGCTGACCGTCGAGCAGGCGCGGGAGCACGGGGTGCCGGCGATCGCGCTGGCCGACGAGGATGCAGCGGGGCGGGCCCGCGGCGCCTGGAGCGGCCAGGTGCTGAGTGGCGAGGAGGGCGTGCGGGAGCTGATCGCGACCGCCGGCGCCGACCTGGTCCTCAACGGGATAGTCGGCGCCGCCGGTCTGGCCTCGACCGTGGTCGCGCTGACCGCGGGGGTTGACGTAGCGCTGGCCAACAAGGAGAGCCTCGTGGTCGGTGGGGAGCTGGTGATGGCGCTGGCCGAGGCGACCGGGGCACGGCTGCTGCCGGTCGACTCCGAGCACTCCGCCCTGCATCAGTTGATCGCCGCGGAGGCTCCGGGGACCGTGACGAAGCTGGTCCTGACCGCCTCCGGCGGGCCCTTCCGCGGCCGTGAGGATCTTGCCGAGGTCAGCGTCGACGACGCACTCGCCCATCCCACCTGGAAGATGGGAGGGAGGATCACGATCGACTCGGCGACACTGATGAACAAGGGCTTCGAGGCGATCGAGGCCCATCACCTCTTCGCCGTGCCCTACTCGCGCATCGACGTCGTCGTTCACCCGCAGTCGCTGGTCCACTCGCTGATCCAGCTCAACGACGGCTCCTCGCTCGCCCATCTCGGCTATCCCGACATGCGGGTGCCGATCTCCTACGCGCTGCACTATCCGGAGCGCGCCGATGTCGACGTGCCGCAGCTCGATCTCGCCGCGGTCGGCTCGCTGAGCTTCGAGGCGCCCGACCCGGAGACCTTCGGTTGCCTGCGCCTCGCGCTCGAGGCCGGCGAGGCCGGCGGCACGGCGCCCTGCGTGCTCAACGCCGCCGACGAGGTCGCCGTCGCCGCCTTCCTCGACGGCCGCATCCCCTTCACCGGCATCGCCGCGGTGATCGAGCGGGTGCTGGAGGAGATGCCGGCCCGGCCGGTCACCCACTTCGACGACCTCTTCGCGACCGACGCCGAGGCCCGCCGGCGCACCGAAGACCGGGTTCGGGGGTTGACTCCAGCATGAGCTGGATCCTCGTATTCGCCGGTCTCTGTTTCCTGATCGTCCTCCATGAGGCCGGTCACTTCGTCGCCGCCAAGGCGACGGGGATGCGGGTCGAGCGCTTCTTCCTCTTCTTCGGGCCGACGCTCTGGTCGTTCAAACGCGGCGAGACCGAGTACGGGATCAAAGCGATCCCGCTCGGCGGCTACGTGAAGATCACCGGCATGAACCCGGAGGAGGAGATTCCTCCGGAGGTCGTGGACCGCGCCTACTACCGCCAGCCGGTCTGGAAGCGGATCGTCGTGATCGGCGCCGGGCCGGCGGTGAACATCGTCCTCGCCTTCGTGATCCTCTTCGGCGTCTACCTGGCCGGCGTCCAGCAGGTCGACCAGAAGGTCGGCGAAATCAAATCCGGCACCCCGGCGGCGAAGGTGCTGCAGCCCGGCGACGAAATCGTCGCCATCGACGGTCACCGCTACCCCAGCCTGAGCCAGGAAGACCGCCTGGTCAAGTTCGGCAAGCAGGTTGCGGCGCACGAATGCGCCGGCAAGCAGGTCAACGGCTGCGCGGCGGTGACCCCCGTGCAGATCGAGGTGCGGCGCGACGGCGTCACCCGCACGATTTCGGCCCGGCCCGAGTACAGCAAGGAAAACGGCCGCGCCCTGATCGGGTTCTCCTACGGCTCCGAAGCGGTGAGCTTCGGCGCGAGCGCCGCCGTCAGCCATGCCTGGGACTCGATGTGGATGGTCGCCTCCGGCACCGCCCACGTCTTCGCCCACATCTTCGAAGCGAAGCAGCGCAAGCAGATCTCGGGGCTGGTCGGGACCAGCGACGTCGCCCACCAGGCGATCGACACCGGAGCCACACAGGCACTGCTCCTACTCGCTCTGGTCAGCCTCTCGCTCGGCCTGGTCAATCTGCTGCCGATCCTGCCTCTCGACGGCGGTCACATCTTCTGGAGCGTGGTCGAGAAGCTGCGCGGCGAGCCGGTCTCGCTGCGGGTGATGGAGCGGGCCAGCATCATCGGCTTCGCCCTGGTGGCGATGCTCTTCTTCATCGGCCTCAGCAACGACATCGGCCGCATCACCGGCGAAGGCTTCAACGTCCGTTAGCGGCGTCTACGCAGTACCCGGAAGGCGTAGGAGGCGGGCGAAGGGTCAGCTCCCTCCTCATCGCTGGCTCGCACTCTGAAGACGTGGCGGCCGAAGGCGAGCCGGTGCGCCGTGAAGGGCGAGCCACAGGCACGGAGGGGGTGGGCGTCGATTGCGCATTCGAAGCCCGCGCTTGCATCGTCCGCGGCAAAGCGGAAGGTCGGAGTGCGGTCACGCGATCGCTTCGGCGGCGTCCGACCGAGCATCGTCTGCGGCGGACCGCCGCCGGGCTGGGACGGTGCCGCGACCCCGGCACCGCAGGTGTGCTCGGAGGGAGGGGCCGAGTTCGGACGCGGGCTCGGGAAGACGACGGAGAAGTCTGCGGCGCTGTCGTCGTGGTCGTCGCCGGGCTCCAGCAGGGTCGGGCAACCTGGGGCGATGCTGCGCCGCAGGGCCATGCCGTCGGGAATGCCACCCGGGGCCGCCGGCGAGCCCGTGGGGCTGGGCAGGGAGCCGCCGAAGCCGCCCCAGGAGACACAGTCAAGGTTTTCCCAGCAGACAGCGCCACCGCTGGGATCGAGCTGGCCGGAGGGTACGAGCGGCGCGTCGGAGATGAGACCGAACTGGGATTCGGCCTCGGGCGTTGCCAGCACCATCGTGCTCTGATTGGCGCCATGGGCGACATCGGCGGGGAAGGCATCCATGCCGGTGACCGTGCCGGTGGCGTCGTAGCTGCGCAGGACATGCCCGCCGACGTGGTTCTGCCCTTCGGCCCACATCTGCAGCTCGACGTACTCGGAGCCGGGGGCGGCGACCGAGCCCGGGTAGACCTCGCGGATCTGCATCAGGTGAAAGGTCGCCGAAGCCGCCGGAGCCCAGATCGCGAGCAGCGCCGCAGCGCCGACGACAGCCACGATCGCGCCTCGCCATCCCCGCATCGCCTCAGTGACCCCGGACGACCTTGAAGGCATATTTGCCGGGAGTGGGGTCGGTGACTCCGCCGATGATCGCGCGCACCGAGATCGTGTGACGGCCGAAGCTCAACTGCTTACTGGTGAACGGCGAGTGGCAGGGCTTGAAGGACCCCCGATCGACGGCGCATTCGAAGTCGGCGCCGGGGGTGGCGGAGCTGAAGCGAAGAGTGGGTGTGCGGTCGTGCGTCTTCGCCACGGCCTTGGCGAGCGTCGTCTGCGGCGCCGCAGGGGGTTGGGGCGGCGGTGGCGAGACGGGCAGCGGTGGTGGGGAGGTCGGCGGCACGGACTGGACTGCGACGCTGAAGCTGTAGCCGGCCGGCGTCGGGTCGGTGTTTTCGCTGATGTCGATCGCGCGGACCTCGAAGGCGTGGGGGCCGTTGACGAGGCTGGAGTAGGTGATCCCGCCGGGCGGGCAGGGGCTAAAGGCGGCTCCGTCGAGGGCGCATTCGAAGCTCGACCCGTCCTCGTTGGACTCGTAGCTGAAGAAGGCCGATGAGCTGGCGCTCGGGTCGGGTGGCCGCTGGTCCAGCGTCGTCTGCGGCGGCGTCGTGTCGGTGAGTGAGTTGTCGACTTCCCATTCGAAGGACGCCGGCGCGCCGCCGTTGCCCGCCTGATCCGTCGCCTGCACCTCGAACAGGTACTCGCCGTTGACAAGGTTTTTATAGGTCTTCCCCGTGGCACAAGTCGAGAAGGCGGCCGGCTCGCCGGCCGGCACGAGGCTGCACTGGAAGGTCGAGGTCTCGCCGGCGTGGAAGGTGAAGGCGGCGCTGTTGCCTGGACCCGGGTCCGCGGGGTGGGTGTCGATGGTGGCAACGGGGGCCACGGTGTCGACGGTCCACGAGTAGCTGGCCGGGGTCGGGTCCGGGCCGGAGAGGTTGACGCCGCGGACCTGGAAGGTGTGGGCGCCGTCTGCCAGGCCCGAGTAGTCCTGGCCGGCGCTTGGGCAGGCGGCGAAGGTGGCCGCGTCAAGCCTGCATTCGTAGCTGGTCGCGGTTGGCGCTTCGTAGGTGAATTCGGCGGCGGTGCTGTTGGTTCTCAGCGCCGGCTTGTCGTCGATCGCGGTATTGGGAGCACCGGCGCAGGTGGTCTCGACAACCGCGGAGGCGTTGTCGCGAGGGGCGGGCGTGGCCTCTTTGAAGTCGGTGGCGCTGGCGTCGGTGTCGTCGCTTTCCTCGAGCAGGGTTGGGCAGCCGGGTTCGATCGTGCGCCGGATCGCTTTGCCGGGGGTTATCCCTGACGGAGATACCGGTGCGCCAGCGCTGGTCCCGGTCGCCGTCTGCAGCGCTGCGCCGCCACTGAAGTTCCCCCAGGCGACACAGTCGGCCGGGATGCCGAGTGCGTTCCAGCAGGCCGCGCCGCCGGCGCCGGAGAGATTCAGTTCGGCGTCGACGAGATCGGGTGCAACTCCGAAGCTCGATTGCACGTTGCTGTCGCCGATCAGGACGGTGCGCTGGTTTTCCGAATTGGCAACCCCAGTGGAGAAGGTCGAGGAATGCACCAGAGCACCGGCCGAGTTGTAGACGGTCATCTTGTGGCCGCTCAGCAGCACCTGTCCGGCGGCGAACATCTGCAGCTCGACGTAGCTGTCGTTATTCGTCCCCGTGTAGACCTCACGAACTTTGATCAGATGAAAGGTCGCCTCGGCGGCCGGGGCGGCGATCAGCCCCGCGGCCGTAGCCACGGCAATGACAAATGCGGCGAGACGTCCTCCCATCAAACCGGCTTACGGCTCTCGGGCCGATCGGGTTCAAACCGATGGGAGAAGCCCTCCCGGTACGCTTCGGATGTGTCCTCCAAGCGTCAGATATTCGTCGGCAAGGTGCCGATCGGCGGCGGTGCGCCGGTCGCGGTGCAGACGATGACCAAGACCGAGACAGCCAACCTGGCGGCGACGATGGAGCAGATCCGCAAGGTCGCCGATGCCGGCGCCGACATCGTCCGCTGTGCGGTGCCGCGAGAGAAGGACGCCGAGGCGCTGAAGACGATCGTGCGCGAATCGCCGATCCCGATCATCGCCGACATCCACTTCAACCACACCCTGGCGCTGAAAGCGATCGACGCGGGCGCCCACTGCATCCGCCTCAACCCGGGCAACATCGGCGGCCGCGACAAAGTCGCCGAGGTCGCGGTCAAGGCCAACGCCGCCGGGGTGCCGATGAGAATTGGGGTCAACTCCGGCTCGCTGCCAAAACACCTGCACGAGCTCGAGCGCGAAGCGCCGGTCGAGGCGCTGGTCGCCGCCGCGATCGAGTTCACCGAGCTGATGGAGGGCCTCGACTTCACCAACTTCAAGATCTCGATCAAGTCGACCAACGTGCCGAACACGATCGCCGCCAACCGCCTGCTCGCCGAGAAGGTGCCCTACCCGCTGCACCTCGGGATCACCGAGGCGGGGACCAAATGGGCCGGCTCGCTGAAATCCGCGGTCGGGCTGGGGACGCTGCTCGCCGACGGGGTCGGCGACACGATCCGGATCAGCCTCTCGACCTTCCACGCCGAGGAGGAGGTCAAAGTTGCCTGGGAGATCCTCAAGGCGCTGCAGCTGCGCGAGCGCGGGCCGGTCCTGATCGCCTGCCCGACCTGCGGCCGTCTGCAGTTCGACATGGACTCGGTCGTCGCTGAAATCGAGCAGCGGCTGGAAAGCTACGCGGAGCCGGTCGAGGTGGCCGTGCTCGGCTGCGCCGTCAACGGGATCGGCGAGGCCAGCCACGCCGACTTCGGGATCGCCGGCGCCAAGGACGAGGGCCTGATCTTCGCCCACGGCAAGCCGCTGCGGAAGGTCCCGCAGGCGACCCTGGTCGACACCCTCTTCGAAGAGATCGACAAGTCGCTGGATCGCGGCAAGGTCGAGGTCGACGAGTCCGAGTCGCGCGAGGGCGCCGCCTGGCTGGCCAAGATCGAGGAGGAAAACGCGGGCGAACTCACGCCGGAGAAGATTGCGGCGATGGAGAAGGAAGCGGTCGAAAAGGGCGAGTCGGACAAGGTGCTGCTCGATGAGGAGGCCTCACCCACCGCGGGGCGGCGGTTTACCAGGGCTTGAGCCCGATGCTCGGCGGGGGCGGGTAGGTTTCCTCGCGTGACGCGACTCTCCCAGGCATTTCTTCCCACGCTCAAGGACCCCCCTGCCGATGCGGAGGCGATCTCCCACAAGTTGATGGTCAGGGCGGGTCTGATTCGCCAGCTCGGGGCCGGGTTGTGGACGTACCTGCCCGCCGGATGGAGGGTGGAGCGGAAGGTCGAGGCGATCATCCGGGAGGAGATGGAGGCGATCGGGTGTCAGGAGATGCTGATGCCGGTGCTGCAGCCGGCCGAGCCCTGGGAGAAGACCGGGCGGTACGCGATCGAGGAGCTGTTCAAGCTCGAGGACCGAAAGGGGTCGCCGTTGGTACTGGCGATGACCCACGAGGAGGCGCTGACCTACCACGTGGCGCGCGAGGTGCGGTCCTACCGGGACCTGCCGCTGATGCTGTTCCAGATCCAGACCAAGGAGCGCGACGAGCCGCGGCCGCGGGCCGGCGTCCTGCGCACCCGCGAGTTCACGATGAAGGACGCCTACTCCTTCGACCGCGACGAGGAGGGGCTGGAGCGCTCCTACACTGCCCAGGCAGAGGCCTACGAGCGGATTCTCGACCGCTGCGGCCTGCGCTGGTACAAGGTCGAGTCCGACGTCGGGATGATGGGCGGCTCCGGTGCCGACGAGTACATGGCCCCCTGCCCGGCGGGCGAGAACGAGGTGGCGCTGGCGCCCGGCTACGCCGCCAACGTCGAGGTCGCCTCGGCGACGGCGCAAACGGTCGAGCTCCCGGCGCCGCTGGCCGCGCCGGAGCCGGTCGAGACTCCCGGCCAGACCACGGTCGAGGAGGTCTCGAAGGCGCTCGAGGTCCCCGCCGGGGCGCTGATCAAGGCACTGCCGGTGATCGTCGAGGGCCGGGGGATGGTCCTGGTCCTGGTCCGCGGCGACCACCGCCTCAGCGAGATCAAGCTGCGCAACGCGCTCGGCGCCGACTTCCGCCAGGCCGGCGCCGAGGAGATCGCCGCCGAGCTGGGCCCGGTCGGGTTCATCGGCCCGGTCGGAGCGAGGATCCCCGTCGTCAAGGACGTAGCGATAGACGGCGACTCCTACGTCTGCGGCGCCAACGAGGCCGGCGCTCATCTGCGCGGCGTCCAGCCCGGCCGCGACTTCGAGTTCGAGGAGCTCGACGTACGCACGGTCGAGGCCGGCGACACCGCCCCGGGCGGCGGCACGATCGAGATCGAGGCGGCGATCGAGGTCGGCAACATCTTCAAGCTCGGCACCCGCTACTCGGACCCGCTCGGCGCCACCTATCTCGACGAGAACGGCGAGGAGCAGACGATCGTGATGGGCTGCTACGGGATGGGCCCGGCGCGGATCCTCGCCGCGGCGATCGAGCAGGGCGCGGACGAGCGCGGCATCGTCTGGCCGGTGGCGCTCGCGCCCTGGCAGATCCACCTCGTCTCCCTCGCGAAGGAGGGTGAGCCCGAGCGCGAGGCCGCCGATCGCCTCTACGAGGAGCTGCTCGCCGCCGGTGCCGAGGTCCTCTACGACGAGCGCAAGGCGGGAGCGGGGGAGAAGCTGACCGACGCGGAGCTGCTCGGCTGCCCGCTGCGGATCGTGGTCGGGCGGCGCGGCCTCGCCGACGGCATCGTCGAGGCGACCGAGCGCGCCTCCGGTGCCGAGCACAAGCTGCCCGTGGAGGGCGCCGCCGAGGGGGCCCTGGCGATCCTCCGGGGCGATGACTGACGCGGCCCCCTTCGGGCGCGGCCGCATCCGCCGCCTCTTCGGGCTCGACCGCACCGGGTCGAAACCGCGCCAGACGCGCAAGGGGGAGCCGCTCAACCCCTGGACGGTCCCCAACCTGGTCGGCTACGTCCGCCTCGCGGCGCTGCCGGTCTTCCTCGTTCTCGCCTTCGAATCGGGGGACGGGCGCAGCGCCCCCGCCGCGATCGTCTTCTGGCTGATCGCCGCCGGCGACTACCTTGACGGCTTCCTCGCCCGCGTCACCGGCCAGTACAGCCGCATGGGGGCACTGCTCGACCCCCTCGTCGATCGCTTGACGATCCTCTCCGGCGCCGTCGTCTGCTGGCATTTCGAGCTGCTGCCGCGCTGGGCGCTGGCACTGCTGGCGCTGCGCGAGCTGGTCATGCTGGGCCTGGCCGAGTACGGGCTCCGGCACGGGGTCGACATCGAAGTCAACTGGCCCGGGCGCCTCTCGGTCTTCCCGATCATGGGCGGGATCTTCTTCGCCATGGTCTTCGCCGGCTGGGTGCCCTCGGCACTGCTGATCCTCGGCCTCGCGCTGGCGATCCTCGCCACGGTGCTCTACGCCCAGGCCGGCCTGCGCGCGGCTCGCGCCCCCGGCGCTGCAAGCTGAGCGCCAGAACCGCCGAACCTTCAACCTTCAGTTGAACCTTGGGGAGGTTCGACTTATAATCGCCACCCGCGCAAATGGGGCGCCCGCGCCTCTTCGATTAAGGAGCACGATGGAGGACACCTTTCCCGATCTGGGCTCACTCAGCGACAAGGAACTGAGGGACCTGATCGACAAGCTCACGGAGGAGGAGAACGAGATCTCCTACAAGCGGCGCACCCTGCACGGAAAGATCGACATTCTCCGTGCCGAGTTGGTCAACCGCCTGCGCGACAAGCACGAGCGCGGCGACTCGATGTTCAGCGGCGACGACGTTCAGCAGCTGACCGAGATCCTCGCCGGCAAGGCCCAGCCTCCGACCGGGGACGAGCCGGCCGCCTAGCGCCGGGATCCGAGCATGGCCGTCCACTGTCCCGAGTGCGGGTTCGCCAACCCCGAGGGCGCGAACTACTGCCAGAAGTGCGGTGCCTACCTGGGCGGGCCGGCCGAGGCGGGCGAGGACCCGACGACGATGACCTACACCGTCGACGACACCGGCGACATGCAGCCGGTCGACATCGACGAGGTGGTCGAGGAGGCGGGCGCGGCGCTGGTGATCCGCGCCGGTGGCGGTCGCGCCGGCGAGAGCTTCAGCATCGACGAGGAGCGGATCAGCATCGGCCGCAGCCCCGACGCCGGCGTCTTCCTCGACGACGTCACCGTCTCCCGCAACCACGCGCTGCTGGTGCGCCGCCGCGACGGCCTCTACATCGACGACCTCGGGTCCCTCAACGGCACCTACGTCAACCGCCGCCGGATCGAGTCGCACCGGCTCGGCGACGGCGACGAGATCCAGGTCGGCAAGTACAAGCTCAGCTACCTGGAGCGCTGAGGTGCCCGTCTCCGAACAGCCGCTGCGGGCGCCCGACTCCGCCAGCCGCCCCCGCAAGGCGCTGACGATCGGCGCCGTCTGCAAGATCCTCCAGAACGAGTTCGACGACGTCTCGATCTCGAAGATCCGCTACCTCGAGGACCAGAAGCTGCTCAATCCGCGCCGCACCTCGGGCGGCTACCGCCTCTACAGCCAGAGCGACGTCGAGCGTCTGCGGACGATCCTGCGGCTGCAGCGCGACGAGTTCCTGCCGCTGCGGGTGATCCGCCAGGAGCTGGCCGGTGGCGGCGACCTGGTCATCGGCGACGCCGACCGCAAACCCGCCAACGGCGCCGCCCGGCGGGCGATCCTGGTCGATACCTCACGTGCCCACCTGACCCTCGAGGAGGTGATCGAGGAGACCGGCGCCCGCGAGGAGCTGATCGCCGAGCTGGAGAACTTCGGGATCGTCCAGCCGGAGCGCCGCGACGGCAAGACCGTCTACGACGAGACCGACCGCGAGACCGTCCGCGCCGCCAACGAACTCTCGCGGGTCGGCGTCGCCGCCCGCAACCTGCGCGTCTTCCGCTCCTCCGCCGACCGCGAGGCGAATCTGCTGGAAGCGCTGCTGGGCCCGTCGCTGCGCTCGCGCAATCCCGAGCGGCGCAAAGAGGCCCTGCAGAGCCTGGAAAGTTTGGCGGCGACGGTCAGCCACCTCAAGCACCTGCTGCTCGTACGCGACCTCCGCCGCCTGGCCGGCGAGTAGCACTGCGCCGCGATGCCACGGGTGAGCCGCCGCCGCACGATCGCGGCTCCCGTGGACGAGGTCTGGAAGCTCGTCTCCGATCCCTACAGCCTGCCGCGCTGGTGGCCGCGCACCGGCCGGGTCGAGAACGTCGAGCAGAAGAGCGCCGGCCGCCGCAGCCAGTGGACCAAGGTCCTGGAGACCTCGGAGGGAAGGGGAGTGCGCGCCGACTATCGCTGTCTCAGCTCGGCCGAGGGGGAGCGCTACGTCTGGGAGCAGGAGCTGGAGGGCACGCCCTTCGCCCGCCACCTGCGCAGCTCCCGGATCGAGATCGGGTTGCGGCAGCGCGACGACGGGACCCAGGTCAACCTGATCTCGGTCCAGGCGCTGAAAGGGATGTCGCGGATGGGCTCGCCGATGATGCGCCGCGCCCAGGGCGCGATCCTCGAGGAGGCGCTTGACGGGATCGAGAGGGCGCTGACGTGATTGGCGCTTTTCTATCGCTATCCGAAAGAAAAGCGCCATGACCGCGCCACGGCGGGACTCGAACTGGTGGGGCTGGGGGGACCCGGAGATCGCGCCGGAGCTGGACGCGCAGGCGCTGGGCGTGCTGCGCGAGCGGATCGGCGAGCTTGAGCCCTGGCCGCTGGCGGGCGGGATCGAGGACTTCGCCCTGCCGGAGCCGGAGCCACTGCCCCCGGCACTGACCGAGGCGGTCGGAGCCGCCGGCATCTTCAGCTCGCACGAGGATCGGCTGCGCCACTCGACCGGGCGCGGCTACGTGGACCTGGCGCGGATGCGCGCCGGCAGCCTCGAGCAGGCACCGGACGCAGTGGTGGTGCCGGCCGATGTCGACGCCCTGCGCCGTGTGCTGGACCTCTGCGCCCGCGAGGGCATCGCCGTGGTCCCCTTCGGCGGTGGCACCAGCGTCGTCGGCGGGGTCGAGCCGCTGCGGGGCGCGCACCAGCGCCTGATCAGCCTCGACCTCGGCGCCCTGCGCGATGTCGAGGTCGACCGGCGCTCGCTGACCGCCCGGCTCGGCGCCGGCCTGCGCGGGCCCGAGGCGGAGGCGGCGCTCGGCCGCGAGAGCGTCACCCTCGGCCATTTCCCGCAGTCCTTCGAGTACGCGACGATCGGCGGCTTCGCCGCGACCCGCTCCGCCGGCCAGGCTTCCAGCGGCTACGGCCGCTTCGATGCCGTGGTCAGCTCGATCCGCCTGCTCGCCCCGGCCGGCGACCTGCGGACGCTGGAAACGCCTCACACCGCGGCCGGCCCGGCCCTGCGCGAGCTGATCGTCGGCTCCGAGGGCGTCCTCGGCGTGATCCCCGAGGTGACGGTGCGGGTCAAGCCCGTTCCCGCGGCGCGCCGCTACGAGGCCTGGATGGCCGAGAGCTTCGAGGCCGGGACGGAGATCGTCCGCTCGCTGGCCCAGGGGTCGGGACTGCCGGACATCATTCGCCTCTCCGACGAGGAGGAGACCCAGGGCTCGCTCGCCCTCTCCGGGCCGCGCGGTGCCACCGGCGCCCTCTTCAGCCGCTATCTCGGCCTGCGCAAACGCTCGAACGGTTGCCTGATGATCGTCGGGCTGGAGGGCGAGGAGGAGTCGGTCGCGAGACGCCGCGCTCTCACGGTCCGGGGACTGCGGTCCGGAGACGCCGTCTACCTCGGCCAGGCCGCCGGTCGCTCCTGGGAGCACGGTCGCTACCAGGGCCCCTACCTGCGCGACACGCTGATGGGGATGGGGGCGATGGTCGAGACCCTGGAGACGTCGCACACCTGGTCCCGGCTCGGCGAGCTGCACGACGCGGTCGCCGCCGCGATCCACGGCTCGCTCTCCGAGCAGGGCACTCCCGGCCTCGTCTTCTGTCACCTCTCCCATGCCTACGCCGACGGCGCCTCGCTCTACTTCACCTTCATCGCCCGTTCCCGCCACGGGGCCGAGCTCGAGCAGTGGCGCCAGGTCAAGGGCGCCGCCTGTGAGGCGATCGTCGCCGCCGGCGGCACGATCACCCACCACCACGCGGTCGGCCACGACCACGCCCCCTACATGGAGGCGGAGGTGGGGGAGACCGGCCTCGATGTGCTGCGCGCGGTCAAGGATCAACTCGATCCGACCGGCATCATGAATCCCGGCAAGCTGCTGTCGGTCTCCTGACCTATTCCTTCGTCTTGGCCTTCTTCGCGGCACCGATGATCGGGCCGGTGATCTGGCCGCGCAGCACGTCGGTGCCGGTGTAGGCGGGCGCCTTCTTTTCCTTCGTGGCTTTGTCCAGCGACGCTTTCAGATTCGCGTCGGAGGTCAGCGAGACGTCGATCTGGTCGAAGGTTTCGTTGGCCAGGTAGGCGAGCACTTCGGTCGGGACTTCGACCTGGGCGCCGATCTTGCCCGACTTGCCGACCGTCGTCGTCGCCAGTGGCAGCATTTTCTGCGGCGACTCGTAGAGCCAGACGGTGTAGGACTGGCCCTTGGTGGTCGCGGGCAGGCCGGTGGCTTCGATCTGCAGCGCCAGGGAGTTCTTGACCCGACCGAAGACGGCCACGCCCTTGGCATCGCCCCCGTTGACGGGACTGAGGGTCGCCTGGGTCACTTCTTTGGAGCCGACCGGAGTGGTGGTGCCGGAGGGTTCTTCGGAGGCGGTCGTGCTTTCCGTCGTGGCGGCGGTGGTGGTCGAGTCTCCTGAGGAGCCGCCGCCGCTACCGCTGACCGCGAGCACGACGATCAGGGCGACGACGACCAGGGCGCCGGCCGCGATCGCGGCGCGGGCGCCGCCGCTCTTGGGGAGGGAGAGGCTCGGGCGGGGAGGGGGAGTGCGCTTCGGCTTGGCCGGAGGGGAGACGGGCGCGGCGGGCGCCACAGGCTCAGGCGTCTCGACCTTCGGCGGCGGCGGAGGTGTCGGTGGCGGCGGCGCCTCGACCGGCAGTGGCGGCGGCGCCACTCCTTCCTCCTCCAGCTGCGCCAGCGCGTCCTTGACCTTGGCGCGGACGTCGTCGACGCTGAGGCCCATCAGGGCGGCGATGTCGTCGTAGCCCTGCTCGCGCTGCGCGAGCAGGCGCAGCATCGCCTTCTGGTCGTCGCTGAGCGGCATCGGTCGCAACCCTACGGGGAGCGGCCGACGAGTTGACGGCCCCGGCCCACGGGTCGCGAAAGCTTAATCTCGGCGCCGGTAGGGTTGCCCCCGGTGGCCGACGACCTTCGTGACATGGAGTCCCACTTCGACGCGCTGATCGGCACCGAGTGGCTCGACGACGATCCCGATCACGCCCGGGTCCGGCTGCAGATGCGCGACGAGCTGCGCCAGCCGGTCGGCCTCCTCCACGGCGGTGTCATGTCGACCCTGGTCGAGAGCATCTGCTCGCGCGCCACGGCGCTGGCGGTGATGGAGGACGGGATGATCGCGATGGGCCAGTCGATCAGCGTCAACCTGATCCGCCCGGTCACCGAGGGCGGTGTCGAAGTCCGCGCCAGGGCCCGCCACCGCGGCCGCACCACCTGGGTCTGGGACGCCGAAGTGCTCAACGACGAGGAGAGGGTCTGTGCCCTGGCGCAGATGACGATCGCGGTACGATCGCTGCCGGAGAATTAGCCGCCGAAGCGGTTGGTGATCGGCAATCGCCGGTCCTTGCCGAAGGCCCGCGGCGTGATCCGGATCCCCGGCGCCGCCTGGCGCCGCTTGTACTCGGAGTGGTCGACCAAGGCGATCACGTCGTCCACCGTCGCCGCCGGCATCCCGGCGGCAATCATCTCCTCGCGACCCTGGTCGCGCTCGACGTAGGCCTCGAGGATGCGGTCGAGCAGGTCGTAGGGGGGGAGGGAATCGCTGTCGAGCTGGTCGGGGCGCAGCTCGGCCGAGGGGGCGCGGTCGATCACCGAGGCCGGCACCAGCTCGCGATCGGCACGCTCGTTGCGGCGGCGGGTCAGTTCGTAGACGAGCGTCTTCGGCACGTCCTTGATCACCGCGAAGCCGCCCGCCATGTCGCCGTAGAGCGTCGCGTAGCCGACCGACATCTCGCTCTTGTTGCCGGTCGTTAGCACCAGCCAGCCGTTGCGGTTGGAGAGCGCCATCATTAGGTTGCCGCGGATCCGCGCCTGGATGTTCTCCGCCGCCAGGTCGGGGCCGGCCGGCGCCACCTCCCCGAAGGACCCGGCCAGAGCGTTTCCGTAGCCCTCCATCATCGGCTCGATCGGGATCTCGATCAGCTCGCAGCCGAGGTTGGCGGCGATAGTCCGGGCGTCCCGCTGGGTTTCAGGACTCGAATGAGGCGACGGCATGACCACGCAGCTGAGCCGCTCCGGCCCGACCGCATCGGCCGCGAGCATCGCCACCAGGGCGGAGTCGATGCCACCCGAGAGGGCGACTCCGACCTGGCCGAAGCCGTTCTTGGCGACGTAGTCGCGCAGGCCGAGGGTCAGCGCCGCGTAGACCTCGTCGAGGTCGGCGAGCGGCTCGGCGAGCGGCCCCGGCGCGAAGCCGGGGACGTCGCAGACCAGCAGCTCCTCTTCGAACTGGGCGGCACGGGCGATCAGGTTCCCGTCGGGATCGGTGACGAGGCTCTGGCCGTCGAAGACGAGCTCGTCCTGGCCGCCGACCAGGTTGCAGAAGGCGAAGTAGGTCCCGTAGGCGCGAGAGCGCTCGGCGAACATCGCCTCGCGCTCGCGGCCCTTGCCGCGGTGGTACGGCGAGCCCGAGGGGTTGGCGATCAGCCGCGCTCCCTGTTCGGCCTCGGCCTGCGCCGGCGGGCCGGGCACCCAGACGTCCTCGCAGATCGTCAGCCCGACCGCCTCGCCGCCGGCCTCGATCGTCAGCGGCCCCTCGCCGGGGATGAAGTAGCGCTGCTCGTCGAAGACGGCGTAGTTGGGCAGCCTGTTCTTGCGGTAGACGCCGCGCACGGCGCCGTCGGTGAGGACGGCGATCGAGTTGTGGGCGTGGCGCGAGTCGCCGCCGGCGGCGGCCGGCTCGGCGAAGCCGACCAGCACCGTCATCCCGGACACCCGCGCGGCCAGATCGTTGACTGCCCGCCGATTGGCCTCGAGGAAGTGCCGCTTCAGGTAGAGGTCCTCGGCCGGGTAGCCGGGCACGCTCAGCTCGGGGAAGATCGTCAGCTCGGCGCCCGCGGCGGCGGCGCGGGCGATCCAATCGGCGATCTTCGCCGCGTTGGCGTCGATGTCGCCGACGGTCGGGTCGATCTGGGCGAGGGCTATGCGCACGGTGGCCTTACGGTGATCACCGCCGAAGTATCGCCGTCGCGGGGGCGGGGGCGGGCCGAGATGCTCGCTAGGCTGGCTGCGATGCGGGACCACCGTCGCCACCTGGCCGGTTTCTCGGCGGCGGCGCTCTTACTGCTCGCGGCCATGCCCGCCGCTGCCTCCGCCTCGATCGGGCTCGCCGCCGCGGTGCCGAGCCTCGCCTCGCCGAGCCAGAAGCCCTTCATCGCTCCGAAGTCGAGGCCGACCGAAGCCGACTCGCGGCCGACCGACGACCCCGACCCGAATCGCAACGCCTACACGGTTCCCCAGGCGCCGCGCTCACCCGCCTGCGGCCCCAACTTCTGCGTCCACTGGGTGGCGGAGGGCATCGACGCGCCCAGCCTCGCCGACGCCAACGGCGACGGAGTCCCCGACTTCGTCGAACAGGTCCTCGGGGTCGCCGAACACGTGCACTCGATCGAGAACGGCAAGCTCGGCTGGCGCGAGCCCAAGAGCGACGGCCGCGTGGGGGGCGGCCACGGCAAGACCGACATCTACCTCTCGCAGATCGGCGGCGAACTGTTCGGCTACGCGGCCCCGGATCGCGGCCAGGCGTCGAAGGACCACCGGATCCCGCGGCAGCTGCACGGCTACCTGGTCCTCGACAACGACTACAGCGCCTTCGAGTTCCCCGGCACGAAGCCGAGCCAGGACCTCAAGGTGACCGTCGCCCACGAGTACAACCACATCCTCCAGTTCGGCTACGACGCCTTCCAGGACCCCTGGTTCGCCGAGTCCACCGCCACCTGGATGGAGGACCAGGTCTACAACGGCATCAACGACTACCTGCGCTACGTGCGCCGCTGGGTGAAGCGCTGGGAAACGCCGCTGACGACCAGCTCGATCAAGGAGTACGGCTCGGCGGTCTGGAACGAGTGGCTGGCGCATCGCTACGGGCTCTCGATCGTCCGCAAGGCGTGGGCGCGGGCGATCCACACCCGCCCCGGCGGCTTCTCCGTCGCCGCCTACGAAGCGGCGATCCGCGCCGCCGGCGACTCCGACCTCGGCCGCGACTTCACCCACTTCGCCGCCGACGTCTCCGAGTGGCGCACCGGCAAGGGGTTTCGCGAGAGCGCCCTCTACCCGGACATGCCGCGCCAGGGCCACCTGCCGCCGACCGGCGTCTCGCTGACCCGGCTGCTCAACCACACCACCTTCCAGCTGCTGCGGGTCCAGGCTCCCGCCGGGCGTGGGGTGGCCGTCCACGTGGTCGCCCCGCGCGGCATCGCCGCCGGGCTGGCCCTGGTCGGGCGGATCGGCAGCGAAAAGGGGGGGCGCACGATCACGCGGCTGGCCTACCGCCCCGTCGGCGGCACGATGACCGTCCGCCTCGGCGACCCGAGCCGCTTCAGCCGCATCACCGCCGTGGTCGTCAACGCCGACGCCAGCGCCGACGGCTTCAGCGCCCGCCGGCTCGACTGGCGCTACCTGACCGATCGGGTCCCGTTCGGGATCCGCGCCAATCTGGTTCGCTAGACGCGGTAGCTAGGAGCGCGACTCGGCGGCGAGCGCGCCGTTGCCGTTGGCCGCGGCCTTGCCCGCCCTGGCGCGTTTCTTCGGTGCGGGCGCGGTGGCGACGATCTCCTCGGTCGCCGCCTCCAGGTCGAGCGCGAAGCTGTCGAGGTCGGCCATCGCGTCGTAGTCGCCGATCAGGCCGAAGTTGACCTGGCCGTTGTAGGACATGATCCCGACGCAGAGCGCCTGGCGCCGGGCCAGCGGCACCATCGGGAAGATCGACTCCATCTTGTGGCCGAGCACGTAGAGCGGGAACTGCGGCCCGGGGACATTGGTGACGACGAGGTTGAAGAAGCGCTGGGCCGGCTGCAGGCGGGCCGCCTGGGAGGCGATCGTGGACGGCGCGAAGTCGGTCAGTTTGGTCAGGATCTCGGCCCCGACCGCCTGACCGGAGGCCTTGAGGTCGCCCATCTCGCCGGTGAGGATACGCAGTCGCTCGACCGGGTCCTCGCTCCAGACCGGCAGCGGCGCCATCATCGCCGAGATCCGGTTGCCAAGCGCGCCGTGCTCCTCCTCGGCGCGGACGCTGACCGGGACCAGGGCCCGCATCTCCAGTCCCTCGGTGTCGTGGCCGCGGGCCCGCAGGTACTTGCCGATGCCGCCGGAGACGATCGAAAGGATGACGTCGTTGACGGTTCCCCCGTGCTTGTCTTTGACCCGCTTCAGCTGGGTCAGGTCGGCCTGGGTGATCGCGAGCCGGCGATGGGGCCCGATCTCGACGTTGAAGGGCGTGTTGGGGGCGGCCATGCCGGCGCCGAGCACCTTCGAGGTGGCGCCGACGCCGCGCAGGACCTGGCGCGGGCCGCGCAGGGCGGCGCGGACGCCGCGGCCGATCTCCTTGGGGCTGGTCAGGCGCTCCCGCCAGGCGTCGCCGAGCAGCTTCAGGTCGGTCGGTTCTGGCCGGGCGAGCCAGGGTGGGCTGGTGCTGGGGGAGCCCTGCGGCTCGGCGTCGAGGTCGAAGAGGACGGTGGTGATGTCGACCCCGGAGACGCCGTCGACCAGCGCGTGGTGGCTCTTGCCGACGATCGCGAAGCGGTCGTCGCGCAGACCCTCGACCAGCCACAGCTCCCAGAGCGGCTTGCTGCGGTCGAGCTGCTGGGAGAAGACGCGGGCGGCGAGGTTGCGCAGCTGCTCCTCGGAGCCGGGCGCCGGCAGGGCGCTCTGGCGCACGTGGTAGTCGAGGTTGAGGTGCGGGTCGTCGACCCAGACCGGCCGCCCCTGGTCGAAGGGGACGAAGCGCAGCTTCTGGCGGAAGCGCGGAACCAGGTGCAGGCGCGAGGCGATGTGGTCGCGAAAGTCGCGGTGAGAGGGCGCCGGGCCCTCGAAGATGCTCATCGAAGCGACGTGCATGTGGGCACCGGCGCGCTCCATGTGAAGGAACGAGGTATCCAGTCCGGTCAGTCTTTCGGCGGCCATGGTTCATCTTCGCACAGACCGGGCGGGCACGAAAGGGGTCGATTTTTGGCTCTGTGGAGCCATTTGCACTGTTCCTGCCAGATCGGTGGGGTGTGAGAGCGGTCACGTAAGTGCTCTGTGAGCGGTTCTACGGTGTTTGCTCACAAAACGATCGAACCCATCTGCCGAGTCCCCTCGCGCCAAGCGACGGGGAACGGGGGACCCAAATGTCACGGCGACCAGTCCGTGGCCGGGGCGAATCGGGCGGCGAGCCGCCCGTAGCGAGCGCCAGGCACCGTGCCGGCACCCGCGAGCCCGTCAGCTAACCCCGTAGGCAGCAGAAAGCGAGCGATACACGATGCGATACCTCCTGCCCGTGGTGGCAGCCGCCACCGCGCTGACGATCGGCCTCGCGCCGGCCGCCGCGCAAAGCTCATCGCACCATCATCAGCACCCCAAGCGGGTCAAGTCCCACATCTCCCTGCACCTCTCCGGGCACACGGTGCTCGCGGGCAACGGGGTGGCCGTCCGCGGCCAGGTCCGCCCGCGCGGGCGTCACCGGGTCAAGGTCGTCTTCCATGGACCCGGTGGCGGCGTCGTCGGCGCCACCACGAAGGCCGACGGCCGCTTCGCCGTGCGCTGGGCGCCGGGCAGCATCGGCAACTACGCCGTGCGCGCCTTCGGCGTCCACGATCGCCGCACCCGCGGCGCGGCCAGCGTGGCGCGCCGTCTGACCGCCTACCACCCGGCCGGCGCCTCCTACTACGGCCCCGGGCTCTACGGCAACGGCGTCGCCTGCGGCGGCACGCTGATGCCGGGCACCCTGGGGGTGGCGAACAAGACGCTGCCCTGCGGAACCAAGGTGAAGCTGCGCTACCACGGCCGCTCGGTCACGGTGCCGGTCATCGACCGCGGGCCCTACGTCGCCGGCCGCGACTACGACCTGACCGAGGCGACCAGGGACCGGCTCGGCTTCCCCGGCGTCGGCATGGTGCTGGCCAACCGCTGAGCTCCAGCCCTAGCCGGGCAGGCTGAGGCGCAGCTGCGGCTCGGTCTGCTCCGGCTCCGCGTCCGCGTCGTTCTCGAAGGAGGCGACGCGGACGCCGAGCAGCCGCACCGGCCGCCGCGGGTCGTAGGCGCGCAGCAGGTCGAGGGCGACCGGCCCGACGACCTCCGGGTCGTTGGTCGGCGCCGCGACCGTGTGCGAGCGGCTGACGTTGGTCCAGTCGTCGAGCCGCACCTTGATCCCGATCGTCCGCCCCTCCAGCTCGCGCTTGCGCAGCCGCCGGCAGAGCTCCGCCGATTGCTCAGCGAGGCAGGACTCCAGCTCCGCCCGGTCGCGGACGTCGACGTCGAAGGTCGTCTCCACCGACTGCGATTTGGTCTCGCGGGAGACGCTGATCGGCGTCTCGTCCCAGAGCCGGCCGCGAGCGTGCAGCCAGGTCCCCGAGCGCGGGCCGAACGCTCGCTCCAGCTCGGCGGCATCGCGCCGGCGCAGCTCGGCCAGAGTGCGGATCCCCATCCCCTGCAGCTTCACCACGGTTTTCGGCCCGATCCCCGGGACCAGGCCGGGGGAGTGCTCGGCGAAGCGCTTCAGCGCGTCCTCGCGCGAGAGCACCACCAGCCCCGCCGGCTTGCCCAGCTCGCTGGTGATCTTCGCCAGCATCCGGCTCTCGGAGATCCCGACCGAGCAGGTCAGCCCAGTGTCCTCGCGGATCTCGGCGGCGATCCGCCGCATCGTCGCCTTCGGTGAGAAGAGCCCGGTCAGGTCGAGGTAGGCCTCGTCGAGCCCGACCACCTCGACCGTCTCGACGTTGCGCCGCAGCACCTCCATCACCCGCGCCGAGGCCTCCCGGTAGGCCGGGAAGTCCGGCCTCAGGTAGATCGCGTCCGGCAGTTTGCGCCGCGCCACCGAGGCCGGCATCGCGGAGTGGATCCCGGCCAGCTTGCGCGCCTCATAGCTCGCCGTCGTCACCACCGCCCGTGGCCCCGAGCCGCAGACGACCACCGGCTTCCCCTGCAGGTCCGGCCGTTTGCGCAACTCCACCGACGCGTAGAAGGCGTCCATGTCGAGATGAGCGATCGTCCGCGAGCCGGCCACCCGTCGATGGTAGGAGGGGACAGGGACGGGATAGGCTGTTTCCGGATGGCTTCCCCCGAGGCGAAGAACCTGGAGGCGATCTCCAAGGCGATCGATCAGCACAACGCGAGCTGCCCCTTCCCGGCGGCCGAGGTGCGGATGAATCCGTTCGAGATTGAGCGCTTGGGCTGGGATCACATCCGCGGCCTACCGCTGCTTCCCGACGCAGAGCTGGGCACCGGCCGCTTCCGCATCGTCTGCTCCCGTGACCTCGAGGGCGAGAAGCTCGAAGAGACCGAGGCGATCGGCCAGGAGCTGGAGATCGCCACGCCGGTCAAAAACTGACGGCTAAACCTGGTTCCAGAAGTCCAAGCCCAGGCCGGAGAGCCAGTTCTGGGCTTCGATGTTGAGCTGGGTGAAGCCGCCGGTCCAGATCAGCACGCCCATCGCGATCAGGATCACGCCGCCGACGGCGACGATCGCCTGGTAATGGCGCTTGACCACGGTGAAGGCGGTGGCCATGCGGGAGAAGGCGAGGGCGGTGAGCAGGAAGGGGATCGCCAGGCCCGCCGAGTAGACGGCGAGCAGCAGGGCGCCGCGGGCGGCGGAGCCGGAGAGCGCGGCGGCGGAGAGGATCGCGCCCAGGGTGGGGCCGATGCAGGGAGTCCAGGCGATCGCAAAGGCGGCGCCGGCGACGATCGGGCCGCCCCTGCCGGCGCGCTCGAGCAGCGAGTCGACGTGCCACTCGCGGTTGAGCCTGGTGATGAAGAGGGAGGCGACGAAGAGGACGCCCATGGCGACGATCAGCGCCCCGGAGATCTTGGTCAGCAGCTCCTTGTTGTCCTGCAGGAAGGAGCCGAGGCCGGTGGCGGTCAGCCCGAGCAGGATGAAGATCGCCGAGAAGCTGGCCACGAAGAGCAGGCTGGGGCCGAGGACGCGGCGCCAGTCGGCGTCATCGAGCTCGGCCGCGGAGACGCCGGTCACGGCCGAGAGGTAGCCGGGGACGAGCGGAAGCACGCAGGGAGAGAGGAAGGAGACGACTCCCGCCGCGAGGGCGGCGAAGATGCCCACTCCTGCGGCAGGATCGGAGCTGAGAACCGCGATGACCAAGACCCCTGAGAATAGTCCCAGCCAGACTCCAGCCGAGCGGCGCTCGTCGGGGCTGTTCAACGCCTCGGGCCTGGCGCGGCAGTTGCGAGCCTCGCCGCTGCTGGCGATCGGCCCCGCCGAGCCCGGCCCGGCACTGCGCCGCGGCGCCCTGATCGCGGTGCCGATCGGCCTGGCGCTGATCGTCGAGCTGGGCTTTGGGGCGCCGACCAAGGGCGCCGTCGCGACCGGGGCGCTGCTGGCCGGTTTCCCCGGGCTCGATGCACCGGCGGGGCCGCGCTCCGCCTGGCAGGCGGCGGCGGCACCGCTGATCGGGATCGCCGCCGCGCTCGGCGTGCTCAGCAGCCAGACGGCGCCGACGGCGGTCCTGGCGATGGGCCTGCTGGGCGCCGCCGCCGGCTATTGCTTCTCGGTCTCGCTGCGGCTGGCGATCGCCGGCCTCTCCGTCTCGCTGGCGATGGTGGTGGCCCAGGGCTTCTTCCTGGCGCCGAGCGACGCCTGGCCGGCGCTGGTCTACGTCACCGCCGGCGGCCTGCTGCAGGCGGCCTGGTCGTTCCTCGTCTGGCTCCTCGCCGACCGCGCCGGCGAGGACGAGGCCAGCGGCTGGAGCAGCCGCGCCGCCGTGGCGGCGTTGAGGTCGCACTTCACCCTCGGTTCGAGCAGTGCCCGCCACGCGATCCGCTTCGGCGCCGCCCTCGCGGCCGGCGTCGCCCTTTACCGCATCCTCGGGATGCGAGACCACGGCTTCTGGATCCCGCTGACGATCCTCTTCGTGATGCGTCCCGAGCGCGACGAGACCTACCATCGCCTGGTCCTGCGGGCGCTCGGCACGGTGCTCGGCCTCGTCGTCGCCACCTCGGTCGCCAAGGCCTTCGGCGGCAGAGACCTGGTCGTGATCGCCGTGCTGACCGCCTCCGCGGCGCTCTCCTTCGGCCTGCTCACGGTCCAGTACGCGCTCTTCACCGCGGCGATCACCACCTACGTCGTCCTGCTCACCGACACGCTCGGTGAGCAGGCCTTCCACGCCGCCGGCCAGCGCGCCGCCGGCACCGCCCTGGGGATCCTGATCGCCTTCCTCGCCTTCGTGTTCTGGCCGAACCCAGGAGAGGGCGACGGGAGGCTCGCGGAGCGCTCCGCCGGCTCGCCGGAAGCGCCGGCCCGGTAGATTCCTGGCCAGGCAGCCAAACACCGCGCCGGGCGCGGGAACAACAGGAGCAGACCTTGAGCAACCGCACGTTCGTAGTCGGTGTCGGCATGACCAAGTTCGAGAAGCCCGGCACCAAGGAGGGCGACTACCCCGACTGGGCCAAGGAGGCGGGGGAGAAGGCGCTCGCCGACGCGGGCATCCCGTACACCGACGTCGAGCAGGCCTATGCGGGCTACTGCTACGGCGACTCGACCTACGGCCAACGGGCGCTCTACCAACTCGGCCTGACCGGAATCCCGGTCGTCAACGTCAACAACAACTGCTCGACCGGCTCCTCAGCGCTGTTCCTCGCCCGCCAGGCGGTCAAGGGCGGCCTCGTCGACTGCGCCCTGGCGCTCGGCTTCGAGAAGATGGAGCCCGGCAGTCTCGGCGTCAAGTACACGGACCGCACCAACGCCCTCGACAGGCACGCGACGCGGATGTTCGAGATCCGCGAGGCCGAGGCCTCGCCGCCCGCGCCGCAGATGTTCGGCAACGCCGGCCGCGACCACATGCAGAAGTACGGCTCGACGCCCGACCACTACGCCTGGATCGGCTGGAAGAACCACAAGCACTCGGTCAACAACCCCTACGCCCAGTTCCAGGACGTCTACACCCTGGAGGAGATCAAGTCGGCACGGATGATCCACGACCCGCTGACCAAGCTGCAGTGCTCGCCGACCTCCGACGGCTCGGCCTGCGCGATCGTCGCCTCCGAGCGCTACGTCGACGAGCACGACCTCTGGGACCGGGCGATCGAGATCGCCGGCCAGTCGATGGTCACCGACCTCAGCTCCACCTTCGACGAGGGGGCCGACTGCATGACGATCGTCGGCGCGGACATGTCAAAGAAAGCCGCCGAGGAGGCCTACGAGGAGGCCGAGGTCAGCCCCCACGAGGTCGACGTCTGCGAGTTGCACGACTGCTTCAGCGCCAACGAGCTGATCACCTACGAAGCGCTGGGATTCGCCGCCGAGGGCGAGGCGCACAAGCTGGTGGAGGAGGAAGCGACCACGTTCGGCGGCCAGGTCGTCGTCAACCCCTCCGGCGGGTTGATCTCCAAGGGCCACCCGCTCGGCGCGACCGGGCTGGCGCAGTGCTCGGAACTGACCTGGCAGCTGCGCGGCCAGGCCGACAAGCGGCAGGTCGAGGGCGCGAAGGTCGCGCTCCAGCACAACATCGGCCTCGGCGGCGCGGCCGTGGTCACCGTCTACAAGCCGGTGGGCTGAGGCCCACCGCACCAACCAGGAGGACAAGATGGCGAAGCAGCGGCGCTCACTGAACGGCAAGGTCGTGGCGATCACCGGGGGTGCCCGGGGGATCGGCAAGGCGACCGCGACGGCACTGGTGCGCAAAGGGTGCCGCGTCGCGATCGGCGACCTCGACGCCTCGCTGGCCGAGGAGACGGCGGCGGGCCTCGGCGGCGGCACGATCGCGCTGCCGCTCGACGTCACCGACCGCTCCTCCTTCGAAAAGTTCCTCGAGGAGACCGAGCGCCAGCTCGGCCCGGTCGACACCGTCATCAACAACGCCGGGATCATGCCGGTGACGGCGATCGTCGACGAGTCCGACGACTCGATCCGCCGGCAGCTCGACATCAACATCTACGGCGTGATCGTCGGCACCCAGCTGGCGATCGAGCGGCTGCGCCCGCGCGGCAGCGGCCACATCGTCAACATCGCCTCGCAGGCGGGCAAGACGGCGATTCCGGGGATCGCCACCTACTCCGGCACCAAGCACGCCGTGGTCGGGATCTGTGAGGCGGTGCGGGGTGAGCTGCGCGGCAGCGGCGTCGAGGTCCACTGCGTGATGCCGACCGTGGTCAACACCGAACTGACCGCCGGCGTCGGCCAGAAACTGATCAAACCGGTCGAGGCGGAGGACGTCGCCAATGAGATCGTCGACGCGCTCGAGGTCGGCCGCTACGACGTCTTCGTACCGCGCTCGAATGCGGTGATGACGCGCTTCAGCGCCCTGCTGCCGCGCCGCGTCAGCGAGGCGATCGGCCGCCTGATGAAGGCCGACAAGCTGATGTTTGAGGTCGACCACGCCGCCCGCAGCGCCTACGAGCAGCGGGCCGCGGCCAGCGAGCCGGCCGCCGCGGGCGGCCCGGCCGAGACGCCCGCCCCCGCTCAGCGCGATGCCGCCTGAGCAAGCCTGTCGGGCTCGGTAGGAAAGGCGACAGGGTGGGCACCGCGACGCGAATCTACGACGCGACCTGGGGCCGCCTGTTCACGGCTCTTTACGACCGCGGCCTGAGCGCGACCGAAGAGGCGGGCCTGCGGCGGATGCGCCGCGAGCTGCTGGCCGGAGCAGGGGGGAGGGTGGTCGAGATCGGCGCCGGCACCGGGGCCAACCTCGATCTCTACCCGGAGAGCATCGAGGAGCTGGTCCTGGTCGAGCCCGATCCGCACATGACCCGGCGGCTGCGGGCGAAGCTGGCCGAGTCCGGCCGCGGCGCCACCGTGATCGAGGCGGGCGCGGAGCGGCTGCCGCTCGAAGACGCGGGCTTCGACACCGTGGTCGCGACGCTGGTGCTCTGCACGATCCCCGATCCGGCCGCGGCGCTGCGGGAGGCGGCGCGGGTGCTCAGGCCCGGCGGCCGGCTGCTCTTCGTCGAGCACGTCCGCGCCGAAGATCCCGGCCTGGCCGCTTGGCAGGACCGGCTGGAGAAGCCCTGGCGCTTCCTCGGCGACGGCTGCCACTGCAACCGCGACACGGTGGCGGCGATCGAGGCCTCGCCGCTGAGGCTGGGACCGCTCGAGCGAGACCGCCTGCCGAAGGCGCTGCCGATCGTCAGGCCGCTGGTTCGCGGCAGCGCCGTGCTCCCTGTCTGACGGGCTCAGCCCGGCGGAGACTCGAGGATGACGCCGTGCAGGCGCGAGAAGCGGAAGCGGATGACCAGGCGCCGTTCGTCGATCATCATCTTGTAGAAGGCCCCCTCGTCCTCGGGCGGACCGACAAGCGCGATGTGCAGCGGCAGCAGCTCGCCGGTCGCCTCATCGCCGGGGCTCGCGGCAACCGCCGACAGCTCGGCCTCGCCTTCGGCCACCGCGTAGGACCAGAAGTGCTCGCCGCCGACGTGCAGCGAGCAGCGCGGGTCGCGCTCGAGGTTGCGGGCCTTGAGCCGGCTGGCCGTGGTCGTGATGCGGGCGACCTCCTGCTCGGCGTCCCAGAGATAGAGGATGTTCGAGAGCTGCGGGCGGCCATCCGGGTTGATCGTGGCCAGGATGCCCTGCTGGTGGGAGGCGAGGAGGGACTCGAGCGCGCGTACGTCAGCCATCGCGTCCACTATAGGCGTGGTGTCTGGCGGCTAACGGTCAGCGCGAGCGCCGAGCAGGCGGCCGGCCAGCTCGGCGGCGCTGACCCCGATAAAAGCGCCGGCGAGCACGTCTGCGGGATAGTGGACGCCGGTGTGGACCCGGGAATACCCGACCAGAGTCGCCAGGGCCCGGAGCGGGGCGGAGAGCGACGGCTGCGCGCTGCCGGCGCCGGTCGCGAAGGCGAAGGCGGACGCGGCGTGACCGGAGGGGAAGGAGCTGGAGCGCGGCATCGGCACATGGCGGGCAGCGAGCACCTCGAGCTGCTCGCGATCGGGCCGGCGGCGCACGGTCAGCGGCTTCGCGACCAGGTTGGCGATGCCGGAGGCGAGGCCGAGCGAGGCGAGGCCGCGCAGCGCCGCCCGGCGACCGCCCGGCCCGCCCAGGAGCGCCATTCCCGCGGCCGTCGCGAACCACAGCTTGCTCTGGTCGGCGGCGCGGGAGAGCCGGCGCATCGCGATGTCGAGAGCCGGAGTCTCGGTGCCGGCGACGGCCGCGTAGACGGCTGTATCGACCATCTTCGCCTCATCGAGCCAATCCGCCATCGGGCGATGATATGAGCCGCCGTCTCGGGGCAACGGTCGCGCTGCTCGGCGGGGCGATCGCACTGGCCGGCGCCCTCTACGTCTTCGTCTCCGACTTCCCGCGCGGGCTGATCGTGCTCGCCTGCGTCCTGGCGGCGTTTGGATCGGCGTGGTTCGGGTTGTTGCGCCGGGGTGCCGGTCGCCTTGCCGGGATCGGCGCGGCGGCCCTGCTGATCGTCCTGGCGGTTGCCACCACCGCCTCGGGAGACAGCGGGTTGGCCCTGCTGCTGGTCGTGGTCGCGTTCGTCACCGGCGTCGGCGGCGCCAGGGCTGCATTCCGGCCCAACCGCTCGCTGCCGCGGGTGCCGGCCCCGAGTCATCCGGTCCTCTTCATAAACCCCTGGTCGGGAGACGGGCGGGCGGCAAGGGTCGGGCTTGCGGGTGAGGCCGAGAGGCGCGGGATCGAGACGGTCGAGCTGCAGGCCGGCGAGGATCTGGCGGACCTGGTCCACGCGGCGGTCGAGCGAGGGGCGGACGGGTTGGCGATGGCCGGCGGTGACGGCTCGCAGGCCCTGGTCGCCGCGATCGCGGCCGAGCACGACCTTCCCTACGCCTGCATTCCCTCCGGGACCCGCAACCACTTCGCCCTCGACCTGGGAGTCGACCGCGAAGACGTCGCCGGCGCCCTCGATGCCTTCGTCGATGGGGGCGAGCGTTATGTAGACCTGGGCGAGGTGAACGGGAAGGTGTTCGTCAACAACGTCTCGCTCGGCGTCTACGCCGAGGCCGTCGGCCAGGAGCAGTACCGCGAGTCGAAGCTGCGAACCCTGCTGGACACGCTGGCCGACACGCTCGGGCCCGGCGGCGAGGCGGTCGAGCTGCGCTGGATCGACCCCGAAGGCAGCGACCAGCGCAGCACCGCGCTGATCCTGGTCTCCAACAACGTCTACCTGCTGGGCCCGACCCTCGGCTCGGGAACCAGGCCGCGGATGGACGAGGGGGTGCTCGGCATCGTCGACTTCCACCCGCCGATCGCCGCTGAGGGCGACGCGCTCGTCCGCTGGCGCGAGCTGAAGGCGGCGGAGTTCGAGGTCGAGGCGGACGGCCCGCTGCCGGTCGGGGTCGACGGCGAGTCGATGAACCTGGAGCCGCCGCTGCGCTTTCGGATCCGCCCAGGGGCGCTGCGCGTCCGCATCGCCTGCGGCCACCCGGGCGCCTCGCCCTCGGCGGACATTCCCCGCGGGCCGCTCAGCGGCCTGGAGCAGCTGATTCGCGTCGTATTCGACAGATAATCGTCTGAGTGGTGGGGCTCGAGATCGACATCCCGGCAGGCCCGGTCGCCGATAAATTGACGCTCTGGCCGGTTGACGACGGACGCTACGGGCTGGACGCGGTATTTCAGGCGCCTCCGGCTACGAACGTTGCGAAGAGCACCGAGCGGCGCTGAAAGCCGCTGGAGTCGAGTGCCGGATGCTGCAGGGCATGGACAACTCCTGGTCGCTGCGCTTCGGGCCGCTCACCGCGCATGAGGCCGGACGCGCCGTCTCCGCATTCGTCCACTAGGGGAACGGGGCCGATCTCACCTGCGGGAGGCAGGTCGGGTCCTCCCCCGATCCACAGCTTTAACGCACGATAATGGTAGTTATGTCAACTCGGGTCAGATAGGGGCGAAAACGGGCGACAGGCCCTGGAAATAGCCTGCCGCCCCGCTGAAGTCGTCTCAGCTTGCCTTTTCGATCGCTTCTTCGATTTCCTCAGGCGTCCTGGGCGTGCCGAGGAGTTCGGTCCCGTTGCTGCCCGGGCCTTTGATCGCGAACGACGGCGTCCCGGTGAAGCCGAAGGTCTGAGCCTGTTCGGTGGTCGTCGTCGACCTCGTCGGTGAATTTCGTGCCCTTGCGTTCCTTGTTCCACTTGGCGATGTCCTTGACGCCGGCGCCCTTGGCGACCGCTTCGAGGAATTCGTCGGTCGCGTAGCCGGAGTTCTCCTCGCCCTGGTTGCGGTAGAAGAGCTCCAGGTAGTTCCAGCCGCGACCCTGGGCGCCGGCGGCGAGAGCCGCGGCACCGGCCGGAGCCGATTGCGGGCCGATGATCGTGAAGTTGCGGAAGGTCGAGCTTCGCCTGCGCCGTTGTCGACCTTGTTTTCGATCACCTGCGGCAGGACTTCTTCAGAGATACGCTTTGCAGACCGGGCACTGCAGGTCTCCGTACTCGATCAGCTCGACCTTGGCCTTGGGCTCGCCGAGCACCATCGCGTGCTGCGGTGAGCCGCCGACCAGCGAGTCGACCGCGCTCACTTCCTTCAGGTTCGTGGCGTCGCCACCGCTGCCGCGCCGGAGCTGGCGACGATCAGGACGACGACCGCGACGATGACCAGGAAGACCGCTCCGGCGCCGAACTGCAGCAGGCGCGTGCGTCGCTCGCCGGCGTCGACCTTCGTTTCTTCCTGCAGCCGCTCTTCACGGCGCTTCTCCCGATCCTTCTTGTTGCTCATCGGTCCTCCCTGTCTTGCGCCGTTCAGCCCTTTTCGGGGACTGCGGCGTCCGTGGTCCCGGCATAGCCAATCAGGCGGGTGGCGTTGAGGAGGAAGAGGATCGTCATCAGCACGGCGCTGGCGACGCACCACTGGCAGATCGCTTCGATCTTGAAGAGCTCCAGGTAGGTCAGGTAGACGCTGAACCCGAAGCCGCCGAGCGCCACGGCGAAGCCGCCGAAGCGGGCCAGGTCGTTGGCGAAGAAGGCGCTCACCAGCAGGGCGACGTAGCCGACGATCCCGAAGACGGCGACGTTGACGCCGGCGATATGCGAGTAGGAGCTGTTGGCGACCGTCTCGCAGCCACCGCCGCCGGCCAGGCAGGTCGGCGCGCCGCCGCCGGAGTCGGCGATCGTGATGTAGGTGGCGACGCCGATGCCGAGGGCCGCCACGAAGGCGATGATCTGGCGCAACCTGGCTTCGGTCGGAAACTTCATAGCGATGATGAAGATAATGCCTCGGTTGTAAAAGGCGGCTAACTCGCGGGAGAGCCGGCCTCCCTGCCAGGCCAGCGGCGACTCCCCCTCATCCTCGCTGACCAGCCGCGCCCGCGGCAGCCGCTCCGCGTAGGCCGCCGCGACCTCGTAGGGGTGGCCGGGGTCGGCGGCGTCGTGGCTGGCGACCACCAGCGCCGGGATCTCGAGGGCCTCGAGCTCGTCCATGGATTCGAACGGACGCGAGCGCGGCACCTCGCGCAGGGCCTCGACCAGCGCTCGCGGATGCCGATGCAGCAGCATCCGGGCGCGGGTGAAGCGCAGGACGGAGTCCCGCCAGGCCGGGTCGGTCTCCTGGTTGCGGTCGATGTAGTCGACGAAGCCGTCCACCCCGCCCTGCTCCAGCGCCGCGGCGAGGCCGTCCCAGTACTCGAGCGAGGACGGCGGCACCGAGCCCATGTACACCGGGCCGATCACGACCAGGCCGGCCAGCCGCTCCGGGATGGCGGAGCGCGTAGGCGACCGCGGTGTGGGCGCCCATCGAGTGCCCGGCGAGGAGGAAGCGGCCCTCCCCCACCCGCTCGTCGACGACCCGCTCGAGGTCGCCGACCAGCGCCGGGTATCCATAACCCTCGCCGGCCGGGGCCGGATCGGACTCGCCGTGGGCGCGGGCGTCGTAGGAGACGACCCGGTGGCCGGCGCGCTCCAGCGCCCGCGAGCCGTGGACGACGTAGCGGCGGGTGGCGGTGATGCCGTGGCAGAGGACGATCGGCGGCCCCTCCCCGGCCTCCTCGCCGCGGATGGCCGGCTCCTCGCCGACGACGAAGGGCGCCGCCCCGGCGCCCGGCATCAGCCGACGGAGGCGACGGCGCGCTGGAGATCGTCGACCGACTCGTAGGTGAGCCCGGCCAGGGTCACCTTGCGGTAGCGGACGATCCCCTGCTCGTCGACGACGAAGATCGCCCGCCGCACCATCGGCCCGGCGACGACGCCGTAGGCGCGCCCGACCGCCTTGTCCTCGTCGGCCAGCAGCGGCACGTTGAGCCGCTTCTCCTCGGTGAAGCGCTCGTGCGACTCGACCGACTGCGGCGAGATCCCGAGCACGTCGGCGCCGAGGCCGTCGAGCTTGTCCTCCTGATCGCGGTAGGAGCAGAACTGTTTGGTGCAGACCGCCGTGAAGTCGCCGGGATAGAAGGCGAGAACGACCTTGCGGCCGCGGTAGTCGGCGAGCCGGTAAGTCTTGTCGCCGGTGCCCGGGAGCTCGAAGTCCGGGGCCGGGTCGCCTACGTTGAGCTTGGCCACCGGGTCAGCTTAGCCGCTACGGCTAGCCCTTTTCGATCGTGACCTTTTCGATCACGACCGTCTGTTTGGGTTTTTCGCTCGCCGTTCCCAGCTTGCCGATCCGTTCGACCACGTCCATCCCCTTGCTGACCTTGCCGACCAGCGCGTATTCGGGCGGCAGCCCGGCGTCGGCGCCGGTGACCACGTAGAACTGGCTGCCGGAGCTGCCGGGCGGCTCGGCCGAGCTCTTCGCCATCGCCACCGTGCCCTTGGTGTAGGCGAGGTTGGCGGGCGGCTTCTCGACCACCGTGTAGCCGGGGCCGCCGGTGCCGGTGCCGAGCGGGTCGCCGCCCTGGATCACGAAGCCGGGGACGATCCGGTGGAAGTCGAGGTCGTCGTAGAAGCCCTCTTCGGCGAGGTAGGCGAAGGAGTTGGTGGTCTTCGGCGCGCGCTTGGTGTCGAGCGCGATGTCGAAGGTGCCGCAGCTGGTCTGCATCACGGCGGTCAGTTCTTCGCCGGGCTGGACCGTCTGCTTCGGCGCCTTCAGGGAGACGTGCTTGGGCTTCGGGGCCGGCACCTGCTTGCAGCCGCCGGCGCTCGCCGCGGTCGTGGTCGAGTCGCTGCTGCCGCCGCCGCGGGAGATCAGGATCGCCGCGACCACGCCGATCGCCACCACCGCGAACACGGCGAGGATGATCCAGCGCTGGTCGACCCTGTCCCCCATCGGCCGGAAAGCCTAGTGGACGAGCTGGCGGACGGTTCGCCGCGCCCGGCCGGCTCCGCCATACGATCGCCGTCGGATGGAGACGCCTCCGCTGACCCCGCTTGCCGCCGCGGCGCTTCGCGTCGGCGAGCCCGAGCGCGTCCTGCAGATCCAGTGCGGCGACGGCGACGGGGCTCTCTTCCTGGCCCGCGAGTTCCCGCGCGCCCGGGTCCGCGGGGTCGACCGCTCCGAGCGGGCGATCCGCCGGGCCGGCGCCCGGGTCGGCCTCGACCCCGAGGGCAGGGTCGCCTTCAAGGCGACCGGCCGGGGCGAGCTGCCGTTTCCCGAGGACCTCTTCGACCTCGTCGCCTTGCTGGACGCGGCGCCACCGGTGGCCGAGGTCGCCCGGGTCCTGCGGCCGGGAGGTTTCCTGATCCTGGCTCATTCGCGGCGCGCCGACGCGCCGCGGGGGCTGCGCGAGAGCCTGCTGAGGTGGCGGCTCTCCCGCCGCGGAATCGACCTCGGCGAGCCCGTCGAAGCCGGTGACGGCAGCTTCTCTGTCGGCCGCCTGCGCGGCGGCGACGGGCCGCGCGCCGCCGACTAGTCTGGGTCGGATGGACATCGAGGGCATGCCACTGGCTCTGCTGGTCAACCCGTCGTCGGCCGGGGGCAAGACGCTGAAGCTGCTGCCCAGGGTCGAGCAGGCGCTCGACGGCCTGCGGGTCGAATTCCGGGTTCAGCGCACCAAGGGGCTCGAGCACGGCGCCGAGCAGGCGCTGCGGGCGATCGAAGCCGGCGAGGTCCCGGTGGTGATGAGCGGCGACGGCCTGGTCGGCGCCGTCGGCGGCGCCATGGCCGGCTCGGACACACCGCTCGGGATCATCCCCGGCGGCCGCGGCAACGATCTCGCCCGGGTGCTCGGCATTCCCGACGAGCCCGAGGCCGCAGTCGATGGCGCTGCTTGCCGGCCACAGCCGCTGGATCGACGTCGGCGAGGCCAACGGCAAGCGCTTCCTCGGCATCGTCAGCATCGGCTTCGACTCCGAAGCCAACCGCCGCGCCAACGAGATCCACTTCCTGCGCGGCAACCTCGTCTACGCCTACGCCGCCCTCCGCACCCTGCTGGGCTGGAAGCCGGCCCGTTTCACGGTCCGCGTCGACGCGGAACGGATCCGGCTCACCGGCTACTCGGTCTCGGTCGCCAACAGCAGGGCTTTCGGCGGCGGCATGTACATCGCCCCCAACGCCGAGCTCGACGACGGTGAATTCGACATCGTCACCGTCGGCGAGGTCGGCAAGCTGCGCTTCGTGGGTAACCTGCCGAAGGTGTTCAAGGGCACCCACATCGAGGAGGACGAGGTGCAGGTTTTCCGCGCCCGGCACCTGGAGCTGAGCGCCAGCAAGCCCTTCCCCGTCTACGCCGACGGCGAGCACCTCACCGAACTGCCGGCGACCCTGCGCGTCCTGCCCCGGGCCCTGCGCGTTCTGGTCCCGGCGCCGGTCTCCGCTTGACGCCGGCGGTGGCTTCGAGGCCGGGCCGGCGGGGAGCGCTGTTCGGCGCCAAGGTCGCCGCCGCGCGGGCGATCGGCGTCGCCAGCCGGGCCAGCGGGCGCGGCGGCGGCACCACATTGCCGGGCCGGGTGCTGCTGCGCATGGCACCGGACGCGATCGCGCGCCTGGGCACCGGCCTCGATCGCGGCACGACGATCGTCAGCGCCACCAACGGCAAGACCACCACGGCGGGGATGATCGCCGCTCTGCTCGAGGCCGGCGGGCGCACCCCGGTCCACAACCGTGCCGGCTCGAACATGACCTGGGGAGTCGCCACGGCGCTGCTCGAGCAGCGCGGCCACGAGGGCCTGTTCGAGGTCGACGAGGCCTGGCTGCCGCAGGTCGTCTCCGAGCTCGACCCGAGCCTGATCGTGCTCGGCAACCTCTTCCGCGACCAGCTCGACCGCTACGGCGAGATGGAGGCGCTGGCGGACGAGTGGGCGAAGACCGTCGCCGCGCGCGCCGGCCATGGCGCCCTCGTGCTCAACGCCGACGACCCGCTGATCGCCGACCTCGGCCGGGACGCCGACGAGCGCCGGCGCGAGGGTGTCGTCTACTTCGGGATCGAGGACCCCTCGCAGGCGCTGCCGGAGCTGCAGCACGCCTTCGACGCCAAGCACTGCCGCCGCTGCGGCCACCCATACGTCTACGCGCGCGCCTTCGTCGGCCACCTCGGCCACTACTCCTGCCCCAACTGCGGCGCCGAACGCCCGCGCCCGGACGTCGCTGCCACCGCGATCGAGCTGCGCGGCATGGACGGCTCGCGCTCGACGATCCGCCACCCCGACGGCGAGCTCCAGCTGGAGCTGCCGATGCCGGGCCTCTACAACGTCTACAACGCGCTCGCCGCGATCGCCGCGGGCCTGCGGCTGGGAGTGGCGCCGGAGCGGATCGTCTCCGCCCTGGGCGAGATCGAGGCTGCCTTCGGCCGGGTCGAGACGATCGCGGTCGCCGGCAGGCGGGTCTCGATCCTGCTGATCAAGAACCCGGCCGGCGCCAACGAGGTGCTGCGGACGCTGGGCTTGGAGGCCGGCGGCGGTGGCATCGACCTCTGGATCGCCCTCAACGACCGCATCGCCGACGGCCGCGACGTCTCCTGGGTCTGGGACGCCGACTTCGAGCTGCTCGCCGGTAAGGTCAGGCGCGTCGTCTGTGCCGGGACCCGGGCGCCGGAGATGGCGCTGCGGCTGAAATACGCAGGTTGGCCGACCGGCTCGATCGAGGTCGTGCCGGGGATCGAGGCCTCGCTCGACCAGGCGGTGGCCGGCGCCGAGGGACGGCTCTTCGCCCTGCCCACCTACACGGCCCTGCTGGAGCTGCGCAAGCTGCTCGCCGGGCGCGGCCTCGCCAAGGAGTTCTGGCAGTGAGCGCGGTGGCGATCTGGCACGACGTCGAGTGCGGCTCCTACACCGCCGACCTGCCGCTCTGGGAGGAGTTGTCGAGCCAGGCCGACGGCGCCGTACTCGACCTCGGCTGTGGCACCGGGCGCGTCTCCACTCACCTCGGCAGACGCGGGTTCACAGTGGTCGGCCTTGATGTCGACCCCGACCTGATCGCGACGCTGGCCGAGCGGGCCGAGGGTCTGCCGCTGCGGCCGCTGCTCGCCGACGCCCGCGGCTTCGAGCTCGATACCGACATCGCCCTCGCCCTCGCGCTGGCGCCGATGCAGCTGATCCAACTGCTCTCCGGCTCCGCCGACCGGCGCGCGTGCCTGGGCTGCGTCGCCGCCCACCTGCTGCCCGGCGGGCGAATCGCCCTGGCGATCGTCGAGCGGCTGCCGGAGCCCGACGGCGATGCTCCCCCCCTCCCCGACGTGCGCGAGGTCGAGGGCTGGGTCTACTCCAGCCTCCCGGTCGATTCCGCCGAAAGCGATGGCGAGATCGCGATCCGCCGCCTGCGCCAGACGGTCTCGCCGGCGGGCGCGCTGAGCGAGGAGAAGAACGAGATCCGCATCCGCACCCTCTCGGCCGAGCAGTTGGAGCGCGAGGGCGAAGAGGTCGGCCTGGTCGCGCTCGGGCGCCACGCGATCCCGCCCACCGACCTGCACGTCGGCTCCACCGTCGTCGTCCTCGGCAGGGCCGGCTGATGGAGCTGCGCCTACTCAGCCTCTACCCGGAGCAGATGAACATCTACGCCGATCGCGGCAACATCGTCTTCCTGCAGCGGCGCTGCGAGTGGCGCGGCATCGGCTTCGAGCTCGCCGGGGCCGGTCCCGGCGCCCCGGTCGACCCGGCCGCCCACGACCTCTTCTACATCGGCGGCGGCCAGGACCGCGACCAACGGATGGTCGCCGCCGACATGGTCGCCAGCAAGCGCGCCGACCTGGCGGCGGCGGTCGAGAGCGGTGCCGTCCTGCTCGCCGTCTGCGGCGGCTACCAGCTGCTCGGCCACAGCTACCAGCTCGACGAGGAGACGCTGCCGGGCCTCGCCCTCGCCGACCTGAAGACGGTGCGCGAGCCGGGGCCGCGCCTGGTCGGCAACGTCGCGATCGAGGTCGACCTCGGCCCCGGGCCGCGCCTCCTGGCCGGCTTCGAGAACCACGGCGGTCGCACCTACCTGGGTCCCGGCGTGCAGCCGCTCGGGCGCGTCGTCGAGGGGAACGGCAACAACGCCAAGGACGGCCTCGAGGGGGTCCGCCGCCACAACCTCGTCGGCACCTACCTGCACGGCCCGCTGCTGCCCAAGAACGCCTGGCTCGCCGACCACCTGATCGCCCTGGCGCTGGAGCGCCGCTACGGCGTTCGCCCGGAGCTGGAGCCGCTCGACGACGAGCTCGAGGTCGCCGCGCACGAGAACGCCCGCCTCGCCGCGCGCGCCGGCTAGGGAGCGGCGGGGACGACGGCCAACGGCCCGCCCTGGGCCGGCAGCTCGGAGGTCTCGAAGTGGGGCTGGTCGAGCCGCTCGATCCGTGGCATCGCCGTGGCGAACTCCTCCTCGGTCTCGAGGAAGCCGATCCGCGGCGTCCGGTAGTGCATCGGCACCACCCAGGCGGGGTCGAGCGAGAGGGCGATCTCCGCAGCCGCATCGCCACCGAGGGTCGGGCCGCCGCCGACCGGGATCAAGAGCAGGTCGATCTCGCCGATCGCGGCTGCCTGCTCGGGACGCAATGCGGCCTGGCCGAAGTCGCCGAAGTGGGCGACGCGGACGCCGCCGAGCTCGAAGACGAAGATCGTGTTCGGCCCGCGTTCGGTCCCGGCCGCCTCGTCGTGCTCAGAAGCGACGCCTACGACCTCGCCGAGCGGCGACTCGTGCCGTCCCGCGGTCGAACGCAGGACCACCGGCTCGCCGTCGATCGCCTCGACGCCGTTGTGGTCGAGGTGCTCGTGAGTGACCAGCAGCAGGTCGACGTCCTCCGCTTCGATCGCCGGGTACTCGAACTGCATTCCGCGTGCGGCCAGCGTCGACATGTCGGCAAAGGGGTCGACGAAGACCTTGGTCTTGCCGTCGGTCAGGGAAAAGGCGGACTGTCCGTGCCACTCAACGCGCATGCTGCTCCTCCAGTTTCGGGATCTGGCCGCGCGGCTCCGCCTCCTGAGCGGGCTGGTCGGCATGGTGGTACTGGCCGCCGCGCAGGAACGACGCCGCGGCGGCGACGAGGCAGGCGACGATCGCGAAGGCGAATGCCGTGTGCAGTCCGTCCCGGAAGGGGACGGAGATCAGGTGCGGGAAGAAGCCCGGCCCGGTCAGCAGCGCGTGGGCATGGGCCGGCAGCGCCTGCAGGGCGTGGGCACCGACCAGGTGCTGGATCGGGTTGTAGCCGAGGAAGGCGGCGAAGAGGATCGAGATCGGCGGCGTCTGCCCGACCCGGTGGGCGACGTCGGCCGAGATGCCGTGGGCGTGCAGGCCGCTGCTCATCGCCGCCGGCAGGCTCGAGGCGAGCCCGACGATCAGCAGCGTGAAGAAGATCCCGATCGAGAGCACCTGGGCGGAGTTCTGGAAGGTCTGGTTCATGCCGCCACCGGCGCCGCGGTCGGCCGCCGGCAGGCTGTTCATCACCGCCGCCCGGTTGGGTGAGGCGAACAACCCCATCGAGGCCCCGTTGAGGAAGAGGATCAGGGCGAAGACCCAGTAGTTGAAGTCGGTCGGCAGCAGCATCAGCAGGGCGAAGCTGAGCGCCGCCCCGAGCATGCCGCCGGTGGCGAAGGGGCGCGCCCCGAAGCGGTCGGAGAGCAGGCCGGAGAGCGGCCCGACGATCAGCAGCCCCAGGGTCAGCGGCAGCATGTAGATGCCGGCCCAGAGCGGCGTCTCGGTGAAGCTGTAGCCGTGCTCGGGCAGCCAGATGCCCTGCAGCCAGATGATCAGCATGAACATCAGGCCGCCGCGGGCGACGGCGGCGAGGAAGGTCGAGAGGCTGCCGAAGGTGAAGGCGCGGATCTTGAAAAGCGCCAGCCGGAACATCGGCTCGGCGACCCGCAGCTCGATCGTCGCGAAGGCCACCAGCGAGGTCACCGAGGCGGCGAGGAGGACGAGCACGCGCGGGCTCCCCCAGCCGGTCGGCGCGCCGCCGTAGGGGCGGATCCCGTAGGTGACGGCGACCATCAGCAGGACCAGGCCGACGGCGAAGGTGACGTTTCCCCACCAGTCGATCGAGGCGCGCCGCGGCACGCTGCGCTCCTCCAGTTTGAGGTACGCCCAGACGGTGCCGAAGAGGCCGACCGGGACCGAGATCAGGAAGACCAGCCGCCAGTCGATCGGCGCCAGCAGCCCGCCGAGGATCAGTCCGACGAAGAGGCCGCTGACGCCGACGATGTTGTTGATCCCGAGCGCCATGCCGCGCTGGTTGACCGGGAAGGCGTCGGTGAGGATCGCCGCCGCGTTGGCGAGCAGGCAGGCCCCTCCCACTCCCTGGACGATGCGGAAGACGATCAGGTAGGTGGCGCCGGCGCGCCCGGTCATCCAGTCGACCGCCAGCAGCAGCGAGGCGACCGTGTAGATGACGAAGCCGAGGTTGTAGATCTTGACCCGGCCGAACATGTCGCCGAGCCGCCCGAGGCTGACGATGAGGACGCTGGAGACGACCAGGTAGCCGAGGATCATCCAGAGCAGGTAGAAGCTGTTGGAGGGGATCAGCGGGTCGAGGTGGATGCCGCGGAAGATGTCCGGCATCGCGATCAGCGTGATCGACGCGTCGAGCGTCGCCAGCAGCACCGCCAGGGTCGTGTTCGAGAGCGCGATCCACTTGTAGCGATCCTGCATCGACGACACACTATACCCAGGCAAACTGTGCAGTTAACCTGTCTACGATCGGCGCTATAGTGCGGCCGATGACGACCAAGGTGGACGCCGCCCCGCTGGCCAGCGAGCTGCGCGTCGTGCTCGGCCAGCTGATCCGCCGCCTGCGCGCCGAGCATCGCTTCCCGCTCTCCCAGGGCTCCGTGCTCGGCCGCCTCGACCGCGAGGGCTCTCAGAGCGTCAGCGACCTCGCCGCTCGCCGAGCGGGTACGGCCGCAGTCGATGGCACAGACCGTCGGCGACCTCGAGGGCGACGGCTTCGTCGAACGCAGGCCCGACCCCGGCGACGGCCGCCGCGCCCTGGTCGAGCCTGACCGAGGCCGGGCAGGCCGAGCTCGCGGACGACCGCCAGCGCCGCGAGGGCTGGCTGGTCAAGGCGATCGAAGACCTGCCCGCCGAGGATCGGGTCACCGTCGAGCGGGCGATCGTCCTGCTCCGCCAGCTCGCCGACGCCGAGGTCTGAGCACCGCCGGAACCTGGGCGCCGGGATCGGAGTATCGGGCTCGGGCGGCGGCTCAGCGACCGCTGGAGCCGAAGCCGCCGTCGCCGCGGGCGGAATCGGTCAGGGCGGCGGCCTCGACCGGCTCGGCGAGGGCGATCGGGGCGATCAGCGAGCTGGGCGATGCGGTCGCCGGCCGCGACCCTGAAGGTCTCGGCCGGGTCGTTGTTGAGCAGCAGCACCCGCAGTTCGCCGCGGTAGCCGGAGTCGATCAGGCCGGGGCTGTTGACCAGCGAGATCCCGTGGTCGCGAGCCAGGCCCGAGCGCGGCAGGACCAGGCCGGCGTGCCCGTCGGGGATCTCGACCGCGACCCCGGTGCCGACGCTCCAGCGCTCGCCCGGCCCGATGTGGGCCGCCTCGCAGGCGTAGAGGTCGAGCCCGGCGTCGCCCGCGTGGGCGCGGGTCGGCAGCAGTCGCGCCCTCGTTCAGCTTGGCGACTCGAAGCTCCACGGCGCGACCCTAGCGCCCCCTGTCAGAGCACGACGGCGAGACTCGTCGAAGCGGTGCAGCTCGGTGACCGGCACCCTGGCGTGGACGAGGACGCCGTCCTCGCGCTCGGTCCGCTCGAGGTCGCCGGCGACCTCGTGCAGCTCGTGCAGGCGCCCGCCCTCGGAGTAGGGGACCAGCAGCTCGACCTCGGTCAGCGTCTCCTCGAAGGCCGCCTCGATCCGCTCGCGCAGCTCGTCGAGGCCCTCGCCGTCGACGGCCGAGACGAGGACGGCATCGCCGTGGCGGAGCTCGACCTCGCGCCGCTCGCTCCTCGTCGAGCAGGTCGGCCTTGTTGAGGACCAGCAGGCGCGGCTTCTCGCCGGCGCCGATCTCCTCCAGCACCTCGTCGACCGCCTTCATGTCGACGATCCGGCGCTCCTCGCGGCTCGGAGGCGTCGACGACGTGGACGATCAGGTCGGCGAGCACGGTCTCCTCGAGCGTCGCCTTGAAGGCCTCGACCAGCTGGTGCGGCAGCTTCTCGATGAAGCCGACGGTGTCGGTCAGCAGGTAGTCGCGGCCGGAGAGCTCGAAGCTGCGGGTGGTCGGGTCGAGGGTGTGGAAGAGCCTGTCCCCGACGCCGACCTCGGCCCCGGTGAGGGCGTTGAGCAGGGTCGACTTGCCGGCGTTGGTGTAGCCGGCGAGGGCGACCCGCGGCAGCGAGGAGCGCTCGCGCTGGGCCCGCATCACGCCGCGGTTGCGTTCGGTCTGGCTCAGCCGTCGCCGCAGCGCCGCGATGCGGTCGCGGGCGAGCCGGCGGTCGGTCTCGATCTGGGTCTCGCCCGGGCCCCTGGTGCCGATGCCGCCGCCGAGGCGCTCGAGGTGGGTCCAGAGCCCCCGCATGCGGGCCAGGTTGTACTCGAGCTGGGCCAGCTCGACCTGCAGCTTGCCCTCGGCCGAGTGGGCGTGGTCGGCGAAGATGTCGAGGATCACCGCGGTGCGGTCGATCACCGGCACGCCCAGCGCCGCCTCGAGGTTGCGCTCCTGGCGCGGCGCCAGCTCGTCGTCGCAGGCGACGAGGTTGGCGTCGGCGGCGGCGATCTCCTCTTTCAGCTCGTCCAGTCGGCCGCGGCCGAAGTAGCGGTCGGGGTCGGGCTTGGGGCGTTGCTGGGTCGCCTCGCCGGCGGTGGCGACGCCGGCCGTGCGCAGCAGCTCCTTCAGCTCGGCGAGCGGGTCGCCCTGCTCGCGCCCGTCGACGATCCCGATCGCCATTGCCCGCTGGCGTGCCCGCGGGTTCGAGACGCCGGCGCCGTTCTCGCCATCGGCGCTGTAGCGCGTCTGCGTCTTGCGGCCATTTCTCGAACGTTGCACTCGGGACGATTGTAGGCGCCGGCCCAGGCCGGATAGGGTTGCCGCCGTGAAGGTCTTCGTCACCGGAGGGACGGGATTCATCGGCGGCGAGGTCGTGCGGCAGCTGCGCGACCGCGGCGACGAGGTCGTCTGCCTGGTCCGCAACCCGGCCAAAGCGACCGCCGTGGTCGAGCTCGGCTGCGAGACGGTCGCCGGCGACCTCGGCGACATCGAGGCGATCCGCAACGGCATGGAGGGCTGCGACGCGGTCATCCACGCGGCGGCGATCTACGAGGTCGGGATCCCCGCCTCCCAGCGCCAGGCGATGCGCGACGCCAACGTCGGCGGCACCGAACGCGTCCTCGGCGCGGCGCTCGACGCGAAGATCCCCAAGGTCGTCTACGTCTCCACCGTCGGCATCTTCGGCAACACCGGCGGCAAGGTCGTCGACGAGTCCTACGAGCACCCCGGCAAGGACTTCACCTCCTGCTACGAGGAAACCAAGTGGGAGGCGCACCAGGTCGCCAAGCGCCTGATCGCCGAGGGCCTGCCCTGCGTGATCGTCCAGCCCGGCGGCGTCTACGGCCCCGGCGACACCTCCTCGATCGGCGAGCTGCTGAACCAGTTCCTCGCCGGGAAGATGCCGCTGCTCCCCTTTCCGGAGCTGGGCATCTGCCTCTCGCACGTCGAGGACATCGCCGCCGGCATCGTGCTCGGCCTCGACAAGGGCAAGCCCGGCGAGGCCTACGTCATCAGCGGCCCCGCGACGACCGTGCGCGAGGCGATCGAGACCGTCGCCAAGGTCACCGGGCGCAAGGCCCCCAAGCACGCGATCCCGGTGCCGCTGATGAAGGCGATGATCCCGATCGGGCCGCTGGTCGGCAAGATGATGGGCCAGCCGCCGAACCTGCGCGAGCTGATCTCCTCCGCCGACGGCGTCACCTTCTGGGCCAGCTACGACAAGGCCGAGCGCGAGCTCGGCTACGAGCCGCGCGGGCTCGAAGAGGGCCTGCGGGCGACGCTCGAGGCCGAAGGCAGCCTGCCCGCCGCCGCGGCCGCCTGACCCTGCCGCGATGAGGGTCATCGACGTCATGCACCTTGGGCGGCCGCATGTGATCGGCTGCTGGGAGGTCGACGGCGCCCTCGTCGACCCCGGCCCCGAGTCCTCGCTGCCGACCCTGCTCGAGGCGCTCGGCGACGAGCAGCCGCGCGCGCTGCTGCTGACCCACATCCACCTCGACCATGCCGCCGCGACCGGCGCGATGGTGCGCCGCTGGCCGGACCTCGAGGTCTACGTGCACGAGCGCGGCGCCCCGCACCTGATCGACCCCCGCAAGCTGCTGGCCAGCGCCGAGCGCCTCTACGGCGACCAGATGCAGCGACTCTGGGGCGAGATCGTGCCGGTGCCGGAGGCCAACGTGAAGGTGCTCTCCGGCGGCGAGTCGGTGCTGGGGATGCGCGTCGCCTACACCCCCGGCCACGCCTCCCACCACGTCTGCTACCTGCACGAGGACAGCGGCACCGCCTTCGTCGGCGACGTCGCCGCCTGCCGGATCCCGCCCTCGAGCCTGGTCGTGCCGCCGACCCCGCCGCCGGACATCGACGTCGAGACCTGGGAGGAGTCGATCGCGATCCGTCGAAGGCTGGCGCCCCGAGCGCCTGGCCCTCACCCACTTCGGCCCGGTCGAGGAGCCGCCGGAGCACCTGGCGACCGTGCGCGAGCGCCTGCGCGAGGAGGCCGCAGCTGGCCCGGGAGATGCCCGAGGCAGGAGTACGAGACCGACCTGCGGCGCCGCGATCCCCGAGGCGATGCACGCCGAAGGGCTCAGCGACGAGGGAACCGTCGCCGAGCTGCTGCAGGCCGTCCCGACCGCCTACCAGTGGCGCGGCCTGGATCGCTACTGGCGCAAGCGCGCCGAACGTGAAGGGCATCCGCGTAGCGCCGAAACGTCTTGTACTTTTTCCGCGGCCACCTCGAACGGCCAACCGCGGGACTGCCTTCGGAAAAAGTTAAGTGAAGGCCCTACCCGGATGCCTCTCAGGCCGGAGGTGCTCGCGCATCCGCTCGACCGCCTCGACGATGCGCTCGTCGGGCGTGGTCAGCGAGATGCGGAAGAAGCCCTCGCCGCTGGGCCCGTACATCGAGCCCGGCGAGACGACCACGGCCGCCTCTTCCAGCACCATCTCGCAGAACGAGGTCGAGGTGTGGCCCTCGGGCACCGGCGCCCAGACGTAGATCGTGCCCTTCGGCGCCGTCACCTCGACGCCGATCTCGCGCAGGGCGCCGACGACGAGGTCGCGGCGGCGGGCGTAGGTCTCGTTCATCCGCTGCAGCGGCCCGCTCGGGCCGTCGAGAGCGGCGGCGCCGGCGATCTGCACCGCCTCGAAGAGGCCGGAGTCGACGTTGGTCTTCAGCCGCCAGTAGGTCTGGATCGCCTCGGCGTTGCCGAGGATCGCGGCGCAGCGCCAGCCGGTCATGTTGAAGCCCTTGGAGAGCGAGAAGACCTCGACCCCGACCTCCTTGGCGCCCGGGCGTGGCCAGGAAGCTGGGCGCGACGTAGCCGTCGTAGGTCGTCTCCGAGTAGGCGTTGTCGTGGACGACGAGGATCTCGTGCTCGCGGGCGAAGGAGACGACCAGCTCGAAGAACCCCTCGGGGACGATCGCCCCGGTCGGGTTGTTCGGGTAGTTGAGGAACATCAGCCGGGCCTTGGCGGCGACGTCGGCGGGGACCGCGCTGAGGTCCGGCGCGAAGCCCAGCTCGGGCACCAGCGGCAGCAGCTCCGGCGTCGGCGCCGGCGAGGATCGGGCCGCCGGTGTAGACCGGGTAGCCGGGGTCGGAGGCGAGCGCGACGCCGCCCGGGTCGAGGAAGGCGAAGCAGAGGTTGTAGATGCACTCCTTGGCGCCGATCGCCGGGATCACCTCGGTCTCGGGGTCGATCTCGACCCCGAAGCGGCGGTCGTAGAAGTCGGCGAAGGCCTGGCGGAACTCGGCCCGGCCGCGGTTGCTCGGGTACTGGTGGTTGGCCGGGTCGGCGACCGCCTCCTGCATCGCCTTGACGATGTGCGGGTAGGTCGGCTCGTCGGGATCGCCGATGCCGAGGCTGATCACGTCGATGCCGGCGGCGCGCTTCTCGGCGATGCGTCGCTCCAGTTCCTGGAACATGTACGGAGGCATCGCCTCCAGGCGCGTGGACGGGTCGGAGATGCCCATGGGCGCGGAAATCTAGCCGTCCAGCTCGGCGAGCGCGGTCAGCAGCTCCGGCGAGAGCTCGCCGGCGTAGACGGGCTCGGCCCAGCCGCGTCAGCCGCACCGCCAGGTCCTCGCCGATCTCGACCTCCAGCTCGCCGCCTTCGAGCTCGACCACGATCGGGCTGGGCGCCCCGCGCAGGTACGCCGTGACCGCGGCGCCGCTGGCGCCGGTGCCGGAGGAGAGCGTCTCCCCCACGCCGCGCTCGAAGATCCGCGCCCGTCACCCGGCTGCCGTCGATCGCCAGGAAGGAGACGTTGGTGCGGTTCGGGAACAGCTCGTGGCCTTCGATCTCCGGGCCCGATCTCGCCCAGGTCGAGCTCGTCGAGCTCGGCGCCGACGACGATCGCGCACTGCGGGTTGCCGATCGAGACGTGCTGGAACTCCCACTCCCGCCCGCCGGCGCTCAGCGTCCCCCTGCCGTCCTCGCCGCCGGAGGGGAAGTCCTTCGAGGTGGTCGAGGCACGGCCCATCTCGACCGAGCAGGTCAGCTCGCCGGTGATCGTCGGCCGGATCGGCCCGGCCACGGTGCGGATCGCGAACGTGTCCTCGTCGGTCCACCCGTGCCGGCGCAGGTAGAGAATCGCCTCCCGCGCCCCGTTGCCCGAGAGCTCCGCCTCCGAGCCGTCCGGGTTGAAGATCCGCAGCTCGGCGACGAACTCCGGGTCCTCGCTGCGCGCGAGCAGCAGCACCCCGTCCGAGCCGACCCCGAAATGCGGGTCGCAGAGCCACTCGACCCGCTTCGGATTCAGCTCCCAGGGGAGGTTCTGCGCCTCGAGGATCAGGTAGTCGTTGCCGAGTGCCTGCCACTTCTCGAATTTCACGCGGGAGCCTAGTTGTCGGCCGATCGACCGGGTCGCCTCGGCGGCGATCGGGCGGCGACCTCGCGGTCGGAGAGATCGTGCGGTCGATCGGGTGGAGGTTGGGGATCTTGCGCATCCAGGTCAGCTGGCGGCGGGCGTAGTTGCGGGAGCGCTTCTTCATCGCCTCGATGTCGCCGGCGAGCAGCTCGTCGAAGCCGAGCGCCTTGCGCGCCGTGCGCGACGGCCCCAGCGCTTCGGCCCGCCGCACCTCCTCCTCGGCCCCGGCGGCGACGATCGCCTCGGTCCGGGCATCGATCCGCTCGTAGAGCCGAGCCCGGTCCATGTCGAGCCCGAAGATCGTCGTCGGGTGCCGCGTCTGCGGCGACCACAGCTCCGAGTCCTCCGCTTCCGGCGGCGCCTTGACCAGCGAGAGCTCGGCCAGCGCCGCCCGCAGGTACAGCCCCGTCCCCCCGACCACGATCGGCGTCCGCCCCGCCTCCAGCGCCCGGTCGACCTCCGCGTGGGCCAGCGGCATGTAGTCGCCGACGTTGAACGCCTCCGTCACCGGCACGAACCCGACCAGCCGGTGCTCCAGCCTCTCCTGCTCCGCGCTCTCGCGACCCCGGTCAGGACCCCCAGGCCCTCGTAGACCTGCAAGGCGTCGCAGGAGATCGCCACCGGGTCCTCGCCGCGCTCTCGCAGCTCCTCGGCCAGCGCGACCGCCACCCCGGTCTTCCCGACCCCGGTGGGCCCGAAGACCGCCAGAACGTTCACTAGCGCGAGAAGCTGCGAGAGCGGCTTCGCCGAGACCCCGGCGAGCGTCTGCGAGGTGGCGGCGGTGATCTCGACGTCGACCAGCTCGCCGGGTTGCGACCCCTTCGAAGTTGACCGCCTTGCCGTGCCTGGTGCGCCCGCGCAGCTTCGTCTCGTCGGTCCGGCTCGTCCCTTCGACCAGCACCTCGAGGTTGCGCCCGACGAACCGCTGCGCCCGCTCCCGGGCCCGCCGCTGCACGACCTCCAGGAGCCGCTGCATCCGCTCCGCCTTGACCGGATGCGGCACCTGCCCGTCCATCGTCGCCGCCTCGGTTTCCCGACGCGGCGAGAAGACGAAGGTGAAGGCGCCGTCGTAGCCGACCTCCTCGGCGACTTCCAGGGTCTCGGCGAAGTCGGCCTCGGTCTCGCCGGGGAAGCCGACGATGATGTCGGTGGTGATCGCGCAGTCGGGGACGTGCTCGCGGATCAGCGCGACCCGGTCCATGTAGCGCTGACGGTCGTAGGTGCGGCGCATCCGCTTGAGGACCGCGCTGGAGCCCGACTGCAGCGGCAGGTGGATCTGCTCGCAGAGCGCCGGCAGCTCGGCGTGGGCGCGGATCACGTCCTCCTTCATGTCCTTGGGGTGAGGGCTGGTGTAGCGGATCCGCTCGATGCCCTCGATCGCGTCGACCCGGGCCAGCAGCTCGGCGAAGCCGATCCGGCTGTCCTTCGGCAGCTCGCGGCCGTAGCTGTTGACGTTCTGCCCCAGCAGCGTCACCTCGCGCACGCCGTCGGCGGCGAGCGCCCGCCTCGACGATCAGCTCGTCGGGGTCGCGGCTGACCTCGCGCCCGCGGGTCGAGGGGACGATGCAGTAGGAGCAGACGCAGTTGCAGCCCTGGGAGATCTGCAGCCAGCCCTGGAACTCGCGCTCGCGACGGGTCGGCAGGTGGCCGGAGAAGTCCTCGAACTCGAAGTAGCCCTGGGCGCTGAGCGAGTCGGAGTTGAGGAACTCGGCCAGCTTGTGGATCTGCCCGGGCCCGAAGGCGACGTCGACGAAGGGAAAGCGCTCGAAGACCTCGTCCTTGACCGACTGCGCCCAGCAGCCGCCGACGCCGACGATCCGGTCCGGTCCTCGGACTTGAGCCGCTTGGCCTCGCCGAGATGGGCGATGAAGCGGCTGTCGGCGGACTCGCGGATCGAGCAGGTGTTGAAGAGGATCAGGTCGGCGCCGTCGCGATCCTCGGCCTCCTCGTAGCCGAGCGACGACAGCATCCCCGCATCCGCTCGGAGTCGTGCACGTTCATCTGACACCCGAACGTGGTGACGTGAAAGCTCTTCGCCATCATCGCAGGGTAACGGCGTGGGGTGATGGGAGCTACCCCCCGGAGGCCGTCGCGCAGCTGAGTCGTCGCCGAGGGCTCCCGACGCCGCTGAGCCTCCGGGAAGGGATCCCGCCCCGACGCCCCTACTCCAGCCCACGAAGCCCGCGCAGTGGCAAGAGGCGCGGTTGGAGGGTCGTGCCCCTGCTCCAGAGGCTCAGGCGGCGACGCATGAGCACGGTCGACTCGCTGCGCGACGGCCTCTGGAGAGGGCACCCGACCCTCCCCCCCCGACCTACTTGACGATGAGCGTTCCTTCCATGCCGGCTTCGCGATGCCCGGGCACGGTGCAGAAGTAGTTGTAGGTGCCAGGCGCGAGTTCGGCGCTGACGGACGTCTAGCCTTTGGCGATCAGCTCGGAGGTGGCGATCTCCTTGCCTTCGGGGCCTTCGATCGCGACGTCGTGTTCGAGCGGCGCCGGGTTGGTGAAGTCGATCGTGACCTTGCCCGGCTTGCTGGTCAAGTTGGTCTGTCGTAGGCGATTGCGGTCGGGTCGGCCGCCAGCTTCAGAGTGCCACCGGGACCTTTTGCGGCCGCTTCGGGCGCGGGCTTCGCTCCGCCGCCTTCTTCCTTGGGCCTTCGCCACCGAGCCGGTCGTTGCCCTCTTCTTCGAACTCCTTGCCGGCCGTTTCGAACTCGGCGGCCTTGGCCTTGTCCTCGTCCTTGGCGTGGAGGACGGCGAAGGTGGTCGAGCCACCGACCAGGATCGCGAACCAGAGGATCACCAGCGGAAAGGCTCGGCCGGGGAAGTCTTTTCGCTTCAGCCCGACGATGCTGACCATCACCGCCGAGACCGCGAGCGCGACCCCGCAGATGAAGAAGAGGGTTTCGTTGCTCATGCGGCGGTGATCCTATCCAGTGAGCGCAGCGCCCGCCGTTAGGCGGAAGGCGGTCTAGGCCGCCTTCGCCTCCGGGACAGGCCGCGACCGGGGCCTCGGGGCCTCCGGCTTGGCCGGCGCCTCGCCGTCGATGCCCAGCTCCCGCCGCACCTTGGTTTCGATCTCCAGGGCCAGCTCCGGGTTGTCGACCAGGAACTGCTTGGCGTTGTTGCGGCCCTGGCCGAGCCGCGTCTCTCCGTAGGAGAAGAAGGAGCCTGATTTCTGGACCAGGTCCTGCTCGATGCCGAAGTCGAGCAGACCGCCCTCGCGGGAGATGCCGACGCCGTACTCGATGTCGAACTCGGCCTGGCGGAACGGCGAGGCGACCTTGTTCTTGACGACTTTGACGCGGACCCGGTTGCCGACCGCCTCGGTCCCTTCCTTGAGGGTCTCGATGCGACGGATGTCGAGCCGCTGCGAGGAGTAGAACTTCAGCGCCCGGCCGCCCGGCTGGGTCTCCGGCGAGCCGAACTGGACGCCGATCTTTTCGCGGATCTGGTTGGTGAACAGGCAGACCGTTTTGGTCCGGTTGAGATTGCCGGCCAGTTTGCGCATCGCCTGCGACATCAGGCGGGCCTGGAGGCCGACCGTGGTGTCGCCGATCTGGCCGTCGAGCTCCGCTTTCGGCGTCAGCGCCGCGACCGAGTCGATCGCGACCACGTCGACGGCGCCCGAGGCGATCAGGCGGTCGGCGATCTGCAGTGCCTGCTCGCCGTAGTCCGGCTGGGAGACCAGCAGCTCGTCGGTGTCGACGCCGATCGCCCGCGAGTAGACCGGGTCGATCGAGTGCTCGGTGTCGATGAAGGCGCAGACGCCGCCGAGGGCCTGGGCCTGGGCGATGATGTGGTTGACGAGCGTCGTCTTTCCGGAGGACTCGGGGCCGAAGATCTCGACGATCCGGCCGCGCGGGACGCCGCCGATGCCGAGTGCCAGGTCGAGCGCCAGGGAACCGGTGGGGATCGCCTCCACCTTGACCGTGCCCTTGTCGCCGAGGCGCATCAGCGATCCCTCGCCGAACTCCTTGCGGATGCCGCTTACGGCACCCTCGAGGGCCGCGTCCTTGGCTTTCGCCTCCTTCGCGGAAACGTCGTTCAAGCCCACTTTTCTGTCTGCCATCTCAATCACCTCACTGCTGCCCTGATGGCAGCTCGACTTGGGCCAGCGGGACGTAGTGCGACCCGACGGCTGGAGTTCAGAACGGTAGAGGGAGATTCGGACGCCATTGAACCAACCGATCCGCTTCGTCGGAGAAGGGCCGGTCGGAATTTTCACCTGCGTCGGCCGCCGCGATCCGCGTCCCTCGGCGCGGACTCTGGCGACCGTCACGTGCGGCCAGAAGGGCAGCGCGACGAACATGCGGACGCGATCGGTCTCGGTTGCGGGGTGGCTGCTCACCCCATCCACGCTACGGCGTGAGGACGCACGAGTTAAGGCGCTTTTGCAAGAACTCTGAACAGCTTGCGCGCGACTTCGAAAATCCGCCCTAAAACGGCGGCTCGGCACCGCTGAGCAGGATCCGCAGCAGGTGCATGCCGACCAGGGCCGAGCGTTCGCGGATGTCCGCACGGCCGCCGGGGATCGTCGGGTCGCGGGCGATCACGGTGCCGTCGGCGAGGCGGGCGTTGAAGCAGACGTAGCCGACCGGCTTCTCCTCGGTGCCGCCGTCCGGCCCGGCGACGCCGGTGATCGAGACCGCGACATCGGCGCCGAAGCGCTCCAGCGCGCCGATCGCCATCGCCTCGGCCACCTCCGGAGAGACGGCACCCTTTTCCTCGATCAGCGCCAGGTCGACTCCCAGCAGCTCCGCTTTCGCCTCATAGGAGTAGGCGACGACGCTCCCCGCCATGTACTCGGAGGCCCCCGGCACGTCGGTGATCCGGGCCGCCATCAGGCCGCCGCTGCAGGACTCGGCCAGCCCCAGGCGCCGGCCGTGCAGCAGTTTCGCGACCTGGGAGTCGATCGTCTCGCCGTCGAGGCTGAAGAGGTGGCGGCGGTGGCGCTCGGCCAGCCCCTCCCGGACCAGGTCGGCGACCGCCACCGCCTCGTCGCGGTAGCGGACGTCGATCTCGATCTCGCCGCGGCGCAGGCAGGTGGTGATCTCGACCGCGTCGATGTCGACCCCGTCGCCCTCGATCTCGCGCAGGCTCTTGGCGATCTCCGACTCCGGCACCCCGAACATCCGCAGCGTGTAGCCGCGCAGCGGCGTCGCCCGGTCGAGCACCTCGCGCACCGGCTCGGTCTCCAGCGCCCGCGGCCACATCGGCCGCAGCTCCCGGGGCGGCCCCGGGAGGACGATCGACCACCGCGTCCCCGGCCGGCACGACGAGCCCGGGGGCGGTCCCGACCGGATCCAGCGGCGTCGAGCCCTCGGGAACCATCGCCTGCTTGCGATTGGCCTCCATCACCGCCTCTTCGTCGAAGTCGAAGCGGCGGGCGAACCCGCGCAGGATCTCGGCGATCCTGGCCTCCATCGCCTCGTCCAGGACCAGCTCGCGCCCGGCGAAGCCGGCGACCACCTCCCCCGTGAGGTCGTCGGCGGTCGGGCCGAGGCCGCCGGTGGTGACGATCAGGTCCATCTTCTCGGCGGCCATGAACCGCAGCGCCGCCTCGAGGTCATCGGGCCGGTCGGCGACGACAATGATGTGGGCGACCTCGACCCCGTGCTCGGCCAGCCGTTCGGAGACCCACGGGCCGTTGGAGTCCGAGATGCGCCCGGTGAGAACCTCGGTCCCGGTGACGACGATGCCGGCGCGAATCACCGCCGGGAAGCTACCGAAGCGCTTATGGCAGCGGGTCGGCGTCGGCTGCCACGGGGTCCGGAGCCTGGCTCTGCCCGGCGGGCGCCAGCACCCGGTTCAGGTCCGCCTGGGTGATCAGCACCTGGCGCGGTTTGGAGCCCTCGTAGCCGGAGATGACGCCGCGCCGCTCGAGCATGTCGATCAGGCGACCGGCGCGCGTGTAGCCGACCCGCAGGCGCCGCTGGATCATCGAGACAGAAGCGGTCTCGGTCTGGACGACCAGCCGGATCGCCTCGTCGAGCAGGTCGTCGCTGTCGGGGTCGAAGTCACCCTCGTGCCCCTCCTCGGCGATCTCCTCGGGAGTCTCCAGCAGCTCGGCCTCGAATTCCGGTTCTCCCTGCTTGGCCCAGTGGTTGGTGATGCGGGCGATCTCCTCCTCGGTGATGAAGGCGCCCTGGACGCGCTGCAGCTTCGAGCTGCCGGCGCCACGGAAGAGCATGTCGCCCTGACCCAGCAGGGCCTCCGCCCCACCCTGGTCGAGAATCACCCGCGAGTCGGTCTGGGAGGAGACGGCGAAGGCGATCCGGGCCGGGATGTTGACCTTGATCGTGCCGGTGATGATGTCGGTCGAAGGCCGCTGGGTCGCCAGCACCAGGTGGATGCCGGTTGCGCGCGACTTCTGGGCGAGCCGGATGATCGAGTCCTCGACTTCGGCCGGGGCGACCATCATCAGGTCCGCGAGCTCGTCGATCACGCAGAGGATGTGCGGCAGCGGCGGATCGCCCTTCTTTTCGCGGTAGCGGTTGAGCTCGACGAGATTGCGGCAGCGGGCCTCGCTCATGATCCCGTAGCGGGTCTCCATCTCGCCGATCAGGTTGGAGAGCACGTTGGCGGCGAGGCGCGGCGAGGTGACCACCGGCGTCAGCAGATGGGGCACGTTCTCGTAGTGGTTGAGCTCGACCTGCTTGGGGTCGACCAGGACCAGGCGGACTTCGTTGGGCGAAGCCTGCATCAGGATCGAGGAGAGGATCCCGTTGACGCAGGCGGACTTGCCCGAGCCGGTGGTGCCGGCGACGAGAACGTGCGGCATCTTCGCCAGGTCGGTCCAGACCGGATTGCCGTCGATTCCCTTGCCAAGCCAGGCGACCAGCGGCGAGGTCTTCTCCGGGCGGCCGGCGTAGATGTCACCGAGGCGGACGATGCGACGGCGCGCGTTCGGGACCTCGACCCCGACCGCCTGCTTGCCGGGGATCGGGGCGAGGATGCGGATATCGGTGGAGGCGAGGGCGTAGGCGAGGTCATTGGCCAGCTCGGTGACTTTCTTGACCTTGATGCCCGGCGCCAGGCGCAGCTCGTAGCGGGAGACGTGCGGCCCGCTGATGACGCCGACGATCTTCGCCTCGACGCCGAAGTGGCCCAGCGTCTCGACCAGTTTGCGGCCGACGATTTCCTGGTCGCGCGGGTCGGGGCCCTTGTCGCCCTTGCCGCGTTCGAGCGATTTGGCCGGCGGCGGCCGGTAGTCGATCTCATCCGACTCGGTGACCCCACGCTTGTGACCCATCGGGGTCAGCGCGATCTGCTCCGGCTCGGCCGGCTCCACGACCGTGACCGCGTCCTCCTCCGTGGTCGCGATGTCCTCCAGTTCGCGATCGAAGTCATCCGCGGCAAGCGCCAGGTCCGGCTCGTCCTCGGGCTCCTCCGCCAGCTGCACGGTCGGCTCGAACTCATCCGTGTCCGGATAGGAGCTCATCACGTCGGTGGCACCGGCCGCGGTCTCGGCCTCCGCCCGCACATCCCTCTGCTCCCGCCAGTCCGCGTGCGTCCGCGCAACCGTCTTCGCTGCCTCATTGCCGCCATGAAAGACCCCACGGAACAGCACCCGGGTCCCACGGCCAATCCCATGGGCCAGCGCCGAAACCGAAGTCCCGGTCAGCAGCATCCCCCCCACTGTCAGCAGCAGCACCGTGAAGATCCGCGCTCCAACCTTCCCGAACAGGTAGACCAGCCCGGTTTCGACCCCATAGCCGACCTTGCCCCCTTCCCAGTGGAGGAAGAGCACGAAGACCAGATAGACACCAAACGCCACGAGAAAGAGTCCGATCAGATCCAGATGCCGCTGCTCCAACCGCGCCGGCAGATGCAGCCCACCCTTCGGCTTGGCTTTTTTCGGTCTCTTGGCTGCGGCCTTACCCCTGCGCGCAGGGACCCGCTTCTTGCGTACGAACATGTCGTCCGGGTTCGACACGGACCCAAAGACCCCTGCGCCTCACGAAGGAAGGCAAAGGCGCGACTAAATTCGCCTTAAATCCCATCGAGACCAGCCAATTCACGCTCTAACATCGCCACGGTGATGACCGAGCCAGACCAAGCCGGAGGTCGCGTCCTGGTAGTCGAGGACGACGCCGACATCGCCGATGTCCTCCGCCGCTCCCTCCGCAACGAGGGCTACGAGGTCAAGACCTCCGCCGACGGAGTCGACGCCCTCGACGTCGCCGCCGGCTTCTTCCCTGACCTGGTCGTCCTCGACCTCGGCCTGCCCCGCCTCGACGGGGTCGAGGTCTGCCGCCGGCTGCGGATGGAGGGCGACGTGCCGATCCTGATGCTGACCGCGCGGGCCGAGACCGAGGACCGGGTCGAGGGCCTCGACAGCGGCGCCGACGACTACCTGGTCAAGCCGTTCGAGCGCCAGGAGCTGCTGGCGCGGATCCGGGCGCTGCTGCGGCGCCGTCCCCCTCGTGGCGCCGCGTCCCTCGAAGTCGGTGACCTCCAGCTCAATCCCGACACCCGCGAGGTGCGCCGCGGCCGGCGCGAGATCGAGCTGACCAACCGCGAGTTCGAGCTGCTCGAGTTCCTGATGCGCAACGAGCGCCTGGTGATCTCCCGCGAGCGCCTGCTCGACGAGGTCTGGGGCTATGACCCGATGGCCGCCACCAACACGATCGACGTCTTCATCTCCAATCTGCGGCGCAAGCTCGAGGCCGGCGGGGAGCCGCGCCTGCTCCACACCAAACGCGGTGCCGGCTACGTGCTGAAGGACTAGGCGCGTGGAAGCGGGGGCCAAGCGCGTCGAGGCGAAGCGACGCCTGCTTCACCCGAGCACCTGGCCCGTGCGCTGGCGCCTGGCGGCGGTCTCGGCCGGGCTGACCCTGGCGATCCTGCTGATCTTCGGCGTCGTCATCGGCACCGTCGCCTCCTCGCGGGTCCGCGACGACTTCAGCCGCGAGCTGAAGGAGGCGGTGACGACGCTGGCCGGCCAGGAGCGGGTCTCCGAGACCTCCTTCGGCGCTCGCATCACCGGCGTCGACATCAACGAATTCGCCCTGCCCAACGGCGCCTCGGTGCGGGTTCTCACCGCAAGCGGCGAACTGCAGGAACAGAGCAGGAACGCGATGGACATGGGGCCCGCGGACCCTGGGGTCCACGTCGTCGGCGATGTCCGGGTGGCGACGACCGCGGTCTTCAGCGGCGCCACCGGGCGCCTCGCCGGCTACGTCCAGTACGGCCGCAGCGAATCCCATATCGAGTCGACGATCGCCCGTCTCTGGCTCTTCATCGCCGCCGGCGTGCTCGGCGGCGCCCTGCTCGCCAGCTTCGCCGGCCTGGCGATCGCCGGGCGGGCGATGCGGCCGATCGCCTCGCTGACCGCGACCGCGCGGGAGATCGCCGCCACCCGCGACCCCTCGCGGCGGATGCCCGAGCCGGCCGCCGAGGACGAGGTCGGCGAGCTCGCCCTGACCCTGGAGGAGATGCTGCGCTCCCTCGATGGGGCCCGCGCCGAGCGTGAGGGAGCGCTGCAGAAGCAGCGCGAGTTCGTCGCCGACGCCTCGCACGAGCTGCGCACCCCGCTGACCAGCGTCCTCGCCAACCTCGAGCTGCTACAGGCCTCGCTCGATGCCGAGGGGCAGGCGGAGGATCGCGAGGTGGTTGACTCGGCCCTGCGCTCCTCGCGGCGGATGAGCAGGCTGGTCGGCGACCTGCTGCTGCTGGCGCGAGCCGACGCCGGCCGCCTCGACAAGCACCGCCGCTGTGACCTCGCCGAAGTCGCCGGCGACGCCGCCGCCGAGGCAGCACCGCTGATGGGCGAGCGCCAGCTGGTCGTCGACAACGACCGGGCGCTGCGGGTCGAAGGCAGCGCCGACGAGCTGCACCGCATGGTCCTCAACCTGCTCGACAACGCCGCCCGCCACACGCCGGCGCGGACCAGGGTCGATCTAACCCTGCGCGAAGAAGGCGGCGATGCCGTGGTCGAGGTCGCCGACGACGGCCCCGGGATCCCGGCCGCGATGCGCGAGCAGATCTTCGATCGCTTCGTCCGCGGCGAAGGGCCCTCCGATACCGCCAGGGGCACCGGGACCGGCCTCGGTCTGGCGATTGTCGCCGCCGTCGCCGAGTCCCACGGCGGCAGCGTCGAGGCGACCGGAGCCGGCTCCGGCGGCGCCCTCTTCCGCGCCCGCATCCCCCTGGCAACTTCTGAGCGGGCCGTTAAGGATCCTTTAGAGGCGCTTTAGAGCACCGCCGTAGGTTCACTGGTGGACGAGACACACAAGCCCGCCGGGATTCTCCCCAGACACCATCCCGGCGGGTTTTTTCTTGCCCGGACGCCGGTGCAAGGGACGGTGAGCGACGCGCCCATAAGGCGCGGGCGACAAATTCGCCCAGCCCCCTACCGGCCTCCCCCACGCTACGAACAGCCGAAGATCAGACCTCGATCACCACGGGCAAGATCATCGGCCGCCGCTTCAGCCGCTGGAAGACGAACTTGCCGACCGAGTCGTGTAGGTCTTCCTCGATCAGGTGCGGCTCGCGGTTGCCGGCCTTGGCGGCTTCCTCGAGCTGGTCTTCGACCAGGTCGCTGAGCTCTTCGACCAGGGCATCGGCTTCCTCGAGGAAAGCGACGCCGCGGAAGATCACCTCGGGGTCGGCGACGACGCTGCCGTCGTCGGAGGAGATCGTGACGACGACGATGAAGATCCCATCGGCGGAGATCTCGCGGCGGTCGCGCAGGGCGGCGTCGTCGGGGTCGCCGATGTTGACGCCGTCGACGTACATCGTGCCGGCATGGATGTCCTCGCCGAAGCCGGCGCCGTTCGCGTCGATCTCCAGCGGCAGCCCGTTGCGGCCGCGGAAGATGTTCTCCGGCTCGACGCCCACGGCCTCGGCCAGCTCGGAGTGCAGCCGCAGCCGCTTGTGGTCGCCGTGCACCGGCATCACGTACTTCGGCTTGGTCAGGTTGAGCATCAGCTTCAGCTCCTCCTGCCAGCCGTGGCCGGAGGCGTGGATCGGAGCGTCCTGGGCGGTGATCACGGTGGCGCCGATCTCGTAGATGCGGTCGATCGTCTCGTTGACGGCGCGCTCGTTGCCGGGCACCGGTGTCGCCGAGAAGACCACGGTGTCGCCGGAATGCAGCCGCACGTCGCGGTGGTCGTTGTTGGCCATCCGCCGCAGCGCCGAGAGCGGCTCTCCCTGGCTGCCGGTGGAGATGATGACGATCTTCTCGTCCGGGAAGTTCTCGATCTCACGCGGCTGGATGAAGAGGCCCGAAGGGGCGTTGGCCATCCCCAAATTGGAGGCGATGTTGAAGTTCTTGCGCATCGAGCGGCCGACCAGGGCGACCCTGCGGTCGAGTTTCACGGCAGCGTCGATCACCTGCTGGACGCGGTGGATGTTGGAGGCGAAGGACGTGACGATAATCCGCCCCTTGCACTGCGAGAAGGTCCGCAGCAGGGCCGGGCCGACGCTTGACTCCGACGGCGCCACCCCGGGCCGGTCGGCGTTGGTCGAGTCGCCGCAGAGCAGCAGCAGGCCTTCGCGGCCGATCTCGGCCAGGCGCGGGATGTCGGCGGGGCGACCGTCGACCGGGGTCTGGTCGAACTTGTAGTCGCCGGTCATCAGCATCCTGCCGACGTCGGTGGTGATCAGGACGCCGCGCATGTCGGGGATCGAGTGCGCCAGGTGGACCAGCTCGAGGCCGAACGGCCCGCACTGGACCTTCTCCCCCGCCGGCAGCTCCTGCAGCGGCGCGTCGGAGAGCTTGTGCTCGTCGAGCTTGGAGCGCACCATCCCGATCGTCAGCAGGCCGCCGTAGATCACCGGCGGCTCGCCGATCTCGCGCAGCACGTAGGGCAGGGCGCCGACGTGATCCTCGTGGCCGTGCGTGAGCACGATCGCTTCGATGTCGTCGGCGCGGTCGCGCAGGTAGGAGAAGTCCGGCAGGACGAGGTCGATGCCGTGCATCTCGGCGGTCGGGAACATCAGCCCCGTGTCGACGACGACGATCTTGCCGTCGTACTCGATCACGGTCATGTTCTTGCCGATCTCGCCCAGCCCGCCTAGGGGCAGCACGCGAAGTTTCTTACTTGGCACTAGTCACTCACTCTCTCTGAAGTTGGTTATTGGGCAACCGGAAGGCCGATGCCCTCCAGCGCGGTTCTGACCGCGGCCCGCTGGTCGGCGTCCGCTGGAACCAGCGGCAGCCGCATCCGCTCCGAGGCGAGGCCGAGCATCTCCAGCGCCGCCTTGATCGGAATCGGATTGGTGGTCACCGAGAGGCCCTCGTAGAGCGGGGTCAACTCGGCGTCGATCTCGCGCGCCCGGGCAAGGTCCCCGCCCTGGGCCGCGTCCCACATCTCGCGCATCTGCGGGCCGGCGACGTGTGAGGCGACGGTGATGCCGCCGGCGCCGCCGAACTCGAGTACGCGACAGAAGGTGTTGTCATTGCCGGCCAGGATCGAGAGGCCCTCGATCGGGCGGAGCTCGTCATCGTTGGCTTGCTTGATGGCGACGACGTTGTCGATCGCGGCCAGCTCCGCGAGCAGCTCGGGAGGCATGTTGATGACCACCCGCGAAGGGATGTTGTAGATCACCATGGGCAGATCGGGAACGGCTGCCGCGACCGACTCGAAGTGGGCGCGCAGGCCGTCCGCATTCGGCTTGTTGTAGTAGGGGGCGACGACCAGTGAGGCATCGGCGCCGGCATCGGCGGCGGCCCTGGTCAGCTCACGCGAGTGGCGGGTGTCGTTGGTCCCGGTGCCACAGATCAACAGCACCTCGTCGCCGACCTCGGCCCGGACCGCCATGAACAGCTCGATCGTCTCCTCGTCGGTGAGGGTCGGGCACTCGCCCGTCGTCCCCCCCACCACCAGCCCATGTGAGCCGTGCTCGAGCAGGTGCGAGGCGAGGCGGCGGCCCGCGTCGAGGTCGACGCCGCCGCCCTCGTCGAAGGGCGTCACCATCGCGGTCAGAATTCCTCGAATCTCCTTCATCGTTGCCAGGGTACCCAGTCCAGCGGCCTAGAGCAGCTTCTCGAGGCCGACGGTGAAGCGGTCGGGCAGGGCCGCGACCTTGCGTACGGCAAGCAGCACACCCGGCATGAAGGAGCCGCGGTCGATCGAGTCGTGGCGCAGCGCCAGCGTCTGGCCCTCGCCGCCGAAGATCACTTCCTGATGGGCGACCAGGCCGGGCAGGCGGACCGAGTGGATCGGCTGGTGGACGTGACCGCCGGCGGCGTCGATCAGCTCCTGGGTGCGCTTCGCGGTGCCCGAGGGAGCGTCGAGCTTGCGGTCGTGGTGGAGCTCGATCACCTCGCACTCGGGCATGTGCGGGGCGATCTTCTGCGCGACCTCCATCAGCAGGACGGCGCCGATCGCGAAGTTGGGGGCGACGAAGCAGTTGGCGCTCGAAGTCTCGGCCGCGGCCCTGGCCGCCTCGAGATCGAAGCCGGTGGTGCCGACGACCGCATGCACGCCGGCCTCCAGACAGGCCCGCACGTTGCCGAGCGCGGTGTCGGGAACGGTGAAGTCGACGACGACATCGGCCTCCTCGAGCAGACCGGAGAGCTCAACTCCCAGGGCGGGATCCGCCCTGCCCGACAGGGTCAGATCGTCGGCCCCCTCGACGGCATCGCAGACCGCCTGCCCCATGCGGCCGGCGGCACCGGCCACCGCGACCCGGGTCACGCTGCTACCAGGGCCTCGCTGACCGGGGCCAGCGCCTCGCGGAAACGGTCCTCGTCAGCGCCGACACAGGCGGCGGAAAGGCGGTCGGCGCCATAGAGCTCGACGGCGAGCTCGGTCAGGTCGTCGACCTCGATCGCGTCGACGCGGGTCAGCATCTCATCGAGGCTTTCGATCGGCAGGCCGAAGAGCGTCGCCCGGGAGATCCGCGTCATCCGCGCCGCCGTCGACTCCGAGGAGAGGACGAGGCGGCCCTTGACGCTCTCCTTGGCCCGGGTCAGCTCCTCCGCGGAGACCGGCTCGGAGCGCAGGCGGGCGAGCTCGGTGCCGATGATCGAGCAGGCCTCCTCGACGTTGTCCTCGCGGGTGCCGACGTAGGTGGCGACCAGGCCCTGATCAGTGAACTGCTCGTTATAGGAGCCGACCGAGTAGGCGAGGCCGCGCTTCTCGCGGACCTCGCGGAAGAGGCGCGAAGAGGTCGAGCCGCCGAAGATCGAGTCGAGCACGGCGAGCGGGTAGCGGCGCTCGTCGTCACGACGCAGGCCCGGAGCCCCAAAGCAGATGTGGTACTGCTCGGTCTCCTTCCGGTGGAAGCAGAGTCGGGCAGGCCCGTCGAGCCCGGTCTCCGGGGCGACGCCCCCGCCGTCCGGCGGGGCGGTGACGAACTTCTCGGCCAGCTCGACGATGTGATCGTGGTCGAGGTGGCCGGCGGCGCCGACGACGATCTCTGAGCCGGCGTAGCGGGCGTGACGGTAGCTCTCGATGTCCGGGACCGGGATCGAGGCGATCACGTCGGCCTCGCCGAGCACGCGGCGGCCCAGCGGGTGCGAGCCGAAGACAGCCTCGGCGAGCACGTCGTGGACGCGGTCCTGCGGCTCGTCCTCGTACATCGCGATCTCCTCCAGCACCACCTGACGCTCGGAGTCGATGTCCGGGTACGTCGGCGCCAGCAGCATCTCCGAGAGCAGGTCGAAGACCTCGTCGGTGTGCTCGTCGAGGAAACGGGCGTGCAGATGCGTCGTCTCCTTGCCGGTCGCCGCGTTGATCGAGGCTCCGAGCCCGTCGAAGCGCTCGGAGATCTCGATCGCCGAGTAGCGCGCCGTTCCCTTGAACAGCAGGTGCTCGAGGAAGTGCGAGACCCCGGCCTGCGCCGGGATCTCGTTACGCGAGCCGGTTCGCACCCAGAGCCCGAGCGCCACGGATCGCACCGAGGGAACCTCCTCGGTTACGACCCGGACGCCGGAGCCCAGCTCGGTGAGCTTGGGAGCGCTCAATGCTTAGCTGCGCTCACGGTCGCGACGGGGACGGCGCTCACGGCCGCCGCGATCGCCGCCGTTGCGCCGGGGACCGCCATCGCCGGAACCGACCGAAGCCAGTTCCTCTGCTGATTTGCCGGCAACCGAAGGGTCATCGGAGAGGCGCAGGCCGATCCGGCCACGCTCCTTGTCGACCTCGACCACGGTGACGTCGATGACCTCACCGGCGGTGAGGACGTCGTCGACCGAGTCGACCCGCTCACCGGGCTTGACATTGGAGATGTGCAGCAGGCCGTCGGTGCCCTTGACGAGCTCGACGAAGGCTCCGAACGTGGTCGTCTTGACGACCTTGGCGGCGTTGTAGCGGTCTCCCACCTCGGCCTCCCTGGTCATCGAGTCGATGCGGGCGACACAGGCCTCGACGAGGTCGCCGGTCGGCGCGTAGATCCGCACCGTGCCGTCGTCCTCGACGTCGATCTCCGCGTCGAACTCCTCGCAGAGGGCGCGGATCGTTTCGCCGCCTTTGCCGATGACCGCACCGATCTTCTCGGGATCGATCTTGATCGACTCGATCGCGGGGGCGTGCTGGGAGAGCTTCTCCCGCGGCCCGTCGATCGCCTCGGCCATCTTGCCGAGGATGAACTGGCGGCCCTTGTTGGCCTGCTCCAGCGCGTCCTCGAGGATCTCGAAGGTGACGCCGGTGATCTTGATGTCCATCTGCAGGGCGGTGATCCCGTCCTTGGTGCCGGCGACCTTGAAGTCCATGTCGCCGAGGTGATCCTCGACGCCGGCGATGTCGGTGAGGACGATGTAGTCGTCGCCCTCCTTGATCAGACCCATCGCCACACCGGCGACCGGGGCGCTTACCGGGACCCCCGCGGCCTGCATCGCCATCGAGGAGGCGCATACCGAGCCCATCGAGGAGGAGCCGTTGGACTCGAGCGTCTCGGAGACCGCGCGGATCACGTAGGGGAAGGACTCTTCGTCCGGGACCGTCGCCGCCAGGGCCCGCTCGGCGAGGGCGCCGTGACCGATGTCACGCCGCTTCGGGCCGCGCATGAAGCCCGCCTCCCCGACCGAGAAGGGCGGGAAGTTGTAGTGGTGGAAGAACCGCTTGGTGGTCTGCAGCCCGAGCGTGTCGAGGCGCATGTCCATGCGGGTCGTGCCCAGAGCGACATTGGAGAGGATCTGGGTCTCGCCGCGGGTGAACAGGGCGGAGCCGTGCACGCGCGGGGAGATGTCGACCTCGCACTCGATTGGCCGGATCTCGTCCTGGGCGCGGCCGTCGGGGCGCTTCTTGTCGACGGCGATCGCCTTGCGGATCGTGTCCTTCTCGATGCTCGCGAAGGCGGTCTTGACCTCGGACTTGCGCTCCGAGTCGGCATCCGAGTCGCCGGTCTCGGGCGCGTACTTGGCAACCACGGCGTCCTTGACCTCGTCGATCGCCTCGTAGCGCTCGAGCTTGCCCTCGGTGGCAATCGCGTCGACCAGAGCCTGGCCGTGGGAGGAGCGGATGTCGCTGAGCAGGCCCTCGTCGATCTGCGGTGCCTCGACCACGATCTTCTCTTTGCCGGCCTTCTGCTGCAGCTCCTCCATCGCGGCGACGAGCTTCTTGATCTCCCCGTGGGCGATGTCGAGCGCGTCGAGGATGTCGGCCTCGGTGACGCCCTCGGCACCGGCCTCGACCATCAGGATCGCCTCGTCGGTGCCGGCGACGATCAGGTCCAGGTCAAGCTCCTCGTGACGGTCCTCGGGGGGGTTGACGATGAAATCGCCCTCGAGCTTGCCGACCCGGACCGCGCCGACGTGCTTGGCGACGGGAACCGGGGAGATCGCCAGCGCCGCGGAGGCGCCGTTCATGGCGAGGATGTCGTAGGGGTGGACGTGGTCCACCGAAAGCGGCATCGCGACCAGCTGGGTCTCGTAGTGCCAGCCCTTGGGGAAGAGCGGGCGGATCGGCCGGTCGATCATGCGCGCGGTCAGCGTCGCCTTCTCGCCGGATTTGCCCTCGCGACGGAAGAACGAGCCGGGGATCTTGCCCGCGGCGTACGCGCGCTCCTCGACGTCGACGGTGAGGGGAAGGAAGTCCACGTCGCGCAGGTTGCCGACGGTTGCGGTGCAGAGCACCATGGTGTCGCCGGCCTGAACCACGACCGCGCCACCCGCCTGCTTCGCGAGTTTGCCCGTCTCGAAGGAAATCTGGCTGTCGCCGACTTCCGCCGAAACGCGGGTTACGTCAAACATGCTCATTTAATTGTCCTACCTCCGGCCGCCCGGTTGGCGGCCATCTGCTTTCTAGAACTCTCGTTCTCTTTCGAGGCGAAGAGTACAGGCCCACGGCTGGGAGCTATTCGTCGTCGTTGAGATCGAAGACCGCCGGCGTGCCGGTGGCACCGGCACGGATGCCGGACTCGAAGTCGCGCCGCACCCGTGCCGCGACCTCGCCAGAGCGGCGATCCCGCTCGAAGCGCTCGAGATCCAGCCCGAGGCGCTCGACCCGCTCCCAGAGATGCGGGTCGTCGACGTGGCCGCGATCGGCGTAGAGCGAGTCGACCATCTCGAAGAAGGCGCCCTGGAGACCGGCGGCCTCGGCTGCCTTATGGAGGGCCGGCGAGCGGGGATGCTTGCTGGCGACCGGAAAGTGCCGAAAGACCAGTGGTCGAGGCGGTGCAGCCAGCTCCGACCAGGCTACGGAGCAGTGAGGGCAGCCGAGATCGGCGTAGACGATCAGGGCCTCTCCCTCTCCGGGACGCAGGTGGTCTTCGGGTCCGACGGGCGGGACCGGAGAGCTGGTGAGAGAGCCGGGAGGAGTCACCCGGGGCTCCGGGTCAGGCGGCGAGCGCGTCGAAGATGAGGTTGGCGCCGGGGAGCTCGCCGGGCGAGGGTGATTCGTAGGCCCACGCGACGGTGCCCTCCTCGTCGACGAGGACGAGGGTGCGATTGGCGAAGCCGAGGCCGTCGAGATAGGAGCCGTAGGCCTTGGCGACCGCGCCCTTGGGCTCGAAGTCGGCGAGGAGGGGCGTGTCGACGCCCAGCTTCTCCTGGAAGGCCTTGTGCGCATAGGGATGGTCGATGCTGATTCCCAGCATCTCCACTCCCTGCTCGGCGATCTGCGGCTTGACCTCCTGGTAGATCGAGAGCTGGTCGGAGCAGACCGGGCTGAAGTCCATCGGGTAAAAGACCAGCAGCACCTTGCGCCCCCGGAAGCCGGATAGCGAGACGTTTTCGCCGTCCTGATCGGGAAGGGTGAAGTCGGGAGCCGGCTCGCCGGCGGCGATCATCGCCGCAGGCCGAGGTCGGCGACCAGGGCGCGGTAGCGCTCGAGGTCGATCCGCTCGAGGTAACGCAGCATCCGGCGCCGTTTGCCGACCAGCATCAGCAGGCCGCGGCGGGAGTGATGGTCTTTGCTGTGATCGCGCAGGTGACCGGTGAGTTCGTTGATCCGCTCGGTGAGCAGGGCGATCTGGACCTCGGCGGAACCGGTGTCGCCATCGGCTCGGCCGTATTTGCCGATCAGCTCGCTTTTCTTTTCTTTGGTCAGGCCCATAGCGTGAAAATGCCGTGCACCCAGCGGGTCACGGCCGCTGGAAGCTACCACAGACGCGCACCGCGTCCTCGACATCGCGGTGCATCTGCTCGATCAGCTCCTCCGCCCCGGGGAAGCGCTTCTCTCCCCGCAGGCGCTCGACGAAGGCGACGCGAAGCGTCTTCCCGTAGAGGTCTTCCTCGCGGTCAATCAGGTAGGTCTCGATCAGGACCCCGCGCCCGGTCTCGAAAGTCGGCCTGACGCCGACGTTGACCGCGGCCGGGACGCCGTTGGCAAAGGCGGCGAAGACACCGTGCCCGGGGATCGCCAGGCGGTCGTCGGGGACGATGTTCGCGGTCGGGAAGCCGAGCTCACGCCCGCGCTGGTCGCCTTTGACCACCGTCCCCTCGACCATGAACGGGGCGCCGAGCGCGTGGCGGGCAGCCTCCATGTCACCGGCGGCGACGAGAGCCCGGATCCGGGTCGAGGAGACGGTCTCGCCGTCGACCTCGACCAGCGGCACGACCCTGGTCTCGAACTCCGAGCGGGCGGACAGCATCGCCGGGTCGCCCTTGGCCTTGGCACCGAAGCGGAAGTTCTCGCCGACCGAGATCCGCTCGGCGCCGAGCCGCCCGATCAGGATGTCCTCGATGAACTGCTCGGCGGTGACGGTGGCGAACCGCTCGTCGAAGGGGACCACGATCAGCTCCTTCACCCCCAGTCCCTCGATCACGTCGCGCTTGACCGCGAAGGGCGTGATCAGCTTCGGCAGCGCCGCCGGGTGCAGGATCTCCAGCGGGTGTGGATCGAAGGTGAGGACGGTGTCGGCATCGTCGATGACCGCGCGGTGGCCGCGGTGGACGCCGTCGAAGGTGCCGATCGCGACGTGGCGGGGGCGCGGCTCCGCGTCGGGCAGCGAGGTGACGGTGATGCTCATCGCAGCGCCGCCCCGACCGCGGGGACCAGCTCGGCGACGCGGTCGACCTCGAGCGTCTCGCCGGCGTCCTCGACCCGGAACGGGCCAACGGCGGTGCGGCGCAGGTCCGAGCAGTAGGCGTCGCCGAGGGTCTCGATCAGGGTGCGGACATAGGTTCCGGCCGCGCACTCGATCTCGTAGTGGGCGAGACCGTCCCCCGTGGAGAGCAACTCGGCGCGGTGGACCTCGACGTCGCGCTCGGGAGTCTCCACGGTCTCGCCGCGGTGGGCCTTCTTGTAGAGGCGCTCGCCGCCGACCCGCACGGCGGAGGTCATCGGCACCCGCTGGCGCACGGTCCCGGTAGGCAGCTCCAGGGAGCCGGGCAGCTCGCCGGTCTCGACCAGCTCGCCATCGGGGTCGCCGGTGCTGGAGCGCCAGCCGAGCCGAGCCGTGGCCAGGTAGGTCTTCGGCAGCCCGACCAGGAAGCGCTGCAGGCGCGTCGCCCGGCCGAGCAGGATCAGCAGCAAGCCCGTCGCGAAGGGGTCGAGGGTGCCCGCGTGGCCGGCTTTGCAGCCACGCTCACGGCGCACCTTGGCGACGACGTCGTGGGAGGTGACTCCCGCCGGCTTGTCGTAGAGCAGCACCGCTCCTCCAGAATCGCCGTGGGCCATGCTCAGGGCCCGAGCTGGGATTTGACCTCGCCGCAGAGGAAGGCGACGAGTTCGTCGAGTTCGAGGTCGGTGGAGAAGCCGGCGGCGCGCTTGTGCCCTCCTCCCCCGTTCTTGCGGGCGATCGCGGAGACGTCGACGTCGCCCTCACTGGAGCGCAGGCTGACCTTGCGGGCGGCGCGGCCGCGATTGCCGAGGTCGCGGATCACCGCCGCCACCTTGGTCCCGTCGATCGAGCGCAGGTGGTCGATGACCCCCTCGGTCATCTCCTCCCCCGCGCCGGTTGCCTCGTAGTCGGCGCTGGTGATGTAGGTGAGGACGAGCCGGTCGCCGCAGTGGCGCTGGATCCCCTCGAGCGCACGGGCGACGAGCCGCAGCTTCTCGATCGGGACGTGCTCGTAGAGGCGGCGGTAGGTGTCGTCGATGTCGACGCCGGCGTCGATCAGGGCGGCCGCGACCCGGTGGGTGTGGGCGTCGGTGTTCTCGTACATGAATTTGCCTGTGTCGGTGATCAGGCCGACGTAGAGCGCGGAGGCCATCTCCTTGGTGATCTCGGCCTCGAAGAGGACCGCGAGGTCGTAGACGATCTCGGCCGTGCAGGAGGCGCCGACGTCGACCAGATTGAAGTCGCCGAAGCGGGTGTTGTCGTGATGGTGGTCGATGTTGATGATGTCGTTGCCGCCCTCGGTGAGGAAATCGACCGGCATGCGGTCGATGTTGCCGCAGTCGAGGAAGACGACGGTGCGGTCGGCCATGTCCGCGGGCGGCTCGTGAAAGACCTCCTCCAGAGGCAGGAAGCGGTACTCGATCGGCAGCGGGAACTCCTTGGCGCCGAGGAACATCACCGAGTCCTTGCCGAGCTGGGTCAGCAGCTGGTGCATGCCCAGGAGCGAGCCAAGCGCGTCGCCGTCGGGGCCCTCGTGGGCGGTCAGCAGAAAGCGCTCGCGCGAGCGCAGCTCGGCGCTGACCCGTTCGATGTCAGACGTGGCGACGCCGCTCACCTCGCTCATATCTGCTGCTCCTCGGGGTCGGTGACAGGCGCCTCTTCGTCGAGCAGCTGTGAGATCCGCACGCCCTGGGCGATCGTGTCGTCGTAGTGAAAGGTCACCGTGGGGGTCCGCTTCATCCGCGTCTCGGCGGCGATCCTCGACTGGATCACACCGTGGGAGGAGCGCAGCCCGCTCAGCGTCTCGGCGCGCTGCTCCTCGTCCCCGAGCACGCTGACGAACACCTTTGCGGTGCGCAGGTCGGGGCTGGTCTCAACCGAGGTCACAGTGACGAAGCCGATGCGGGGATCGCTCAAATCGCTCGAAATCGCGGCGCCGACGACCTCGCGCAGCACCTCGTTGATGCGTCGCATGCGAGGGCCGGCCATCCTACTCCAGCGTTTGCTCGACCTGCTTGGTCTGGAAGAACTCGAGCACGTCTTCCTCCTTGACGTCGGCGTAGCCCTCGAGCACGACGCCGCACTCCTGGCCCTCGTCGACCTCCTGCACGTTGTCTTTGAAGCGGCGCAGCGAGCCGAGTTTGCCGGTCCAGATAACCGTTCCCTGGCGGACCAGGCGGACGCCGGCGGTGCGGGTCGCCTTGCCCTCGGTGACGATGCAGCCGGCAATGCGGCCGACCTTGGAGGCCTTGAAGGTCTGTTTGATCTCGGCCTCGCCGACCGCCTCCTCGACCTCGATCGCCTCGAGCAGGCCCTCCATCGCGTTGCGCAGGTCTTCGGTGATTTTGTAGATGACCGAGTAGGTGCGGATATCGACGCCCTCGCGGTCGCCGGCGCGGCGGGCGTCGGCGAGCGGGCGCACGTTGAAGCCGATGATGATCGCTTCCGAGGCCGAGGCCAGCATCACGTCGGACTCGTTGATGCCACCGGTCTGGGAGTGGATGATGTTGATCGCGACGCGTTCCTGCGGGACTTTGGCGATCTCGTCCTGGAGCGCCTCCAGGGAGCCGGCGACGTCGGCCTTGAGGACGATGTTGAGCTCCTTGATGTCGCCTTGCTGAACGCGGGCGAAGACCTCGTCGAGGCTGATCTTGCGGGCCTGGCGGCGGGCCAGGGCCTCGGTCTTGAGGCGATTGGCGCGCTCCTGGGCCAGCTGGCGGGCGCGGCGGTCGTTCTCCACCGCCTGGACGAATTCGCCGGCGTCGCTGACCCCGTCGAAGCCGAGCACCTCGACCGGCATCCCCGGGCCGGCGGTGCTGACGCGCTCACCGGTGAAGTCGTGCATCGCCTTGACCCGGCCCCACTGCTGACCGGCGACCAGCGAGTCGCCGACCTCGATCGTGCCGCGCTGGACCAGCACGGTCACCACCGGGCCGCGGCCCGGGTCGAGCTGGGACTCGATCACGGTGCCCGAGCCGGGGGCGTTCGGATTGGCCCCGAGCTCCTCGAGCTCAGTGACCAGAAGGATCATGTCGAGCAGGTTGTCGAGCCCCTCGTGGGTCTTCGCGGAGACCTCGCAGAAGACGGTGTCGCCGCCCCACTCCTCGGGTGAGATGCCCTCCTGGGCGAGCTCGGTGCGGACCCGTTCGGGATTGGCGCCCTCTTTGTCGATCTTGTTGACGGCGATCAGCATCGGCACCTCGGCGGCGCGGGCGTGGTCGATCGCCTCTTTGGTCTGCGGCATGACGCCGTCGTCGGCGGCGACGACGATCACGGCGACGTCGGTGACCTTGGCGCCGCGGGCGCGCATCGCCGTGAAGGCCGCGTGGCCGGGCGTGTCGAGGAAGGTGATCGTCTTGTCGTCTTTGTGGACCTGGTAGGCACCGATGTGCTGGGTGATTCCGCCGGCCTCTCCCGCCGCTACCTCGGTCTCGCGGATCGCGTCCAGCAGCGAGGTCTTGCCGTGGTCGACGTGGCCCATGATCGTGACCACGGGCGGGCGGGCGGCGAGGTCCTCCGCGGCGTCGGAGAACTCCGGTTCCTCGGGCTCCTCGTCGGCGGCGGTGACGATCTCCAGCTTGCGGTCGTACTCGTCGGCGATCGCCCGCACGGACTCGTCGGTGAGGGTCTGGGTGAGGGTCGCCATCTCCCCCATCGTCATCAGCTTTTTGATCACCTCGGCCGGAGCCAGCCCCAGCGACTCGGCGAGCTCACGCACGGTCGCGCCGGAGTTGACCTTGGTCGCCTCGGGCTCGACCGTCGGCGCCGGGCCCATCGGCGGCTCCTCGAGGAGCGGCCGGCGGCGGCGTCCCCCGCGGCGGCGCGGCGGGCGCTGCGGTGGCGGGCCGCCCATCTGGTCGCGGCGGGCCGCCTGCGAGTCGATCACGACGCGACGTTTTTTCGCGGTCGCTCCGCCCCCGGTGCCCGACTGCTGGGGACCTCCGGCGCGGACCGGTTTGGTCGAAGTGGAAGCTTTTGGCGCTGCCGCGGCGGGTTTCTGCGCGGCGGCCGGGGTTTTGGGAGCAGGTTTCGAAGCGGCGGGAGCGGCGGCCTGTTTCGGGGCGGCGGGCTGTGCGGCCGGCGTCGCGGCGGCAGGCGCTTTCGCTCCGTTGCCCTTGGCGGCGCCGATCGCCTTCAGCGCGTCAGCCTCCTCGACGCTCGAGGCGGCGGCTTTCGCCTCCACGCCGGCGGCTTTCAGGGCAGCGAGCAGATCTTTGCTGCTGACGCCCTGCGCTTTCGCGATCTCGTGAACCCGCTTCTTAGCCACTAAGCCTGCTCAGCCTCCTCGGCGACCGGGTTGCTCTCGGAGGCGGCCTCGGGGTCAGCGATCTCCTCTTCGATCGCCTCCTCGACAACCTCCTCCGCAACTGCCTCCTCGACGATCTCCTCGACGACGGCCTCTTCGATTGCCTCCTCGACCAGCTCCTCCTCGACGGCCTCGACGAACTCGGCCGAGGCGCGCTCGACGATCTCGTTGACCTGGCCCTCGTCGCCGTCGGGGTCGGCGAGGATCGCGACCTCGGCCTCAGAGAGGCCGGAGAGCACGGCGACCTGGCTGGTCTCGAAGCGCGACAGCGCCTGGTGATTGGGCAGGCCGCAGTAGGTCGAGCCCGGGATCGCGGCGTTGGGGCAGCGGCGCCCATTGGAGAGGACAGCCATGCAGCGGCCGTCGGACTGCTCTTCGCCCTCGTACTCGACCTCGGTGTCCTCCTCGGCGAACTCGCTCTCGGACTTGATGTCGACGCGCCAACCGGTCAGACGGGCGGCGAGACGGGCGTTCTGGCCGTCGCGGCCGATCGCCAGCGAGAGCTGGTCGTCGGGGACGATGACCGTCGCCTGGCGCTCCTCGTCGTCGACGATGACCTCGCGGACGCGGGCCGGTGAGAGGGCCTTGGCGACGAAGCGAGCGGGCTCGTCGTTGTGGGGGATGATGTCGATCTTCTCGCCGCGCAGCTCGGACACGACCATCCGCACCCGCGAGCCGCGCGGGCCGACGCAGGCACCAACCGGGTCGACGCCGTCGGCGTGGGAGATGACGGCGATCTTCGAGCGGTAGCCGGGCTCGCGGGCGACGCCGACGATCTCGACCAGCTTGTCGGCGATCTCCGGGACCTCCAGCTCGAAGAGGCTCTTGATCAGCTCGGGGCTGCGGCGTGAGACCACGATCGCCGGGCCTTTGGTCGAGTCGGAGACGTCGGTGATGACCGCCTTGACGCGCATCCCGTGGTCGTAGCGCTCGTTGTAGACCTGCTCGGACTTGGGCAGCAGCGCCTCGACCCGCTCGCGCAGCTGGACCAGCGTGTAGCGCTTGTCGGACTGCTGGATGATCCCGGTGATCAGCTCGCCGACCCGGTCCTGGTACTCGTCGTACATCATCTGCCGCTCGGCCTCGCGGATCCTCTGCAGGATCACCTGCTTGGCGGTCTGGGCGGCAATCCGGCCGAAGTCTTCGGGGGTGACGTCGCGGGTCGTGATCTGGCTCTCGTAGGGAGCGATCATCTCCGGGTCCAGCTCGGGGTCCTCGGGCTCGCGCATTTCCCCGGTCTCGGGGTCGACCTCGGGCTCCTCCTGCAGCTCGGCGGCCTCGGCCAGCAGCTTCTCCTCCAGCTCCGGCGGCAGGATCAGTTCGAAGACGAGGAAGTCACCGGTTTCGTGATCGAGATCGACCCGGGCGTACTTGGCGGCGCCAAGGGTTTTCTTGTAGGCCGAGAGGAGGGCGTCCTCGAGGGCGTCCATCAGCTTGTCGGCGGCGATTCCCTTCTCTGCCTCGAGCGCTTTGACTGCGTCGATGATCTCCTTGCTCACTGAAGCGGCTCCTTGGTGTCGGAAAGGGTGCTGGGGCGGCGGTACTTGGGTCCTGGCGAGGAGACCTCGAGCGAGTAGTCGGCCAAGAGGTCGCCGAGGTGCTTGGTGACCCGTTCGCAGAGGGCGAGGTCGACCCCGCCCGGGTGGTCGATGAAGATGCGCAGCGACTCGGTGCCAGGTCGCTCCATGGCGACGAGGTCGAGTTCCGAATCGAGGTCGGAAAGCTGCTCTTGGATGTTCTGCTGGAGGTCGGCCATGCCTGATTCGGGCGTAAAAAAAGTGGGCCAGGCCCACTTCGGATACTGCGGTAAGGACAGAAAAGCTGAGGCCAGTATAGCTCGCTCAGGCGTCCGGGCCAGGGGGTGCCCCGAGGCACCCACGGTCAGGTGAGCTTCGCGCGATCCCCGTGAAGCTGATCGATCCGGTCGAGGATCGCGTCGGCGATGGCGTCCTTGGAGCTGCGCGGGACGGGGGTGTCGCTCGTCGAGTCGATCAGGGTCACTGCGTTTTGCTCGCTCTCGAAGCCGATCGTGGGGTCGGAGACGTCGTTGAGGACGATCAGGTCCGCCCCCTTTCGAATCAGCTTGTCGCGAGCTCGCTCGGCGGCCTCTCCCCCATGCTCGGCGGCGAAGCCGACGATGGTCTGCCCGGAGCTCCGGGTTGCAGCGAGCGCGGCGAGGATGTCCTCGGTCGGCTCGAGCCGGAGGCTGAGGCCGTCCTGGCGCTGCAGCTTTCCCGTGGCTACCTCGGACGCCCGGAAATCGGCCGGGGCGGCGGCCATCAGGAGCAGGTTGGTCCTCCCGAACTCCTCGCCCGCCGCCCGGGCCAGCTGCGCCGCGGTCTCGACGTCGATGCGGCGGACGCCGGCGGGCGCGGGAAGGGCGACGTTGGCGGCGATCAGGGTCACCTCGGCGCCGCGGCGGGCGGCGGCGGCGGCGAGGGCGATGCCCATGCGGCCGCTGGAGCGGTTGCCGATGAAGCGGACCGGGTCGATCGGCTCGCGGGTGCCGCCCGCGGTGATCAGCACCCGCAGGCCATCCCAGGGCCGCTCACCGGTGGTCAGCGTCGCCTCGACGAGGGCCAGCAGGCGCTCGGGGTCAGGCAGCCGTCCCCGGCCGTGCTCGCCGCGCGAGGCGAGCCTGCCCTCGTCGGGCTCGATCACCGCGACGCCGCGCTCGCGCAGGGTCGCCAGGTTCGCCTGGGTCGCCGCATCGCCATACATGCGGTTGTTCATCGCCGGGGCGAGCAGGCGAGGCGCCGAGCAGGCGAGGAAGGAGGTGGTCAGCATCGAGTCGGCGAGGCCTCCGGCCAGCTTCGCGATCGTGTTGGCCGAGGCCGGGGCGACCAGGAGGGCGTCGCAGTTGGCGGCCAACTCGAGATGGCCGATCGGGTCGTGGCCCGGCTGGCCGTCGCCGGGGAAGGCGCCGCGCATCGGGTCGCGTTCGAACTCGGAGATCAGGACCGGGGCACCGACGATCCCCTCGAAGGAGGCGGCACCGACGAAGCGGGTTGCCGTCTCGGTCATCAGAACCCGGACCCCGTGCCCGGCGAGGGTCGCCAGGCGGGCCAGCTCCAACGACTTGTAGGCGGCTATCCCGCCACTGACACCAAGCAGGACTCTGGCCATCGGCTGCCTCCCGTGAGAGGCTCCCGGCGCTGGGCGCCTAGGAGCGGTACTCGTATTTGAGCTTGCCCTCGGCGAGCTCTTCGAGCGCCATCGTCAGGTAGTTGCGCTCGGCGTTGACCTCGACCATCGGCGGCGGGTACTCGCCGAAGCCGCCCTCACCGAGGTTGTGGAAATAGCTGTTGATCTGACGCGCGCGCTTGGCCGAAACGACGACGGCAGCGTAATGCGAGTCAGCGTGCTCGAGAAGCTTGTCTACACGTGGTTTGATCATTGGGGCGAGTCTAGTGATAGGCCGAGCTCGGTGCGCACGATGCCCTCCAGGTCATCGGCCGCCCGGCCAAGGTCGTCATTGACGACGCGGTAGGCGAACTCGTCCTGGGCCGCCATCTCCTGCTCGGCGACCTCGAGCCGCGAGTCGATCGCCGCGGCCGAGTCGGTCCCGCGGGCATCGAGCCGCTCACGCAGGACGGCCGGGTCCGGCGGCGCGATGAAGACCTGGATCGACTCGCGCATCGCCGCCCGCACCTGGCGGGCCCCCTGGACCTCGATCTCGAGCACGACCGAGTGGCCGGCGGCGAGGCGGCGCTGGACCTCGGTCCGCAGCGTTCCGTAGCGGTTGCCGCTGTAGGTGGCGAACTCGAGGAAGTCTTCTCTCTCCACCCGCTGGTCGAACTCCTCACGGGAGAGGAAGTGGTAGTCGCGCCCGTCAACCTCCCCCTCGCGCGGCTCCCGGGTGGTCGCCGAGATCGAGAGCTCGAGGTCTGGGATGCGCGGCAGCAGCTCCCCGATCAGGGAGCCCTTGCCGACTCCGGACGGGCCGGTGATGACGAAGACTTTGGACATGCGGTCGCGGATACTGACCAAGCCGGCGGTCGGCTAGCGGCGCAGCTGCGAAATCAACTCGGTGCGCTGGCGCTCGGAGAGACCACCGATGGTCTTCGAGGGCGAGATCCGGCACTGGTTGAGGATGCGATTGGTCTTCACCCGTCCGTACTTGGGGACGGCGAGAAGCATGTCGAAGACCTTCGCGGTCAGCACGTACTCGGGGGGGTCGAGCAGGATGGTGTTGATGCTTGCCCGGTTCGCCTTCAGGTCCTTCTTCAATTTCGCCCGAGCGGTACGAATGTCGTTAGCCCGTTTGAGGGCATCCATCCTCTGATCCAGGGACCGTTCGGGGGCGGCGGCTGAAATCTTGACCGGGGGGGCAGGCATCTGGGCGGCGAGTATAGCCGTGGCTTGGAAGGGTGCAAGCCGGTGGGAGCGAATTGCCCCCAAATTCACCTCAACCTCTACTCGAGGTTGAGTACCGGCCCGGTCGTGGCTCGGTTCGGAGCCGTCGCGGAGAGCTCCGCGGCGATCCTCGAACCCGCCCGCGGGTCGCGGAAATTCTCGGTCCCGACCGCCACCAAAGTGGCCCCGGCGGAGAGGAATTCGCGAGCGTCGCCGCCGCAGCCGATCCCTCCCATCCCGATCGCCGGCAGGGCGGTGGCCGCGGCGACCGAGCGCAGCTGCTGCAGGGCGACCGGCCGCACCGCGGGGCCGGAGAGGCCGCCGTGGCCGGCCGCCAAGGCCGGCTCTCCCGTCGCCGGGTCGAAGGCGCTCGCCTTCAGGGTGTTGATCAGCGAGACCGCATCGGCCCCTCCCTGCTCGGCTCCGGCAGCGACCGCCGCCGGATCGGCGACGTTCGGGGTGAGCTTCACGATCAGCGGCTTCTCCGTATGCGGCCGCAATGCTTCCAGCAGCGCCTCGGTCTCGGCCGGCTGCTCGCCGACGATCAGGCCGGAGTGGACGTTGGGGCAGGAGACGTTGAGCTCGATCGCGGCGACCTCGGCGCGATCGCCCACCGCCTCGACCAGGCGAGAGAACTGCTCGTGGCTGGTGCCCATCACGGAGACGATCAGCGGCACCGGCAGCTCCGCCAGCAGCGGCAGGTCCTCGGCGAGGAAGCCCTCCAGCCCCTTGTTCGGCAGCCCGATCGAGTTGATCATCCCGGCCGGCGTCTCCCAGATCCGCCGCGGCGCGTTGCCGGCCCGGGGCTCCGCGGTGATCGTCTTCGAGACGAAGGCGGAGAAGGGGAAGTCCTCCAGCAGCCCGTCGCCGAAGACCTTTCTGGCGGCGATCGCGTCGTAGGTGCCGGAGGCGTTGAGGACCGGGTGCGCGAGGGGGATCCCGCAGAGCTCAGGCATGGGTGACCTCGGCGACGCGGTCGCCGCGGACCACCGGCCCGTCGACGCAGAGGCGTAGGTAGCCGCCCTCCGGCTTCGGCACGGCGCAGCCGAAGCAGGCACCGTAGCCGCAGGCCATCGGCGACTCCATCGCCAGCTCGCAAGCGACCTCGCGCTCGGCGCAGAGCGAGCGCACCGCCTCCAGCATCGCCGGTGGGCCGCAGGAGTAGACGACGGCGCTGGCGGCATCGTCGCCGGCGAGCATCGTCCCCAGTAAGTCGGTGACGTAGCCGCGGTGGCCGGCGTGGCCGTCCTCGCTGGCGAGGCGGACCTCGCAGCAGGCGAAGAGGTCGTCGAGGCCGCCCGAGTGGGCCTGGTCGCGGAAGCCGAGCAGGACCCGCACCGGGACGTTGCGCTCGCCGAAGCGGCGGCGCAGCAGGGCCAGCGGCGCGATGCCGATGCCGCCGCCGACGAGGATCGCGCCGGCGGCACCCGGGCGCACCTGGCGGGGCTCGGTGAAAGCGTTGCCGAGCGGGCCCGCGACCCAGACCTCCTCGCCCGGCTCGAGCGCGCAAAGGCGCTTGGTGCCGGGGCCGACGTCCTCGATGAGGAAATCCAGGCGCGCGCCCCCGGCCGCGGGCCCCGTCTCCGCCACCGAGATCGCCCGCGGCAGGAAGGGCCTCTCCCCCGCCCCGGTCCAGTGCGCGGCGGCGGCCAGCATGTAGAACTGGCCCGGCAGCGGCTCGGGGCCCTCGCGGTCGAGCAGGGAGAAGACGCGGTAGCCGCCCGAGGCGCGGTTCTCCGCGACCTCGCAGAGGCGGCGGCCGAACGGTGCGCTCATCGCGGCAGCGCGGCCCTGACGAGCCCGTGGATCTCCTGGATGCTGCGGACCTCGGCGTCGCCCTGCTTGCCGGCCGCGATCGCCCGCGCTGCCGCCGTGGCGCCGGTCATCGTGGTGATGCAGGGGATGCCGTGGGCGACGGCCGCGGTGCGGATCTCGTAGCCGTCGGCGCGGGCGCCGGAGCCGGTCGGGGTGTTGATCACGAGGTCGCAGCGGCGCTGGCGGATCAGGTCGAGGACGTGCGGGGAGCCCTCGTTCAGTTTGTTGATCCGGGTCACCGGCACGCCCATCCGCTCGATCGCCTGGGCGGTGCCGCCGGTCGCGATCACCTCGAAGCCGAGGTCGTGGAAGCGCGCCGCCAGCTGCGTCGCCGCCGGCTTGTCGGTGTCGGTGACGGTGATGAAGACCGAGCCCGCTTCCGGCAGCCGCACCCCGGCCGCCGCCTGCGCCTTGCCGAAGGCGGTCGGGAAGTCGGCGGCGATCCCCATCACCTCACCGGTGCTCTTCATCTCCGGGCCTAGCACCGAGTCGGCGCCGGCGAAGCGGGCGAAGGGCAGCACCGCCTCCTTGACGCTGACGTGCTCGGGCGGGCCCTCGGGAAGCTCCTGGTCGGCGAGCTTCTCGCCCAGCATCAGCCGCGCCGCCATCTTCGCCAGTGGCACGCCGATCGCCTTGGAGACGAAGGGGACCGTGCGCGAGGCGCGCGGGTTGGCCTCGATCACGTAGAGCTCGCCGCCGGCGACCCCGTACTGGATGTTGATCAGGCCGATCACGCCCAGCTCCAGGGCGATCTGCTCGGTCGTGGCGCGGATCTCCTCCAGCATCTGCTCACCGAGGCTGAGCGGCGGGATCACGCAGGCGGAGTCGCCGGAGTGGACGCCGGCCTCCTCGACGTGCTGCATGATCCCGGCGACCCAGACCTGCTCGCCGTCGCCGAGCGCGTCGACGTCGACCTCGATCGCGTTCTCGAGGAAGCGGTCGAGCAGCAGCGGGTGCTCCTGGTCGGCCTTGACGTGCAGATCGAGGTAGTTGGCCAGATCCTCGGTCGAGTAACAGATCTCCATCGCCCGGCCGCCGAGCACAAACGAGGGCCGGACCAGCAGCGGGAAGCCGACCTCTTCGGCGACCGTCACCGCCTCGCCGGCCGAGAGCGCGGTGCCGTAGGGCGGGTGCTTGATCCCGAGCCGGCGCAGCAGGGCGCCGAACTGGCCGCGGTCCTCGGCCAGGTCGATCGCGTCGACCGGGGTACCGAGCAGCGGCACGCCGGCTTCTTCGAGGGTGCGGGCGAGCTTCAGCGGCGTCTGGCCGCCGAACTGGACGATCACGCCCTCCGGGTTCTCCTGGGCGCAGACGGCGAGCACGTCCTCGGCGGTCAGCGGCTCGAAGTAGAGGCGGTCGGAGGTGTCGTAGTCGGTCGAGACGGTCTCCGGGTTGCAGTTGACCATCACCGCGTCGCGTCCCAGCTCGCGGGCGGTCATCGCCGCGTGCACGCAGCAGTAGTCGAACTCGATCCCCTGGCCGATCCGGTTCGGCCCGGCGCCGAGGATGACGACCGAGTCGCGCTCGCCGCGGCGGACCTCGGAGGCCGGCGGCGTGCCGTCGGCTCCGGAGCGCTCATGGGCGGAGTAGTAGTAAGGCGTGGCGGCCTCGAACTCGGCGGCGCAGGTGTCGACCGCCTTGTAGGTGCGGGTCAGCCCCTCGGTGCCGTCGCCCTCGCGGGCCAGCGTCTCGAGCTCACGCAGGAACCAGCGGTCGACCAGGCAGGCCTCGTGCACGGCCTCGACTCCCAGGCCGCGGCGGAACGCCTCGAGGATCAGGTCGAAACGCTCGGCACAGGGCTTCTCGAGGGCCACCAGCAGGTCCGCTTCGGACTCCGGGGCCTCGGGGGTGGCGTCGAGCTCACGCGAGCGCATCGCCTTGGCGAAGGACTCGCGGAAGGTGCGGCCGATCGCCATCGCCTCGCCGACGCTCTGCATGTAGGTGGAGAGGCGTCCGTCGGCGCCGGGGAACTTCTCGAAGGCGAAGCGCGGCATCTTGGTGACGACGTAGTCGATCGTCGGCTCGAAAGATGCCGGGGTCGCCCGGGTGATGTCGTTGGGGATCTCCTCGAGGGCGTAGCCGACGGCCAGCTTCGCCGCCATCTTGGCGATCGGGAACCCGGTCGCCTTCGAGGCCAGCGCCGAGGAGCGCGAGACCCGCGGGTTCATCTCGATCACGGCGATCTCGCCGTCCTCGGGGTTGACCGCGAACTGGACGTTGGAGCCGCCGGTCTCGACCCCGATCGCCCGGATCACCTTGATCGCCTGGTCGCGCAGCTCCTGGTAGAGCGGGTCGCTGAGCGTCTGCGCGGGCGCCACCGTGACCGAGTCGCCGGTGTGGACGCCCATCGGGTCGACGTTCTCGATCGAGCAGATGATCACGACGTTGTCGTTGCGGTCGCGCATCACCTCGAGCTCGAACTCGCCCCAGCCGATCACCGACTCCTCAACCAGGACCTGGTTGATCGGGCTCGCCGCCAGCCCCTCGGAGACGACCTGCGCCAGCTCGGTCTCGGTGCGGCCGATGCCGCCTCCCTGGCCACCCATCGTGAAGGCCGGGCGGACGATCGCCGGCAGCTCGATGCGGCCGTCGGCGAGCGCCGCCTCGACCTCGCCGACGGTCTCGACGGTCATCGACCAGGGGATCCGGATGCCCGCCTCATTCATCGTCGTGCGGAACTCCTCGCGGTCCTCGGCGCGGCGGATCGCGGCGGCATCGGCGCCGATCAGCTCGACCCCGAACTTCTCCAGGGTGCCGTCCCCGTGCAGCGCCATCGCCAGGTTCAGCGCCGTCTGGCCGCCGAGCGTCGGCAGCAGCGCGTCGGGGCGCTCCTTTTCGATGATCCTGGTCACCGGACCGGGCAGCAGCGGCTCGATATAGGTCGCGGTGGCGAACTCCGGGTCGGTCATGATCGTCGCCGGGTTGGAGTTGACCAGGACGACCTCGAAGCCCTCCTCGAGCAGCACCTTGCAGGCCTGCACGCCGGAATAGTCGAACTCGGCCGCCTGGCCGATCACGATCGGGCCGGAGCCGATCAGCAGGATCTTGGAAATGTCGTCTCTACGCGGCAAGGGCCAGGAACCTCTCGAACAGGTGGCGGGCGTCGTGCGGGCCAGGGCCCGCCTCGGGGTGGTACTGGACGGTGGCGCCGGCGACGTCGCGCAGGACCAGGCCCTCGACCGTGCGGTCGTAGAGGTTCAGCTGCGAGAGCTCGGCGACGCCGAAGTCGGTCTCCCAGCGGACCGGCTCGTCGCCCTCGATCCGCGGCTCCCCATCCGGGCCGGAGACGGCGAAGCCGTGGTTCTGGGAGGTGATGTCGATCCGCCCGGTCTCCAGGTCCTTGACCGGGTGGTTGGCGCCGCGGTGGCCGAAGGGCAGCTTGTAGGTCTCGAGACCGACGGCGCGGCAGAGCAGCTGGTGGCCGAGACAGATGCCGAAGACGGGCCGCTTGCCGACGATCTCGCGGACGGTCTCGACGACGTAGCCGAGTGCCGCCGGGTCACCGGGGCCGTTGGCGAGGAAGACGATGTCGGGGTCCTCGGCGAGGACCTGCGCGGGGGAGCTGTCGCAGGGCAGCAGGGTCAGCCTGGCCCCGTGCTCGCGCAGCTGGCGGACGATGCTCAGCTTGATCCCGGTGTCGATGCCGACCACGTGGGGGCCGTCGCCGTCGAAGCGGACCGGCTCCGGCGGGGTCACGGTGCGGGCGAAGTCGGCGCCGTCCATCGCCGGCTCGGCGGCGATCGCTTCGCGCGCCTCGGCCTCCGGCGTCTCGCCGGGGAAGACGCCGCCGCGCATCGCGCCGCGGTCGCGGATGTGGCGGACCAGGGCGCGGGTGTCGACGCCGCTGATCCCCGGCACGCCGCAGTCGCCGAGCCAGTCGAGCCAGCCGCCCTCGGCGCTGGCGACGTCCTCACTGTTCTTGGCGTCGCGCATGACGACACCACGGGCGTGGACCCGGTCGGACTCCATCGCCGCAGCGGAGACGCCGTAGTTGCCGATCAACGGGTAGGTGAAGACGATGATCTGGCCGGCGTAAGAGGGGTCGGTGACCGCCTCCTGATAGCCGGTCATCGCGGTGTTGAAGACGACCTCGCCGGTGACCGCGCCGCCATGCCCGCAGGCCAGGCCGTCGAGACGGGTCCCGTCCTCGAGTAGCAGGTAGGCCCCGCTCATGGCGCCACCCCGAGGCTGAAGCTGCGCAGGCGGAAGGCGACCTTGCCGGCGGCGACGGTGACCAGGACCCGGCCGGTCAGGGTCTCGCCGGCGCACCAGGAGTTCCGCGAGCGGCTCTCGTAGCCGTCCTCGCCGACCGTCCACTCGGCGCCGAGGTCGCAGAGGGCGACGTTGGCCTCCGAGCCCGGAGCCAGGCTCGGGCGCTCGATCCCGAACGGGGCGGCCCCGCCGGCGAGGCGCTCGACCAGCAGGGAGAGCTCGATCGTGCCGGGCATGACCAGCTTGGTGTGGAGGGCGGCGAAGGCGGTCTCGAGCCCGGTCACGCCCATCGCCGCCTGCTCGAAGGGGACGTCCTTTTCCTCAGTCTGGTGGGGGGCGTGGTCGGTGGCGATGCACTCGATCGTGCCGTCGCGCAGCGCCTCGATCAGCGCCTGGCGGTCGCTCTCGCGGCGCAGCGGCGGGTTCATCTTGAAACGGTGCGGATCGAGGCTGCGGACCTCCTCGTCGGTCAGGCAGAGGTGATGCGGGCTGGCCTCGGCGCTGATCTTCACCCCGGCCGCCTTGGCGGCGCGGACGACCTCGACCGACTCCGCCGCGGAGAGGTGCTGGATGTGGATCCGCGCCTGCTCGTAGGCGGCCAGGGCGGCGTCGCGGGCGATCATCGTCGACTCCGAGACCGAGGGGACGCCGGCCAGGCCGAGACCGGCCGAGACCGGGCCCTCGTGCATCACCCCGGCGCCGGAGAGCTCGGGGTCCTCCTCGTGCAGGGCGATCGTGCCGCCGCAGAGCCGCTGGTATTGGAGGGCGCGCAGCATCACCCGGGCGCTGACGATCGGCAGGCCGTCGTCGGAGAAGCCGAGGGCGCCGGCTTCGCGCAGTTCGACCATCTCGGTCAGGTCCTCGCCCCGCATGCCGCGGGTGACGGTGGCGAGGAAGCCGACCGGGACCGAGGCGCCGGCCCGGGCCTGCTCACGCAGCGCCGTGATGTCGGCCGCGGTCGAGACCGGCGGCTCGGTGTTGGCCATCGCGATGATGCCGCAGTAGCCGCCGGCGGCGGCGGCGCGGCTGCCGGTCTCGACGTCCTCTTTGTGCTCGTGCCCGGGGGTGCGGAGGTGGACATGCGGGTCGAAGAAGGCGGGGAAGGCGTGCAGGCCCTCGGCCTCGACGATCTCGGCGCCGTCCGCGCCGCCCTCCCCCGGCGCGGCGAGCTCGGCGATCTCTCCGTCGCGGACGACGACGTCGTGGACGCCGTCGATCCCGGCCACCGGGTCGAGCACGGTGGCGCGGCGCAGGATCAGGTTGGCGTCCTCGCCGGGGCGGACGTCGAGGTTGTCGGTGAGGCTCATGCCGGCTGCCCGATCGGGGTCGGCCGGCCGGCGCCCTCGGCCTCGCCGGTCGGCAGCGGGCGCTCGGCCCCCGCCAGCAACTCGTAGAGGATCGCCATCCGCACGACCAGGCCCGCCGCGACCTGCTCCGCGATCAGCGACTGCGGCGAGTCGATCGCCTCGCCGGAGAGCTCGACGCCGCGGTTGACCGGCCCCGGGTGCATCAGCAGCTGGCGCGGGTTGAGCTTGCGGGTATCGATCTGGAAGGTCGCCGCGTACTCGCGCAGCGAGGGAACAAAGCTCTCGCTCATCCGCTCCTGCTGCATCCGCAGCGCGTAGACGACCTCGGCCTCGCCGAGCCGCTCCAGCGAGTGCGAGACCTCGCAGCCGAGCTCCTCGATCCCGCGCGGGATCAGCGTCGGCGGGCCGCAGACGGTGACCTCGGCGCCCATCCGCTGGAAGGCGATCAGGTTGGAGCGGGCGACGCGGCTGTGGAGGACGTCGCCGACGATCCAGATCCGCACGCCGTCCAGTTTTCCCAGACGGCGGCGCAGGGTGTAGACGTCGAGCAGTGCCTGGCTGGGGTGCTCGTGCTTGCCGTCGCCGGCGTTGACAACCGCCGCCATGGTCCACCCGGCGACCATCTGGGCGGCGCCGGCGTAGGGGTGGCGGATCACGATCGCCGCCGGGTCGTAGGCGGAGAGGGTGGCGACGGTGTCCTTCAGCGACTCGCCCTTGTCGACCGAGGAGCCGGCCGCCTTGACCGAGACGAGGTCGGCCGAGAGCCGCTTCGCGGCCAGCTCGAAGGAGCTGCTGGTGCGGGTGCTGGACTCGTAGAAGAGGGTGACCACGGTGCGCCCGCGCAGGGTCGGCACCTTCTTGATGTCGCGGCGGCCAACCTCGGCGAAGCTCTCGGCGCGGTCGAGGATCGCCTCGATCTCCTCCCGCGAAAGCTGCTCGATGGCCAGCAGGTGCTTCATGCGAGCGCCTCCGCGCGGGCGCCGGAGATCGTCACCCGGTCGACCCCGTCGCTCTCCTCGAGGCTGACGTTGACCCGCTCCTCGCGCGCCGTCGGCAGGTTCTTGCCGACGTAGTCGGGCCGGATCGGCAGCTCGCGGTGGCCGCGGTCGCAGAGGACGGCCAGCTGGACGCGGCGCGGGCGCCCATAGTCGAAGAGCGCGTCGATCGCCGCCCGTACGGTGCGGCCGGTGAAGAGGACGTCGTCGACCAAGACCACGGTCCGCTCGCTGATGTCGAAGTCGATGTGGGAGGCGTGGACGACCGGCTGCGTCCCCGGCGCCTTGGCACCGACGTCGTCGCGGTAGAAGGAGATGTCGATGTCGCCGAAGGGGAGCTCGACGCCGGTCAGCTCGGCCAGCAGCGCGTGCAGGCGACGGGCAAGCACCGCGCCGCGGGTGTGGATGCCGACGATCGCCAAGCCGGACGAGTCCGGATTCTTCTCGGCGATCTCGTGGGCGATCCGCTTCAGCGTTCGCCGCAAATCGTCGTGCTCCAGCACGATCTTCTCGCTCACTCTTCGCTGCCTTCCTGGCCTCTCGGGACCGGGTTAAAGGACGACCGCAGAGTAGCAGCGGCCACTGATGTCAGCCCTCGCCCGTGCCGCCGCGCTCGCGCGCGCCGTTCGGGATCAGCTCAGGGAAGCCACGCTCCGCGAAGGGGACCTCGATGATGTCGAAGTCACGCGGGGCGACCGTCGTTTCGTACACGCCCCGGGCCTCCTCGAGGACCTTGCCGACGTGGTAACGCGAGGAGACGTGGACCAGGGCGAGCATCTTCACGTGGGCCTCGCGGGCCACCGCCGCTGCCTGGCCGACCGTCGAATGGCCGGTCTCGGCGGCTCGCTGGGCGTCCTCCTCGGCAAAGCTGGCGTCGTGGATCAGCAGCTCGGCGTCGGCGGCGGCGGCCACGGTCGCGGGACTGGGAGCGGTGTCCCCACTCAGGACCACGGTGCGGCCGGGGCGGCTGGCGCCGACCACCTCCTCGGCGCGGACCGGGCCGGAAGCGCCCTGGGCCTCCCCCCACGCTGCAGCGCCGCGAAGGCCGGCCCTTCGGGCACGCCGAGGCGCCTGGCCGCCTCGAGGTCGAAGCGGCCAGGCCGCTCCGCCTCGACTAGGGCGTAGCCGTTGGCGCGCACGCCGTGGGCGGCTTCGAAAGGCTGGACCTCGTAGCCGTCATGGGCGACCGCCTCTCCCGGCCCCAGCTCGGTCAGCTCCACCTCGTAGTGGAGCCGGCCGACGATCGGCCTGAGGATCGCGAAGAGGTCGCGCAGGCCCGGCGGGCCGTAGATCGCCAGCGGCAGCTCGCGGTCAGTCAAGTCATAGGTCTTCAGCAGGCCCGGCAGGCCGAGGACATGGTCGGCGTGGAAGTGGGTGAGGTAGATCTCGTCGACCTGGGTGAGACCGATCGAGCGCTGCATCTGTCGCTGCGTTCCTTCGCCGCAGTCGAACAGCAGCCGGTCGCCCCCCCGCGAGATCAGCACGCTCGCGGTCGAGCGGCGCGCCGACGGAACAGAGCCGCCGGTCCCCAGGAAGATCGCCGAAAGGTCCACGGCGGCGAGCCTACGCGACCGTGTGCTCCCAGGCGCGCGACTAGACTGGCGCCCGAGCGCCCGTAGCTCAGCTGGATAGAGCGCCGCCCTCCGGAGGCGGAGGCCGCAGGTTCGAATCCTGCCGGGCGCGTCTAAGCCGTGCCGTTAGGCGGTTTTGAAGCGGGCGAGCCACTCGGCACGGTCGAACCGGGCCGGCTCGGTCTCGTCGAGGAAGCGCTGCATGGCCGCGATGAAGGTTCCGGGGCGCTCCAGCTGGGGCACGTGACCGACGCCCTCGAAGATCTCCAGGCGGCTGTTCGGCAGTTCGCGATGAGCCTCTTCGGCGTGCTCGACCGGGATGATCGGGTCACGGTCGCCCCAGACGATCAGCAGCGGCAGCGCCGCGGCCAGGTAGAGGCGGTCGAGGGCGGCCACCCGCTGGCCCTCGGTGCCGACGACCGAGCGCAGCGTCGCCAGGAACGCCTTGCGGCGCTCGGGATCGGAGAGCGAGGCGTAGCCGCGCGCCACCTCGGCGACGTCGGCGCTGGGCCTCATCCCCAGCATCCCCAGCCCGCGCCCGACCAGCGAGCCGGCCCGCCGCCCGACCCCGGCCGTGGCCGAGATGAAGAGGTCGGCGCCGGGCAGCGCCGCCGCCCGCAGGATCGGGCTGACATCGGGGCCTAGACCACCGCTGGAGACCAGAACCAGACGCTCGACCATCTCCGGGAACTGGTAGGTGAACTGCAGGGCGACACCGCCGCCGAGCGAGTGCCCGACCAGGGTCGCCCGCTCGTGGCCGAGCGTCAGCATCAGGTCGCGCAGGCCGCTGGCGAGGCTGCCGAGCGAGTAGTCGCCGCCGCCGGGCGCCGAATGGCCGTGGCCGGGGAAATCCGGGGCGATGACGGAGTTGCGCAGGGCCAGCGGCTCGATCACCGGCTGCCAGTTCTCGGCCGTCCCGGCCATCCCGTGGATCAGCAGCAGCAACGGGCCCGAGCCGGCCTCGACATAGCTGACGTCGCGGCCGTGAACGGTCGCCGTCGCGCTCCGCACATCGCTTGCGCCGATCGGTGTCACCTTCTTCGCCATGCGCCCACGGTAGCCGCCCGGGGGCCGGCAAGGGCCAGGATCGCGGATCTGTGACGGATTCCAATACTGTCGCGGGCGCATGAACGACGTGCCTCAGAGCGACAGAATGCCGCGCGGAGTCCTCGCCGTCATCGCGGTCGGCCTCCTGGCCTGCGTCGTCGCCGCGGTGCTGACGACCGGCAAGGGCGACGGCGAAGCGGCAAACCTCGAATGGGTCCAGACGGCGCCGATGCCGGACTCCAAGCCGGTCGACGTGCCCGGCGGCAAGGGGACGATGGAGCTGACCGGGGGCGACATCCGCACGACCGGGACCAACGTCAGCGGCTACTCACTGTTCCGGGTCCTCTCGGTACTGCGGATCGACGCCGGCTCTCCGGTCGGAAGCGGCCGCATCCTCTGCTCGGTGGACACCGCCCAGGGGACCGAAATTGCCCAGACCAAGGGTGGCCTGCGGGCGACCTACCCGCGTTCGAGCGAAGGCATCTACACCCAGGAAGTGCCGGGAACGATCCTGGTCAACTTCAGCTCCCATTCGAGCGAACTCGCCGTGCTCGAAGTCGAAGACCTGCCGGACCGCTTCTCCACCGAGCGCGGGGTCAAGCTCGAATGGCCGAAGTACGAGGTCGGGACCGAGCACCTCGAGTACTTCCTGCCCGCCGGCAAGCCGGTGCAAGACCTCGAACTTCCCTTCTACACCGTCTGGAGGACCACCGCCGTACCGGCGGCCACGGTCTCCTGTGCGCTGACCACCGGCACCGGCAAGGCGACCGTCCGAACCCGTGGCGCGCTGAAGAAGATCTCTCCTCCGATCAACGAAGACGAAGAAGCGGAAAAAGAAGAAGAACGGGAAGAAGCCGAAGAAGAATGACGGTCAGCCGGACTGCGGCGCGACCAGCAGCTCCGGCCCTTCGCCCATCCCTTTGCCGACCTTGTTCAGCTTCGGGTTGGCCGGGGCGCTCTCCATCCTTTCGGCGTCGAGCGGCGCGCACATCGCCACCGCGTCCTCGACGCTGAGGTCCGGTCGCAGCCAGGCGGCTTCGGCCTCCGGCGTCGGCAGGATCGCCGGCATCCGGTCATGGACCGGGGCGACCACCGCGTTCGGAGTCGTGGTGATGATCGTGGCGCTGTAGAGCCAGCCGTCGTCGAAGCCGCGGTCCTCGCCGTCCTCCCACTCCTTGCGGGTGCAGATGCCGGCGAAGGCGAAGGGCTCGCCGCCGTCGACCGTGAACCGCCACGGCTGGCGCGGCTGCTTGGGATCCTCCGCCTTCATCCACTCGTAGAAGCCGTCGGCGACGATCAGGCAGCGGTGGCGGAACTTGCCGACCAGGGGGCCGTAGGCGCGGCTGCTGGTCAGGTTCTCGGCTTTGGCGTTGATCATCCGGTAGCCGACCTTGAGGTCCTTGGCCCAGCGCGGCACCAGTCCCCAGCGCATCAGCCGCGCCTCGCGCTCGCCTTCCTCCGCCTCCTCGGGAATCGGAGACGAGCGGACCGTGAGGATCTCCTGGGTCGGGGCGACATTGAAGCGACCGAGCCCTTTCGCCATCTTCTCTGCCCGCTCCTTGCTCGGCGCTGGCGCCTCTCCGTCCCCTCCCCGCTCCAGCGCCTTCTCCAGCTCGACCTGGAAGCGGTCGGCGATCGTCTTGGTGTCTTTGGCCGTGACCGTGAATCGTCCGCACATCAGGGGCGAGCCTCCGGGTGGTTGCGGTACCACTCGACAGTACGAGCAAGCCCGTCGTCGAGCTTCACCTCGGGACGCCAGGCGGTGAGGGAGCGGAGCTTGGTCGAGTCGACGTACTGGCGATCGATCTCCCCGGCCGGATTGCCGGTGCCGTGGAATTCGGGATCGAGGCCGGCGCCAGAGACCGCGGCGATCGTCTCCAGCACCTCGGCCACCGAGTGGGGCCGCTCGCCGCCGGCGTTGAAGGCCTGACCGGCCGCCGGCCCGCCCGCCCCGACCGCGTGCTCGATCGCCAGATAGGCGGCGACGGCGTCGTCGACGTAGAGGAAGTCGCGTTCGGGGCTGCCGTCGGAGCGGATCTGCGGGCGGCGGCCGTCGAGCACGGCGGCCACGGCTTCCGGGATCAGCCGCGAGAAGTTGAGGTCGCCACCGCCATAGATGTTGGCGAAGCGGGTGACGGCGACGGGGAGACCGTAGGCCGGGCGGTAGCTGAGCGCGATCGCATCGGCCGCGGCCTTGCTCGCCTCATACGGGGAGGCCGGGCGCAGCTGCATCTCCTCACGGTAGGGCAGCTCCTCGCTGGGCCCATAGGCCTTGTCGGAGGAGGCGACGACGACCGCGGGGACGTCGGCGCGGCGGCAGGCCTCCAGCAGGGTCCAGGTTCCGCGCACGTTGGCCTCGAAGGTCGCGGCCGGCTCGGCCATCGCCGGGCCGACCAGGGTCTGGGCGGCGAGATGGAAGACGACGTCGAACTCGCTCGCCTCGATCGTCGCGCCGACCCGCCGGGCGTCGCAGAGATCGGCCTCGACCAGCTCGACCTCGGGGCTGACGCCCTGCAGATCCAGCCCGGAGAGCGGCGGCGGAGCGAGGTCGAGAACGGTGACCGAGTCGCCGCGCTCGAGCAGCGCCCGGGCCAGGTGCGAGGCGACGAAGCCGTGGCCGCCGGTGACCAGCGCCCGCTTCATCGTGCCTCCGCCCCGGCGGCGTCCCAGAGCCGCCACGGCGCCTCTCCGCCCGCCCAGAGGTCGTTGAGGAGGACCGCGTCCTTGTAGGTGTCCATGCAGTCCCAGAAGCCCTCGTGGCGAAAGGCGCGCAGGCGGCCGGCGGCGGCGAGCCGCTGCAGCGGCTCCCGCTCCAGCACGCTGTCCTCGTCGACGTAGGCGAGCGCCTCCGGCTCGAAGCAGAGGAAACCACCGTTGATCCAGTGCTCGCTGCGCGGCTTCTCGACGAAGCCGGCGACGCGGTCGTCCGCGCCGAGCTCGGCGACGCCCCACTGCAAATGCGGGCGCACCACGGTCAGCGTCGCCGCCTCGCCGTGGGCGCGATGGAAGTCGAGCAGGGCGCCGAGGTCGACGTCGGCGACGCCGTCGGCATAGGTCACACAAAAGGCCTCGCCGTCGAGGCGCTCGGCAAGACGGACGATGCGGCCGCCGGTCGGGGTGTCGAGACCCGTATCGGCACACTCGACGGTGACTCCGTCCGGCCAGCGCTCGGCCGCGACGAACTCGTCCACGGCCTCGCCCATGTATCCCGTCGCCAGCAGGAAGCGCTCGAACCCCTGGGCAGCGTAGATCTGGATCACGTGCCAGAGAATCGGCCACCCACCGATCTCGACCAGCGCCTTCGGCACCGACTCGGTCCGCTCCCGCAGCCGCGTGCCGCGACCGCCACAGAGGATTACCACCGGCGGTTTCATCGATTCCTGAGCTTGGGCCCCCATAGGGACCACAACTCGCTCAGGCAGCGCTCAGCCGCCCGCCACGGCGGGAAGGATCGTGACCTCGGCACCGTCGTCGATGCTGGTCTCCAGGCCCTGCTGGAAGCGGATGTCCTCGCCGGAGACGTAGACGTTGACGAAGCGGCGCAGGTCGCCGTCCTGGGTGATCCGCTCGCGCAGGTCGCCGTGGGCGGCGAAGACGGCGTCGAGCACCTCGCCGACGGTGGAGCCGGTCACCTCGACCTCGGAATCGCCTCCGGTCGCGGCGCGCAGCTGGGTCGGGATCTTCACGGTTACTGCCATCAGACGCTCACCTCCTGGCGGAACTCGGCCTCGAAGCTCTCGAGGTCGGGGTCGATCTCGTGCATCTGGAACGTATCGCGGGTCGCGTCGAGCGTCTTCAGCCCCTCGCCGGTGATGTAGACGACGACGCGTTCGCCGCCGGCCAGCTCGCCGCGTTCGGCCAGCTTCTTGAGGACGCCGATGGTGACCCCGCCGGCGGTCTCGGTGAAGATCCCGGTGGTCTCGGCCAGCAGCTTGATCCCCTCGCGAATCTCCTGATCGGTCACGGAGTCGATGCCGCCGCCGGTGCGGCGTGCGTGCTCGACCGCGTAGGGGCCGTCGGCCGGGTCGCCGATCGCCAGGCTCTTGGCGATCGTCTCCGGCTTCTGCGGCTTGCAGACGTCCCAGCCTTCGGCGAAGGCGGTCGCGACCGGGCTGCAGCCCTCTGCCTGCGCACCGTTGAAGACCGGCTGCTTGCCGGCGACCAGACCAAGGTCGAGCCACTCCTGGAAGCCGCGGCCGAGCTTGGTGAAGAGCGAGCCGGAGGCGATCGGGGAGACGACGCGGTCCGGCAGCTTCCAGCCGAGCTGCTCGACGGTCTCGTAGGCGAGCGTCTTCGAGCCCTCCGCGTAGTAGGGACGCAGGTTGACGTTGACGAAAGCCCAGGGCCGGCTCTCGGCGAGCTGGGTGCAGAGCCGGTTGACGTCGTCGTAGTTGCCGCGGACGCCGACCAGGTTGGTCCCGTAGACGCCGGTCGCGAGCAGCTTCTGCTCCTCGAGATTGGCGGGGACGAAGACGTAGGAGGCGAGGCCGGCGGCGGCAGCGTGGGCCGCGACCGCGTTGGCCAGGTTGCCGGTCGAGGCGCAGGCGACGGTGTCGAAGCCGAGCTCCTGGGCCTTGGCGACGGCGACGGCGACGACCCGGTCCTTGAAGGAGTGGGTCGGGTTGGCGGCGTCGTTCTTGATCCACAGCTCGGCGTCGACGCCGAGGCGCTCGGCGAGGCGGTCGGCACGCAGCAGCGGCGTCAGGCCCGGCTCGAGCGGGTCGCCGGGGCGGCCCTCGAAGGGGAGGAAGTCGGCGTAGCGCCAGATCCCCTGCGAGCCGGCCTGGATCCGCCGCTTGACCTCGACCGGGTCCAGCGCCGAGTAGTCGTAGGCCACCTCGAGCGGGCCGAAGCAGTTTTCGCAGACGTAGCTGGCATCCAGCGCGTACGCCGTGCCGCACTCCTTGCACTTCAGACTTTCCAATGACATCCGATCCTCTTTCGCTCTAAAGAAAAACCTCGCCTTGTGTGGGGCGAGGTCCGATCGGACGTCCCCCACATCTTCCAGGTCCTTTGCGATGCGACCTGCTGGAGTTGGCACCTCCCCTCGAACCGATAGGTCCGAGGTGGTTGCCGGGGCTTCACTGGGCCAGTCCCTCCACCCCTCTAGATGTGGCGCTTATGTTGGGAGAACCTTACCAGGGCCGTTTTCAGCCTTTGCGGGCGGCCCTGGCGGCTAACCTGTCCGGACGATGAGCCCGCTGTACGACGAGACGACGAGTCAGAGCGATGCCGAACCTTCCGAAGCCGAGGCTGCGACGGCCCGGCCGGCGCGGCGAGCTCGTCGTACCGTCCTCAGCGGCTGAGCCGCGTACGCCCAACGTCGAGCAGATCGACTCCGCCGGCCTGCGCTGGGTCAACATCGAGCACCCCGGCGCGCTCGAGCGCGCCTGGCTGGAGGAGCACTTCGACTTTCACGCGCTCGACCTCGAGGACGTGCTCTCCCGCAACCAGCGGCCGAAGATCGACGTCTACGACGACTACCTCTTCATCGTCCTGCATCTCCCCGTGTTCGATCGCGCCGCGCGCCGGCTCGGCACCGGCGAGCTCGACATCTTCGTCGGGCCCGACTACATGGTCACGATCCCAAACCAGCCGCTGCAGCCGGTCGAGTACCTGTTCGAGCGCTGCCGCAGCAAAGAGGAGCTGCGCGAGCAGCTCTTCTCGCGCGGCTCCGGCTACCTGATGTACCGGCTCGTCGACGACAGCTTCGACTACTGCTTCCCGATGCTGCGCAAGATCGGCAACAAGCTCGACGCGCTCGAGGACGACATCTTCGAGGAACGCGCCGACGAGGTCGTGCGCGACATCTCCAACGTCAAGCAGGAGATCATCAACTTCCGCAAGGTGATCCGGCCGCAGCGGCCGGTCCTTCGCGACCTCGAGAAAGTCAAACAGCGCTACCTCGCCACCGACCTCGACCTGGAGATCTACTTCGACGACATCGTCGACGCCCACGAGCGGATCTGGGACATGCTCGAGAACTACAAGGAGGTCGCCGAGGCGCTCGAGGAGACCAACGAGTCGGTGATCTCCCACCGCCTCAACGACAGCCTCCGCGTGCTCACCTCGATCAGCGTCGTGATCCTGCCGCTGACCCTGATCGCCAGCATCATGGGCATGAACTCCTGGGTCCCCTTCGAACACGAAGAGGGGGGCTTCTTCGTGATCCTCGTCGCGATGGCGATGATCCTGGTCGGGTTGATCGCCTACTTCCGCCGGCGTCGCTGGCTCTGAGCCTGGCCGCTCTCATAAGATGAGGCGTCCGTGGCAAATTTCCGCATCTGGGCGCCCTGGCGCCTCGCCTACGTGAAGGACGCGTCCAAGGACATCGAGGAGGAGTGCATCTTCTGCGCCAAGCCGGCCGCGGACGACGACGAGGCGAACCTGATCGTCCACCGCGGTGAGCGCTGCTTCGTGATCCTCAACCTCTACCCGTACACAAACGGGCACCTGATGGTGGCGCCCTACGGCCACATCGGCTCCCTGCAGGAGATCCCGGCGGAGACGCTGGCGGAGATGATGGCACTGGCCCAGCAGGCGATGGACGGGCTGGAGAGCGTCTACGACCCGCACGGCTACAACGTCGGCATCAACCAGGGGCGGGTCGCCGGCGCCGGAGTCGAGCACCACATCCACCTCCACGTCGTCCCGCGCTGGGGCGGCGACACCAACTTCATGCCGGTCATCGCCGACACCAAAGTGATGCCGCAGTCACTGGAGCAGAGCTACGCGGCACTGAAGGGAGCATTTTGAGCGAGCAGCCACCACTGGCCCCGGCCGGGATCTTCAAGGCCTACGACATCCGCGGCCTCCACGGCTCGGAGATGGACGAGAGCACCGCGCACGCGATCGGGCGCGCCTTCGCCAGGGTCCTGGCGCGGCTGCGCGGCAAGCAGCCCGGCGAGCTGCGGATCGGGCTCGGCCGCGACATGCGCCTGACCGCGCCGGCGATGGCGGCGGAGCTGCGCGACGGGATGATCTTCGAGGGGGCCACCGTGCTCGATTCCGGGATGGTCGCGACCGAGATGCTCTACCACCTGGTCGGCTCGCGGGAGCTGGACGGCGGCGCGATGGTCACTGCCTCCCACAACCCCAAGGCCTACACCGGCGTCAAGCTGGTCCGCGAGGGGGCGCTGCCGCTCTCCGGCGACGCCGGCATCGGCGACGTCAGGGCGGAGATCGAGGCCGGCCTCGGCCAGGCGCCGGGCGGCGGCTCGCTGGAGGAGGTCGACATCTGGGACGAGTACCGCGCCCACGCCCTCTCGTTCATCGACCCCGCCAAGGTGAAGCCGATGAAGGTCGTCGTCGACGGCGGCAACGGGATGGCCGGGCCGATGGTTGGGCCGATCCTGGCGAAGCTGCCGCTCGAGCTGGAGGAGATGTACTTCGAGCCGGACGGCGAGTTCCCCGACCACGAGCCGAACCCGCTGCTGGAGAAGAACCGGCGGATGATCATGGAGCGGGTCACCGCCTCTGGCGCCGATCTCGGCATCGCCTGGGACGGCGACGCCGACCGCTGCTTCTTCATCGACGCCAGTGGCGAGTTCTGCGACGGCGACTTCATCTGCGCCCTGCTGGCCCGCGCGGCCCTGCGCAAGAGCCCGGGCGCGACGATCCTCTACGACCCCCGCTCCAGCCGCGCCGTGCCCGACCTGGTCGCTGCCGAGGGCGGGCGCTCGGACCTTTCCCGGGTCGGCCACGCCTTCTTCAAGGCGCGGATGCGCGAGGAGCAGGCGGCCTTCGGCGGCGAGGTCTCCGGCCACTACTACTTCCGCGACTTCTGGAACGCCGACTCGGGCACGATCCCGGCGCTGTTGATGCTGGAGCTGCTCTCGGTCGACGGCCGCGGACTGGGCGAGCTGATTGACGAGTTCCGCTCCAGGTACTTCATCTCCGGCGAGATCAACTCCGAGGTCGCCGACCCGGCGGCGAAACTCGAGGAGATCGCCGAGCGCTACGCCGGCGGTGAGATCACCCGCCTCGACGGCGTCTCGGTCGACTACCCGGACTGGCACTTCAACGTGCGCCCCTCCAACACCGAGCCGCTGCTGCGGCTCAACCTCGAGTCGCTGTCCTCGCACGAGGACATGGAACGCCGTCGCGACGAGCTGCTCGGGCTGATCCGGGCGTGACCCTGACCGAGGAGCAGGCGCTCGAGCAGGCCGCCCTGGCCGGCATCCACTCCATGCCGGTGTCGACGCCGTTCGCGGTCGGGATGGTCAACACCTACCTGCTCGACGACGACCCGCTGACCCTGATCGACGCCGGGCCCAACTCGGGCAGGTCGCTGGACGAACTGAACGCCGGGCTCGAGGCCCGTGGCCACTCGATCGACGATCTGGACCTGCTCATCGTCACCCACCAGCACATCGATCACATCGGCCTGGTCGAGATCGTCGCCGAGCACTCCGGGGCCGAGGTGGCGGCGCTCGGGCTCGCCGCGGAACGGCTCGCCAACTTCGACGAGGACGCCGAGCTCGAGGACCAGTTCGCGGTCGAGCTGATGCTGCGCAACGGCATCCCCGAGGAGGTCACCGCCGCGCTGCGCAGCGTCTCCCGCAGCTTCCGCGGCTGGGGCTCGCGGGTGAAGGTGACCAGGCCGCTGGTCGACGGCGAGACGATCCAGCTGCGCGATCGCAGCCTCGAAGTCCTCCACCGTCCCGGCCACAGCCCCTCCGACACCCTCTTCTGGGACGCCGAGCGGCGGATCCTGATCGGCGGCGACCACCTGATCGCCCACATCTCCTCCAACCCGCTGATCAGCCGCCCCCTCGACGGCTCCGAGCAGCGCGAACAGGCCCTCGCCTCCTACATCTCCTCGGTCGGCAGGACCCGCGAGCTGCCGGCGGAGATCGTCCTCTCCGGCCACGGGGTGCCGATCACCGACCACGTGCCGCTGATCGACAGCAGGCTGGCCGCAACCGAGCGGCGCAAGGAGAAGATCTACGGGCTGATCGCCGAGCGGCCGCGCAGCGCCCACGCGATCGCCCAGGCGATCTGGGGCAACGTCGCCGTCACCCAGGCCTTCCTCACCCTCTCCGAGGTGATCGGCCACGCCGACCTACTGGTCAACGAGGGCCGCGTGCGCGAAGTCGAGGACGGGAAGGTGGTCCGCTATGAGACGACCGGGTAGGGCGCGTGCCGCCAAGAAGCGGATGCTGATCATCGTCAACCCCTACGCGACGACGGTCTCCGACCGGCTGCGCAATCTCGTCGTCTACGCGCTGCAGGGGCGCTACGAGGTCGAGGCGGTGACCACCGAGGCGCAGAACCACGCAACTGAGATCGGGCGCGAGGTCCGCGACCACGGCTACGACATCGTCGTCGCCTTCGGTGGCGACGGCACTCTGAACGAGGTCGTCAACGGGCTCGCCGGAACCGACGTGCCGGTCTCGATGCTGCCGGGCGGCTCGACCAACGTCGTCTGCCGAACGCTCGGCATCCCCAACGACGTCGTCGACGCGACCGAGCACCTGCTGACGCTGGCCGACGACTGGGCACCGCGGAAGATCGACCTCGGCGTGGTCGACGGCCGCCACTTCGTCTTCGCCTGCGGGGTCGGGATCGACGCCACCGTGGTCGAGCGGGTCGACGCCCACCCGCGGCTGAAGTCCCGCGTCGGCCCCTATTACTACAGCTGGGTGGGGATCTCGGCCTTCTACCGCAAGTACCTGGTCAACCCCGTGCGGGTGCGGATGGAGACCGGCGGCGAGTCGGTCGAGGGCATCACCGCGATCGTCCAGAACTCCGATCCCTTCACCTACTTCGCCAGCCGGCCGATCCGGGTCTGCGAGGGGATCGCGATCGACGACGGCACGCTCTCGATCGGGGTGCTCAAGCGGGCGGCGCAGCGCGACATGCCGACCCTGATCAGCCGCCTCTTCAGCCAGGGCCGGCCCGCCTCCCGCCATCGCCAGGTCGAGCACTTCGACGACGTCACCGCCGCGACGATCGCCTCGATCTCCGAGGGCAAGGACGGCAAGCCACGCCCCTTCCCGCTCCAGGTCGACGGCGACTACATCGGCGATCGCACCCGGGTCGAGCTGCGCGCCGATCCCGACGCCCTGACCATCGTCGCCTGAGGACCTAATCGAGCAGGCCCGCTTCGCGGGCGGAGACGGCGGTCTGGATCAGCGTCTCGGCGGCGTCGAAACGGGGCTCCCAGCCGAGCTCCCGGCGGGCCTTGGAGGCGTCCATCAACACCGGCGTCGCCATCCCCGCCGCCCACTCGAGCTGGGGCGAGGCGAAGGCGAGCCGCTTGGCCAGACTGACGCCGAGGCTCAGCGCCGGCCCGGGGACCGGGACCGTGCGCCAGCCGAGGGCGCGGGCGATGTCGCCGCTGCCGATCCGGCCCTCGCCGGCGAGGTTGTAGGCGCCGGGCTCGCCCCTGCCGACGATCGCCGCGGTCAGTGCCCGGGCGACGTCGTCGTGGTGGACGAGCTGGATCGGCACGCCGATGTCCGGCAGCAGCGGCTTCGCCAGCGGCAGCCGGCCGAGACCCCGCCGCAGAGCCGGCAGCGGGTCGCCGAGCCGGGTGGCGCCGACGACCTGCTCGATCAGCATCGTCGCCCGCGGCCCGGCGACGACGCAAGGCCGGAATACATAGGCGTCCACCCCGCTCCCGGTCAGCAGCCCGTCCAGCGTCGCCTCCAGCTCGGCCTTCTGGGCCGAGTAGTAGAAGCCGTCGCTGCCGCGCGGGGGCACGGCCTCGGTCAGCGGCTGCGGGTTCTCTGGGTGGAATCCGTAAGCGGCGACCGATGACGCGTAGACGAGCCGCTTTACACCCGCGTCGATCGCCGCTTCGAAGACGTTGCGGCTGCCCTCGAGGTTGATCCGGCGCGACTGCTCGCGGTCGCCGAAGATCGCGAAAGCGAGGTGGACGGCGACATCGGCGCCGTCGAAGAAGGCGGCCAGCGAGCCGCGGTCGAGGATGTCCCCGCGGCGGTAGGCGACCTTCTCCCAGCCCTCCGTCGCAGGATCGAACGGCCGCCGCGCCATCCCCCGCACGGCGCCGACCGCGGCCTCGTCCTCCAGCTCCGCCATCAGCGACAGCCCGATCTCCCCGGTCGGCCCGGTGACTGCGACGGTGAGCGGCGGCGGCATGCCCTCCCCGGCGCTCAGGCGGCTGGAGTTATGCGGTAGGCGTCGAAGACGGACTCGACGTTGCGCAGTCGCGAGATGCACTGCTTGAGCTGCTCGGTGTCCCCCACCTCGACCACGAACTTGTTTTTCACCATCGGGTGGTTGGTCGTGCAGGAAGCGCCGATGATGTTGATCCCGGCCTCCGAGAAGGTGCGCGAGAGGTCCTCGAGCAGGCGGGTGCGATCGTAGGCGTCGATCTGCAGCTCGACCCGGTAGGAGGACTCGTTTTCGCCTTCCCAGCCGACCTCGACGAAGCGTTCCGGGGACTTTTTCAGCGCCCGCACGTTCTTGCAGTCGGCGCGATGGATCGTGATCCCCCGGCCCAGGGAGACGTAGCCGGCGATCTCGTCGCCCGGCACCGGCCGGCAGCACTTGGCGAGCCGCACCGCGACGTTCGCGGCGCCCTTGACGGCGATCCCGTAGTTGGAGGCGTCCTTGGTGCGGCGGGCGCGGTCCTCGCGGCCACGGTCGGGCGCCGCCGGGTGCTCCTCGACCGCGTCGCCGGCTTTGAGGCGCTGCATCAGCTTGTTGGCGGCGGTCTTGGTCGAGACCTTGCCCTGGCCGAGGGCGATGTAGAAGTCGGTCCCTTTGCGGTAGCCCATCTCGCGGAAGACGTCCGCGAGCAGCGCCGAACCGGCGATCTTCTGCATCGGGATGCCGCGCTGGCGCAGCGCTTCATCGAGGCCCTCGCGCCCCTTGCGCTCGGCGTCCTCACGGCCTTCCTCTTTGAAGAAGGCGCGGATCTTGTTGCGGGCGCGACTGGTCCGCACCAGTTTCAGCCAGTCGCGCGAGGGTCCGCGGTTCTGCTTCGCGGTCAGCACTTCGACGATGTCGCCCGACTTCAGCTGGTAATGCAGCGGCACGATGCTGCCGTTGACCTTGGCGCCGACGGTGCGGTGGCCGACGTCGGTGTGCACGGCGTAGGCGAAGTCGAGCGGGGTCGAGCCGGCGGAGAGGTTCTTGACTTCCCCCTTCGGCGTGAAGACGAAGACCTCGTCCTCGAAGAGGTCGACCTTCAGCGACTCGAGGAACTCGGCCGGGTCCTGTTCGCCCTCGGCCTCGACCAGCTGGCGCAGCCAGGTCATCTTCTCCCGCTTGGGGTCGTCGCCGCTACCCTCTTTGTAGGCGACGTGGGCGGCGATCCCGTACTCGGCCAGCTTGTGCATCTCCTCGGTCCGGATCTGGATCTCCAGCGGCTTGCCCTCGGGGCCGATCACGGTCGTGTGCAGGGCCTGGTACATGTTGGCCTTGGGCATCGCGACGAAGTCCTTGAAGCGCCCGGGCAGCGGCTTCCAGAGCGAGTGGATGACTCCGATCGCGCCGTAGCAGTCCTTGACCGAGCCGACGATCACGCGCATCGCGGTGAGATCGAAGATCTCGTTGAACTCGCGGCCCTTCTTGGCCATCTTCGTGTAGATCGAATAGAAGTGCTTGGCGCGCCCGGAGATCTGGGCTTCGATCCCGACCAGGTCGAGCTCCTCGGAGAGGAACCGGCCGGCGTCGGAGACATAGTTCTCGCGCTCGTCGCGCTGCTGGGCAACCAGCTGCTTGATTTCGGCGTACTTGCGCGGGTGCAGGGTCGCGAAGGCGAGGTCCTCAAGCTCCCACTTGATCGCGTGGATCCCCAGGCGGTGGGCCAGCGGCGCGTAAATCTCCAGCGTCTCGTGCGACTTCGCGGTCTGTTTCTGCTTCGGCAGAGCGCCCAGTGTGCGCATGTTGTGGAGGCGATCGGCCAGCTTGATCAGGATCACCCTGACGTCGGTGGCCATCGCGATCATCATCTTGCGGTAGTTCTCGGCCTGGCGCTCGTCGCGGCTCTCGAAGGTCATCCCGGTCAACTTGGTGACGCCGTCGACCAGTTGGGCGATCTCCTCGCCGAACTCCTCGCGGACGTCGTCGAGGCTGGCGCTGGTGTCCTCGACGGTGTCGTGCAGGAGCGCCGCGCAGAGCGTCTCCGTGTCCAGCCGCATCCCAGCGCAGACCTGCGCCACCCCGACCGGATGGGTGATGAACTCATCGCCCGAGTACCGCATCTGGTCGGCGTGACGCTCGCAGGCGAAATCAAAGGCACGCTCGATCGCGGCGCGGTCGATCGTCGCCACCGCCACCGCGGTGCCGCCGGGGGCGTCCCGGTTCTCGCCAGGGGAGGAGTCGAACTCCTCGACCACGGCGAAGAGATCGGCGAGGAGCTCGCTGTGCTCTACGGCTGTTTGCGTCTTTCTAGGTATTGCAGGGCCTCCGAGTGTTCCGCTCTGTAGGCGTGAAAAGCGGCTGAGTCGTCCAGATCCTTCCCCTCTGAGGATACGACCCCGACAGCTCCGTCGCCGCCGTTGGGCTCGCCGGCAACGAGATCGAGCTCGCGGAGCACCCGGAACGCCCGTGCCGCCGATTCCGGCGCGAGCGGGTAGGCGCCGCCCCCACCGAGGGCTTCGCGCAGCTGGGGCCCGCTCGGCTGACCGGCGTCGCGCAGCGCCCGGAAGACCCTGGCGATGGTGGGCCGGGATGCGGTTCGATCGTCAAGCACGGCGAGCGAGAAGTCCATATCGGCCGGTGTCCAAAGCGGGTGCAGGAACCCCGGCGAGGGGGCCGGTTCCGCCTCGGGGGCGTCACGGTCCCATAGCGGCGAGGTGGCCAGCTCCTCGGCCCGCTGGGACGGCGGGGGATCGACCAGGACGACGTGCTCGAACTCGGCGGCGATCTCACCCGCGGCGCGCTCGAGAGTCGCGTAGTCGGTCAGCCCGAGGCCACCGGCACCCTTCGCGGCGACGCCGTCCACCGCCGTGCCGCCGCAGCGCATGCAGGCGATCCTGCCGCTGCCGCCATTGAACCGGGCCAGGCCGGTCGCCCCGATCGCCAGCGCCGCCCGGCGTGAGGCGTCGGCGCAGACCGCGAGAACCCCGGCGCCACTGGATACCAGCTCGGCGAGCCTCGTGTAGACGGAGCCGCCTGCGCCGACGACGCTCCGCTCGCTGGGTCGATTTCCTCTCGCTATGTGAGAGGAAATCGACTCACCCCCGGGGGCACCGCTGGTGAGCTCGGCTTCGAAGCGCCTCCACCATTCCCCCTCATCGCATTCGCAGACATGGGCCGGAGCCGGCTCGCCGGCCTCGTCCTCGAGCGGGTAGAGCTCACGCAGGACCACCCGCGGCTCGACCGAGCCGTTCCAGTGGTTGACCTCGAGCCGGACCGCGGCGTCGACCGCGTCGTCGTCCTCGACCCCAAGGCTGGAACGGCCGAAGGCGACGCCGAGCGCCCGGTGGGCGCCGCTGTGGAGGCTGAAACGGGTGTGCTTCCCCTCCCCCATCGTCCGCTCGTCGCTGACCCGGGCCGAGGGGACCATCAGCCGCACCCCCGGATTGCCCATCCCGAAGGGGGCGAGCCGGCCCAGCTCTTCGGCCAGGTCGAGCCCGAGGCCGACGCCCCCGACCATCGCATCGATGCGCTCGGTCCGGCGCAGCTCGTCGGGCCCGAGCACCGCGGTGGCATGGGCGGCGAAGGCCTCGCGGAAGGCGTCGAGATTCTCGGCCCGGAGCGAGAGGCCGGCGGCGGCACGGTGGCCGCCAAAGGTGGTCAGGTGCTCGGAGCACGCCTCGAACGCCGCGTGCAGGTCGAAGCCGGGGATGCTGCGCCCCGAACCGCGCCCTCCTCCCTCGCCGTCGAGGGAGACGACGACGACCGGGCGGTGATAGCGCTCGACCAGCCGCGAGGCAACGATCCCGACGACCCCCGGGTGCCAGCCCTCGCCGGCCAGGACGAGCCCCGGCGCATCGCGCAGCCGCTCGGGAAGCTCGCGCCGGGCGGCCTCGGCCGCGGTGTCGACCCCCCGCTCGGTCGCCCGGCGCTCGGAGTTGGCGCGACCGAGCTCGTTGGCGATCTCCTTGGCCCGCCCCTCGTCCTCGGTCAGAAACATCTCGACCCCCGCATCGGCTCGATATAGGCGCCCCGCCGCATTGATCCGCGGCGCCAGCCGGAACGCCAGGTCGCCCTCGTCCAGCCGGGTCGGCTCGCATTTGGCCGACTCGATCAGCGCCCTCAACCCGGTCCGCCGCACCCGGCGGATCTCCACCAGCCCACGCCGCACCAGCGCCCGGTTCTCCCCAACCAGTGGCACCACATCCGCAACCGTCGCCAGTGCAACCAGATCGAGATCGGCATCGCCGCCGGACGGGGCATCGTCCTTCAACGCGCAGGCAAGCTTCCAGGCGACAGCCGTTCCACAGAGGGAGACGAACGGGTAATTGCTGATTTCGGGATGCAGGATCGGACACTCGGGCAGCTCGTCGCCCGCCTGGTGATGGTCGGTGACGATCGTCTCGATCCCCAACTCCCGGGCCAGCCGCACCTCCTCGACGGCGGTGATCCCGCAGTCGACGGTCAGCAGGAGCGAGGTGCCGCGGGCGGCCAGCCGCTCGACGTTGGCGGGGCTGAGGCCGTAGCCGTCGCCGAGCCGGTCGGGGATCAGCCAGTCGCAGTCCGCTCCCAGCGCGCGCAGGGTGGAGACCATGATCGTCGTCGCACAGACGCCGTCGACGTCGAAGTCGCCGTGGACGGTGATCCGCTTCCCGGCCGCGACCGCTGCCCGAACCTGGGCCACCACCGCCGCCATCGAGTCGAAGGCCGAAGGTGGGTGCGTCTCGTCGGCGGCGAGAAAGGCCCGGGCCAGCTCCGGGGTGCTGTAGCCGCGGCGGACCAGCGTCACCGCCACCGGCTCGCTGAGGCTGAGGCCGTCGGCCACGGCGCGCACGTCGGCATACGCGTAGGGCTCGGCCTCGAAGGCCCTCAGGGATTCCGGCACACAGCCAGGCTAGGAAGTGGCGCGGCGGAACCAGCATCAACAACGCCCGGAATTTGCTGGGGAGAAGCGCTTAGCCGGACTGCCGCTCGGACCGCACGCCGATCGCGTAGACCACTCCGAGCCCGATCACGACACCCGGCACCGCCGTCAGCGCCGTGACCAGGTCGGTGTCGCCGAACCCTTTGCCACTGATCAATTCGACGATCAGCCCGAAGAGGATCGCGCCCAGGACCGAGCCGAGAAAGGCACCGACGATCCCCTGCCAGAAGCGATCGGGAAGGAAGACGGTGAAGTGCCAGAGGGCGATCCCCATCGTGAACCAGACGAGCAGTGCCATCTAACGCTTCCTTCCGTGTTTGCGCCGTGCCTGGCGCCGTGCCCGCCGCTCGGCGTTGCGCTCGCGCCGCTCGGTCGAGGCCGGATCAGCCTCGCTGTCGACAGCCGGGTCGCCGTCGTCGCTGCTCCGCTCGATCGTGGCGACGGCGCCGGGCGCGGCCTCCGCGATGGGCGCCTCGGCGACAGCATCAGCGGCGAGGTCGGCTTCGGTCTCATCGTCGGTGGCTAGCTTGCTGAGCTCGATGTCGTCGGCAAACGGCGGCACGCTGCCCTCGACTTCGGCAATCCGCAGGCGGCGGCGCGCGAAGCCCGGCTCCCGTTCCTTCCAGGCGGTCAGCACCGGCGAGGCGATGAAGATCGAGGAGTAGGTGCCGGAGGCGATCCCGACCAGCATCGCGAAGGCGAAGTCCTGCAGGGTGGCGCCTCCGAAGATCAGCAGCGAGCCGACCGCGAGCAGGGTCGAGAAGCTGGTCGCCAGGGACCGTGTCAGCACCTCGCTCATCGAGCGATTGACGATCTGGGAGAAGGCCGCCCGCGGCATCCGCGGCACGTTCTCGCGTATTCGGTCGAAGACGATGATCGTGTCGTAGAGCGAGTAGCCCAAGATTGTGAGGAAGGCGGCGACGGTCCCGCTGCTCACCTCTTTCCCCGTCAATGCATAGATCCCGGCGGTGATCAGGATGTCGTGGAAGAGCGCGATCAGCACCGGCACCGCGAACTTCGGATCGAAGCGCAGCGCCACGTAGCCGCAGATCACCAGCAGCGAGAAGATCAGCGCCTTGAGGGCGCTGTCGGCCACCTGCTGACCGAAGGTCGGGCCGACACTGGTGCTTTCGAAGCCGTTCTGGACGATCCCGAATTCGGACGCCAGCGCCTTCTCCGCTCCCTTGACTTCACCGGGTTCGAGCTGGTTGGACTGGATCTGGAAGACGTTGTCGCCGAGGACCGGGTCGGAGACCTGCTGGATCTCCTCACCGCCGAGGCCGATGCCGTCGAGGGATTCACGCACCCCTTCCTCATCGGTCGGCTTTTCGAGCGCCGCCGTGATCCGGGTGCCGGACTTGAAGTCGATGCCGAAGTTGAGCTCCTTGGTCGCCAGCGCCAGCGCCCCGATCAGCAGGATCACGCCGGACATCGTGAAGAACCAGCGGCTGGCGCCCATGAAGTCGAAGTGCCAGCGCCGGCTCTCGCCCGAGGCGCCCAGGGCAGCGGGGGAACGCAGCAGGCGGCTGCGGCTCATGCTGCCGAGCAGGGCCTGGGTGAAGACGACAGCGGTCAGCAGCGAGACGATCGTGCCGACCCCGAGGGTGAAGGCGAAGCCCTTGACGTCCGATGTCGCCAGCACGAAGAGGATGAAGGCGGTCAGCAAAGTGACGACGTTGGCGTCGACGATCGTTGCGATGCCGCGTTTGTAGCCGGCGCTGATCGCGCTCGACATCGAGCGACCCGCCCGCACCTCCTCCTTTATTCGCTCGAAGATGACGATGTTGGAGTCGGCCGCGACCCCGATCGTCAGGATCAGCCCCGCGATCCCCGGCAGCGTCAGGGTGATCGGGATCAGTTTGATCAGGGCGAAGAAGATCACCCCGTAAGCACCCAGGGCGATCGTCGCGATCAGGCCGAGGAAGCGGTAGTAGAAGAGCAGGAAGAGGACGACCAGCGCCAGTCCGATGATTCCCGCTTTGATCCCGTCGTGGAGCGCCTGCGTCCCCAGCGTCGCCGAGACCTGGGTCTCGCTGATCAGCTTCAGGTTGATCGGCAGGGCGCCGATCTGCAGGGTCGTCGCCAGTTCCTGGGCCTCTTGTTCGTTGTTGAAGCCGCCGGAGATCTGGGCGCCTTCGCGGCCGTCGATGCCGTCCGGGTTTTCGGAGAAGTTGATGATCGGCCGCGACTTGACTTCGTTGTCGAGGACGACCGCGAAGTGGCCGGAGAGCGCGCCCGCCTGTTCGGCGGTGACCGGGCCGATCGCCTGCGCCTGGCCGCGCTGGGCGATCTGGCGGGTGACTTCGTGGAAGGCGTCCTGGCCGCCGCCGGTGAATTCGAAGGTGACGTTCGGTTCGCTGGTCTGGGGATTGGTTTTCGCTTCGGGGTTGGTGATGTCGTTGCCCGACAGCGCCGGGTTGTCCTTGAGCGCGAACCAGCCGGGCTGGGCGGTTTCGTCGAGCTGCCCGCTTTCGTCGCTTGGATATTCGGCGACGAGGACCGTTCCCGCCGGGATTTCGACGACGATCCCGTTCTTGGGCCGTTTTTCGCCGGTGGCGCTGACGTACAGGTCCTTTTCGGTCAGCTCCGGCCCGGCGACGAGCTTGTGCGGCGGAGCCTTTTCGAACAGGTAGTAACGCGGCTTGGCGACCGAGCAGCTTTCGCAGTTCTCGGCCGGTTCCTGTTCGGCGGCGAGCAGCGCCGCTTCATAGGCGTTGGGGTAGGCGCCGGCGGCAATCAGCTGGGCGTTCTCGACGCTTTTGACGTTGCGGCCGGCCTTTTCCCAGCGTTTTTCGGACTTGTCGAGAGCTTCTTTCGGCGGCTGCTGGCCGGGGTGGGCGCCGATCGTGCTCTCCGGGCCGATCAGGTTCGGCTCCCAGTCGTAGAAGTAGAGCTGCGCCGTGCTGCCGACCTGTTCGGCGGCACGGTTGGCGTCGGTGATGCCCGGCAGGCTGACGGTGATGTTTTCGTTGCCGAGGCGCGCGACTTCCGACTCGGATACGCCGAGCTCGTTGGTCCGCTTTTCGATGATCGAGATCGAGTCTTCGATGTCTTCGCCGCTGACCGAGGTCGCCGTGCCGGTCGGCTGTCCCTGATAGACGAGCTCGAGCCCTCCCTGGAGATCGAGGCCGAGCTTGGTTTCCTTGCTGGCGATGACCAGTGCCGAGGCGATCACCAGCCCGAGCACAAAGAGCAGGACGAAGAGGTTGCGGCGGACTTTCCCCATCGCTCAGCCCTCTGGCGTGAGGACGAGCAGCAGCCCGCCGTCGTCGTCGTAGGCGGGGAAGACGTCGGCGACTGCCCGCGCGGGCAGATCACCCTCGGCATTCACCGAGACCCGCTTGCCAAGCGAGCGCACGCCCCACTCGAGCGAGGTCTCGATCGGGTCGGTGACCCCGTCGCCGTTGGTATCGGCGCTCTCGTCGCCGTCGCCCTTGTCGATCCAGTCGAGGCCGAGCACCTCGCGGACGGGACGGCCGATCACGTCCTCGTCGGTCAGCCCGGTCAGCTCGAAGCTGCCTTTGCCGGCGTCGATCACGCGTTCCTGCTTGTCGCAGACGAAAAAGGCGGCGTTCGGAGCCGGATAATAATCATCGAGTAATTCGAAAACAAAGCCGAAGCCGCATTTAGAGCAGCCTTTGGGGCGCGTGCTGAAGCCCGCGGTGCGGTCGCTGCTCACCTCCCGGTGCCCGCAATTCGGGCAGATGAAAAACGGCATATTCGACAGGCTACAAGCGCGGGGCTAGAAGAGGCTCGCGGCGTTCTCCGGCGCCGGCAACCCGAGATGGTCGTAGGCCCGCTGGGTGAGCACCCGGCCCCTTGGGGTGCGCTTGAGAAGACCCTGCTGCAGCAGGTAGGGCTCGAAGATGTCCTCGATCGTGTCCTGCTCCTCGCCGATCGCGATCGCCAGGGTCGATAGGCCGACCGGGCCACCGCCGAATTTGCTCGCGACGGTGTCGAGCAGGGCGCGGTCGGCGCGGTCGAGGCCGGCGGCGTCGACCTCGAGCATCTCCAGGGCCGCGGCCGCCACCCCGGCGCCGATCTCCCCGGTCCCCTTCACCTGGGCGAAGTCGCGGACGCGCTTCAGGAGCCGATTCGCGACCCGCGGCGTCCCCCGCGAGCGCGAGGCGATCGTGAAGGCGCCGTCGACGTCGATCTCGACCTCGAGGATGCGAGCCGAACGTTCGATGATCAGCGCCAGGTGCTCCGGGCTGTAGTGCTCGAGCCGGTGGGAGACGCCGAAGCGGTCGCGCAGCGGCGTCGTCAGCAGGCCGGCCCGCGTGGTCGCTCCGACCAGCGTGAAGGGCGGCAACGGCAAGGTCACCGTCCGCGCCCCCGCGCCCTGGCCCAGCACGACCGGCAGCTCGCCGTCCTCCATCGCCGGGTACAGGGTCTCCTCGACCGCGCGGCCGAGGCGATGGATCTCGTCGATGAAGAAGACGCTGCCCGGCTCCAGCGAGGTCAGGAAGGAGGCGACGTCCGCCTTGCGCTCCAGTGCCGGACCGGCGGTCTGGACCATCGGCACGCCGAGCTCGGCGGCAACGATGTGGGCGAGCGAGGTCTTGCCGAGCCCGGGCGGGCCGGCGAGGAGGACGTGGTCGAGCGGCTCGCCGCGGCGGCGGGCGGCCTCGATGAAGATCGCCAGCTGCTGGGTCACCTGCTCCTGGTTGACGAAGTCGGCCAGCGTCGCCGGCCGCAGCGAGCGGTCGAGGTCCTCGTCGGGCACGTCGGCGCGGGCGTCGTGGACGCGGACCTCGGCGTCGACGGGGATCGGCTCGCTGTCGATCCCGGGCGTGCGGATCCGGTTGGCGCCGATGTCGGGCGAGTCGCTCACGAGGGGCTCCGGCTCGAGGCGGCCTTGCGCAGGGCTGCCGCGACCAGGTCCTGGGGCTCGTCGCCGTCGAGGCCGTCGAGCAGCTGCTCGGCCTCCAGCGGCGCGTAGCCGAGGTTGACGAGGCCGTCGCGGGCCAGCGAGCGGGTGTCGCCGCTCTCCGTCCCGGCGATCAGCACCTCTTCCTCAAGTGCCCCGGCGACCTTCTCGCGCAGCTCGACGATGATCCGCTCCGCGGTGCGTTTGCCGATCCCCGGCACCGCCTGGAAGCGTTTGGCGTCGCCGGCGGCGATCGCCCGCAGCAGCTCGCGGGCGCTGCCGCCAGAGAGCGTCGAGATCGCCACTTTTGGCCCGACCCCGCTGACCGAGATCAACAGGCGAAAGAGGTCGCGCTCCTCCTCGGAGGAGAAGCCGTAGAGGGCGAGCGAGTCCTCGCGGGCGATCAGCTCGGCATGGAGGAAGGCGTCGCGCCCGGTCGCCGGCACGGCTTTCAGGGTCTCTGCGGAGACCGCGAGCCTGTAGCCGACACCGCCGGCGTCGATGACCACGTGGTCGGGCCGGCGCACCATTACCTCTCCGCGGACGGCGGCGATCATCCGGCCAGCCGCTCCGCCGTCAGGCCCTGGGGCAGGGCGTCAACCGAGGCAACCGCCTCGCGGTGCCCGCTGCTGCCGCCGTGGCAGATCGCAACCGCGAGGGCGTCGGCGGCGTGGTCGGGAGTCGGCGGCTCGGGCAGCCCGAGCAGGGTCCCGACCATCCGCTGGACCTGGCCCTTGCCGGCCCCGCCGGAGCCGCAGACCGCCATCTTGATCGCCTGCGGCGTGTAGGCGAAGCAGTCGATGCCACGCTGCGCCGCGGCCAGCATCGCGACGCCGCTGGCCTGCCCGACGGCCATCGCCGAGTGCACGTTCTTGCCGAAGTAGACCGACTCGATCGCCATCGCCTTCGGCTCGTGCCAGGCGATCAGCTCGGCCAGAGCTCGGTGGATCCGCTCCAAGCGACGCTCCATCGGCTGCTCAGGGGTCGTCTCGACCACACCGCCGTCGAGCGCAACCATGTGGTTGCCCTCTACGCGCACGATTCCGAAGCCGAGATTGGCCGCACCGGGGTCGATCCCCATGACTACCTGCATAGGAAGTGATTCTGGGAACAGCCTCGGATGCCTTCACGTCCTTCAGGCGGCGAGTTTCTCCAACACGTCCTCAGGGATGTCGAAGTTGGCGAAGACTTCGTCGACGTCGTCCTGGTCGTCGAGCGCCTCGAGCAGCTTCAGCAGCTGCTCGGCGTCGTGGCCCTTGACCTCGACCGTGCTTTTCGGCTCGGTCGCGAGGCCGGCGGACTCGATCTCGACCCCGGCCTCCTCCAGCGCCTGACGCACGTCGGTGAGGTCGCTCGGGTCGCAGAGCACGCGCAGCTTGCCGTCCTCGTCACGGACGTCCTCGGCGCCGGCATCGATCGCGACGATCACATCGTCCTCGCCGTAGCGCTCCCCGTCGACGACGATCGCGCCCTTTTTCTCGAAGATCCAGGCGACCGAGCCGGGCTCGCCGAGGCTGCCGCCGTGACTGGAGAAGGCGAAGCGGATCTCGGCGCTGGCGCGGTTGCGGTTGTCGCTCAGCGCCTCGACGAGGACGGCCACGCCGCCGGGCCCGTAGCCCTCGTAGAGGATCCGTTCGATCGCCGCCCCGTCGGCGCCGGCACCGGTCCCACGGTCGATCGCCCGCTGGATGTTGTCCTTCGGCATCGAAACGTCGCGGGCCTTCTGGATCGCGGTCGCGAGCGTCGCGTTGTTCTCCGGGTCCCCCCCACCATCGCGAGCGGCGACGATGATCGCGCGGGCGAGCTTGCTGAAGAGCTTGCCGCGTTTGGCGTCGACGGCGCCCTTCTTGTGTTTGATCGAAGACCACTTGGAATGACCGGACATGTGCGTGCCATTCTATGAAGAAGGAGATGGCTTCGAACGCGCACACACACAACGCCGCCCGGGGACTGGCCGCGGGCCTCGTCTTCCTGGCGATGCTGCTCGCCGCCTTCTCGCTCTGGACCGCGATTCCGCTGAGCTGGGTCTACATCGCCTCGAAGGCCTCGCACACCCAGTTCCCCAGCGGCGGCCCCTACGCGATCGTCGCCGTCGGGATCGTCGCCTCGGTGCTGATCGTCGCCTGGCTGATCGGGCGCCTCAACGACCTCTACATCCGCATCACCGGGACCAACCGGCTGGGGCCGATCCGGCCGACCTGGCTGCGCAGCATGCGCGACACCGACCCGACCCAGGGCTCGGTCACCGTCGTCGAGGCGGTCCTGATGAGTTCGGTGATGCTCGCCGGCCTGGCGCTGACGATCTGGTTCTTCGTCGCGGCCGGCTCACCGATCCCGAATCAGTAGCGCTTCGGGAGCGTGGCGTGCTTCCGCACGCGAGCGACCGAGGACGACGACATGCGCCGGTCCGGCGCCGTCAGGTCAGACGACGAACTTGCCGTCTTCCTGCATCACCACGCCGTCGACTTCGAGCTTGCCGCCGAGGCGGAGGTCGCAGACCAGGTCGGTGTGGACGGCGGACTCGTTGACGCCGCCGGACTCCGGGTAGCTGGTGCCAACCGCCATGTGGACGGTGCCGCCGATCTTCTCGTCGAGCAGGACCTCGCGGGTGCCGCGATCGATCCCGTAGTTGGTGCCGATCCCGAGCTCGCCGAGGCGGCGCGCCCCGGGGTCGGTGTCGAGCAGTTTCAGCAGGTACTCCTCGCCGCGGGCGGCGCTGGCGTCGACGACGAGACCGGCCTCGAAGCGCAGCCGCACACCGGAGACCTCGCGGCCGCCGATCACGGCGGGAAGGTGGAAGCTGACTTCGCCCTCGACCGAGTCCTCCACCGGGCCGGTGAAGAACTCGCCGTCGGGCATGTTGTTGCGGCCGTCGCAGGGGATGAAGGTGCGGCCGGCGATGCCGAGCGTGATGTCGGTCCCGGGCGCCGTCACCCGCACCTCCTCATGGCCCTGGATCCACTCAGCCAACCGCTCGGTCTCCTCCGAGGCGCGCCGCCAGGCGCTGAGCGGGTCGGCGTCGCCGGCCAGGCAGGCGCCGTAGTAGAAGTCCTCGTAGTCGGCCAGGCTCATCTCCGCCTCTGAGGCGTAGGCGCTGGTCGGGAAGAGCGTGTAGCACCAGCGGAAGTCGCCCTCGGCGCTGCGCTGCATCGCCCGTGACATCAGGTCGCCGGTGACCGACTGGCGCAGGGTCTGGCGCTCCGGCGCGACCCCCGAGAGCTCGCGGGTGTTGGTGCTGGCGCCGATCGCGATCCGCACGTCGGCGTTGTCGACCATCCACTCCGCAAAGGGGGAGATCCATTCCAGCTGGACATCGCTGGCGTGCTTGAAGTAAGCCGCGATCTGGCCGTCGAGGGCGACGTTGAGGACCGGGTTGGCGCCGGCCTTGAGGACCTCCTCGTAGACCGCCAGCAGCAGCGGCGCCGCGGCACTCTCGCCGTCGATCGAGACGACCTCACCCTCCTTCACCTCGGTCGAGTACCCGACCAGGATCTTCGCCAGCCCCTCGGTGCGTGGATCGCTCATTGCGCCGTCTCCTTGCCCGCGCGCTCGCGCGCGCTCGTGGTCATCGCCATGAAGATCGCGTGGAAGCGGGGGTCGTCGGTCAGCTCGGGATGGAACGCCGAGGCGAGCACAGTTCCTTCCCGGACCGCCACCGGATGCCCCTCGTAGGAGGCGAGCACCTCCACCCCGCTGCCGCAGCGCTCGATCCAGGGGGCGCGGATGAAGACCGCGCGCAGCGGCTCGTCGCCGATCCCCTCGACGTCGAGGTCGGCCTCGAAGCTCTGCAGCTGGCGGCCGAAGGCGTTGCGCCTGGCGCTGGCGTCGAGGAAGCCGAGGTGCTCGGCGTCGCAGAGGATCAGCCCGGCGCAGGTGCCGAGGATCGGCCGGCCGGCCTCGTGGTGGGCGCGCAGGGCCGGCTCCAGGCCGGCCGACTCGATGCCCTTGACGATCGTCGTGCTCTCGCCGCCGGGGATGACCAGCCCGTCGAGCCCGTCGAGGTCCCCGGCGATACGGACCTCTGCTGCCTCAGCGTCCAGCTGGCGCAGCGTCCGGGCGTGCGCCTCGAAGTCGCCCTGGATCGCTAGGACGCCGACGCGCAGCTCAGGCTCCGCGATTCTGGAGAAGCGCGTCCTCTGCCGCCAGATCGGAGATCTCGAGGCCGGGCATCGCCTCGCCCAGCCCGATCGATGCGGCCGCGACCCGCTCGGGGTCGTCGAAGTGGGTGGTCGCCTCGACGATCGCGCGGGCGCGACGGGCGGGGTCGGAGCTCTTGAAGATGCCGGAGCCGACGAAGTTGCCCTCGGCGCCGAGCTGCATCATCAGCGCCGCGTCGGCCGGGGTGGCGATGCCGCCGGCGCAGAACAGCGGCACCGGCAGCTTGCCGGCGGCGGCGACCTCGTGGACGACTTCCAGTGGCGCCTGGTGTTCTTTGGCGGCAGCGGCGAGCTCCTCGGGGCGCAGCTGCGCGAGCCACTTGATGCCGGAGGTGATCTCGCGCATGTGGCGGACCGCCTCGACGACGTTGCCGGTCCCGGCCTCGCCCTTGGAGCGGATCATCGCCGCGCCCTCGCCGAGCCGCCGCAGCGCCTCGCCGAGGCTGGTGGCGCCGCAGACGAACGGGACCTCGAAGGCG
>CAVTKD010000001.1:0-109112 GCA_963735235.1 uncultured Solirubrobacterales bacterium | reverse complement strand
TCGTAGGCGACGCCGCGCACCGGCGTGTCGACCAGGTGTTCCAGCAGCCGCTCCAGCCGCGGCCCGTGGATCGCCGCGAGCGCCTCGGGGTCGCCCGCGGCCGAGCCGAGCAGGAGGAAGACCACGGCGACGTCGGCGACCAGCTCCAGCAGCGTGCCGGGACGGTCGGGGTCGGCGAGCGCCGGCTCGATCCCGGCCGCTTCGATCGCCGCCAGCCCCTCCGCCCGGCGGCTCGTCCCGCGCACCGCCCAACCCTCGGCGAGCAAGCTCTCCCCCAGCGACCTGCCGCGGCAGCCGCAGCCGACTATCAGCACCCGCGCCAAGGAGCGGTCAGGCGGCGGCCGCGCGCTCGGCCCGGCGGCGGCTCATCTCGGTGGCGCGGCGGCGCTGCTCGTCGGTCGCGCCCGGGCCGGGGCGGGAGTGGACATGGTGGGGATCGAGCTGCTCACCACACTCCGAGCAGGTCGGGACCATCTGGAAGACCTTGCCGCAGTCGTCGTGGACGGTCTCCAGCGGCGCCCCCCCGGGGCCGGCCGTGTAGCAGTCGCCCCAGCGCAGCAGCGCCAGCAGCACCGGCTCGAGATCGCGGCCCTTCTCGGTCAGGCGGTATTCGAAGCGCTCGGGGTGCTCGCCGTAGCGCCGGCGCTCGGCGATGCCCTCCTCGACCAGCGAGGCCAGGCGCTGACTGAGCACGTTGCTCGCCACCCCCAGCGACTCCTGGATCTCGTCGAAGCGGTGGCGACCGAGGAAGAGGTCGCGCAGCACCAGCAACGACCAGCGCTCGCCGAGGACCGAGAGTGGGCGGGCGACAGAGCAGTTGAGATCGGCGAAGGCCTTGATTGCCATACGACCAGTCTAGCCATACTCGCTTGCCTTTTGCAAGTTAACACTGCTACGGTGCCTTTCGAATTGCAAGCCACCTGGATTGGAGCGGGCATGGAGCAGCGCTGGAAGGTCCTCCTGATCACCTCGGTCGGCCTCTTCATGGCCAGCCTCGATCTCTTTATCGTCAACATCGCCTTCCCCGACATGGCGGCGGACTTCCACGGGGCCTCGCTGCCGAGCCTCTCCTGGGTGCTGAACGCCTACGCGATCGTCTTCGCGGCGCTGCTCGTCCCAGCCGGCCGGATCGCCGACCGGGTCGGGCGCAAGCGCGTCTTCATCACCGGCCTGCTCGTCTTCGCCGCCGCCTCCGGGCTCTGCGCCGCCGCCCCGTCGATCCCCTTCCTGGTCGCCGCCCGGGTCCTGCAGGCGGCCGGCGGGGCGATGATGATCCCGACCACCCTGGGGCTGATCCTGCCCGCCTTCCCGGCTTCCGAACGGGCGCTGGCGATCAGCATCTGGTCGGCCGTCGGCGGCATCGCCGCGGCCCTCGGCCCGCCGATCGGCGGCCTTCTCGTCCAGCTCAGCTGGCGCTGGATCTTCGTCGTCAACGTCCCGATCGGGATCGTCGTCGCAATCGTCGCCGCCCGCTCCCTGACGGAGATCCGCGAGCCCGAAGACGGCCGCCCGGACCTGCTCGGCGCCGCCGAGCTCGCCCTCGGGATCGCCCTGCTCACGCTTGGCATCGTCAAGGGCCCCGACTGGGGCTGGATCGATCCACGCTCGCTCGCCGCCTTCGCCGCCGCCGCGGCGCTGGTCGTCGCCTTCGTCGCCCGCTCTGCCCGCCACCACTCGCCGGTGATCGAGCTGCCGCTGCTGCGGGTCCGCTCCTTCGCCCTCGGGAACCTGGCGACGGCGGTCTTCTTCGCCGGCTTCGGGGCGATGCTGCTCTCCGGCGTGCTGGTGCTGACCGTGGTCTGGGGCTTCTCGGCCCTGAAGGCCGGCCTCGCCCTCTCCCCCGGGCCACTGATGGCGACGCTCTTCGCCGTCCCGTCCGGCCGCCTCGGCGCCCGGATCGGCCAGCGGCCGGTGACCATGGCCGGCGGCCTCACCTTTGCCGCCGGCTTCGCCTTCGTGCTCGCCACCGTCGGCCCCAGCCCCGAATACGGGAGCACCTTCCTGCCCGGGTTCATGCTCAGCGGCGCCGGCGTCGGCATGGTCCTCGGCACCCTGCCCGCGGTGGTCACCGCGTCGCTGCCCTCGGAGCGCTTTGCCACCGGCACCGCCGTCTTCGGGATGTCGCGCCAGCTCGGCTCGGCGATCGGCGTTGCCGCCCTGGTCGCCCTGCTCGGCGGCACCACCGGCGGCGACCTGCTCGCCGGCCTGCAGCGCGGCTGGTGGTTCTCGCTGGCGGCCGGCCTTGGCACCGCGGCACTGGCGTTTGCCTTCGGGCCGGTCGGGGTCAAAGAGAAAGCGCCGCAGCCGGCACCGGACCTCACGCCGCAGAGCGGCGTCGCCTAGTCGCGATGGCTACGCGGACTCGAACGGGCCGCGGCCGCGCAGCCGCAGCGTCTCGTCCTCGGCGACCTTCGCCTGCAGGTCGGCTTCGGTCATCTCCGGAACGCCGCGGCGGCGGCGCATCTCGTTCTGCGCCTCCATCATCTGGCGGATGTCGTCGATCTCGTTCTGGACCTCGACCTCGGGCGAGCGGGTCGGCTTCCAGTCGACGAGATCGGCGGAGGAGCCCGGGTAGAAGTGGCCGACGAGCAGCAGCACGCCGATCATGAAGGCCAGCACCAGCACGGTTCCCAGGACGTACAGCACCCCACCAGGATACGGTTCGGAGCGATGCCCGAGGCCTACGTAGTCGATGCGATCAGGACCCCGATGGGGTCCTACCGCGGCGCCCTCTCCGGTATCCGCCCCGACGACCTCGCGGCGCACACGATCCGCGCCGTGGTCGAGCGCACCGGGGTCGACCCCGAGCGGGTCGTCGACGTCTACTTCGGAGCCGCCAACCAGTCCGGCGAGGACAACCGCGACGTGGCGCGGATGGCGGCGCTGCTGGCGGGCCTGCCGGCGAGCGTTCCCGGGGCGACCGTCAACCGGCTCTGCGCCTCCGGCCTGGAGGCGATCAACGCCGCCGCCCGCGCCGTCAAGCTCGGTGAGGGCGACCTCTACCTGGCCGGTGGCGTCGAGTCGATGAGCCGCGCCCCGTGGGTGGTCGAGAAGCCCGAGCGCGCCCTCCCCCGCGGCCCGCAGACGATGCATGACACGACCCTGGGCTGGCGGATGATCAACCCCCACATGGCCGGGCTCGGCGTCTCGACCGAGTCGATGGGCGAGACCGGCGAGAACGTCGCGGAGCGCTACGGGATCAGCCGCGAGGACCAGGACGCCTTCGCCCTGCGCAGCCACCAGCGTGCGGTCGCCGCGGCCGAGGCGGGCAAGCTGGCCGAGGAGATCGTCCCGATCGAGGCGCCGCGAGGCCGCGAGACGGTCACCGTCGCCGCCGACGAGGGCCCCCGCCCGGACGCCTCGCCCGAGAAGCTGGCGAAGCTGCGCCCGGCCTTCCGTGAAGGCGGCAGCGTCACCGCCGGCAACGCCTCGACCCTCAACGACGGCGCCGCCTGCCTGCTGATCGCCTCCGAGGCCGGCGCACAGGCGCTCGGCGCCGAGCCGCTGGCCCGCATCGTCTCCTTCGGCGTCGCCGGCGTCGACCCCGCCTACATGGGGATCGGCCCGGTCGAGGCGGTCCCCCGCGCCCTCGCCGCCGCCGGCCTCACGATCGACCAGCTCGACCTGGTCGAGCTCAACGAGGCCTTCGCCTCGCAGGTCCTCGCCAGCGTCCGCGAGCTCGGCATCGAGGAGGAGCGGCTCAATGTCAACGGCGGCGCGATCGCCCTCGGCCACCCCCTCGGCTGCTCCGGCGCCCGCCTCTCCGGCACCCTCGTCCGCGAGCTCCGCCGCCGCCGCGGCAGGTACGGCGTCGCCACGATGTGCGTCGGCGTCGGCCAGGGCCTGGCGACGGTCTTCGAAGCACTCTGACCTTCAGGTAGCCTCGCCGGCGGTGACTTCGGGCTTCACAGAGCTGGCCAGCGTCGACGGGAAGGTGACCCCTACCGCCGAGGCGCTGGTGCCGATGAAGGACGACGGGCTCTACCGGGGCGACGGCGCCTTCGAGGTGATCCGGCTCTATGACGGCAAGCCCTTCGCGCTGGTCGACCACCTCGACCGGCTCGGCCGCTCAGCCGCCGCGATCGAGCTCGGGTTCGACCGCGCGGCGCTGGAGGCCGAGATCGCCGCGCTGCTCGACCAGGCCGGCCCGCTCGATGGGCAGCTGCGGCTGATCGTCACCCGCGGCGGGCGGCGGATCGCCGCCACCGAGCCGATCCCCAACCACGGCGAGACGCTGACCGTCGCCACCGTCACCTACAGCCCGACCGTGATCCTCAACGGGGTCAAGTCGCTCTCCTATGCGGCCAACATGCAGGCGAGCCGGCTCGCGAAAGCGCGAGGCGCGGACGAGGCGGTGCTGGTGCGACCCGACGGCGTCGTCCTCGAGCCGCCCACCTCGGCAATCTTCTGGGTCTCCGCCGGTACCCTGCGCACCCCCGCCCTCGACGACGGTGTGCTCGAGTCGATCACCCGCGACCGCCTGATCAAGGCGCTCGACGTCGAGCAGGGCAGCTGGCAGGCCGAGGACCTGCGCGGCGCCTCCGAGGTCTTCCTCGCCTCGACCACGCGGGAGATCCAGCCGGTCGCCGCGATCGACGGCAGCGAGCTGTCCGTCGCGCCGGGGCCGCGCACCGCCGAGGCCCAGCGGGCCTTCGCCGAGACCCTCGGACGCGAGCTTCGAGAACTGTGATGACCACCAGAGAGACGAGGGCGAGATGGACTTCCAGCTGAGCGACGAGCAGCGACTGATCTCCGAAGCGGCGCGCGAATTCGCCGACAAGGAGATCGAGCCGCGGGTCAAAGAGAACGACCGCGCCGCCCGCTTCGACCGCGAGCTGGCGAGCAAGCTCGGCGAGGTCGGCTACCTCGGCGCCCCGGTCGCCGAAAAGTACGGCGGCCGCGGCCTCGACTACATCGGCTACGGCCTGATCGTCGAGCAGGTCGGCCGCGCCGACTCCTCCGCCCGCACCGTCGTCTCGGTCCAGACCTCGCTGGTCGCCGGCTCGATCGAGCGCTGGGGCAGCGAGGAGCAGAAGCTGCAGTGGCTGCCGCGCCTCTGCTCGGGCGAGGCACTCGGCTGCTTCGGCCTGACCGAGCCCGACACCGGCACCGACGCCGCCAACCTGCGCACCCGCGCCACCAAGACCGGCTCCGGCTGGTCGATCAGCGGCCAGAAGATGTGGATCTCGCTCGGCAACTTCGCCGAGGTGGCGCTGGTCTTCGCCCAGACCGACCCCGCGAAGAAACACAAGGGGCTTGCCTGCTTCCTGGTCCCGACCGCGAGCGAGGGCTTCTCCAGCCAGGAGATCCACGGCAAGCTCGGGCTGCGCTCCTCCGACACCGCCTCGCTGGCGCTGGACGAGGTCGAGGTCGGCGAAGACGCGATGCTCGGCGAGATCGGCGACGGCTTCAAGGTCGCGATGAGCGCCCTCGACAACGGCCGCTACAGCGTCGCCGCCGGCTGCGTCGGCATCTGCGACGGCTGTGTCGACGCCTCCGTCAAGTACGCCAAGGAGCGCAAGCAGTTCGGCGTCCCCCTGGCCCGCTTCCAGCTGGTCCAGGAGATGATCGCCGACATGATCCTCAAGCGCGACGCCAGCCGGATGCTGGTCTACCGCGCCGGCGTGCTCAAGGACGAAGGCAAGCCGAACACGACCGAGACCTCGGTCGCCAAGCTCTACGCGACCGAGTCGGCGGTCGAATGCGCCAACCTGGCGATCCAGGTCCACGGCGGCGCCGGCTACGTCGACGACTACCCGGTCGAGCGCTACCTGCGCGACGCCCGGGTGACGACGCTCTACGAGGGCACCTCGCAGATCCAGAAGCTGATCATCGGCCGTGCCGCGACCGGGATCAACGCGATGCTGCCGTTCGAGGAGAGCTAGAGCCGGGTGGCCGAGATCGTCGAGACCACGGTCGACGACTCCCACGTCGCCCTGCTCCGCCTCAACCGGCCCGAGGCCCGCAACGCGCTCTCGCCGGAGATGATGGAGCGGATCGCCGCCGAGCTGGAGCGGCTCGACCCCGACCCCGAGGTCCGCTGCCTCGTCATCGCCGGCTCCGAGGAGATCTTCGCCGCCGGCGCCGACATCAAGGCGATGGCCGAGCGTAGCCTGGCGGAGGCGCTCTACCACCCCTCGGCGAGCTTCTGGCGCCGCCTCGCCGGCGTCAAGACGCCGCTGGTCGCCGCCGTCAGCGGCTACGCGCTCGGCGGCGGCTGCGAGCTGGCCCTGGCCTGCGACATGATCGTCGCCGACGAGGGCGCCAGCTTCGGCCAGCCGGAGATCCGGCTCGGAATCATCCCCGGCGGCGGCGGCACCCAGCGCCTGGCGCGGGTGATCGGCAAGCAGCGGGCGATGGAGTACGTCCTCACCGGCCGCCGCTTCGACGCCGCAACCGCCCACGACTGGGGCCTGGTCAACAAGGTCGCCGAGCCGGGCCGCTGCCTGGACGAGGCGCTGGCGCTGGCCCGCACCGTCGCCGAGCGGCCGCCGATCGCCGCCCGCCTTGCCAAGCAGGCGGTGCTAGCGGCCGAGGAGACCGCGCTCTCCGCCGGCCTCGAGGCCGAGCGCCGCATGTTCGAGCTGGCGATGGCGACCGAGGACCGGGTCGAGGGCATGCGCGCCTTCGTCGAGAAGCGCGACCCGGACTTCCAGGGCCGGTGACGGTCACCCGGGTCGGCGTCCTCGGCGCCGGCACGATGGGCCGCGGCATCGCCCAGGTGGCGGCGCTGGGCGGCTACCGGACCCAGCTCTACGACGCCTACCCGGAGGCGGCCGACGGGGCCGCGGTCGAGCTCGGCGAAGCGCTCGCCAAGGGCGCCTCGCGGGGGCGCTGGAGCGACGAGGAGGCCGAGGCCGCCGCGACCCGGATCCGGCCGGCCTACGCGATCGCCGAGCTGGCCGGCTGCGATCTGCTGATCGAGGCCGCGCCCGAGGACGTGGAGTTGAAGCGGGAGCTTTTCAGGGCGGCGGCGGAGGCCTGCGGCGCCGAGACGGTCCTCGCCACCAACACCTCCTCGCTGCGCGTCTCGGCAATCGCCGAGGGCGTCCCCAATCCGGAGCGGGTGGTCGGGATGCACTTCTTCAACCCGCCGGTGCTGATGAAACTGGTCGAGGTGGTGGCCGCCGAGGGGTCCTCCGAGCGGGCGCTGGCGACCACCACCGAGGTCGCCCTGGCGATGCGGCGGACGCCGATCCGCGCCCGGGATACGCCCGGCTTCGTCGCCAACCGCCTCGCCCGCCCCTTCGCCCTGGAGTCACTGCGGATGCTCGGCGACGGCGTCGCCGAGGTCGCCACGATCGACCGCATCGTCCGCCTCGGCGGCGGCTTCCGGATGGGCCCGTTCGAGCTGATCGACCTGATCGGGCTCGACGTCAACCTCAGCATCGCCCGCTCCTTCTACGCCCAGGGCGGCGAGCCCGAGCGCTGGCGCCCGAGCCCGATCCAGGAGCGCCTGGTCGAGGAAGGCAAGCTCGGCCGCAAGAGCGGCGAAGGCTACTACCGCTACGGCGAGGGGAGCGAGCGCGCGATCGACCCCGAGCTCGGCATCCTCGCCCCCACCCTCGATCCCGCCAAGCTGATCCAGATCGACCCGGCCGCGACCGAGGTCCTCAGTCGCCTCTTCGCCCAGATCGCCAACGAGACCGCCTTCGCGCTCGAGGAAGGCCTCGCCTCCCCCGCGGACATGGACACGGCGATGCAGCTCGGCCTCAACTGGCCCCTGGGCCCGCTGAGCCTGGCTGAGCAGCTCGGCGCCGGGCCCGCCGTCGAGCTGCTGCGGGGCCTCGAGCGCGATAAGGGCGGCGCCTACGCACCGGCGCCGCTATTGGTCCGCGCCGCCGAGCAGGGCCTCGAGCTGCGCGCGGTTGAGCGGTAGCCCGGGCCGGCCGGGCCGATCAGGCCTGGAGGCGGAACATCAGCTGATCCTCGAAGCACCAGCTCCAGTCTTCGCCCGGCTCGGCGGAGCGGATGATCGGGTGGCCCGTCGCCTTGTTGTGAGCCGTCGCGTGCTTGCCGATCGAGTCGTCGCAGCAGCCGACGTGGCCACAGCTCTGGCACATCCGCAGGTGGACCCACTGCATCCCCTGGGCGAGGCACTCCTCGCAACCGAGCTTCCCCTCCGGGAGCTCGAGGAACTCGACCGCGTCGAGGTGGGTGCACTCAGGCGGCATGCGCCGACGATACACCGGCCCGCCCGCCGGCTCCAGCGCTTGGACTAGGGAGCCGGGGCGATCTCGACCGGCTCGCCGCCGGGCATCCAGTGCGCCTCGACCGCGGGCGGGCTGTCGCGCAGGTAGCGCTCGGCATCGAGCGCGCCCATGCAGCCGGTGCCGGCGGCGGTGACCGCCTGGCGGTAGGTGTGGTCGACAACGTCGCCGACGGCGAGGACGCCGGCCAGGTTGGTCCTGGTCGAGCCCGGCTCGGTGACGATGTAGCCGTCCTCGTCGGTGTCTATCTGATCGCGGACGATCTCCGACTTGGGGATGTGGCCGATCGCGACGAAGGCGCCGCTGGCGTCGATCTCCTCGTGCTCGCCGGTCTCGGCGTGGCGGAGGCGGATCTTCGCCAGCTTGCCATCCTCCCCGGCGACGAACTCCTCCGGGATATACGGCGTCTTGAGGTCGATGTTGTCCTTCTCGCGAGCGCGGTCGAACATGATCTTGGAAGCGCGGAACTCGTTACGGCGGCCGACGATCGTCAGCCGCTCGGCGTACTTGGAGATGAAGATCGAGTCCTCCATCGCCGAGTCGCCGCCGCCGACCACGATCACGTCGTGGCCCTTGAAGAAGGCGCCGTCGCAGACGCCGCAGGTGGAGACCCCGCGGCCAGCCAGCTCCATCTCGCCGGGTACGCCGAGCCGTTTCGGCTCCGCACCCATGGCCAGGATCACGGTCCTGGCGCGGTGCTCCTCGTCGCCGAGGAAGACCTTCTGGACACCGCCGTCGGAGAGCTCGACGCGGTCGACGTCGTCGGTGACGAAGCGGGTCCCGAAGCGCTCGGCCTGGGCGCGGAACTGGGTCATCATCTCCGGGCCCATGATCCCCTCGGGGTAGCCGGGGTAGTTCTCGACGTCGGTCGTGTTCTGCAGCTGGCCTCCCCACTGGAACCCCTCGAAGACGAGCGGCTCGAGGTTGGCCCGCGCCGTGTACAGCGCCGCCGTGTAGCCGGCGGGCCCGCCGCCGATGATGATCACGTTCTCGATCTTCTTACTCTCAGTCTTCTTGCCTTCAGTCATATTTCTCCGCCTGGAATCTAATACTTTACTTTGTATAGTAACCCTCTGGAGGACGCGCCGCAACTCAGCTGACGACCGCCTCCAGGTCCGACTCGGCGCTGCCGCCACGGTCCACCGGCAGCCCCTCGGTCTCCCAGCGGTGCACCGTCTTGCGCAGCTGGAAGAAGGCGATTATGCCGGGTGGGATCGGCATCCAGAAGGCGACCAGGCGGAAGACCAGGATCGCCGGGAAGACCGTGTCCTCGGGAATCCCGAAGAGGACGAAGGCGCCGATCAGGCCGGCGTCGACCGCGCCCACCCCCGCCGGGGCCAGCGGAAAGAGGTTGGCGACCATGCCGAGGAAGAAGCCCTGGACGACGACGGCCAGCGGCACGGGAACGCCGAAGGCGTGGAAGCAGGCCCAGAGGACGCCGATGCTGGCCGCCCAGAAGCCGGCGGCGCCGAGCACCGCGAGGCCGCCGCGCGAGGGATGGGCGAAGAGGCCGAGCGCGAAGCGGAAGCCCTCGGCCAGCGTCGCCGGCACCTTCGCCGCCGATTTGAGGAACGCTTTGGCGCGCTCGCCATGGGCGAACGGCTCCAGCTTGCGCTCGAGGTCGGCCGGGATCAGCGCGATCCCGACGCCGATCACCAGCAGCAGCCCGGCCACCGCGGCCGGCACGACGGTCAGCTCGACCGAGCCCTTGCCGTGCAGCACGTGGGTCCGCAGCAGGATCCCGAAGAGGATCAGCGCCAGCGGGTAGAAGGCGTAGTGCAGGGTGACGAAGGCGACCATCCGCCGGGCGACATCGCGCCGCTGCATCCCCGCCTTGCGCAGCGCCCAGTAGGTGAGGGCGATGCCGCCGGCGCCGCCGGCCGAGAAGAGCAGCGTCGCCGCCACGCCGGCCATGTTGATCTCGTAGGTCTCGCGCCATTTGAGGCGCAGCACGTCCCCCCCTACGACCGCCTTGAAAAGGGCGATGTAGGTCGCGTAGGCGACGACGTTGAAGCCGATCGCGGCGGCAATCCAGGCCGGGTCGGCGTCGTCGAGCTTGCTGAGGGCGCCGCTGAGGCCGACCAGCTTCGGGAAGAGGAAGTAGATGCAGACCAGCAGCGCGACGACCAGGACCAGCGTCTGCACCAGGCGCCGGGTGGTGAAGATCGGCATCTCAACGGTCTCGTTGCCGTTCGCCGGGTCCTCTCCAGACACAGCATGGACGCTACCCGCTCGCCAGGCGCTCCAAGCGCTGCAGTGTCCTGTTAACCCCCAGGACCAGCGGCTCGGCGAGCGGCTCGCTCGCCCGCACGACGGCGACGAGGAGCGCTCCGGCGGCGAGGTCGGTGACGTAGTGCTCGCCCAGGTAGACGAGCCCGAAGCCGAGCGTCGCCGCGTACGTCCACCCGAGCGCCCCCTCGACCCTGCCGGATTCCGAGAGCGAGATCGCGGCGACGACGGAGGTTGCGAAGTGCAGGGAGGGCATCGCCGCCCAGGGGTTGCCGCCGAGCGCGTCGTACATCTTCGGCCAGGCCGAGCCCCAGGTGTCCTCGCCGACCTCGACCATGATCCGCCGCACCTCTTCGCCGGTCAGGCCCTGCTCGGAGGCCCACCAGGGGGGCGAGGTCGGCAGCACGAAGTAGACGGCGCAGCCGATGTCGAAGACCGCGGCCATGCGCCGGGCCGCCCGCGGGAAGCGCGGGTTGTTGCGGACGAGGATGAATGCCAGGGACACGTAGGGCTCGAAGAACCAGAGCCAGTGGGTCCAGGTGAGGATGCGGTCGATCGTGCCGACCCGCGAGAGCCGGGCCATCCCGCGCTGCAGGCGCGCGTTGGGCAGCTTGCCGGCGCCGAGGGCGCGGTCGGCGACGATCGGGTAGCGGCTGCGGAGGCGGCTGCGGAGGCGCTCCGGATTGTCGTAGGGGATCTCGTGGACCATGATGAAACCCCACATCTGCAGTCCGTAGAGGGCGACGTCGCGCTTTTTGGAGCGGGGAAAGAGGACGGCGATCGCAAGCGGCCCGGTGGCACAGGCGGCGACTGTCAGCGGAGCCGGGATCCGCAGCCGCTTGCGCAGCAGCGGGGTGGCGATCGCGGCGCCGACGGCGGCGGCCGCACCGCCGCGTATCGCAAGGCGAAGCGCGGGTGATGGCCGGGAGCGCCGCTTCATGGGTCGGCGAGTATAGGTAGGCAACACGGGAGCGGGTGGGACGGCGCGCCGCCTTTCGGGGGTTCCACGTGATTAGAATGGCCGCGCTTTGGCGCCGCACTCTCCTGGCACTGACCAGATCGACACTTTGCTTTGGATCGGCTTCGCCGCCGCGGCGATAGTCGTTGTCGCGGTCAACGTCGCGCTGATCGCCGCCGTGCGCAGGAATCGCGCCGCCCGGGGCACTCAGCCGCGGCAGGTAAGCGGCGGCCGGCGGGTCCAGTTCCGGGTCGGCGCCGTGCTCACCGTCTTCGCCGCGGCGATCTTCATCCTCAGCATCGTCTTCACCGACAAGGCCCGGGAAACCCCGGCGACCGGCAGCGCCGGCCTCGCCGCCGCCCACGCCGCGCCGCTGAAGATCAAGACCACCGGCCAGCAGTGGCTGTGGCGCTACGACTACCCCAACGGCGCCTTCTCTTATTACAAGCTGGTCGTCCCGGTCGACACCGCCGTCGACCTCGAACTGCTCTCCACCGACGTCGTCCACACCTGGGACGTCCCGGACCTCGCCGGCAAGCGCGACGCGGTCCCGGGCAAGATCAACGACGTCGTCTTCCGCGCCGACGAAGAAGGTGACTTCCGCGGCCAGTCGGCGACCCTCTCAGGCCAGGCCTACGCGGCGATGCGGACCGAGGTCGAAGTCGTCTCGCCGCAGGCCTACGAAGCCTTCGTCAAGAGCCAGCTGGCTGAGATCGAAACCGCCCAGGACCGCGTCGTGGGCCTGATCGAAAACGGAGAAGTGCCATGAGCCAGACCCCGCGCCCCGAGCTGGTCGTAGACGGCTACCCGGGCAAGCCGCGCCCGCGCTGGATCGAGCTGATCACCAGCGCCGACCACAAGGACCTCGGCCGCATCCTGATCTGCGGCTCGCTCGGCTTCCTCTTCATCGCCCTGGTCGAGATGATCCTGATGCGCCTGCAGCTGGCTATCCCGGAGAACTCCTTCCTCACCCCGGTCGCCTTCAACCGCCTGCTCTCCGATTACGGCGCGACCGCGGTCTTCCTCTTCGCGATCCCGCTTGTGCTGGGCCTCTTCTATTACGTGGCGCCGTTGCAGGTCGGCGCCCGCGGCACCGCCCTGCCCCGCCTCGGCCAGATCGGCGTGGCGCTCTGGGCCGCCGGTGCCGCGGTGCTCTACTCCGGCTTTCTCTTCACCCCGTCGGAGGCCGGCGTCAACCCGCTGGCGCCGCTCAGCGAGCTCGCCTTCCTCTCCAACAACGGCGTCGACGCCTGGGCCACAGCGACCGGCCTGGCGACGCTCGGCTTCGTCTTCATCGCGATCGACCTGCTGACGACGCTGCGCAACATGCGGGCGCCGGGCATGGCCTGGCGGCGGGTTCCGATCTTCTCCTGGGGCGCCACCGTCTGCTGCTGGCTGCTGCTGACGATCGGCCCGGTTCTCCTCGCGGCGCTGACGATGCTGATGATCGACCGCAACTACGACGGCATCTTCTTCGCCGACGGCTCCGGCGGCGCGCCACTGCTCTGGCAGCACCTGAGCTGGATCTTCTTCTCCGGCGCCTACATGCTGGTCCTGATCTTCGCCTTCGGCGCGATCGCCGAAATCGTCACCGCCTTCTCCGCCAAGCCGCTCTTCAACCGCGGCGTCACGATGGGCTCGCTGGCGGCGATCGCCGTGCTCGGCACGCTTGCCTGGATGCAGAACATGATGACCGCGCCGATCGGGATCGGCTGGATGTACTTCGCGATGCTGATGTCGCTGGCGCTGATCGTGCCCTTCGGCCTGATCGTCTTCAACCTGATCGCGACGATGAGCGGCGGGGCGCTGCGGATGCGGGCCCCCCTGCTCTTCGCCCTTGGCGCGATCTCGGCGATCTCGATCGGCCTCGGGGCCGAGATCGAGCAGTCGATGGTCGCCGCCGCCTGGCAGCTCAAGAACACCACCGACGCCACCGCGGCGACCCACTTCGCGCTGGTCGGCGGCGCCGTCTTCGGCGGCTTCGCCGCGCTCCACTACTGGTTCCCGAAGATGACCGGGCGGACGATGGGCGAGAGCCTGGCGCGGATCTCCTTCTGGACGATGGCGGCCGGCATCGTCCTCGCCTTCGTGCCGCTGTTCTTCGCCGGCGCTGACGAGGGCCAGGTGATCGACGCCTACAAGTTCTTCAACCACACCGGCGTCAACGCCTACAACCTGATCGCCACGATCGGCACCTTCGTGCTCGCCGCCGGGATCGTGATGACGATCGTCAACGCGATCCTCAGCCGTGAGAACGGGCCCGAGGCCGGCCACGACCCGTGGCACGGCGAGACCCTCGAGTGGTTCACGCTCTCGCCCCCCGAGCCGCACAACTTCGACGTCCTCCCGGACGTCCGCAGCGCCCGGCCGATGCGCGATATCCGCGAGGCGATCGCGCATCGCGGCAGCCGCGACGAGCGGCCTGCCCGCGAGTCGCAGCCGGTAGCCTGACCGGCATGGAAGCCGGCGCCGGCGCGCAGACCGCGCCCACCCCGACGGCAGCCACGCCTGCCCCGCGCTCCGCCGCGATGACGGTGGTCCGGGATTACCTGACGCTGACCAAGCCGAAGGTGCAGTCGCTGCTGCTGTTCACGACCGTGACGACGATGTACGTCGCCGGCGACCCCTCGCTCGGCCTGATCCTCCTCACCTGCCTCGGCGGCGCCCTCTCGGCCGGCGGCGCCGGCGCGATCAACCACGCCGTCGACCGCGACGTCGACCTGCTGATGGCGCGCACGGCCGACCGCCCCGTCGCCTCGGGCCGGGTCTCCCCCGCCGCCGCGATCGCCTTCGGGACGCTGCTCGGCTGCGCCTCCTTCGCACTGCTGGCATTGACCGTCAACCCGTTGGCCGCGGCGCTCTCGCTCTCGGGCCTGTTCGGCTACGTCTTCGTCTACACGCTCTGGCTCAAGCGCACGACGCCGCAGAACATCGTCATCGGCGGCGCCGCCGGCGCGGTGCCGCCGCTGGTCGCCTGGGCGGCGGTGACGGGCGGGCTCAGCGGCATGGCCTTCTATCTCTTCGCGATCGTCTTCTTCTGGACCCCGCCGCACTTCTGGGCGCTCTCGCTGCTGATGAAGGACGAGTACGCCAAGGCGGGAATCCCGATGCTGCCGGTGGTCCGCGGCGAGGACGAGACGCGGCGCCAGATCCTCCTCTACACCGTCCTCCTCTACGCGGTCACGCAGCTGCCCTTCTGCGCCGGCGGCCTCGGGATCGCCTACCTGGTGCCCTCGATGCTGCTCGGCGCCGGCTTCATCTACTGCTCGACGAAGCTGCTGCGCACGGCCGATCGCCGCTGGGCGCTGCGCACCTACCTCTTCTCGCTCGCCTACCTGGCGCTGCTGTTCCTGGCGATGGCGATCGACGCGCACGTCTGATCGGCTGGACGGTTTGCGGTAGAGGGCCTGATGTCCCCTCTCCCGGAGGCTCAAGCGGCGACACTTGAACCCTCCAAGCGGCCCCAGCTGCGCGACGGCCTCCGGGCAAGGGGCACCAGGGCTCCCTCCCGCCCTTGCCCCTGATAGAAATCCGCATAGATGGATCGCGAGACCGCACGCAAGAACATGGTCGGAGGGCTGGTGGCCGGGGGCTTCGCCGCCGCGATCTTCGCCCTCGCCTTCGTCGTCGCCTTCCTCTACATCGCCCAGTGAGCCGATGAGCGAGCACCGACACATCACCGAGCCCGGCGAGATGGTCTACGCGTCGAAGCCCTCCTGGGGGCCGGTCTTCATGGCGCTCGGCGCCGTCGGCCTGATCGCCGGCATCTACGCCGCCGGCTTCATCTTCCCGCCCCTGATCTACGCGATCGCCGGGGCGATCTTCCTGCTCGCCGGCTTCCGCAATGTCGCCCGCAGCGCCATCCGCGACTACTTCCGTCTGCCCCGCCGGCAGAAGGCACGGGGCGCGGCGCTGCCGATCGAGACGATTTCGGTCCCCCCCAAGCCCTAACGGCTCAGAAGGTCCGGGCTCAGCCCGGAGTCATGCCCGACGTCGCGCCCTCGCTGGTCCAGACGCGGACGATGTCGCGCATCGAGAGCACGCCGACCGCCTCGGCTTCCTCGAAGACGACCAGGTGGCGGACGCCGCGGCGCGACATCTCCGCCGCCGCCCGCTCCAGGCTCCAGTCCGGCGCCGCGGCGATCACACCCTCGCTCATGTGATCGGAGACCAGCTCGACGTCGGGGTCCTCGCCGCCGCCGACCGAGATCAGCAGGTCGCGCTCGGTGACGATGCTCGGCGTCGGCGACTCGGCGTCGTTGACCAGCGCCGCCCCGGTCCCCTTCTCGACCATCAGCGCCGCCGCCTCGCGCAGAGTGTGGGACGGCCCCACCGTCAGCGACACCTCCGACATTCCGTCCTTCACCTGCATCTGCGGTCTCCTCTCGCCGGTCTTTCGAGATAGTGCGAATCGCCTCAAGACTACCCGAATCACGGCATCCCACAGCACGCTTTCGCGGGGCCTCGCCCTATAGACTCCGGCGCCCGCCCGCCGTATGCACAGCCCCTCGCAACTCATCCGCCCGCTGCTCGCCCTCGCCGCTCTGGCAGCCGTCGCCGTGGCCGCGTCCGGCTGCGGGACGACGACCGCCGACACGGCCCGTGGCCGCACCCTCTTCGTGCAGAAATGCGGCGTCTGCCACACCCTCGCCCAGGCGGGGACCACCGCCCAGATCGGCCCCAATCTCGACGACGCCTTCGCCTCCGCGCGCTCGGCCGGCGAGGGCGGCCAGACGATCGAAGGGATCGTCAAGGCCCAGGTCGAGTACCCGCGGCCCAACGACGGCAACCCCGCCGTCTCGATGCCGCGCGACGTGGTCACCGGCCAGGACCTCGACGATGTCGCCTCCTACGTCGGCATGTACGCCGGCGTCCCCGGCGCGGCCCCCCCGAGCGTGCCCGGCGGCCCCGGCGCCCAGGTCTTCGCCAACAATGGCTGCGGCGGCTGCCACACGCTGGCCGCCGCCGGCTCGGGCGGAGTGACCGGCCCCAACCTGGACGAAGTCCTGCCCGGACAGAGCACGGCGATGGTCACCGAATCGATCGTCAATCCGAACAAGGAAATCGCCAAGGGCTACCCGGCCAACGTGATGCCGCAGAACTTCGAACAGACGATCTCCGCCAAGGAAATCAGCCAGCTGGCCAGATACCTGGTCGAAGAAACCGCCAAGGGCGGCTCGAAGTCCAAGGGCGGCTGAGCCTTCGGCGGCCCCCGGCCGCTGCGATGATTCGCTGACGATGCGGGAACGCCTCAGAGACCGCCTCGAGATCTCCCCGGAGCGCTACGCCCAGGTCACCGCAGTCGCCCTCGGTGCCCTCGCCCTGATCGTCCTCACCGGCGCCGGCGTGCGGCTGACCGGCTCCGGGCTCGGCTGCCCCGACTGGCCCCGCTGCTACGGCGGCACGGCCCCGCCGCTCGAATCCCACGCGGTGATCGAGTACGGCAACCGGCTGCTGACCGGCTTCGTCGGCTTCGCGGTGATCGCCGCCAGCGTCCTCGCCTTCTTCCGCCGGCCCTACCGCTGGCACCTCGCCCTGTTCGGCGCCCTGCTGCCGCTGGGGGTGATCGGCCAGGCGATCCTCGGCGCCCTGGTCGTCAAGTACCACCTGGCGCCGGGTCTGGTGATGTCCCACTTCATCCTCTCGATGATGCTGCTCGACGCCTCGTTCGCGCTGGCCTGGTGCTCGCGCTACGAACCCTGGGAGCGGCGGCGCTCCGGCGACCGGCTCGGCGTCTGGTCGGTGCGGGCGCTGATCCCACTCGGGCAGCTGACGATCGCGGCGGGGACGGTCGCGACGGCCGCCGGACCGCACGCCGGCGCCCACGCCGGCCAGCTCGTCCACCGTTTCACCTTCGAGGGCAGCAGGACGCTGGAATGGGTGGTCGAGCGCCACGCGGTCATCGCCACCGCCTACGGCCTCGCCGCGATCGGCGTCTGGTTCCTCCTGCGCCGCCCGGGGGGCGACAGGCGAGCCGTCAGGCCCCTGACGGTGGTCCTGGGCCTGCTGGCGCTGCAGGGAGCCGTAGGAGGCCTCCAGTGGGCCCTGAAGCTGCCGACCGAGATCGTCTGGGTCCACGTCGCGCTCGCCACCTGCAACTGGCTGGCGATGCTGTGGACGGTGGCGGCTGCGGGAAGGCTCGAGCCCAAGGGGGATCCGGCTGCCCCCGGCCGGGGAGCCGAGGGCGCCACGACAGCCCCGGCCGGCGCTCTCTAGCGCCGCACGAGTGCTCCCGTTCGGCCTCTCGATCGCCTGCCTCAGCCTCGTGCAGGCGGCGCTGGTGGCGGCGCCGAGGCCGGCGGTCAATGCGCTTCTCGGCCACCTGCGCAGCAACTGGTGGGCACTGGTGCCGCCGCTCTCGATCGCGGTGGTGATCGCCGCCGTCGCCCTCGACTCGGCGACCGCCAATGCCCTCACCTACCTGGCCCTGTTTGCCGTGCCGCCCCTGGCCGCCCTGGCGCTGGCGGCGATCGTCCGCGGCGGGCGGCCGCGCCTCGCCCTGCTGGCCATCCCCCTCTTCGCCCTCGCCTGGGCCGCCAAGGGCTCGCTGACGGGCCAGGCCGCGGGCCTGGCGCTCTCCGCCCTCGCCTGCGTCAGCCTCGGCTGGCTGCTCGCCTGCGTCGTCCCGGGCCGCTGGCTGAAGCTGGGGATCTACGCGATGGCGGCAATCGACACCTGGCTCGTCGCCTCGGACCTCCTGCAGGCACCCAACGCCGTCCTCAACACTGCCTCCCCGGGAGGCCTTCCCCGCCTCCAGTTCGTCTCCTTCGGCTCCGCCCTGATGGGCTTCGGCGACCTCTTCATCGCCGCCACCCTCGGCGCCCTGTTGGCCAGGGACCGGGGCCTGCAGCGCACCGGCGCGGCCCTGGCCGTCGTGCTCTGCCTTGGCTTCGACCTGCTCTTCCTCCTCGTCGACGAGCTCCCCGCCACCGTCCCGATCGCCCTCACCCTGGCGATCCTGGAGCTGGCCCGGCGGCGGCGGATCAGAGCTGAGTGGCGAGCAGGCCCATGACACCGGCAAACTCAGCGATCATCGCCGCCGAGAGGGCGACGACACCCTGAACCATGGTCCGCTGCATCGCGTCGAAGCGGGCAGACTGCGCGGGCCACATGTAACCAGTTGTCTGCGAAACACAAAAGCTTCGTATCAACTCCCGCGTTGCTTCCGCGCGGCCCAGCGCAGCCCCCACCAACCCGCGAGGCAGACCAGAACCAGCCCCCACAGCGCCCCCGCCAGCGGCCTGGTAAGCAAGGTCACAACGATGATCGAAACTGCTCCGATCAGAGCGATCACGACCCATTTGAAAACCGCGTCCTCGGAAATTTTCATGAATCTGCTTCCAGGCGCCGGCTTGCAGCGGCCGCGCTAAAGGATGTAAACCGAAACGAAGACGATCAGCCACATGACGTCCACGAAGTGCCAGTAGATCCCAGGGATCTCGACCCCCATGTGGTCCTTCGCGGCGGGCCCGAAGTGGCCGCGGAAGGCGCGGATCGTGGCGAAACTGAGCAGCATCAGGCCGACGAAGACGTGGGCGCCGTGGAGGCCGGTGAGGCCGTAGAAGATCGAGCCGAAGGAGAGGTCGCGGGCGCTGAAGCCGAGGTGCACGTACTCGTTGATCTGGATGAAGAGGAAGGTCGCGCCCAGCATCCAGGTGAGGACCAGCCCGAGCTTCATGCCCTCGCGGTTGCCGCGGCGGATCGACTCCAGCGCGTAGTGGACCGTGAAGCTCGAGGAGACGAGGATCGCGGTGTTGACGCCGGCGACCGGGACCGGGAGTTCGTAGGGGTGCGGCGGCCAGACCGGCGGGTGGACGACGACGCGGAGGAAGAAGTAGGAGGCGAAGAAGGCCCCGAACAGCATCACCTCGGAGACGATGAAGAGCAGGATCCCCAGCGTCTGTTTGTCCATGCGGGAGCTCTGGTTGGCCTCCGGCGGCCCGTGCTGCTCCTCCGCGTGGTCGTGCCCGAGGGCTACCGTCGCGCTCTCCATCAGGCCTCTCCTCCCCCGGCGACCGCGGCGGCCACGGCAGCGGCGGGACGGCCCACCTCGATGTGCTCGACCTGCTTGTCGGTGATCTCACGCACGCGACCGATCAGGTCGCCCTCGAGCCAGCGCGAGCCCTCGCCGGCGAAGGTCGAGATCAGGACCTCGTCGATCCGGTAGTGCTCGATCGCGTTCTTGACCGCCTCGAAGGGATCGGGGCTCATCGGCTGGCCGGTCGCGTCGACGTCGGCGCGGTAGAGCTCGGCGAGCGTGGAGGCGAGGTCGCGGACGATCTCGGCCTCGCTGACGTCGTCGGTCTGCGGGCAGACGATCGTGTAGCGGTGGGGCCGATCGGCGGCGCGCTCCTTGAGCCGGTTGACCAGGTCCGGGGTCGCCACGGTCTGGGTGGCGACGACGAGGGTGTGGATCAGGTCCCAGCGGATCGCGTCGTCTTCGATGCGGACCGGGATGTGGGTCAGCTTGGTCTCGGGTTCGATCCGCGCCCGCACCCACTCGACCAGATCTTTGCGGGTGAGCCCGAAGCGGGTGTCGTAGAGGCAGGACAGCAGCATCTCACCGGGTTCGTGGGCGCGGACGGCATCGTAGGCGGCAAGCGAGGGCTCGGGGTCCATGACCTCGCCGACCGAGTCGATGCCGAACTCGCTCAGCACCGCCATCGTCACCTCGACTCGGGCGCGGGCGGCCTGGCGCAGCTCGCCGGAGTCGATCAGCTGGCCGACCGACGGCTGGTTCTGCGGCGCGGCGACGACGACCTTGGAGACCTTGTCCTGGCGCTCGCGCACGGCCTGCAGCAGCTTGCGCCCGCCGGCGACCTCGTTGAGGAAGACCAGCAACGGCCGCTTCTCCGTCTCGGCGCTCACGTCGAGCCCACCACGGTCGGCTCGGGGGCGGGCACGTCGGCACCTTCGCCGGCCATGATCGCGTGCCGGGCACCGGGGACCCCGTACTCGTAGGGGCCGCCGACCACGCGGGGGATCTCGGTGAAGTTGTAGATCGGCGGCGGCGAGCTGACCTGCCACTCGATCGAGTTGGCCCGCCAGGGATTGGCGACCGCGCGCGGCCCGAAGCGCCAGCTGACGATCATGTTGTAGAGGAAGACCAGCTGGATCGCGCCGAGCATGAAGGCGAAGCAGCTGATCATCAGGTTCCAGTCGCCGAACTTGGAGGCGTAGTCGGCGACGCGCCGGGGCATGCCGTCCATGCCGATCCAGTGCATCGGGATGAAGGTGCCCCAGGTGCCGATCAGGGTGCCCCAGAAGTGGACGCGGCCGAGTTTCTCGTCGTACATGCGCCCGGTCATCTTCGGGAACCAGTGGTAGATCCCGGCGAAGATCGTGAAGACCGAGCCGCCGAAGAGGACGAAGTGGATGTGGGCGACGATGAAGTAGGTGTCGGAGACGTGGATGTCGATCGGCACCATGCCCAGCATGACGCCGCTGATGCCGCCGATCGTGAAGGTGACGATGAAGGCGAGCGCGAACAGCATCGAGGTCGAGTACGTGTGGATTTTCCCGAAGTAGAGCGTGCCCAGCCAGGAGAAGATCTTGATCCCGGTCGGCACCGCGATCAGCAGCGTCGTCAGCATCATCGGCACCCGCAGCCAGCTGAACATGCCGGCGACGAACATGTGATGGGCCCAGACCGAGTAGCTGAGGACGACGATCCCGATCAGCGCCAGGGCCATCAATCGGTAGCCGAAGATCGGCTTTCGGGCATGGGTCGATATGACCTCGCTGATGATCCCGAAGCCGGGCAGCATCATGATGTAGACGGCTGGGTGCGAGTAGAACCAGAAGATGTGCTGGTAGCTGATCACGTCCCCACCGGCTGCGAAGTCGAAGAAGTTGGTGTGGAGGATGCGGTCGAAGAGGACCATGAACTGGGCGCCGGCGATGAACGGGGTCGCGGCGACGACCAGCAGCGAGGTCGAGAGGTTTGCCCAGACCAGCAGCGGCATCCGCCAGAAGGTCATCCCGGGGGCGCGCATGGTGATGATCGTGACCAGGAAGTTGAGCGCGGTGGCGATCGAGGAGGCGCCGGCGAACTGAACGCCGAGGTTGAAGAACGACTGCCCCAGCGGAGCCCCGGTGGAGAGCGGCGCGTAGCCGGTCCAGCCGGCGTCGAAGGCGCCGCCCGGGGCCAGGAAGCTGCCGATGAAGAGCAGCCCGGCCAGCGGCAGCATCCAGAAGCTGAGCGCGTTGAGGCGAGGGAAGGCCATGTCCGGGGCGCCGATCATCAGCGGCAGGACGTAGTTGGCGATGCCGGCGAAGACCGGGATCACGAAGACGAAGATCATCAGCACGGCGTGGGTTGAGAAGAGGCTGTTGTAGGTCGCCGCATCGACGATCTGGGTGCCCGGCTGCGCCAGCTCGGCCCGGATCAGCATCGCCATCAGGCCGCCCACGAAGAAGAAGAAGAAGGTGGTGCAGATGTACTGGATGCCGATCACCTTGTGATCGGTGTTGAAGCGGAAGTAGTCCTTCCAGCTCTTGGCGCCGTGCTGGGAGTGGTCCTCGGGGATCGTCGGCAGGCCGGCGGCCCAGCGCAGCCAGTAGTCGAAGCAGCCGAAGCCGGCGAGGAAGCCGAGCGGGGCGAGGATCAGCGGCACGACCACATGCGGGTAGCCGGTCTGTTCGGTCTGGTAGAGCGGCAGGCCGGAGATCGCGCGCAGGGCGAGGACCAGCCCGAAGCCGAAAGCCGCGAAGGCGAGCGCGCCGAGCGCGCCTCGAATCCATCCCGGTTGCTTGATCGCAGCCGCCATCAGATCTCCTCCATTATGCCCCGCCCGCACTGAGCGGCACCGGGTTGGTCTCCGTGTCCTGGGTGATCGAATCTTTCAGGGGCTGGGGGACTTTTTCTTTCAGCCCGGCGACCCATTTCTGGAACTGGCCGGGGGGTTCGACGACGACCTTGGCCCGCATCGAGGCGTGGCCGAAGCCGCAGAGCTCGGTGCAGATCAGCTGGTAGGTGCCGACCTTGTCGGGGGTGACGATCGCCGTCGTCGTGATCCCCGGGACGTTGTCTTTCTTGACCCGCCACTCGGGCACCCAGAACGAGTGGATCACGTCCTGGGCGTGCATCTTGAACTGGATCTGACGATTGACCGGGACGTGGAATTCGCCCTGGACGTAGGCGTCGCCTTTGCCGGGGTATCCGAAGCTCCAGGCGTACTGCTGGGAGAAGACGTCGACCGTCATCGCGTTCTTGGCCGGCTTTTCGATTTCGTTCAGGACCTTCCAGCTGTAGCCACCGCCGAAGAGCACGATGATCGTCGGGATCAGCGTCCAGGCGATCTCGAGGCGGGTGTTGCCGTGGATCGGCTCGCCGTCGGATTCGTCACCCGGCTTGGCTTTGAATTTGTACAGCGCGTAGAAGAGCATCACGATGACCAGCGAGAAGACAAAGGCTGAGAGGACGATCATCACGTTGAGGAGATCGTCGATCTTCGGAGCCGCGGTCGAGGCCTCCGGTCCGTCCCAGTTGATCGAGAGCATCACCGCGGAAATCGCGGCGGCCATCGCAACCGTGGCGGCGAGCATCTTCACTATCGGGAGGCGGCCGTACATGAGGCGGGCGGCATTCTATTGAAGCGGCGGCCGGAGGTTTTGCGGCCCCAGGTGACGCTTGGCACTAGCTAGGCAGCGGGGGGCAGCTCCCCCAGCTCTCCGGCCGAAGCGGCGAGGACGCCGCGGGCCACTCCCTCCCAACTCCACAGCCGTCCGACGGTCGCCACCAGTGCCCGCCGGGCCGCCTCGCGCTCGGCCTCCGGCAGGGCGAGCCAGCGGTTGAGCCGATCGGCGATCGCCTCGACCGCACCGGGCTCGACCGGGAAGGAGACGAGGCCGCCGACGTCCGCCGGCAACGACGGGGCGAGCTGCTGAGACACCTCAAGCATCCCCGAGTGCCCCGCCGAGACCGGCAGCGCCCCGCAGGCCGCGGCCTCGACCGCAACCATCCCGAAGGCCTCCGGAAACGTGCTCGGCATCACCAGGGCCTCGGCCCGAGGCAGCAGCTCGGCGACCTCGTCGTGCTCGAGCCGGCCGATCAGCTCGACCGAGCCGGCGGCGGCCTTCGCCGCCTCGGCATAGCCCTGCGGAGGATCGGCCAGGAACGCCGAGAGGATCGCCAGCGGCTTCTCCTCTCCCCCCTCGAGCGCCCAACCCAACCGCGCGACCTCGTGCGCGTCCTCCAGATCGCCCCGCTCCAAGGCGGCCAGCAAGCGCCGTAGGCCGTCCTCGTACTCGCCGTAGCCGGCGATCTGCAGCCTTGCCTCCGGATGGGCCGCTCGGACCAACGGCCATGCGGCGATCAGCAGGTCGACTCCCTTCGAGACGATCAGCTTGCCGACGAAGACCACGAGAGGAGCTCGGTGGGAGGCAGATGGAGAGGGTCCTGCGGGCGAGGTATTCGTTCTCGGACCCACTCCATCTGCCTCCCACGGGCGGAACTCGGAGATGTCCACACCTGGCGGGCCGAGCCTGGTCTTCTCTCTCAGGCCCGGTACCTCTGGCAGCGCCGCCCAAAGCGACTCCGCCGTATGTCCGGAGCCGACCAAGACCCCCGAAGCGGCTTCCATGCCTTCTTCCGCATAGGGAAGGAAACGAGGATGCGGTTTGACCGTGTACTCCAGCGCCGAGCCATGGATCTTGGCTGCGAAGGGGGCGATTTCGGCCCGAGCGAGGATTGCCGGGCCCATGACCAGGTGGTTGGCGAGGGCGGCGTCGATGCCGCCGGTTGCCTCGGCGACGGCACGAACGGCGGCGACGTTGGCGTCGATGTAGCGCTCCAACTCCGCCTCGGTCAGCTCCGGGAAGGCCTTGACCTCAAAGCCCTCGTAGGGGTCCTTGACGTAGACCGGGAGCAGGCCGCCGATATCCGGGTTGTGGATCTGGACGCCCTCGACCTGGACCTCGCGGTCCTGGCAGAGGAGATGGACCTCGTGGCCGAGGCGGGCCATCGCCCGGGCCAGGTTTACGTTGTAGATGTTGCTGCCGGTGCCGCGCAGCATGTAGCCGTGAAAGAGCAGGACACGCATCGGTGCCGCCCAAGCTATTAGTCTTCGCGGCGATGAACGAGCGACAGCTCTACAGGATGCGCGCCCCGGCCTCCGGCCGCGAGGCGCTCGCCCACGCCGAGCCCGGCCAGGTCTACGTCGATCGCGAGACCGGCGAGGAGATGGAGCCGGTGGCAATGGTCCTGCCTCTCGCCCCCTCCGCATCGTCGCTTCCCCGCACCCCGGCCAACCTCCGGGCCTGCCGCCGCTGCGACCAGCTGATCGGTCTGGACGTCAGCGACTGCCCTTACTGCGGCCTGCGGCAAGAAGCGATTTAGCTCCGACGGGACGGAGGCGTAGGTAGGCCTCCGAACGTTTTGCGCAGGAGGAGCTGGAACCAGCGGGCGACAGCAGTGGCGGCTAGTTCGACGAGGTACCGAGTGAGGAGGCGTACCCAGCGCTCCCCCCAACCGGGTCGGACGATCTACGGTTTCTTGACCAGCGTCGCCGTGTAGAGCAGGCGCGCGTTCGAGTAGTAACAGCCGTAGGTCTTGGTCTTGCCGACGCCCTGCTGGGGGTGGCCGCCCTGGATGTCTTCCTTGGAGGCGCAGTGTTCGGGCAGGCGGCTGCCGCGCCAGGTGTTGTTGTCTTCGACGTTGAAGGCGAACATCGGCGCCCAGGTCGGGACGGTGAGGGCGACGATCTGGCCCTTGAGCACGCTCAGCGGGTGCTCCAGGGCGAAGATCGGGGTGGTGCCAAAGTAGGGGTTGAGGACCTCCAGCGGGCTCTGGCGCACCAGCGTGTACTGCGGTGGCTTCGAGCCTTCGACCGGTTTGAGGACGCCGATCCGGGCCTCGGAGGGGCTGCCGAGGAATTCGTCGAAGAAGCCGACCTCGTTGGAGGTGGTCGGGGTTTCCACGGTCGAGGGCTTGGCCAGGGTGATCGACCAGGCGACGATCTTGCCTTCGAAGGGGGCCTCGTAGGGCCGGGCGACGCCGCCGGCGACGGCCTGGAAGCCGCTCACGTGGCCCTCGACCCGGCAGGGGGTGATCTCGACGTTGTTGACGATCTTGCCGGGGCAGGAAGCCGGTGGGGTTTCGGAGGTCTGCCCGAGCACGACGACGCGCAGCGGCGCCGAGTCGGCAGCGCCGGGTGCGACGGCCGCGATCAGCGCCGCAAGCAGGCAGGCGGCGGCCGCGATCAGCGCCCAGGCGCGGCCGACACGGCTTGTCTTTTCTGCGTAGGGCATGGAATTAGGCAAACACGGGACAGCGACCCCGGTTGCGCCCGGATTCTGCCCTTCGGGCCGGGGGAATGCGTCCGCGGGCGCTCGGCTGCACGATCCCGGCCAATCCACCGCTGTAGGGTTGCCGCGATGCCAGCGATCGTGGTCGAGGGTTTGGAGCGTGCCTTCGGCGAGGTTCTCGCGGTGCAGGGCATCGACCTCGCGGTCGAGGAGGGCGAGATCTACGGCTTCCTCGGTCCCAACGGCGCCGGCAAGACGACCACCGTGCGGATGCTGACCACGTTGCTGCTGCCGACCGGCGGGCGCGCCACCGTCGCCGGGCACGACGTGATCAAGGAGGCGCGCGCGGTGCGCGGCTCGATCGGCGTCGCTCTGCAGGAAGCGGCGCTGGACCCACTGATGACCGGACGCGAGCTGATCCGCCTGCAGGCGACCCTGCAGGGCCTTCCCACCGCCGAGGGGCGGCGGCGCGCTGACGACCTGCTCGAGCGGGTCGACCTCGCCGCGGCGGCCGACCGCCGCGTCGGCACCTACTCGGGCGGGATGCAGCGCCGGCTCGACCTCGCCGCCGCGCTCGTCCACGAACCCCGCGTGCTCTTCCTCGACGAGCCGACCACCGGACTCGATCCCGTCAGCCGCAAGACGATCTGGGAGGAGGTGCGGGCGCTGAACGACGACGGCACCACCGTCTTCCTCACCACCCAGTACCTCGAGGAGGCCGACCAGCTGGCCGACAACGTCGGGATCATCGACAACGGCAGGATCGTCGCCGAAGGCACTCCGGAGTCGCTCAAGGCCGACATCGGCAACCCCCACGTCCAGCTGCAGCTGGCGCAGGGCTCGGTCGCCGAGGCGGAGCGGATCCTGGCGCCGCTGGGCAAGCTGCTGCCGCCCAAGGACGGCAAGAAAGTCCTGGTCGAGGTCGAGAACGGGGCGGCCGACATCCCGCGGGTCGTCCGCGCCCTCGACGAGGCCGGGATCGCGGTCGAGGCGCTGGAGCTGGTGCGGCCGACGCTCGACGACGTCTTCGTCGAGAAGACCGGCTACCACCTCGAGGACGAGAGCGAGGAGAACGCCGAGAAGGCGCCGGTGGAGGTGTGAGCGCCCTGGCCACCAACGTTCGGGTCGTGCGGGCGCTGGGCATGCGCTCGATCCGCCAGACCTTCCGCCGCCCGCAGCTGATCGCGCCGATCATCGTCTTCCCGACCCTGCTGCTGGCGATCCAGACCGGTGGCGCCAGCGCCGCGATCGAACTGCCGGGCTTCCCGCCGGTGCAGAGCTTCCTCCAGTTCATGCTGGCCGGGGCGATGATGCAGTCGCTGATGATCGCCGGCAACAGCGGTGGGATCGCGCTCGCGGTCGACATCGAGATGGGCTTCACCGACCGCCTCTTCTCGGCCCCGATCCCGCGCTTCGCGATCGTCCTCGGGCGGCTGGCGGGGACCGCCGCCCTCGGCCTCTTCGCCTCGCTCTGGTTCCTCGCGATCGGGCTGATCTTCGGCGCCGAAATCGTCAGCGGCGTGCCCGGGGCGCTGATGGCGATCGTGCTTGTCACCTCGGCCGCGCTGGCGGTCGGCGGGATCGGCGCCGCGATCGCGCTGCGGACCGGCAGCGCCAGCGTCGTCCAGGGGCTCTTCCCGCTGGTCCTCGTCGTCCTCTTCCTCTCCTCCGCCTTCTTCCCCCAGGAACTGATGATCGAGCCGGCCAAGACGATCGCCCAGCACAACCCACTGAGCTTCATCGTCGAAGGGATCCGCGGACCGATGATCTCCGGCTTCGACGCCTCGGAAACGCTCGACGCGGTGCTGGCGATCCTCGGCATCGTCGTCCTCGGCCTGGTCCTCAGCGACCGTGCCCTGCGCCACCGGCTGCGGGTGGGCTGATGGAGGCGGCGGTGGCAATCCCGGCCTGGCGCACCAACCTGGCGACGATCGGCGCACTGATGGCGCGGGCCAAGAACGAGCTGATCCGAGTGCCGGGAGCGGCGATCCCGGGGGTGCTGGCGCCGACGATCTTCTTCCTCGGCCTCAACGGCGTCTTCGGCGCCCTGACCCAGCTGAACGGCTTCAGCACCGGCAGCTACGAGAGCTTCATCGTCCCGATCAGCATGCTGCAGGGGGCCGGGTTCACCGGCGCCGCGGCCGGGGTCAACCTGGCGCGCGACATCGAGCAGGGCTGGCTCGACCGGCTGCTCGTCTCCCCCGCCCCGCGCTGGGTGCTGCTCTCGGGCACGGTGCTGGCGGCCAGCGCCCGCTCGCTGATCCCGGCGACCTTCGTGCTCTCGATCGCGCTGCTGCTCGGCGCCGGCTGGCCCGGGGTCGACGGGCTGCTGATCACCTACCTGATGGTCGCCTCGATGGCCGCCTTCGCCGCCTGCTGGGGCTCGTTCCTGGCCCTGCGCTTCAAGAGCCAGTCGGCAGCGCCGCTGATGCAGGCGGGGATGATGGCGCTGATCCTCACCACCACCGCCTACGCGCCGCTGGCGCTGCTCTCGGGCTGGCTGCAGAAGATCGCCCGCGTCAACCCGGTCACGCAGGTGGTCGAAGCGGCGCGCCAGGGCTTCGTCGGCGGCGTCACCTGGGCGGAAACCTGGCCGGGCCTGCTGGCTCTCGCCGGGATGCTGGCGGTGATGAGCGCACTTGCCCTGCGCGAGATGCGTCGCACGGCGCTGTGATGACCGCATCGGCGGCGGCGATCGCGGAGGCGGAGCGGGTGCTGCGGCAGAACTGGCACCAGGGGGAGCGCGACGACACGCCCTTCTCCTACACGGAGCCGAGCCCGGGGCGGTATCCGTGGCAGTGGTACTGGGACTCCTGCTTCGCGGCGATCGTCTGGCGCCGCTTCGAGCCGGCCCGGGCCCGGGCTGAGCTGGAGAGCCTGCTGAACGCACAGCGCTCCAGCGGCTTCATCGGCCACACGATCTTCTGGCGCCACCCGGTCTCCCTGATCCGCCTCGGCTTCTACAACGTCAAGTCGCGCAGCTCCTTCCAGACCGAGACGATCCAGCCGCCGCTGCTGGCCTGGGCCTGGAAGATCGCCGTCGGCGACCCGAGCGAGGAGCCGCGGATCGTCGCCCACATGGACTGGCTCGCCGCCAACCGCGACCTCGATGGCGACGGGCTACTCTGGATCGTGCAGCCGGACGAGTCGGGCCTCGACGCCTCGCCGAAGTTCGAGCCGGTCTGGGGCCGGATCGCCAACGGCAAGCCCGGCTTCCCTCTGCTGGTGCGGCGCAACCGCCGGATCGGCTTCAACGCGCGCCGGGCCCGCGAGCGCGGCTGGCCGGTGCTCTGCGAAACCCTGGTCAACACGATGTGGTCGCTCTCGCTGCAGGCGATGGGCCGCCCCTCGGCGACGCCGGCCCTGGTCGAGCGGCTTTGGGACGAGCGCCGCGGCCTCTTCCTCGACGAAGCGCAGCCGGGCGACGTCCGCCCCGGCATCGTCACCTGGGCCTCGCTGGCCCCGCTCGCCCTGCCCGACCTGCCCGAGGCGATCGGCCGGCGCCTGGTCGAGGAGCACCTGCTGAACCGGGACGAGTTCCTCACTCCGGTGGCGCCGCCGTCGGTGGCGGTCTCCGAGCCGGCCTACGAGCCCGGCGGCGGCCACGGGCCGATCCGCCGCTACTGGCGCGGGCCGACCTGGGTCAACTCGGCCTGGATGGTCTGGCTCGGCCTGCGCCGCCTCGGCTACGAACAGGAGGCGCGGCAGCTGGCCGACGGGGTGATCGGCGGCGCCGCCCGCGAAGGCCTGCGTGAGTACTACGACCCCCGCACCGGCAAGGGCCTCGGTGCCAAGGACTTCGCCTGGTCAGCGCTGGTGGCGGAGCTGGCCGACCCGGACGAGAAGAGCCGGACGAGCTATTTGTAGCGGTAGGTGATGCGACCGCGATCGAGGTCGTAGGGCGAAAGCTCGATCTTGACTCGGTCTCCGGGGAGAATGCGGATGTAGTGGCGGCGCATCTTGCCCGAGATATGGCCGAGGACATCGTGGTCGTTGTCCAGTTTCACCCGGAACATCGTGTTGGGGAGAGCCTCGGTGATCTCCCCCTCCATTTCGATCTTTTCCTCAGCCATCTGCCTACGAGCGTACCTGACGGGCATGTTCAACGGCTCCGGCACGATCGCTCACCTCGCCCGCGTACTGGGCAGCCTCCAGCTCAGACAGCAGCTCTCCGAGCTCCGGGCCCTCGTCGATTCCGAGCGCGTCGGCGAGCTCGTCGCCGCGCAGCAGCGGCGCCGGTGGACCGTCGCGACGCCAGTCGAGGGCGGCGGCGACCATCTGACGGGCGAGGGCAAGATGGGCCTCGACCATCTTCGGGCTGGCGATCGGGCCGGAGCCGCGGGCGGAGAGCCGGTCGGCGATGGTGAGCAGGGTGACGTCGATGGTGACCGGCTCGGTGGCGCGCAGGTAGCCGTGGATCCGGCGCGGCGGCAGCGGCGTCTCCGGAATCAGGAAGCCGAGCCGCAGGTGGTGCAGGGTCAGCGCCCGCAGGTGCTGGGTGAGGCGGCGGCTGGCGCGCAGCCGGCCGCAGATGCCGGCGACGATCTCCGCCCCCTCGCGATCGTGGCCGCGGAAGGCGACGAAGCCGTCGCGCTCGGCGCGGGTGGCGGGCTTGCCGATGTCGTGGAAGAGGGCGCCGAAGCGCAGAGCGGTGGCGCGGCTCATCTCGTCAGCCAGCGGCTCGGCCAGGAACTGGGCTACTTCGACGGCGCGGTCGCCGGCAAAGCGGTCGAGGTCGTCCTCGACTTCGAGCGTGTGCTCCAGCACCGCGATCGTGTGGTCGTGGACGTCGAGGTGGTGATTGGGCCCCTGCTCGACTCCGCGCAGGCCCGCCAGCTCGGGCAGGACGACCGGGGTCAGCTCCAGCTCGTCGAGCAGGGCGAGGCCGCGCAGCGGGTCCGGTCCGCCGAGCAGCTGCCGCAGCTCGGCGAGCTGGCGCTCGCCGGCCGGGTCGGCGGCACTGGAGGCCGCGGCCCGGGCCAGTGCCACGGTGCCCGGATCGATCTCCAGGCTGAGCCCGGCAGCCAGCCGCGCGGCGCGGAGCAGGCGCAGCGGGTCGCCGCTGAAGCTGCGCTCCCCCACCGCCCGCAACAAGCGGCGCTCGAGGTCGGCGAGGCCGCCAAAGGGGTCGACCGGCTCGCCTCCCCCAACCGGCACGGCGACGGCGCCGATCGTGAAATCGCGCTCGGCCAGGTCGGCCTCGATGCCGTCCCCGCGCAGGGCGGTCGCATCGACCTGCCAGCCGCGGCCCGGCGAGACGACCCGCCAGGCCCCGAACTCGGCCGAGAGCTCGAAGGCGTGCTCGCCCAGCTCGGCGGCGATCGCCCGGGCCACGGCGCGTGGATCCTCGGCGACGGCGAGATCGAGGTCGGTGACCTCGCGACCCAGGGCGGCATCGCGAACGGCGCCGCCGACGATCCAGGAGCCCTCATCGTCACCCAATGCTCGCCGGGCGGCGCCCACCAGGGGCGAGGCGGCAAGGCGGTCGGTCAGGCTCATGCCGGGCGGCGCGGGACCCGGGCCGAGATCCCGCAGGTGACCTCGTAGTTGATCGTGTCGAGGCGGGCGGCGAGCTCCTCGGCAAGAATCGCGTCGTCGCCCTGGGGCCCGATCAGCACCGCCTCCGCGCCCGGCTCGACCCCGGTGTCGGGGCCGAGGTCGATCGTGATGTTGTCCATCGAGACGGTCCCGACCAGCGGCCGGCGGCGGCCGCCGACCAGCAGCTCGGCGTTGTTGCCGAGGCCGCGGCGGACGCCGTCGCCGTAGCCGAGCGGGACGACGCCGATGCAGGTCTCCTCGGGGGCGGTCCAGCGCTGCCCGTAGCCGGCGCTGGCGCCGGGCGCGAAGCGCTTGACGTCGGCGACGTAGGAGCGCAGCGAGAGGGCGGGGACCAGGCCGTGGGCGGCCGGATCGCCCTGGAAGGGATCGAGGCCGTAGACGGCGACCCCACAGCGGGCCATGTCGAAATGGGCGCCCTTGTCGCGGAATACCGCGGCGCTGTTGGCGGCGTGGGCGATCACGGCGGGGAACTCGGCCTTGACCGCGGCGGCAACGGCCTCGAAACGGCGCAGCTGCTCGTCGAAGAAGGCCGACTCGGGTTCGTCGGCGGTCGCGAAGTGGGTCCAGACGCCGGCCAGCTCGAGGCTGGGGTCGGCGTCGCAGGCGCGGGCCAGGGCCAGCACCTCCCCGGGATCGGAGTTGCCGAGCCGCCCCATGCCGCTGTCGTACTTGACGTGGACGCGGGCCGGCCGGCCCTGGGCCCGGGCGCGATCGGCCAGCAAGGCGCGGAACCCCTCGCGCCAGACCGCCACCTCCGAGCCCGCCGAGAGGACGATGTCGACCTCACCGGGGGTCAGCGCGCCCATCGTCAGCAGGGGGATGTGTTGGAGGCGGCGACCGACCTGTTCGGCCTCGACCGCCGTCGCCACGGCGAGCCGGGTCGCGCCGCCGGCCAGGGCGGCATTGGCGCAGCCATCGGCGCCGTGGCCGTAGCCGTCGGCCTTGACCACCGCGCAGAGCTCCGCGCCGTCGCCGAGCTCCGACTTGAGCCTGGCGCAGTTGACCCGGATCGCGTCAAAGTCGATCCGGGCGACCGCCCTCTCCATCGGACTACTCGTCGTCCGCGATATCGGCAGCGTGCACCATCGCGGCCGAGATTATTCGACCCGCCGCCCGGGAAGCAGGCCAACCGCGATCGAATCGATCACGTCGGTGGCGATCACCGACTCGGCGGAGCCGACCCGGGCCGCCGCGTCGCGCCCCGCACGGGCATGGGCGACGACCGCAGCACAGGCGGCCGCAAACGGCTCCAGGCCGCGGGCGAGCAGGGCCGCGACGATGCCGGAGAGGACGTCGCCGCTGCCCGCCGTGGCCAGCCCCGGCGCGGAGATCGCGTTGACCGCCAGCCGCTCGCCGTCGGTGACGATCGTGTCGTCGCCCTTGAGGACGACGACCGCTTGCGCCGCCCGGGCGGCCTCGCGAGCCGCGGCGAGCCGGTGGGCCGCGATCTCCTCTGAGTCGCGCCCGAGCAGGCGGCCGAGCTCGCCGGCATGCGGGGTGAGCACGGTCGGCGCCTCGCGGGCGGCGAGCGGGCCGAGCAGGCCGGCGAAGGCATTGAGGCCGTCAGCGTCGATCACCAGCGGCGCCCCGATCGCGCCGACGACCTCGCGGGCCAGTGCCACGGCACCGGGATCGCGGCCCATGCCGGAGCCGAGCACACCGCCGGCGGCCCGCTCGAAGGCACCCAGCACCGCCTTGGCCGAGGGCGGGGCCAGGCAGCCGTCGCCGCCGGGACAGCCGACCGACATCACCTCGGGCTCACCCGCTTCGAAGACCGGCTCGAGGTCGGCCGGCACGGCGACGGTCGCGTAGCCGGCCCCGGCCCTGATCGCCGCCAGCGATGCCATCCGCACCGCCCCGGTCAGACCGCGCGAGCCGCCGGCGATCGCCACCTGGCCGGAGCTGAACTTGGTCGACCTGGCGCCGCGCCGCGCCGCCAGGTCGAGGACCTCGAGCTCGATCGCGCCGGCGACGGGCCGCCCAGGCGCACCGGCCGGGATCCCGATCGGAACGACCTTCAGCTCACCCGTGTGCCACTTGCCGGGAGCGATCCATTGCCCCAGCTTGGCCGCGTGGAAGCTCACCGTCACCTCCGCTTCGACCGCCACCCCCTCGACCTCGCCACTGGAAGCGTCGACCCCCGAGGCGATGTCGCAGGCCACGACGGGCGCGGCGCAGCGGTTGATCGCCTCGATCGCGTTCGCGGCCGGCTCCCGCGGGGCGCCTTCGAACCCGGTCCCGAAGATCGCGTCCACAACCGCGCCCGAGCCCGATAGCCACTCATCGAGGTCATCGGGTACCCGGTCCGACCAGAGGCCCACCAGCTCGACCTCGAACCCCATCCCCTTCAAGTGACGCGCGGCGACCTCACCGTCGCCGCCGTTGTTGCCCTTGCCGCAGACAATCCGCACCGGCCCTCGCGGAGAGAGTCCGGCCACAGCCTCGGCGAGGGCGGCCCCGGCCGCCTCCATCAACTGCTCCGAGGGAACCCCCTGCTCCCCGATCGCCCAGCGATCGATCGCGCGGATCCCCGCGGCGTCATACAGAGGCTTCAGCCACGGCTCCACCCGACCAGCCTAGCCGCGGGCTAACGAGGAGCGGCGATCGCGACGGCGGCCGCGTTGTCGCGGGAATGGGTGAGGGAGATGTCGACAGCGCGGTCGCCGGCAGCCTCGGCGGCCCTGCCCGAGAGCCGCACGGTCGGCGGTTCCCCGGCGAGGACCTCGATCTCGCGCAACCCGAACCCACCGCTGAGCCCAAGCGCCTTGACGACCGCCTCCTTCGCGGCAAACCGGGCCGCCAGGTGCCTGCCAGGGCGCGCCCGCGCCGCCGCGTACTCGCGCTCGGCCAGCGTGAAGACCCGCTCGGCCAGGCGCGGATGGCGCTCCAGAGCGCGCTCCAGGCGATCGATCTCGAGCAGGTCGATGCCGATGCCGGGCATCGGCCGAGCGGCTACTTGCCGATGCCGGCGATCAACTTCGCCGTGGCCAGGTCGCCCGAGGTGCCGGAGCCGATCGCGACGTAGTCGACCTTGGTCAAGTAGGGCTTGGCAGCGAGGAAGCCCTCTTCACCGGGGGGCACCAGGGCCGAGACCAGGTGCAGTGCCGCGGGGCCGTTGACGAAGCCGGTGATCGGGATGCTGCCGAGCGCGGTGACGGCTTCCTTGTAGGTGGAGCTGTCGGCGAGGGTTTCGCCCGAGTCGGCAGCGAGGGCTTTCGTCGCCGCCGGCAGGCCATAGGCGATCGCGATCCGCTCGCCTTCGGCGGCGACGACGATCGGCAGCGGGCCGATTTCGTTGTCGCGGACCGAGAACCCGGTCGCCTTGCCGCCGATCGCGGTGACCCCGGGAGTGCCGGTCGCGCGCAGCAGCAGACCGAGATTGGAGACGGTGTTGGTCGCTTCGTCGGACCCCTTCGTCTCCAGCACCACAGCACCGGCGGCGCTGCGGGTGCTGTTGCCTTCGACGAAGACGCCGATGTCGCCGATCGAGGAGGTGATCTTTTCGAGGTCGATGCCGGCTTCCTCGAGGGTGCTCTTGAACTTGTGCGGCGGGATCTGGCCTTCGATGCCCTGGGCGTCGATGGCATCGACCGCTTCGCCCAGGCGCTTGCCGAAATCGGCGGAGGCGACGGCGCCGACGGAGTCGCCGGGAAGTTCCCCGAGCAGGCCGGAGGCATCGCCCGAAGGGGGGCTCTTCCCGGTGACGTTGCTGCTGAAGTCGATCTCGACCTGGTCGGAGCCGGGGATCAGGCTCGCGACCGCGGTGGCATTGGTGGGGTCGATCCCGGCGCTGTCGAGGAACTGCTGCGTTTCGGCATCGATCGTGCCGCCCGACTGTTCGACCAGGCCGCCGATGTCGACGAAGACGTTGGCGGCGCTGCCGTCTGGAGCGGCAGAGACAGTGCTCGAGAAGCTGTCTTCGTCGGCCAGCGATTCGCCGTTGGAGGCATCGACCATGCCCTTGAGGGCCGCTTCGCCTTCGGCGACGACGAGGAAGCCGCCGATGACCCCGATGGCCGTCCCACTTTCGCTCTCGACCTTGAAGTCGACCCCTTCGTAGGAGGCGTCCTTGACCGGTTCGTCGCCCGACTTGGCTTTTTCGTCGATGAAGTCCTGGGCGGCGGCGGCGTCGGTGACCTGGATCGCGACCCCGTAGCCGCTGAAGTCGTCGCCGTCGTAGTGCTCGAAGGAGAGCCCGCCCTTTTCGCCGAGCCAGGGCTCGACTTCCTTTTCGAAGTCGAGCTTTTCGCCAGAGGAGCTGGCCGACTTTTCCAGTTCGGAGACGATCAGGGCGCCGGGATCGTCGACGCCGCCGATGCTCTTGGCCAGCGACTCGATGTTCGTCTTCAGTTCACCCTGCGGCTGCACGGTGGCTTCGATGAAGAGCGGTGAGTTCGGCGGCGCCAGAGTGGCCGGGTCGGCACCCGAGTCAGAGCTGCCGCCACCGCCGCCACAACCGACAACGGCAAGCGCGGCAAGGGCCACGGCGAGGAGGAGGGCGAGACGGGGCTTCATGCGAGCGCGCATCCTAGCGGCCTCACTCAACGGTGACCGTCTTCGCCAGGTTGCGCGGCTGGTCGACGTTGAGGCCGCGGGCGCGGGCGATGTCATAGGCGAGCAGCTGCAGCGGCAGGACCGCCACGATCGGCTGCAGGATCCAGTCGGTGGCGGCCACCTCGATCGTCTCGTCGGCGACTTCGGCGGCGCGCTCGCCGCCCGCGGTGGCGATCGCGATCGTCTGGGCACCGCGGGCGCGGACCTCCTCGACGTTGGAGAGGACCTTCTCCAGAACCGGGCTCTCGGTGGCGATGCAGACGACCGGGGTCGACTCGTCGAGCAGGGCGATCGGCCCGTGCTTCATCTCACCGGCCGCGTAGGCGTCGGTCGGGATGTAGGAGATCTCCTTCAGCTTCAGTGCCCCCTCGAGGCAGACCGGCAGACCGATGTGGCGACCGAGGTAGAGGAAGAAGTTCTGCTCGCTGTGGGCGGCGGCGACGGCACGGACCGGCTCCTCGACGGCGTCGAGCGTCTCCTCGATCTTCGACGGCAGTGCCTTCAGCCCGGCGACCAGCTCGGCGATCCGCGCCGCCGGCAGCGATTCGCGCAGCTCGGCAATCCGCAGTCCCAGCAGGTACATCGCCGCGACCTGGGCGAGGAAGGTCTTGGTCGCCGCGACGCCGATCTCGAGGCCGGCGCGGGTGTAGAGGACGGCGTCGGCGTCGCGGGTTGCCTGGCTGCCCATGATGTTGGTCACGGTCAGCACCTTGGCGCCGGCCTCGCGGGCCAGCCGCATCGCCGCCAGCGTGTCGGCGGTCTCGCCGGACTGGGTGATGCCGATGACGAGGTCGCCCGGCCCGACCACCGGGTTGCGGTAGCGGTACTCGGAGGCGATGTCCATTTCGACCGGCACCCGCGCCCACTCCTCGATCGCGTAACGACCGATCAGGCCGGCGTGGTAGGAGGTGCCGCAGGCGACAATCACGATCCGCCCCAGGCCGCGCAGGAACTCGTCGTCGAGGGCGACATCGGAGAGGTCGACGCCGTCGTCGCCGGGCAGGCGATCGGCGACGGTCTCGGCGACCGCGTCCGCCTGTTCGTGGATCTCCTTCAGCATGAAGGTCTCGAAGCCCCCCTTCTCGGCGGCGTCGGCGTCCCAGGTCACCTCTTCGGCGGCGCGCTCGATCGAGTTGCCCTCGGCGTCGGTGATCCTCACCTCGCCGGCTTCGATTTCGACCAGCTCGCCGTTCTCGATCGGCACCGCGGTGCGGCTGTGGGCGAGGAAAGCCGGGATCGCCGAGGCGAGGAAGGTCTCCCCCTCACCGATCCCGGCGACCAGCGGGCACTCCTTGCGGGCGCCGACCAGGCGGTCCGGCTCGTCGGCGTGCATGGCGACGAAGGCGTAGTGGCCGCGCAGCTCGGCGTAGGCGGCGCGAACGGCGGCGGCGAGATCGCCCTCGTAGTGGGCGGCGATCAGGTGGGCGACCACCTCGGCGTCGGTCTCGGAGGTGAACCGCTCGCCGTCGGCCTGCAGGCGCTTGCGCAGGCCGGCGTGGTTCTCGACGATCCCGTTGAGGACGATGTGGACCTTGCCGGAGCTGTCGTCGTGCGGGTGGGCGTTCTCCTCGGTGACGCGGCCGTGGGTGGCCCAGCGGGTGTGGGCGATGCCGGTGTGCGAGACCGGCAGGGCGCCGGCCCCGCCGGCGGCGCGGGCCTCGACGGCGGCGCGCAGGTTGGCGAGGTTGCCGACCGCGTGGACGCTGTCGACCTCGCCGTCCTCGATCACCGAGAGGCCGGCCGAGTCATAGCCGCGATATTCGAGCTTTTCCAGCCCCGCCAGGAGAATCTCCTCGCAGGGGCGACCGCCCACGTATCCGACTATTCCGCACATGAAGGCGAGTAAGGGTAGTCGGCGGGCGGGTTCAGGCCAGCTCTTCGCGGACGACGCCGACCAGCCTCTTGCAGACCGCATCGGCCTCCTCGGCGCTCGGCGCCTCGACCATCACCCGGACCAGAGGCTCGGTGCCGGAGGGGCGCAGGAGCACGCGGCCGCGGCCCTCGAGGCCCTCCCCCTCGCGCTCGACGGCCTCCCAGACGGCGCCGGCGCCGGCGACCGCGTCGCGGTCGGCGACCTCAACGTTGACCAGGGTCTGGGGCAGCTTGCGCATCGGCGCGGCGTCGCCCAGCGGCGCGCCGGCCAACTCGCGCATCGTCATCAGCGCCGCGGCGATGCCGTCGCCGGTGGAGATGAAGTCGGAGGCGATGATGTGGCCCGACTGCTCCCCCCCCAGCAGCCACTCGCGCCGCTGCATCTCGTCGATCACGTAGCGGTCGCCCACCTGGGTCACCGCCACCTCCACCCCGGCCGCCTCCATCGCCTGATGGAAGCCGAAGTTACTCATCACGGTGACGACGACGCCACCGTCGAGCTCGCCGCGCACGTGCATCCCGCGGGCCGCCAGGGCGATCAGCTCGTCGCCGTCGTGAACCACCCCGGCGCCGTCGACCGCGAGCACCCGGTCGGCGTCGCCGTCGAAGGCGAAGCCGATCTCGGCATCGGAGCCGGCGACCTTCTCGGCCAGCAGCTCCATGTGGGTGGAACCGCAGCCGGCGTTGATGTTGCGGCCGTCGGGCTCGACGCCGATCGTCTCAACCTCGGCGCCGAGGCGTTCGAAGATCGCCGGGCCAGCCCGGTGGGCGGCGCCGTTGGCGCAGTCGAGCACGACCTTGCGGCCGGAGAGGTCGAGCGGGAAGGCCGCCTCCAGCTCCCGCAGATAATCCTCCAGCCCCCCGTTCAGCTCGCGCACGTGCCCGACCTCGGCGGTGGCCGGCTCACTCTCGAGCAGCGACTCGATCCGCGCCTCGAGCTCATCCCCGAGCTTCGTCCCCCGCGCGGAGAAGAACTTGATCCCGTTGTCCTTGTAAGGGTTATGGGAGGCGGAGACGACGGCGGCCAGATCGAGCCCCAGCCGCTTGACAAGAATCGCCGCGGCGGGCGTCGGCAAGACGCCACCGAGCAGCGCATCCCCACCGGCAGCGGCTACTCCAGCAGCGAGAGCGGCCTCCAGCATTGGCCCGGACTCGCGGGTGTCCCGAATGATCAGGACCTGAGGCCGCTTCACATCGAGCGAGGCGGTCGTAGCCCGACCCAGCGCCGTGGCGAGCTCAGCCGTGAGAAAAGTCCCGGCCTCTCCGCGCACGCCGTCCGTCCCGAAGAGCTTTCTAGTCGCGTGAGTCGTAGTCATCGTCCTTATCTCGGCAAAATCTGCCCGAATCTCCACCGTCGATGCGCTGAGGTGAGCGAAAACCAAGCCTGGCTAGGATGCAGGGAGCTCGGTGAAGCGAGCTTAGTTCACTAAGTGAGCGAGCCGGGCGAGCGAGGACAACGCCAGGCGAAGGTTTGCAGCCGCCTCAGCGCTTCGAGAACTGCGGCTTCTTGCGGGCCTTCTTGAATCCCGCCTTACGCCGCTCCTTGACCCGCGCATCGCGAGTCAGGAAGCCGCGCCGCTTGAGCTCGCCGCGCAGCTCGGGGTCGATCTCGAGCAGGGCCCGGGCGATGCCGTGGCGGACCGCGCCGGCCTGGCCGCTGATGCCGCCACCGTGGACGCGGACGCGGACGTCGACGTTGCCCTCGTAGCCGGAGACGGTGAGCGCCTGCGAGGCGATCGTCTGATGCAGGGGGCGGGGGAAGAACTCCTCGATGCTGCGCTTGTTGATCTCGATCTTGCCGTCGCCGGGAAGCAGGATGACGCGGGCGATCGAGCACTTGCGTTTGCCGGTGGCGAGGAAGCGCGAGTTGGCCTCCATCTTCGCCGGGGCGCGGCTGGCGGCCTCGGCATCGGGCCCGTCGGTCCCGGCCAGCGCCGCCTCACGGCGCGCCTTCTCCTCTTCCTCAGCCTCGAGAGCCGCCTTCTCCTCGGTGCTGAGCCGGGTCTTCGGCTCGACCGCGATCGGCTCCAGGTCGGCGCCCGGAATCACGTCCTTCTTCTTCTCGGCCTTCGGCTCCTCGACCTCGACGACCACCTCCTCGACAACAACCTCGACCTCCTCGGCGGGAGCCTCCTCAGCAACGGGCTCCTCGGCCGGGGTCTCCTCGGCCGACTCGGGCTCAGCAGCCTGCTCGGCCACCGGCTCAGCGGGCGCCTCGACCTCTGGCTCCTCGGCTGCGGGCTCAGGCGCCTCGTCCACGGGGGGGGTGCCCTCGGTGGTCTCGTCGGGCGTGTTGTCGTCAGACATCAAGTGGTCTCCATCGTTTTCGGCTGTTGGGCCTCATGTGGGTGCTCGGGGCCGGCGTAGACCTTCAGCTTGGTCAGCTGCTGGCGGGCGAGGCGGTTGCGCGGCAACATGCCCTTGACGGCCTTGCGGATGACCTCCTCGGGACGGCGGTCGAGCATCTCCGCCAGGGTCCGCGACTTGATCCCACCCGGGTAGCCGCTGTGGCGCCAGTAGGTCTTCTGGGCCAGCTTGTCGCCGGTCACCCGGATCTTCTCCGCGTTGATAACGACGATGAAGTCGCCGGTATCGATGTGCGGCGTGTACTCGGGCTTGCGCTTGCCCCGCAGCGCGTCGGCAATCTGGGTCGCCAGGCGACCCAGGGTCTTGCCCTCGGCGTCGACGACGTACCAGTCTCGCTGGCGGTTGGCTGGGGTGGCGACAAAGGTCTTCATCGTGAAAAAACCGCGCGGACTCGCCGACGCGGCCGGAGGATCATAGCCATCCCGCTGTCTATACTGCCGCGCCAGCAATGCCGAGTCCCGTTCGGGCATCCGATCGGGGGCGGAGGAACCGCAGGGACCGAAGCAGGTCTCAGGGGCGAATCGGACGAAAAAGCCCGTAGCGCATCTCTTTCAGCGCGAGCCCGACAGCTAACTCCGTAGGCGATCGAAAGAGAGGCCAGCGGTGCGCGACGGCGAGACGGCCCGGCCCGGAGTGGCGGGGAAAATTTCCATATTCGTGGCGATTGCGCTGGTCGCGTTCGCCGGCACCGCCTCGGCCGCGACCACCGGCGGCGCCCCGACTCCCGGCAGCAGCCCGGCTCCGAAGGGGAGCGCCAGCGGCCCCGCCTCGACCGAACCGAGCGCCGGCACCCTCGGCATCGCCGCCGCGCAGACGACCCCACGCAAGTCCTTCTACTTCGGCTTCCGCTACCCGCGCCTCAGCTTCACGATCGAAAGCACGCAGTCGCAGAACGACCTGCAGATCGACGTCGTCAACAGCGCCGGCGAAGCGGTGCGGACCTTCTACCGCGGCGACGTCGCGCCGGGCGTGGCAACCAACATCCGCTGGGACGGGACCACGAACGAAGGCAAACCCGCCCGCAATGGCGTCTACAGCTTCCGGATCGGCCCACAGGGGACCACCGTGGCGGCGCGCCGAGCCACCCCCTCCACCGCGGTCACCCTCAGCTTCAGCCTCTACGGCTACGCCTTCCCGATCCTCGGCGCCCACGAATTCAGCCTCGGCGCCGGCCGCTTCGGCGCCCCCCGCTCCGGCCACACACACCAGGGACAGGACACGATGGCCGCCTGCGGCACGCCTCTGGTCGCCGCCCGCGGCGGCATCGTGCAGTACGCCGGCTACGAGGCGAACGCCGGCAACTACATCGTCATTGACGGCAAGGGCACCCCGGACGACTTCATGTACGCGCACATGGCCGAACCCTCGCCGCTGCAGTCCGGCGAAACCGTCCGCACCGGCCAGCCGATCGGCCTCGTCGGCGATACCGGCGACGCCGAAGGCTGCCACCTCCACTTCGAGATGTGGGGAGCGCCCGGCTGGTATGAGGGCGGCAGTCCGTTCGACCCCCTCCCCTACCTCGAAAAGTGGGACAGGTACAGCTGAGCCCTTAGCTCCTGCAGTGCTCGCAGCGCCCGCGGAGGACGACGTCGTGCTCGGTGACGTCGAAGCTGATGCTCTTGGAGAGCTTGCCGATCGCCCGCTCCAGCGAGGAGTCCTCGAAAGGGACCATGCGACCGCAGTCGCGGCAGATCGCGTGGTGGTGATGGTGGCCGTCGGGGTCGACCCGCTCATAGCCGGCAGTGCCGCGGCAGACCTCGATCCGCTGCACCAGCCCCAGTTCCTCGAGCTGCTCGAGGGCGCGGTAGACGCTGGCCCGGCCGACCGGCGGCTTACGCCGGCGCAGCTCGTCGTCGAGGTCGAGGGCGGTGACGGCGCAATCGTGACGGGCGAGCGCCTCGATCACCGCGCGCCTCGCCCCGCCCCGCCGGTAGCCGGCCTCGGAGAGGGTCGAGAGCGCACGCTCGGCCCAGCTCGTGTGGGTCTCCGTCGGCACGGCCTCAATCCTAGGGAGTGCGCTCACGACGCCTCCGCGAATATCGGCTCGTCGGCGGTGCCGCTGCCGGGCATCGGCACGGCGCCGCGCCGTCGCAGCCAAGCGAGCAGCGCGGCGAGGACGAAGGCCGAGGTGGCAACGCCGATCACCGCCGTGCCGGGCGGCAGCGAGGGGATCCGGTAGCTGAGCGCGAGCCCGATCCACATCGAGGCGACCGCAATCCCTCCCGAGAGCGCCAGGCCGCGCCAGGGGCGGTCGGTGAGCAGCCGCGCCGCGCCGCCGGGTGCAGCGAGCAGGCCCAGCAGCAGCAGCGCGCCGACCGCCTGCGTCGCCTCGGCGGCGACCAGGGCGAGAATCAGGAAGAAGCCGATGCCAAGTGCCCGCACCGGCAGGCCGAGGCCGCGCGCCACCTCCGGGTCGATCGAGCTGAACAGCAGCGGCCTGGCGATCGCGAGCAGCGCAAGCGAGGCGACAATCGCGACCAGCGCGGCGAGCCGGGCGTCAGCGATGGAGAGGCCGAGGATCGAGCCGAAGAGGACACGGACCGCGGCGGTCCCGTCGGAGCCGCTCGAGCCGCTGACGAAAATCGAGAGAAAGAGCGCGCCGAGCCCGAGCACCCAGGCGAAGACGGAGCCGATCACGACGTCATCGGAGCGGGCCCGCTCGCCGAGGGCGCCCATCCCCCCGGCGACGAGGAGCGTCGCCGCGAAGAGGCCGACGCGGACGTCGATCCCGGCCGCGGCGGCGGCCAGGGCGCCGGTGAAGGCGACGTGGCTGAGCGCGTCGCCGGCGAAGACCTGACTGCGGAGGACGACGAAGTAGCCGATCAGGCCGCAGCCGAGAGCGACGAAAGTGCCGGCGAGGAAGGCGTTGCGCATGAACTCGTGGGCGAGCATCAGGCCGGCACCCCGACCACTTGCGTCCGCGGGCCGGCGAGCAGGTGCGTGCCGGCCCTGACCGCGACGTAGAGGCCGAAGGACAGCGTCGTCACCCAGAAGCCGACCGGATAAGGCGAGAAATAGGCGATCCCGAGCCCGACCCAGGTGACCGCGAGGGCGAGGGCGACGGAGAGGGCGAGACCGGGGCCGGGCCGGGCGGTGAGCCGCTGTGCGGTCGCCGCCGGCGTCACCAACAGCGCGAAAACGAGCAGCGCGCCGGTGATCTCGGCGGTCGCCGCGACCGCCATCGCCAGCAGCAGCAGGAAGGTGAGGGCGACAAGACGGGTCGGCACCCCGGCGGCGCGGGCGACGGCGCCGTCCACCGAGGAGAACAGCAGCGGCCTGCCGAGCACGGCCAGGGCGGGGAGCGCGGCGAGCGCCACCCAGAGCAGCGTCTGCACCTGGCCGGCGGTGATGCCGAGGAAGGTGCCGAAGAGCAGCGCCTCGAGACCGGCCAGCTGGCCGCCGTAGAGGCTGACGAAGAGGAACCCGAGGCCGAGGGCGAAGGCCTGGACAGTGCCGATCGCGGCCGACTCGCTGCTGAGCCCGCTCCGCCCGGACCGGCTGACCAGCGAGAGCGCCAGCGCCCCGAGCCCGCAGGCGCCGAAGTAGCCGAGCGCCAGAGGCAGCCCCGCCAGCGTTGCGCCGGCAGCGCCGGGGAAGGCGATCACGGAGAGTGTGTGGCCGGCGAACGCCTGGCGCCGCAGGACCATGAACCAGCCGATCGCCCCCGCCATCACAGCGACGATCGTGCCCGCCTCCAACGCCTGGACCATGAAGGGGAAGGTCGTCAGCTGTTCGAAGTCGCTGACCGGGTTCCAGGAGAGAGCGGCGAGCTCAGTGCGCATGGCCGTGGTGGGAGTGGTGGTGAGCCGGCGGCTCGGGCGTGCCGACGACGACGAGGCGGCCGTCGGAGGCTTCGAGCACCTCAATCGGGACGCCGTAGAGCCGGCTGAGGGTGGCGCCGTCGACCACCTCCCGCGGCGCCCCCTCCACCCCCCGCCCCCGGGCGAAGTAGACGACGCGGTCCAGGTAACCGATGATCGGGTTGACGTCGTGGGCCACCAGCAGCACCGTGACTCCCTCGCTCTTGCAGATGCGCTGGACCAGGCCCGCCACCGCGCCTTGGTTGCTGAGGTCGAGGCTGTCCAACGGCTCGTCGAGCAGCAGCATCCGGGGGCGACGCACCAGCGCCTGGGCGATCAGCAGCCGTTGCTGCTCGCCGCCGGAAAGGGCTCCGATCGGGCGCGAGGCGTAGGCGCCGGCCCCAACCAGCTCGATCATCTCCTCGACACGGCGGGCCGCCTGCCGGGCCCCAGAGCTGAGGGCAGCCGGAAGCGGGAACCCCCAGCGAGAACCGTCGAGCCCGAGCCGAACGACGTCGATGCCCCGGATCCGGGTGCCAGCGTCGAAGCTACGACGTTGGGGGAGATAACCGATGCGGGCGCGGGCGGCCCCCGGGGGAGCGCTGAGCACGCTGGCGGAACCGGCGCTCAGGGGTTGCAGGCCGAGCACGACGTCGAGCAGGGTGGACTTACCGGCACCGTTGGGACCGAGCACGGCGACGAACTCGCCCTCGCGGATCGTCAGGTCGACGCCGGACCACACGGGGCGCCCGCCACGGTCGGTGCTCGCCCCGGCGATCCTGATCGCGTCGCCGGTGCTCATCCCGTGGCGGATCTGTCGAGCGCTGCCCGCAGGCCCTTCAGCTCGCGGGTCATCCAGGCCTGGAAGCCGGTGCCTTCGGGGGTCAGCGTCTCGGTGACCGTGGCGATCGGGATGCCAGCGGCCTGGGCCGCCTCGTCAAGGCGCTGAACGTCCGGCGTCGCGTTCTGGCTGTTGTACACCCAGACCCGGATCTGCTTCGCGGCGATCTGCTCGTCGGTGGTCGCCTTGTCGGCGGGACTCGGTTCCGTTCCCTCGGCAATCGCATCGAGAAACCCGGGTGGGGTCAGCAGCTTCAGGCCCAGCGCCGGCGCCAGCGGTTCGAAGATGCTCTCCGAAGCTCCCACGGGCGTGCCCGCGTACTTTGCCTTGATCTGCGAGATCAGTTCGTCGTATTCGGCCAACCCCTTGGTTTCGAACTCGGAACGCTGCCGGTCGAAGTAGGAGTCGTGTCCTGGGTCGGCCTTCTTGTAGTCGGCGGTGATCTGGGCAATCGCCTCGTGCACCGCGGTCGGCGAGTACCACTGGTGGGGGTTGTCGCCATCCTTGAGACCGAGCGCGTCCCCGATCCTCAGTTCGACCCGGCCCGAGTCCGGACTGGCCGCCAGCAGTCTGGATGCCCATTCGTCGTAGCCGATCCCGTTGACGATCGACATCTGAGCGCCGGCCATCGTTCGCGCGTCTTCGCTCGTCGGTTCGTAGTCGTGCGGGTCGGCCGCCGGGTTGGTGATGACGCTCGTCACTTCCACCCGGTCCCCCCCGAGCTGGGCGGCGATGCTGCCCCAGAAGTCCTCCGCCGCAACAACCCGCAACCTGCCGGACGACGAGCCTGAGCCGGAGCCGCCGCAGCCGGCGAGCAGGATGCAGACGACGATCGGGAGGGCGAGGGCTCGGCGGTCCATCGCGCGCAGCCTACACGATATTGAGACTTGTTCTCTTTTAATCGGTGGGTCCGCCCCACTAGGCTGCTCGCGGTGACGGCTTCGATCCCCAGCCCCGGCGCGAGCGGAACCGGCGTCGGCCCCTTCGAAGTCCACGCCTACGGGTTGATGTACGTGGTCGCACTCGTCCTCGCCGTACTGATCGTCGTCCGCCGTTGGGAGGCCCAGGGAGGCTCGCGTACGCTGGTCTACGACGTTGCCATCTGGGCCTTCCCGGCCGGCCTGCTCGGCGGCCGCCTCTACTTCGACCTCACCAGCGCGAACCTGGTGCCCGGCCACTGGTGGGGCCCGCTCGCGGTCTGGGACGGCGGCCTCGGGATCTGGGGCGGAATCGCGGCCGGGACCGCGGCCGGCCTCTGGCGCCTGCGGCGGGCCGGCGTCTCGCCGGCGCCGTTCATGGACGCCGCCGCACCCGCCCTCCTGGTCGGTCAGGCGGTCGGGCGAATCGGCAACTACTTCAACCAGGAGCTGTTCGGCGGGCCAAGCAACCTGCCCTGGGCGCTGCAGATCTCTCCCGCCCACCGTCCCGCCGGTTACGCGAGCTTCTCAACCTTCCACCCCACCTTCCTCTACGAGCTGATCTGGAACCTCGCCCTCGCCGCTTTCCTGGTCTGGCTGGGGCACCGCCGCCGGATCAGGCCGCCCGCCCTCTTCGCCCTCTACGTGACCGGATACTCGGCCTTCCGCATCTTCGAGGAGTCGCTGCGGGTGGACCCCGCCCACTACATCCTCGGCCTGCGGCTGAACTTCTACGTCGCCTGTCTGCTGACGGTCGGCGGCGCGGCGTGGTTTGCGATCAGTCAGCGGTCGCGAGAGCAGAGCTCAGGGAACCGACGCCGGCGCTGGACCGGCCTCTTCGCGGTCGGCTGGGCGACTATCGCCCTGTCCGGATGCGGACTGGGAGCGGCCTCGTCGCTGAGCGGTGGAGAGGACCGCGCCATCCCGAACCACCGCCCTCCGGTGAATTCCGTGAAGAGTGGGGTGGGGTTCTCGCCCTGAGCGGCGGTGGCCCTACTCCCACTCGATCGTCGCCGGCGGCTTCGAGGAGATGTCGAGGGCGACGCGGTTGACATCGGGGATCTCGTTGATGATCCGGTTCGAGACCCGCTCCAGGAGGTCATAGGGGAGTCGCGCCCAGTCGGCGGTCATCGCGTCGTCGGAGGTGACGGCGCGGATCACGATCGGGTAGGCGTAGGTGCGGCCGTCGCCCTGGACGCCGACCGAGCGGACGACGGGCAGCACGCAGAAGGACTGCCAGAGCTGGCGGTAGAGCTCCGCCGCGCGGACCTCCTCCTGGAGGATCGCGTCGGCGGCGCGGAGGATGTCCAGCCGCTCTTTGTTGACCTCGCCGCCGACGATGCGGATGCCGAGGCCGGGGCCCGGGAAGGGCTGGCGCCAGACCATCCGCTCCGGCATCCCGAGCTCGGCGCCGACGGCGCGGACCTCGTCCTTGAAGAGCATCCGCAGTGGCTCGACCAGGTCGAAGTCGAACTCCTCGGGCAGGCCGCCGACGTTGTGGTGGGACTTGATCGTCGCCGCGCCCTCGCTGCCGCCGGACTCGATCACGTCCGAGTAGAGCGTGCCCTGGACGAGGAAGCCGACGTCCTCGAGCTTGTCCGCCTCCTCCTCGAAAACGCGGATGAACTCCTCGCCGATGATCTTGCGCTTGCGCTCGGGGTCGTCCTGCCCCGCCAGCTTGGCGAGGAAGCGCTCTTCGGCGTCGACGTGGATCAGCGGGATGCCGAACTGATCGAAGGCCTCGACCACCTGCTCGGCCTCGTTCAGCCGCATCAGGCCGTGGTCGACGAAGACGCAGGTCAGCCTCTCCCCCACCGCCTTGTGGACCAGCAGCGCCGCCACCGAGGAGTCGACACCGCCGGAGAGGCCGCAGATGACCCTTCCCTCGCCGACCTGGCTCTGGATCTTCTCGACCTGTTCGGCGATCACCGACTGCGGCGACCATTGCTGCTCGCAGCCGGCGACGTCGCGCAGGAAGCGGGTGAGGATCTCGGTCCCGTAGGGGGTGTGGACGACCTCGGGGTGGAACTGGATCCCGTAGAGGCCGCGGTCGGGCAGCTCGCAGGCGGCGACCGGCGAGCTGGGGCTGGAGGCGAGCGCGGTGAAGCCCTCGGGCGCCGCGAAGACGGCGTCGCGGTGGCTCATCCAGCAGCTCTGCTCCTCGGGCAGCCCGCCCAGGAGGCGGCCGCCGCCGTCGCGGAGGATCAGGTCGGTGCGGCCGAACTCGCCCGTCTCGGCCGGCTCGACCCGGCCGCCAAGGGCCAGGACCATCGCCTGCATGCCGTAACAGATCCCCAGCATCGGGATCTCGAGATCGAGCAGCTGGGTCGGGAACGGCGGCGCCCCCGGCTCGTAGACCGAGGCGGGCCCGCCGGAGAGGACGAGCGCCTTCGGCGCCCGCTCGCGGATCTTCTCGACCGACGTGGTCGAGGGCAGCAGCTCGGCGAAGACCCCGCATTCGCGAATCCGCCGCGCGATCAGCTGCGAGTACTGGCCCCCGAAGTCGAGGACCAGCACCTCCTCGACCGCGACCTCATCGGGGGGGATCTGATCGGCGGGGACGACTGCCCGCTTGTCGTCGATACCGGCGACGACCGGCTCAGTCATCCGAGACTGCGACTCCTGCCGAGACAGCCGCGCGACCGTTGGAGCCCATCCCGACCGCCTGGTCGTTCTGGAGCTTCTTGCCCTCGCTCATCAGCGCCGGCGCGACCATCACCTCGGCCCGCTGGAAGGAGCGGATGTCCTCGTAGCCGCAGGTGGCCATCGAGGTTTTCAGCGCCCCCATCAGGTTGAAGGTGCCGTCGTTCTCTTTGGCCGGCCCGAGCAGGATCTCCTCCATCGTGCCGTCCTGCTTGGTCGAGACGCGGGTGCCGCGGGGCAGCGAGGGGTGGAAGGTCGCCATCCCCCAGTGGAAGCCGCGGCCCGGCGCCTCCTTGGCGCGGGCCAGAGGAGAGCCGACCATGACCGAGTCGGCGCCACAGGCGATCGCCTTGGAGACGTCGCCGCCGGTGCGCATGCCGCCGTCGGCGATCACGTTGACGTACTCGCCGGTCTCCAGCATGTGCTGGGCACGGGCCGCGGCGACGTCGGCGATCGCGGTCGCCTGGGGGACACCGATGCCGAGCACGCCGCGGGTGGTGCAGGCGGCGCCGGGGCCGACCCCGACGAGGACGCCGACGGCGCCGGTCCGCATCAGGTGCAGGCCGGTCGAGTAGGAGGCGCAGCCGCCGACCACGGTCGGCACCGGCACCTCGGCGATGAACTCCTTCAGGTTTAGCGGCTCGACCGTGGTCGAGACGTGTTCGGCGGAGATCACCGTGCCCTGGATGACCAGGATGTCGAGTCCGGCCTCGACCGCCACCTCGTAGTGCTCGCGCACTTTCTGGGGAGTCAGCGAGCCGCAGGCGACGGCGCCGCGGGCCTTGATTTCGGCGACCCGCCTGCCGATCAGCTCCGCCTTGACGGGCTCGGCGTAGATCTCCTGCATCAGCCTGGTCGCGACGTGCTTGGGCGCGGCGGCGATCTGCTCCAGCCGTTCCTCGGCATCCTCGAAGCGGGCCCAGATCCCCTCTAAGTTGAGAACTCCAAGGCCACCGAGCTCGTTGACGAGCACCGCGGTGTCCGGGCTGACGACCCCGTCCATCGCCGAGGCGACCAGCGGCAGGTCGAAGCGATAGGGGCCAAGGGTCCAGCTGATGTCGATGTCGTCGGGGTCCCGGGTACGGCGCGAAGGAACGATCGCAACATCGTCGAATCCGTATGCGCGCCGCCCTTTCTTGCCGCGGCCAATTTCAATTTCCAAGTGAGTCCTCCAGGGCTGGCGTTGAACGTCCAGCCTACACTTCCGCGGGGACCTCCAAATCGTGGACGGCGACCTCGCCGAGCAGCCGCTCGACCTGGTTGCGATCGACGGTGCCGGCGCCAAAGTGCTGGGTCGACTCGGCCCCGCAGGCGACGCCGTAGGCGAGGCAATTCTCGGGCGAGCGGCCCTCGTAGCGGGCGGCGACGTAGCCGGCCAGGAAGGCGTCCCCGGAGCCGACCGTGGAGACCGGCTCCAGCGGCTCGGTGTGGATCTCGAGCAGGCGCCGCTCGGCGCCCTCGCCGACCGTCGCCACGCAGCCTTCGGGCCGGGTGATCGCCGCCTCCGAGGCGCCGAGGCGGACCAGCTCCTCGAGCCCCTGGGCGATGTCGCCGGGGTCGGCGAACTCCTGGCCGACCAGCTCCTCGGCCTCGCGCTCGTTCGGCGTGACCATCGCGGCGCCGGCACGGACGCCGGCCAGCATCGCCTCGCCCTCGGCGTCGAGCACGACGGAGACGCCGCGGCGGCCGAGGTCGGCGATCAGGCGGGCGTAGAGGTCGTCCCCGGCCCCGGGCGGCAGCGAGCCCGCGAGGACGCAGATCTTGGCGCCGCCGGACAGGTAGCCGATCCGCTCGAAGAGCTTCTTGACCTCCTCGGGGCTGACCGCGGGGCCGCGCTCGTTGATCTCGGTCTGCTCGCCGGAGGTGGGGTCGATCACGGCGAGGTTGATCCGCGTCTCCGCGGCGATCCGGGTGAAGTCGGTGAGGACCGACTCTTCGCGCAGCTGTTCGAGCACCCGCGACCCGGTCGGGCCGCCGACGAAGCCGGCGGCGATCACCGGCCGCCCGAGCAGGCTCAGGGCGCGGGCGACGTTGATGCCCTTGCCGCCGGCGACGGTGCGGCTCTCGACCGCCCGGTGGCGGCGGCCGAGGCGAAAGTTGGGCACGGCGACGGTGCGGTCGATGGCCGCGTTCAGCGTCACGGTGAGGATCACTTGGCGTTCACCCGGTTCGGCTCCCCGTTCTTCGTTTCCGTAGGGCCGTGCGGCGGTAGAGCATCGCCCCACCAATCAGTATCACGAAGAGCGCCAGCGCGATAGGGATCAGGTGGTCATCGACGAAGCCGCGGGCGCGGTCGAAGCCGCTCGCCTTGGGGATCGAGCGGCCGGCGCGCAGCGCCACCGTGGCGGCGTGGCGGCCGTCGACGAAGACGCTGGCGTGGCCGAGCGGAGCGCCGCGGCGGATCGGGCCCTCGACCCGATCGGGCGCCGTGACCTCGACGCTGAGCCGCTGGCCATGGTGGAGGCCGACGGCGACGGCGCGGGCGGCCCGCAGCGGCAGCTCGCCCCCCGAGTAGTGGATCGAGGGGTCGGCGAGATCCTGGCCCGCGTGGATCGGCCGCCGCTTCCTGTACTGGCGGAAGCCGTATTCGAGCAGTTCGAGGTCGTCGGAGAAGCGGTCTTCGTCGGTCGGCGCCCCGATCGCGACCGAGATCAGCTCGACGCCCTTGCGGCGGCCCGAGCCGACCAGCACGTAGAGGGCACCGAAGGTGTGGCCGGTCTTGACGCCATTGATCCAGGGCGCGTCGTTCAGCAGCTCGTTGATCGTCTCGATCCGTCGCGGCGGTTCGACGCTGTGCAGGACGGCGCTGCGCGAGTCGGCGATCCTGGCGAAAGCCCGGATCCGCAACAGGTGCTGGGCGAGCGTCGCCAGGTCGCGGGCACTGGAATGGTTGCCGCGCTGGTCGAGCCCGACCGGGTTGGCGTAATGGGTGTCGGCGAGGCCCATCGCCGCCGCGTCGCGGTTCATCTGCCGCACGAAGCGTGCCTGTGTGCCAGCGGCGGCGATGGCGAGCGCGTGGGCGGCGTCGTTGCCGCTGCGCAGGATCAGCCCGTAGAGGAGATCGCGCACGCTGATCCTCTCCCCGGCCCGCAGCCCCATCAGCGACTCGCCGTAGGTCGGGTGATAGGGAGCGGCGCGGACGATCCTGCCCAGCGGCAGCTCGTGCAGGACCACCCAGGCGGTCATCAGCTTCGTCGTGCTGGCGATCGAGAGCTGCCGCGCCGCCGCGTGCGAGGTCAGGACTTCCCCCGTGCGGGCGTCGATCAGGGTCCAGGCGCGAGCCTCCACCCGCGGCTGCTGCGCCGCGACGGCGGAGGCAGCGCCGAGCGCGGCCGCCAGCAGCGCCGCCAGCAGGGCGACGCCGAGGCGCCGCCGGCTCATCGCAGCTTCAGCTTCTCGCCGGCGATCAGGATCTGCGGGTCGACTTCGGGGTTCAGCTTGAGGATCGTCGCCACCGGGACGCCCGTCTGGTGGGCGATCGAGGTCAGCGTGTCCCCGGTCTGGACGGTGTAGGTGGCCGCCTTCGTCTGTGGATGGCCGTGCTTCTTCGCCCCGTTGCCGGAGCCGTTGCCCTTGCGCGAGGAGCCCGAGTCGCTTCCGGACGAGCTCGAGATGACCACGACAACGACGATCACCGCGCCGATCAGGGCGAGTGCGGCGAAGATCCGGGCGAAGGCGCTGGTGCGTTTTTCTTTTTCCATTGGACTGGGGAAATCGAGTCGAGCGCCGGTGATCGTATAGCCGGCCGCGGGCGCTTCAGGCAGCGGAGACGTCCCAGACGGCGGCCCGCAGGCGCTCCGCGGCCGCGGCCGGGTCGGGGTCGGCGGCGATCCCACGCGAGGCCGCGACCAGGGCGGAGGCCCGCCCGGCGGTGAAGGCGCCACCGAGCAGCTCCGGCTTCCCGCCCTGGGCGCCGACGCCGGGGATGAGGAAGATCGAGTGCGGCATCAGCGCCCGCATGCGGGCGAGGTGCTCGGGCTCGGTGGCGCCCACGACCGCACCCATGCCGCTCAGGCCGGACTCGCCGCGCAGGCGCGGCGAGAGGCCGTCGACGAGCTCGGCGAGGCGCTCGTGCAGGGGGCGGTCGGGCGCGGCCAGGTCCTGGACGTCGGCGGCGCCCGGGTTGCTGGTGCGGACTAGCGCGAAGACACCGGCGCCGGCGCTCGCGGCGGCCGCGACCAGGGGCTCCAAGGCGTCGAGGCCGAGCAGGGGGTTGGCGGTGAAGGCGTCGGCGCCGAGCCCGGGCACGGCCCCCCACGGGGTCGGCGTCTCGCCGACCAGGGCCTGGGCGTAGGCGGCGGCGGTGACCGGGACGTCGCCGCGCTTGCCGTCGGCGATCGTCAACAGGCCGGCTTCATGGGCGGCGTGACAGACCTCGGCCAGGGCCGCCCAGCCGGGCGCGCCGAGGCGCTCGAAGCAGGCGAGCTGCGGCTTGACCGCGACGCAGGCGGGGCCGGCGCGGTCGATCAGGGTGCGACAGTGACCGGCCACCGCGGCGGCGGCCAGCTCGGCGGCGGGCGCCGCGGAAGCGGCCGGCGGCCCGGGCTCGGCCAGCTTGGCCGGGTCGGGGTCGAGGCCCAGGCAGATCTGGCTGCGGCGCTCTTCCACGAGCGCCGCCAGCCGATCCGCGAACGGCGTCAGGAAATCAGCCGCCCTTGACTTTGGTCTTCAGGGCCGAGCCGGCGGAGAAGCGGGGGACCTTGCCGCCCGGAATCGTGATCCGCTCGCCGGTGCGCGGGTTGACACCCTGCCGGGGACCGCGCTCGGCCACGTGGAATTTGCCGAAGCCGGTGAAGCTGACTTCGCCACCGCTGCTCAGCGCCTCGGTGATCGCGTCGAGCACGGCGGCGACGGCGTCGCCGGCAGCCTTCTTGCTGCCGAGCCGGTCGTCGCCAGCCAGTTGATCCAGAAACTCAGCCTTGGTCACGTCGGAAATCCTCCTCGGGGGGTTGAAGACGGCGCCAATCTAACAGCGGGCTCGGCGTCAGGGCCGGTGCGGCGTCAGGAACCACTGACGGCGATCTCGCCGACCAGCAGCGGCGGCGTGCTGACGGAGCCGCCGAACGGGACCCAGCGGGCCTCGGCGCCGGCAGCCCGAACGGATCCCAGCATCGAGATCAGGTCGCCGGCGATCGTGAACTCGCGCAGCGGCTCGGCCAGCTCGCCGCCGCGGATCGCGCGGCCGGAGGCGCCGACCGAGAAGACACCGGTGACCGGGTTGACGCCCGAGTGCAGCCCGGCGACATCGGTGACGAAGACGCCGTCGCCGGCCTCCTCGAGCAGCTGCGCGAAGGAGAGCGGGCCGGGGGCGACGACCAGGTTCGAGGCCGAGACCGAGGGCAGCGAGCGGTAGCCGTGGCGGGCGGCGCTGCCGGTCGACTCGCCCCCCTCGCGGTTGGCCGTGTAGGTGTCGTAGAGGTAGGTGCGCAGCCGGCCGCCCTCGATCAGCGGCGTGCGCCGGCGCGGCAACCCCTCGCCGTCGAACGGCGCCGAGGCGGCGCCGCCGGGGTCGCGACCGTCGTCGTGCAGGGCCAGCGCCTCGCCGGCGAGCTCCTCGCCAAGCCGGCCGGCGAACGGCGAGCGCCCGCGCTGCACGGCGCCGGCGCCGAGGGCGCCGCCGATCAGGCCGGCGAAGCTGGCGGCGACGGTGGGATCGAGCAGGACCGGGCAGTTGCGCGAGGTGGGCTTGACGGCGCCGATCATCGCCGTGGCCCGAGCCGCCCCCTCGGCGCCGATCGCCTCCGGGTCGAGGCCGTCGGGCCCGCGGGCAAGGCCGAAGCCGAGGCCGGTCTCGCGACCCGAGTCGCCCTCGGCCAGGGTCTGCAGGTAGGCGAAGCAGCTGGAGGCCTCGTACTCGCCGGCGAGCCCGGTCGAGGAGGCGATCGCGACGCGCTCGGCCGAGTCGGCGTAGACCGCCTGCTCGACCCCGGCGACGCGGGAGTCGGCCGCCAGCGCGGTTCGCTCCACGGTCAGCGCCAGCTCGGCCGCCCGGGCCGGGGGCCAGGCGTCGATCGAGGGGTCGCTGAGGCCCGGCAGGCCCTCGGCCGGGGCGGGCTGGGGCGGTGAGGCGAACTCATCCTCATCGGCGATCCGCGCCGCCTCGGCCGCCCGGGCGGCAATCGCCGCGACGCCCGGCTCGGAGAGATCGGTGCCGTAGGCGTAGCCGACCCGGCCGCCGATCCAGGCGCGGACGCCGATGCCGCTCTGGGTGGCGGCGGTGAGGCTCTCGACCTCGCCGCCGTGGACCCTGATCTCACGGCCGCTGTCGCGCGAGGCGTAGGCCTCGGCATCGCCGGCGCCGGCCGCCACGGCGGCCTCGACCGCCCGGCCCGCGGTCAGGCTCAGCTCGCTCAAAGCTCGGTCCCGCCGACCGTCATCGCCCGCACCCGCACGTGCCCCTGGCCGGTCCCGACCGGGACTTTCTGGCCGCCCTTGCCGCAGATCCCGGACTTCATGAAGAAGTCGTCGCCGATCGCGTCGATCGCGCTCAGCGCCTCCAGGCAGTTGCCGATCAGGGTCGCGCCGCGGCAGGGTCTGGTCACCTTGCCGCCCTCGATCAGATAGCCCTCGGAGACGCCGAAGACGAAGTCGCCGGTCGCCGGGTCGACCTGGCCGCCGGCAAAGGAGACGGCGTAGAAGCCGCTCTCGAGCTCGGCGATCATCTCCTCCGGGGTGGCATCGCCGGGGGCGATGTAGGTGTTGGTCATGCGCGGGATCGGCAGGTGGCGGAAGCTCTCGCGGCGGCCGTTGCCGGTCGAGGCGACGCCGTCGCGCTCGGCCGTCAGCCGGTCATACAGATAGGAGGTGAGGCGACCGTCCTCGATCACCTGGGTCTTCTGGGTCGGCGCGCCCTCGTCGTCGATTCCGTCGGACCCCCACTCCCCCGGCAGGCGGCCGTCGTCGTAGGCGCTGAGCAGTGGCTGGGCGACCTGCTCGCCGAGCTTGCCGACGTAGACGCTGGCCCCCTTGTGGATGTGGTCGGCCTCGAGCCCGTGCCCGGTCATCTCATGGAAGAGGACGCCGCCGAAGCCGCCGCCGACCACCACCGGCATCGAGCCGGACGGGGCCGGGCCGGCGTCAAGCAGGGTCAGCGCCTTGCGGGCGGCCTGCTCGGCGATGCGACCGGGATCGTCTTCGAGCAGCTCGAAGCCGCGGTGGGCGCCGAGGGTCTCGGCCCCGGTCTCGACGATGGCGTCGCGGCGGGCGACCGCCTGGGCGCCGATCCGCACCCGGGTGCGGTCGTCGCCGCTGAGCAGCCCGTCGGAGTTGGCGACCGCCACCTCGCGGCGGGCCTCGGCGTAGGAGGAGGTGAACTGGGCGATCTCGGCGCCCTGGCCGCGGGCGCGCTCGTCGAGCTCGCGCAGCAGCGCCGCCTTGCGCTCCGCCGGCACCCCGCCGGGAGGGCGCTCGATCGGCAGCGGCGCCGTCACGACCGCCCGCAACGGCCGTGTCTCCTTGCGCTCGCCGCGCAATGCCGAGGCCGCCTCGTCGGCGGCGCGTTCGAGGTCGGCCGGGTCGAGGCCGTCGACGTGGGCGAAGTAGGTGGTGGCGCCGCCGACGACCCGCACCCCGGCGCCCTCCTCGGCCCCGGACTGGACCGACTCCAGCCGCGACTCGTCGATCGCCATCGAGAGCCCCTGGCGGCGTTCGGCGAAGACCTCGGCGAAGCGGCCGCCATTGGCGAGCGCCCGGCCGAGCACGCGCTCGGCAACCGCGGGATCGATCAGGTCGGTCATGCCTTGGGGCGCTTCCCGGCGACCTCGATCAGCCGCCCGGCGGCGGCGAACAGCTCCGCCCCCGCGGCGGAGTCGCCGGCGTGGTCGCCGCTGCGACCGTTCGGGTAGTAGAGACGGGCGAAAGGCTGGCGGGAGACACGGCGACGGCGCATGTAGGCGGCGGCCTCGTCGGCGTAGCCCGAGACCCGGTCGAGCAGGATCCGGTGCGGCTTCGGCGGCATCAGCCCTCGCCCTCGGTCGAATCGGCGCTGGCGAGGTCGCGCAGGGTCGCGCGCATGTCGAAGAAGGTCAGCGAGGCGAGGGCGAAGCGCTCGGTCACCACGACCGCGGCGAAACCGGCGTGACGCAGGGCGAAGACCTCGCCCTGCTCGGCGGCGACGTGGACCTGCTCGACCGGCTCTCCTCCGGCCCGGTCGGCCACCGCGAAGAGCGTGGCCGCGTCCTCGCTCCAGCGCTCGGGCTCCTCGGCGGCGGCCAGCACGGCGCCGTCGCCGTCGAAGATCGCGGCCCCACGGAGGTCCGGTGACATCTCGGCCAGGAAGGCCAGCGCCGCCTCCGCGGCGTCGCCCGGAGAGACCTCGGTTGCGAAAGCGTCGGCCACGTGAGTGAAAATACCGACCATGCCCCTCGCCCGAGCCTCATGGATGATCGTCGTCGCGATCTGCGCGATCGCCGCGGTCCTCTTCGCCCTCAGCGGCTACACCGGCTACACGATCACCCTGATCGCCGTCGGACTGGCCGCCGCGGTCAACCTTCTGCCCCCTCCCTAACCGGAGCGGAAGGGCCCGGAGCGGCTGTCGTCGGGCTCGCGGAAGGAGGTCTCCGGCTCGACGTGGATCAGCACCTCGCAGTTGGGGATCTCGGCCTCGATCGAGTCGCGCATCCGGTGCGCCAGCTCGTGGGCGAGCTCGAGGCTGGTGCCGGAGCGATACTGGACGTGGAGGTCGAGGTGGCGACGGCTGCCGGCACGGCGGCCGCGCAGCTTGTGGTAGCCGGCGACCTCCGGGGTGCGGGCGGTTGCGATCGCGGCCTCGACCCGCTCCATCTCCGCCTCCGGCAGCGCTTCGTCGATCAGCACCCCGGAGGAGCGCCTGATGATCCTGATCCCGGCGACGACGATCGCCACCGCGACCGCCAGGGCGGTGATCGAGTCGAAGGCGGAGTTGCCGGTGACCTTGACCAGCAGCAGGCCGACCAACACCCCGGCCGAGGTGAAGGCGTCGGTCCGCAGATGCGCCGCATCTCCTTCCAGAGCCGGCGATTCGAGCGCCTTTGCTCGGCGCGAGAGGACCGTCGAGACGGCGAGGTTGGCGACCGTCGAGATCCCCATCACGGCGATGCCGACACCGAGGGTTTCGACAGTCGACCCGACCACCAGCCGGTGCGTCGCCTCGTAGATGATGATCGCGGCGCCGACCAGGATCAGCATCCCCTCGATCGTCGCCGCCAGACTCTCGACCTTCTCGTGCCCGTAGGGGTGCTCGGCATCAGCCGGCTCGTCGGCTTTACGGACCGAGACGAAGGCGATGACCGAGGCGACCAGGTCGATCAGCGAGTGGACCGCCTCGGTGATGATCGCGATCGAGCCGGTGATCGCCCCGGCGGCAAGCTTGAGTGCGATCAGCAGCGCGTTGGAGGCAATCGAGAGCGCCGCCGCCCGGCTTTTGGTGCGGATCACGACGCGCCGGCGCTCGCCAGGCCAAGGTGGGCGGCGAGCAGCCCCACCGCCCGGCCCCGATGGCTGATCGCGTTCTTCTCGGCCGCGCTCAGCTCCGCGTAGGTGCGCTCATCGTCGGGGCCGGTGTCGTCCGGCACGAAGGCGGGGTCGTAGCCAAAGCCGCCCGTGCCGCGGCGCTCGTCGAGCAGGCGCCCCTCGCAGCTCGCTTCGAAGACGTGCTCGGTGCCGGACTCGTCGATCAGCGCGATCGCGCAGACATAGGCGGCACGGCGATTGCCCCCGGCGGCATCGACTTCTCGCAGCAGCTTGTCGAGGTTGACCTCGTCGCCGGCACCCTCCCCGGCGTAGCGGGCCGAGTAGATGCCGGGGGCGCCGCCGAGGTCCTCGGCGGCGATGCCGGAGTCGTCGGCGATCACCACCGCGCCGCTCGCCGCTCGCGCCGCTCGCGCCTTGATCAGCGCGTTGGCCTCGAAGCTGTCGCCGTCCTCGGGCGGCATCTCGAACCCGGCGGGCAGCGGCCGCAGATCAAGCGTCGGCAGCAGTTCCTCCATCTCCGCCAGCTTGTGCCGGTTGCCGGTCGCGAGAATCAAGCGAGCCGCTCCTGCACCTCCCGCAGGCGGGCGATGCCGCCCTCCGCGAGGGCCAGCAGATCGTCGAGCGAGGCGCGGGATAGCGGGGTGCGCTCGGCCGTCGCCTGCACCTCGACCAGGCCGCCGTCGCCGGTCATGACGACGTTGGCGTCGACCTCGGCGGTCGAGTCCTCGGCGTAGTCGAGGTCGCAGAGCGCCCGGCCGGCGACCATGCCGACGCTGACGGCGGCGATCGAGCCGGTCAGCGGCATCGCCTCGATCGCTTTCTTGTCGAGCAGTTTCTGGAAGGCCTGGCGCAGCGCCACGTAGCCGCCGGTGATCGCCGCGCAGCGGGTGCCGCCATCGGCTTCGAGCACGTCGCAGTCGACATAGACGCTGCGTTCGCCGAGCGCCTTGAAGTCGACGACGACGCGCAGCGAGCGGCCGATCAGGCGCTGGATCTCCACCCCGCGGCCGTCCTGCTTGCCCTTCGAGATGTCGCGCTGCTTGCGGTCCCCGGTCGAGGCCGGCAGCATCGCGTACTCGGCGGTGACCCAGCCCTTGCCGCGACCCTGCATCCAGCGCGGCACCGATTCCTGGACCGAGGCGGTGCAGATGACCCTCGTTTTACCGATCGAGATCAGCGCCGATCCGTCGGCGCTGGCGACGAAGCCGGGGTCGATGGTCACCGGCCGGATGTCGGCGGGGGCGCGGTCGTAGCTGCGGGAAGCTGGCATCGCGAGAGTGTTTCACGCGAACGGCGGCAGCCGCACGGCCGCCGCCCCTCGCCTCATTTGAAGGTGACCTTGTCGACCGCCTCCTTGATCTTGTTGACGATCACGTCCGCCAGCTCCGTCCCCTGTTTGCCGTTGAACCCTTTCATCGCCGCCACCATGCCGACCATCAGCAGCGAGACAAGCAGGATCAGGCCGACGTACTCGACCGTCCCCTGACCGCTCTCGCCGGCCAGCATCTGGATCCGGCGCACCCGCCTGGAGACGGCGGCATGCAGACGGCCCATCAGCGCGTAAATCATCGAAGCCTCCTTTTCTCGGTTGGGGATCGATGCTGCGGGCGCCGGGCGCACGGAACAAGACGCGGTTGTGGCAACTTTGGAACAAGAGGATCGGGAATCCTCCTCCCGAGCGGCGCGCGGGAGCGAAAGCCGGATCACGGCGGATAGCCTGACCGGGTGCGCGTCCTGGTGGTGACCAACTTCGAGCCCGACGACTCGGCGCCGCAGCGGGGCCGCTGGGTGCGCGACCAGGTCGACGAGGTGCGGCGGCGCGGGATCGAGGTCGACGTCTTCAGCTTCCCGCCCGGCCGCAACGAGTACATCCCGGCCACCCGTCGGCTGCGGTCGCTGCTGCGCCGCGAGCGCTTCGACCTCGTCCACGCCCACTACGGCCTGCCGGGATGGTGCGCACGGCTGGCGGGCGCGCGGCCGCTGATCGTCACCTTCCACGGGACCGACGTCCGCCACGGCGTCGTCGGCCCACTCTCCCGCCGCCTGGCCTGGCGGGTCGACCTGGTGGCGGCGGTCTCGCGGGCGCTGTTCGCCCGCGAGGACGGGCGGCCGGGCCTCCCTCCCGTCCCCGGCTCCGCGGTGCTCCCCTGCGGCCCCGACCTCAGCCGCTTCGGCCCGACCTCCCGGGCCGAAGCCCGGCAGGCGCTCGGCCTCGACCCCGGCGGCCGCTACCTCTTCTTCCCCGCCAACCCCGCCCGCGCCGAGAAGCGCCACGATCGCGCCGTCGAGGTCGCCGCGGCGTGCGGCGCCGACCTGCTCACCGGCGGCTCGATCGAGCCCGAGCGGATGCCGCTCTGGCTCAACGCCGCCAACGCCGTCCTCGTCACCTCCGACTACGAGGGCTTCGGCCTCGCCGCCGTCGAGGCACTCGCCTGCGACGTGCCGGTGCTCTCGACCCCGGTCGGGATCGCCCCCTACGCGCTCGGCGGCATCGACGGGTGCCTCTGTGCCGAGTTCGACGGCGCTCTCTGGAGCACCGCCGCCCGGCCGCACCTGGAGGCCCCCGACCCGCGCGTGGCGGGCGCCGCGAGGGCCGCCTCGCTCTCGGCTGCGAGGATGGCCGAGCGTGCAATCGAGGCCTATCGCGACGTCACCGGCATCCCGGCATTAGATTGAGCCTGCATGAGCGCTGAAACGGGTGGCCCCAGCGGCGAGAGCATCGGCAGGCAGGTCGAGGAGGCCGAACGCCGGCTGCGGGCGGCGGCCGTGGTGGCCGGCGAGGCCGAGCGGCGCGCATCGGCCGAGATCCGGGCGCTGGAGGCGGACCTCGAGCGCGAGCAGGCCAAAGCGGAGGAGGTCCGCCAGCGGCAGCGACTGGCCCATGAGGAAGACCTGCAGCGCGAGCGCGAGGCCAAGGAGCAGGCGATCGCCGCAGCCGGCGAGCGCCTGACCGAGATCGAGACCCAGGCCGAGGCCGCCGAGAAACGGGTCGAGGAGGCCGAACGCCGCGCCGCCGCGGCCGAGCAGACGGTCGCCGACGAGATGGCGCGGGCACGCGAAGGCGCGGCTGGCTGGCTACGCGAGCAGCTGGAGACGATCCGCCGAGAGGCTGAGGGGCGATAGCCGCAGGACCGGAGTTCGGCGTCGCCGTCGTCGGCGGCGGCGCGGCGGGCCTCTGGACCGCGTTGCGGGCGGCGGAGCAGGGCGCCGACGTCTGCCTGGTCTCCCGCACCCCGCTTTCCCAGAGCGCCAGCTTCTGGGCCCAGGGAGGACTGGCGGCGGCGCTGGAGCCCGGCGACTCGCCCGACCGCCACGCCGAGGACACGCTCGCGGCGGGGCGTGGGCTCTGCCGCCCGTCGGCGGTGCGGGTGCTGGTCGACGAGGCCCCCGGGGCGGTCAGGGACCTGCTCGCCCGCGGCGTCGTCTTCGACCTCGACCACGAGGGCCGGCTGGCGCTCGGGCTCGAGGGAGGCCACGCAAGCCGCCGCATCGTCCACTCCGGCGGCAGCCAGACCGGCCACGAGCTGACCTCGAAGCTCGCGGCGATGGTCGCGGCACAGGAGCGGATCGAGGTGCGGGAGAAGACCTCGGCGCTGGCGCTCTGGAGCAACGGCGAGCGCTGCCACGGCGTGCTCACCGACGGCGGCCCGATCGCGGCGACGGCGACGGTGCTGGCGACCGGCGGCGCGGCGGCGCTGTGGAGCCGCACCACCAACCCGCGCGGGGCGATCGGCGCCGGCCCGGTGCTGGCCGCGGCCGCCGGCGCCGACCTCGCCGACCTCGAGTTCTGCCAATTCCACCCCACCGCCGTCGCCCTGCCCGGCTCGCGCTTCGACGGGGTCCTGATCACCGAGGCGATCCGCGGCGAGGGGGCGAAGCTGCTCGACGCCGCGGGCGAGCGCTTCACCGACGAGCTGGCCCCCCGCGACGCCGTCACCGCGGCGATCCTCGACCGCATGGAGGCCGAGGGCTCGGCCGCCGTCAAGCTCGACCTGCGCGAGATCGACCCAGCCCGCTTCCCCAACGTCTTCGCCTCGCTCGCCGACGCCGGCCTCGAACCCCGCACGGAGCCCGTCCCGGTCGCCCCAGCCGCCCATTACATGATGGGAGGGATCGTCGTCGACCTCGACGGGCGCTCCTCCCTCTCCGGCCTCTACGCGGTCGGCGAGTGCTCCTGCACGGGATTGCACGGCGCCAACCGGCTGGCCTCGAACTCGCTCAGCGAGTGCTTCGTCTTCGGCGGCCGCGCCGCGACGGCGGCCGTCGGCGAGGCCGCGGCCGGCGAGCGCCCGCCCCTCCCGGAATGGCGCTTCGACCCGCCGACCGAGGCGACCCGGGACGCGGTCTGGCGCCGCGCCGGGCCGCTGCGCAACCCCGACGACCTCGCCTCGCTGATCTCCAACCCGTACCCGCTGGCGACCGCGATCGCAACCGCCGCGCTCAACCGCCGCGAGTCCCGGGGCGGCCACCTGCGGACCGACTGCCAGCAGCTCGACCACGAGCTCGACGGCATCCACTTCGTCCTCGCCTCGGCCGGCGAGGCACGCCGCGAGAAGTGGCGCTGACCGCGTCGCCGGCCAGCGTTAAACATCTTTAATTTTGCTATTTGGCGACGCTGGTCTAGAATGCGCGACCGCGGGCAGGGCGAACGGTTGAACACGGCCGGATGCACAGCCCAGTCCTCCCCTGATTCATCAACCCTTCGCAGGAAGATTCTAAATGCCGATCGCTTTCAAGGAATGGGCAGTAACGGTTCGCGCTCTCGCCGAGGGTGAGCAGCTTCTCACCCTCAGGAAGGGCGGCATTCGCGAGGAGAACAAGAACTTCGAACTCGAGCACGAGCGGTTCTTCCTCTACCCAACCTTCGACCACCAGCAGAACGATCTGGTGCGCGAATCGCACCACCCCGAGCTGCGCCGCGCACTCGAGGAGGGCGTCTGGCCCGACGAGGAGCCGCCGCCGCGGGCACTGATCCAGGACGGGGGCATCCCCCAGCCGGACCGGGTTCGCCTGCGCGCTTGGGCCGAAGTGACGGATCACGTCACGATCAACGACCGCCGCACCCTCGACTCGCTCTCGCCGTATTACATCTGGACCCCCGACTACGCCGAGAAGCGGCTGAGCTGGAAGCGGCGCCACCCACTTCACATCCTGCTGCTGCGGGTCCATCGCATCCCGCGCCCGGTCACGGTGCGCGTCCGCGACGAGTACCACGGCTGCCGGTCCTGGGTCGAGATCGATCGCGACCTGCCCTTCGAGGGCACACCGGTGATGGCGGACGAAGAGTTCGACCGCGCCCGCCAAGAGATCCGCGAAGTTTGCGGCAGCCCAGAGCCTGCACTCGTCTGAGGTCGTCTGACCGGCGCATTTCGGCGTCCTCGGTTGCTTGCCTGCGGAGCACGCTTCGCTCCCTGCGTCCTTGAACTGCTTGGTCAGTCGACCTCAGTCTCTAGCCTGCAGGCATGAGTTGGATCGAGACCGAGTCGTTGTCATTTACGGCGCGGCACGACACTGACGACTCGGCCTACGCCGAGCGGACGCTGGATCGCATGGAGGACCTACGGCTGCGGCTGGAAGACCGCTTCGAGCAGGTTCCCGGCGAGGTCACGGTGGTCATCCACACAAACCCGGCCTGGCTGACGATGGCCCACCCCTTCCTGCCCGCCGCCCGCTGGTCGGCCGCTCCGGCCGGACGCCGCTACATGGCCGGCTGGGCGATGGCGACCGAGCTGCACGTCCTCAACGACCCCCACATGGAACGCCGCGCCGCCGGCGACGACTCACTCGAGGCGCTGCGCGGAACCGCCGAGCGCCTCTACGCGCAGCTGGTCGTGGCCGCCAACAACACCGCCCTCCCCCCTTACTGGACGCCGCGCCGCTTCGCCCGCTACCTGCGCTGGGCCTGGCTGGCCGAGGGCGGCGCCCAGTACTTCGCCCGCCAGGTCGGCCTCTACCGGGCCGCGGTGATCCGCCGCCTGCGCGAGAGTGCCAGGCCCAGCTTCCCGCCCTCGCGCCGCGATGCGGTGATTCTCGGCGGCACGATCTTCGACCTGCTCGAGAACGAGCGCGGCCCGGAGGCCTGCGAGCGCCTCGTCCACGAACTCAAGCCCGGCGGCGCCGTGCCGACCCTCGAAGACGCCTTCGACGCCCGCTTCCGCGACATCGAGGGGGCCTGGCGCGACCACCTGCGCGGCATGGCCCGTCCCACCAGCGTCAGCTGAGCTGGTAGAGGACCCAGACCAGAATCACGGCACCGAGGAAGGCCGCCGCGACCCAGAGCGCGAGACGACCGGCCGAAGTTTCGGTCGCTGGACCGCCCCGGACGAGACGGGCTTCGTCGCCCAGCTCCGCCCGCTCCTCGTCCTCGCTCTCGGTGAGGGTGTCGGCGAGCAGCCGCCGGGCCTTCTGCTCCAGATCTGAGCTGACCAGCACGTCACGCGGGCCCGCCGCGAGGAACTCGGGAGCATCGAAGCCGCCGCTGCGCTTGAGGATGCTGGGAATGTCGGACTCCTGCAGCAGGCCCTGGATCATTTCCCCTTCGGCCTGGTTGCGGGCGAAGGCGACCTTGACGAGCTTGCCGCCCCCGCCGCCGCCACCTCCGTCGTCGTGAGAGCCACCGCCGCCACCGCCGTGATGGGAGCCGCGCGTGTGCGAACCACGGCTACGAGTTGACGATCTCGACATCGGCGATCCTCAGATCCTTGAGTAGGTAGGCCTTCACGTCCGGTGCATCTTTGTCGGCGAGGGAGACGATCACGTAGATCTGGTCGGGCCAGGAAACAGCCTGGTTGACGTCGGTCTGCGATGGATAGGCGGCGCTCTTGGTGTGCGAGTGGTAGATCGCCAACAGCTCGCCGCCGCCGTCCTCGATCGCCCTGAGCGCGTTGTACTGCTCCTGCGGATCCATCTCGTAGCGCAGCGGGCTAGCCGCCGAGTTGCCGACGCGGATCACCTCGGTCGCCTCATTCCCCCTGCCCCCAACCATGCCGCAGCACTCGTTCGGCAGGTCCTCGCGCGCGTGGGCGACCATCTCATCGACGAGGGCCTGGGAGACCTTCATCGCCAGAGCGGGGACGGGCCCTACCACCAGACCGTGGAGTCGAGGTTTTCGATCTCCTCGATCGGCTTGGTGTAGACGCCGGAGGAGAGGTACTTCCAGCCGTCGTCGGGGATCAGGAAGACGACGTTGCCGGCGTCCAGCTCACCGGCGATACGGGCGGCTATCGCGGCAATCGCGCCGGAGGAGACGCCGGCGAAGACGCCCTCCTCGTCGAGCAGCTTCTTGGTCCAGACGATCGCGTCGCGGTTGGAGACCATGATCTTGCGGTCGAGGATCGAGAGGTCGATGATCGGTGGGATGAAGCCGTCGTCGAGGGAGCGCAGCCCCTGGACAAGCTCCCCCTGCATCGGCTCGGCGGCGACGATCAGGGTCTCGGGGTTGGCCTCCTTGAGACGGCGGCCGTTGCCCATCAGGGTGCCGCCGGTGCCGAGGCCGCCGACGAAGGCGGCCACCTCGTCGAGCTCGTCGAGGATCTCGACCGCGGTGCCGTTGTAGTGGGCCAGCGGGTTGGCCTCGTTGCCGTACTGGTAGGGCATGTAGAAGCTCGGGTCCTGCGCCATCTCCAAGGCGACCTCGACGGCGCCGTTGGAGCCCTTGGCACCCTCGGAGTAGACGATCTCCGCCCCATACATCTTCAGTAGCTGGGTGCGCTCCTCGGTGACGTTGTCGGGCATCACCACCTTCAGCGGGTAGCCCTTGCGGCGGCAGATCATCGCTAGGGCGATGCCGGTATTGCCGGAGGTCGGCTCGAGGATCGTCTGGCCGGGTTCGATCGCGCCCTCGGCCTCGGCCGCCTCGATCATCGACTTGGCGACGCGGTCCTTGACCGAGCCGGTCGGGTTGTGGCCCTCAAGCTTGGCGTAGATGCGGACGTCGGGCTTGGGCGAGAAGCGTGGCAGCTCGACCAGCGGCGTGTTGCCGATCGACTCGACGATGTCGCCGAAGCGTCCCCCGCAGGGCCTGTTGAGTAGCTCGTCGCGCGCCATCTTGGTCTCCCGTTACTTCAAAAAGTATAGCTAGGGAATTGGCCTCCCAGCGGAAACCCGCGCCTTGCGCATGGTTGCCGAGATAAGTATCTTCGCCTGGGTCCACTCATCCTCTGAATCGGAGGCAGGTTTGATCAGCAAAGCCCGGCTTACCGCACTCGCTGCTGTTCTCCTCGCAGGTGTCATCTCCGTTCTCGTGGTGGGCTGCGGAAGCAGCAGCGACAGTTCCAGCTCGACCAGCGCCGGTGGTGGTGGCGAAGCGCTGACGGTCGGCTCCGATATCCCCTATCCCCCGTTCGAGCAGGGAAAACCGGGGGGCTACACCGGCTTCGACATCGAACTGATGGAAGCGATCGCGACGAAGATCGGCCGCACCGCCGAATTTCAGGACACCTCGTTCGAAACGATCTTCCGCGACGTCGCCCAGGGCAAGTTCGACGCGGTGATCTCGGCAGCGACGATCACGCCGGAACGTGAAAAGGCGGTTGCCTTCTCGACTCCCTATTACCTCTCCGAACAGGCGGTCCTGGTCAAAGAAGGCAGCGAAATCAAGTCCCTCGAAGACCTGGAAGGGAAGACCGTCGGGGTTCAGCAGGGCACGACCGGGCAGGAACTCGCCAAGGAAAAGGCCAACGCCTCCGAAGTCCGCCCCTATCCGGAAGGCCCCGACGCCGTTAACGCGCTCAAGGCCGGCACCGTGGAAGCAGTCGTGATCGACGCCCCGGTCGCCGCCAACGCGGTCGAAAAAAGTGGCGGCATCGAAATCGCCGAAAAAGTCCCGACCGAAGAAGAGTATGGAATCGCCGTCTCCAAGGACGAAACCGAACTCCTCGAAGAAATCAACCAGGGGTTGAAAGAAGTCCAGGAAGACGGGACCTACGCGAAGATCTACAAAAAGTGGTTCAAACTGGAACCCCCGAAAGCGATCTTCGTCGCCAGCGGCGCGTCGGAATGACGTCGTCGCGAATGGAAATCTGATTCGAGAAGGGGCGCCCTCGATGGCGCCCCTTCTTTTCCCGGGACCGCAAGCAGGAGGCGGCGATGAGCGAATTTTTCCACCAGTACTTCGACTTCACGATCATGGGGGCGCATTTCAGCGAAGTCCTCGACGGCTTCCTGAAGAACCTCTTGCTGTTCGCGGTCGTCGTGGTGCTCGCGCTCGCCTGGGGGCTGGTCTTGGCGCTGGTGCGGCAGCTACCCGGCAAAAAGCTCATCCCTCTCCGCGCCCTGACGATCGCCTACATCGACGTGCTCCGGGCGATCCCGCTGCTGATCATCATCCTCCTGATCTCGGGTGGCATCCCCTACCTCAACTTCCTGCCGAAAGACATCCGGATCCCGAACTGGTTCGGGCAGCCCGACCCGTTCTGGTACGGCGTGCTGGCGCTAACGCTGGTCTACGGCGCCTACATGGCTGAGGTCTACCGAGCCGGAATCGAAGCGGTCCAGGGCGGCCAGATGGAGGCGGCACGCTCACTCGGGATGAGCCACAGCCAGGCGATGCGCCACGTGATCGTTCCCCAGGCCATAACCAAGATCCCGGCGCCGATGTTGAACGAAATGATCTCGCTGCTCAAGGACACCACCCTCGTCAGCGTCGTCGCCCTCGGCGAGTCGGTCCTGGTCGGACGCGAAGTCCTGGCGGAAACGTTCAACAGCTCGGCGGTGCTGCTGGCCGGCCTGATGTTTCTCGTGATCACCCTGCCGGGGGCACGCCTGGTCGACAAACTGATCGCCCGCAACCGGGGCAAAATCACCCGCGGCGCCCACATCGAGGTCGCGTAGGCGATGGCCGACGCGATGGTCAGGCTGAAGGGGATCCACAAGCGCTTCGGCAGCCTTGAGGTGCTCAAAGGCGTGGATCTGGAGGTCGCCAAAGGCGAGGTCGTCTGCATCCTCGGCCCGAGCGGCTCGGGCAAGAGCACGCTCCTGCGCTGCGTCAATCTGCTCGAGCCACCGGAGCAGGGCGAGATCTTCCTCGAAGGCCACGACATCTGCAAGGGCCCGGGGTCGGGGACCGGCGAGTCGAGCTGGGAGCTCGATTTCGTCCGCCAGCGCGTGGGGATGGTCTTTCAGCAGTTCAACCTCTTCCCACACAAGACCGCCCTCGAGAACGTCATCCTGGCGCCGCGCAAGGTGCTCGGCAAGTCACGCGAGGAGAGCGAAGGGAAAGCAAAGGCCCTGCTGGAGCGAGTCGGGCTCGGTGACAAATTCGATCAGTACCCCGAACGGCTCTCCGGCGGCCAGCAGCAGCGGGTCGCGATCGCCCGGGCACTGGCGATGGAACCGCATGTGATGCTCTTCGACGAGGTGACCAGCGCCCTGGACCCCGAGCTGGTCAAGGAGGTACTCGACACGATGCGCGAGCTGGCCACCGAAGGGATGACGATGCTGGTCGTCACCCACGAGATGGAGTTCGCCAAAGAGGTCGGCGACCAGGTCGTCTTCATGGACGGCGGCGTGATCGTCGAGCGGGGCAAGCCCGCCGACGTGCTCGACAACCCCTGCGAGGAGCGGACGAAGAAATTCCTCGGGCTGGTGCTGGGCGCCGGCTAGCGACTGCCGCCGGCCATCGCCGGCAGGATGACGACGGTGTCGGCGTCCTTGACCGCGGTGTCGAGGCCGTCAAGGACTCGGACGTCCTCGTCGTTGAGGTAGATGTTGACGTAGCGGTTGAGGTCGCCGTCCTCGCCGAAGAGCTGGCTCTGGGTGTCGGGGTGCTCCGCGGTCAGGGCGCGCAGAACCTCGCCGACGTTGTCGCCGGCAGCCTCGATCTCGGGCTGGCCGCCGGTTTTGGGCCGCAGCACAGGTGGGATCCTCACGGTCGCCATCAGGCGGGAAACCTATCGCCTATCCGGCGCAGAAGAGGTCGTAGTCGGGGAACCGGCCCATCTCCGACTCGGGGGTCTCGGGCGCGTTCTCACCGCAGATCGGGCAGTCCGGGTCGCGGCGGACCTTGAGCTCGGTGAAGCGGGTGCCGAGTGCCTCGTAGAGGAGCAGGCGGCCGATCAGCGGGTCGCCGACGCCGAGCACCAGCTTGATCACCTCGTTGGCCTGCAGCGTCCCCATCGTCCCGGCCATCACGCCGAGGACGCCGTTGGCGGAGCAGCTCGGGGCCATCTCGGCCGGCGGCGGGGTCGGGTAGAGGCAGCGGTAGCAGGGGCCCTCGAAGGGGACGAAGGTCGAGATCTGCCCGTCGAAGCTGAGGATCGAGGCGGAGACGACCGGCTTGCGCAGCCGCACCGAGGCGTCGTTGAGCAGGTAACGGGTGGGGAAGTTGTCGGCGCCGTCGACGACGATGTCGTAGTCCTCGAGGATGCCGAGGATGTTTGAGGAGTCGAGGCGGAGCCGGTGCTCGACCACCTTCACGTCGGGGTTGAGCGCCTCGATGAAAATCCGCGCCGATTCGGTCTTCGCCATCCCGATCCGCTCGGTGTTGTGGATCACCTGGCGCTGCAGGTTGGAGGCGTCGACGATGTCGTCGTCGACCAGGCCGATCGTGCCGACGCCGGCCGCGGCCAGGTAGAGCGCCGTAGGGGCGCCGAGCCCGCCGGCGCCGAGCAGCAGGACCTTGGCGTTGAGCAGCTTCAGCTGGCCGTCGACGCCGACCTCGGGAAGCAGGGTGTGGCGCGAGTAGCGCTCGCGCTGCTCGGCGGTCATGCCGGAGGCGGAGACGACCGGCAGCCCCTGCTCCTGCCAGGCGAGGATGCCGCCGCTCATCGAGGCGACGTTGTCGTAGCCGAGCGCCTGCAGCTGCGCTGCGGCGAGAGCGGAGCGGTTGCCGGAGCGGCAGTAGAGGATCGTGCGGGCGGACCTGTCGGGCGCCGCCTCGGCGATCTCCTCGCCGAGCAGGCCCGGCGGCACCAGCCTGCCGTTCTCGAGGTGGGCCTCCTGATACTCGTGCGGCTCGCGGGTATCGATCAGGACGACGTCGCCGGCCGCGATCTCCTCGGAAGCCTCGAAGGGTTCGATCTCCTCGATCGTCTGAGTGCCCGTGCTGGTTGCCATCGCCTGAATCTCCTAAATCCGGATCAGCATTACTTCAGAAAATATAGCGACCCCTTCAGAAAAGGACTCTATGCCCGGTGGAGAGCGGCTCAGCCGAGGCTGGGGCGCATCTGGCGCAGCCTCTTGACCCGCTCCTCGATCGGCGGATGGGTCGAGAAGAGGCCCTGGATGCCCTTGCCCTTGAAGGGGGCGACGATGAAGAGTGGCTCGGCCGCCTGGTTGACCTTCATCGGCATGTCGCTCGCCCCCTGCTCCAGACGCAGCAGGGCACTGGCAAGGGACTCCGGGTTGCCGCATATTTCGGCGCCGCCGGCGTCCGCCGCGTACTCGCGCTGGCGCGAGATCGCCAGCTGGATGATGCTCGCCGCGATCGGCGCCAGCAGGACCATCGCCAGCGAGGCGACCAGGCCCAGCGGCGAGTTGTCGTCGTCGCCGAACCAGAGCAGCATGTAGGCGAGATAGGTGATGCAGGCGCCGATCGCCGAGGCCACCGACTGAATCAGGATGTCGTGGTTGCGGATGTGGGTGAGCTCGTGCGCGAGCACGCCGCGCAGCTCGTCCTCGGAGAGGAGCTTGGTGATTCCCTGGGTGACCGCGACGGCGGAGTGCTTCGGGTTGCGGCCGGTCGCGAAGGCGTTGGGCTGGTCCTGGGGAATCATGTAGAGACGCGGCATCGGCAGCCCGGCGCGCGTGGTCAGTTCGCGGACGATCTGGTAGAGGCGGGGGTTTTCGGACTCCTCGATCGGCTTGGCGCGGCTCATCCCCAGGGCCAATTTGTCGCTGAAGAAGTAGGAGCCGAGGTTGATCAGCAGGGCGAAGCCGAGGAAGAGGGCCGCCGTGCTGGGACCGCCGATCAGAGCGCCGATCACGACCAGCAGGCCGGAGAGGGACGCCAGCAGGATCGTCGTCCGCAGGGTGGCGTTGAAGGTGGACTGCTTGGTGGTCTTCATTCGAGTCGCTGCTCCTCGGTTCGCTTGCCCCACGAGTATTGCGACGCCGCGGGCACTTGGCCATAGGTGCCAGCCCCTATTCGGGCCGAGGCACCCCCCAGGTGCTTCTAGGCTTGGCCGATGACCTTGGCGGTGATCGTCGTACTTGCGGTGGCGGTGGTGGCGCTGGCGATCAGCCTGCTTCGGCTCAAACGTCGCTTCACGCCGCTGGAGCGGCTGATCGAGGAGATGGAGAAGGTCGACCTGAGCCGGCCGGGGCCACTGCTGCCGGGCTCGATCGACGGCGTCGGCGAGACCGAGGAGGTGGAGCGGATCGAGCTCGCCTTCCTGCGGATGATGCGCCGCCTCGAAGCCGAGCGCCGGCGCGCCGGTTCCGCCGCCCTGCAGGCCCAGGAGGAGGAGCGGGCGCGGGTCGCCCGCGACCTCCACGACGAGGTCAACCAGTCGCTGACCGGCCTGCTGTTGCGGCTCGAGGCCGCCCGCGAGGCGGCTCCTTCGGAGCTCGAGGCCGAACTTGCCGAGACCAAAGCGCTGGCCCACCAGGCGATGCGGGAGCTGCTCTCCCTCGCCCGCCAGCTGCGCCCGACCGCGCTCGACGACCTCGGCCTGGTGGCGGCGATCGGCGGCCAGGTCGAGCAGCTGGCGCGAGGCGAGATCGAGGCCGGGCTCAATGTCGATGGCGACTTCTCGGAACTCGGCGACGACGCCCAGCTGGTCGTCTACCGGGTCGCCCAGGAGGCGCTCTCCAACGCCGCCCGCCACAGCGGCGCCGGCCGGGTCGACGTGAAGCTGCGCAGGCGCGACGATGACGTCGAGCTGGAAGTGGCCGACGACGGCCGCGGCTTCGCCTTCGACGAGTCCGAGGGCGGTCTCGGGCTGGCCGGCATGCGCGAGCGGGCGCTACTGATCGGCGGCGAGCTGACGATCGAGTCCCGCCCCGGCCGCGGCACCACCGTCCGCCTCACCGTGCCCGAGTAGGAGACTGGGCGGATGCGCGTGCTGATCGCAGATGACCATGGGATTGTCCGTTCGGGGCTGCGGCTGCTACTGGAGCGCCAGCCGGACATCGAGGTCGTGGCGGAGGCGGCCGACGGAGCCGAGGCGCGGGAGCTGGCGGTGCGGGAGCGGCCCGACCTGGCGATCCTCGACGTGAAGATGCCGAAGCTGACCGGGCTGCAGGCAACCCGCGAGATCAAGCGGCAGGCGCCGGAGGTCTCGGTGCTGATCCTCTCGATGCACGACGACGAGCGCTACCTGTTCGAGGCGCTGAAGGCGGGTGCCTCGGGGTACGTCCTCAAGGCCCAGGCCGACACCGATCTGCTGGCGGCGATCCGGGCGGTCGAGCGCGGCGAGCCGTTCCTCACCCCGGAAGCGCAGCGGACCCTGATCAAGGATGTGCTCGCGCGCGGCTCCAGCGGCGAGGAGGAGCTGACCCCGCGCGAGGAGGAGATCGTCAAGCTGGTCGCCGAGGCGCACACGACGAAGCAGATCGCCGAGCTCCTCCACCTCTCCGAGAAGACGGTCGAGAACCACCGCGCCAACGCGATGCGCAAGCTCGGGATGCGCGACCGGGTGGAGCTGGTCCGCTACGCGATTCGCCGTGGCCTGATCGAGCCCTGAGCGGGCGGGCCGACCATAACCGACCGCTTCAGTAGGATTTAGGCCGATGCTGTTCTCGACCAAAGCCGAGTACGGGGTGCGCCTGATGGTCGAGCTGGGCCGCCAGCCCGGCTCCGCGCCGATCTCGCTCAACACGGTCGCCGAAGCCGAGCGGCTGCCGCTCTCCTACCTCGAGCATCTGGTCGCGAAACTGCGCAAGGCCGGCCTCGTCACCTCGACCCGCGGTGCCCACGGCGGCTACCGCCTGGCCAAGCCGGCCGAGCAGATCACAATGGACTCGGTCGTCGAGGCGCTGGAAGGGCAGATCGCCCCGATGGAGTGCTTCCACGAGACGCCCGAGGGCAAAGTGCTCTGCTCGCACGAAGACGACGGCGACCGCGCCTGTTCGACGAAGCTGCTGTGGACGCGCGTGCAGGGCGGCGTGACCAAGGCACTGGCGGGCACCACGCTCGCCGAGCTGGTCGAGTTCTCCCGGCCCGGCGGCCGCAGCGAGGCCGCGATCGTCAGCGCCGCCTGACCCTTGACTTGAAACCCCAGAAACGGAGTGAGTGAAATTGGCTGAGCTGGAGATACGCAACCTGCACGTGCGAGTCGAGGAGAAGGAGATCCTCAAAGGGCTCGACCTCGACGTCGAGAAGGGCAAGGTCCACGCCCTGATGGGGCCCAACGGCTCCGGCAAGTCGACGCTGGCCAACGCGATCATGGGCCACCCGGCGCTCGAGGTGACCGAGGGCTCGATCACCTTCAAGGGCGAGGACGTGACCGAGGCCGACCCCGACGTGCGCTCTCAGGCGGGCCTCTTCATGGCCTTCCAGTACCCGGTCGCGATCCCCGGCGTCTCGGTCAGCAAGTACCTGCGGATGATCATCAACGCCCAGCGCGAGGCGCGAGGCGAGGACGCGATCAAGATCAAAGACTTCGCCAAGACCGCCCAGGAGGCAATGGCGCTGGCGAACATCCCCAAAGACTTCTCCAGCCGCTACCTCAACGACGGCTTCTCCGGCGGCGAGAAGAAGCGCATGGAGTTGCTGCAGCTGGCACTGTTGAAACCGGAGATCGCGGTCCTCGACGAGACCGACTCGGGCCTCGACATCGACGCCCTGCGGGTCGTCGCCGAGGGGGTCAACAAGTTCGCGGGGCCCGACATGGGCGTACTCATCATCACCCACTACCAGCGCATCCTGCACATGGTCAAACCGGACTTCGTCCATGTCATGTTCGAGGGGCGGATCGTCAAGGAAGGCGGCCCGGAGCTGGTCGGCGTGCTGGAGGAGAAGGGCTACGGCTGGATCCGCGAGGAGGTGGAGGCGGGCGCCGCTGCCTAGCCTCCCCTGACGATGGAGCCGGCCGCCGCGAACAGCCCCTCCCCCGTCGCGGCGTTCCCGATCGAGAAGGTCCGCGCCGCCTTCCCGGCGCTGGAGCGCGAGGTGCACGGGCAGCCGGTCGCCTACCTCGACAGCGGCGCCAGCTCACAGCGGGTGCTGGCCTCGATCCAGGCGGTCGACCGCTACGAGCGGCGCCATCACTCCAACGTCCACCGCGGCTCCCACACCCTCTCCGCCGAGGCGACCGAAGCCTACGAGGGGGCCCGGGCGACGGTGGCCGACCACCTCGGCGCCGGCGACCGCCGCGAGGTCCTCTTCGTCCGCAACGCGACCGAGGCGATCAACCTCGTCGCCCGCGCCTGGGGCGACGCCAACGTCGGTGCCGGCGGCCGCATCCTGCTGACAGAGATGGAGCACCACTCCAACATCGTCCCCTGGCAGCAGCTGGCCGACCGGGTCGGGGCGGAGATCGACTGGGCGCCGATCGGCGACCAGGGGCTGCTCGACATGGAGGCCTTTGCCGCCCTGCTGGAGCGCAGGCCGAAGCTGGTCGCGGTGGCGCACGTCTCGAACGTGCTCGGGACCGAGAACCCGCTGGCGGAGATCTCGCGGCTGGCTCACGAGGCCGGCGCGCTGGTCCTCGCCGACGGGGCGCAGGCGGCGCCGAAGATGCCGGTCGACGTGGCCGAGCTGGGCGTCGACTTCTACGCGCTGACCGGCCACAAGCTCTACGCGCCGACCGGGATCGGGGCGCTCTGGGGCCGGCTGGAGCTGCTGCGGGAGATGCCGCCCTTCCTCGGCGGCGGCTCGATGATCCGCAAGGTCGGCCGCGACGGCACCACCTACGCCGACGTCCCCGCCCGCTTCGAGGCCGGCACCCCGGCGATCGCGCAGGCGATCGGGATGGCCTCGGCGCTGCGCTGGCTCGACGCGCTGGGGATGGCGGCGGTGCTGGGGCACGAGCGGCAGATCGCCGACTACGCGCTGGAGCGGCTCGCCGAGGTGCCGGGACTGCAGGTCTTCGGGCCGCCCCGGGGGCCCGAGCGGGTCGGTCCGGTCTCCTTCGAGATCGAGGGCATCCACGCCCACGACGTCTCCGAGATCCTCGACCGCCACGGCGTCGCCGTCCGCGCCGGCCACCACTGCGCCCAGATCCTCATGGACCGCCTCGGCGTCGCCGCCACGGCCCGCGCCAGCTTCGGCGTCTACACGACCCCCGCCGAGATCGACCGCCTGGTCGAGGGCCTCGAAGACGCCCGCCGCGTCTTCAGCCTCTAGCTCAGTCGACCGGGACGATCTTCGAGCGCACGGCGGTGCAGGTGATGCCGAGCGAGGCGCTGCCGTACAGCGGCGCTTCGATCAGGTAGGCCCCGGAACCGAGCTTTTTGCCGAGGGGGACCTTCCAGGTGCCGTCGCCGTGGCTGCGGCGGTGCCCCACCAACAGATCCTTGCCGGAGCGGACGCGGTAGACGAGGACCGGCCGCTTGGCGATGCAGAAGTCACTCTGGGAGTGGATCGCGCCGTGGAAGGCGGGGAACTTTTCGCTGACGAAGATCTTCGCCGAGTATGTCGTGTCGCCGGCGGCCGAGACAGCGCCGAACGCACTGAGCCCGACAGCGGCGGTGGCGAGCAGAACCAGAGAGGTGCGGCGGACGAAGCGCATGAATCCTCCTTCGAGCGGTTGGCCACACTCTACCGGCGCCGGGAGCTTCATTCGCTAGCCTCGATGGCATGGACGAGCTCTACCGAGATCAGATCCTCGAGCACTACAAGCGGCCGCACAACTTCGGCCACGTGGACAGCCCAGACCTCGAGTTCGAGGACACCAACCCCTTCTGCGGCGACGAGCAGCGCGTGACGATCCGCCTCGACGGCGAGGACCGGGTGGCGGAGATCGCCTTCGAGGGCAAGGGCTGCGCGATCTCGACCGCGGCGACCTCGCTGCTGACCGACGAGCTGATCGGCAAATCGCGCCAGGAGCTCCTTCAATTGCCGAAGGAGTACGTGCTCGAGCTGCTCGGGATCGAGATCTCAGCGACGCGGATGAAGTGCGCGATGCTGGGCCTGAAGATCGTCAAGAGCGCCAGCCTCGGCCAGCCCGCCGAATGGGAGGACGAGGGCGAGAGCGGCGACCCGGCCGAAGCGGCGGCGATCTGAGCCGGCGGGCTCGGCCGCCACGGCGGGTCGACTTTGTCGCCTATAGGTAGACAAAGTCGACCCGGACGGGCCTAGGCAGCTGCCTGCTCGGGCATCTGGATCACGGCGAATGCGGCGCCGTGCGGATCCGTGACGATTGCGAAACGACCGGCCGGGATGTCGATCGGGCCGAAGGAGACGCCGCCGCCCGAGGACTTGACGGTCTCCAGCGCCGCGTCGGTGTTCTCGACCGCAAAGTAGACGAGCCAGTGCGCCGGCACCTCGTCGGGCAGGCGACCGCTGACGTCCATCATGCCGCCCATCGAGTCCTCGCCGAGCTTCCACTCGGTGTAGGTGCCCATCTCCCCCATCTCGCGGTCTTCGAAGCCCCAACCGAAGACGGCGCCGTAGAAGGCCTTGGCCGCCTCGGGGTCACGGGTGGCGAGCTCGTTCCAGGCCAATGCGCCGGGCTCGTTGACGCGACCGGCGCCGGGGAACGTTCCCGGCTGCCAGATCCCGAATACCGCTCCCGTCGGGTCGGCGAAGATCGCCATCCGGCCCAGGTCCATCACGTCCATCGGCTCGGCCATGACGGTGCCGCCGGCGTCCTTGACCGCGGCCGTGGTGGCGTCGGCGTCCTCGACAGAGACATAGGAGGACCAGACGGTCGGCTGGCCCTCCTGCATCAGCGGCATCATCCCGGCAACGTCGGCGCCGTCCTTGGTCGCGCGGCGGTAGCCGCCGGTCTGCTCGACGTTTTCGGACTCCGGCACCTCCCAGCCGAACAGGCCGGCGTAGAACTCGACCGCGGCGTCCAGGTCGGGTGAGCCGAGGTCGACCCAACTGGGCGTGCCCGGCGCGTAACTTGTTCTCTCACTCATCTTGCGTCCTCTCGTCGAAGGTCTTGGTGATGTCGGTAAAACCGCGACGTGGCCGAAAACTCATCGCCTCACGATCCTCCCACCTCGGCGCCGTCAGTGGTCAAGGCCCTGTTACGTGTCGGCCCACCCGGCCCGGCCGCTAAAATCCGACCTTGGAAGTAGGATTAAGTCGCAACCCGCACTAGCCACGACCCGGAGCAACCCTTCCTCTTGACTGAAACCGCAGGCACCACGATCGCCGTATGCCCGGCCGCCGAGCTCTCGCCCGGCGAGATGCGCCTGGTCGAGCACGGCGAGATGAAGATCGGCGTCTTCAACTGCGAGGGGACGCTCTACGCGATCGAGGATCGCTGCTCCCACGACGACGGCCCGCTGGCCGAGGGCGAGTTCGACCCGGCGACCTGTACCGTCGAGTGCCCCCGTCACGGCTCCCTCTTCGATTTGCGCACCGGCAAGCCGAAGACGCTCCCAGCTTTCACGCCGGTGCAAACGTTCCCGATAGCCATCGAGGGCGACACCATCACTCTGGAGGTCTGAATCATGGCAACGCCCGAGGCAGTCGCAGAGAAACGAGATCTGGCCGGCATCAACTCCGACTACAAGGAGAAGTTCGGCTTCCACGATTCCGAGTCCGGCTATGCCTACAAGGCGCCCAAGGGGCTCTCGCGGGAGATCGTCGAATCGATCTCCGACTACAAGGACGAGCCGCAGTGGATGCGCGACTTCCGGCTCAAGGCGCTGGAGCACTTCTACTCGCGCCCGACCCCGGAATGGGGCGGCAACCTCGGCCAGATCGACTGGGACGACATCCACTACTTCGTGCGCGCCTCGGAGAAAAACAGCCGCGACTGGAGCGAGGTCCCGGAGGACATCAAAAACACCTTCGACCGGCTCGGCATCCCCGAGGCGGAGCGCAAATTCCTCTCCGGCGTCGGCGCCCAGTACGAGTCCGAGGTCGTCTACCACCAGGTGAACGAGAAGCTCGAGGCCCAGGGCGTGATCTTCACCGACATGGACACCGCCCTGCGCGAGCACGAGGACCTGGTGCGCGAGCACTGGGCGACGATCATCCCCGCCAACGACAACAAACTGGCGGCGCTCAACTCCGCCGTCTGGTCCGGCGGCTCCTTCGTCTACGTACCGGCCGGGGTCAAGGTCGAGATGCCGCTGCAGGCCTACTTCCGGATCAACACCGAGAACATGGGCCAATTCGAGCGGACGCTGATCATCTGCGAGGAGGGCGCCGACGTCCACTACATCGAGGGCTGCACCGCCCCGGTCTACTCCAGCGACTCGCTGCACTCCGCGGTGGTCGAGATCGTCGCCAAGAAGAGCTCGCGGGTCCGCTACACGACGGTCCAGAATTGGTCCCAGAACGTCTTCAACCTGGTCACCAAGCGCGCCGTCGCCCACGAGAAGGCGACGATGGAGTGGGTCGACTGCAACCTCGGCTCGAAACTGACGATGAAGTACCCGTCGATCTATCTGATGGGCCCTGAAGCCCACGGCGAGATCCTCTCGATCGCCTTCGCCGGCGCGGGCCAGCACCAGGACGCCGGCGGCAAGATCATCCACGCGGCGCCGCGCACCTCGTCCTCGATCTTCTCCAAGTCGATCTCCAAGGACGGCGGCCGGGCGACCTATCGCGGGCTGCTCGAAGTCGCCGACGGGGCGAGCGAATCCCGCTCCAAGGTCGTCTGCGACGCGCTGCTGCTCGACGAGGACTCGCGCTCGGACACCTACCCGACGATCCGCATCGACGAGAACGACGCCGACGTCGGCCACGAGGCGACCGTCTCGAAGATCGGCGACGAGCAGCTCTTCTACCTGCAGAGCCGCGGGCTCGACGAGGAGGAGGCTTCGAAGATGATCGTCAACGGCTTCATCGAGCCGGTGACCAAAGAGCTGCCGATGGAGTACGCGGTCGAGCTCAACCGGCTGATCGAGCTGCAGATGGAGGGCTCAATTGGCTGAGGTGGCGACCGAACCGGCTTGGCTTTCCGAGAGGCGCCAGAGGGGCGCCTCTCTCGCGCAGAGCCTGTCCCTGCCCGACCACAAGGCGAAGGGCTGGGAATTCACCGACCTCTCGGGGCTGGAGATCGACTCCTACGAGGCGGCGGACGCCGAGGTCGAGATCGGCGGCGCCGAGGGCGCCACGGTGATCTCCCTCGCCGAGGCCGTCTCCTCTCACGCGGAGCTGCTGCACGAGCGGCTCGGGTCACTGGTGCCGATCGAGGACCCCTTCGTCGCCCGCAACGAGGCGGGCTGGCGCGACGGCGTGCTGGTTCACGTGCCGCGCGGGGTCAAGGTCGCCGAGCCGATCCGGATCGAGGTCCCGATCGACCGCGACGGTGCCGCGGTCGGCTGGCGCACCCTGGTCGTGCTCGAGGAGGGCGCCGAAGCCGAGGTCTGGGAGCACTGGTCCTCCCCGAACGACGAGGTCGACGGGCTGCTCAACTCGGTGGTCGAGCTGAGCGTCGGCCAGGCGGCGACGCTGCGCTACGTCAACACCCAGGACATCTCCGAGTCGGCCTGGATCTTCGCCACCCAGCGCGCCCAGGTGGAGCGCGACGGCCGCCTCGACTGGGCCGCCCTCGGCTTCGGCTCCTCACGCGGCAAGGTGCGGATGGAGACCAAGCTGGCCGGCCCGGGCTCCGAGGCCCGCGTCACCGGCGGCTACGCCGGCGGCCCCGGGCAGCACCTCGACTTCGACACGATCCAGGAGCACGCGGCGCCGAACACCAACTCCGACCTCGCCTTCCGCGGGGTCCTGGCGGCCGGCGCGACCGCGGTCTGGCGCGGGATGATCAAGGTCGACCCGGGCGCCCAGCAGACCGACGCCTTCCAGGAGAGCCGCAACCTGCTGCTCTCACCCGAGGCGCACGCAGACTCGATTCCCGGCCTGGAGATCCTCGCCGACGACGTCCGCTGCACCCACGCCGCGGCGATCGCCCAGATCGACAAGGAGCAGCTCTTCTACCTGACCTCGCGCGGGCTCGACCCGGCCGGCGCCAAGTCGCTGATCATCGAAGGCTTCCTCGAGTCCCTGGTCGAACGCCTGGCCGAGGGCCCGGTGCGCGACGAGATCTCCGCCGCGCTCGAGCGCCGCCTCGCCGAGATCCTCTAGAGCTGCTCGCCGGGCGGCGGGTCCACTTTCTGCTCCTCACGTTCGCGCTGCTTCTCCTTCATCGTCGAGCGAACGATGCCGACGATCACGATGACGACGGGCATGACGTAGAAGATCCAGAGGAAGTGGCCGAGGTGGGCGAGCGGGAGGGTCATCCGGTCGCCGACAGCAGGTAGAGGCCGAAGCAGGTGAAGGCGACCATCACCGCCAGCATCCAGTACTGCGAGCGCGAGGCCTGGCGGTAGTCGGGCCAGTAGACGAGGGCGCGGTCGTGGGCGAGGGTGAGGCCGAGCACGTGGCCGACGACCAGGGCGGCGACCTGGACGTACCAGATCGCGTTGGAGCTGAGGACGTGGAAGTCGATGCCGCCGGAGGCGGTACCGAAGAGGTCGGCGCTCGCCGTCCCCAGCGGGTCGGAGAGCAGGTAGGTGACCTGGGCCTGCTCTTGGAAGACGAAGAGGCTGAAGTAGTGGGCGACGAGGTAGGCGAGCGCGATCGGGATCAGCGTGTGGGCGAAGCCGACCCGCAACTTCGCCGCCGACGGCGCCCCGCGCACGGTCCGCATCCCACGCACGCCGAGCGCGTAGACCAGCGCCACGCCGGCGAAGGTGAGCAGCAGGAAGACCGTGTCGGTGAGCCGCAGCGAGGCGGTCAGCCCCACACCACGGTCGACGAGCCAGTTGAAGACGCTTTCGATCGCCGCTTTGAAGGCGCCCTCCTGGGCGCCGTCGAAGCTGGTCGTGGCGATCGAGGCGATCACCACGGCGGCCGAGCCAGGGATCGTCGCCCAGTGGGTCGCGGCCGAGAGCATCCGCCGCCGGCCGAGCCGGCCGTCCTCGACCCCGAAGGCGCCGAGCTGGGAGAACATCCCGAAGTAGACGGAGAAGATCTCACCCCGCTCGCACCACTCCTCGACCCCGAACAGGGCCATCATCGCCAGCGTGTAGGCGCTGTAGAGGAGGGCGGCGACGGCCGCCGCGTGCGGAGGCAGGCCGACGGCGACGCCGCCGCTGGAGCCGTAGACGACCTCGAGCCAGACGAAGGCGAGCAGGCCGATCGCGGCGGGCCAGCGGCCCAAACGCTCGGGATAGGCGAGGCGGCCGGAGCGCTGCCCGGCGATCGCCCGGAAGGCGCCGCCCGCCACGCGCCCGACCGCGCGCCAGGGGTTGAAGGGGCGGAAGACGTTGCCGAGCAGGGCCGAGAAGAACGGGAAGCCGAGCCAGGTGGTGACGAAGAGGAAGGTCACCGCGAAGTTGCGATCCGGCGCTTCGGTGCCGCGCAGGCCGGAGTAGATCGCGACCCCGAGCAGAAACACGCTGACCAGGCCGCAGAGGACCTGCAGCGGGCCGCTGAGCAGCAGGCGCGAGAGCGCCGCTCCGAGCGGGCGCCAGTGCTCCTGCTCGAAGCGCGGCGTGCGCCAGGCGGCCGAGAGCGCGAAGAAGGAGACGATGAGGACGATCGAGGCGGCCCAGGCGAAGAGCCAGGCCGGGATCGGGAGGTCCTGCCTGGTTACCAGCGCGTGCGCGAACGGCAGGAAGCTCACGGACTGACCAGGAGCCCGGCGATCTCGATGTGGGAGGCGGCGACGAGAACCGGGAACTGGCCCGCCCGCGGCGCCTTGAACGAGATCACGGCGTCGGACTCGACGGTCTCGTCGACCCCCAGGCCGGGGATTTCGAATTCGATCGGAGCGTCGGTGACGACCCGGAAGCGAACCTGGTGCCCGCGCTTGAAGTGGAGCATCGGCGGCCCGGAGGCGGGCGGGGCGCCGCCGATGACGCGGACCTTCGGAACCGCGTGCGAGACCGCGGGCCTGGGAGCCGGCTTGGGCTTTGCCACCGGCGCCGCCGGCTTGCCCGTGTTGACGCCCGAGATGCGCGGCGCGTCGATCGTCCCCTCGCTGCCGAGGAAGACGAAGGCGGCGACCACAGCGATCCCCAGCACCAGGCCGACGACGATCCCCAGCACGAGGTCGAGCCGGCGGCCATGCGATGCGGCGGGAGGCGGGCTCCCTGCGAGCTGCGGAGGCACGGCGGCTCAGGATAACGTCCGCGAGGGTGCGACCCGGACGCGACAACATCGCCGCTCCTGACCTGCCGGAGGGGATCCCTTGGGTCGGCAGGGAGCCGGAGTCGATGCCGGTGCTGACCGCCGGTGGTCCCGCGCTGGTCCACTTCATCGACTTCGCCCAGCTCAACAGCGTCCGCACCCTCCCCTATCTGAGCGAGTGGTCGCGCCGCTACCGCGAGGCCGGCCTGAGCGTCATCGGCGTGCAGTCGCCCCGCTTCCCCTTCGGCGCTGATGAGACCGCGGTCGCCGCCGGGCTGGGCGGCCTCGGCGTCGAGTTCCCGGTCGCGATCGACGCCGAGCGCGACCTCTGGAGCGCCTACGGCTGTGAGGGCTGGCCGAGCCTCTTCCTCTGGAGCCTTGGTGGCGCACTCTCCTGGGTGCACTTCGGCGAGGGCGAATACCTGGAGACGGAGATCGCGATCCAGGAAGAGCTGCGCGAGATCGACGCCCTCCAGCCCCTCCCCGACCCGTTGGCGCCGATCCGCCCGAGCGACGCACCTGGCGCCCGGGTGATCGCCCCCACTCCGGAGTTCTTCCCCGGCGGCTCCTGGGAGCGCCCCTGGATCGCCGGCGAGGACGGCGGTGAGCTGGCGGTCGAGTACGCGGCCGGCGGTGCCTACGCGACCGTCGAGGGCGCGGGCGAGATCGCGATCGAGCTGGACGGCGAGGGCGCCGGCACGGTCACAACCTCCGATCCCGGTCTGCACCCGCTCGCCGAGCACCCCAGCCATGAGAAGCACCGCCTGACCCTGCGCCCCACCCCGGGCCTGCGGATCTGGTCGCTCAGCTTTGCCGCCGCCGCGGCCTAGAAAAGGAAGGACAGACCTGTGAACCTGGGGCCCTCCACCCCTACCGCAGAGGAGAGATCGTGATTACCAAGCTTGATTTCGTCGGGATACCGTCCACCGACAGCGAGCGCTCGCGCGCCTTCTACGTCGAGACGCTCGGCCTGCGTCCAGACGAGAAGGGCCAGTTCGAATTCTGGGTGGGCGAGACCTGTTTCGGCATCTGGGAGCCGGCCAAGATGGGCATGGAGTTCGCGCCGCAGAAGAACGCCCATCCGGCGCTGCACGTCGACGACGTCGCCGCGACGCGGGCGGAGCTGGAGGCCAAGGGGGTCGAGTTCAAAGGCGAGACCTTCGACACCGGCGTCTGCCACATGGCTCTCTTCAGCGACCCCGACGGCAACGATCTGATGCTGCACCACCGCTACGCACCGCGCGACTGAGCGCGGAGGCGGAGGAGAGAGCCCGGCGCCTCAGGCGCGGGCCGCGAGCTCGTCGCGGATCTCCTTCGGGAGCATGAAACGGACGTCCTCGTGGACGGTGCGCAGCTCGGAGATGTCGCCGGCGCCGCGGTCGCGGAAGAAGCCGACGAGGCTCTCGACCAGCTCCTCGGGAGCACTGGCGCCGGAGGTGATGCCGACGGTCTCGATCCCCACCAGCCACTCCTCCTCGACCTGGGTGTGATTGTCGATCAGGTGGGAGGCGGCGCCGTGCTCGCGGGCGACCTCGACCAGGCGATTGGAGTTGGAGGAGTTGGTCGAGCCGATCACGAGAACCAGGTCGCACTCGCGGGCCAGCTGCTTGACGGCGATCTGGCGGTTGGTCGTGGCGTAACAGATGTCGTCCGACTTGGAGCTGACGATCGCCGGGAACTTGGCCCGCAGGGCGGCGATGATCTCCTGCGTCTCATCGACCGAGAGCGTGGTCTGGGTGATGAATGCGACTTTCTCGGGATCGGGCACCGCGAGCGTCGCCACCTCGCCGACGGTCTGTACCAGGATGATGCTCTCGGGCGCCTCGCCGGTCGTGCCTTCGACCTCCTCATGGCCCTCATGGCCGATCATCACGATCGTGTAGCCCTGAGCGGCGAAGCGGCGCGCCTCGACGTGGACCTTGGTGACCAGCGGGCAGGTGGCGTCGATCGTGCGCAGACCGCGGGCGGCAGCGTTGTCGTGGACCGCCGGAGCGACCCCGTGGGCGGAGAAGACGACCATCTTGCCCTCCGGCACCTCGGTCTCCTCCTCGACGAAGATCGCACCGCGCTTGGCAAGTTCCTCGACCACGTGCTTGTTGTGGACGATCTCCTTGCGCACGTAGACGGGGGCGCCGTGCAGTTCGAGCGCCCGCTCAACCGTCTGCACGGCGCGGTCGACACCGGCGCAGTAACCGCGCGGGGCGGCGAGCAGGACGCGTTTGGGAGCGGCGCTGACGGTGGCTGCCATGACTGCAGGGTAGCGGTGGCAAGGTTGCGGCCGCGGGTGCCGGGTGGCCCCGGCGAGCGGGCGAAGCTAGCCTTGCGGGATGAGCACCGAAGGACGCCACCTCGACCGCCTGACCTCGGTCGACGCCTCGTTCCTGACCAACGAGAGCTCCAACAGCCACATGCACGTCGGCGCGATCCTGATCTTCGAGGGACCGCCGCCCCGCTACGTCGACCTGGTCGAGCACGTGCGCGGGCGCCTCAGCCAGGTGCCGCGCTTCCGCCAGAAGCTGGTGGTGCCGCCGCTGGAGGCCGGCCGGCCGCTCTGGGCGGACGACGTCAACTTCAACCTCGGCTACCACATCCGCCACACCGCGCTGCCCGAGCCGGGCGGCGAGGACGAGCTGAAGCAGCTCGCCGGCCGCGTCTTCTCACAGCAGCTCGATCGCTCCAAGCCGCTCTGGGAGCTGTGGCTGGCACAGGGGATGGAGCGCGACCGCTTCGCGATCCTGACCAAGACCCATCACGCGATGGTCGACGGCGTCTCCGGGGTCGACATCGGCACCGTCCTCTTCGACTTCGAGCCGATCCCCGAGCCGGCGGCGGCCGTCGACGACTGGGTGCCACAGGCCGAGCCGGGCACGACCGAGCTGGTGGCGCGCGGCGTCAGCGACCTGATCGCGACGCCGGTCAAGTTCGCCGAGCGCGCCGTCGAGGCGGTCCGCCACCCGGAGACGACCGCGCGCAGGGCGGTCGAGGCGCTGGAGGGCGTCAGCGAGATCGTCTCGGCCTTCGCCGACCCGGCGCCGGACGTGCCGCTGAACCAGCCGATCGGACCGCACCGGCGCTACGTCTGGGCGCGCTCGGAGCTGGCCACCTTCAAGCGGATCAAGGACGCCCTCGGCGGCACCGTCAACGACGTCGTCCTCGCCGTCGTCACCGGCTCGGTGCGCAGCTGGCTGCACAGCCGCAGCATCCGCACCGAGGGCCTGGAGCTGCGGGCGCTGGTCCCGGTCTCGATCCGCAACGAGGACGAGCGCGGCAACCTCGGCAACCGGATCGCTCTGATGCGCGGGCCGCTGCCCGTCTACGTCGAGGACCCGGTCCGCCGGCTGCGCGTGATCAGCGAGGAGATGGCCGGGCTGAAGCGCTCCAAACAGGCGCTCGGGGCGGAAGTGATCTCCCGCTTCAACGACTTCGCGCCGCCGACGCTGCTGGCCCAGGCCTCGCGGATCAACTTCTCCACCCGCCTCTTCAACCTGATCGTCACCAACGTGCCGGGGCCGCAGATGCCGCTCTACGTGCTCGGGCGGGAGATGGAAGAGGTCTTCCCGGTCGCCTTCCTGCCGCAGAACCACGCCCTGGCGATCGCGATCATGAGCTACCACGGCAAGGTCGGCTTCGGGCTGCTCGCCGACTACGACTCGATGGGGGACGTGGACACCGTCTCCACGGGCATCGCCGACTCCCTCGCCGAGCTCGAGCAGGCGGCAGCGGCCGCCACCGCCAAGGCCTGAGCTCGCCAAACCGACCATCTACGCTTGGGTGATGTTCGTTCTCGTCGCCCTCTTCATCGTCATCCCGATCGCCGAGCTGTACGTGATCATCCAGGTCGGCGAAGCGATCGGCGTGCTGCCGACGCTGGTACTGCTGCTGGCCGACGCGGTGCTCGGCTCCTTGCTGCTGCGCCACCAGGGCCGCGGCGCCTGGCGTCGCTTCAACGAGGCGCTGGCGGCGCGGCGCTTCCCCGGCAAGGAGGTCGCCGACGGCCTGCTGATCGTGGTCGGCGGCACCCTGCTGCTCGCCCCCGGCTTCCTCACCGACATCGTCGGCGTCTTCCTGCTGATCCCGCCGACCCGGGCGATCGCCCGCAGCCTGCTGCGCCGCTTCACCGTGGGGCGCTTCACGGTCGTCGGCATGCCGGGACGCGGTGCCCCCGGCCCCGGGTCCACCGGCGGCGCCCGCCCCTACGACTTCGACGCGACCGCCGAAGAGGTGCCTGTCAACGGCAACGGACACGAGCGTCGGTTGACGCCCAGCGACGACGACTGACGCCCGCGGCAGCGGCTCACTGGTCGCGCTCGCCCAGAGCTTCAGCCCTGGACGGATATCCCCGACATACGTCCTCTCTGCCGCCACCAGGCTCCTGAAAGGACCGCATGAAGAATCCGCTGCGCTCGAAGTTGACCTACGCCAACGTGATCGCCACCCTCGCCCTTTTCTTCGCCCTCGGCGGCGGAGCCTGGGCAGCGACCAGCCTGCCGAAAAGCAGCGTCGGCACCGCGCAGTTGCGAACCGGTGCGGTGACTGGCGAAAAGGTCCGCACCGGATCGCTCATCGCTAGCGACTTCGCGGAAGGCGAACTGCCCGCCGGCCCGCGCGGCCCGAGCGGTCCCCAGGGATTGCCGGGCACACCCGGGGCTCCGGGGGAACCCGGTGAAATCGGCCCGCGAGGCGAACCTGGCTCCAGCGGTTCGCAGGGCGAAGCGGGCGAACGCGGGAAACGTGGAGCTCAGGGCGAGCAAGGTGAACCCGGCGAACGGGGAGCGACCGGCGCCCAGGGCCCGGAAGGCGAATCCGGCGAACGCGGGGTCCGAGGTGAACACGGTGCGCAGGGTGTCGAAGGCGAACCGGGCGAACGCGGACCACGCGGCGCCAGGGGCGAAGCCGGCCCGTCCGGCACTACCGAAATCGTCACCCGCTACGGCCCCGAAACCGTGCCCGGCAAGTTCGCCGAGACCTCTTACGCAGCCTGCGAAGAAGGCGAGACGGTCAGCGGCGGCGGCTTCGAACTGCTCAGCCGAACCCAGCCGGATGAGGTCTTCCAGATCCAGGCCGACCGCCCGAGCCTGATCGAAGAAGAAGAAGAAGAAGAAGAAGAAGCTTTCTATCCGCTACCGAAGAACGGCAGGGCCGCGACCGGCTGGGCTGTCACGATCGCCAACGCGACCGGCGGCGAGCTGAGGTTCCGTGCCTACGCGATGTGCGCCACGCCCGCCGACGGCGGTACGCAGCAGCTGAGTCAGGCCAACCAGGAAGGCCAGCAGGTGCTGGAACTGCTGCGCTAGGGGCCAGGGTCGGCCCGGTATCCCTGCTTAGAAGCCGAGGGCGAACTTGGCGTCGTCGGTCATCATCTCCGGTGACCAGGCGGGGTCGAAGACCATCTTCGGGTGGACCGCCGAGACGCCGGGAAGGTCGCCGACGAACTCCTTCATCTGTTCGGAGACCTGGGGGCCGATCGGGCAGGCCGGGGTGGTCAGCGTGAAGGTGACGTAGACGTCCTCCTTCTCGATGTCGACGTCGTAGACGAGGCCGAGGGAGACGAAGTCGAGACCCAGCTCGGGGTCGATGACCTCCTCGAGGGCCTCGTAGACGTCTTCCTCGGTGGGGACTTCTGCCTGCTGCTCGGGCGCGGCTGCTTGATCATCAGACATGGCTCAATGGTACCCGGGTGGCGGCGGCGGGTCCGGCTCGGCGGTGGGCTCGGCACCCGGGCTCATCGCGGCAATCCATTCCGCCCGCGCCGCACGACTCCTTTTCGCGCCAATAGGCTCCGCCGGGTGAGTGACTCGGGCCAGATCCTGCGGCGGTCGATCGGCATCGTCTTCGCCGACGGCGGCCTGCTGGCGCTGACCTCGGCCCTGCCCGCCGGCGCCGGCGAGCACGGCGAGGAGGAGGTCGCGGCGGTGCTCTGCGACCCCGACGGCGCCCCGGTCAGCTTCGACGAAGCGCTGCTCTCGACCGAGTACGGCGAGGACGGCGTGCAGCGGCGGGCGACCCTGGAGCTGTGGCCCGATGCCGAGGACGGGCGGCCGATGCGCGGAGCGGGAACGCTGATCAGCTCGGCCTCGGTCCGCCGCGCCGGCCTCAACGCCGAGATCGCCTTCTTCCGCTGGTCGGTCGAGGGGCGCGAGGGGCTCGGCCACTACGAGGTCGCCCGCCCCGTTGGCTGAGATCGAGGCGATTGTCTGCGACTTCGGCGGTGTCCTGACGACGCCGCTGCTGACCTCGTTCATGGCGATCCAGGACGAGATCGGGATCTCACCCGAGATGCTCGGTGAGGCGATGCGGGCGCTGACCGAAGAGGACGGCGAGAACCCGCTCTACGCGCTGGAGCGAGGCGAGGTCACCGAGGCCGACTTCCTGGAGCGGCTCGCCGGCGGCCTGGAGCCGCTGCTCGGCCACCGGCCGCACCTGCACCGCTTCCGCGAGGTCTACTTCGAGGCGCTGCACCCAAACCCGCCGATGATCGAGCTGATGCGGGAGCTGAAGGCCGGCGGCAAGCGGATGGCGATGCTGACCAACAACGTCCGCGAGTGGGAGCCGGTGTGGCGCTCGATGCTGCCGGTCGACGAGATCTTTGAGACGGTCGTCGACTCCGGCTTCGTCGGCGCCCGCAAGCCGGAAGCGCGGATCTACGAGATGACCCTGGAGCGGCTCGGTCTACCCGGCGAGGCCTGCCTCTTCATCGACGACCTGCTGCCGAACATCGAGGGTGCCCGCGCGGCGGGCCTGGCCGCCGTCCACTTCCGCGACAACGACCAGGCGATCCCGGAGATCCGGGCGCTCGCCGACCTGCCGGGCGCCCTCTAATCGGCGAAGGGGCAGCGGCGATCGCGCCGCCACCCCCAGAGATCACGCCGCCCGCACCGGCTCGTAGGTGAGGACGGAGATGCCGGCGCCGACCGTCTTCGCGGTCAGTCGCAGCGGCTTCTTGCCCTCGCTCGCGCCGAAGAGGCGCTTGCCGCTGCCGAGCACGACCGGGAAGACCATCAGCCGCAGCTCGTCGACCAGATCGTGCTCGAGTAGCCCCTGGACCAGCTGGGCGCTGCCGGCGACGAGGATCACGCCGTCGACCTCCTGCTTGAGCTTGGTGATGTCCGCGGCGAGGTCGCCGGAGAGGACCGTCGTGTTCTCCCACTCCGGCTCGGTCAGGGTGGAGGAGACGACGTACTTCGGCATCGTGTTCATCTTCTCGGCGAAGCCGGCCTCGTCGTTCATCTGCGGCCAGGCGGCGGCGAAGCCTTCGTAGGTGCGCCGGCCCAGCAACTGCGCCTCGGCCTCGACGAGCTCGTCGAGCTTGAACCTGTCGCCCTCCGGTCCGCGCTCGATCTCGAAGGTCCAGCCCCCGTGCTTGAAGTCCTCGCCTCCGCCCGGCGCCTCGATCACTCCGTCCAGCGAGATGAACTCGGTTACGACGATCCTGCCCATGGTCTCTCCTTTGTCGGTGTTGACTCTCTACCCCGACGACGAACGAGCAGGCGCTAAATCGACAGGCAGCTAGTTATCTGAGCCGGCCCGGTCCCAGACGTAGAGCTCGAGGGCCTCTACGGCGAGCTGCATCAGGCGCGGTGGGGCGAGCAGGCCGAGAACCAGCTCGAGGGCGTCCTCCTCGGTGACCCCGGCGTCGACGGCCTCCTCGCCGCGGAAGCCGGCAGCCAGCTTCATCGCCTCGCGGCGGTTCGGACCGAGCGAGCCGAAGGCTCCCATCAGGAAGTCGCGGTTGGGAATCGGGTGGCCGACCTCGAGCGAGCCGTGCCAGGCGGCGAGCATCGAGAGGTCGTGTTCGTCGAGCTCGGAGATCGCCTTCGCGTAGTGGACCTCGAGCTCGGCGTCGGGGATCTCGTCGACCCAGGCGCGGACGGCCTCGCCGAGCAGCTGGCGACGGGCCTCGCGGCCGACCGAGTCGGATATCGCGCGGACGGCGTCGGCTGGATCTACGAAGCAGAGGGACATGGGCTGGTTCGCAATCTAGAGGCGCCGGTAGACGGCAAAACAGAGCCGTTCCGTCGCAGTTTGCGGGGGAGGGCGCCGCCCCCGTGCATAGGCTGGAAGGGTGCCGCTGAAACTGATCCACGGGCCCCCGAACTCGGGCCGGGCGGGCCTGGTCCGGCGCCACTTCGCCGCGGCCCTCGACCGCGACCCGATCCTGGTCGTGCCCAACGTCGACGACGTCTTCGCCTTCGAGCGCGAGCTCTGTGAGGAGGGCGCCGCGCTGGGCGGCGCGGCGATGACCTTCGGGGCTCTGTTCCGCGCCGTGGCGACGGCCGCCGGGGTGCCGCCGGGCGCCGAGCTCTCGCCGGCCCAGCGGCTGCGGGCGGTGACGGTTGCGGCCGACGCCCGCCTCGGGCGGCTCGGGCCACTGCGCCGCTCCGCCTCGCGCCCCGGCTTCGCCCGCGCCTTCGAGCGGCTGCTCGACGAGCTGCAGGGGGCCGGGGTCGAGCCGGACGCGGTCGAGGCCAGCGCCGCGACGCTGGAGGGCTCGGCCTACCTCGCCGACATCGCCACCCTCTTCGCCGGCTACGCCGAGGCGCGCGACCGGCTCGGCCGAATCGACGCCCACGGGATCGCCCGAGAGGCGATCGGGCTGCTGCGCCGCGACGGCTCCTTCTGGGGCGACCGGCCCGTCTTCCTATACGGGCTCGACGACCTCACTCCCAATCAGTTCGAGCTGGTCGAGACGCTGGCGGCGCTGACCGAGGTGACGGTCGCCCTCCCCTTCGAGGAGGGAAACGCGGCGCTGGCCGCCCGCGCCCGCCTGCTCGGCGAGCTGCGCGAGCGGATCGGCGTCGCCGAGGAGATCCGCACCGAGGCCGAGCCGGGGAATACGGACAGCCCGCTGCTCTTCCACCTCGCTCGCGGCTTCGGGGCGGCCGATGCTGATGCGCTCGCGCTCGCACCCGACCAGAGCCTGCTCCTGCTGCGCTCTGCCGGGGTGCGCGGCGAGGCCGAGGCGATCGCGGGCGAGGTCTCGAGGCTGATCGCCGGCGGCGCCGACCCGGACCAGGTCGCGGTCGCCCTGCGCGACCCGGCGCGACGCGGGCCGGCGATCTCGGCGGCGCTGGAGGCGAACGGCATCGCCACGGCGCTGGAGGCGGAGCTGCCGGTGGCGGGGACGGCGGTGGGCGGCGCCCTCGTCGCGCTCCTGGAAGCGGCGTTCGGCGGCGGGCGGGCGGCGGACCTGCTGCGCTACCTGCGCGGCCCCTCCGGCTTCTCGCCGGGGCGGGTCGACTGGCTGGAGCGCTCGCTGCGCCGCGGGCGGGTGCAGGACGTCGAGACAGCGCTGGTGCTCTGGCAGGGCGAGGAAGGTGAGCCGCCGCGGGACCTGGTGCGGCTGCGCGAGGCGGCGGGGCGCTCGCCCGCGGCGCTGGCGACGGAGGCCGGCCGACTCGCGGCGACGATGGCGGCGCGCCCGCTGCGCGACGAGAGCGACGGCCCAGCGCTCGGAGTGGGTGACGGGCTCGAGCTGCGCGCGGCCTCGACGATCTCCGGCGCGCTCGAAGAGCTGGCGGAGCTGGGCGGGATGGCGCCGGGCGCCGAGGAGCTGGGAGCGACCGTCGCCGACCTCGACTTCCGCGTCTGGAGCGGCCCGGTCGAGGGCCGGGTGCGGATCGCCAGCCCCTACCGGCTCCGTGCCGGCCGCTTCGACCACGTCTTCGTCGCCTCGCTGCAGGACGGCGAGTTCCCGCGCCGCGACCGCGGCGGAGACCCCTTCCTCGCCGAAGCGCAGCGGGCGACGCTGGGCCTCGACCCGCGGCGCGACAGCGAGGCCGAGGAGCGCTACCTCTTCCAGGTCTGCCTCTCCCTCCCCCGCAAGCGGCTCTTCCTCTCCTACCGCGACAGCGACGAGAACGGCGGCGCCGAGTCGCACTCGCCACTGCTCGACGACGTCAGGGCACTGCTGGCGCCGGCTCCCGACGGCTCGGTCCCTGACCCCGTCGAGGAGGAGGTCACCCGCGGCCGCGACCTCGCCCGGATCGTCAGCCCGCTGGCCGAGGCGCCCTCCGAGAACGAGCTGGCGCGGGCGCTCGCGGCCCACGGCGCGGGCGCCGACCCCGCGGCCCTGCTCGCCGCGGTCGGCGTCGAGGGAGCCCTGCGGGAGCGGACCGTCGCCAGGATCGCGAGCGCGCGCACAGCGGAGGCGGCCTCGCGCGCGCCCGGGCCGCTGACCAACCCGGCCGCAATCGAGTCGCTGGCCGCGGTCCGCGCCTACGGCGGCACCACCCTGGAGGAGTTCGACCTCTGCTCCTACCGCTGGTTCGCCAACCACGAGCTCGATCCCCAGCCGCTGGACCCGGTGCCGGATCCGCTGATCCAGGGCGGGCTGATGCACGCCACCCTCGATCGCCTCTACCGCGAGCGTCCCGGTGGCGACCCGCTGCCGCGTCCCGGCTCCCTCGCCGCCTGGACCGCGCGCGGCCGCGAGCTCGTCGCCGCGGTCGCGGCCGAGCGCGAACTCGGCTCCCACCCGGCCGAGCGGGCGATGGCGCGCCGGGTCGAGCGCCTGCTGGAACGCTTCCTCGCCGAGGAGGCCGAGCGCGAGACAGGCGGCTTCGAGCCCTGGCTGCTGGAGGCCACCTTCGGCGAGCACGAGGACAGCGAGCGGCCGATCCTGGACGTCGGCGGCTGGGGCCTGCACGGGGCGATCGACCGGGTCGACCGCGCCGCCGACGGCCGCGGCGTCGTCATCGATTACAAGGTCGCGGGCGCGGTGACGCCGCGGGAGAAGTTCGAGGAGCGGGCGAAGCTGCAGCTGCCGCTCTACCTGCTCGCCGCCGCCGAGCACTGGGGGGTGACGCCGGCCGGCGCTCTCTACCACCCACTGAAGGGGACCTCGGTGCGGCGCCCGCGCGGCGTCGTCCTCGAGGACACTGCGAACGACCTGGCCGGCTACGACCTCTACGGCAACGACGTCGTCGACGAGGAGGGGCTGGAGGAGCTGCTCGAGGACTCGCGGCGGCGCGGCGGCGAGATCGTCGCCCGCATGCGGGCCGGCGAGATCCGCCGCGACCCGGGCCCGCGGCATGGCCTGCGCGGCCACGACGTCTGCCCGCCCTTCTGCGACCTGGCGCCGATCTGCCGCCGCGACCGCGCCCCGCAGTACCAGGAGGACGAGGAGGTGGAGGAGCGGTGAGCGACCGCATGCCCACCCCGGAGCAGGCGGCGGCGATCGAGATCGGCGGGCCCGACGTCCTGCTCGAGGCCGGCGCCGGCACCGGCAAGACCGGGGTGATGGTCGACCGCTACTGCCGGCTCGTCTGCGACGAGGAGGTCTCCCCCGACGCGATCCTCGCCTTCACCTTCACCGACAAGGCCGCCGCCGAGCTGCGCCAGCGGATCCGCGCCGAGCTGACCCGGCGGGCGGAGCTCGGCTCCGAGCGCGCAGCTGAGCTGCTGAGCGCGATCGGCGGCGCCTGGGTGACGACGATCCACGGCTTCTGCAACCGCCTCCTCGCGGGGCACCCGGTGGCCGCCGGCATCGACCCGGGCTTCCGCGTCCTCGACGCCCCCGAGACCGCCCGCGCCGCCCGCGAGGCCTTCGACGAGGCCCTCACGGACTTCCTGGCCGACGAACCACCCGCCGATGGGACGCGCTACTCGCGGGAGGATCTGGTGGCGGCGTTTGAGGTGGAGGGGCTGCGAAGGGTCGTCGCCGGCGCTCATGCGGAGCTGCGCAGTCGCGGCGAGGCGGAGCCGCAGCTGCCGGAGCCGCCACCGTCGGACCCGGAGGCAGCGATCCGGCTCGCCGCGGTGGCCGCCGCCGAGGCGCTGGAGGAGATGCGCGAGAGCGACCCCAAGCGCGAGCTGGTCGAGCGGGCGCTGGCGCGTCTCAACGCGCCCGGCGAGGCGCCCGGCCTGGACGAGCTGCGGGCGCTGCGCCCGACCAGCAAGGCGAAGGCGATCCTCCCCTATCGCGAAGCGATCGACGCGGCCGTCTCCGCCAGCGCCGAGGCCGGCGAGGGCGGCGTCGTCTACCGCCAGCTGGGGACCCTGCTGGAGCTGTTCTCCACCCGCTTCGAGGCCGCCAAGGCCCGCCGCGCCGGGATCGACTTCGAGGACCTGCAGGTGCTCGCGGCGCGCCTGCTGGAGCGGGCCGAGGTCGGCGGCGCCTACCGCAGCCGCTTCAGCCACCTGCTGGTCGACGAGTTCCAGGACACCAACCGGCTGCAGCTGCGGCTGATCGAGGCGCTGCGGGGTCCGCGCAGCGAGATGGTCGTGGTCGGCGACGAGTTCCAGTCGATCTACGGCTTCCGCCACGCCGACCTCGACGTCTTCCGCGAGCAGCGACGGGCGATCGAGCAGCGGGCCGACGCCGAGCTGATGGAGCTGAGCGGCAACTTCCGTTCGCGGCCGGAGCTGATCGCCGCCGTCAACCTCTTCGGACGGGAGCTGCTGGGCGATTCCTACCGGCCGCTGCGGGTCGGCGCCGAGCCACCGTCAGGACCCCCGCCCGGGACGGGGCCCGGGGTCGAGCTGCTGCTGACCGCGCGCGACGGCTGGGACGCCGAGGAGATCGAGCTGGAGCCGGCGATCGACGGCCGCACCCCGCTCAACTGCCTGGCCGAGGCGCGCTTCCTCGCCGCCCGCCTGCATGAGCTGGCCGACGCCGGGATCGGCCGCAGCGAGATGGTCGTGCTGCTGCGCGCCTTCACCCACCTCGACGCCTACGAGGACTCGCTGGAGCGGGCCGGGCTACGTCCCTACGTGGTCGGCGGGCGCGGTTACTGGTCCCAGCAGCAGGTATCCGACGTCTGCGCGCTGCTGGCGACGATCGCCAACCCGCTCGACGACCAGGCGCTGTTCGGCGCCCTCGCCTCCCCCGCCTGTGGGGCCGCCCCGGACACGCTCTGGCTGCTGCGCGCGGCGGCGGGCCGGCGGCGACACGTCTGGCCGGCCCTGGAGCGCGCGGCCGGCGCCGGCGAGACGGAGCTGGCGGAGCCGGAGCGACTGGCGCAGATCCCCGCGCCCGAGCTGGAGCTGCTGCGCCGCTTCGTCGCGACGATCGCCGGCCTGCGCGAGCGTGGGCCGCGGCTGCCGCTCGACGGCCTGATCGAGGCGGCGACGACGGAGACCGGCTACGACCTGGCGGTGCTGATGCGCCCGGCCGGGGAGGCGCGCTTCGCCAACGTCCGCAAGTTGATGCGCCTCGCCGCCGAGTTCGAGAGCCGTGAGGGCCGCGATCTGCGCGGCCTGCTCGACTTCCTCGCCGCCCGCGCCGAGAGCGACGCCGAGGCCCAGGCCGCGACCGCCGCCGAGGGCCACGACGGGGTGCGGATCATGACCGTGCACAACGCCAAGGGGCTGGAGTTCGACGTCGTCGCCGTCCCCGACCTTTCGCGCCGGCTGCTCGCCGGCGTCAGGGCACCGGCGCTGGTCCTGGGCCGCGAGCAGCCGCCGCGGGTCGGGATGCAGTTGCGCCGGCTCGGCACCGGCGCGATCAACCTCTACGACTACGCCGAGCTCTGCGAGGAGTCCAGCGAGCGCGACTCCGAAGAGGGCCTGCGCCTGTTCCACGTCGCCGCCACCCGCGCCCGCGAGCGGCTGATCCTCAGCGGCGTCGTCAAGCCGGAGCCGGGCAAGACGACGAAACCAGGGACCCCGGTCGTCGAGCGCCTGGTCGAGGCCCTCGGGATCGAGCGCGACGCCGACGTGATGGTCGCCGTGCCGCCGCCCCCGCCGCGATCCGGCCTCGACGCGACCTTCCCGCCGGGAGAGATCGCGGTGCGCGCCAACCTCCCCTCCCCCGAGCGGGCGAAAGAGCTGACCGCGACCCGCCGCGACGCCGCCGGGGAACGCCCGCTCGGCGAGGGACCGCCGCCGCTGGTCGAGCGCCGCCCGCCGGTCGTCCCCAGTCGCCCCCTCTCCTACACCGCCATATCGGCCTACGAGGAGTGCCCCTACCGCTTCTACATGGAACGAGTGCTCGGCCTCACGCCCTCCGAACGCACTTTGTCCCGTATGGGCAGCAAAAGTGCGCTCGCGTCGAGTGAGGGCGCCGGAGCGACCTCGTCGGCCCGGGAAGAGCGGGCCGCCCAGGGTGCCGCTGTCCACGCCCTGCTCGAGTGGAGCCAGGCGAACGACTGGAGCGAGCCCTCCGCGGAGCTGGCGCGGCGGCACGCCGTTGCCGTCGGCCTCGACCCGCGCTCGACCGACGCCGACGCGCTCCTCAGCCCCGTCCGCGGCTGGCTCGGCTCGCCGCTGCTGCGCGAGCGGATCGGCTCGAGCCCGGCCGACGGCGCGATCGGCGTTATCGAGCGCGACGGCGACGGCCCGATCGGCCAGGCCCGGGTCCGGGCCGAGGTGCCAATCCTGCTCGGCGTCGGCGGCACCGTCCTGCGCGGCTCGATCGACCTCCTCGTCGAGCGCGAGGGCGCGCCGCCGCTGGTCGTCGACTACAAGACCGACCGCCTCGGCGGCTCCAGCCCTGAGGAACGTGCCGGCGACTACGGCACCCAGCGCGCGATCTACGCCCTCGCGGTCACCGAGTCGCTTGGCGTGGACGAAGTCGAGGTCGCCTACGTCTTCCTCGAGCGCCCCGCCGACCCCGTCGTCACTCGCCTCGACGCCACCGAGATGGCAACCGCCAAGGAGCGCCTCGCGGCAACGATCTCCCGCATCGGCCAGGGAGATTTCCCCGTCGCCCCCGAGCCCGAGCGCACCTGGTCTCTCTGCCGCGGCTGCCCCGCCCTGGGCCGCCTCTGCTCCGGCCCACTCGAGTAGCTCAGGCGCCGGGCTCGGCGGAGATGTCCAACTTCGCGGCCAGCTCATCCAGCCGCAGCTCCTTCAGTCCCTCGCCGACCGCATCCAACTCGGCCGCGCAGTAACTGACCAGCTCGCGCCCCTCACGGCAGAGATCGAGCGTCTCGCGCAGGCCCGCCTGGCCGGAGTCGAGCCGGTCGATGATCTCCTCCAGCCGCTCCGCCGCGACCTCGTAGCTATCGGGTTTCTCGGTCAATCTCCCCCTCGATCTGCGCCTTCACGCGCCCATCCGCAAACCGCAGTCTTACCTGCGCAGCGGCGACAGCGGCGACAGCGGTGCCGATCGGCTCGCCGTCGGCGCCTTCGGCCAGCGCGTAGCCGCGCTCCAGGGTGCGGTCGGGATCGTGGGCGCGCAGGGTCACGGCGGCTTCGCGGAGCGCCTCCCGCCGCCGGCGCAGTATCCGCCCGGCGGAGCGCTCGATCGCGGCCCCGCGACGGCTCTCCTCGGCGACCGCCGCCGCCGTCCGCTCGATCCCCCGCCGCCGGGCGCGGTCGAGCACACTCGTCGCGATCCGCCGCTGGGAGGTGCTGCGCTGGAGGAGACCGCGTTCGGAAGAGGCGCGGATCTCGCGGATCTTCTGGTTGAGGCCGCCACGCTCTCGCTGCAGCGCCCGGGCAGGGCCGCGGGCCAGCGCCGCCAGATGCCGGGCGCGGGCGCCGATCGCCCCCTCCCCCGCCCGCCGCAACGACGCGGCCGAGCGCTGCAGGTCGTGGCCGGCGGCGGCGCAGTCGAGCGGCACCGCGGCCTCGGCGGCATGGGTCGGGGTCGAGCAGGCGACGGCGGCGACGTCGTCGACAAGGGTCGTGTCGCGCTCATGGCCGATCGCGCTGACTACCGGCACCCGCAGCATCGCCACGGTGCGGCAGAGCGTCTCGTCACAGAAAGCCCAGAGGTCGGCAAGGCTGCCGCCGCCCCTGGTGATGACGATCGTCTCGACCTCGGGCCGCGCCGCCAGTCCCTGGACCGCCGCGCCGATCGCCGGTGCCGCGTGGCGGTCCTGAACCGGCGCGAAGGCCCAGACGACGGTGCCGCCCCAGCCGCGCCGGTGCAGTCCGGCCAGCAAGTCGCGCCGGGCGGCCCCGGATTCCGCCGTCACCACCCCGATCGTCTTCGGCAGCAGCGGCCGTGCCAGCTGCTTCTGCAGCTCGAACAGGCCCTCGGCGCGCAACTGCTTGCGCAGTGCCTCGAGCCGGGCCAGCAGGTCCCCTTCCCCGGCCAGCCGCACGTGGGTGGCGCGGAAGCTGAAGCTGGGCGAGGCCTGGCCGCCGCCGGGGTAGTAGTCGGGGCCACCCGAGATGACCAGTTCGGCGCCGTCGCGCAGCGCCCCCTCGGGCAGCCCCGCCTTCTCCAGGTCGTTGAGCCAGATCGCGCAGGGAACCGCGCCCTGGCCGTCGCGCAGCTCGAAGTAGGCCTGAACCTTGCTGCGCCCCACACCGGTCACCTCGCCGATCAGCTGCACCCGCGCCCGCTCGCGCATCCACCCCTGCAGTTTCTGGGCGTAGCGACCGACGGGAAAGGGGCCAGGGAGGCTCGGCCCCGTCTGCGGGATCGCCTCGCCGAGCTCGATCTCACCCTGCTCCACGCTGCTCAGGCTAGATGACCCGTCACCCAGTGCTTTTCCACTGCTTCGCCCAGGCTCGCAGCTCGCGGATCGAGGGGCCGAGTTCGCGCCCGATCTCGGTCAGCGAGTAGGTCACCCGCACCGGGGTCCCGGCTTCGACCTCGCGTTCGACCAGCCCTTCCCCCTCAAGCTCGCGCAGTCGCTGGGAGAGCAGCCGGTCGGAGAGACCGGGGACGGCCCTGCCGAGCTCGCCGAAGCGCATCGGGCGATCGGTCAGGGCACAGACGATCGCCCCCGTCCAGCGCTTGCCGATCAACTCGATCGCGGCATGGAAGTGCGGGCAGACGGAGCCGGGAGTCCCGGCGGAGACCTGGGTCGAGGCGACCGGTTCCACGAGAGCCGAGCTTACTGAACGTAAGTGATGGGCCTTGCCGCTCAGCCCACGCAGGGGCCGGTGTCGACCGAGGCCGCGGTGTGGGCAAGGGCGTCGCGGACCTGCTCGGCCGGGATCGCGAAGCCGCCGGGATAGCCGGCGGTCGTGGCGGCGAAGACGGTCGCGACCACCCTCCCGCGGTCGTCGACCAGGGGCCCGCCGGAGTTGCCGCTGCGGACCGAGCCGCGCAGGGCGGTGATCGTGCGATCGACAGGCCCGTTGCCGTAGGAGTCCTCGCTGACCGTCGCCTGGGTTTCGCCGAGGCGCGCCGGCGATACGTAGTAGGGCCCGTTCTCCGGGTAGCCGAGCACGGCGACGCCGGAGCCGGGGTCGCCCTGGTCGGAGATCGGCAGGGTGGGGATGTCGGCGCCGACCCGCAACAGCGCCAGGTCCTCCTCCGGGTTGTAGTAGACGGGGGTCGCGTCCAGCTCCATGCCTTCCTGGCTGGTCACGGTGGTGTCGTCGGAGCCGGCGACGACGTGGGCGTTGGTGACGACGAGGCCCGGCGCGACCGCCCAGCCGGATCCCTCGACCCCGAGCCCGCAGGCGGTGCCGAGCACCCGCACGACCGAGCGGCCGGCGCGCAGCACGTCGGGGTCGGTGGCGATCGCGTCGTCGGGCGAGGAGATCGGCGCCGCGGGACCGATCACCGAAGGCGCCGGGTCGACCCGGTCGAGCGCGTTGAGGACCGGCCCCGACGGCGGCAGCACCTGGTTGAGGCTGCGCAGGATCACCGACTCCTGGACGTCGGCGCGCAGGCGCGCGGTTCCCGGCGCATGCAGCGCAACCGAGCCGAAGACCCAGGCGAGCCCGAGCGCGACCGAGGCGATCAGCGCCGCACCCCCAGCGCCGTCGGCCAGGTGCAGGACCGGCCGGCGGATCACCTTCGCCCGCAGCCCCAACGCGAAGCTCTCGACCGCGACCGCGACCAGCGCCCCGGCCAGCAACGCCCCGAGCGCGGCGCAGAGCGGCGCATAGGGGGACTCCGAGCCCTGGGCGAGGAACAGCGGCCCGATCCGACTGCCGCCGAAGGCCCCGAGCGCGAAGCCGACCAGGGTCAGGGCGCCAACGATCAGGCCCTGCCGGTAACCCCACAGCGCGAGGGCGATCGTGAAGGCGACGATGGCGCAATCGAGGACGGTCACCACTGAATAGAAGCATGCGGGGGATGGCTCTATTACCTTTCCCCTGGTGAGCGGTATGTCACCCGAGGTGGAGCGGCGGCGTCGCCTGGTCACCCGCACGCTCCCGCTGGCCCTGATCGCCGTCATCGCCTTTGTCGTCGGTGCCGCCGCCGGCACCCCAGGCTCGCCTCAGAAGGATGCCGCGAACCGCTTCGCCCAGGCCTGGGCGGGCGGCAACTTCGCCGCCATGTACAAGGAACTGAACCCGGCCTCGAAAGCGGCGATCAGCGTCAATGACTTCGCCACCGCCTACAAGGAAGCCGAACAGGTGGCAACCCTGGAGTCCCTGCAGCCGGGCTCCGCCCACGATCCGACCTCCAGCGAAGGCGAGGACGTGATGTCGGTGCCGATCTCGGCCGCCACCGTCGCCTTTGGCCGGCTCGAAGACGAGGTCGACCTGCCCTACTCCGAAGGCGGCATCGCCTGGGACGCCAGTCTCGTCTTCCCGGGGCTGCGGCGCGGCGAACATCTCGAAAGCCAGATCGAACTGGCGCCGCGGGCGGCGATCCTCGCCGCCGACGGGGCGCCGCTGGCCGAAGGCCCGGCCACCGAACGCGAACACCCGCTCGGCAGCTCTGCGATCGACGTCACCGGCGAAGTCGGCAGCGCCGGCGAAGAAGACATCGCGAAGCTGGCCCGCCACGGCTTCGCCCCCGACACGCCGGTCGGCATCAGCGGCCTCGAGCGCGCCTTCAACACCCGCCTCGCCGGCAAGCCTGGCGGTTCGTTGCTTGCAGTCGGCACATCGGGCTCCGCCTCCCGCACCCTCGCCAAAGCCGACCCGCAGCCGGGCGCCCCGGTGAAGACGACGATCGACCCCGGGCTGCAGGAAACGGCGGTCGCCGCCCTGGCCGGCCGCGCCGGCGGCGTCGCCGTGCTCGACGCCAGGACCGGCGACGTCCGCGCCCTCGCCGGCCAGGCCTACTCGGCCCCGCAGCCGCCCGGCTCCACCTTCAAGATCCTCACCACCACCGCCGCCCTGAAGAAGGGTGTGCTCGCGCTCGACGAAGAATTCGAAATCACCAACGGGGTCAACGTCGGCGGCCGCTTTCTAAACAACGCCAACGGCGAGTACTGCGGCGGCACCCTGAAGCAGGCCTTCGCCGATTCCTGCAACGCCGACTTCGCCCCCCTCGGCCCGAAGATCGGCAACGACGAACTGGTCGGGATGGCGGAAAGCTTCGGCTTCAACGCGCCCCCCACCCTCTACGCACCGCGGCTCGTCCGCGAAGCCGAACTGCCCGAATCGACGATCCCGGAAGAAATCGGCGAAGAAATCGACCTCGGCGTCTCCGCGATCGGCCAGGGTGAAGTCCTCGCCACGCCGCTCGAGATGGCGAGCGTGGCGCAAACGATCGGCAACGACGGCGTCCGCATGCCGACCTCGGTCGTCGCCAACAAGAAGTTGCGCCCACATGCCCAGCCGGTGCGGGTGATGTCGAAGAAACTGGCCGGCGAGATGACCGATTTGATGATCGGCGTCGTCACCGAAGGGACCGGCACCGCCGGGGCGATCCCCCAGGCCCAGGTGGCGGGCAAGACCGGCACCGCCGAGCTCGGCCCCAAGCCCGGCCAGGAGGAATCCGAAAACCCGGTCCAGATCAAGGACGCCTGGTTCTCCGCCTTCGCCCCGGCCGAAAAGGCCAAGCTGGCGGTCGGGGTGCTGCTGATCGAAGCCGAAGCGGCCGGGGGCGAAGTCGCCGCGCCGATCGCCTCCGAAGTCCTCTCCGCCGGCCTCTAGCCCAGCCGGGCGGCGCCGCTAGAGGTCGAGCTTGACTTCGGCGTTTTCGCCGTCGGCGCCGGGGATGTGCAGCGTCAGCGGGCGGTTGTCGGAAGCTTCGGCCGGCAGCAGGAAGAGCGCCAGCGAGCCCTCAATCGGACCCTGCTGAGGAGTCGAGTCGAGAACCGGGATCTGTTCCTGGGATTCGACTTCGCCGCCGAACGGGAGCGCGTAGAGGCTTTCGCTCGGGATCACGTCGTAGGTCTCGTCGGTCGCGTCGGTGATCTTCAGCGTCGACGGCAGCGTCTGCACTTCTTCGCTTTCGTTCTGGACTTCGAAGAAGATGCCGAAGTAGTTGTAGCCCTCCGGGGCCGGCGGCTGGCCGACCAGGTAGGCCGAGTCCTCGTTGTCGTTCGGGTTGAGGAAGCGCGAGAAGGTGACGTTGAACTGCAGGTCGCCCAGCTCGACCGGCTCGCCCTCGACGACGTCCTTGGAGCTGCTCGAGTAGCCGCAGGCGGATACGCCGACCACGAGGAGGCCCAGGGCCAAGGCGGCGAGCAGCGGTAGGACGAGTCTGCGGTTCGGGGACATCGGCGGCGAGAGTCTATTAAGGGATGCCGGTCGCGTATCTGTTGCCTCCGGCGACGGCAATCCGCTCGCCCCCCGGAGCGTCGCCCTCGAGCGCGTCGCGGAGCCTGCGCAGAGCCTCCCGCCAGCCGCGCTCCTGCCAGATCGAGCCGGCCGAGATCAGCTCCAGGCCGCGGTCCAGCCCCCCGGGCTCGGTCCAGAAGGAGACCCGCACCGAGGTCAGCGACCCCGGCCCCTCCTTCAGCTCCCAGGCCGTGTTGGTCGGGATCCGGTTGACCCTGCCGCCCTGGCCACGCTCGACGATCCGGTACGGCTCGTCGAGCTCGACGATCGTCGTGTCCATCCAGATCGAGCGCAGCGGCGCCTGCGCCCTGAACCGCGCCCCGGCGCCGACGCCGGTCGACTCGATCCGAGTCAGGTGGAAGTCGGAGAGGAAGTGATCCGTGAACGAGGGCCGGGCGGAGAGGTCGGCGATCGCCGCGAAGACCCGCTCGCGCGGGACATCGATCTCGGTCTTGGCTCTGATCGGGCCCATCGGGCCGCGATTCTAGTCGCCGGGCCGCCGGGCCGGACCACACCAGCGAAATTGAGTGACGCGACGGCGGGGGCGCGATAGGATCGTACAAGGCGCCCGAAAGGAGCTATTCCCATCTTCGACAGCGTTGGCAGCAGCCCGCTCGATGACCGCTACGAGACCGGAGCGACACCGGGCGAGGGCACCTTCTTCTGCTTGACCTGTGGCTCGCAGCTGTCGATGCGCGAGACCGACGAGCTGCCCGATTGCCCCAGCTGCGGCGGCGGCCAGTACCGCCGCGACTCGATCTTCGAGTCTCGCCAGGACCACGCCGGGACGACGAGAGAGTTCGCCGTGCCCACCGAGTCCGGCCCACCCAGATGGCTCGACGAGGCGCGCGAGCGGCTGGAGCATCCGGGCCACCACCTGGCCCGCCGCGAAGAGAGCGGCGAGATCGTCACCTTCGCGATCGAGCGCGGTTGGACCAGGATCGGCCGCAGCGCCAGAGCCGACCTGCGGCTCGACGACCCCAGCGTCTCCCGCCGCCACGCGATGGTCGTCGCCGAACCGGGAAAGCCGCTGCGCGTCCTCGACGACCGCAGCCTCAACGGCATCCTCGTCAACGGCGAGACGGTCGAGTGGGGCCCGCTGCGCGACGGCGACGAGCTGACGATCGGCTGCCACCACCTCTACGTCCTCCAGCGCTGATCCCCGGGTTCCGGCCACCCTCGTCCCTAGGATCATCCGGGTGAATGCCGCCCCGAACCCGGTGGACCCCCCGCTGCCCTCGGGAGCTCCGGGAGTCTCCCTCGCCGCCGACCGTGCCCGCGCCCAACTGCACGAGGAGATCGAGCGCGTCCGCCTCGGCGTCGAAGAGATGCTTGCCGAACCGCAAGGCGCGGGCATCGACGACGAAGCCCTGCGCCGCGAGCTCGACGCCCTGCGCGAGGACACCCGCCTCTACGTCAAGAAGCGCCTGCGCAAGAGCGAGAAGAAGCTCGAACGCTCCGTCCGCAGGATCGACGACCGCACCCGCACCCTCGAGCAGCGCATCGACCAGGTCGAGGCCGATCGCCAGGCTGCCGAGCACCGCATCCACAGCTCCACCGAGCGCATGCTCGACGGGTTGCTGCAGGAGGTGCGGGCGATCGCGGATCTGTTGACCAGGGAGTAAGTGGGAGCCGAGCTCCAGCCTGGTCGACAGATCCGCGAACGGGCCTCCTGCAGCATCCCTCACTGAGAGACGACTCTCCAGACCGAGTAGGGCGGTCGAGTGCCCGACCGCCCTACTCGGTCGAGATGCTCGGATCCGCCTGGACCTTCTCGGGCACGACCATTAGGAAGTTGCTCGTGGCGTCAGCAGCGAAATCGAGCACGCGGTCGGCCTCGTCGTTCTGGCCGGTGGCGCGGAGTTCCTCGGCGTAGTGGCTCATCAGGTCGTCGATGTCGATCAGGCCTTCGGCGTCGAGGTCCTTGAGCTGGACTTTGGCGCCCTCGCCGAGGCGGCGGGCGATCGCGTCGCGGTCGATGCCGAAGGCGTTGTGGCGGACGTAGACGCGGCCGCCGGTCATGCCGGCGCAGGCCCAGGGACCGAGGTCGCCGAGGACGAGGGCGCGGCCGGAGGTCATGTACTCGAAGGCGAAGCCCTTGGCGTTGGCGCGGTCGACGACGCAGCCGCGGCTGTCGTCGATGTCCTCTTCGGGCTCGCCGGCGAGGACGACGTCGGCGCCGGAGAGGCGGATGCAGAAGCGCGAGTCGGCCGAGCCCTGGACGTAGAGGCGGCCGCGCTGGGCGCCGTAGGCGAAGGACTTGCCGACCGAGCCGTTGAGGCGCTTGCCACGGGCTCCCTTGCCCTTGAGGATCGCGATCGAGCCACCCAGCATCGCCTTGCCGACGCCGTCCTGGGCGCCGCCCTCGATGCGGATCGAGACGCCGTAGGCGTTGAAGGCGCCGAGGCCCTGGCCGGCGACGGAGCCGCCGTTGAACTCGAGGCTGGCGAGCACCTCGTCGTTGGACTCGGGGCCGTCTTCGAAGATGCGTGAGCGGGCGATCGCCCCGGAGAGCTCGGTGCCGAGCACGCGGTCATTGGCGTCGGTGGCGCGGGGGAACTCGCTGCGCAGCGTCCGCCCCGAGCAGATTTCGGGCGCCAGCGCACCGATCGCGGTCGAGGCCTGCTTCTCCTCCATGCGGATCGGCCGGGCGACGACCATGCCCGCTTCGGCCCGCGCCTCGACCATCTCCTCCGCCACCGGCAGGTCGATCGGCTCGAGGTCGAGGAACTCCTCCAGCGGCGTGATCATCGGCGCCAGGTCGATCTTGTCGTGGGCGGCGACCTGTTCCAGCAGGTCGTAGCGACCGACCAGGTCCTGGGCGCGTTCGTAGCCGAGCGAGGCGACGACCTGCTTGACCTCCTCCCCCATCGAGGAGAAGAAGCGGGCGCAGCTCTCGGCGGCCAGGTCGACCTCCTGCGGGGTGAACTTCTTGAGGCCGTGCTCCTGGGCCTGCTCGACGGTCTCGATCTGAGTGGCGATGCCGACGTGACAGGTGTCGAGCTGGCAGCCGCGGCAGATCGTGCAGCCGAGGCTGACCATCGCCAGGGTGCCGAAGCCGATGCGGTTGGCGCCGAGGCAGTGCAGCTTGACGATGTCGTGGCCGGTGCGGTAGCCGCCGTCGGCCCAGATCTCGACCCGGTTGCGCAGCCCGGCCTCCATCAGCGCCCGGTGCACAGCGCGGGTGCCGATGTCCGAGGGCAGGCCGACGTGGCGCAGCGCGTGCTGGCGGGCGGCGCCGGTGCCACCCTCGAAGCCGGAGAGGGTGATGATGTCGGCGCCGGCCTTGGCGATGCCGAGGCCGATCGTGCCGATGTTCGGCACCACCGGGACCTTGACCGAGACGCGCACGTCCGGGTTGACCGTCTTCAGCTCGTCGATCAGCTCGGCGAGATCCTCGATCGAGTAGAGGTCGTGGTTGTTGGAGGGCGAGATCAGGTCGGTGCCGGGCGCCGCGTTACGGGCGGCGGCGACCTTGGCCGAGACCTTCTTGCCGGGCAGGTGGCCGCCCTCGCCGGGCTTGGCGCCCTGGCCGATCTTGATCTCCGCCAGGTAGGAGGAGTTGAGCATCTCCGCCGAGACGCCGAAACGCCCCGAGGCGACCTGCTGGCCGCGCCACTTGCGGTAGTGCCCGTACATGTCGCGGATCTCGCCACCCTCGCCGTTGACGCAGAGGATGTTGGTCGCTTTGGCCGCCTCCGCATAGGCGCGAAAGGCCGGCTCGGACTGGGAGCCGAAGCTCATCGAGGAGATCACGATCGGGTAGTCGTGGTGGCCGATGCCGGCGTCGACTCCGGCCGGGTCGACCGGGTCGCGGTCGGCCTTCAGGCCCATTATGTGACGCATCGAGATCGGGCTCTGGCGCTCGAGGTCGCGGACTTTCTGCGAGTAGTCCTCGTAACTGCCGGTGCCGTTGGCGGTGGCGATCGCGGCCTTGTAGACCTTGGGATAGAAGCGGAACGTCTTCGCCGGTTTGGCGGCCTCGTCGTCGCCGCTGAGAGCGCGGGCGCGCTCGTTGGTGTCCTCGTCGAGGTCGGCAAAGCCGGTGCCGCCGGTGGCCGAGGCGGCGAAGGCCTCGGTCTGGAAGATCTCGGCCAGCTCCGGCTTGACGCCGATCGAGGAGAACTGGCGGGCGTAGCCACGGACCTCGTGGATGCCGATCGTCGAGATCACTTTCTCGATCCCCTTGGTCAGGGCTGCACAGAGGTTGGAGACATCGGTCTCGTAGTCCTCGACGCAGACCACTTCGACCATCGTGTACGGGCAGACGCCGTTGGCGCCGAGGCCGAGGGCCAGCATCGTGTCGTGGACATTGCGGATCGAGGCCGAGCGCAGGACGATGCCGCAGCGGCGCCGCAGGTTCTCCTCGCCCGGCTCGACCCGGAACTGCTTCAGCGCCTGGTCGACGGCGGAGATCGCCAGGTGCGGGTCGAGGTAGCGGCGCTCGCCTTCGTAGACGGTGCGGTCGGTGAGGATCAGCAGCTCGGCCCCGTTGCGGACCTTCTTCACCGCTTCCTGCTTGATCCGCTCGATCGCCCCGCGGGTCGTCTCCGACTCCAGCAGCGAGATGTCGACGGCGGCGGCCCGGCCGCGGAACTCCTCCCAGAGGTCCTCCAGCAGGTAGGTGCGGTGCTCACGGGCGATCCGGCGGTAGGTCTTGTCGGAGAGCGGCGCCAGGCCGTGGTGGCCGCCGAGGATCACCGGGAACTCGGTTTCGACCGTCCCCGTGTCCTCGCCGGCGTGGTCGAGCGAGGGGCGGCGGCCGAACAGGGCGCGGGTCGAGAAGTGCTCCATCTCCCGCTCGCGGTCGATCGCCGGGTTGGTGACGACGGCGACCGTCTCCTTGAAGTAGTCGGCGAGGTTCTGGCGCTCCGGCGAGAGCGCCGCCAGCGGCCCGTCGTAGCCGAGCGAGCCGACCGGCTCGGCCCCGTTGGAGGCCATCTGCTGGACCAGTTTGACGTCGTCGCGCTGCCAGCCGAAGCCGGCGAGGACGCGGTCGGCGACCTTGACCGGCTCCTCGGGGCCGGCGTCGGAATAGCCGGGTACGTCCTCGCCCTCCAGCGGCCCGCCGGTCTCCAGGGCGCGGTCGTAGCCGGCCGCCTCCTCGACGCCGTTGCGCTTCAGCCAGCTGTCGCGGACGATCCGCAGCATCGCGTCGTGGGCGTGCAGGGTCGAGCGCTTGCGCTCGCGGTCGATCGCCACCAGCGCCTTCTCGCCCGGGGCGAGCGGCTTCGGCTCGGAGACCATCTTGTGGACCGAGACGACGCCCGGCTCGGAGCTGAAGACGTAGTCGTTCTCGGTCTCGACCTGCCACAGCGGCCGCAGCCCGAGGGCGTCGGCGGAGAAGACGCACTCGTCGGCGTGGCGCGCGATCAGCGCCACAGGACCCTGCGCGAACGGCCCCATCGTCTGGTGCAGGTACATGTAGAAGGGGTGCAGGTCGGCGGGCATAGAGCGGATCTCCTCGACGATCGGCGGCACCACCATCTCCATCGCCTCGGCGAGGCTGAAGCCCTCGCGGCTGACCATCGTGTCGATCGTGCGGTTGAGGTCCTGGGAGTCGGAGGAGTTGGGCTGGATCGGCACCGAGAGCATCCGCGCCTCCTGGCGCAGCTGCTCGATCGTGTTGATCTCGCCGTTGTGACCGAGGGCGGAGAACGGCTGCACCCGCTTGAAGGAGGGCCAGGTGTTGGTCGAGTAGCGGTTGTGGCCGAAGCAGCCGATCGTCTCGAAGCGCTCGTCGCGCAGGTCGGGGTAGTACTCGCCGAGCACGTTCGGGGCGCCCATCACCTTGTAGACGCAGGTCGAGGCCGAGAAGGACGGGACGTGGACGTCGAGCCGTTTCTCCAGTTCGATCATCAACTCGAAGAGGACGCGGTCACGGTGGGCGGCGTCCGGGACCAGGCCGGCGAGCTGCCAGAAGTGCGGCTCCTCCTCGCGGGCGGTCGGCCCGAGTGCGGGCGAGTTGACGACGCCGATCCGCTCGGCGAGAACGCGGAAGCCGCCTTCCCGCAGCAGCTCGCGGGCATCGTGCTGGATCTTGTCGCGGTCCTGGGAGCGCTCGATGAAGATGTGGGCGACGGCGAAGGAGTCGTCGAGGGTCAGCGAGGGGTCGTGGCCGTCGGCGCGGACCTCCTCGGCCCAGATCTTCCGCGGCAGGTCGAGCATCAGCCCACAGCCGTCCCCCTCGCCGTCGACGTTTCCGGCGCGGTGGAGCATCTTCTGCAGCGCTGGGATCGCCAGCACGATCGGCTCGTGGCTCGGGGACGCGTCCTTGCGCACCGAGGCATAGATCGCGCAGGCGTCCTTGTCCTCGACGCTCGGCGGCGATACCAGTGGCTTGTAGGGCAGCTCGGGCGAGTAGCGCTTGACGCTCGCGCCGGCAGACTGGTGCTTCGACATTTTGTGACCTCCCGGTTTCCGCACCTTCTCCGAGCGGGCGCGCGACGGGTTGACGAGTCGGCGGATTATAGGGCCAGGGACTGAGCGGCAGACGATCTCAGAGGCGCCAAAGTCGACCCATTTCGTCGACAAACCCTGGGTTTCCGTGTGCCGTTTGCGCTTGTTTCCAGGCGAAAGCGACGTCGCTTCGATCCTCCGCCAGGTCGACCTAATTAACTGGGGGCCGGTCGAGTTCCTCTCGGATAGCGAGAGGAAGTCGACCTGTCAGCGGCTCCAGGACGGTTCGGAGGCGTTCTTGGCCAGGACCTTCGGCTTGCCACCCGCGTAGGGAATCGTCACGACCTTGTGATGGGGGCCCGGTTCGAAGCCGCCGGTGTCGCCGAGGACCGTGCTGCCATCGGCGGAGAGGGCGGTGCCGACGAAGCCCACCTCGCGTTCCTTGGTCAGCGTCCGTTCCGCTCCCGTCTTCGGGTTGACCGTGACCGCGTAGGTGGTGTCCTGGCCGCCGAACTCGGTCAGCAGGCGGCTGCCGTTGGCGGACCACTGGGTCGGGGTCAGGCCCTGGACCAACGGATCGACCACGGTGTGGGTCAGGCGCTTGACCT